>NZ_CACRYJ010000079.1 GCF_902703175.1 Occultella aeris | reverse complement strand
AATATTCCCCACTGCTGCCTCCCGTAGGAGTCTGGGCCGTGTCTCAGTCCCAGTGTGGCCGGTCACCCTCTCAGGCCGGCTACCCGTCGTCGCCTTGGTAGGCCATTACCCCACCAACAAGCTGATAGGCCGCGAGTCCATCCCGAACCAAAATTCTTTCCAAACACACCCATGCAGGTGCATCTCATATCCAGTATTAGCACCAGTTTCCCAGCGTTATCCCGGAGTTCGGGGCAGGTTACTCACGTGTTACTCACCCGTTCGCCACTGATCCAAGG
>NZ_CACRYJ010000078.1 GCF_902703175.1 Occultella aeris | reverse complement strand
GTTGGATCACAACGTGCCCTGGGTCGATGCCCCGGATGGGTCCGACGAGCCCGGCGACCCCTCCGGTGGGCGGACCTCGGCGGACAACCTGTCTCCGCTGTGCGGCCGGGACCACAACCTCAAGACCCACGGCGACTTCGAGGTCGAGCAGACCGAACCCGGCGTGTTCGAGTGGACCACCCCGGCCGGGCTGCGCTACCGCCGCGAACGCGACGAGACCACGACCTTCCTCGGCCACATC
>NZ_CACRYJ010000077.1 GCF_902703175.1 Occultella aeris | reverse complement strand
CAGGCCGTCGGACCACTGGGCCAACCCACCACCGGCGCCAACGGCACCGCTGCGCCCGGTGCCAACAGCACCGCCCTGCCCGAAACTGCCGTGCCTGGCGCCGGGCGGGACTGGGCCGCGCTGCTCGCTGCCGGGCCGGCGACGTTCATCGACAACACCGGGCCCGTGCCCCGGGACCTGCTCGACCGGATCATCGGCTGCGCCGGCGAGACCTACCGGATCATCTTC
>NZ_CACRYJ010000076.1 GCF_902703175.1 Occultella aeris | reverse complement strand
CCGTCGGGACTGACAACGGCGGCCCGGACGGCACGGACGGCACAGGCGTCACTGGGGACAGCGGCGACGCCGAGGGTGCTGACGCCGCCGGCGGGACGTACGAGGCCGACGAGGCCAATGGCACCACCGACGGCTCCGCCGGCACCACCGCCGACGCCACCGACCGCACCGGCACTGCTGGCACTGCTGGCACTGGCGTTGCTGGTCGGGTGCAGACGGTCGAGGAGTTCCTCCTGGACAACGCCGCCACACGCTCCCCCGAAGAGCTGCGCAGGCTGGTCGATCACTTCGTCGCGATCGTCGATCCCGACGCGATGGACAAGGCCCACCGGGCCGCGGCCGGCCGTGAGTTCTTGAACCTCGATCGGACCATGGACGGCTACCACGTGGCCGGGTTCCTGACCCTCGAACTCGGCCAATACGTGCGCACCGCCCTCGAAGCGATCATGGGCAAACCCGCCGCCGACGAGACCCGCACCTCCTCCCAACGCCGCGCCCAAGCCCTCGGGGACCTCGCGCACATGGTGTTGGACCAA
>NZ_CACRYJ010000075.1 GCF_902703175.1 Occultella aeris | reverse complement strand
CCTAGAGTGGAGCTCAAGCAGTCAAACGCACGTATGAAACGGTCAGCATTTCGGACCTGGAACTTCGATGGGGAGGTGAGCACACATGGACGACACCACCACCACTTCCGGTGGTCCGTCGCCTGCGGGGGTGGCGCTCGCCTCGCGATGCATCTGTCTCTGGCGGATCTGATGGCCGGGTCCTTGGATGACCAGCTCATCGCGATCGAGGCCCTCACCCAGGGCATCGCCACCTCTGATCCGGTCAGCGAGTCCGAGCGGTACGGGTCCCGGTTCCTGGGCCAGGCGGCGTTGCGGACCCATCTGATCACGCAGGCGTTGACCGGTGCCCAGC
>NZ_CACRYJ010000074.1 GCF_902703175.1 Occultella aeris | reverse complement strand
AACCCACCCAGCCCACAGCCCCGAGCCCCACGACCGACCCAGCCGACGCGGCGGCCGCGACCGCGGCAACCGAGCAGCCCATCGGTGCGGGCGCCGTCACGATCGCCGAGCAACCCACCGGCGCAGACGCGGTCACGGTCGCCGAGCAACCCACCGAGACAGACACCGCCCCGGTCGCCGAACAGGCCACCGAGACAGACACCGCCCCGGTCGCCGAACAGCCCACTGCCGCAGACACTGTCGCGGGCGGTGCTGTGCCACCGGCTGAACCGGGCGCTGCATTCGGCATCGGCACCACCGCCGACCCCACCATCGACCCTGACCCCGATACCGGCACCGGTGCCGGCAGTAGCCCCGGGTCAGGGGTGGCTGATCCGAGCCTGGCCACGCCCGCCGGCCGGGGCGCACCACGGACCTGGCCGATCGGGATCCTCGGCGGCCACCGCGCCCAGATCGTGGTCCACGTGCCCCTGTCGACCCTGCTCGGCGGCGACGAACCCGGCAACGTCGAGGGCTTGGGACCGATCCCGGCCGACGTCGCCACCGCGCTCGCCGCCGGCGGCACCTGGAGCCGGCTCGTCACCGACCCCCTCACCAACAAGGTCGTCGACTACGGCACCACCCGCTACCAGCCACCCCAGAACATGATCGACCGGGTCAAGGCGAACGAGCCCGACTGCATCGCCCCCGGCTGCAGCGCGTCCGCACGGCAGACCGAGCTGAACCACCGCGTCCCCTACCCCATCGGACCCACCAGCGACGACAATCTCGACCCGATGTGCCGCCGCGACCACGTCCTGGTCACCCACGGCGAGTTCTCCTACGAACGTGCCCCGGACGGCACGATCACCTGGCACACCCCCACCGGGCACACCTACCAGCGCGACCCCAACGGCACCATCACCAAGCTCAGTCGCGACCTCCGCCACCCCGGCAGCAACGGGAAGGCCCGGTACCGCAACCCCGACCCCAGACC
>NZ_CACRYJ010000073.1 GCF_902703175.1 Occultella aeris | reverse complement strand
CCCCCACCCTGCCCACCGGGCAGATGCACGTCCAGCAGCACGACGTCGGGCCGAAGCGTGTGCACCACGGAGATCGCGGAGGGGACGTCGTCCGCCTCGCCGACGACCTCGAGGTCGTCGGCGAGCTCGGACCGAACACCAGCCCGGATCATCCGGTGATCGTCGACGAGTACCAGTCGCAGGGTCATGTCTCTTCGCCTCCATCGCTGCGGGGCATCCTCAGGTGGATCTCGGTGCCCCGCGTGGAATCACTTCGGATCGTCGCGCTGCCGCCGTGCCTGCGCATCCGGTCAAGGATCGAGTCCCGAACCCCATGCCGGTCCTCGGGCACGGCTGCCACCTCGAAGCCGTCGCCCCGGTCCCGGACGAACACATCCACGCTCTCGGCGCCGATCTCCACGTACAGCGAGATCGGTGGCCGGCCGTGGGCGACGGCGTTGGCGAGGGCTTCGCGGGTGGCCGCGGCCAGCGGTGTGGTGCCGTCGTCGGGCCGGGCGTCGCCTGCCGTGACGACGTCGATCGGGACGCCGCGGGCGTCCTCCACCTCCGCCGCGACCTGGCGCACCATGGCCGCGACCGAGTCGCCCACCTCGGGCCGGTCGGAGTAGAGCCAGTCCCGCAGCTCCCGCTCCTGTGCGCGGGCCAGACGCCGCACGTACTGCGGGTCGTCGGCGCGTGATCGGATCAGGGACAGGGTCTGCAGCACGGAGTCGTGCAGGTGGGCGGCGATGTCCGCACGCTCGGCCTCGCGTGCCCGCGCGGCGCGTTCCGCGACGAGCTCACGCCACAGGCGCAGGCCCAGTGGCGCGAGTACGACGGCGGCCCCGGCCAGGATCGCGAGGCCCGCGACAGCCCCGCGGAGCACCTCGGGGAACGTCTGCCCCTGACCCACCAGCATCAGGACGCCGACCAGTGCGAGTGCGAGGCCGCCGCCGACGCGAAGCACCACCGTGGACTTGCGGGCCGGCTCCCCCGCCTGGCGCTGCCGCTCGACGGCGCCGAGCTGGCTCCACGCGAGCGCGGCGCCACCGAGCAGGACGAGGACCGGAAGGATCCAGGTCGAGGCGACGTCGAGGTCCGCGCGGGTGGCGAGCAGGGAGCCTGCGACGACGATGAGGACGACGGCGAGCACCACGTCCCCGATGGGCCGGGCGGCGGTGCGTGAACGGAGCCTGGGCACGAGGCGGCTGAGCCGGGTGGGCCGGGCCTGTGCGGCCTCCTCCTGCGGGTCCCCGGTCGGGACGGTGAGCAGGAACCAGACGTAGAGCGCGACCCCGGCGCCGAGGAACAGGGTGAGAACGACGAACGCGATCCGTATCCACCGCACGTCGACGCCCAGGTGCGCGGCCAGGCCGGCGCAGACCCCACCGAAGACCCGGCCCTCCCGGATCCGGCGCAGCGGAACGTGGCCCGTGGACCGCCAGGGCGGGGTCCAGGGCCGGCTCACGCGGACGTCGGGCTGACTCACCTCGCCATCGTGGCACGCCGTGGCGGGAGCCGTGCGTCCGGAGGCCCGATCCAGGGCGGAATCAGGGGCTTCGGGCGCCGATATCAGGGGATCCCCCGATCACGGGGTGCACGTCGGACGCGCCGGTGGATCAGGGACGGTTCAGGGTCATACCCGATGGTCGGCGACGGCGGGCGGGAGTTGACTTGGGGCCATGAGCACAGACAACTCCGCCGGCCCCCCGCCGGCACCACCGGCACCGGGGCCCTCGAGCACCGATGCCTTCTTCGACTCGCTCCGGCGCACCCGGATGCCCCGGACCACGGACCGGTGGATCGGGGGCGTGGCCGCCGGCGTCGCGCGACGCCTGAACATCGACCCGCTGATCGTGCGTGGCGTGCTGGTCGTCATGACCCTGTTCGGTGGCCTGGGCCTGTTCCTGTACGGGATCGGCTGGGCGCTGCTCCCGGAGGAGACCGACGGCCGGATCCACCTCCAGGAGGCGATCCGGGGCCGGTTCGACGCCGCCCTCGCCGGGGCGATCGCGTTCGCGCTGGTGGGCGCATCCCGGCTCGGGTTCTGGTGGGACAACATGTGGTGGGGCGGCGAGTTCTTCGGCACCATCCTGGTGCTCGGGGCGATCGCCCTGGTGATCTGGCTGATCGTCGTCGCACGCCGCAGCGGCAAGGGCCGCCCGTCGCAGTCGCCGAGCCAGTTCGCCGCAGGCGCGGCGCCGGTGCCTCCGATGCCCGGGCCGTCGACCGGCCCGACGACCGAGGCCCCGACGACCTGGCCCTCGACGACCGGGCCGACGAACCCCGCGAGCGGTGCACCGGGTCAGGCCGCGGACTACGGCCCGACCACCTGGGCGAACGCCGCCGCACCTTCCGAGACGCAGCCCGTGACCGGAGCCGGCCCGGTCGGCGAGAACGACCCGATCTCCGGCGGTACCGGCCCGGCGTCCGGCGGGACCGACCCGGTCTCGGCGGCCGGCGCGAGCCCGACCGGCTGGTCCGGCCGCGTCGAGCCGACGTACGCCGCGGCCACCGGAGGGAACTCCGCAACCTATGGATCGCCGTCGGGCCATGACCACCCGGCCGTCCCGGCAGCCGCCTGGACCCCGACTCCCCCGCCC
>NZ_CACRYJ010000072.1 GCF_902703175.1 Occultella aeris | reverse complement strand
CCTGGTCTGCCGCTACCACCACCACCTGATCCACACCCACAACATCACCATGATCCGACGCAACGGCACATGGCACTTCTACCGACCAGACGGCACCGAAATCCTCCCCACCCGAAACCCCTGGAACTGAGCACGTGGTAGCGGGGCGGCGAGGGAGACTGCTCCGATCAGTGGCTCGGCGAGCGTCCGGCCGGCCCTGATACGTCGGAGGCGGCCGCACGCGATTCCCGCCCATGTGAGGTGCAGACCCGAGCCAGCGCGCTCGCACGCGGAGGCAAAGACCGGCCGAGTGTGACATCCGCCGCGACTCACAGCCTGATCTGGCGAGCCTCCAGGGTCACCTACGGACCTGTCGCTCTGGTGGGCCCGGGCGCCATGAGGGTGCCACGGACGAGATCGAGCACGGCGTCGTCGCTGAGCCCTTCGGCGCGCGCAGCACGGACCAGCGCGGCGGCGGAGCGCTGCAGAGTCTCATCGGCGGCCCCTCGACCTGCTCCGTCGGCGACCACGGTACCCAGCCGTCGGCGGGTCTGGACCAGACCGGACTGCTCGAGCTCGCGATAGGCGCGCGCTACCGTGCCCACGGCCACGCCCAGGTCGGCTGCGAGGTCACGCACCGTCGGCAGCCGGTCGCCGGGGTGCAGGTTGCCGGCTCCCACGTGGCCGGCGATCTGGCTGCGGATCTGCTCGTACGGGGGCACCCCAAGGGTGAGGTCGACGCGTACCTGTAGCGTCATGGCCGAACGGCCCGCGCCTGCACGGTCGGCGAGGTCCCACGGCTCGTCCTGTCACCGGACGCGGTGCCGGATGGCTGTCCGCCTTGGTGCGCGGTGCCGGATTCCACATCGCTGTCGGATGCACCGTGGGGTCCCGTCCAGCGGCCGTCGGAGCCACCGCTGGGTCCCGTCCAGCGGCCGTCGGAGCCACCGCCAGGTCCCGCCCAGCCGCCGGAACCACCGCCAGGTCCCGCCCAGCCGCCGGAACCACCGCCAGGT
>NZ_CACRYJ010000071.1 GCF_902703175.1 Occultella aeris | reverse complement strand
CGCCGCCGACGAGACCCGCACCTCCTCCCAACGCCGCGCCCAAGCCCTCAGCGACCTCGCCCACACCGCCCTGGACCAGGGCAAGGTCGGCACCTCCGGGTCCGTGCGCCCCCACCTCGGCGTCCTGATCAGCTACCCCGAATTCCTCGACCTCATCACCACCACCCAAACAGCACCCGCAGGAACCGACGGAACCGGCGACAAAGAACCAGCAGCCGACGAGACCGCCGAAGGACCCGAACCCGGAGCCCAGGGAGCCGAAGCGCCTGAAGTGCCCGGAGCGCCCGGAGTCGCCGAAGCCGACGAGGCAGCCGGCGCGGCAGCTGACGAACCGCCCGACGCAGCGGAGGTGGACGGCTCGACCGCGCCTCCGCGGCCGATCACCGAACCCCTACCCGGCCTGGACCGCACCACCACCGACCCGGCCCAGCGCAGCCCTCGCAACAGCGGCACGCCGATCACAGCGGACCAGGGCGCCACACCGGCGAGCGAGACCGGCATTCCCGCGGAAGCGCCCACCCGGCCGAGCATGCCGACCGGGCCCGACGCCCCAAGGACCACCGACCCGTCGAGCGACCCTGACGCTTCCACGCAAACACCCACCCCGACGAGCGCAACCACGCGAGGGACCGGGGCGAACGAGCCCGGCGCCTCGACGGAAGCGCCCGCCCCGTCGAGCGCACCGACGGGAGCCACGACCGGCCCGGCACGTGACACGAGCGCACCGGCGGAGGCACCCAACCCGCCGCGCGCACCGGAGGGGACCGGTCTGCCCGAGGGCCAGTCCGAAACCGTCGGACCACTGGGCCAACCCACCGCCGGCACCAACGGTCCCGCTGTGCTCGACGTCAACGGCACCGCTGCGCCCGACATCAACGGCATTACCCTGCCCAGCACCGACGTGCCCGGCACCGACAGCACAGCCCTGCCCGGCACCGACGGCACCGCCCTGCCCGGCACGGCCGTGGCTGGCACCGACCGCACCGCTGTGCCCAGCGCCGGGCGGGACTGGGCCGTCCTGCTCGCCGCCGGGCCGGCGACGTTCATCGACAACACCGGGCCCGTGCCCCGGGACCTGCTCGACCGGATCATCGGCTGCGCCGGCGAGACCTACCGGATCATCTTCGGACCCGACAACGAGATCCTCAACCACGGCCGCGCCCACCGCCTGTTCACCGCCGCCCAACGCCGCGCCGTCATCGCCCGAGACCGCCACTGCATCTACCACGACTGCACCGCCCCACCCGAACACTGCGAAACCCACCACGGCACCCGAGACTGGGCCGACGGCGGCAACACCGACCTGCACGACGCAGCCCTGGTCTGCCGCTACCACCACCACCTGATCCACACCCACAACATCACCATGCTCCGACGCAACGGCACATGGCACTTCTACAAGCCAGACGGCACCGAAATCCTCCCCACCCGCAACCCCTGGAACTGATGCGAGAGGGAGCGTTTGGAGCGGGCCCGTCGTGTTCGCCACGCCAGCGCGCTCGCTCTGCACGGTAGGGGCGTCGGACCGGTGACCTGTGGATCAGCCGCGCCGGATCACCGGGCATGATCATGCTATGGAGTTCTCAGAGGTCGTTCGCCGCCGCAAGATGGTGCGGTCCTTCACGGACGAGGCAATCCCGGCTGAGGCGATCGAGGCGATGCTGTCGAACGCGGTCCGGGCTCCGAGCGCCGGATTCAGCCAGGGATGGGCGTTCCTCGTGCTCGACAGGCCGGACGACGTCGCGAGCTTCTGGCGCGTGACCACCCCGCCGGAGCGTGCCGGTGACTCAAGCGCCTGGTTGAGGGGTATGCGGACCGCGCCCGCGATCATCGTGCCGATGGCCTCCGAGTCCATCTATCGGGACCGATACGAGGAGCGGGACAAGGGCGCTACGCCCCGGGACCAGCAACAGTGGGCGGCACCGTACTGGCACATCGATACCGGCATGGCGTCGCTGCTGATCCTGCAGACCGCGGTCGATGCGGGTCTCGGAGCGTGCTTCTTCGGGATGCCGAAGACCCAGCACGAGGCGTTCCGGAGCGCATTCGGCGCACCGGCGACGTTCGAGCCGATCGGAGCGATCGCCGTCGGGCATCCCGCGCTTGACGACCGACTTGGGCTCTCGGCCCGGACGCGAAAGCGCAGACCGGACGCCGAAGTCGTACACCGCGGGCGCTGGTAGTCCCGCACGGACGTAAGCACGGACTCCCGGAGTCGGGACAGGGATCACTGGGGCGCTGCGGTGTCGGCGATGCGGGCTTGGCCCGTCCGCATCGTTGCGTGATCGCCGTGGCGTCGGGTGGAGAGTTGAACACCTCGACCCGCGCCAGTTCGGTGAGGTCCCACCTGCGAATGGAGCGTCATGTCCCTGTCCGATGGCGAGGGCCTCGCCCTCGCGCTCGAGGAAGCACGCGCCGGACGTGCCGAGGGTGGCATCCCGATCGGCGCAGCGCTCATCGCCGACGGCAAGATCCTCGCCGTCGGCCGCAACCGGCGTGTCCAGCTCGGCAGCTCCATTCGCCATGGCGAGACCGACTGTCTCGAGAACGCTGGTCGATTGCCGGCGACCGTGTATCGGCAGGCGACCATCGTGACCACGCTGTCGCCGTGCGATATGTGCACCGGAGCGATCCTGCTCTACGGCATCCCGCGGGTGGTCATCGGGGAGAACCGTACGTTCCTGGGGGGCGAGGACCTCCTGCGCGCCCGTGGGGTGGAGGTGGTGGTTCTCGACGACCCGTCCTGCACCGCGATGATGACGGACTTCATCGCCGATGAGCCAGCCCTGTGGAACGAGGACATCGGCGAGTAGCGGCTTCGTGTCCGCACTGGACGCGGAGCGTGGCGATGACTCAGCGCAGGCCGGTGCTGGGAACGTGGACAGAGCCGCCACTCGCGGTCGCGATGGCCTCAACAATGGTGTGCGGTGGGGTGTCAATGCTGGCGACGTCGACCACAACGCCCCGCCCTCGCAGGTGGTGCCACTGAGCCCACCCGCGGAAGGACCGAGCTGGGCCAGGAGGCTTGGTGCTGACACCGTCGCGTAACCGCAGCACTATCGCGGGAGTCCGCAGCCAACCTTGAGCAGGCTGGACCTCGACCGCTTGAATCGTGTGCCACGCAAGGCGAAGCGGAGGCTTGCACAGCTCAATGGCGGGTCCCTTGATCACCAGGACCGGGCGTGTTCCGGTCCGGGACAGCCAGGCCGCCAGTGTCGTCACGAGCAACCATCAGGAGCGCCAGGCTCGCTGCGAGCACGGCGGTCCCGACCGATCGGTGTCCGGAGACAATCAGGCCGACTCCGACGCCGACCCAGGCCACGAGGACGATGCTCAGCAGGCTCACGCGTGGACGGTAGATCGCAGTGACCGCCGCCGGCATGTCGTGTACCACGAGGTCGGCCCAAGGCCGAGGCTGGGACGGTGGGTCCGGCGGCGCCACCGGGGGCTGGGTCATGGACCTGTCCTCCATAGGTCGAGCCGTGCTGGTCCACAGTGTTCGGGTCTGTCGCGGAGAGTCGGGGGCAGCCGCAACGGTAGCCGGACCGGATGCCGCGGTGTCGGTCGATCCATCGGGGAAAGACGACGATTGACGACACTGGCGCGACGCTCTAGGGTAGTCAACCAAGTGATTGATCAACGAAGGATTTGATGATGGATGCTCGCGACGATCGACTGAACCGGGGCTTCATGGCCCTGGCCGATCCGGTCCGTCGTCAGATCATCGCTCGACTGAGTACCGGCCCGGCCACGGTGAATGATCTGGCCGCACCGTTCGAGATCAGCAAGCAGGCGATCTCCAAGCACATCCAGGTGCTGGAGCAGGCGGGCCTCGTGACCCGGACCAGGGACGCCCAGCGCCGTCCCGTGCACCTGGACGCCGCGGCACTGGAGTCCCTCACCGCATGGATCGACCGCTACCGCCTGCTCCACGAGCAGCAGTTCCGGTCGCTCGACGCGGTACTGGCCGCGAGCGATTCGGCCACCGGCGACTCAGCCGTGGCATACACCACAGAGTCCACATCCGAACTGGAGGAATCATGAGCAACGCAACCACCATCAGCGCACCCGCCGGCGTTCCCTTCATCGAGATCACCCGCGAGTTCGACGCGCCCGTCGAGGCCGTGTATCGCGCCCACGTCGAACCGGACCTCATCAAGCAGTGGCTCGGGCCGCGCGGGTATGAGATGACGATCGACCGTTACGACGTGAGTTCGGGCGGCGGCTACGCCTACACCCACGTCAACGGCGATGAGGCGTACCGGTTCCGCGGCGTCTTCCACACTGCCCGGGAGAACGAGCTCATCATCCAGACGTTCGAGTTCGAGGGGTTCCCGGACACTGTCAGCATCGAATCGATGACCTTCGAGGCGCTGGAGGGTGGTCGCACCCGGCTGACCGGTCGCAGCGTCTACCCGACACAGGAGGCCCGCGACGGCATGGTCGACTCGGGCATGGAGTCCGGGGTCAACGACGGCTATGAGCGACTCGACGAGCTTCTGGCCGGCTGAGGGGCAGGGCTGGGCACGTGGTCGGGAGTGACGAGGCTGAGGATGAGGGCCGGCCGCTCGATGGCGTGTCCGCCCGGCGGCGCTGGTGGCGTGTTCGCCCGGCGGCGCTGGTGGCGTGTTCGCCCGGCGGCGCTGATGGCGAATCCGCCCGGCGGCTCCATGTGGCTCCGCCGCCGCTGATGCAGCAGGCGCGATGAGACCACCCGCACCGTTTGCGGTGGCCCGGGAGGTCGGCTCGCGGGCAGCCGAACCTCCCGGATCACCTACGCTGACAGGGTGCCCCAGCCACGAACGTCCGGGGCCTTCGCCCCCGCCCTCCCAACCCTGGAGATCAGATGTTCCTGCTCGGCCCCGGTCCCATCCCCGCCACCTCGGAGGAACTCAGCCAGCGCCTGACGGCGGGCCTGAGCGAGCTGATGGGCCTGGGCGAGGACGCCCCGATCAAGGTTGCCGCAACGCTCGCGGACGATGGTTCCGTCCCCAGTGTGCAGATCGACCTCAGCGGAGCCCGGATTCGCACCAGGGGCTCTGACCGCAGCGAGCCGACGTTCACCGATCGCCAAGCCACCGTTCTCGGTGACCTGCAGATCCAGGGGTCGCCGATCACCGCCGAGGGGGTCCCGTTGACCGCCTCGGCGCAGGTCCGCGACCTCCCGGTGGCGTGGCGGCACACTGCCGAGGGCGTCCTGTGGCTCTGGCCGGACGAAGAGACCGATCGGGACGTCGCCCCCGAGGGGCACGCCGAGGCCAGCGCAATCATCGCGGATGTGACGGCGGCCCTGAAGGCACGCGGCACCAGCGCCCTCGCCCGACGGGGCTTCACGCTCAAGGACCTGACCCTGGAGGTCAAGGCGACCACCCCGAAATCCGCGACTCTGCGGGCCGAGGCCACCGTCGGAAAGTCGATCCTGTCCGCCAAGGCGATCCTGACCGGCGAGGCCTCGTTCGACGACACGTCCCGGATGACCGTGCGGAACCTGAAACTGACCAGCGGGAACCCCTTGGTCGCCGCGCTGCTGTCGGTCGCGAAGCGCTACACCGACGAATGGGACGGACGCACGGTCGACCTGTCCCAGTACGCCTTCGCGGGGGCCCGGGTGCGCGATGTGTCGATCAGCACCGAGGGCGGCGTCGTCCGTCTGAAGGCAACCGCGGGCGCCTGACCTCACGGCGCCTGACCTCACGCCCTGGATGACCGCACGTCCTGCCTGCACGCAATACGCCGACGGCGAGCGGTGGCTCGAAGCCACCACTCGCCGTCGGGCGCCAACTGCCGTCAGTGGACGGCGACCGGCGCTTCGTGCTCCTCGTCCGCCGTCCGCGCGGGCTCGTCCGGTCGACGGACGAACAACGCGGCGACGATGACCACCAGCGAGAGCACGGCGCCGCACGTGAACGCGGTCTGGGTCCCGACGGCGGTCGCATGCACCTCGCTGGCTCCGGCGTCGAGCGCGTTCACCTGAGCGACCGTCATGAGCACCACGAACAGGGCGGTGCCGGCCGCGCCGGCGAACTGCTGCAGCGTGCCGAGCACGGCGCTGCCGTGCGAGTACAGGCTCGGACGCAGCGACCCGAGCGCCGTGGTGAACAGCGGCGTGAACATGAGCCCAAGCCCGAGGCTGAGCACAACGTGCGCCGCGAGCACCATGCCGATAGGGGAGTGCTCGGTGAGCAGGGTCATCGACCACAGCGCTCCGGAGACGACCACCGCACCGGGCACCACCAGTGGCCGGGGCCCGTACCGGTCGTAGAGCCGACCGACGACCGGGCCGAGCAGACCCATTGCGAGACCACCCGGCAGGAGCATCAGGCCGACGGTGACGGTCTCGAGGTTGAGCACGTTCTGCAGGTACAGCGGCAGCAGGATGATCGTGCCGAACAGGGACATCATGAGCAGCGCCATCATGGTCAGCGAGACCGCGTAGCTCCGGGACTTGAACACGCGCAGGTCGAGCAGAGCCCGGTCATCACGTTGTAGGTACAGCTGACGCAGCACGAAGAACACCAGCGCCACGGCGCCGCCGCCGATGGGGATCGCAAGCGGGATCGGAGGTGCGTGCCGAGCGGCTTCACCAAGTCCGCTGAGTCCGAAGATCAGGCCACCGAAGGCGAACGCTGCCAGGACCACGGAGAGGATGTCGAGCGGCACAGGCTTCGGGGTGGAGACGTTCGGCACCCGAAGGGCACCCAGCACGAGCGCGGCGACGGCGATCGGCAGCACCAGCCAGAACAGCCACTTCCAGGGCAGGACGGACAGCACCAGGCCGGAGATCGCGGGGCCGACCGCGGGCGCGACGGCCATGACGATCGAGACGTTTCCCATGGTGCGTCCGCGTAGCGCCGGCGGGACCACGGTCATCAGGGTGGTCATCAGGAGCGGCATCATCATCGCGGTGCCGCTTGCCTGGACGACCCGGCCCATGATGAGGAGCCCGAAGGTCGGCGAGATGGCAGCGATCAAGGTGCCGGCGCTGAACAGGGTCATCGCGGCCAGGAAGATCGGGCGGGTGTTGAACCGCTGCATCAGATAGCCGGTGATCGGGATCACGACGGCCATGGTGAGCAGGAACGAGGTCGACAGCCACTGGCCCGTCGAGGCCTCGATGTGCAGGTCCGTCATGATGTTCGGGATCGCCACCGACATGATCGTCTCGTTCAGGATGACGACGAACGAGGAGACGAGCAGGAGCGTGATCACCAGCCGGGTGGATGGCGCGAGCCGTTCCGGTGCCCCGGGCGGAGCGTTCAGTGGGGGAGTCTGGGCAGTTTCAGGCATGGCGAATCCAGTCGATCGACGTGTCCGGGGCGGGAGTTGAGTCTGCGTCAACAACACTGTCCGGTCCAAGAACATTTCCGGACTGATGGACTTTATTCTCGGACCTCCTCCGCTGCCGCCGGACGCCGACGGACTGGCCTCCGGAGGCCGACGAGTGTCCCCGACACCATGGGCGGCGCAACCATGGACCATTGGTGCCGGCGGACCCGCGCGCGCCACGGACATTCTCGGCTCGATGGTGCAAGAATCCGGACACCGGAGGGAGGACCGGATGCCGGTGGCACGCGACAGGGCCCAGGAGCCGTTGCAGGCGGATGCCTACGAGCTGTACGGCCTTCTGCCGGGCGAGTTCACGGCAGCCCGCAATACACTCGCGGCCACGCTCAAGGCCGACGGCGAAACGGCTCGGGCGGCTGCGGTCAAGGCGCTCCGTAAACCAGGTATGGCGGCCTGGGTCGTGAACACCATGGTGCGGAGCATGGACGAACGGCTCGGGCAGCTCTTCGACCTCGGCGCACAGCTGCGGGAGGCCCAGGACGAGCTGGACGGCGCTCAACTGCGGGCATTGGCGACCAGCCGGCGCCGCCTGGTGGGGGCGGTGGTCCAGGAGGGTCGGTCCCTGTGCCGCTCGCTCGGTCAGCCGGTCAGCGAGGCGGTGGCCACTCAGGTCGAGGGCACGCTGCAGGCGGCCATGGCGGACGCGGACGCGGAGGCCGCCGTACTCGGGGGTCTGCTCGTGGAACCGCTGCTGGTGATCGGGATGGGTCCGGTGGACCTGTCCGGTGCGGTTGCCATCGAAGGTGCCGTGGGGACCAGGAGCGGCACGAAGCATCGCGGCGCGCCGTTGTCCGCAGTCGTCGAGCCCACCGGGTCGGCCGAGCAGGTCTCTGCCCGCCTGCTCGCCGATGCCCGGGAGGAGGCGGCGGAGGCCGAACGGAAACTACGCCGGGCCACCGAGGCACACACCAAGGCCAGCAAGCGTGCGGGCAAGTTGCAAGCACAGGCCCTTCGGGTGCGCTCCCAGGTGGAGGAACTGCGCCGGCAGGCGTTCGAGTTGGAGCACGACCTCGAACAGGTGGAACGGGCTCTGGTCACGGCCGAGTCGGAGCAGGAGGGCGCCGAGGTCGAGCGGGATCGAGCGGACGAGGAGGCGACGATTGCGCGTGCCGAGGTGGAGCGGTTGCGGCGCCGCCGGCGGAGTTGACGGCAGGACGATGTCGCCGGTGTGACCCGCAGCCACCCCTCCCACCGCGTTGCCGCCGCGCCTCGGGAGGTCCGGGTGCCGCCGGTTCCCCGGGTGCAAGCATCAGAACGGTGGCGACGAGCGGGCAGATGTCCCCTGGGAGTGCGCCGGGCTCGCCCATTACCGTGGCCATAGCCGTCGGCGGCCGCGGCGGCAGTGGAGCGGACGGAGTACAGCATGGGAATCCTGGATCGGTTGTTCGGGCGCGACGAGGTCCAGCCCGACCAGCCGACGCAACCCGGCGGCCCCATGGCCGCCGGTGGTCGCCAGTGGTCCGTGCCCGTGTTCCGCAGCTCGAAGGACCCGGACAGCCGCCCCACCGATCCGCAGTACCAGCAGCCGGGCACCGCGCAGCACAGCGCCACCGGCAGCGCCGAGGACCGGCGCGCCATCGAGCGGTACGAGTACCTGCTCCGGACCGCGCCGACAGATCAGATCGAGCTGGCGCACGCCGAAGCGTTCGCCTCCCTGACTCACTCGCAGCGCCAGGAGATCCGGGCGCGCCTGTTCGACGTGGCACCGGCGGCGGACCGACCCGAGGACGATTCGGCGCAGACGCTGGCGCGCTCGGCCACCCGCACCGAACGACGCCAGCCGGGTGCGCTGAGGCGCGCGTTCGACGACCACGGCCAGGGCCTCGGGTCATCGTTGCTGAGTTCGATCGCCGGTGCCTACGTCGGCACGGCCCTGGCACAGGCCATGTTCGGTGTGGTGCTCGACGGCGGAGCACCGGTAGGTGCAGACGGTCCGGGTGCGCAGGGGCGCGCCCTTGCGGGCGTGTACGACCCAGAAGGCGTCGAGGACGGGTTCGAGGCCGGTCTGGTGAACACGGGTGCCGGCGAGGGCATCGGCGCGGGCGCGGACGGCAGGCGGGGCCCGGTCGACGACCAGGGCATGGTCGGCGGCGTGGTCGACCACCAGGGCGCGGTCAACCACGGCGACGCGGTCTACGATGGGACGCACGACGCCATGGGCATCGAACCCGGGCCGGATCTCGGTTACGACGGGATGGACTTCGGGAGCGGCGCCTGACGAGGTGGGTTGCCGGCACGAGGTGGGCTGCCGGCGCGTGGCCGATGCCGATGCCGATCCGGGTGAGGTCGGCCCTCCCCGCGGTCGAGCCGAGGCGCCTATGATCGCTGACGTGTCAACCGACGCTCCCGAGGCGACATCCTCCGATCCACTGAACGAGGCGCTGGACGTCTTCATGGCCGTCCGGCCCCGGCTGTTCGGCATCGCGTACCGCATGCTCGGCAGTGTGAGCGAGGCCGAGGACGTCGTCCAGGAGGCGTGGGTGCGCTGGCAGCGCTACGACCGGGACTCGGTGGAGAACCCGGCAGCGTTCCTCGCCACCACGACGACGCGGCTGGCCATCAACTCGGCCACCTCCGCCCACGCGCGCCGTGAGTCCTACATCGGACCGTGGATGCCGGAGCCCGTCGACACCAGCGCTGACCCGGCCCTCGGTGCCGAGCGGGGGGAGGCACTGGAGTTCGCGATCCTCATGCTGATGGAGCGACTGACTCCCATGGAGCGCGCCGCCTACGTGCTCCGGCAGGCGTTCGACTACCCGTACGAGACCATCGCCACGATCCTCGAGCAGACCCAGGCGAACGTCCGCCAGCACGTCAGCCGGGCCCGCAAGCATCTCGCCGGCGAGCGTCGCGAGCGGGTCGACGCCGACGAGCAGCGGCAGCTCCTGGCCGCGTTCCTCGCCGCAGCCCAGGCGGGGGAGATGGCCGCTCTGGAGGGGCTGTTCGCCGGAGAGGTGGTCAGCACCACCGACGGCGACGGCGTGAAGAACGCGGCGCGCAAACTGATGGTCGGCCGCGAGCAGGTGGCGAGGTTCATCGCGGCGTTCGCACACCACTTCTGGGTCGACACCGAGCAGGAATGGGTCGAGGCCAACGGTGAGCCGGCGATCCTGGTCCGGCGCGACGGTGAGCCGTTGGTGCTGGTGTCCCTGAGCACCGGACCGGACGGCATCGAACAGATCCGTTGGATGATGGCGCCTGCGAAGCTCGAGCGGATCGCCCGGGCGGACTGACCGGTCTCCCACGTCGACTGTGCGCGACGTCACACCACCCTGCACCCGAGATCTGTCACGCCCGGCTCCGCTCCCCGGTCATAGGTAGTGACACCCCGGGAGCGGCGGGCGATCGGCGTCCACCGGCGAGGGTGTGGGAGGCGCGAGAGACAGATGCGCAGAATCGTGATCGTCGGCGGCGGATACGCGGGCTTCTACACCGCGTGGACACTTGAGCGCACGCTCCGGCCGGGCGAGGCCGAGCTGACCGTGATCGACCCCCGGCCCTACATGACCTACCAACCCTTCCTGCCCGAGGTCGCGGCCGGCTCGATCGAGCCACGGCACGCCGTCATCTCGGTCCGCAAGCGGCTGCACCGCACGCGGGTGGTCGCCGGCAGCGTGACGCGGGTCGATCACGCGACCAGGACGGTACAGGTGCACCCCGCCGCCGGCCCCGACCTGGACCTCGGTTACGACGTCATCGCCATCACTGCGGGCGCCGTGACCCGGACCTTCCCGATCCCCGGCCTGGCCGAGCACGCCATCGGGCTCAAGCACGTCGAGGAGGCCATCGCGATCCGCGACCGGTTGCTCGTCGCGTTCGACCAGGCATCCGTGCTGCCACCGGGACCGGAGCGCCGCGCCCTGCTCACCGTCGTTTTCGTCGGTGCCGGCCTCGCCGGGGTGGAGGGCTTCGGCGAACTGCTCTCCCTGTCGACGGCGTTGCTCGCCGACTATCCCGAACTCACCGTTGCCGACCTGGACTTCCGCCTCGTCGAGGCGCAGGGCCGGATCCTGCCCGAGTTCACGGCCGCGACGGCCGAGAAGGTAGCGCAGAGCCTGCGCGACCGCGGCGCGACGCTGCACCTGAACGCCCAGCTGACCTCCGCCGTCGACTCCCGGGTGGAACTGTCCGACGGCACGACCTTCGACGCGAACCTGATCGTGTGGACCGCCGGCAACGGCGCGAACCCCGTGGTCGCGAACCACACGGACCTGCCCGTGGACGCCCGCGGCCGCCTCGTCGTCGGTGCCGACCTGCGGGTGGTGACTTCCGACGGCCCGGTCCCGGACGCCTGGGCGGCCGGTGACGCCGCGGCCGTGCCGGACCTCGCCGTCGACCGGCCGGACGCCTACACCGTGCCGAACGCCCAGCACGCGGTCCGGCAGGGCCGACGCCTCGGCCGCAACATCGCAGCGGTGCTGCGCGGACGTGCCCCCAAGAACTACGAGCACCGCAGCCTCGGCGTGATCGCCACCCTCGGGATCGGGCGTGGAGTGTTCCAGTCCGGGCCGATCACGCTCACCGGATGGCCGGCCTGGCTCATCCATCGCGGCTACCACGTGCTCGCCGTGCCCACGTGGCACCGCAAGTTCCAGGTGCTGGCGATCTGGACGACCGCGCACCTGTTCGGCCGGGATATCGTGTCGCTGCAGTCCGCCATGGACCCCCGGGCCGCGTTCGTCGGCGCGAGTGGCGGTTCGAGCGGCACCGGGAGGCGTACCGAGGACCCCACCGTCGCCAGGATCGAGCCCGAGGACGGGCCACGGCAAGGCGTGGCTGCCTGAGGCCGAGGACAAGGGCCGGTCTGATGCCGAGCACCCCCCACCCCGTGGTGCCCGCGCATCTCTCCGAGAGCGTTTCGCCTCGGGCTGTCACAGGCCGGGGCGCCGCTCGGTCCTAGTTGTTGACCGGGCGGGACGGCCTGCCCGGCAGACCCAGGAAGGCCTTCATCATGAAGATCGTCGTCATCGGCGGGACCGGACTCATCGGCTCCCAGGTGGTCACCCGACTCACCGAGCACGGGCACGAGGCCGTGCCGGCCGCCCCGAACACGGGTGTCAACAGCATCACGGGCGAAGGCGTCATGGAGGCCCTCGCGGGCGCTGACGTGGTGGTGGACGTGTCGAACTCGCCGTCGTTCGCCGACCAGGACGTGCTCGACTTCTTCACCACCTCGACCAACACCCTCATCGCCGCCGCCAAGGAGGCCGGGGTGGGTCACTACGTCGCACTCTCGGTGGTGGGTGCCGACGAGCTGCCGAACAGTGGCTACCTACGGGCGAAGGTCGCCCAGGAGGCGCTCATCGAGAGCTCCGGACTGCCGTACTCGATCGTGCGGGCGACCCAGTTCTTCGAGTTCCTCGCGCGGATCACCGATGAGGCGACCGAGGGCAACCAGGTTCACCTCCCGACCGCCTACTTCCAGCCGATGGCGGCGGCGGACGTCGCCGCGGTGGTCGCCAGGACTGCGGCCGGAGCGCCCCTGAACCGGCGACACGAGGTCGGTGGCCCGGAGCGGTTCCGGATGGCGGACCTGGTCCGAGGTGCCCTGGCCGCGAAGAACGACCCGCGCGAAGTGGTCTCGGACCCGGAGGCGAAGTACTTCGGAACGGCATTGGGTGAGACCTCCCTGGCGGCGACCGCCGAGGACGCCGAAGTCGCACCGACCCACCTGGCGGACTGGTCCGCAGCCCGAGCATCGGCGGGCGCCACCGCGCACTGACGGTCTGCTTGCCACGGCTGCCGGCCCCGGAGCGTGCGTGTTTCGGGGTCGACCGGCCCGTCGCGGCCGAGCACCGGCAACCGGAGAGGCCTGCCGCAGGCCCTCGGGGCACTGACCGGTTTCGCTTCAGGTACGGTCCGCGGCCGTCCCGCTCGCGCCGAGTCGCACGCGGGTGCCGAAGGGATCCGCAACGAGCGAGACCCGCTCGCCCCATGGTTGGTCCGCCGGAGGTTCCAGCACCGGGGCACCGCGCGCCGCCAGGGCTGCGGTCACCGTGTCGACGTCGTCGACGTAGAACCAGAGCACGAACGGTGCCTGCGCGGCAGAACCGCGCGGACCGTCGGCGAGGCCGATCCCGAGTTCGGAGCGGCCGACCTGGAGGGACACGTACACCGGTTCGCCCTGCCCCTCGGGTGGGAACCGGTACGTGAGCCGGCCACCGAGCCCGTCGCGGTAGAAACCGAGCGCGGCACCGATATCCTCGACCTCAAGGATCGCGAACGCGGACTCGATCATGCGTGGGCTCCGATCGGCGAGAGGGCCGCCTCCGTCACGAGGCTACCGCCAGGAGCGGCAACCGGCGAGGGTGGCCGTGCAGTCAGGGCCGGGACGAAACTGTGCCAGGCACCGGATCCGCCGGGCGCGCGGACGCGTCGACGATCCGGATGAACACCATGATCCAGCCGAAGATGATCACGAACGCCGTCAGCTCGAAGGCCGTGAACACGATCGTGCCGAGGAAGAACGCCACCGCCGTCCCGGCGAGCACGGCGACCATCACCGCCGTCACCAGGAAGAACTGGGTCGGCAGCCCGCGCAGCAGGATCGGGGATCCGAGCAGCAGCGCCCCGAACGCGAGCACCAGCCCCCAGGCGAACACGTTGTGCAGGTCCTGACTCACCGGGATCGACACGATTCCGACGCAGGAGAGCATCAGTCCCATCACGACGAAGGCCGCCGCGATCACCCGCGGCGCGAACGCATAGACGAGCACCCCCGCGCGGCACAGCGCCCGCAGGTTCCGGTACAGCGACAGTGCGAAGCTGGTCACCAGCAGCCCGGCGATCGCCAGGGTCATGTTGAACAGCCCGCTGGAACCGTCTCCGAAGCTGCCGAGCTGGCTGAAGTGGTACTCCCACCAGCGTGGATCCTGCGCGGTCGCCATCGACGTGAACGTCCCGATCGTCAGGAACATCACGAGCAGGCTGGCGAGCCGCACGGTCGAGGTGGACAGCACCGACAGGTAGACCCAGTACGCAACGAGCCCGGCCGCGAGGGCGAGCGCGCCGGCGGCCAGGACGGAGCCGAGCGCGAGGCCGCGGAAACTCTGCTGCAGCAGGGCGAACGCGCCGATGGTGAGCAGGCCCGCGATGGCCGTGTGCACCAGCACCACACCGAGCACGTCGAGCACCTTCAACCACGGCCGCAGGGTGTGCCGCCATTGCCGCCCGGGCAGGTTCCAGGATCGCAGGTACCCCGTGACACCCGCGGCGGCGGCCATCACTGCGCACACCGCTAGCGCCACGATGCCGATCGAGGTCTCGCCCCAGAGCGGGGTCGCCCTGCCGTGGAAGACGATCAGCCCTGTGATCGCCGCGATGGTGGCGGCGACGACCGCCGCGATCAGGGCCTCGGTCTCGCCCCGGAGGTACCGGACGTGGTCGGGCTCGATGCCCGACGGCGTCGGCTCGCCGGTCGAGGCCCGTCCGGGCGCTGGGGTGCTCACCCGAGCATCATGTCAAACGCCTCGGACGCGACGCGGGCCCGGTCAGTCCCGGCGGAGCTCGACCAGGACCTCGTAGTGGTCGGTCTGCGGGAACATGTCGAGCAGGCGCGCACGCCGAGGGCGAAGCGACGGCATCGCGGCGAGGTCGCGGGCGAGGGACTCGGCACGACAGCTCGAGTAGAGCACGCTTCGGACCCCTGACGACTCGAGCCAGCCGGCGAGCTCGGGTCCGATCCCGCGGCGGGGCGGGTTCACGATGACCAGGTCGGGCACGTCCCGCGTGGAGGCGGCGGACCCGAATGCGAACTTGCCCGCGTCCCCGACGACGAACTCCACCTCGGTCACACTCGCTTCGGCCGCGCTGCGCCGGGCGCTGGCGATGGCCTCGGAGGAGGTCTCCACCCCGATCACCGACCGACCAGGACCGGCGGCGTGCAGGGCGAAGCCACCGACGCCGCAGTACAGGTCCCACACCGACTCCGGCGCGATCTGGTCCAGCCACTGCGTGGCCTGGCGATACAGGGCTGCCGCCACGGCGGTGTTCGTCTGGAAGAAGCTGCGCGGGCGCAGGTGCAGCCCGAACCCGTTGACGCGCATCGGCAGGGACTCCTGCTCGGTCAGGACGATCTCCTCCGAGCCCTCGAGCACGGCCTTGTGCTCGGGATGGATGTTCGCCGAGACCACCGCCAGCGTCGGCAGCTGCTCCCGCAGCCAGGGCAGTTCGGCGCGGATGCGCCGCAGTAGCTCAGCGGTGCGGACCACGAAGCGGACCATCAGTTCACCGTCTGGCGAGGCGGTGACGATCACGTACTTGAGCTGACCGCGCCGGCCCGGCACGTCGTAGGGTTCCAGGCCGGCCCGGGTGATGAACGCGGCGAGCGGCGCGAAGGTCGCGGCCAGGTTCACCGGGTAGAGGCCGCAGTCCGAGAGGTCCACCCCGTGCCCGGCGCGGTCCAGGATGCCAAGGGTCGGCGCCGCGACGGTGCCGCCGACCACCATCTTCGCCTTGTTCCGGAAGCCCGACTCCGCGCTGCGCACCGGCTCGGACCAGGCCATCGGGAAGTCCGCGAGCACGTCGCGGCAGTGGGCCTGCTTGTCCGCGAGCTGGATGCCGTAGTCCTGGCCCATGAGGGTGCAGGAGCGGCACCGGCCGGCGTCGAAGTAGGAGCACTGCATCAGGAGACCAAGCCTACGGCCGGGCGGACCTGCGCCGGGCCGGCCGCGCACCTTGCGGAACTAGGCGAGTCCGCCGACGTACACCCCGGCGGTGCGGAGCTCGGCGATCCCGGGCAGGCCCGGCCGCACACCCGTCAGGTCGACGCCGGTCAGCACCGGGAGGGTGGTCAGCGGCCGGACGTCGGTGAGGGGGTTCTCGCCGAGCCACAGTTCGGTCAGGGTCGGGAACGCGGGGATCGCGGTCAGGTCCGAGATCTGGTTCCCGGTGACGTCCAGCGTCCACAGTTGGGGGAGCGGTCCCAACGCGCCGAGGTCCGTGACGGCATTGCGGGACAGGTCAAGACCGGTGAGATAGTCGTGGCCGGCGAGCGGGCCGACGTCGGCGATCGCGTTGTCGCCGAGGTCCACCTCGTTCAGGTTGCCCATCGAAGCAAGCGGCCCGATGTCGCTGATGCCGGTGCCGCGCAGGCCGAGGTAGGCGAGCGTGCCCTGCCCCGCCAGCGGCTCGAGGTCGACCACCTGGGTTCCCGAGGCCCCGAGATTCGTCAGGGACGTCAGGCCCGCCAGCGGCGAGAGGTCGCTGACCGGGTTGTCGGTGATCACGACACCCCACAGGTTCAGACCGGCCAGCGGTGTCAGGTCGGTGACGGTGTTGCCGGTGACGTCCAGGCTGGACAGCTCGGTCAGTCGGTCGAGCCCGGACAGGTCGCTGATCGCGGCCCGGGCCGTCGTGGGATCGGGCGTCGCGGTGTCGGGCCCGGAGGCACCCGGGAACCCGGGTCCGCGGCACTCCAGCGAGAGGACGTCAGCCAGGTCCGCGGCACTGACCCTGGCGCCGGGGTCGCGCACTCCCATGGTCTGCGCCACGCACGCCGCCAATGCCGGGTCGGGGAACACCTCGGCGAGGACGAGCCGGTCCCCGCGGTCGGTCCAGAGCGCGACCGCGCCCCCGGCCACGAGCACGACGGCCACCCCGGCTGCGACGATCCGGGCACGGGGGTGCGGACGCGGCTCGGCCCAGCCGGATGGCGGGCTGGGTTCGATCACTCGAGGTTCGGTCACTCGGGTTCGGTCTGCCCGGGGTTCGTCTGCGCGGGTATCACTGACGTGCGCGTCGGTGGCCGGCACCGGGACGGACCGTGCCCGGGTCACTCCCGCGACCCAGGGCACGCCCAGCGCGAGCAGCCCGGCGACGGCGATCACGACCGCCGTGACCAGGCCGGTGGCGTCCGTGAGCAACGGCATGCCGGCCCGGACCCGCCAGATCGAAGCCGCCGCGAACGAGGCGGCGAACCACAGCGCGGTCAGCGCCAGCACCCCGGCGCCCGCGCGCACCCAGACGCGTTCCCGGCGGGCCACGCCGACGGCCGTGGCCGCCCACGCCACGGCCACCCCGACCAGGCCGAGGGGCGCCGTCGCCGTCGTGGCTCGGGCCAGCAGGCGCCAGTCCCCGGTCGCAAGCCGAAGACCGAGGAAGCCGTCCGTCGCCGCGAGCAACAGCCCGGTCCCGGCCAGCACGATGCCGGCCGCGAGGAGCAGCGACGTGGAAGCACCCGGTGCCCGCCCGCGTGAGACGGTGCGCGCCGCGGCAGCCAGAACGAGCGGGGACAGGCCGATCGCGGCGATCAGCAGCAACTGCGGGACAGCGGCGGTGATCGGCGCGCTGGCTGCGAGGCGGAGCACGGACAGGATCACGGCGAGTACGGCCACCAGGCCGGCCGCCACCCACCAGGTCGTCTTCAGGGGCACGCCGACACGCTAGCCGTTCGATGTGGAGGTCCGGTGTGCGGCCTGGCGCCGGCTCGGGGAACTCGCATGAGCATTCAACAGCCGTTCGGACGTTGGTCCTATGGCGTTCCGGGTGCTGCCTGGGAAACTGGTCCGGGAACGGTTGCGGCCCGAACGAGGGGAACACCATGCAGGCGGAGAGTCCGAGCCACAGCGACACGGGGCGAGCGACCGTTCCGGGGCAGCGAGGTCCCGGCCCGGATCCGTCGCTCACCGATGCGGTCGCGGTCGCTGAGACGTTGGACGTGGACCCCGCCCTCGGGCTTACCAGCGCCGAAGCCGCACGCCGGCTCGCGGCGGACGGGCCGAACGAGCTCCGGTCGGCGCCGGCGGTCCCGTTGTGGCGGAAGGTCCTGGCCCAGTTCCAGGATCCGCTGATCTACCTGCTGCTCGTCGCGGTCGTCATCTCCCTGGTGGCGTGGGTGGTGGAGGGCGCGCATGGCCTGCCGATCGACTCGATCGTGATCACTGCCGTCGTGGTGCTGAACGCGGTCCTGGGTTTCGTCCAGGAGAACAAGGCCGAGAACGCCGTCGCCGCCCTCGCGCAGATGACCGCGGCCGCCTCGACGGTGCTCCGGGACGGTGAGCTGCAGTCCGTGCCGTCCGCCGAGCTGGTCCGCGGGGATGTGCTCGTGCTCGGCGAGGGCGACTCGGTCGGCGCCGATGCCAGACTGCTGCGGGCGAGCGCGCTGCGGATCGCCGAGGCGTCCCTGACCGGGGAGAGCGAGGCGGTCCTGAAGGACCCGGCCGTGCTGCCGGAGCCTGCGCCGCTCGGGGACCGGCTGAACATGGTGTTCAAGGGCACCGCCGTCGCGCAGGGGACCGGCCGGGCAGTCGTCACCGGCACCGCGATGGACACCGAGATGGGCTCTATCGCGCAGATGCTCGACGCGACGGTCGAGGAGGCCAGCCCGCTCGAGAAGGACCTGAACGGGGTGTCCCGACTACTCGGCCTCACCGTGATCATCATCGCGATCGTGGTCATGGTGGTCACGGCCGTCGTGAACCAGGTCAGCACTCCCAGCGAGTTCGTGACGGTGCTGCTGCTCGGTGTCTCGCTGGCGGTGGCCGCGGTGCCCGAAGGGCTCCCGGCGATCCTGTCCGTGGTGCTCGCCATCGGGGTGCAGCGGATGGCGCGCCAGAACGCCGTCGTGAAGCGGCTGCACTCGGTGGAGACGCTCGGATCCGCATCCGTGATCGCCTCGGACAAGACCGGCACGCTCACGAAGAACGAGATGACGGTCGAGCGGGTGGTCACCGCCTCGGGTCGGGTCGAGCTGACCGGCGTCGGTTACGCGCCGGTCGGTGAGGCCCTCACCGAGGGTCTCCCCGTGACCGACCCAGCCCTGCTGCACGAGGCCCGCATGGTGCTGGGCGGCGGGTCGCTGTCCAACGACGCGCAGCTGACCGAGACCGGCGGCACCTGGCAGATCCAGGGTGACCCGACGGAGGCCGCCTTCCTCGTGGCCGCCTACAAGCTCGAGGGCACCAGGGACGTCGTCGCCGAGTTCCAGCGCGAGGCCGAGGTGCCGTTCACCTCCGAGCGCAAGCGGATGACCACCCAACAGTTCCGTGCGTCCGAGGACGCGCGCGGCATCGTCACCAAGGGTGCCCCCGACGTGCTCCTGGGCCTGTGCAACCGGGTCCAGGTGGGCGAGGACGTCATCGAACTGACGGCGCAGCGCCGGGCCCAGGCGCTGGCCGACGTGGAGGAGCTATCCGCCGCGGCCCTGCGGACCCTTGGTGTCGCGTACCGACGGCTCGACGAGAAGGATGACGACATCCTCGACGAGAGCGACGAGCGGGACCTGATCTACCTCGGCGTGGTCGGCATCATCGACCCACCCCGACCGGAGGCCGCGGTGGCCGTGGCGCAGGCGCACCGCGCGGGGATCCGGACGATCATGATCACCGGGGACCACCCGAGCACGGCGGCCCGGATCGCCGCCGATCTCGGCATCGTCTCCAGCGGGGCGCGGGCCGTCACCGGGAGCGAGCTGGACGAGCTCGACGACGAAGGACTGCGGGACGTCACCCGCGAGGTCAGCGTGTACGCGCGGGTCGCGCCGAAGAACAAGAACGACATCGTCGACGCGCTCCAGGCGGATGGCCAGGTGGTCGCCATGACCGGAGACGGGGTCAACGACGCGCCCGCCCTGAAGTCGGCGGACATCGGCATCGCGATGGGGATCACCGGGACGGAGGTCACGAAGGAGGCGAGCAAGATGATCCTCGGTGACGACAACTTCGCCACGATCGTCTCCGCGGTGCGCCAGGGCCGGGTCATCTTCGAGAACATCAAGAAGTTCCTGCGCTACCTGCTCTCGTCCAACATGGGAGAGGTGTTCACCGTCTTCGGTGGGGTGGTGCTCGCGGGTGTCATCGGCCTGGCGGACGCCTCCACCGACGCGGTCGTGGTGCCGCTGCTCGCGACCCAGATCCTCTGGATCAACCTGGTCACCGACTCCGGCCCGGCGTTGGCGATGGGCGTGGATCCCGAGGTGGACGACGTGATGGCGCGACGGCCCCGGCCGCTCACCGAGAGGATCATCGACTCGCGGATGTGGATCGGCATCCTCAGCATCGGGCTCGTGATGGGCCTGATCACGCTGCTCACGATCGACATCTTCCTGCCCGGGGGCATGATCGCGGGCGGCGAGGATTCCCTGGAGGTGGCCAGGACCGCCGGCTTCACCACCCTGGTGCTCGCCCAGTTGTTCAACGCGTTCAACTCCCGGTCCGAGACCACGAGCGCGTTCTCCCATGCGTTCACGAACAGGTGGCTGTGGGGGGCTGTGCTACTTGCGATCGTGCTGCAGCTGGCGATCGTGGAGATCCCGTTCCTGCAGGTGGCCTTCGGCACGGCGTCGCTCGACCTTGCGCACTGGCTGGTCTGCCTGGCGATGGCGTCGTCGGTGCTCTGGTTCGACGAGATCCGCAAGGTGGTGCTGCGGGCGAGGGACACCCGCAAGGCCTGACGGCGGTGGGGAAGCTGCCGACGGCGGTGGGTGCGGCTGAGTGCGGTCGACGGCGGTGGGCCGGGTGCGCCTGACTGGGTTGGCCGGGTGCTGCCGACGGCGGTCGGCGGGGCGAGGGCTGCACCGTCCCGGCTGGCAGACTGCGGGACGTGCCCACGGACCCGATCGCCCGGTTGCTGGCCGCGCCGCCGGACTACCCGGTCGTGGCCGGGCTGCCCGACGTGGTCGCCGCCGCCCGCCGCCGGGGCGTCGCCGTCGTGCAGGCGCCGCCCGGGACGGGCAAGACCACGCTCGTCCCGCCGGCGCTGGCGGCGGCCGTTCCGGGCCGGATCGTGGTCACCCAGCCCCGTCGGATCGCGGCGCGGGCGGCGGCGCGCCGGTTGGCCGGCCTGCTCGGCGAGGGTCTCGGCCAGACCGTCGGGTACAGCGTGCGCGGCGATCGGCGCGTCGGCCCGAGCACCCGGATCGAGTTCGTCACCACGGGCCTGCTGTTGCGCCGCCTGCAGGCCGACCCCGACCTACCCGGCGTCGGCGCCGTCATCCTCGACGAGGTCCACGAACGGCAGCTCGACGCGGACCTGACCCTGGCCCTGTGCGTGGACGTGCGCACGAACCTGCGCGAGGATCTGCCCGTGATCGCCATGTCCGCCACCGTGGCGGCCGAACACACCGCGCAAGCCCTCGGCAGCGCCGACCCCGCCGGCCCGGCACCGGTGATCACAGTGCCCGGCATCCTGCACCCCGTCACGGAGCTTTGGAGGCCGCCACCCACACGGGTGGCCCGCACGGACGAGCGGGGCATCACCCGGCCGTTCCTCGAGCACGTGGCCGCCACCGCCCGCGCGGCCCTGGCGGACACCGACGGCGACGTCCTGGTGTTCGTGCCCGGCGCCTACGAGGTGGACACGGTCTGTCGATCGCTCACCGCTGGCGGCGGCCTCGGGGCCGACGTACGCCCCCTGCACGGCCGCCTCTCGAGCGAGCAGCAGGACCTCGCCCTCAACCCAGGCCCGCGACGCCGGGTCGTGGTGTCGACGGCGGTGGCCGAGTCCTCGTTGACGGTCCCCGGGGTGCGGGTGGTCGTCGACGCGGGCTTCGCCCGCAGGCCGCGCACCGACCATCGGCGTGGACTGGCCGGACTGGTGACCACGTGGGCCAGTCGTGCGGAGACCGAGCAACGCGCCGGCCGCGCCGGGCGGGAGGGACCGGGCGCGGTGTACCGGTGCTGGTCCCAAGGCGATCATGCCCGGCTGGATGCGCACCCGGTGCCGGAGATCCGGACCGCTGACCTGACCGCGTTCGCACTGGAGCTCGCCTGCTGGGGCAGCCCCGACGGGGCGGGCCTCGCCCTCCTCGACGCCCCACCGCCGACTGCCTTGGCGGCCGCGCGCGAGACCCTCACCGGGCTCGGCGCACTGGGCGCCGACGGGCGGCTCACCCAGCGCGGGCGGGCCATCGCAGCGGTCGGCACCGACCCCCGCCTGGCGCGCGCGCTCCTCGATGCCACCCCTGCCGTCGGCGCACGCCGCGCCGCGGAGGTGGTGGCCCTGCTCGCCGAGGACGTGCGCGCTCCGGGCGGTGACCTCGTCGCCGCGCTGCGTGCGCTTCGGCGCGGTGGCCCGGCCGCGCGCGCCTGGCGGGACCAGGCGGACCGGCTCGCTCGGCAGGTCGGAAGGCGCAACCCGAAGCCGGCCACCCGGCCGACCGCCGCCGGCGAGACGCACGAGCCCGCACGAGGTGGTGGCATCACCGAGGCTCCCGGCCATGGCGCCGCGGGCACGGGCGGCACGCCAAGTGGCGCCGTCGAGCGGGCCAGGCTCGCGCTGGGTGCTGACCTCGCCCTGGGAGACGACCTCGCCCTCGGAGACGACCCCGCCCTTGGAGACGACCTCGCCGTCGGGCTCGTGGTCGCACTGGCCCACCCGGACCGGATCGCCCGACGCCGCCCGAGTTCGACCGCCTACCTGATGGCGTCCGGCACCGGCGCGAGCCTCCCGGACGGTGCACTGGCCGGCCTCGAGTGGCTGGCGGTGGCCGACGCGGACCGGGTACCGGGGCGGCGGGACGCCATCATCCGATCCGCGGCACCGCTGGCGGCGGACCTGGCTCGCCTGGCCGCGCCGGCACTGCTCCGCTCGCAGACGCGGGTGACGTGGGAGCGCGGCCGGGTCGTAGCCCGGCGGGGGGAGTGGCTCGGCGCCATCGAGCTCACCTCGGCGCCGGTGCCCGACCCGCCTTCCGAGCTCGTGCGCGCCGCGGTACGGGAGGGCATCGCTGCCGAAGGGCTCAGCGTGTTGCGCTGGACGGACGCGGGCCATGCCCTGCGGGCCAGGCTCCGGTTCCTCCGAGCCGCGATGGGGGAGCAGTGGCCGGACGTCAGCGACGAGGCGCTGCTGCGCGACCTGGACACCTGGCTCGGCCCCGATCTGGACCGGGTCCGCGGTACCGGTGCCTTGGCCCGGATCGACACTCTGTCGGCGCTGCGGCGGCTGCTCCCGTGGCCGGAGGCGACGCACCTTCAGGAATGGGCGCCCGAGCGGGTCAGGGTCCCGAGTGGCTCATCGATCCGGGTGGACTACTCGGCCGAGCAACCGGTCGTCGCGGTGAAACTGCAGGAGGCCTTCGGTTGGCGGCCGCCGCGGCTCGCCGGGGGACGGGTCGGACTCCTCGTACACCTGCTCTCGCCGGCCGGACGGCCGGCTGCCATCACCGGGGACCTCGACTCGTTCTGGGACACGGGGTACCCGCAGGTGCGCGCGGACCTGCGCGGCCGCTATCCCAGGCACGCCTGGCCCGAGGACCCTCGCACGGCGACGGCACACCGGGGGACCGCACGGCGCTCCTAGCCGCACCGGCATCCTGTCCACGATCCGGACAGAATCGGAGCCCTCACTCGTGTGCAGACGGACCGTTCTAGGCTCGACGGCGTGAGCCAGGACCTGCTGCTGCGTGCCGGCGCCATCGTGGTGCTGCTCGCGGTCGCGAGCGTCGGCTGGTGGCTCGCCACCCGCAGGCGCGGCGAACTCCGACCCATACCCGCGGTCCGTTCCGCCACGCGCGGTAGCAACGAGCGACGCGGCCGGGGCACGAACGGGGGAGAGCAGACCCTGGCCCGGGTCCGTGAGGTCGTCGCCCTGCCGCCTGGCACCGGCGCCACGGTGGTGCAGGTCTCCTCCGAGTACTGCAGCCCGTGCCGTCGCAGCGCCGGGTTGTGGTCGGAGTTGGCTGCCTCGGAGCCCGCACTCGCCTTCGTCGAGGTCGACGGCGGCGACCACATCGACCTGACCCGCCGGTTCGCGGTCCTGAGCACGCCGACGTCGTTGCTGTTCGACTCGTCCGGCGTGTTCGTCGGCCGGATCGGCGGCGCGCCCACCCGCGCCCAGGCGGCCCGCGCCCTCCAGGGCCTCCTCGGGGAGAACTCCGGCGAGGGCGCATCCGTCAACGCCCGCCCGAGCGCAGGCACCACCCGCCCGAGCGCGGGCACCACATCCCCCATTGCCACTGACCAGATCGGAGCACCTCGATGACGACTGCCCCCGACGCCACCGAACGAGCCGCGGGGATCGACCCGCGCGGACCCAGGTTCGGCGCCGCCCTCACTGCCATCCTCCTGATCGCCACCATCCTCGCCGGCGACTCGCCGGCGGGACTGATCCTGCTGGCCGTCGTCGTCGCATCCTTCGCGCTCGGCGTCACCCGCGGGGTCCAGGGCACCTGGCAGGGCCTGCTGTACGCGTCGCTCGTGCGCCCCCGCCTGGCCGCGCCGACCGAGCGTGAGGACCCCGCGCCACCGCGCTTCGCCCAGCTCGTCGGCCTCATCATCACCGGGGTCGGCCTCGTCCTCGGGCTGATCGGCGTCGGCTGGGCAGTCACCGTGTTCGCGGCCGTGGCGCTCGTCGCGGCGTTCCTGAACGCGGCGTTCGGGCTCTGCCTCGGCTGCGAGATGTACCTGCTCGGGCGGCGACTGCGCCCCAGCCGGACGGCCTGAGTCGTGTACCGCAGGTCACGATGTCGCGCCGCGCCACGGGCACACCAGCACACGCGCCGGGCGGGCACCCAGCCGCCCTGCCCGGGGCTCAGGACCCCTGCAACACCCCCTCGAGCGTGCGCCATGCGCGCACATCGAGCTCCTCGAACGCACCATTGACCATCTTGCGCATGTTGGACTGCAGCCGGTTCGCGCCGGGTGCGAGTGCGCGCACATGGTGCTCGTGGGTGTTCACCGCCGCAACGACGGCGTGCGCGGTGCCGCGCCACGGCGCCGCACGCTCGTCGGTCCGGTACAGGTCGTCCAGCTCGCTGCGGCGGCGGTCGACGACGGCCTTGCGTGACCCGGTCAGCTTCTCGCCGCTCTGCGGATCCGTGGCCGGTACCCACACGTCCAGGAACCCCGACCACTGCGCCTCGGAGACCGGCACGGCGCACAAGCGGGCGACCTCCGCGGCGAACGCGTCCGCGGTCGTGTAGACCACCTCGAGCGCCTGCCGGGCGCTCAACAGACCGAGCTTCTCGTAGCGGGAGTGCCGGAACTTCGCCTGAGGTCCACGCTCGGCCAGCGCGACGTTGCGGGTGTTGTCGCACACGACGTCGGTGACCGTGCGCTTGTAGGTCGTGGCGAGCGTGCCGTCCAGGGTGGTGGTGGCGAGCAGGTTCGGCCGGAACTCCACGCCCTCCGGCGTTCGGAGGGCGTCCGGCACGGAGACCTCCACCCAGGCGACGGCGCCCTCCCGCAGGACGCCGGCGGACGCGATGGAGAGGTCGTCGTCGAGGATGTGCTCGACGTTCTCGAGCAGCCACTCCCCGTACTGATGGGGGACGTAGTCGGCGGAGAACACCCCGAACACGGTGCCCTCGTGATCCTCCTCCCGCACGATCGCGCGCCGCCGGGGGTCCACGACCCACCGGACCGGGTTGCCCGCCGCGTCCCGGTGAGTGGCCTCCGCCTCGGTCGCCGGGCGTTCGACCGCGACCGGGCGGGCCGCGGCGCGCCAGTTGAACAGGCGCTCACGGACATCGGCGACCGGGATCGCACCGGGGTAATGGTTGGGACGCTCGCCCTGGAACTCGGACTTGTAGTGCCACGCTCGACCGCGCCGGTCGGTATGACCGATCAGCGTGTTCGTGTTGAGGGTGGCCAAGGACTCCTTGGACATGATGTGCCTCCTTCAGGCTGTGGAGTCCTAGACAACCCCGGACCTCGGACACCTCGTCCGGACCCTGTGGACAACCCCTACACCGCGGTCAGGACGCGCTCGAACCGGCGCACCGGTGCCCAGCCACTGGTCGGCCCGAAGTCGGTGATACCGCGTTCGGTGAAGCCGTGCTCACGGTAGTAGCGGCGCAGCCGGGCATTCGTGGCCACGCAGTCCAGGCGCGCCGCCGGCAACCCGTGCGACGCGCTCATGCGGCAGAACCAGTCGAGGATCTGCCCGCCGAGGTCCTCGCCCGCAGCCGTGCGCGCGACCATCAGGCCGTGCAGGTACCCCGCGGATCCCTCGCCGCCGAGCTCGGGTCCCCAGGTGTGCTCGTCGCGGGTCAGCAGCCGCGCCGTCGCGACGAGGCTCTCACCGCGGCGCAGCACGTACCACTCACCGGCCGCGACCTGGCGCTCCACCACGAACGGGGCGACCTCGCCGACGCGCCACTGGGTCACCCCGATGGACTCCTGCCAAGCGGCGAGATCATCGCGCAGCGCGACGATATCGGAGGCATCGGTGGAGTCCCGGGCGAGCGTCATCTCCTCGTGCACGCCGCCGAGGTTAGCGGCATGGCGGGGCCCGCCGGACGCACCGTCGAGGTGTGCCCGGCCGCAGGCGCAACTCAGGACGCGCCGCGCCCGCCGTCCGAGCCCGGTCCGGCTGGCTCGTCACCGTCGGGGGGGGCCGTTCGCCTCCGGTTCCGCGGCGGGCTCCGGCGGCTCGGTCGCGGCGGGCTCGGTCCGCGACGAGTACCACGACGACCCCGGTGCGGGGGAGGGCGGATAGTGCGCGTCGACACCGTGGGCCGGAGTCGGCTCGCGCGCGTAGTCCGGCGGCCGGTAGGCCGGGTCGGCCAGGGTGTGGTCGGGCGCGTCCGCCTCCGGGTTGACCGGGTAGGGGCTGGTCGCGTAGTCCGTCCAGGGCGAAGATCCCGATGCCGTCCTGACCTCTCGCTCCGGCGCCGGCTCGTCGCTGTGCTCGGCCGGCTGCACGCCCGACGGCGGTGGGCTGGCCGGGTAGGCGGTGCCGACCTCGCCGTCGGTCGCCTCGGCCGGGCCATCCCGTCGGCCGTCGGCGCGGTGGCGGTGATCGCGATCGGTCACGGGTTACCTCCGAGGTGGGACGGCTACGGCCTGTCCAGCGTGGGACGTCGCCGCCGGTGAGTCAAGCATCGGCGGACGACGACCACGCAACGTCACTTGCGCCGTCGACCGTTCCACCAGGCGGCCACGAACGGCCAGGAGAACGCGATCGCCGCGCACATCGCGATGCTGCCGCCCCAGCCGAGGCCGAGCCGGCGAGCGACGACGTTCAGCACGATGATGATGACCACCGTGACGATCATCTGCTGCATGCCCAGGTGCCAGAGCTTGCGCGAGCGTGCCATCCTTGGCGGCGCGTCCTCGCGCGGGGGACCGGGTGTGCTCACGCGTCGTCGCTCCTGGCGGCGTCGGCCACTTCTTCCTCAGGGCGAGGCGGGATGGTCTCGTCCGCTTCGAGAAGGTGGATCTCGTGGGCGCCGACCGGGGCGTCGTCGCCCTCGGTTGGTGTGACAGACATGGTGTCCTCCTTCGGATCACGCTTCTGACAGGTTCAGGACAGGTGCGGGATGACTTCGCGCTCGAACAACTCGATCCCGGAACGATCGTATGCCGCCTCGGGGAAGTAGAAGATCGCATACGTGAGCCCGGCGGCCTTCATGGCCGTGAGCCGCTCGACGATCTGCTCCGGTGTACCGACCGCCAGCGAGGCATCGTTGCGGTAGCCGCCGACCATGTTCTCGGTGCGCTCGGCGCCGAGGTGGGGCAGGGATCGTTCGGCCAGGATCCGCAGGCGGTCGTCCACCTCGGCCTGCGTGGTCCCGATCGCGACGTTGTAGTCGGCCGAGCGGGTGATCGCGCCGAAGTCGGTGCCGACGTCGGCGCAGTGACCGGCCAGCACCTTGCTCTTGTGGACGAACCCGTCCGGGCTTCCGTCGAAGTTCGTGTGCGTGGCGTATTTCGCGGCGATCCGCAGCGTGACCTTCTCCCCGCCACCTGCGATCCAGAGCGGCAGGCCACCATCCTGCAGGGGCAGCGGGCGCACGATCGCGCCGTCCACCTGGTAGTACTTGCCGTCGAGCGTCGCGACGCCCTCGGTCCAGGCCTGTCGCATGATCTGGACGCCCTCGTCCAGCATGCCGAGTCGCACCCCGGGACGCGGGAAGCCGTGTCCGTAGGCGCGCCACTCGTGCTCGTACCAGCCGCCGCCGATGCCCATCTGGGCGCGACCACCCGAGATCACGTCGACGGTCGCCGCCACCTTGGCCAGGTGCGCGGGGTTGCGGTAGGACATGCAGGTGCACATCTGCCCGAGTTTGACGCGGGACGTGCTTGCCGCGAAGGCCGCCATCAGCGTCCAGGCCTCATGGGTGGCCTCGGCACTCGGGACCGGGGTGGTGTGGTAGTGGTCGTACACCCAGATCGAGTCCCAGGCGCCGGCGTCGGCGTGCTGCGCGAGACCGTTCATCACCGCCCAGTGTTCGCTCGGTTCGATACCGGTGAGGTCGAAGCGCCAGCCCTGCGGGATGAAGAGTCCGAATTTCATGTGCTCAAACTACGGCGTCTGCGGCGCTGCGAGCGCATCCGTATCACCACGACGACCAGCATCGCGATGAAGACGAGCACGAGCACAGGGACCAGGATGGCCAGGATGGTCAGGGTCACCGACGAGACGTCCTCCACGGTGGAGGCGACCGGAGCTCCGACGCCGGCCGTGGACAGGTTGACCACCGACCGGGCACCGGCCTTGGCGACGTGCGTGGTGAGCGCGAGGAACAGGCCGACGATGAACGCGATCCCGGCCTCGCTGGTGAAGAACGAGGCAGGGTCGGTCACCGCGGGAGTGACGGAGCCCGTGCCGGCCGCGAAGACGATGCCACCCGCCGTCGGGCGGATGAAGGTCTGCAGCACGTCGTTGACGTGATCGACGGCGGGGATCTTGTCCGCGACCACCTCGATGACCAGGAGGACGCCGAGGACGACAAGGACCCAGTCGTCCCCGAGCCATGCCCAGGCCGCGGGCAGTTCGAGGATGTCGGTGAACCGTGCCAGGAGGCCCATCACCAGGAGTGGGATGTAGGCGTTCAGGCCGGCCGCGAACGCCAGTCCGCTCCCGGTGAGGACCTCGAGCACGGCGTCAGGCCTCGGACCCGGTCTCGGCCCCGGACCGGCGCCGCAGCTGCTCGTCGACCCGGTCCACCTTTCCCGTGAGCTCCCCGGTGTGGCCCGGTCGGATGTCCGCCTTCATTACCAGGGAGATCCGGTTGCCGTGGGCAGCGACCGCCTCGGTGGCGCGCTTGACGACGTCGAACACCTCGTCCCAGTCGCCCTCGATCGTGGTGAACATCGCGTCGGTCCGATGGGGCAGCCCGGAGGAGCGGACCACGGCAACCGCGTCGGCGACGGCGGCTGTGACGGACTCCCCGGAACCGAGCGGGGCGACGGAGAAGGCGAGCAGCATGCCTGAAGTGTCCCACCAGACCGACGCACACGGCGGAGACGGGCCGCGGATCGTCTAACCTCGGATCGTGAGCACAGGGCCCGAGCACGCCGGCGAGACGGACACCGATCGGGTCATCACCGTGCCGAACATCATCTCGATGATCCGGCTGCTGCTGGTGCCCGTGGTCGGCTACCTGATCCTGTCGGGGCACTTCGTCGCGGCCTTCGTGGTTCTGGTCCTCGCCGGTTTCAGCGACTGGCTCGATGGCGTCATCGCGCGTCGGTTCCACCAGACCTCCAAGCTCGGCAGGGCGCTGGACCCGGCGGCTGACCGGCTGTTCATCTTCGTCACCCTCGTGGGCCTGTGCGTGCAGGGGATCGTGCCGTGGTGGCTGCTGATCGCTATCGCCGCCAAGGACCTGCTCGTCACGGCATGCCTGCCGTTCATGTTCCGGCGCGGTTACCCCGGCTTCCCGGTGCACGTCGTGGGCAAGTCCGGCACGTTCGCGCTGATGTACGCGTTCCCGCTCCTGCTGCTCGCCCAGATCCCCGGCACGCCCGGCGAGATCGCGTACGTGCTCGGCTGGTCGGCGGCCCTCTGGGGCGTGTTCCTGTACTGGTGTGCGGGTGCCATCTACCTGCACCAGTTCCGGCAGGTGCTCACCGGCACTGTCGGCGCCTCCGGTCCTGGCGGCACCGGTTCGCTGCCGCCGAACCCGCCGGTGGCGGCATGAGTACCCCGCGCCCCGCGGGTAGCCCGATCTCCCTCGGGCGCCGCCCCGACGCCTCGATGACGCTGCTCAACGAGGTGACCGAGCGCCCCCTGGACCCCGGCTACGCGGCCGCGGCGCAGGCCCGGGCGGCTGGCACGGCGCCCCGCTACGGCGCAGTGTCCCGCGTGCTGGTCCTGCTCGCGGCGGCCGCCCTTGGTCTCGGCGGGGTGTGGGCGGCCAAGGCACTGCGCGCCCCACTGCCGTCGGGCGAGAGTGCCCGCGCGGTGCTGATCGAGCAGATCCGGGAGCGGATCGCCGCCTCCGAGGAGCTGACCGCGCAGAACGACGGCGTCCGTACCGAGATCAACGATCTTCAGGTCACCGCGCTCGGGTCGGGCGACGCGCAGGTCCTCGACGAGTCGTCCGATCTCGCGGTGTGGGCGGGGAGCACGGCCGTGCACGGGCCCGGCCTGGTGATCACCGTGGAGGACTCCGTACGTGCCCAGAACAACGAACCCGGCACCCAGGAGCAGCGGGTCCAGGACTTCGACCTGCAGGTCGTCGTGAACGGGCTCTGGGCGAGCGGAGCCGAGGCGATCGCGATCAACGGGCACCGGCTGACCGCTGCCACCGCGATCCGGACCGCGGGGGAGGCCGTCCTCGTGGACCTGCAGCCACTCGTGACCCCGTACGTGGTCGAGGCGATCGGGGACCCGCAGGGGATGCGCACCTCGTTCGCGCGTACGAGTGCGGCGACCCACCTGAGCACCCTCTCCTCGCAGTTCTCGATCCCGTCGTCGGTGACGCCGGCCGATGACCTGGTGCTGCCGGCCGGGACCACCTCCGGCCTGGTGAATGTGACGGAATCGTCATAGACACGTCGTGCCGCGACGGCGCGGTGCGTGTCAGACTGACTCGACCCGGGGAGGGGAGGAACGCGTGATCGCTGTGGTGGGACTGGTCATCGGCGTGGTCATCGGCCTCATCCTCCAGCCGAGTGTCCCCGTGGAACTGCAGCCCTACCTGCCGATCGCCGTGGTGGCCGCCCTGGATGCGCTGTTCGGCGCCGTGCGGGCTCGCCTGGAGCAGGTCTTCGACGAGCGCGTGTTCGTGACCTCGTTCCTGTTCAACGTACTCATCGCGGCCTTCCTGGTCTTCCTCGGCGACCAGCTGGGTGTCGGTTCGCAGCTGAGCACCGCCGTCGTGGTGGTGCTCGGGATCCGGATCTTCTCCAACGCCGCATCGATCCGACGCCACATCTTCAAGGCCTGACCGATGGCGCCCGACGAGGAGAAGCCGGCGGCCGAGGGCGACGCCACCGCCGACGCGACCACCGGTGACGCGGCCACGGCCGGCACGGCCACCACCGGCGGCGCAGCCACCGGCGATGGATCGCGGCCGATCGCGCGGACGCCGAAGGACGGGCGCGGGCAGAGCCTGCGTGCCAGGATCCTGATCGCCCTGATGTGCGTGCTGCTCGGGATCGCGATCGTCGCCCAGGTCCGCCAGACCCAGGGCGACGAGTTCAGCTCGCTCCGCCAGGACGACCTGGTCCGGCTCCTCGACGAGGTCACCCAGCGCAACGAGCAGCTGACCGCCGAGGGCGAGGAGCTTCGGACCCAGCGCTCGTCACTGCAGTCGGGCTCGAACGCGCGCCAGTTCGCCGAGGACTACCTGACTCTTCAGTCGATCCTCGCCGGCACCGTCCCGGTCGAAGGACCCGGCGTCGTGGTCGAGGTCGATGACCCCGACGGCGAGGTGTCCGCCCAGACGATGGTGCACATGCTCGAGGAGCTGCGCAACGCCGGCGCCGAGGCCGTGGAGGTCTCGGGCGTCCGCCTGACCGCGACGGCCTCGTTCACGGACGGACCCGACGGCATCATGGCCAACGGCGAGCCACTGACCTCACCGTACGAGTGGCGCGCGATCGGCAATCCGCAGACCCTCTCCGTGGCACTGGACATCCCGGGCGGTGCTCTCGCCGGGTTCCGCAACGCCGGCGCCACGGTGGACATGGTCGAGCGGGACCTGGTGCAGATCACAGCGGTCGTCCAGGTCGTCGAGCCCGAGTACGCGGTGCCCGTCGAGGACGAGAACTGATCCACGCGGGTCGATCGGCGGTACCCCTGTCCACAGGGCGCGCCCTCGACCTAAGGTTGAGGGTAAAGTTCACGGTCTAGGTTCAAGCACGAGAACGAGCCGTGAGCGGTTCCACGAAGTCAGCCGGCCAGGGAGGCAACGCATCAATGGCACCCGAGAACGAGGGCGCGGGCACCGAGTCCGGTCCACCGCCGGTCCACACCACAGCGGCCCTTGGCCGCGTCGTACCCACCGACTACGAGGAGTTCGCGCCGGGCGCGATCGACGCCAGTGACAGGGAGGCCGTGGAAGCGCTGCCGCCGCGCTCGGCACTGTTGATCGTGCAGCACGGCCCGAACGCCGGAGCGCGATTCCTGCTCGACGACGATCGGGTCAGCGCCGGGCGGGATACGGCCGCGGACATCTTCCTCGACGACGTCACGGTCTCGCGTCGGCACGCGGAGTTCCTCGCCACCGAGGGCGGCTTCGCGGTCCGCGACGTCGGCAGCCTGAACGGGACGTACGTCAACCGCACCCGGATCGACCAGAGCGAGCTCCAGGCGGGCGACGAGGTGCAGATCGGCAAGTACCGCCTCACGTTCCACCCGAGCCCGCGCCGCACGCAGGCTGCCGCCGACGCCGTCGAAGGCGGTACCGGTGTCGACGGCAGCATCGGCGTCGACGGCGACGGCGAGCCGCGTTCGGACGCGCCGGGGCAGTGAGCACGTCCTCGGCGTCGGCCCGAGCCGCCGACGAGCCCGAGCGCTGGCCGGCCGGCGTCTCCCGGACCCCGACGATGAACATCGGGGCCGCGTTGTCGATCCTGCAGCGCGAGTTCCCCGCCGTGAGCGTCTCGAAGATCCGTTTCCTCGAGGACCAGGGGTTGGTGACACCGCACCGAACCCCGGCGGGGTACCGGACCTACAGCCAGGCCGACGTCGAACGCCTGCGGTTCGCGCTGACCGCGCAACGGGACTCGTTCCTCCCCCTGAAGGTGATCCGGGAGCGCCTCGCGGAGCTCGATGCGGGCGCCGGATCGGCACAGGCACCCGCACCCGGCGCCCGGGTGGTGACCGAGGACGGCGAACTCGTCGGAGCCAAGGGCCGGACCAGGATGACGGCGGCCCAGCTCGCGGAGGCGGCGGACTGCCCGACGGAACAGGTCGAGATTCTTGCCGCGGCCGGCCTGATCACGGCCGACGCCGGATCGAAGTACCCGGCCGGTGCCATCGAGATCGTGCGGCTCGCCGGGCAGCTCGCCGAGCATGGGATCGAGGCACGGCACCTGCGCTCGGTCCGCACGGCCGCAGAACGCGAGCTCGACCTCATCGACCAGCTCGTGGCGCCGGTGCGCTCGGTCCGGAGCGGGCCGTCATCAGCAGCCTCCAGGGCCAAGGCACACTCACTGGCCTCCGACCTGGCCGAGACGTTCAACGCGCTGCACACGGCGTTGATCCGGGCCGGTATCGACCGGCTCCAGTAGCGCCATCGGCCCCGATCGCGGGGTCCGTGAAAAATCACCCGGGTTGATTGCGCGCGCTCGTCGGTCACGCGGCGTAGCGTGTAGGGGTGCGAAAGATGGGTGTCCTCGGTGTCCGTGTTCGGGTCCACGCCCCCGAACACGACGTGTTGGTGGTGTTGTCCGAGGCGGAGGGGCCGCTGTCCCTACCCATCGTGATCGGGCCGCACGAGGGTGTGGCGATCGCGACGGCGCAGGCCGGCATGCAGTCCCCGCGCCCCGGCCCGCACGACCTGTTGCTCAGCGTGCTCGAGGCCTCCGAGGTCGGCCTCGACCGGGTGAACATCATCGAGGTGCGTGACGGCACCTTCATCGCCGAACTGGTCCTGACCAACGGGCGACGGGTGGACTCGCGGGCCTCTGACGCGATCGCGCTGGCGCTCCGGGCGCACGTGGAGGTCTGGTGTGCCGAAGCCGTCCTCGACGTTGCCGCCGTCGTCCTCGACGTGGACGAGGACGAACATGAGCACGTTCATCTGGGCGCGCCGATGCACGGCCAGGAGGCCGACGAGGAGGTCGCCGAGTTCCGGGAGTTCCTCGACTCCGTGGCACCGGAGGATTTCGACGACACGGACGCCTGAACCGGGCGTGTCGGGCTTTCATGGGTGTGATGCCCGCCACCGTCGGGAGTTCTTTCGGCGGGATTCCGGGCGAACCTTCAACTTCAGGTTGAGAGTAAGACTCACCGGGTGCGACACGCCGGGGCCCGTTCGTGGCCGGCCTCGTTGATCCGGACCCTGCCTGCCTCTAGTTTGGGAACATCGCGGGCGCCGGACGGGCTCGCAGCACACCACGCGATAGAGTGGTGCAGGTCAGTGCGATGAATGGAGTAGGCGTGAGCGGCATCGATGCGACAGCAGACGCCCCCGGCTCGACCCCACAGCGAGCCCAGGGCATGCTCTTCGGTGACACGCTGCCGGATCTGGACACCGCCACCGGCTACCGCGGACCTACCGCGTGCCGTGCCGCCGGCATCACCTACCGGCAGCTCGACTACTGGGCACGGACCGGCCTCGTCGAGCCGAGCATCCGACCCGCCACCGGCTCGGGCACCCAGCGTCTCTACAGCTTCCGGGACGTGCTCGTCCTCAAGGTCGTCAAGCGTCTGCTCGACACCGGCGTCTCGCTCCAGCAGATCCGGACTGCCGTCGACCACCTGCGCGAGCGTGGCGTGGACGACCTCGCACAGATCACGCTGATGAGCGACGGTGCGAGCGTGTACGAGTGCACCTCCGCCGATGAGGTCTTCGACCTCGTCCAGGGCGGCCAGGGAGTCTTCGGCATCGCCGTCGGCCGCGTCTGGCGCGAGGTCGAGGGCAGCCTGGCCGAGTTCCCCACCGAGCGTGCCGAGGACGACACCGTGACCGTCACCAAGGACGACGAGCTCGCACGCCGCCGCGCCGCCCGCAAGGGCGCCTGAAGCGCACCGCCCGCCCGATCGGGAAGGATCCCGGAACCTCGGTGCCTGCGCCCGCCCCAGGCCTCGAAACGGGGCCCGACGACTCGGGTGTCGGCCGCCGTCCTGGTTCTGGACAGCGTCCGGCCGGCGGCGCCGATCGCGGTAGCGTGCGGTGCGCACACCCCGCACACCCCTGGGAGTTCGCATGTTCTCGACCGTCCTCGTTGCCAACCGCGCCGAGATCGCCGTCCGTGCGTTCCGCGCCGCATATGAGCTCGGCGCCCGCACCGTGGCCGTGTTCCCCTACGAGGACCGCGCCTCCGAGCACCGGCTGAAGGCGGACGAGGCCTACCTCATCGGTGAGGAGGACCATCCGGTCCGGGCCTACCTGGACATCGACGAGATCATCCGGGTCGCGAAGGAATCCAAGGCGGATGCCATCTACCCCGGCTACGGGTTCCTCTCCGAGAACCCCGAACTGGCGCGCGCGGCCGCGGCGGCCGGGATCAGCTTCGTCGGGCCGCCCGCCGAGGTCCTCGAGATGGCGGGGAACAAGGTTACGGCGCTGCGCGCAGCCCGCGCCGCCGGGATCCCCGTGCTGCCCTCGAGTGAGCCATCGGCGGACGTCGAGGCACTCCTGGCTGCGGCGGACGAGGTCGGCTTCCCGGTGTTCGTCAAGGCCGTCGCGGGCGGTGGCGGCCGGGGGATGCGGCGGGTCGAGACACCCGCCGACCTGCCGGAGTCGCTCGCTGCGGCGATGAGGGAGGCGGACGCCGCGTTCGGCGACCCCACCGTGTTCCTCGAGCGTGCGGTCCTTCGGCCCAGGCACATCGAGGTGCAGATCCTCGCGGACGGGACCGGGGAGGTGGTGCATCTCTTCGAGCGGGACTGCTCGGTGCAGCGCCGCCACCAGAAGGTCATCGAGATGGCACCAGCCCCGAACCTCGACCCCGAGATCCGCGCGCGGCTGTGCGCGGACGCGGTGGCGTTCGCGAAGGCGATCGGGTACGTGAACGCCGGCACGGTCGAGTTCCTCCTGGACACCGAGGGGGAGCGGGCCGGGGAGCATGTGTTCATCGAGATGAACCCGCGGATCCAGGTCGAGCACACCGTGACCGAGGAGGTCACGGACATCGACCTGGTCTCGGCACAGATGCGGATCGCGGCCGGGGAGACCCTCGCCGATCTGGGCATCACCCAGGACGAGGTCCGCGTCAACGGCTTCGCCCTGCAGTGCCGCATCACGACCGAGGACCCGAGCAACGGGTTCCGTCCGGACACTGGCCGGATGACGGCCTACCGGTCGCCCGGCGGCGCGGGCGTACGGCTCGATGGGGCGACGGCGCACGCCGGCGCGGAGATCACCGGCCACTTCGACTCGATGTTGGTCAAGCTGACCTGCCGTGGTGCGAGCTTCGCGGTCGCCACCCGCAGGGCCCGACGGGCGCTGGCCGAGTTCCGCATCCGAGGCGTTCGTACGAACATTCCGTTCCTGCAGGCCGTCCTCAACGACCCGGACTTCATCGAAGGGCGCGTGGACACCTCGTTCATCGGGGCGCGACCCGAGCTCCTGACCCCGCGCGTCAGCGGTGACCGCGGGTCGAAGCTGCTCACGTTCCTGGCCCACGTGACCGTGAACCGGCCCTACGGCCCGAGGCCGGAGGCACTCGGGGAACCGGCCAAGAAACTCCCGCACACCGACCTCGGCGAGGCCCCGCCGTCGGGCTCTCGTCAGCAGCTCGCCCAGCTCGGACCGGATGCCTTCGCCCGCGCCCTCAGGGCGCAGACCGCGGTCGCGGTCACCGACACCACGTTCCGGGACGCACATCAGTCGCTGCTGGCGACGCGGGTGCGCACCATCGACCTGCTCGCGGTCGCGCCGCACGTGGCCCGGACCACGCCGGGCCTGCTCTCGATCGAGGCATGGGGCGGTGCCACCTACGACGTGGCCCTCCGGTTCCTCGGGGAGGACCCCTGGGAGCGGCTCGCCGCCCTCAGCGAGGCGGCGCCCAACATCAACCTGCAGATGCTCCTGCGCGGGCGCAACACGGTCGGCTACACGCCGTACCCGACCGAGGTCACCGACGCGTTCGTCCGGGAGGCGGCCGACACCGGGATCTCGATCTTCCGGATCTTCGACGCGCTCAACGACGTGACGCAGATGACGCCCGCCATCGCCGCGGTGCGCGAGACGCCGGCGATCGCCGAGGTGGCCCTGTGCTACACGGGGAACCTCACCGATCCTGCCGAGCCGCTGTACACCTTGGACTACTACCTGCGCCTGGCCGAACGGATCGTGGCTGCCGGGGCGCACGTGCTCGCGATCAAGGACATGGCCGGCCTGCTCCGGCCCGCCGCGGCGGCGACGCTCGTCGGTGCCCTGCGGGAACGCTTCGACCTGCCCGTGCACCTGCACACCCACGACACCGCCGGGGGCCAGCTCGCCACCCTGATGGCCGCGATCGGGGCCGGCGTGGACGCCGTGGACGTTGCCAGCGCCCCGATGGCCGGCACCACCAGCCAGGTGCCGGCTTCGGCGTTGGTGGCAGCACTGGAGCACACCGAGCGGGCACCTGAGCTGGACCTGCGCGCGGTCACCGACCTGGAGCCGTACTGGGAGGCGGTCCGCCGCCTCTACGCGCCGTTCGAGTCCGGCCTGCGTGCGCCGACCGGCCGCGTGTACGAGCACGAGATCCCCGGCGGTCAACTGTCCAACCTGCGCCAGCAGGCCATCGCCCTCGGGCTCGGCGACCGGTTCGAGCAGATCGAGGCCATGTACGCCGCCGCGGACCGCATCCTCGGGCACCTCGTGAAGGTCACGCCGTCCTCGAAGGTCGTCGGCGACCTCGCCCTGCAACTCGTCGCCACGGGCGCCGACCCGCAGGCCTTCGAGGCCGAGCCGGGACGGTTCGACCTGCCGGACTCGGTCGTCGCGTTCCTGCACGGCGAGCTGGGCGACCCGCCCGGCGGCTGGCCCGAGCCGTTCCGCACGAAGGCCCTCGCCGGGCGTGGCCCCAAGCGCGAGCTGACCCCGCTGACCGAGTCCGACCGCACCGAGCTCGCCGCCGATTCCGCGCGCCGTCGCACCCGCTTGAGCGAGTTGCTGTTCCCGGGGCCGGCGAAGGACTTCGCGACGAGCCGGTCCGAGTTCGGGGACATCTCCGTGATCCGCACGTCGGACTACCTGTACGGCCTCGACTCCGCGAGCGAGTTCGAGGTCACGATGGAGCGGGGCGTCCGGCTGCTCGTCGGTCTGGAGGCCGTGTCCGAGCCGGACGAGCGCGGCGTCCGCACCGTGATGACCACGTTGAACAACCACCTGCGCCCCGTGCAGGTGCGCGACGAGTCGGCCGAGGTCACCGCGATCTCTGCGGAGAAGGCGGATCCGAACACGCCCGGGCACGTCGCGGCCCCGTTCGCTGGGTCCGTCACGCCTGTCGTCGCGGAGGGGGATGCGGTGGAGGTCGGGCAGACGGTCGCGACCATCGAGGCCATGAAGATGGAGGCCGCCATCACCACCGCGGTCGCCGGGACCGTGCGCCGGGTGCCGAGCCCGACGGCCCGTCAGGTGGACGGCGGCGACCTGGTCATGGTCATCGTCTGAGTCCCTCTGGCGGCCGTCGGCACCTGACGCGCTCCTCGCCGCTCAGTCGGTCCGTTCGGGTTTGCGTGCCTCGATCAGGAACCGGGTCGGGTGGCAGACGAAGGAGCCGGTCGCCCGGATCCGGTCGTGGACGGCGCGCAGTTGCGGCCGGAACCGCCCGACACTGAAGTCCGGAACGGTCCAGATGACCTTGCGCAGGAACACGACCACGGCTGCCACATCGAAGAACTCCATGGTCAGCGACGCCTCTCGGAGATCGACGACGACCAGGCCGGCCGCTTCGGCGGCTGCGACGGCATCGGCCGGGAACCGGCCGTTGGGCTGCAGGTGTTCACCGAGCATCGCCCGCGACATCTCGATGTTCGAGCCCGGCCCGACCTCCTGCGCCAGGAACGTGCCACCGGGGGCGAGCACCCGGCCGATCTCGGGCCAGGGCGTGACCACCGGGAGCCGCGCCGTGACCAGGTCGAAGGAGGCGTCGGCGAAGGGGAGTGGCCCGCCGTCGGGCGCTTCGAGCACGTCCGCCCCGAGCGGGGCGAGCACGCGGCGCGCGATCGGCAGGTTCGGCGCCCACGACTCCGTCGCTCTCAGCACCGGTGGCGGGCTCGCGATGGTGGCGAGCACCTCGCCGCCGCCGGTCTGCAGATCCAGGGCGGCGTGCGCGCGCGCCATCCGCTCCGAGAGCAGCCGGGCATACGCCCACGGCGGGCGCTCCTCGGTGGCCCGACCGGTGAACCAGGAGAAGTCCCACCCGGAGACGTCGACGGACTCGCCCTCGGCGAGGAGCGCTTCGAAGGACGGCGGCGGTGCGGCGGTGGTCATGCGGGCCAGCCTGCCGACGATGCCGCTCGGCCGACAAGTGCTTTACCCGGCACCGAGGCTGTTGCCCCGACCGGCCGAGTGAGGAGACAGGGCCGCGCCGGCTCGCGGCGCCTGTCGATCAACACAGGATGACCTTGACGCCGGCCCCCTCGAACGCGGCAACCAGTCCGGGGTCCGCGTCGGTGTCGGTGATGAGGGTGTGCACCGCGTTCGTCGGCAGGATCCGAGCGAATGCGCTCCGCCCGAGCTTCGTCGAGTCGGCCACGACCAGGACCCGTTCGGCCCGGTCGGCGAGGGCGGCGTTCGTACTCGCCTCGCCCTCGTCCGTCGCGCTGGCACCGCCCTGGGGGTCCAGCGCATCCACCCCGAGGAAGAGCAGGTCGAGACTCACCTGCCCGAGGAGCAGTCCGGCCAGCGGTCCGGTCAGTTCGTAGCTGTGCGGGCGCACCACGCCCCCGGTGACCACCACGCGCAGGTTCGAACGGACGGCCAGTTCGTTGGCGATGTTGACGGCGTTCGTCACGATGACAAGGGGCTTGCTGGGTCCGCCCTGCAGACCCGGCTGCACGGCGATCTCACGGGCCACCTCCGTGGTCGTCGTACCGCCGTTGAGCCCGACGACCTGACCGGCGACCACGAGTTCCGCCGCTGCCCGGGCGATCCGTTCCTTCTGGTCGCCCTGCCGCGCGGCGCGGTAGCGCAGCGGCAGGTCGGCTGATCCCGGAGCGACTGCGGCGCCACCCCGGGTCCGGGTGATCAGTTGTTGCTGGGCCAGCGCGTCGAGATCGCGCCGGGCCGTCGCGGGCGAGACGTCCAGCTCACGGGTGATGTCTTCGATGCGGACGTGTTCGCGCGCAACGACCAGCTCGAGCAGCAACCCGAGCCGTTGGTGTCGGTCCATGCGCGTCCTTCCGTCAGTTCGACCCACGGCGCCGAGCATGCCCGCTCGGTACCTGAGCCGAACAGATCAGCTCGCTGATGATTCGTGATCGATCAGCCCGTATAGTCGTCACATTACGTCATTGGAGTTTCGAGGAGAGGACCACACATGAACCGCACCGCGATCGAGGTCGCATCCCAGCCCGGCACCTGGCGCGAGGCACTGGCGCTGCACGCCTCCGGCCTCCGGGGCCTGCCAGGTGCAGGGGAGCGGGTCGCTGTGATCGGCTGCGGGACGTCGTGGTTCATGGCACAGTCCTACGCCGCGCTGCGCGAGCAGGCCGGCCAGGGCGAGACCGATGCCTTCACCGCCACCGAGTTTCCGGCCGGACGGCCCTATGACCGGATCGTGACGATCTCACGGTCCGGCACCACGACCGAGATCATCGACCTGCTCGCCGGCTCCGCCGCACCGTCGGTCCTCATCACCGCGGTGGCCGGTGGACCTGCTGCGGCCAGTGCCGACCACGAGATCGTGCTCGACTTCGCCGACGAGGAGTCGGTGGTGCAGACGCGCTTCGCCACGACCGCGCTGCTGCTGCTGCGGGCGAGCGTCGTCGGTGCCGGCGCACTCGACACGCTGCCCGAGGCCGCGGAGGCCGCCCTCACCCACGACCTCCCGCAGGCCTGGGTCGACGCGGACCAGATCACGTTCCTCGGCACCGGCTGGACCATCGGGCTCGCCCACGAGGCCGCGCTGAAGATGCGTGAGTCGAGCCAGTTCTGGACCGAGTCCTACCCGGCCATGGAGTACCGGCACGGCCCGATCTCGATCGCTCAGCCCGGGCGGCTGGTCTGGGTCTTCGGACCGACCCCGGCCGGCCTGGCCGACGATGTCACCGCCACCGGTGCCACCCTCGTCGCCAGCGACCTCGACCCGCTCGCGCACCTGGTCCTGCTGCACCGGCTCGCGGTCGCCCGCGCCGAGGCTCGTGGTCTCGACGCGGACACACCCCGCAACCTGACCCGTTCGGTGATCCTCGACCCCGGCGACCACTGAGCATGCCCTCGCATGCCGTCGGAGTGGACGTCGGCGGGACCACCATCAAGGTCGGTCGGGTCGACGCCACCGGAACGCTCAGCCACCCACGGCGGGTGCCGACCCCCCGCGACGTCGCCACGATGGTCGAGGTGATCGCCGCCCAGGTGCGTGACCTCGCCCAGCCGGGCGACGCCGTCGGCGTGGTCGTGCCAGGCATCGTCGACGAGGCGAGCGGCACGGCGGTCCTCTCGGTGAACCTGGGCTGGCGCGATGTCCCACTGCGAGACCTGCTCGTGGCCACGCTCGGCCGCGAGGTGGCCTTCGGCCACGATGTGCGGGCCGGCGCCCTGGCGGCATCCGTCTGGGGTGCCGGCGGGGACCTTCTCTTCGTGCCCGTCGGCACCGGCATCGCGGCCGCGCTGGTGCTCGACGGCCGCGTCCGCGGCACCGGGTGGGCCGGTGAGATCGGCATGCTGACCGTCTCCGACCCCGACGGCGGAGCTCCGGTCGTGTTGGAGGCCGTCGCCTCCGCGTCCGCGATCGCGAGGCGGTACGCGGCGCGCACCGGGGCGGCGGTGACCGGAGCGGACGAGGTGGTCGAGGCAGCCGTGGCTGGCGATGCCGATGCGGCCGCTGTGATCGCCGAGGGCATGGAGGCGCTGGGTCTGGCGCTGGCCGACTCCATCGCGCTGCTGGGGTCGGTCCGGGTCGTCATCGGCGGCGGCCTGGCCGGCGGCGGCGAGGCGGTCCTCGGCCCGTTGCGCAACTCGATGGCCAGAAGACTCGGTGAGCGTCCCGCGCCCGAGGTGTTTGCGGCTACGCTCGGACCTTGGGCAGGGTGTCTCGGGGCAGGGGCACTCGCCATGGGCCTCTCGACGACGGGGGCCGGGGAGGGAGTGGGATCATGATCCTGACCGTCACTGCCAACCCTGCGCTCGACGTCACCTACCGCACCTCGGCGCTGCGGCCCGGCGAGAGCCATCGCGTCGGCGTCGTGGCCCGGTCCGCCGGTGGCAAGGGCATCAACGTCGCGCGCGTGCTGCACGCCCTAGGGGAGGACCCGGTCTGCCTCGGCTTCCTCGGCGGGAGCACCGGCGCAGTGATCAGTGACCTGCTCGCTCGCGCCGGGATCCGGCAGGAGTTCCTGCCGGTCGAGGGACTGACCAGGACCACGGTGACGGTCGTGGACGACGCCGGCGCGACCGTGCTGAACGAGCCGGGACCTGAGGTCTCCGCCGCCGACTGGCGGGCTCTGGCCGACGTTGCCCTCACGCTGCTGAGCCCGGGGGACGTGCTCGTGATCAGCGGCTCGACCCCGCCCGGCACCCCACCGGAGGCCGTTCCCACTCTGGTGCGGGACGCCGTCGAGCAGGACGTCCGGGTCGTGGTCGACACCTCGGGACCGACGTTGCTCGCGGCCGCCGCGGCCGGCGCGCACGTGCTCAAGCCCAACGCCGAGGAGCTGCGGGCCGCGACCCAGATCACTGACGTGCACGCCGCCGCCGGCGCACTGCTGGACCGCGGCGCCGGCCTTGTGGTGGTCTCGCTCGGCGAGGACGGCGTCGTCGCCGTCAGCGGGGCCGGGCAGGCGCGGCGGACCTGGACCGCGGCGGCCCCCGAGGTTCTGACGGGAAATCCGACGGGCGCCGGGGACGCGGCCGTCGCCGCGATCGCCCGGGCCCTGGACACCGGTCTCCCGGGCACCGGCGACGAGGCCGGTCTCGTCGCCCGTAGACTGCACGACGTCGTCGCGCTCTCGGGGGCGGCCGTCGTCGCCCCGGTGGCCGGTGATTTCGACGTTTCCACCTATCAGCGCTTGCTTGCTCGGACCGAAGTGAAGGAAAGCCATGCCACTCGTTGATCTGGTCAGCGTTGCAGATCTGTGCCGCGTCGAACGCTCAGGACTTGGAGCGTTCAATGTCGTGCATCTGGACCACGCCGAAGCCTTTGTGGAGGCCGCTACGGGCGCAGGCCGGCCGATCGTCCTCCAGATCAGCCAGAACGCGGTGAAGTACCACGGTGCGCTCGCGCCGATCGGGGCCGGCGTGCTCGCGGTGGCCCGGGCCGCGGACGTGCCGGTTGTCGTGCACCTCGATCACGCGGAGGACGTGGCGCTCGTCCAGGACGCGATCAACCTCGGGTTCACCTCGGTGATGTATGACGGGTCGAAGCTGCCGGACGACCTGAACCGGGCCACCACCCGCGCGGTCGTGGAGCACGCGCACGCCCGTGGGGTATCCGTGGAGGCGGAGCTGGGTGAGGTCGGCGGCAAGAACGGCGTCCACGACCCGTCCGCACGCACCGACCCCGACGCGGCCGCGGAGTTCGTGGCGGCGACCGGGGTGGACCTGCTCGCCGTCGCCGTCGGGTCCTCGCACGCGATGACCACCCGCGGCGCCCAGCTCGACCTCGATCTGATCGGGGCGATCGCGGCTCGCGTGGCCGTGCCGCTGGTGCTGCACGGCTCGTCCGGCGTGAGCGACGAGGGCATGCGGGACGCGATCGCGGCCGGCATGACCAAGATCAACGTGGCCACTCACCTGAACAAGATCTTCACCACCAGCGTGCGGGACTACCTGATCGAGAACATGGAGGTCGTGGACACCCGCAAGTGGTTCCAGGCCGGCAACGACGCCATGGCTGCCGAGGTGACCCGGCTGCTCGAGTGGTACGCGGCACCGGCACCGGCCCCGGCGCCGGTGCGCCTCTGATCGGTCCCGACTAGGCTCTCTGGATGGCCAAGTACCTCGACGTCCACCCGGTCAACCCCCAGTCCCGGCTTATCCGGCAGGCCGCCGAGATCGTGCGTGAGGGCGGCCTCATCGCCTATCCGACGGACTCCTGCTACGCGCTCGGCGCCGCCCTGGGGAACCAGGCTGCGAAGGACCGCATCGTCGCGCTCCGGCGCCTGGACGACAAGCACCACTTCACGTTGATGTGCGCGGACTTCGCCCAGCTGGGGCAGTTCGTGCACGTCGACAACGCGGTGTTCCGGGCCGTGAAGGCGAGCACTCCGGGGAGCTACACCTTCATCCTGCCGGCCACGAAGGAGGTGCCGCGGCGCCTCCTTCACCCGAAGAAGAAGACAGTGGGCGTTCGGATCCCGGACCACCCGGTGGCGCAGGCACTGCTCGCCGAGCTGGGCGAGCCGCTACTGTCCTCCACGCTGCTGCTGCCCGGGCAGGACGAGCCGATGACCGACGGCTGGCAGATCAAGGACGAGCTCGACCATGTGCTCGACGCGGTGATCGACTCAGGGGAGTGCGGCGAGGTACCCACCACCGTGGTGGACCTTTCCGAGGGTTACGCCGAGATCGCCCGTTACGGCGCCGGCGACCCCAGCCCGTTCGAGTGACATCCCGGCCGAAGGCACGGATGTCATAGGTACCTGACACGCTCTCGAACATCGGTATCACAACGTTCGGGAGGGCCGATGACGGCACACATGGAGCAGTTGGAGGGCGAGCTCGCCCGGTTGGCGCAGGAGTTGACGGCAGTGCGGCCGGGGGAGTGCGCGCTGTGTTACGTGCAGCGGATGCTCACGACGTTCGACTGCGACGGGACGTCGCGGTGGGGCCGCAGGTGGGCCGTGGAGGCCGGGGCCGCCGCACCGCCCGGCGCGGAGGTCATGTGGACCGACGGCGGGCCGTCGGGGCACCATGATGCCCGGTCGGTGCCGGGGTGCGACTGCGACCTGTTCTGGTCGTGCTGGGAGCCCGTGGCCGAGGCGCCGACGGGTCGCCCCGCCTGGCCCGATCCCGATCGCGGGTGTCCGGAGAGCGGTGGTCCCGCTGGCATGCCGGGAGCATCGGGGGCGGGCGTCCGGTGCCGGATCTGGCAGCGGCGCCGGCAGATTGCTTGACCTCAACCACGGTTGAGGCGTCAGGCTCTGAGGTGAGCAAGATTCGTCGGGTCTTCGATGGCCGCCGATGAGTTCGATGGGTCCCGCGGGTCTGTAGTGCTGTCGAGTTCACCACATCGGCAGGTACGGGCCCCGCGGACCCAGGTACGTCAATCCCGCTCACCGAGTCAGAGAGATCTCCGAGATGTCGCAGTCACCATCCGTCACCACCGGCCGACGACTGCCCCGTGCGTTGAGCCCGTTCCGGCACTCCGCGTACCGGCGGCTCGGCCTGGCGCTCTTCTTCTCGCTCATCATGAGCGGTCTTTGGATGGTCGCGATGGTCTGGGAAGTCATCCGGATCGACGGCGGCGCCCGGGACCTGTCCCTGGTCACCATGTGCGCGGCGATCGGGACGATCGTGCCGGCCCTGGCCGCCGGGGTGGTCGCGGACCGGGTGCCACAGAAGATCATCCTGCTCGGCGTCGAGGCGGCCCACGTGACCCTGTTCGCCACCGCGGCGTTCCTCGGCATCAGCGGGCAGACCCAGCTGTGGCACCTGGCGGTGATCGCCTTCCTCGGCGGGGCCGCGATGGCTTTCTACTACCCGGCCTACTCCGCGTGGCTACCCGCCCTGGTGCCGCCGGAGGAGCTCCTCGCCGTGAACGGGTTCGAGGGCATGCTCCGCCCATCGCTGCAGCAGGCGGCGGGTCCCGCGCTGGCGGGCGTGGTGATCGGGGTCGCGTCACCGGGCGCGGCGATGGCACTGGCCGCCCTGAGCGGTCTCATCGGGCTCGTCGCGCTCGGCACGGTGCCACTGACGCCGGTGCGCCGGCAGCCTGCCGAAGCCTCCGACGTTGCCCGTGTCCACCCGATCCGGACCATGTTCACCGACATCGCCGAGGGCTTCCGCTACTTCCTGGTGACGCCATGGCTGCTCGCCACGCTCCTCTTCGCCTCCCTCATGATCCTGGTGATGATGGGCCCGTTGGAGGTCCTGATCCCGTTCCTGATCAAGGACCGGCTGGGCGGCGGCGCCGGTGATCACGCCCTCGTGCTTGCCGGCTTCGGCATCGGCGGTGCGCTCGGCTCGCTGGTGATGGCGTCACGACGGCTGCCTCGCCGCTACCTCACGGTGATGATCCTGCTCTGGGGCTTCGGCAGCCTGCCGTTCGTCGCGATGGCCTACGCGACCGCCGTCTGGCAGATCATCGCGGCCGCGACGGTGCTCGGTGCGCTCTTCTCGGCCCCGATGGTGATCTGGGGCACGCTGCTGCAGCGCCGGGTGCCGCCGCACCTCCTCGGACGGGTCTCGAGCCTCGACTTCTTCGTCTCGATCTCACTCATGCCGGTCTCGATGGCGCTGGCGGGTCCGGTCGCGGACCTGATCGGGCTGCGCGCCACGTTCATCGCCGCCGGGGTGCTACCGGCCCTCTTCGCGGTGGCTGCGATCCTGCTGGCCCGGCTGCCGCGGGACGAGTTGGCGAACCCCCTGGACGTCACCGAGGCAGCCGAGGAGGAGACTGCGTCCGATGGTGACGAGGCGTCCGTGCCTCGAGCGGAGGACGTCGCCTGCGAGGCGGGGCAGGAGTGCTTCGCGGGCGCCTCGGACTCGTGACCTTCGGTCTCGACGTCAGCGCCAGCGCGACGAAGTCACCGTCATGCTGATCGTGACCACGTCGCCGTCCTCGAGTTCCTCGGCACGACGGACGGCGTCCTTGATCGGCACGATGTAGCCGCCGTTCTTCGGGAACAGCGAGGTCGTGTACGGCGTGTCACCGATCCGTGCCTGCACCGGGATCATGCCCCAGCCGTAGGTCACCTCACGCATGATCTCGCGCAGGAACTCGGCGCCCTCGTCATCGACCGTGACGAAGTGGAAGGGCGACGGTCCACGCCAGTACCAGATGTCGCCGGTCACCTCGAGATCCATACCTGCGAGGATAGGCCGGATTCCGGATGAACCGCTTCCGGAACAAGGGCCGGAGCGGCCGACTCGAACATTCGCCACCGACGAGGGAGGATCCGGTGAACGGTGACGTCGACAGTCCCACGGCGCGGGCGCTCCTCGCGCTGGAGCTCATCCAGGGGAACCCTGGTATCAGCGCAGACCGGTTGGGGGAGCGGCTCGGCGTCAGCGAGCGGGCCGCACGCCGATACGTGTCGATCCTGCGTGACGCCGGTATCCCCATCGAGTCGAGTCGCGGCCCGTACGGCGGATACCGGATGGGTCGTGGTGTCCGGCTGCCGCCGCTCACGTTCACGGCCACCGAGGTACTCGCGCTCGTGATGGCGGTCCTCGACGGTCACCACGACGCCGGTGACCCCACTGCCCCGGTCGGCAGCGCCGTCGGGAAGATCATGCGCGCCCTGCCGGAGTCGGTGGCCGCTCAGGCCGAAGCGGTCCGGCGCAGCGCGGCCGCGGCCCCGGACCTGGGCGCCGCGCGGCCTGACCCGGGGACCACCAGTGCGCTCGTGCAGGCGATCTCACAGCAGCGACAGGTGCGGCTGGAGTACCGCTCCGAGTCCGGGTCGCAGTGGGTGGCCGAGGTGGATCCGTGGGCCGTGGTGGTTCGGCACGGGCGCTGGTACCTGCTCTGCCACTCCCATCGGGCCGACGCTCAGCGTGCCTACCGGATCGACCGGATCCTCGCCGTCGGGCCGCTCGATGTCTCGTTCACGCCGCCGGCCGACCTGGACCCCGTGGCAGTACTTGAGGAGCACCTTGCGATCGGCTGGGAGTACGAGGTGGAGGTGGTCTTCGACGCCCCGATCGCCGCAGTACGGTCGTGGATCCCGCGTGCGCTCGGTCGCCTCGAGGAGGCTGGGGAGCGGGCCACCCGCCTGGTCGGGAGCACCAGCGACCCGACCTGGTACGCGGCGCAGTTGAGTGAGCCCCCGATGGCGTTCCGTGTCGTGCGGGGCGCCGAGCTCAGTGAGGCCTGCCGGGCGATAGGGCAGCGACTGCTCGACGCGGCACGCTGACGGGGCCGGACGCAGCACGCGGAGGGCCGGACGCGGCCGCACGAGCGAGCGATCGCCGTCGGGCAGTCCTTGCTCAGCCGGCCCGGCCGCTGACCGGCGTCCACCTGGCCGGGGGGTCCTCACCGACCCGGCCGTCGACCGCCTCGCGGATGAGGTCCGCGTGGCCGGTGTGCCTGCCGTACTCCTCGATCAGGTCGAACAGGAGCCGGCGCAGGCTGGCGTGGCCCTCGGCGCCGAAGTCGAGGGCGGTCGGCTGGCCCAGCCCGCCACGCTCGAGCGCTGCCGTGATGCGTGCGTCCGAGCGGGCCACGGCTCCGTCCCAGAAGGAGTAGAGCTCGTCCGGGGTGTGCCCGGTGGGGTCGAGCGTGAACGCGTGGTACTCCGCGCCGTCGGGCCAGATCGATTCCCACGGTTCGCCGATGGACGCCCCGGTGAGTTTCACCGTGAACATCGAGTCCTCGTCCGCTGCGAGGTGCTTGAGCAGCCCGCCGAGGGTGAGGCTCGAGGAGGGGATCCGGTGCGTGAGGCCGGCCTCGTCGAGTCCGTCGGCCTTCCATCGGAAGGTGGTGCGCAGGCGCTTCAGGGTGCCGAGCAGGTGCTCGATCTCGGTGCCCGCGAGTGGCGGTTCCCAGGGGTAGTCATCCGTGGTCATACCAGGCAGGCTAGGTGGAGATCCGGACGTTCACCGTCCGCCACCGGCTCTATCGTCGGAACCGGTGACGGTGGATGACCGTCGATCGCGACGCGGGAGGCAATCATGACTCAGGTCGACACAGCGGGGTTCCCTGACGCGGAGGCCACGCCGGACTGGCGTGTGGTCGACGGCCGCCCGAGCGCCTGGTTCGAGGCGCCGTCCATGTCAGCAGGGGCGGAGCTGGTCGCGCGGATCGCGAGCGTGGCGGCGGGTGCCCCGGCGGCGATCGACCTGAGGGCCGGGGGAGTGCGCGTTCGCCTCGTGGGAGTGACGATCACCGGCGCGGACGTCGAGGTTGCCCGGGCGGTCTCGGCGGCGGCTCGGGACCTGGCCCTGGTGGCCGACCCGGCGGCACTCCAGGCGGTTCGGCTCGTCATCGACGCGTCGGACCGTACGGCCGTGCTCCCGTTCTGGCGCACCGTGCTGGGCTACGGGGCCGATGGTGAGGCCGCTCTGGTCGACCCGCTCGGGCGTTGGCCGGGCGTCTCGTTCGCACCGCAGGAGCCGCGGCGGCCCTTGCGCAATCGCATGCACGTCGACGTCGTCCGCGTCGCCGAGTCGGTGACGGCTGCCCGCGAGGCGGCCGGGCAGGCGCCCCACGGTCCCTTCGGCCTAGCGCTCGCCGACCCCGACGGCAACGTGGTCGACCTCGTTCCCGGTGGCAACCTCGGCGACCGACCCGAGACCTCGGACTGGCGCGCGATCTTCGGGGCGATGACGCACTACCGCACCGACTCGCTGGCACAGGGGATTGCACTCGCGACGACCGTCGCCACGCTCGCCGACGAGGCCGGCGAGCCACTGCTCGTGGACCTGCGGCCCGACGGCGTCACGATCGACAGCGGCAAGGACCAGTTCGAGGACGCCGACGGCGGGACTCGCGAGGCGTTCGTCGAGCTCGCCGCCGCGATCCAGGCCGCGGCACGCGGCCTCGGGCTGAGCGCCGCCCCCGAGCAGTTGGGCTTCGTGCAGTACGGCATCGACGCCGTCGACATCCCCGCCACGCGGGCGTTCTGGACGGCCGCTCTCGGCTACCGGCTGGACCCACGCGCCCACCTCACCGACATCTACGACCCGCGCCGGCTCAACCCGGTCCTGTTCTTCCAGGATCTCGATGCTGCCGATACCGAGCGTCGCCGTCAGCGCGATCGGCTCCACCTCGAGGTGTTCGTGCCACATGACCAGGCCGCGGCCCGGGTCGCGACCGCGGTCACTGCGGGCGGGCGGATGGTGGGGGAGCAGGACGGCAGATGGACGGTTGCCGATCCGGAGGGCAACGAGCTCACCTTCCGCGCGGATGGGTCCTGATCACCATTGTGACGAGAGGGTCGCTCAGGCCTCGATCTGCTCCTGGCGGGCCCGGACCAGCGCGCGGACGACGGCGTCGGGCAGCGGGTGCTCGGGCTGATAGCGGATGGTTCCCTTGTCGAGCCCGATGCCGGGATGCCCCGCCAGGTCGTCCGCGACCGCGGAGACGGCGGCCGGGCTGAACGGATAGACACCGATGTGCTTCTTCGCTCGCATCACCGACAGCAACGGCTTGCCCCGGTGGACGAGCGCGGGCATTCCGTAGCCGAGGCCCTGCGCGGCGTCCGGCACCTGCTCGCGCGCAATCTCGTAGATGCGTTCGACGGACGGACGGTCGGCCGGATCGAGGTCGGCCAGCAGGTCATCGACGGTACCCATGGCGTCATCCTGCCACCGCGACGCCTAGGATGCGCTCGTGGACCCACAGGTGATGGTGCGCGCGATGCGGGCCGGCGACGTGCCCGCGGTGGCGGCTGTGCACGTCGCGACCTGGCAGGAGACCTATCGGGGGCTGATGCCGGACGAGGTGCTGGACGACCCCACCTTCATCGCTCGTCGGGAGCGCATGTGGACGCAGGTCATCGGCGGAGATCTCGCGTCACGAAGCCGTGCGGCGGTGGCGGTAGTCGAGGATGCGGTGATCGGCCTCGCCCTGGTCGGTCCGGTGCCGGAGCAGGAATCCCCGTGGGACGAACAGGTGTACAACATCTACGTGCTCGCCAAGCATCACGGCACCGGTGCCGGGCGTGCGCTGCTTGCCGCCGTGCTCGATCCGTCCGTGCGGACCACGCTCCGGGTGATCGACCCGAATCCACGGGCGCAGGCGTTCTACGCCAAGCATGGCTTCGTGCCGGACGGTCCCGCCGAGGTCGCCGACGGCGTCCGGCAGCTCCGGCTCACGCGGCCGCCAGACGGTCGCTCGGACCGGCTGGAGACCGAGCCCGACGGCGTCCGTCGGGCTCGGTCCACAGGAGGCGGCTCGCGCTAGGCTGCCACCGTGGCCGACGCCGATCTCGAGACCATCGACCTCGTCGCACGGATACCCGACTTCCTCCAGACACTCGCGCGTCTCGATTCCTCGGCCCCGAGCGCCATCGAACAGGCCCTCGCCGACTCCGGTCTGGACGGTGCCGCCGACTGGCCGAGGAACCGTGAAGTCCCGGAGACGCACCAGCACATCGATCTCGTTCGTCCGGGCGACGACGACCCGGAGGCCTTCCAGCGTAGGCTCCGCGCCGCGATCACACGCAAGGTCGGCAAGCCTTCCGGGACCGACAAGCGATGGGATGTCGGCGGCTGGGCGGTCACCATGTCCTGCCACGCCGGCTTGGTCTCGCTGGGCCTGCACGCCCAGTTCTCGATGTCGGACCTGCGCCGGGCCGCGTCCGCCTGGTTGGACGGTGCGGTGGTTGAGCAGTGGCTGGTCGAGCACGGGTTCGTCGACGCCGGCGCCCGGCCGGACGACCGCGGTCGCTGGCCGCGCGCGAAGCACAGCCTGACCAGGGCGTCCATCACGTCCCGCGAAACGGGGGAGACACGGGTGCACTTCTTCATGGAGGCCGGCATCCGGCCACCCGGTACCAAGTCGGCGAACGACGACGAACGGTTCCAGCAAACGCTGGAGTTCCTGGGTGACGTCACCGGTGCGCCACTTCGGGATGGCGCCTGGCGCCGGAACACCCGCTCCTTCTCGATCCGACGCATGAAGAGCTTCCACTCACGCTCGGTCGACTTCGGGGATGCCCCCGTGGGCCGGGTCCACGCACCGTTCGGGGGCAGCGCAGTGACGATCGATGCCACGCCCGAGCCCGAACCTCACGAAGCTGCGTCGCTGCTGCGCCAGCTCTCGGACCTGCGCGGACTGCCGTTCGAGGAAGCCCGGCGCCGGCTGATCGCCGAAGGTGCGGTCACGCAGGCGCCGGCCCGGGAGCTGCCCGGGACCGTGGCACTGCTGGACCCACATGGACGGGATATTGAGTTCGGCCTCGTCGACGGGCGCGTTGCCCGCTCGATCGCCCAGGTGGCGCCCGAGTCGAAGGATGCCAACGAGGCCATCTCGGCGGCGTTCACCGACGCGTTCGGGGAGCCGTCCGAGCGGTGGACCTGGGCGGTGGGAGCGACGGTCACCTCGTTCGCGAACCTGAAGGCGGGCGCGCCGGGCTTCGAGCGCTACCGGGCGCAGGTGGCTGAGCCGACGAGCGCTGGGGTGGCCGCGGCTCGCTCGTGGCTGCTTGCGGGTGAGGCACTCGGACAGCACGAGGTGCGCGACGACTGGCACGGCCGCTGCCTCGGCGCCGCCATCTCCGGCGAGGTGGTGCCCGCCGCTGTGACCGGCCAGCCGATCTGGCGCGTGGACGACCGGCTGTTGTGGCTGGAGGCGAACCGGCTCATCGGCGCGCAGCGGCCGGACTGGCCCAGTTGGGCGACCGCCCTGGCCGGAGGTGGGACGACGTCATCGATCTCCGGTGCGGACCTGGCCCGGTTCGCGCAACTCGTGTCCGGCTGGCGTGAGCCGAGCACCGCGGACGCCGCAGTCGCCGTCACAGAGCTCGGCTGGGCGACGGACGATCCCGACGCGCTCGCGTGGTCGAGCGGCGGCACGCTCACCGTGCGGTTGCGACGACCGGCGGAGGGCAGCATCTTCCTGGCACCGCGCGAGGTCGGGGGCCCACTCAGGGCGTGGACGCTCACAGTGGCGCGAAACTCGGACGCGGCCTCGACGACCGCGGTGCGCGATGACCTGGACCGGGCGCTGGCTCCGTATCGGGATACCGGGCGGCCGAAGGGCTGGCGGATCGGCGCGTTCCTGGTCGTCTGTGAGGAACACCGCCACCGGCATCTGCCTGCGTTGAGCCTGAGGGGGACCGTCTCCCTACCTCGATGAGTACAGGACCAGGGTCGACGGCGTCCGTCCGGTCTCGCTTCGTCGCTCAGTCGGTGCCGGTCCGGTCCGACACCACCGCGGACACCGCCAGCATCGTGGGGATGGTGGCGAACCAGCGCTCGTAGGCGCTCCATTGGTCGTCGGAGCGTGCGTGATGAGGCAGGGTGGGTGGTTCGACGAGCCGGCGAACCAGGAGGCCGTGCCGTGCGAGCACCTCGACATAGTCCTCGAGGGGTCGGTGGTAGTGCCGGTGGCCGCCGAACGACTTGACCCACCACTGTTCCGGCTCGAGGTATCCGGTGACTGTGCGCGACCACGGGGCAGGACTGTCACTGGGGGAGGGGGTCTGGTTGTAGAAGGCCGGGTGCAGGACGGAGAACACGAACCGCCCCCCGGGTCGCAGTGCCTTGGCAACGGCGGTGATGATGGGATCCAGGACCGGGAGATCCATCAGCACCATGTGGCAGACGACGGCGTCGTAGGCGTTCTCCTCGACCGGCACCTCGTCGGCGAGGTCACGGACCTCGAACCGGACGTCCGGGTGGTTGTGCCGGGCGGTCGCGATCAGGGCGGCGCTGCCGTCGACGCCGTCGACGCGCGCGCCGCCGGCGGTGAGCAGGCCGGCGAGCCACCCGTGCCCGCAGCCGAGGTCCCAGATCCGCTGACCCGTCGGGTCGCCGATCTCCTCCGCGAGGAACGGTTCGAGTCGGCGGTAGAAGGAGTCCGCGTCACCGCCCACCATTGCCGCGTACGAGGTGGCTACCGCGTCCCATCGGACCCGGTCGGCGTGGGCGTCGGCTGCCATCGGCACGAGGCTACTCCCTGGCCGGGCTCGCCAACACCGCCCGCGAATCCCCTCCGAAAGTAGGTAGCGAGGGCGCGGACGGCCTGCGCACGGTGGACGGGCAGGACCGGGTGGTCGCGCAGAAGCGGATCACCGGAAGACAATCGAGCACCGAGAGGAACGGACCATGCGGAAGACGACGCGCAGGGCATCAGTAGGAACGCTCGCCACGGTAGGTCTGGCGGCTGCGGCCGCCCTCACCACGGCAGCACCGGCGAGCGCGGCGGACTACTGCCTCGAAGTCGAGGCAGCCACGGCCTGTTTCGAGAGCGACGGGGACATCTTCGCGCTCTCCGACACCCAGGTCGACGGACTGACCCCGATCCTGCAGTGGGAGACCGAGTACGGACGCGCCGGCGAGTTCGTCTTCTCCGGTAGCAGTACGTGGGAGGTGCGCAACTACAACCTGGCGGAGCAGTACGACGTGTACTTCCGGATCGTACTGATCGATGGCAGCGGGGACGTCGTGGACGGCACGTCATGGCAGGGCGCACCGATCGGCGTCTGACCACATCGCGGCGGATCCGCCCGGGTGCCCCTCGGATGTCGAGAGTGCGACGCTGGCTCCGTCCCAGGTGTACCAGCGGCCACGAACAGAGCCGGCGGAGGATGCAGGAGAACCATCATGACGACGCAGCGGATCATGCAACCGAGCCAGATCACCGAGGTCCTGGAGCGCCCGATCAGTCAGGAACTGCTGTCCCGCGACCTGACCCGCCTGGCCTACGTCGCGAAGGACGGCACCCCCCGCAATGTGCCCATCGCGTTCACCTGGAACGGCGCCGAGATCGTCATCTGCACGACGAAGAACGCACCGAAGATCCCTGCCCTGCGCAACAATCCGGCAGTGGCCATGACGATCGATACCGAGGTGCACCCACCGAAGATCCTGCTCATCCGCGGGCTCGCCGAGCTGGACTTCGTCGACGGCATCCCGGACGAGTATCTGCGGGCGACCAGCACCTACGAGATGACCGCTGAGCAACGGGTCGAGTGGGAGGCGGAGGTGCGTTCGCTCTACCGCGACGGCATGGTGCGGATCGTCGTCACCCCGACCTGGGCGAAGCTGATCGACTTCGAGACGACGCTGCCGAGCGCCGTCGAGGAACTGGTCCGACAGCGGGCGGAGCGTCAAGCGGGGGATGGCTGACCTGTGCGGGAGAACGGTCGATGCAGGAGCTGTCGGGACGACTCGAAGCCCAGCCGCTCATACACCGGAACCGCCTTGCGACCGGAATGGACGGTCACACGAAGGGCTCCGAGTTGTGCTGCGTGCCCGCTAGCGGCGTGCACGAGCGCCGAGCCGATCCCTTGGCCGCGCTGCTCCGGCACGACGAAGACGCTCTGGATGTCCGCCGATAGCCGACTTGTCGCGCCAGGCCTCGGAGTGCGGGGGATCAGCGCGACCCAGGCCATCCCGACGATCTCCGGTCGGTCGAGTCGAGCAACGAAAGCCAGGTGCGTGTCCTGATGAACGGTCCACCAGGTCGCGAGGTCCGCCGTGAACTCGTCAGCCGACGACTCCGAGTATTCACCGTTGACGGTATCGAGCCACAGCAGCCGAGCCAACTCGCCGCTGTCGTCCGCAGTGCCTCGGCTGATCCTCACGAGAGGAGTGTGGCACGCAGTCGAGTCGCGATGGTCCTGAATGAGTCGGCACCCCGCGGGTTGACGGCTATGTTCGGTGTCATGGCGGTGTCAGATGGCCCTCAGGACACGACGAGTGCTCACCGGGCACATGGTGCGGACCCGAGCCAGCCGTGGCTCGAGCTCGCTCCGGACTACGAGCGGGCTCGAGCCAAGGAGGACTCGCTGGACCGGCTGGTCGAGTGGCCTGCGCAGCGAGACGTTCTGGGTGATGTCACAGGGCGCTCGGTGCTCGATGTCGGTTGCGGCAACGGGGGCAAGGTCGCCGAGCTGGTTCGAGACGGTGCCGGCGCCTCGGTCGGTGTCGATATCAGTGGCAACTTTCCCAGTGCCCAACCTCCTGGGCTGGAACTCCTCCAAGGCGATCTCTCCGAACTGGAGTCGGTGCCCGGGCTTGCCGGCCGCACGTTCGATCGGATCCTGTTCCTGCAGTCCTTCGGCTACGCCAAGGACCCCGTTCGCACCCTGCGGGCAGCGCGGGCGATGCTGGCCGACGACGGGTTCATCCTGCTGACCAGGACGCAGCCGATCCGATACGCCCTCGAACGGGCAGAAATGAACGGGACCTCAATGGGTGAGGAGTACTTCTCGACCGCCCCGTTCTCCTACGTCAGCGGCTGGAACGACGAGATCGCCCTGACCAAGCGGCCCTACACGATCTCCGATCTGATCAACGTGTTCAGTGCGGCAGGGCTGTGGATCGAGTCCGCGGCAGAGCCTCAACTGTCCGAGGTGCACCGACGCCGCTATCCGCACAAGCAGGCGTGGATGAACAAGTATCTCGGCATCGTGATCTTCAAACTCCGGCCGCATTCCAGCCCGTAACCGCACCCCGAGCACCCGCTCGCGGACTGGGGAATCGCAGTGAGGTGCCGATCGGTGGATCGGTGGGGGAGAGGGATCCGCAGGAGGGACCTTCGGCCATCGGACCGGCCGGGGCTCTCGCGGCCCGTTGATCGGCACCCTGATGATTGATGTCGGTGCCGCACCGATGGTGTACCGATGCACCTTTCGGGACCCTGCGTCGTAACCGTCACGGCCCTCGGGCAGAACTCAAGCGGGCTGGATCGTGCGACGCATGACCGTGTTCTTCAGCCCCTTGGAGCGGATGAACTCAAAGCCGGCCCGCTCGTACATCGTGCGTGTTCCGTTGTAGACGAACGAGTTGTTCATCCTCTTCTCACCGATCTCGTGTGGGTACCCCTCGACCACGCCGCCGCCCCGGGCTGCGATCAGAGCGAGCGCACCGGCCAGGGCCGCCTTGGCGTAGCCCTGCTTTCGGTAACGCTTGTCGACGAAGATGCAGGTGATGCGGTAGTCGGGAATGACATCGGCCTCGGCGAGGTACTGCTTGCGGTGATGGATGGTGGGCAGTTCATCCGGGGTGCCGTACTCCGCCCACGCAACCGCCTCGTCACCGACGATCACCAGCGCCGCATGGGCCTGTCCGTTCTCGACCAACCGCTTCTTCATCGTGCGGCTGCCCTCGTACCCAGGCTCCCGGTCGGCACAGTCGGGATGGAAGTAGGTGCACCAGCAGCCACCGAAGATCCCGTTGTGCCGCTCCACCAGGGCGGCGAACGCGTTCCAGGTATGAGCAGTCAACGGCTCGATCGTGTGCTCACCTGTCACCATGTCGGCATCGTAGGCAAGATTCCGGATGAATTATGTCCGCATCGCGCGCCGGATCGCACGGATCGCCGCAACCAACCCGGAGGTGGATCGCTGGACTGATCGCAGTCGGGTGCGTCACGATCGACCCATGTTGAGACTCGGAGCCGTCGTGATGAATGTGTCAGACGTCGACAGGGCGGGGGCATTCTGGTCAGCCGCGCTCGGCTACACCAGGCAGCCGCACAACGCGGCGTTCCTGGTGCCCGAGGGTGCAGCCGGCACTCGGCTTCATCTGGACGAGGATGACAGCACGCATCTCGATCTGTGGGCAGACGGGGAGGCCGACCAACGCGCTGAGGTTGAACGTTTGATCACGCTAGGCGCCCGGAGGGTTGACTGGGAGTATCCCGAGGACGCCGACTTCGTGGTCCTGGCCGATCCGGACGGCAACCTGTTCTGCGTGATCGCTTGAGCCACGATCCGCTGCACAGCCGGCGCCAAGGACGTTCGGCCGCCGTGGCCAGGGACGGCCCGATGATCGAAGCGTACGTCTCGGGGACATCGGTGGGGAAGTGCACGATGGACCGAGCAGGACGGCGTTATGACATAATGTACATTATCGGCGCGTAAGCAACGAGAGTCGCAGTAGATGCGACCACTCCCTTCTCTTGGCGTAGACAGCATTTCGGCAGGTCAGCATCATGTCGCCGCGGACGGGCGGGCGACGTCGTACGCCGCCACATCCGCTGGCATCAGCAGCGACGCATGAACCAGATGGAGGCGGTGCCGCACGGCACTTTCCTCCGATCGAAGCAGACCATCACCGTGGCGATCGAGTTCCTGAACTGGCTACACGACCACGGCACTGCACTCGGGGAGCTTCGGCAGGAGCATCTCGATGTCTGGCCGGCTGGCGGACGGGCCGGGCACCCGCAGGCTCGTCGACCGGTTCATCCCGTGGGCGATCAAGTCCCGGCTCGTCGACCGTGAGCTCAGCATCGCGCGGCATCGCCGCGGAACCAGCCCCAAACTGCCGAAGTCCGAGCAAGACGCAGCCGTTGACCGCGTCGTGCACACCGGCGAGCTCACCGTGCGCGACCGGGCTGCCGCCATCTTGGTCACCGTCTTCGGCCAGCAGATTGAAGACGTCATCCGGCTGACCTGGGACGACGTCGCTGGACTAGGGTTGTGCGGGTGAAGCTTGGAGGCGTGGGCGGCCGATGTATGACGCTAGTGATCGCGGCGTTGACAGGCGCGGTTCTCATGTCCGGCTGCGGGAGCTCCGTGGGGACGGTCTCGGAAGACACAGCCGCGTCGGAGTCAACTGCCAGCTCGAACGGTGATGGTGCTGAGGTAGCGCCGACCTGGACTGGTGACGGAGCCTTGGAGGGCACGGTCTCGTTCGCTGACGGGCCTGCGTTGGCCACGGCCACCGACGTGACCTTTCGCAACGACCTGGGCGAGGTGTGGGATTGGGAACTCGTAGGCGCCCCGGCCTCCACGACGACCGGCACATCACCTCCCACCACACTGGAGATGGTGAACTCCGGCAACGGCTGCCGCGTCCTCGATGAGCGGGCCCCCTACGAGGGCGAGAGCGCCGGCGACGAGAAGGCATCCACAGCTCTGGTCGAGGACCGCCTAGCCGGCGTAGAAATCGTCGCCGGGCCAGCGCAGGACCTGCTCGGCATCGGAGAGGGTCTGGGCGAGGACGGTCCGACCTACACCGTCGCACGGGCACTAGGCCAAGAAAGCAATGGCCAGTGGCTGCTTGTCACGGCCCGCGCATTCGTGGCGCTCGGTGTGCAGCAGGTCATCACGGTGAGCTGCCCGTCAGGCGAGGGCATCGACCTGACTCGTGGCCAGCTCGCCATGGTCTCGTACGCGTATCTGGACGGCCTCGAGCGGTACCCATAACCGGCCGGATCTGTTGCGCAGCACACTGACTACCAGGTCAGCATCGTCTGGGGAACGGGACTGGACCTCCGCTTCGAGGAGGACCGCGACCCTCGCAGGCGGACCCTCGGCTGGTTCGCCGAGCGAGAGGACTTGGGCGCTCTTCGAGCGGATCACGCCCCAATCGTGGGCTTTGTGCTCTGCGCATCGATGTCCGTCTGCGCCGGGAAACTCGATCAACCTCGACCCCCACACGATCGCCTCTGTCGGGGACGAGAACGGGCACCGTCCACGACGACACGATCGACTTCCACATCCCGCCGCAGTACTGAGCAGCCGTTCACCTTCCCGAGTCGCGTGAGGTGATCCTCTCTACGTTGCCGGTGGGGCACTGCTACTCCCGGCTCATCAACTCCCGTCCCTGCCAGTTAGCCAACGGTAGAAGAAGTAGGTCTTGCCGCTGCGGTCACGGCAAGTCGCGGACTGGTACGTGAGCGGTGACTGCATCTACTCCGCGAGCAGGAGACGGTTCAATTCCGCTACGCGGTGGAGAGTGATGCCCTCCTGTTGTTCCAATGCGAGAGGGTGATCGGACGATGGATCCAGTTCGATGAGCGGAACGACGCCCGGCGGGCGGGTGTGGACGTTGACCGCCAAGTTCATCGTCGGCGGGTCGAAGGGTGCCAGCCGGTTGTTGAGCCACCCGAACATCGGATCGAGATTGACTCGATTCGGGTCGTCCCAACGCTTCGCCGCGAGCTGCATGTTTCGTTCGCTCAGTGAGGCCCACACCGACCAGGCGAAGTCGCCGATGACGGCGTCAGTCACCGGGACCCGCAGTTCGCCGCGGATGAAGTAGAAGGTGCCTTCGTCCGTGGGTAGCACGCACACGTCGCGACTGATCTCGCCTCGTGCGCGGTCCTCGGGACTCGCTGCAGCCCACGAGTCGGGACCGCTGGGCCCAAAGACCATGTTCAGTCCGCTGTGTTGGGCACCACAGACGCTGCACATCCATTCGCGGTCTGCCGCAGAACTCCTCATGTGCCCATGATTCACGACGGTCCCGCCCATGCGCAGGACCGGCGCACCTGCGTCTGCTCCTGCCACGACCCCGCCGCACCGCTCCCCCGCCACGCCCGCCTGATCAACTCCCGTGCCTGCCAGACCCTTGGCGCGGCGGCCATGCGGGCCGGGCTCGACGAGGGTGCGATCGTCACCCATCCGGTCGTGGTGGGAGGCGAGCTCCGCCCCGCCGACCTGAGGCTCGAGGGGTTGCGTGGGTCATGCCGCGACCATCGATACTCTGCGCTGTGTGACCGCCGTAGACCTGATCGTGCTCCGGGAGGCGCTCGAAGCGTCGTGGAGTCGCCGCACGTCATACCGCGGCGTCTGGGACGAACGAATTCCCGCGCTCGGACAGTGCTATCCGACGGCGCGCGTCGTCCAGCACTTCTTGCCTGCCGCCGACATCGTCAAGGGGACGGTATGGACCGGCGTCGGCCACGAGGTCCACTTCTGGAACGAACTCCGGGTTGGGTGTGACCTGATGGCGGTCGACCTCACCTGGCAGCAGTTTCCGCCCGGATCCGTGGTGGCGTCTCGGCAGACGCTGGACCGGCACGAGCTGGGCGACACGCCGCAGACCATCGCCAGATGCGACCGACTGCTGGCAGCTGTCAACGTCCGCCTGAACCGAATCGCCTGACCCGACGGTGCCGGGTCCAGGCGGGGAGAGATCCCCGCACGCTGGCGCTCACCGGTCACGGCGTGCCGACGCGATCCGCCTACCATGACGTCCATGGTCGACGTCGAGGTACTGGGGCCAGCCTCGTGGAACACTCTGATTCACCTGGACGAACTCCCCGAACCCCGATCTCAGACGGTGTTCGCACGGACGACCTTCGAGACGCTCGGCGGCACGTCCGCCGGCAAGGCCCTGCACCTGGCCGAGCTGGGTCGCTCGTCGCATCTGACCACGCTGGTCGGGTCGGACGCTGCGGGACGATCGGTGGCCGACGCGCTGTCCCGGGCCGGGATCGACCACGACGCGATCACGGTCGCGGGGGCGAGTGAGCGCCACGCGAACCTGCTGACCGAGCGCGGCGAGCGGGTCTCGATCTACCTGTCGGTCCCGGACTCTGACCTGGACCCCGAGGTGGTCGCCTCTCGTCTGGTCGCGCGGGTTCGCGACGCGCGAGCGGTGGTGGTCGACCTGGCCGGATGGACACGCGAACTCGTCACGCTCACCGGAGCCCGACGCGACCTCGTCTGGACCGACCTGCACGACTACGACGGGCAGGCACTGTTCCATCGGCCGTTCATCGAGAGTGCCTCACACGTGTTCATGAACGCCGACGGTCTGGACGCACCGGGCGACTTCATGCACGAGCTGGTCGACGGCGGAGCGAGCGTCGTCGTCTGCACGCTCGGTGCCGAGGGTGCCCGTGCCGTGGACGCTGAGCATCGCGAGTGGCGGGCGCCGGCGGCGCCGGTCGAGCGGATCGTCGACACGAACGGCGCCGGCGACGCCTTTCTGGCCGGGTTCCTCGACGCGACGCTCGCCGGTGCCGATGTGGGTACGTCGCTGTCGGCGGGTGCCGGGCAAGCGGCACACGCACTGACTTCATGGCACCTCAGTCCCCTGCTCGACGACGTCTGCGACGATCCGGTGGCCGAGCGGACTCCATGACTCCCAAGGCGGCCACACGGCGCCGTCCGGGTGTCACCCCTTCCGCACGCGATAGCGCAGGTGCAACACGCGGTTGCCCTGGATCACGGCGTGTGGGTCGTCAAGCAGGTGCTGGCCGTCGACCGGCCCGAAGTAGCGCTTCCCTGAGCCGAACACGACGGGGACGACGTCCATCGCCACCTCATCGACGAGACCTGCTGCCAGCGCCTGACCGCCGACGTCGCCGGCGCAGAGAGCGACCACGCCGGTACCGGCACGCCGGCTGGCGTCCGCGACGGCGTCAGGGACGTTCTCGAAGAAGGGGACGTCGGCCTCGGGATGCCAGCCAGCCGGTTTCGGCCGGTGGGAGACGACCACGAGGTGCTCCCCCGCTGGTGCCTTGGCCTCCCAACCATTCGTCAGGTCGAACAGGTGCCTGCCCATGATCGTCGCCCCGATCGAGTCCCACATCGGTCGCGTGTAGTCGTAGGACGCCTGCGAGAGGCTCATCCCCATATGGTCCAGCGGACGGTCGCCGTTGAAGTACCAGTCGAAGAGCGGTCCGACGCCGTCGTCGTCATCTGCGATGAACCCGTCGAGGGACACCACTGCGTGCATGAGTACGGTTGCCATGCCTGGATAGACCGGACCAGCGACCCGAACTCACCGGAGCGTTCGACAGGCGCGAAGGACAGCCGCGCCTACGACGTGTGCGCGGCACTCACCGCTCAGCAGAGAGTCGAAGGGCACCCTGGGTGAGGACATCACGCGCCCAAGTCACCACGCATTGGGCCACCTGCACCGGCGTCAATCCGTCCGTCTCGACCACATGGGCCGGCCAGCGGGGGTCGTCGGAGCGCCAGTCCTGCCACCGCTCCCATCTCATCGGCACGGGGCTGTCGACGCGGATGACCTCCGGGTGGAACGTCGGGTCCACGGCGTGTCCGTGGAACCACTCACCGAATGCGACGTGGTGTTCCAGGCTGTCTTCGGGCTCGCGGCGCTCCAGCAGTCGGGCTCGGCGTACCTCGGGTGAACAGTGCAGCACGCACGCAGCGATGCCATCGAGCCGATCTGCCGACGGCGCGGCCAGAAGCTCGCCGATCGGAACCTGACCGCACAGCAGGACGTGGCTGCCTTCATCCTGGGCAGCCAGGGCTCGCTTGACCCACTGCTCGATCACGGCGTGTCGCCACGCGGTGTCGGCGTCCGGAGGCACACCCACAGAGTCGAACTCGACGCAGACGATCGGCTGTGCCCAATTCATCGCAGTCAGGTGCGCCAGCGTGGTCGATTTTCCTGCGCCGCTGGCGCCCGTCAGTGACAGCAACATCAGATCTCGTGCCCGTCGGCGCAGTGGAACCGCTTCATCAACACAGGGTAGGTCGCGTGTAAACGGGAAATGGGTGGCCGAGCTCCTCAAGAGCTGGAGTCCCCCGGTCGAACATCCGTTCTTCAGACCGACGCGTTACTCCCCTACCCGTGATTCGAGCGATATCAGGTCGCCGTGGACGTCGGCCGGAACCCGGTGCCTTGATACAGCGCGCGCCCGCCGCGTGCGTCTCGGACGAGACCTTCACCCGCTCGGCTCCTCTGGCGGTGAGGCGGTCGATCCCCGCGCACAGCATCGCCCGGGCGAGGCCTCGGCGCTGGTAGCCGTCCTCGACCTGCACGGGTTCGACCAGTCCCACCTTCGTGTCCGCGTCGAACCAGAACAGCGCGTACCCCGCGGTCCGTCCCTCGGCATTCTCTATGGCCAGGTCCAGGGCCTGGTCGTAGAGGGAACACTGCTCCAGGCATCGTGCGATGTCCTCGCCGCTCCGGCGCCGCACCGGGTGCGCCGTGTCCGGGCGCTGCGTGCGGTCAACGAGCGTGAAGCCCGCAGCGGGTGCCCTGACCCGGTCGCTCGGCCAACCCCCGAGAGACACGATCGTCATCACTCAGGGGTACCTCGAACCGGTTCCCGGAGCACTCCGCCGCGTGTTCCAGGGCGAACGGTTTCTCGACATCGTCGGAGCGTCGTGGACTGCGCCACCACCGCTGCACGTCCGTGGCCTCCCAGAGGCCCGCCGTCGGATCGGCCCGTCGGGCACGCTGTAGGAGCAGGGTTGCCAGTTCCTGAGCCCTTGCCCGGCGGCGTGGAGCTCTGTGACAGACATGTCCGCCTCCTCGTTGGCCGACTCCGTCCTGAGAATGTACCGGTGTGTACGGCGCAGGACTCGTGGATATCGTCGCCCGCCACGCCTGCCACGATCCGCGACGTCGGTCTGCCACGATGGTGAGGTGACCGAGACGACACCCGAGGTCGACGTGCGCCCAGCTCGCGATCACGAACTCGGCCAGGTGGCCTCCTTACGGTGGCACTGGGTCCACGACCAGCCCTACGGCGGCGCGAACCTGCCGAACCACGACGACTACGTCACCGCTGCCGCCGCCTGGGCTCGCACCCACGGTGACTCGCACGTCGCGTTCGTCGCTCGGTCGTCCGGGAGTGCGATCGGCATGGCCTGGCTGGCACTTCTCGAGCGAGTCCCGGCGCCGGACCGGATGCAGCGCCTCAACGGCGACCTACAGTCCTGCTACGTGCTGCGGGAGTTCCGCGGACGTGGCGTCGGGAGCCGGCTCGTCGCGGCGGTCCTGCAGGAGGCCCGCCGCCGAGGGTGTGAACATGTGACCGTCCACGCATCGCCACTGTCGGTGCCGATGTATGAACGCGCGGGTTTCGAGCACAATCCCGAACTGTTGTGGAGTGTCACCGACGGACCGTGAGCCGGCCGGAGTGAGCCGGTCGACTCCCCCGCCGCGTCAACCAGCGGCCACCGTCTCCGGCTTCACGGCGACGATCTGCACGAGGTTGCCGCAGGTGTCGTCGAAGACCGCCACGCCGGCGGTTCCGATGTCCGTGGGCGGCTGCGTGAACACGACCCCACGCTCGGTCAGCCGGGCGTGCTCGGCGTCGACGTCATCGACGGCGAACTGCACGAGCGGGATCCCGTCCTCGACGAGCGCGGCCCGGTATGCGCGAGCAGCGGGGTGGTCCGACGGCTCCAGGAGCAGTTCGGGACCGTCGGGTACCTCCGGCGAGGCGACGGTCAACCAGAAGTTGTCCCCGAGCGGGATGTCGTGACGCTTGGTGAAGCCGAGTACGCCGGTGTAGAAGTCGAGGGCGGCCCGCTGGTCGTCGACGAAGATGCTGGTCAGTTCGATCCTCATGGTTCGGTCCTTTGTCCGGTCGGCCACCGCCGAGCGATCTCGGCGAGTGGCTCTGGGGTGAAGTAGTGGTACTTGGAACGCCCGAGTCGCTCGGTCCTGATCAGCCCGGCTTCCTCGAGGACTCCGAGATGCTGCGAGATCGCCTGGCGCGTCAGGCTGACGTCGTACCGCGCCGCCAGGATCGAGCAGATCTCGAAGAGCGTCTGCCCGTCCCGCGTCGCCAACTGGTCCAGGACGAGACGCCTCGTCTCATCGTCGAGGGCGCGGAACACATCGGCCATGTGAACACTATAGGCAAGTGGGCGCTTGCGTATCAAGTCCCGACCCCGTGCACCCGCTCATGTCGGCGTGGGCGACCTGCGGACCTGCTCGAGCTCGGCGTCCCAACCGAACCCCGGCGTGAGCCCTGGATCGGTCAACGGCCGGAAGGGCAACCGGAACAGCACCCGGAATCCTCCTCTCCCGCGCTGACCACGTGCTCCCATCGGTCCGGCGTCTCCAGCGGCGCAGTGAGCCGGTAGTAGTGCCGGATCCGTGATGGCGCCGCCTCGTCGTGCCAGCGCTGGGAGCTGAGGTACTGCGCGGGTCCAGGAACGCGCAGGCCGGTCTCCTCGAAGAGCTCCCGGGTCGCCGTGTCCGCCGGATCCTCGCCCGGGTCAACCCCACCCGCCGGCACCTGGACGCCCGCCGTGGGGTAGGACTCGGTGTGCTCCAGGACGAGCACCTTCTCGCGCCAGTTGTGCCGCCGCGCCAAGTCCCGCGCGCGCTCGAAGGACAGGGCTTCGGAGACTCGGGCCTACATCGGAGCACCGTAGCCATTGTCAGTTTGCCGGGCCAGGCCGATCCCCGCGCTCCGGCTTCCCGAGCGTCGTCATGACCTCGATGCGGTTGTCGAACCCGTCGCGGCAGTGGAACCTCTCGTAGCCGCTGAACGTGGTCCGCTCCGCCCAGGAGACCTCGAAGCCGGCCTCGGCCACGCGCTCCCCCAGCGCCCGGAGCTCAGCGGGGTTCTCCACCATGAGCGCCGGGTGCGCCTTCTTGGCCGGCGCGAACGGGTCGTCGACCCCGAGATGGAGCTCCGCCGTCACCAACCCGTCTGTGAAGGCTCGGAACCAGCACCCACCGCGCCCGGCCAGCGCGGCGGGCTTGGCCACCTCGGTCAGGCCGAGGGCGTCGGCGTAGAACCGTCGCGCGAGGTCCTCCTGGCCCACCGGCATCGAGATCTGGACGTGGTGCAGTCGCATCTGGGTCCTCCCGGATAGATATCTCGAGATCAAGATACCGTGCTGGGGTCCGCCTACGAGACCAGCTTCCCCGCACCGACGTAGTCGGCGAGATGCTCGGCCGTCAGCGTGGAGCGCTGTGCCACGAGCTCGGCCGGCGTGCCCTCGAAGACGATCGCACCGCCGTCGTGCCCCGCTCCTGGACCGAGGTCGATGATCCAGTCGGCGTGCGCCATGACGGCTTGGTGGTGCTCGATCACGATCACGGACTTGCCCGAATCCACGAGTCGGTCGAGCAGCGAGAGGAGCTGCTCGACGTCCGCCAGGTGCAGGCCGCTGGTCGGCTCGTCGAGGATATAGACCTCGCCCTTGTCCCCCATCTGTGCGGCCAGCTTGAGGCGTTGCCGCTCGCCGCCGGACAGCGTCGTGAGCGGCTGTCCGAGGCTCACGTAGCCGAGGCCGACGTCGTCGAGGCGGACCAGGATCTTGTGCGCGGCCGGGATCCGCGACTCGCCCTCGGCGAAGAACACCTTCGCCTCCGCCACAGGCATCGCGAGCACCTCGCTGATGTCGCGGCCGCCGAGGTGGTACTCCAACACGGCGGCCTGGAACCGTTTGCCTTCGCACTCCACGCAGGTCGTGGCGACGCCCGCCATGATCCCGAGGTCCTGGTAGACCACCCCGGCGCCCTTGCACGCCGGGCAGGCGCCCTCGGAGTTCGCGCTGAACAGCGCGGGCTTGACACCGTTGGCCTTCGCGAACGCCTTCCGGATCGGTTCGAGCAGCCCGGTATAGGTGGCCGGATTGCTGCGCCGGGACCCGCGGATCGCGGTCTGGTCGATGGTCACCACGCCTTCGCGTCCGGCGACGGAGCCGCCGATCAGGGAACTCTTGCCCGAACCTGCGACCCCGGTCAGGACGGCGAGCACCCCGAGCGGGATGTCGACGTTGACGTTGCGGAGGTTGTTCGTGTTCGCTGCGCGAACCTCCAGAGCGCCCGACGGCGTCCGTACCGAGTCCTTGAGCCTCGCCCTGTCGTCGAGGTGCTTGCCGGTGATGGTGTCGGCGGCGCGCAGTCCCTCGACCGTGCCCTCGAACATCACCTCTCCCCCGGCCGTGCCCGCGCGTGGCCCGAGGTCGACGACGTGGTCGGCTATCCCGATGACCTCGGGCTTGTGCTCCACGACCAGGACCGTGTTGCCCTTGTCCCGTAGCTGGAGGAGCAGCCGGTTCATGCGCTGGATGTCGTGCGGGTGCAGGCCGACGCTGGGCTCGTCGAAGACGTAGGTGATGTCGGTGAGCGAGGAGCCGAGGTGGCGGATCATCTTGGTGCGCTGTGCCTCGCCACCGGAGAGAGTGCCGGAGGGCCGGGCGAGGCTGAGGTAGCCCAGTCCGATGTCGACGAACGAGTCGAGGGTGTCCCCGAGGGAGTCCAGCAGCGGGCCGACCGATGGCTCGTCGAGCTCGCGCACCCACTCGGCGAGGTCACTGATCTGCATGTCGCATGCGTCCGCGATGCTGATGCCGTTGACCTTCGACGAGCGCGCCCCTTCGTTGAGCCGCGTGCCAGCGCACTCCGGGCAGGTCGCGAACGTCACGGCCCGCTCCACGAACGCGCGGATGTGCGGCTGCATCGAGTCGACGTCCTTGGCGAGGAACGACTTCTGGATCTGCGGAATCAGGCCGAGGTAGGTGAGGTTGATGCCCTCGACCTTGAGCTTGGTGGCGGGCTTGTACAGCAGCGCGTCCAGTTCCTTCTTCGTGTACTTCCCGATCGGCTTGTCCATGTCGAACCAGCCGGAGCCGCGGAAGATGCGGCCGTACCAGCCGTCCATGGAGTAACCGGGGATCGTCAGGGCACCCTCGTTCAGGGACTTCGTCTCGTCATACAGCGCGGAACGGTCGAAGTCGGTCACAGCGCCACGACCCTCGCACCTCGGGCACATCCCGCCGACGACGGCGAAATCCCGTCGCTCCTTGACGGTCTCGCCGCCCCGCTCGTACGTCACGGCACCGGCGCCGCTGATGGAGGCGACGTTGAAGGAGAAGGCCTGCGGCGATCCGATGTGTGGCCGACCGAGCCGGCTGAACACGATGCGCAGCATCGCGTTCGCGTCGGTGATCGTGCCGACCGTGGACCGCGGGTTGGCGCCGATCCGTTCCTGGTCCACCAGGATCGCGGTCGTCAGCCCTTCGAGCAGGTCCACGTCCGGCCGGGCCATGGCGGGCATGAAGCCCTGGACGAACGCGCTGTAGGTCTCGTTGATGAGCCGCTGGGACTCCGCCGCGATGGTGGCGAAGACCAGCGAGCTCTTACCGGAGCCGGAGACCCCGGTGAACACCGTCAGCCGTCTCTTCGGGAGATCGACGCTGATGTCCTTGAGATTGTTCTCCCGGGCACCGTGCACGCGGATCAGGTCGTGGCTGTCGGCTGCGTGCGCGGCGGTGTTCATCGGTGTCTCCAACGGTGTCTACTTGCTCTCGAAGATGCGGATCATGTTGCCGGACGGGTCCCGGAACGCGGCGTCCCGTACCCCCCAGGGCTGCTCGGTCGGCTCCTGGACGACCTCGCCGGCCGTGCCGGCCTGGACCTTCTCGAACGCCTCGTCGAGGTTGGAGGTCGCGAGGTTGATCCCGGCGTAGGTGCCCTTGGCCATCATCTCTGCGATGACCTTGCGTTCGTCCTCGGTGATGCCCGGGTCGGCCGCCGGTGGGGTCAGCACGATCGAGGTATCGGGCTGTCCGGGAGGGCCGACGGTGAGCCAGTGCAGGCCCTGGTACTCGACGTCGTTGCGAACCTCGAAGCCGAGTGTGTCCCGATAGAACGCCAGTGCGGCGTCCGGATCGGTCTGCGGAAGATATGCCTGGTGAATGGTGATGTCCATGCGCCTCACGGTAGTTCCGGTGTCGGTGCGGGCGCTTCTCGATTCCTGATCGGTCGTGCGACCCGTTTCGCGACGCATGCCGGGATGCCCGCTGGCGGCCCTGCATCCTCGGTCCGGTAGACGCTGGGCGGCATGCCGACGAGTTCGGTGAACCGGGTGCTGAACGTGCCGAGGGAGGAGAACCCGACGGCGAAGCAGACCTCGGTCACGGAGAGCTCGCCCACGCGCAGGAGCGCCATGGCGCGCTCGATGCGTCTGGTCATCAGGTAGCTGTACGGGGACTCGCCGAACGCGGCCCGGAACTCCCGGCTCAGGTGACCGGACGACATGTACTCGGCCTGCGCCAGCGCATCCACGTTGAGTGGCTGCGCGTACTCGCGATCGATCCGGTCGCGGACCCGCCGCAGTCTCTTCAGGTCGCTCAGCCGCTCCGCTTCGTCCTTCGGCACTCGCTAGATCCTGCCATGCTCACCCGTACTTTCCCAGCGCGTGGCCACCGCAATGCCGGTCATCGGCGGGCGGGGCGGGACCGGTGCGGGGACAGCCGGGCCAGCACCTCGGCAAGGGCCCGGTGGTAGGCGAACGCACGCGGATATCCCGAGTGCGCCATCACCCCGAACAGATACCCGCCCCGATCGCACTCCTCCGCGCCGCGATCGATCTCGTTGTCGCGGTAGGAGTGGACCGGGAGCCCGAGCGGATCCGTGCGGCGCCAGAGATTCACCCACGCCGGTTCGTCCTGGCCGGGACCGGTCAACAGGGCGGTCAGCGTGTGCCTTCCGGTCGGTAGCCGGCCCACTGGAGGAATCGGCTCCGCCCGGTCGAGGTGCCAAGGATCCGCGGCCAGGTAGGACGGTGCCCGGCATGGCGGGTTCCCGGTCGCCACCGAGCCGAGCAGCTCGGGGAAGTAGCGTCCGAAGAAGCCGCGCACCTGGGTGCCGTAGGTGAGCAGGCCGATGCGAGCGGTCGCGGGATCTCGCGGTCGTGCGAGCAGGACGGCGACCGCCAGCACCGCACCGAGGGAGTGCGCCGAGAGCACCACTCGCCGGTCTGCCGGCGCAGCGAGGGAGCGCGCGTCGTACTCGGCTCCGCCGAGCCAGGCGTCGATACGGCCCCGGAGTTCCGGCACCGCCCGCTCCGCGTAGCACGGCGGCCCGAACGGGTGCGCCGCCCGCGGTAGGAAGCAGAGCATGTCCCAGAGGATCCCGAGTGGGCGGGCGCCGGTGCCGACCGCTCCCGCGAGCATGGCGCCCAGCAGCGCCACCGCGGCGGCCCCGACCGCGCCGATCGCCCAGGTGGTGACGTCCTCAGGCAGGGCCCAGGGCGGCAGGGGGATTCCGACGAACCCCGTACCGGACTCCGCCGCCCCGGCGCGCCCCCATCCGTCTCCCGTCGTCTCCGCCGACGCGGGCGGCCGGGGCACTCGCGTGAGTAGGGTGAGCGCGAGCGCCAGCGCGGCGCCGCCGGCGACCCAGCCGACCACCGGCTCGGCGCGCTGGATCGCCGCCGCGACCTGTCGCGAACGCTGGATCTGCGAGTCTGCGGCACTGCCGCCACCGTCCCGCCTGGAGCCGAGGCTGGACCGACGACGATCCCCACTCCGCCGCGCGCTACTGCGCTCGTTGCCGCGGTCGGGGGTGCCAGGGTCACCGTGGCTGGGGTCCAACCACATACGCGACGCTCCCGGCACCGGCCGGGTACCCAGGAGCGCCCGCAGCGCGGGCGGGATCACCGCGATCACCAGTGCCGCCAACGTGAGCAGCGTCGCGAGGCCGAACTCCGCATAGGCCTGCGGCGCCGCCAGCACAGCAGGCCAGTCCGCCTGGGCACGGGCGAGCTCGCCCACGGTGGCGAGTTCCGCCGTCGGGAGGGTCAGGGCAGAACCAGCCGCGACGGCGAACGGTACCTGTGGACCGGCGCCGTTCAGGAACGCCTCCGTCCCGAGCACGACCAGCGTCGAGAGGATCATCGCGGCGCCCCCGGCAAGGAGCAGGAGCACACCCGGGCCACCCCCGGACCAGCCCTCGCCCGCACCGGACGGACGCCGCAATGCCCTCAGCACCAGCACGAGCAGGGCGAACAGCGCCACCACGCCGGCGCCGAGCAGGAGCACGGCCCAGTCGGCCGCGACGCGCAGCACTGCGAACCCCCCGCAACCGACCGTACCGAGGGCCAGCAGCGGCACCCACCAGCGAGCCCGCAGCCCGCCCCGCCAGCCGAGTGCCGCGACGGCGATCCCGAGGAGCGCGGCGACGAGCAGCACCGGGATCGCCTCAAGCCCGGCGTAGCCCGCGGACGGCTGCGGGGCCTCCGCACGCCAGGTGGAGACGAGCGCACCCGTGAACACGGCCAGCGAGCCCAGCAGCAACGAGCCGGACTGGACGCGGCGGCCGCGTCCGGCGCTCCCGACATCCGGGCTCGCCTCCGACCCGATGCACACCCGGGCGACCGCCCAGGCCAGGAGCACCGTCGCGGCCGCCCCAAGTCCGGCCAGCAGCGGGCGCTCCCCCGCCGCCGCGATGGCGCGGTCGGTGCACGCGGTGGTGACGGCACCGGTCAGTCTCCGGCACGCCGGAACGTTGCCGAGCACACCGTCCCATGCGAGTACCGCGGTGAGCATGGAAGCGGCCGCCGCCAGATGGAGGCGACCCGTGGTCACGGTGAGCAGACGGTGGCCCCAGAAGCCCGGCGTGGCCAGGACCGGAACGCCCGGGCTCGGTCCCGGAACCGGTTCGGCGGGTCGCGGAGCGAGCGGGACCGGCCCTGCGCCGCTGCGTGCGTGGCCCGACCCGGCTGCGGGCGCCGTGGCGTCCGCACGGGCGGGCGACATCCGCTCCTCGTAGCGGACCTGGCCGGTCAGGGAGATCAGCCAGAGGGCGACGACGGCGAGGAGCGGCACGAGAGCGAGCAGCGCGGTCCGGGCCCCGGGGTCCCACGCGGCCAGGGTCTGGGCGAACCCGGGCAGCCGTGCGCACGCGAGGGCGACGTCCACCTCGGCTCCTCCGGCCGGCGTGGTCACCGTCTGCGCGGCCGGGAAGCACTGCCCGGCGAGCAGGCCGAGGGTGACCGACGCCGTCGACGTGGTGAACAACAGCGTCAGGAGCAGCGAGAAGACACGGACACTCGCCGCTCCGTTGCCGGCCCGCCAGCCGGCAGATCCGCTGGGCAGGCTGCGGCTCCAGTAGGCCACGTTGGCCAAGCCGAACGGGATGAGCACCGTCCAACCGACCCGGACCAGGCCGCGCGCAAGTGCCCCGATCAAGCCCCACCCCGGCACGGTGGACAGCCGAGCCATCGCGCCCCAGGAGTAGGCCTCCCGGCGCGTATCCGGCCGGATCACGTGCACGTCCTCGGCGGGCAGCGCGCGGTCGCGTTCGGCGGCGGCGTCCGTCGGCACCCAGAAGCTGCCCAGCGCATCTCCACGCGACTGGATGATCTCCGCAGGCGGCAGGTCGAGGAGCACCGCGGGCGGCGTGTTGCCGATTCCGTGTACCCGCAGTTCCAGTACGGAGATGGCTGCAGGATCGGCCGGCTCGGCGGTCCTGCCCCGGCCGGGGCACCTGTTGCGCATCGTCACGCTCCCGACCTGGTGTCCGACCGACTGACCGACGTTGCGTCCGAATCTAGTCCTCACCCCCGACATCGCCCACGCCCTTCCCGAGGACACGAGGTCTTCCTACCAGGAGCGAGCCTCAGCAGGGGAGGCGGCCCCGCACCACGGTGGCGCCGACCTCGTCTTCGCTGAGCACGTCGGCCACCAGGCCGTGCTCGGAGAAGACGCGGGCCGCCGTCGGGCCCTGCTCGTCGCTCGTCTCGACGAGCAGGTACCCACCGGGGGCGAGCCACCGAGCGGCTCCGGCGGCGAGTCGGCGCTGGACGTCCAGGCCGTCCGGCCCGCCGTCGAGGGTCAGGTGCGGCTCGTGGTCGCGCGCTTCCGGCGGCAGCTGGGCGATCGCGTCGGTGGGTACGTACGGGGTGTTCGCGACGAGCACCCGGACACTGCCGGCGAGCTCGGCCGGGAGCGCGGCGTACAGGTCGCCGGAATGCACCCGGGCGTGGCCGGCCAGGTTCCGGCGTGCGCAGCGAACCGCTTCCGTCTGGACATCGGCCGCGTGCAGGTCGAGGCCGGGGACCCGAGTTGCGAGCACGGCGGCAATGGCCCCTGCCCCGCAGCAGAGGTCAACGGCCACGTCCCCTGGGCACAACAGGGCGGCGGCCCGGTCGGCGAGGAACTCGGTGCGCGCGCGTGGCACGAACACCCCGGGCTCGAGGAGGATCCGCAACCCTCCGAACCCGGCCCAGCCGAGGATCTGTTCGAGGGGTTCGCCCGCGATTCGCCGGGCTAGGAGTTCCTCGAGTTCGGAGGCACCTACCGCGGCCTCGTGCAGGAGACGAGCCTCGTCCTCCGCGAAGACACAGCCGGCTGCGCGCAGACGCAGCACCGTCTCGGACTGGTCGGCGAGCTGTGGGATCAACGGGCGCACCGCCACCGCCGGGCGTCAACGGGCACGACGGCCCTCCAGTTCCACTTCGTGGGTTCCGTCATAGACGAAGGTCACCGCGCGGTAGGTGAACGTGATGGACTCCTCGAGTAGGTCCGGTTCGGGCGCCGACCGCAGGTCGTAGCCGATCACGCTGGCATCGGTGAGCGTGACCACGAGGTAGTCGGCGGTGTCACCGTCGACCGTCCGAGTCATCGCGAAGACCGCCTCCCGGACGTGCTCACCGCGGTACAGCACCTGCTTCAGTGCCGGTGACGACACGTCGTAGTGCTTCACGACGCGGATCGGCTCAAGGGTCACCCGTCCCACCCGCGCCGCTCCGACGCCACTTCCACCCGGCGCCTGTGCCGCAGCCATCCCGAACTCGATCCCGTGGAACTCGATCTCGTCCTCGTGACCCTCACGAACGCTCGCCCCCGGGATGCCGGGGATCTTGAGAAAGCCCTGGATCGCCATGATTCCCTCCTGCGATCGCCGTTCGCGGGTGTCGTCTGAGGACGGCAGGTTGGCCGAGGCGGTCGATCATCAGTATCGACCGCTCCGGGGTCGTCCGTGACGTGATTGTCGTCCACAGGATGAGCCTGAGCATTCGGACGTCCACAGAGTGAGTTCGGACGCACAGGCGTCCCGAGGGTTTGTCCGGCCGCGCGGGCGTCCACCCCGACTGCGGTTGGTCGGAGTTCGGCTCCGTGTTGCCGTCATGGTGTCCGAATGACCGAGCGCCTGCGAAAGACGAACTGGGACGACGACGAGCCGGTCGAGCAGACCGGGATCGAACATCTCGCCTACCTCGACGACGACTACTGGGACGACTACGCGGACGAACCGGATGACGACCTCGACGTCGGTCCGTTCATCGACGCGACCTACGACGAGATCAGCGGCGCAGTCGACCCCGGAGTGCGGCCGCGAATGCCCGGTGCCGGCGTCCCGGTCGCGGACGACGCAATGCTTCTGGCGGTGCTCGCGGCGTGGACCCGCATCCTGGCCACCGCGGAGCCACCCGGAGTCTGGTGCTTCGCGATAGACGACCACGACACGATGACCGAGATGCTGCTACCGATGGCGGTCGGTGGCGCGCGGCCCGACCGCAACCGGCTCGACGAGTTCTTCGTGGAGTTCCGCGAGGCCCTCGACGACGCCGAGGGAGGCCTGTCCAGCCTCGTCATCGCGATCGCGCGACCCGACGGCGGCGACCGGGGCGGCTACGAACGGCTCTGGTCCACAGCAGTGACCGCGGCTGCGAAACGCCACAGGGTGCGGCTGCGGGCCGTGGCTGCGTTGGGATCGCGGCGTGCCAGCCTGCTCTGACCAACCAACCGTCGCGAGGCCGGCCCAGCCACGTCAGGCCGATCGCAGCGCACGGCCGGGCCACGCCACGGTCCATCCCTGTGGAACGGGCCGGGACGTGGCCGGTGAGTCAGGCGGGCGAGGTGAGCTCGTCGAGCTCGACCAGGTCCTCCGCCGAGGGGTCCCAGAGGGCAGCCGCGTTCGTCCGCACCTGGTCCGGGCGCGAGGCACCGGCGATCACCGAGCCCACCGCCGGCTGGGCCGCCAGCCAGCCGATCGCGACCTGGATGAGGCTCAGGTCGCGCGCCCGGGCGAAGTTCTGGAGACCCTCGATCACGTCGAAGTCCGCGCGCTCGAGCCGGTCCGGTCGCGTGGCCAGCCGGGTGCCCTCGGGCGCAGGGGTATTGCGGGAGTACTTGCCGGTGAGCAGGCCCGAGGCGAGCGGGAAGAACGGCAGGACGCCGGCGCCCACCTGTTCGACGGCGGGGGCCACCTCGTCCTCCAGCCGGCGGTTGAGCAGGGAGTACTCGTTCTGCGCCGAGATGAACGGCGTGTAGCCGGCGGTCCGGGCGGTCCAATCGGCGTCCACGACCTGCCAGCCGGCGAAGTTCGAGGAGCCCACGTAGCGCACCTTGCCCTCGACCACGAGTTCGTGCAGCGCCGCCAGGGTCTCCTCGATCGGGGTATGCGGGTCCGGCTTGTGCATCTGATAGAGGTCGATGTGGTCGGTGCCGAGCCGGCGCAGGGACCCTTCCACGGCCCGCCGGATGTAGCGGCGCGAGCCCCGTACGCCCCAGTCGGCTCCGTTCAGGCCACCGGTGTCCATTCCGAACTTGGAGGCGACCACGACCTCATCGCGGTGGCTGCCGAGCGCGGCGCCGAGAAGTTCCTCGCTGACTCCGGGCGTGGCCCCGTAGGTGTCGGCCGTGTCGAACAGGGTGACGCCTGCGTCGAGTGCCGCTGCGACCAGCGCGGGGACCTCAGGGCCCGGGGTGTTCCGGCCGAAGGAGTTGCAGCCAAGGCCCACGGCTGAGACCGTGAGACCAGAAGCGCCGAGTTGTCGGTATTCCATCGAGTGTGTGCTCACGGCTCCCGAGCCTATGCGAGGTCGGAGGACGCAGGCACCATGCCTGAGCCGAGCGCGGGAAGAGGGCCGCGCCGGCTCCGGCCACGTTCTCCCTGCGCGAACTTCACATCACCTTCACCCCGGCGCGGAACAGCACCGACATCTCGGCCGTTGGACCAATTGGAACGCACCACTGACACAAGGAGGAGTGCGATGGCTGACCGAGCACTGCGCGGCATGAAGATCGGCGCAAACAGCATGGAGACCGACGAGGGTGTCGAACTGGCACCGCGGATCCAGGCGATCTACGACTGCCCGGACGGCCGGGTCATCGTGATCCCGTTCGCGGCGGAGGCCGAGATCCCCGCCGTCTGGGAAGCCCCCGGCGGTGGTGAGGCACTCCTGCGCGACGCGACTCGCCCTGAGGCCAAGCCGACCAAGCACGTCCGTACCCACTGGGACATGCTGCTGGAACGACGCACCATCAAGGAACTCGAGGTACTCCTCGACGAACGGCTGGCCCTGCTCCGCAGCGGTCAGGCCCGCCGTCGTAGCGCCTGAGACATCCCAGACACGACACTGCTGAGCTGCCTGGAGCGCGCCTGCGCGCCCCAGGCAGTGACGCGCCAGAGGGCCTCCACAACGATGTCGCGGCTCATCTTCGACTCCCCCTCCACGCGCTCCACGAACGTGATCGGCACCTCCACGACGGTGCCGCCGGCGCGTCGGATCCGCCAGGTCATGTCGATCTGGAAGCAGTAGCCGGCCGAGTTCACGTGCTCGAGGTCCATCGCCCGTAGCGTGGCCGCCTGGTACACCCGGAAACCCGCTGTCGCGTCCTTCACGCCGAGCCCGATCGCGAGGTTCGCGTACGTGTTCGCGCCGCGGCTGAGCAGTGCCCGGGACAGCGGCCAGTTCTCGGTCATGCCCCCAGGGACCCACCGTGACCCGATCACCAGATCCACCTCCGGGGCCGCCGCCAGGAGTCTGGGCAGATCCTCCGGCCGGTGCGAGGAATCGGCATCCATCTCCACCAGCTGGTCGTAGCCACGGTCCAGGCCCCACCGGAAACCGGCGATGTAGGCCCGGCCAAGGCCCTCCTTGGCGGCCCGGTGCAGGACGTGCACCTGCGCGTCACCGGACGCTGCCTCGTCAGCCCACTGCCCGGTGCCGTCCGGGCTCGCGTCGTCGACGACGAGCACGTCAGCTGCGGGCACTGCGGCGCGTAGCCGGGCCAGGGTGCCGGGCAGCGCGGGGCGCTCGTTGTAGGTCGGGATGATCACCAGCGTGGCACGGCCGCAGCGTTCGGAACCGTCACCTCCGCAGGCTCTGGAGTGCCCCGGATCAGCTGGCGTCACGCGGGCTCCTTCGCCGGTGCGCCTGCGTCTGTCGCTGATTCCGACGGGCCTGCTTCCGCGGAAACGCCGTCCGTCCGGACAGCTTCCGCGGAATCGCCACCGGTCACATCCGCTTCCGCGGAAACGTGCTGGGCAGCGTCCGCGCCACCGGGCGCGTCCGGGCCGAGTCCGGCCCGGCCGTCACGGCGGCGCCGGATCGTCGAGGCGATCCCGGCGAACAGTCCGAGCAGGGTCAGTGCGAATGCGGCGATGACCGGCCAGTCGCCGAGCCGGTCCGCGATCGTGAGCGTCGTGCGCAGCGGGACCGTCGCGGACAACTGCGCCGGGGTGAACAGCTCCGTGTCCTCCCACACCGATCCGTCCGGCCCGATCACACCGCTGACCCCGACCGTCGAGATCTGCACCGTCGCCCGGCCGTGCTCGACGGCCCGCAACCGGGACATCGCGAACTGTTGGGTGGACTCCTGCGTGTACCCGAACGAGGCATTGTTGGTCGGCACGACGAGGACCTCTGCACCACCGAGCGCCGCCTCCCGGATGAGCGCGTCGTAGGCGACCTCGAAGCAGATGATCGTGCCGACGTCCACGACCCGGTCCAGCCGGGCCACCGGTACCGGCACGACGGCGATCTCGGAGCCCGGCGCCATGTCCGTGCGCACCAGGTCCACCGCTGAGGAGAACACCCGCGCGATCGACCGCATCGGGATGTACTCCGCGAACGCGGCCGGGATCTGCTTGGAGTAGGAGAACACCGGGCCCTGGTCGGGCATCCAGAGCACCATGTCGTTGTAGCGGGCGTCCTCGGTGTAGGAGTCCGTGCCGAACAGCAGGGGTGCGTCGACGGCGTCGACGGCGCCGTCGATCACGTTGGCCGCGTCGGCGTCGACGCGCGGATTGATATCGGAGGAGTTCTCCGGCCAGACCACGAGATCGAACCATCCCGCGGGCCGCGACTCCGCCAGCTCCTCGGTACCGGAGGCATGGTTGTTCAGCACCTCGCGGGCGTTGTTGAACGCACCCAGTCCGGGCTCGGACACGTTGCCCTGGACCGCACCGAGGTTCAGGGCACCGCTCTCGGCCTGCGTGGGCAGCGGGATGAACCCGGCAGCCGCGACGATCGCCGCCCCGGCAAGGGCCGCAGTCGTCGCCTGCAGCACCTGCACCCGGCGGAACCCGACCACCGCCTGCGCGAGCAGGAAGCCGACGATCACGACCGCGGCCGAGACCAGCGGCGCGCCCGCCACCGAAGCCAGGGCCAGCAGCGGGCCGTCGGTCTGGGAGAAGCCCAACCGACCCCATGGGAACCCACCGAACGGCCAGATCTGGCGTAACTGCTCGAGCGTAACCCAGACGATCGCGAAGGCCACAGGCTGCACGATCCGGTGCCGCTCGATCCAACCGATCCGCCGCACCCAGATCCAGGTGGCGCACGCCAGCCCGGCGATTGCAGCCTCCGCCACGGACAGCGCCACCCAGGGGATCACCCCGACAGCCTCGTTCGCCCACCAGATGTGCGGCAGGAAGAACGCCAGACCCCACGTGAAGCCGACGAGCCACGCCCACCGGGCACTGTCCCGCCCGAGGGCGAGGACCAGCAGCCCGATGCCCACGAACGCCATCGGCCACCACGAGCGCTGCGGGAAGGCCGTGTCGGTGAGCAGGCCACCGACGAGGGCGAGCAGCAGCGTGAGCCACCGGGGCGAGGAGGGCATGGACACCGTTGCAGGATACGTGCCCGAGCGGGCAGTCCGTGACCGGGCCGTCGGCCTCCAGAGCGCGACCGCCCACCCGCATCTACCACCGACCGGCCCGCGAATCCTTCGGTCCGCGACCGCAGCGAACTGCCGCCCCGTTGTCTAGTGAACCCGCGGGCCCAGTCGGTGCCCACCTGCCTCCCCGGCGAGGTAGTGACAAGTGAACCTACTCGTCTCCTCGTGCCCAGCCAAGACGACATCGCCGCAGGTCACGGACGTCTGCGCAGGTCAGCGCATCCCTCCTGGATCACAAAAAGATCTCGGTTCACGGCGTGTCGGGTGGGTGTGTCGGAGGATCGGGCGTCGTCCATCCAGCAGGGGAAACGGGTACGTCTCACATCCTGACCCCGCGTACTCTCCAGTGGCGCGCCAGGGCGTCTGGTGTCACAGCGTGCCGTGCGCCACTATGCCCCGGCGCACTGATTCGATCGCCTTGCGGGCCGTGCTGCGCAGCGCGGGGGTCGGGGCAGCGAGGGTGAGTTGGTCGAGCAGGTCGATGACCTGCTTCGCCCAGCGCACGAAATCGCCGGCCGCGAGGTCCGTGCCGTCGAGGACGTCCTCCAGGCTGGATCCGATCGCCCACTGATGGATCGAGCGGACCAGTCCGAGGTCGACCGGTTCGGCAGGCTGGAGGTCGTGCTCGCGTTCGAGGAGCTCGAGCTCCTGGGAGATCAGGACCGTCGCCTCGACGGCGCGGGCGAGCGAACCGTTGGTGCCGCCGGGCATCCGGGGCGCGGGCCGCTCATCGTCGGACCGTGAGGAGAAGAGCACCGTGGAGACCACGGCGGCCAGGCCCGCAGCGTCCAGGTCCGCCCAGGAGCCGGACCGCAGGCACTCCGCGAGCACCAGGTCCTTCTCCGCGTACAGGCGGCGCAGCCAGGCCCCCTGGTCGGTCACCGCGGTCTCCTCGCCCTGGCCCTCGAGGTAGTGCAGCGAGCCGAGGACCTCGCAGACCTTTTCGAAGTCGCGTGCGATCGAGGATGTGCGGCCTTCGATCCGGCGCAGCAGGGCGTCGTGCTCCTCGGCGAGCTTGGCCCGGCGCTCGGCCCACCGGGCATGGCTCTCCCGGTCCGAGCACCCGTGGCAGGGGTGGGAGCGCAGCGCCTTCTTGAGCGCGCCGAGCTCGGAGTCGGTCGTCGCGGTCGACGGTGGCCGCTCGCCGTGGCGCGTGCGTGGCTCGTCGTCGGCCAGCGCTCCGAGCGCGTTGCGCATCGAGGAGGTCAGGTCCCGGCGGTCGGCCGGCCTACGGGAGTTGAAGGCCTTCGGGATCCGGACCCGGGTCAGCGAACTGGTGCCGTAGGGCACGTCCGCGCCGGCGAGGCGGCGAACCTTGCCGTCCCCGGTGAGCAGGGTCAGCGCAGGCCCGTCCAGCCCGGCCGGGCCGGGCGGCTCGATGACAACGGCATACCCGGCGCGGCGGCCCGTGGGGATCTGCACGACGTCGCCACGGTGCAACTGGGAGACCGCCGAGTTGATCGCGTCCCGCTGGGCCCGCGACCGGGAGCGGGACAGCTCACCCTCGCGAGCCGTGATCGCCCGCCGCAGCTCCATGTACTCCTCGAAGTCGCCGAGGTGGCAGGTCATCGACTCCGTGTAGCCGGCCAGGCCATCCGACAGCGTGCGCGCCTGCCGGGCCAGCCCGACCACACCGCGGTCAGCCTGGAACTGCGCGAACGAGGTCTCCAGCACCTCGCGGGTCCGGGTCCACCCGGACGCGGCGATCAGGTTCACGGCCATGTTGTAGGTGGGCCGGAACCGGGACCTGAGTGGGTAGGTGCGCCGGCTCGCGAGACCGGCCAGGGCCACCGGATCCAGGCCCGAGGTGTAGAGGACGACGGCGTGGCCCTCCACGTCGATGCCGCGTCGCCCGGCGCGGCCGGTGAGCTGGGTGTACTCCCCCGGGGTCACCTCCGCGTGACCGCGTCCGTCCCACTTGGTCAGCTTCTCGAGCACCACCGAGCGGGCCGGCATGTTGATCCCGAGCGCGAGCGTCTCGGTGGCGAACACAACCTTGACGAGGCCCGCCGTGAACAGCGCCTCGACCGTCTCCTTGAACACCGGGAGCAGCCCGGCGTGGTGGGCCGCCACCCCGTGCAGGAGCGCCTGCTGCCAGGACCAGTAGTTGAGGACGTCGAGATCCTCGGCGGGCAGGCTGGCGCACCGCTCCTCGACGATCGCCGCGATCTGGGCACGCTCGGAAGGCGAGGTCAGGGAGATCCCGCTGAACAGGACCTGGGTGACGGCCGCCTCGCAGCCGGCCCGCGAGAAGAGGAACACAATCGCCGGGAGCAGCCCAGCCCGGTCCATGCGGTCCACCATGACCGGTCGCGACGGTGGCCGTACCAGCGGACCGCGCTGGTAGTGGCGGCCCTTCCCGCCACGGCGGTCCCCTCGTGCACCCCGGCTGCGCTCCCCCGGCCGCCCACCCCGTTCGGATGCCCGGATGGCCTCCACGAGGTCGGGGTTGATCGGCGGGTTCACCCCGGGCCTGGTCGGGTCCACGTTCGAGCTGTACAGGTCCAGGACTGTCTTGTTCACCATGACGTGCTGCCAGAGTGGCACCGGCCGGATCTCGGAGACCACCACGGCGGTGTCCCCACGCACCTCGGTGAGCCAGTCACCGAACTCCTCTGCGTTCGAGACGGTCGCGGACAGGGAGATCACCTGCACGTCGTCGGCCAGGTGCAGGATCACCTCCTCCCAGACCGGCCCACGGAACCTGTCCGCCAGGTAGTGCACCTCGTCCATGACAACGAACCCGAGGCCGGCCAGGGCCGGGGAATCGCTGTAGAGCATGTTCCGGAGCACCTCGGTGGTCATCACCACGATCGGTGCGTCACCGTTGATCGAGGTGTCCCCGGTGAGCAGGCCGACGTGCTCGGGCCCGTACCGGCGCTGCAGGTCGGTGAACTTCTGGTTCGACAGGGCCTTGATCGGCGTCGTGTAGAACGCCTTGCGGCCGGTCTTCAGACCCAGCTCGACGGCGAACTCGCCCACCACGGTCTTGCCCGCCCCGGTCGGGGCTGCGACGAGCACGCCGCGCCCGGCCTCGACGGCTTCGCAGGCCTCGATCTGGAAGTCGTCGAGGGGGAAGTCGAGGGTGGCCCGGAACGCGCCGAGCCTGCTGAGCGCGTCCTGTTGCCGTTTGCGGGCCGCCGCGTATCGCTCGGCTGGTGAGGACATGCCTTCAGACTATGCGTCCGCCGGGGTCAACAGCCGCAGCGCGCCGGGGCGCAGCCGGGCATGGATCGGCAGCGACCCGAGCGGCTCACCGTCCGCGAACACCTGCGGCGGGACATTGTGCCCCGGCAGCGCCTCCATGATCACCTCGCGGGCTCGGACCACGTGCACCTTCTCGTCGCCCAGGTGGTTGCCCTTGAGGAGCTTGCCGAACAGCCGGATCAGCTGGCCACGGCTCATCGCGTCCCCGATGACCACGTCGATCAGGCCGTCGGCGACCTCCGCGTCCGGCGCGATCGGGATGCCGCCGCCGAAGGACTTCGCGTTCGCGAGGGCCACGAGCGTCGCGTCCTGCTCGCGCACCACGCCGTCGATCGTGAGCCGGTAGCCGTACGGGCGGAACCGGATCAGTTCGGCCGCCACGCCGCGCAGGTACCGGCCCTCGCCCTTCGGCCAGGTGAAGTCGTTCGCGCGGCCGTTCACGGCGGCGTCGAAGCCCGCCGAGAGGATGCAGGCCGTCCACTCCACGGCGGTCTCCTGCTCCGGGGCCCCTTCGGGGTTGTGCACCCGGGTGGCGATCGCGTCGATGATCCGGGGCGGCCGGTCCAAGGCGTCGACGATCACGTCAACGGCGGCCGGGACGTCGTGGATCGGCAGTCCGATGCACCGGGCGAAGTCGTTGCCGCTGCCGTAGGGCACGATGCCGAGCGGGATGTTCGTCCCGGCGACGGCGTTGACGCCGAGGTGCACCATGCCGTCACCACCGACCACGACGACGGCGTCGATCTCCCAGAGCGCGGCCCGAGCGTGCGCGAGTGCCTCGATGGCGCTCGGTCCGGACAGGTCGATCACCTCGTGTCCGGTCCTGGCCAGCCCGGCGATCGCGTCGCGTCCCCCGGTGCTGCCCCGCCCGTGCCCAGCAGAGGGATTGACGAGGACCCCGAGCCTGCTCACCGGGCGGTACGTCCGAACTCAGAACTCCGCGCGCGACTCGGTTGTCTCACGCCGCGGACGTGGTGTCGTCCGCGAGGGCGGCGTCGAGTTCGGCGTCCTCCTTTGCGCGGCGCTTGTCGGCACGCTTGTCATGCTGGAAGCAGATGAACACGGCGATGAAGTAGAGCCCGACGATCGGCAGTGCCATCAGGATCATCGAGATCGCGTCCGGCGTTGGGGTCGCGAATGCGCAGAACGTGAAGATCCCGACGATCGCCCAACGCCAGCCCTTGAGCCAGGTCTGGCCGCGGACAAGCCCGAGGAAGTTCACGACGACCATGATCAGTGGCATCAGGAACGCGATACCGAACGCCAGCATGAACTGCATGACGAACTTCAGATAGACGTCGGCGCCGATCCAGTTCACCGAACCTTCGGGGGTGAACTCGGTGAGGATCCGGACGGCGTTCGGTAGTACCGACCACGCCAGGTAGGCGCCGGCGAAGAAGAGCGGGACCGCCGCAGCCACGAAGCCGAGGGCAGATCGTCGTTCCTTCGTCGTCAGTCCCGGTGTGATGAATGCCCACACCTGATAGAGCCACCACGGCGAGCTCACCAGGGCGCCGACGAACAGCGCCACTCGGATCTTGATGTCGAACGAGGTCGCGATCCCGCCGAAGTTCAGGGCCGCGACCCTGCCCTCTTCGGCGAGTTGATCGATGGGTGCCTGTAGGGCCTGGAACACCGGGTCGAAGAGGAACCAGCCACCGATCGTGCCCACCGCGAGGCCGATCGCGGCCAGCACGAAGCGCTTGCGAAGTTCGCGTAGGTGCGCGGTCAAGGCCATCCGCGCTTCCGGATTGCTCTTGCGCGCCCCCATGTTCAGGGCCACGGGAGGTTAGCGGTTGGGGTCGCCGGGCGTATCACCCGGTGCGGTGCCACTACTGCCCTGCTGGGTGCTGGTGGGCACGCTCTGGGTCTGCGAACCCTGCGGGGCCGCAGGGGCGTCCGTGGTGGAGTTCGGGTCGACGGCGTCGACGTCGTCACGCAGTTCCCTGACCTCCTGCTTGAAGATCTTCATGGACTTACCCACGTTGCGCGTGATGTCGGGTAGCTTACTTGCGCCGAAGATCAGGAGAACTACGACGAGCAGCACGATGATGTGCCAGAGTTGCGGCCGCATGATTGGCCCTCCGCCTTGAGGTTGGGTTCTGTGTGGTCAGTCTAACGTCTGTCTGACGCGGTGCTAGAACGGCATCCCGATCGAGCGCCACCCGGCCAGCGTACGCGACCGCCGCTCGTGTACGCGCCCGCGCCGCGTGGCGATGTTCTCGGCGCGTCGAGACCGCCACGTCTCGCGTTGCTCCTCGGTTGCGACCAGGTCCGGCTGGAATATGCGTGCCGACCCGGCAGCAGCCTCGAGCTCGGCGATCTTCGCGGACAGTTCGCCGAGCACCTGGGACGTCGCTCCCGCCTGCGCCATCAGTGCCTTCGCGGACCGCCACAGGCGTCGGCCGAGGAAGAAGGCCCCCACGAGGGTGGCGAGGACGAGGACCGTCCACACGCTGAACCAGAGCACGGGCGCCAGCCTACTGTGCGACGTCGGCGCCGGCGTCGAGCGCCTCGTAGGCAGCCAGCGCCGCCCGGGCCCGCTCGGCGATGGAGGCGGCCACCTCGGGCGGGTGCACGGCCCGCACGTCCGCGCCGAGGCCGAGCACCAGGTTGTGCAGCCAGGCCAGGTTCACCACGTCCAGCTCGACGGCGAACCAGCCCTCCTCCAGATCCGTCACGGACGCGCTGGGGTACTTCTCGGCCACCCAGCGGGCCCGGGAGGCCAGTTCGAGGCGCACGTGCCACTGCGCGGTCGTGAGTTCGGGATCGGTGCGTTCGCTCAGGGCCACGTCCGGGTGCGCCGGTGCCTCGGAGTCCAGCACCGTCACCTCGAGCATCCGGTCGAGCCGGAACTGCCGGACGCCGTCGGCCCGGTGGCACCACGCGTAGAGGAACCAGCGCTCGGCGTCGGTGAGCAGCTGGAGCGGGTCCACCACGCGCTCGCTGACCACGTCGGAGCCGGACACGTAGCGCAGCCGTACCTGCCTGCCGTCGGTGAGGGCCGAGCGCAGCGCCGTGAGCCGCTCCCCGACGTCCTCGGCACCGACATACACGTCGACGGCGTCGGCGGCACCGGCCGCCTCCCCCGCCGCGGCCCTGAGCTTGTCGATCGTGGAGACCAGCACCGGGTCCTGCGCCAGCGCGGGCGTGGCCTGCAGCGACCGCAACGCGACCAGCAGTGCCACGGCCTCCTGCGGGCCGAGCCGCAACGGTCGGTCCATCCCTCGCGCGTCTGTGAGCGTGAGCAGGTTCCGCTCGTGATCGTCGACGGCGAAGTCGATCAGGTCATCGGGTAGATAGCCAGGCGTGCCGGAGACCCAGAGCGTGCTGATGTCCAGGAGCACCTGCCCCTCGGTGACCCCGAAGTGCGCCGCCACGTCTGCGACCGGCACGCTCGGGTGGCTCTCGAGGTAGGTGATCAGTGCGAGCATGCGGACCAGCCGGTCCTCGGCGGTCTCGGCCATCAGGACTCCCCTCCCAGACTCGCGGCCGGCCGCAGCCGCGACAGCACCGCCTCGCGCAGTCGCGGCGGGTCGAGCACCAGCACCGCGTCGCCGTAGCCGGCCAACTCCTCCGCGAACAGGTCCAGGTCGCTGATGTCGACGGCGATCACATCCCGGTCCGAGGGCCGGGGCACCTGCGCCGCTGGTGCCGCCTGCGCCGGCTCGGCCCCCGCCGTCGGGCTCTCGATCTCGATCGCGCGGGCGCGCAGCGCCGACGCGCGCTCTGGGCGTAGCGCCAGCGTGGCGCGGATGATCGGCGCCTCCCGGTGCGCGCTCGCCCGGTCGGGCACCTGGACGGACCCGGGTTCACCGATACGGCTGACCCGCCCGACGATCCGGGACAGCCGGAACTCACGCTCGGCGGCACGCTCGACGTCGTGGCCCACGAGGTACCAGCCGCGGTCCTTGGCGTACAGGCGCCAGGGTTCGACCGTGCGTTGCTTGGTCCGGCCGGTGTTCGCGGCCCGGTAGGTGAACCGGACGGTGATCCGGTCCGCGATCGCGTCCAGCAGGGCGCCGAAGTTCGCGTCCGGACCGCGCACCCGCAGAGCCAGGCCGGCGTGCAGCGCGGCGTCCTCGAGTTCGCTGACCGCCCGCACCTTCGTCAGCGCTCGGCGCGACTGCGCGGACAGGGTCGAGTCCTGCCAGACCTCGGCGGCGAGCGACAGCGCGCCGACCTCGGCCGGCGTGAACGCCACGGGTGGCATGTCGTAGGAGTCGGTGTCGATCCGGTAGCCGATGTCGTCCTCGTGGGCGGCGTCGGTGAGAGTGACGATAGGTACTCCGAGGGTCCGCAGCGCCTCCTTGTCCCGTTCGAACATCCGGTCGAACGCCGCGTCGTTCTTGGCGTCGGCGTAGCCGTTCACGCCGCGCCGGATCTGCGACTTCGTCATCCGGTGGGGCGTGTTGGCCAGCGCGATCACCAGATCCAGCAGCCGTTCGGCGGGTTCGACACGCTCACTCATACTGCGAGGCTAGTCGCGATAGGTTGCCGGGATGATCAACTGGCGCGACGGCGTGGTGCGCTCGCTGGGCAGGAGCTGGCCGGGGGCGCTCGAACTCCTGATCGACATCGCGGGCGGGCCGAGCGGTGTCCGCGCACTGGCGTACCCGGAACTGGTCGGCTCGCCCGAGGTCGGCGACCGGGTCAGCGTCACCACGACGGCCCTCACCCGGGGTCTGGGCACCGGCGGCTACGCGCTCGTGGCCGCGCTGCCCGACCGCCTGCCCGCGGACCCGCCCGTCGGGGCCGGGCACATCGTCAAGGCCCGGTACACGCCGCTGCAGACGATGGTGCTCGGGGTGGATGAGCAGGAGTCCGCCCATCACGAGCTCCTGCGCGAGGCGGACGACCTCGCCGGCCTGCCCGTCGTGATCGCGGATCTGCACTCCGCTCTGCCCGCAATCGTTGCCGGGGCGCGGCTGGAGGCCTCGCGGGCGGGGCTCGCGGCGCCGCGGGTCGCGTACGTGATGACCGACGGCGGGGCGCTGCCGGCCTGGTTCTCCCGGACCATCGGGGCGCTGCGTGAGGCGGGCTGGGTCGCGGCGACGATCACCGTCGGGCAGGCGTTCGGCGGCGACCTCGAGGCGGTCACGGTCCACACCGGCCTGCTTGCCGCCGCCCTCGTGGTCGAGGCCGACCTGGTGGTCGTGGCACAGGGCCCGGGGAACCTCGGCACCGGGACGCGGTGGGGCTTCTCCGGCGTGAGCGCGGGCGAGGCGGTCAACGCCGCCGCCGTGCTCGGCGGCCGCCCGATCGCATCCCTGCGCGTCTCCGGGGCCGACGCGCGAGAGCGCCACCTGGGCATCTCGCACCACAGCATGACGGCGTACGGTCGGGTCGCACTCGCACCCGCTGACGTCGCGGTGCCGGTGTTCGACGGCGAGCTGGCGCCGTTGGGCGCGCGCGTAGCGGAACAGGCCGCGCTGCTCGAGGCGGCGCCGGCCGGTCACCGGCTGGTGCGGATCGGCACCGAGGGCCTGCGGCCCGCGCTCGCGGGCACGCCGGTGCGGATGTCCACGATGGGCCGAGGGCTCGACGAGGATCCTGCGTCGTTCCTTGCGGCGGGTGCCGCGGGGGTGCACGCGGTACGGGTGGGCGCCGAGCGCTGACGCTCGGAGCGTGGGCCCCGTCTGGGCGCGCTCCGGCGCGGCCCGGTGCCGCGCACCGACCGATCGGTAGTACACGCGTCGGCATGATGATCTCGTCCTTCGAGGCCATCCCCTGGGCTCGGAGACTCGCGTGGCCAGGATGGTCGGACCCGGTCGATCAGGGCGCGCCACCGGGCTCATGGGCGGCGACCAGGCTCGCCAGGCGGCTCGCCGAGGCCCGGCCGCGTTCGCCGTCGACCCGTTGGATCGCCATGACGGCCAGTGTGCGTCCGTCGGCGAGATCGAGCTGGACCCAGTCCCGTTCCCCGAACCGCACCGAGACGATCTCCGCCCAGTCCAGGCGGTGGGTCAGGATGACGTTGCGGACGGTGAGGCCATCGGCGTCGGGCACGGCCCGCACGCCGGCCTGCCGGGCGAGGAAGGCACACACCAGCGCGACGATCACGGCGGCGGCGGCCTGGTCCGGCACCCGGGGCTCGTCGAGCCGGTTCAGGACCACCACGAACACGACCAGGCCGGCGAGCAGCCAGACCACGATCACCAGGCACGCGATCCGGGTCGCCCGTGGGCGGAACGGTGCGTAGGGATCGGGCTCGGTGGTCATGTCGCGCAGCCCTACAGGCGACTCGCGGTGATCGAGGTGACGATGATGGCGCGGGCGCCGACGTCGTACAACTCGTCCATCACGGCATTCGTCCGCTCGCGCGGGACCATCGCCCGCACCGCAGCCCACCCCGTGCGATGCAGCGGCGAGACCGTCGGGGATTCCAGCCCGGGCGTGATCGAAACGGCCGCATCCACCTTCTCGACCGGGCAGTCGTAGTCCATGAGCACGTACCGGCGCGCCACCAGCACACCGTGCAGGCGCCGGTCGAGCACGGTCAGGCCGGGCTTCGGATCCGCGTTCGGGCGGATCAGGACCGCCTCGGACTTCAGGATCGGGTCGCCGAAGACCTCCAGCCCGGCGGCCCGGAGGGTGCTGCCGGTCTCCACGACGTCGGCGACCAGGTCAGCGACGCCGAGCTGGACCGTGGACTCGATGGCACCGTCGAGGCGCACCACGTCGGCCGTGACGCCCCGCTCGGTCAGGTAGTTGCGCACCAACACCTCATACGAGGTGGCCACGCGTTTGCCCTCGATGTCCTCGAGCCTGCCCACGCTGCCCTCCGGTCCGGCGAACCGGAACGTCGAGCCGGCGAAGCCGAGCGCCCGATGTTCCAGGGCGTCCACGCCGGAATCCAGGAGCAGGTCCCGGCCGGTGATCCCGGCGTCGACGACGCCGGCACCCACGTACACGGCGATGTCCCGGGGACGCAGGAAGAAGAACTCCACGTCGTTCTCCGGGTCCGGCAGGACCAGTTCACGACCACCGTCGCGGCGCTGGCGGTAGCCCGCCTCGCGGAGCATGTTGGTGGCGGGCTCGGAGAGGGAGCCCTTGTTCGGCACGGCGATTCGCAACACGTCGTCAACCTTGTTGGTTCGTGCCCCGGCGAGGCGGGGCGGAGTTTCGGTGGCTTGCTTCCAGGCGTGTGGTCCCGCCCGCTCAGAGGTAGCGGTACACGTCCGCCGGGGTGAGGCCCTTCGCGACCATGAGCACCTGCAGGTGGTAGAGCAGCTGGGAGATCTCCTCGGCCGTCTCGGCGTCGGTCTGGTACTCCGCAGCCATCCACACCTCGGCTGCCTCCTCGACGATCTTCTTGCCGATGGCATGCACGCCCGCGTCCAGCTGCGCCACCGTGCCGGAGCCCTCGGGTCGGCTGATGGACTTCTCCCGCAGTTCGGCGTACAGGTCGTCGAAGGTCTTCACGCCCCGAGCCTACTCGGCACCGATCAGGTCGTTGGTGTGCGCCTCCGATGCTGAGACGGGCTCGGTGATCAGCCCGGTCCGGGTCATGAACTCCGCCATCTCCTCCCAGGTCACGTCGTCCTGGGTCCCCCACGGGCCCTGGAGCTCGCCGTAGAGCGGGATGGTCTCCTCGGCGGTGGCCAGGGTGATGGCCTCCTGCTCGGCGGTCACGGTGCCCGGGACCTCCTCGGCGGCGGCGTCGACGGCGACCTGCGGGTCCGTCGCGATGTCCGCGACCGCACGCCCGACGGCGGTGATCACCGCTGCGAGTGCGTCAGGTTCGGCGGCGAGCACGTCGTCCGTGGTCCCCAGGCCGATCCCGACGAGCGGGATGTCGGTCCCGATCGGGACGCCGCGGACCGCCAGGCCGGTGGCCTGGAACTGCGGGATGTCGTTGTTGGCGTAGCCCATGACGGCGTCGACGTGCCCCTCGGCGAGGGCGCTCTGCTGGGTGAACCCGACATGTTCGATGGTGACGTCGTCGGTGCTCAGGCCGGCGGCGTCGAGCATGGCGAGCAGGCCGAAGTAGGTCTCGCCGAACGGGCCCGGGACGCCGATGCTGTGCCCGGCGAGGTCGGCCGCGGAGTCGATCTCGGAGTCCTCGGGGACGATGAGCGTGACCGGGTAGGTCTGGTACAGGGTCGCGATGCTGACCACCGGGGTGCCCTGTGAGCGGGCCTGCAGCATCTCGTCGCCCCCGGCGACGACGACGTCCTCGGTGCCACCGGCCAGGGCACCGAACAGGTCCTCCGACTCGCCGTGGTGGCGCAGGGTCACGTCCACCCCGGCGTCGGTGAAGTAGCCCTGTTGCGCAGCGACGTAGAACGGGGCGAACTGTACGTTCGGCACGTACGTCAGGCCGATGGTGAGCGCGGGCAGATCGGTAGCCCCGCCGTCGGGCTCATCGGCGCCGCAGGCACCGAGCGCGAGGGTGAGGGCCGCGGCGCCGGTGAGCGCGGCGAGGATGCGGACGGGGTGCGCGGTCAGAGCCATTGGATGCGCCTTTCGAAGGAGCGGATGAGGTAGAAGACGCCGATCGCGATGGCGACGAGCGCGACGAGCACGGCGAACATGCCCTCGACGTCGGAGCGGTCCCGGTAGACGGACAGCAACAGGCCCAGGCCCTGGCCGCCCATCACGAACTCCCCCACCACGGCCCCGGTGACGGACAGCACGAAGCCGTTCCGGATGCCGGCGAGCAGGGCGGGCAGCGCGAGGGGACCCTCGATGTGGACGAGCAGCCGCCAGCGTCCGGCGCCGTCGACCTTCGCCGCGCCGATCACGTCCGGGTCGAGGGTGCTGAGGCCGAGGGTCGTGTTCACGAAGATCGGGAAGAACACCAGCAGGGCACAGAGCAGGGCGGTGGGCAACAGCCCGTAGCCGAACCAGACCACCAGCAGGGGGGCGAGGGCGACGGCGGGGATCGCCTGGGAGGCGGCGAGGTAGGGACCGATCGCCGCGGCCACGAGGCGGGACCGGGCAACGAGGTAGCCGAGCGGCACGGCCACAACGAGCCCGAGCAGGCTGCCGAGCACGGCCTCCGTCAGGGTGTGCCCGGCGAAGCCGAGCAGGCCACCCTCGCGCAGTTCGAGGATGAAGCGGGAAACGACGGCAGTGGGCGTCGGGAGGACCCGGTCCGGGAGCAGCGTTGCCAGTCCCTGCCACGCGATCAGTCCGAGCGCGCCGAATGCGACGGGTGCGACGAGGTCCTCGCGGGCCACCTGCCGTTCTCCTTCCCCAGGCGTACCCCGGGGAAGGACGGCGCACCGCGCGTCCGTCCGTCGGCGCCGGGATCTACCCGACGCCGCGTGCATCCTCCCATCCGGACTTTAACCGTCGGTCCTGGAGTTCCACCAGGTCAACCGACCACTGACGAGCAGTGGCCGGGTCGCGGACTATCACCGCCGGCTCGGACTTTCACCGACCCCGGAGCACGTTCTTGCTGATCCGATTCTGACACACTCGAGCAGCCCCACGCGTATGAGGACGGTCACGCCCGGATCGCGAGACGCCCTGGGCCGGGGTTTGCGGGCAGGCAGCCCGCCGGCTTCGGCGTCAGCCCCGGTACGCCGCGTCGGCAAGTTCGCGCAGGGCGGTGATCTCGGCGTTCGGGTCGTCGGCGGAGTAGACGGCGGAGCCCGCCACGAACATGTTCGCGCCGGCCTGCGCGGCGCCGGCGATCGTGGTCCGCGACACGCCACCGTCGACCTGCACCCAGATGTCGGCGCCGAGCGCGGTGATGGCGTCCCGGGTGCGCCGGATCTTCGGCAGGGTGCCGTCGATGAAGGACTGACCCCCGAAACCGGGTTCCACTGTCATGACCAGCACCATGTCGAACTCGGGCAGCAGGTCCAGATACGGCTCGATGCCCGTGCCGGGCTTCAGCGCGATCGCCGCCCGGGCGCCGCGCTTGCGCAGCTCGCGCGCGAGCCGGACCGGCGCGCTTGACGCCTCCACATGGAAGGTGACCGAGCGCGCACCGGCCTCGGCGAACGCGGGTGCCCAAGTGTCCGGGTCCTCGATCATCAGGTGCACGTCGGCGGGTAGTTCGGTACGGGCGAGGAGCCGCTCCACCACCGGCAGCCCGAAGGTGAGGTTCGGCACGAAGTGGTTGTCCATGACGTCCAGGTGCACGAAGTCGGCGGCGGAGATCCGCCCGACCTCACCGGCCAGGTCGGACAGGTCGGAGTTCAGCACGCTGGGAGAGATGAGGATGCCCATACCGGCGAGCGTAGTGCTGCGGAGGGTCAGGTACGGATCAGCGCCAGGAACATCGCGTCCGTGCCGTGTCGGTGCGGCCAGAGCTGCACGTACGGGCCGTCCAGGTCGCCGAGCGGTTCGGCGCTCACCCCGGCGAGCACCTCGACGGCGTCCAGGAGCGTCGCGCCGTCGGTGCGCTTGAGCACGTCCTCGACGACGAGCCTGGTCTCGGCCAGGTGCGGCGAGCAGGTGACGTACGCGACGACCCCGCCGGGGCGGGTGGCGGCCAGGGCGGAGGTGAGCAGTTCTCGTTGGAGCTGGCCGAGTGCCGAAAGGTCCGACGGCGAGCGACGCCATCGCGACTCGGGTCGCCGCCGCAGAGCCCCGAGTCCGGTGCACGGCACGTCGACGAGGACCCGGTCGTAGCGTCCGGGCTCGGTGCCACCGATCTCCCGCCCATCGCCGGTGCGGACCTCGATGCCGGGCAGCAGTCCGCGCACGGCGGACATGGACTGTTCGACGAGCCTGGCCCGGTGTTCGGCGACCTCGTTGGCGACGAACAGCCCGTCCGGCGCCCGCTGGGCAAGCAGGGCGGCCGACAGCGCGGCCTTGCCACCCGGTCCGGCGCACAGGTCCAGCCAGGTGCGGTCCGGACCCTCGATGGGCACGGCCGCGGCTGCGAGGGCGACGAGCTGGCTGCCCTCGTCCTGGACGCCGATGCGCCCCGAGCGCACGGCTTCGAATGCGCCGGGGTCACCACCGCGAAGCACCAGAGCGGTCGGGGCCCACCGGCCGGGGTCAGCGTCGGACACGTCCTCAGGGTCGGCCAGACCGGGACGCACCACCAGGTTCACCGCCGGGGAGGCGTTGTCGGCCTCAAGCAGGGCCTCGAGGTCGCCGTCACCGGGACCGGTCTGCGCGAGTGCCGAGCGCATCGCCCGGACCACCCAGGCCGGGTGCGAGTGGACCGCGGCCAGGCGGGCGGTCTCGTCCTTCGCGTCGGCGCCGATCAGGTCCAGCCACTCGGCGAGTGGGCGTTCGGTGATGCGCCGCAGCACGGCGTTCACGAGCTGGGAGGGTCCGGTGCCGCAGGTGGACCGGGCCAGACCGACAGTCTCGGAGACGGCCGCGTGGCCGGGCACCCGCATGCCGAGGACCTGATGGGCGCCGAGGCGAAGCACGTCGAGGACCTCGGCGTCGAGGCTCGTGACGTCGCGGCGGGAGGCATGGGCGATGATCGCGTCGTAACGACCCTGCATCCGGAGCGTGCCGTAGGTGAGCTCGGTGGCGAATGCCGCGTCGCGGCCGCGGATCTGCCGCTCGGTCAGGACCGGGGGCAGCACCAGGTTGGCGTAGGCGTCGGTGGCCGCGACCGACCGCAGCACGTCGTACGCGGCGCGGCGTGCGGGATCCGTGCCGCGGTTGCGTTCGGAGGGGCGGGAGGAGGTGCGCTGTGAGTCAGGGCGCCGGCCACGGTCGCGCGAGCCCCGGCCCTGAGCCGGCCGGCCCGATCCACGGCCGCCCCGCTGCCCGCCGCCCGAGCCGTGGCCACTGCCTCGGTCCCCGCCGGGGTCACGGCCACCGCCCTGATTCTCGCCCTCAGACATCGGAGGCGACCTCGACCCGGTCGAAGGAGGCGTCCGCAGGCAGTCGTGCGCCGCGCAGCCAGTCCGAGGCGGCCATCCAGCCGCGACCCGGCGGGGCGATCGCGTCCAGCCGGACCGCCTCCGAGCCGGTCCCGACCAGTACGGCGCCGTCGACGTCCGCGAGCTGCCCCGGGGCCAGGCCGGCATCCTCGACCACCGGCAGCACCGGCCCGAGCTTGTACCGGTCGCCGTCGCGGGTGGTCCAGGCACCGGGCGCGGGGGTGCAGCCGCGGATCCGCCGGTCGATGGCCAGCGCCGGCAGCGACCAGTCGACGTGCGCGTCCGCGCTGGTCAGGCGGGGCGCGAGGCTGATCCCGTCGCTGGCCTGGGGCACCGGCCGGGCCGTGCCGGCCTCGATGGCGTCCAGCGTGGCCAGCATCAGCGCGGGCCCGGCGTCGGCCAGCCGGCCGAGCAGGTCTGCGGCGGTGTCGCGTCGCCGGATCGGCTCGGTGAGGGTGCCGTAGACGGGTCCGGTGTCCAGCCCGGCCTCGATGCGGAACGTGCTCGCACCGGTCATGTCGTCGCCGGCCATGATCGCGTGCTGCACCGGCGCGGCGCCGCGCCAGGCGGGCAGCAGGGAGAAGTGCAGGTTCAGCCACCCGTGTCGGGGCAACGACAACGCGGGGTCGCGCAGCAGCGCGCCGTAGGCGACGACGGGTGCACAGTCGATGCCGAATTCGGTCAGGGCCGACAATGCTGCGATGGTCTCCGCCTCGTGCGGCCGCGACGAGGTGATAACCGGGACGCCGCGCTCGTCCGCGAGGGCATGCACGGCACTCCGGGTGATCACGCGCTTGCGGCCGACCGGGGCCGGCGGCCGGGTCAGCACGCCCACCACGTCGTGGCTGGAGTCAAGCAGAGCCGCCAGGGTGGGCAGGGCGACGGCGGGGGTGCCCGCGAACAGCAAACGCATGGGGGCAGTCTAGGAGTCCGGGATGCCCAGTCCGAGCGCGACCAGGTCCGCGCGGAACGTCCGCGCGTCCGTGAACAGCAGCGCGTGGAAGCCCAGGTCCGCGGCCGCGGCGACGTTCGCCGGTGAGTCGTCGATGAATACCGACTCCTGCGGCACCAGGTCGGTGGTGCGGATCAGCAGCTCGAAGATCGCGGGGTCCGGCTTCGCCAGACCGACGGCGCCTGAGACCAGGATGTCCTCGAACTCGGTCAGCACCGGTGCGACCCTCGGGGCGTGTTCGAACGTCTCGGCGGACCAGTTCGTCAGGCCGAGCACCCGCACCCCGGCCGCCATCAGGTCCCGTGCGATCTGCGCCGTGCCTGGGACCTCGCCGACCAGGGAGCGCTCGAAGTCACGCAAGTAGGCATCCATGTGGTGGACGTGGTCCGGCGCCCGGTTGGCGACCTCGGGCCTTGCCTGCGCCCAGGTGCGGCCGGCGTCCAGGGACCGGTTCAGGGTCGGGAAGTCGACCGCTGCCATGAACTCGGCGACCTCGCCCTCGCTGAGCCGGCCCTCGAAGACCGCCACCGGGTCCCAGCGGATCAGGACGTTGCCGAGGTCGAACACGACGGTGGTGATGGTCCGGTCGATCTTGGTCACGCGTGGGCCTCCAGGCCTGGGCGGTGTGTGATGGAACTCACCACAAGTGGTCGGGGTCGATGCGGACCCGAACGACGCCGGGTTCCTTACGGGCACTGCGGATCGCCTGCGCCTGGGCCAGCGCGACGCTCAGCACGTCCCCGGCGCGGCGATCGATGCGCACCAGGGTACGCAGCATCTCCTCCTCCGCGCCCTGTGCCGGGCCGCCGGTGTCCTCGACCGGCACCGGGCCGAGGACCTCCGCCTCGGCCGGCAGACGCAGGTGCCGCATCATCGAGGCGAGCGCGCCCGAACCACCGGTGAGGGTGGCGAGCCGCACCAGCGGCGGGAACGAGAGGTCCTGCCGCTCGCTGAGCTCACGCCCGGCGTGCCCGACGGGGTCCCAGCGCACCAGGGCCTGCACGGGCACCGGGGCGCCCTGGCCGAGGATCATCACCTCTCCCCCGTCACCGGAGGACCGGACCAGGGCCGCGGCACCCAGCCAGCGGCGCAGCGCCTCCACCCCGGCCGAGAGCTCGGGCCGGTTCGTGATCAGGGCGGCGTCGAGGAGCAGCGCGCCGGTGTAGCCGCCGTCGGCCGATGGCTCCGCGCCGGGCGTGGCGACCACGAGCCGGGGCCCGGCGGGCACCCGGTCCAGCACGCCGCCGTCGCGTCCGGACACCGTCACCGGCACCCCGGGGAACGCGCGGCCGAGCTCCTCGGCGGTGCGGCCGGCCCCGGTGCGCATCGCGCGCATCGCCGTGGCGCCGCACTCACCGCAGGCCCATGCGGTGGCGTGCCGGCCGCACCACCGGCACTGCGGCGGCGCGTCGGCGCGGTCGAGCCGGAGCGGGCCGTGGCAGTGGCTGCAGCGGGCGGGGGTGCGGCACCGGGCGCACGCCACCACCGGCAGGTACCCGGCCCGGGGTACCTGCACCAGGACCGGGCCGTTGGCCAGCGCGCGGCGCGCGAGGGCGAGCGCCGGCGCCGGGATCCGGGCCCGGCCACCCTCGCCCTCGCGGGCCAGGTCCGCCTCCCCCGGCGCGATCACCCGGGGAGCGCGAGCACGGACCACGGAGCGGTCGGCCTGCAGCGAGCGGGCCCAGCCGTCGGCGACCAGCAGCTGCGCCTCGGGGGTGCGCGCGAAGCCGCCGACGAGCGCGGCGGCGCCGGCCAGGTCGGCCCGCTGCACGAGGACCTCGCGGGTGTGCGGGTACGGCGCGCGCGGCTCCGCGAGGAGATCGTCCCCGTCGTCCCAGCAGACCACGAGGCCGAGGTTCGGCAAGGGTGCGAATGCGGCGGATCTGGTCCCGATCACCACGTGGGTGCGTCCGGTGAGGGCGCGCACGAACCGGCGGTAGCGGGCCGAGGCGCCCTGCTCGGCGGTCAGCACCACGTGCTCGATGTCCAGGGCGTCCAGGGCGGCCCCGAGGGTCGCGACGTCCCGGGCGTCGGGCACGCTCACGATGGCGTCCCGTCGGCCGGCGCGGGTCGCGAGGACCGCCACGGCCACGGCCACGGCCCAGTGCGGGTGTTCGGTGCCACCGAGCTCGACCCGTCCGGGCAGTGCGCACCAGGCGGCCCGCGGTGAGTCGCCGGCGCCGATCCGGCGCAGGAAGGCGGCACCGCCCGGGTAATCGGCCCAGTGCGCGAGCCGGTCGGCGTCGAGGACGACGTCGGCGCCGGTCGGGTCGGGCAGAGGTGCCTGCCCGACGGCGGAGCCCACCTCGGGTGCGGACGCCGGGAGCTCGGGAACGGCCTCCGGCTGCGCGAGCACGGCCTTCTCCGCGGTGGCGTGCCGGGGTGGGATGGCCAGGCGGAGCACGTCGGTGCTGGTCCCGGCGTAGCGCTTGGCCACCGTGCGAGCCAGCTCGTGGACGGCCGGGGTGAGCACGGGCAGCGGCGAGACCACCTTGCGCAGCGGCGCGAGGGCGCCGGTGTGCGTCGTCCCGGACGTCCGGGCGATCAGGTACCCGTCCCGGTCGGTGCCGGCGAAGCGCACCTTGACCCGCACGCCCGGCTGTGCGGCCGCGTCGAGGGCGTCCGGGATGCCGTAGTCGAAGGTGTGGTCCAGGTGCGGCAGTGGCATGTCGACGAGCACCTGCGCCACCGCGGCGAACCGGGTGGCCGCGGGCGCAGGTGCGACGAGCCCCGGATCGAGGAGGCTGGTTTGTTCCGGTGCCGGCACAGGACTGATCCCATCATGAACGCCGGACACCCCACGTCCGGGGTCCACAGGGGCCCGGGCGTGGGGTGTCGGCGCAGCGATCAGGCGACTGCAGCCTTGAGGGCGTCGACCCGGTCGGTCCGCTCCCAGGTGAACTCCGGCAGCTCGCGCCCGAAGTGGCCGTAGTTGGACGTGAGCGCGTAGATCGGCCGAAGCAGGTCCAGGTCCGCGATGATGGCCCGCGGACGCAGGTCGAAGACGGACGTGATCGCGTCGGTGATCTTCGCCGTCGGAATTGTCTCGGTGCCGAACGTCTCCACGTACACCGCGATCGGGTGGGCTCGACCGATCGCGTAGGACACCTGCACCTCACAGCGGCGCGCCAGCCCGGCGGCCACGATGTTCTTCGCGACCCACCGCATGGCGTAGCACGCGGACCGGTCGACCTTCGACGGGTCCTTGCCACTGAAGGCGCCACCGCCGTGACGGGCCATCCCGCCGTAGCTGTCGACGATGATCTTCCGGCCGGTCAGGCCGGCGTCGCCCATCGGGCCGCCTACCACGAACGTCCCGGTCGGGTTCACGTAGAGCTTGTAGGAGGAGACGTCCAGGCCGGTCTTCGCGGCGTACTCATTGAGGACGTGGTCGATCACGTGCTCGCGGATCGCCGGCTCGAGCTGGTCCGCGAGGCGGACGTCGGCCTCGTGCTGCGTGGAGAGCACGACCGTGTCGACGGCCACCGGGCGGTCCCCGTCGTAGGCGACCGTGACCTGCGTCTTGCCGTCGGGCCGCAACCCCGGCACGATGCCTTCCTTGCGGACCTGGGTCAGGCGCGCGGAGAGGCGGTGCGCGAGCACGATCGGCAGCGGCATCAGCTCGGGCGTCTCGTCGGTGGCGTAGCCGAACATCAGGCCCTGGTCACCGGCACCCTGGAGGTCGTTGGGGTCGTCGTCGGTGGCGTCCGTGCGCACCTCGAGGGCCTTGTCCACACCGACGGCGATGTCCGGGGACTGCTGGCCGATGGAGATCGAGATGCCACAGGAGTCGCCGTCGAAGCCGATGTCGGAGGAGGTGTATCCGATGCCGTTGACGACGCCGCGGATCAGTCGCGGGATCTCGACGTAGCTGTCGGTGGTCACCTCCCCCGCGACGTGCACCAGGCCGGTGGTCACCATCGTCTCGACCGCGACCCGGGAGGTCGGGTCGGCGGCGAGCATCGCGTCCAGAATCGAGTCGGAGATCAGATCGCACACCTTGTCGGGGTGCCCCTCGGTCACAGACTCCGAGGTGAAGAGGCGAGTAGTCATGGGGGCGAGCCTAACGGCAACCAGGCCCCACGGTGGCGCATCGTTCAGTCCGTGAACAGGGAGGCGATCACGTCCCAAAGTCCTGCGGCCACCTCGTCCTTGCTGCCCTCGACGCATCCGACCTCGGCGCCGGACGCGTCCAGCACCACCACGTGGTTCGGCACGTCGCCGAAGCCCTGGCCGTTGCCCACCTGGTTGACGGCGAGCAGGTCCGCACCCTTGCGCCGTGCCTTGGCACGACCGTGGTCCAGCACGCTGCCGCCGGCGTCGCCGGTCTCGGCGCCGAAGCCGACGACCACCTGGCCCGGGCGGCGCCCGGTCGCGAGGGTGGCGAGGATGTCCGGGTTCTCGGTCAGCTCGATCGGCGCGACCGATCCGTCCGCGGTCTTCTTCGTCTTCGATCCGGCCACCTGGACCGGCCGGAAGTCGGCGACTGCGGCCGCCATGACGAGCACATCGGCGGCGCTCGCGCGGTCGGTCATCACGTCGTACAGCTCGGCGGTCGTCTCAACGGCGGTGACCCGGACGCCGTCGGGCAGTAGTGCGGCGTCCACGTTCGCGGCGACCAGCTCGACGTCGGCGCCGCGGGCGGCGGCGACGGCCGCCAGAGCGGCGCCCTGCCGCCCGGAGGACCGGTTGCCGATGAACCGGACCGGGTCCAGCGGTTCGCGGGTGCCGCCGGCGCTGATCACGACGCGACGTCCGGTCAGCGAGCCCGACGGCGTCGCCCCGCCCGTCGCGGGCGCGGCACCTGCCGGGTCGGTCACCAGGGCGAGCGCGGCGTGGAGGATCTCCTCGGGCTCCGGCAGCCGCCCGGGTCCGGAGTCGGCTCCGGTGAGCCGCCCGTCGGCCGGGTCGAGCACGTGCACGCCACGCTCGCGCAGCGTCGCGACGTTCGCCCTGGTCGCCGCGTGATTCCACATCTCGGTGTGCATGGCTGGCGCCATCAGCACCGGAGCGGTGACCGTGAGCAGCGTCGCCGTGAGCAGGTCGTCGGCGTGGCCGCCGACGGCACGGGCGAGCAGATCCGCCGTCGCCGGCGCGATGATCACAAGCTCGGCCGCGCGGCCGAAGCGGACGTGGTCGACCGTATCGGCGCCGTCGAAGACGCTCGTGGTGACCGGGTGCCCGCTCAGGGCCTCCCAGGTCGGTGCGCCCACGAACGCCAGTGCGGCGTCCGTAGGCATGACGCGCACGTCGTGCCCGGCCTCCCGGAGCAGGCGCAGCAGCAGGACGGCCTTGTAGGCGGCGATCCCACCGCCGACCCCGAGGACGACGTGCACGCTCGGGCTCAGTCCTCGGTCGGCTCGACCGTAAGAAGGCCCTCGTTGATCTCGCGCATGGCGATGGAGAGGGGCTTCTCCTGCTGCTTGGTCTCCACGAGCGGGCCCACGTACTCGAGCAGCCCTTCGTTCAGCTGCGCGTAGTAGGCGTTGATCTGACGCGCACGCTTGGCGGCGTAGATGACCAGGGCGTACTTGGAGTCGGCTGCCTCGAGGAGTTCGTCGATCGGCGGATCGGTGATGCCCTCGGGTGCGGCAACGGTTCCTGACATGTCGGGAGAACCTCGTGTGTGCTTGGGGGTGTTCGAACGCTCTAGTCTAGCGGTTCGTATCGTCGGTGTGCGTGAGGCGCTCGCCGGGTTGGGGCCCGCACCCCATCAGGGCCACGAGTTCGTCCGTGGCCCGGTGCACGTCATCGTTGATGATCGTGTGGTCGAACTCCGCGGCAGCGGCAAGTTCCACCTGGGCGGTGACAAGCCGTCGCTCGCGCTCCTCGGCGTCCTCGGTGCCGCGGCCCTCGAGCCGGCGGACCAGTTCCTCCCAGCTCGGCGGGGCCAGGAACACGAACCGCGCCTCGGGCATGGTCTGACGCACCTGCCGGGCACCCTGCAGGTCGATCTCCAGCAGCGCGGGCTGCCCGGCGGCGAGCCGCTCGGCGACGGGCTGGCGCGGTGTGCCGTAACTGTTGCGCCCGTGCACCACGGCCCATTCGAGGAACTCCCCGCCCGCGACCATGGCCGCGAACTCCTCCGGCTTCAGGAAGAGGTAGTGCACGCCGTCGACCTCGCCGGGACGGGCTGGGCGGGTGGTGGCGGAGACGGACAGCCAGATGTTCGGGTAGCGGGCCCGTAGGTCCGCGGAGACGGTGCCCTTGCCGACGGCGGTCGGGCCGGCCAGGACCGTGAGCCGAGCGGGGGTGGTCTGCTCAGCCAAACCGCTCGACCAATTTGGCGATCTGGTTCGGCCCGAGGCCGCGCACCCGGCGGCTCTCGGAGATGCCCACCTCGGTCATGACGGCGCGCGCGGTGATCTTGCCCACCCCGGGCAGGGACTCCAGCAGCGAGAGCACCTTGAGCTTGCCAACGGCGTCATCCGTTGCCCCCTCGGCGATCACCTCGGAGAGCTTGCCACCGGAGTACTTCAGCCGGTTCTTCACCTCGGCGCGGGTGGCGCGGGCAGCGGCGGCCTTCGCGAGCGCGTTCGCGCGCTGCTCCGGTGTCAATGGGGGAAGAGCCACGGTGATTACCTTCAACTCTCGAAGCGGTGGTCGGCGAAGTCGTTCCTAGGCAACCTAGCGATGCGAACGCCGCAGATCAATCGCGGGCGTGGTGGGTGGGCCCACTATCCGGCGACGGCGTGGCGCAGCTCCTCGTTGATCGCCTGGGCGGCCGCGAGCAGGTCGCCGGCGTCGGGCCCGGCCCGCAGGACGTCCCGGGAGCTCGACGGCAGCACCGCGCCGAGGGCCTCGGCGAACACATCGCGGATCTGCGCCGCACCGCCGCCCTGGGCGCCGACGCCGGGTGCCAGCAGCGGGCCGCGGACGGCGCCGAGGTCCACACCGAGATGGCGAGCGGCGGAGCCGACGGTCGCTCCGACGACCAGTCCGATGCTGCCGAGAGGGGCACCAGCCTCGATCTCGACGGCGTTCGCCGCGGCCGCCTGCCGCGCGATCAGCGCGGCGACCGGGACGCCGTCGGCCAGGGCGTGCTGCACCTGGGCACCCTCCGGGTTTGACGTCAGTGCAAGGACGAAGACGCCGCGGCCCGTTGCCAGCGCGGCGTCGATCGCGGGCCGAAGCGTCTCGAACCCCAGGTAGGGCGAGAGTGTGACGGCGTCCCCGGCCAGCGTGGAGTCCTTGCCGAGGAAGGCGTCGGCGTAGCCGTCCATCGTCGTGCCGATGTCACCGCGCTTGGCGTCCACCACGCAGAGCAGGTCCGCGGCCCGGCAGGCCGCGATCGTCTCCTCGAGAGCGGCCATGCCGGCGCTGCCGTAGCGCTCGAAGAACGCGGACTGCGGCTTCACCGCGGCGACCTGGCCGGCGACGGCTTCGACGACCCGCAGCGAGAACTCGCGGACCCCGCGGGCGTCGTCGGGCAGACCCCAGCGCTGCAGCAGGCCGACGTGCGGGTCGATCCCGACACACAGCGGACCACGGGCCGCCATCGCCTCGCTGAGCCGGGTGCCGAACCCGGCTCCCGCGAACCTCTCGCCCGCGCCGGTCGTCGACGTCGTGATCGCGCTCATGTCCGCTCCCTCGTTCCCTGGTGGCTATTGTGCCGGTCTGCTCCGATACGGCCCAGTCAGGCGCGCCCGGCGGCCTCGACCCGGCCCGCCCTGGCGGCGTCATGCTCCTGGAGCGAGCGCACCGCGAACGGCCCCCGCCGGATCGCCTCGATCGCCTGGACCGCGGCGGTGAACTGCTGCGTGGTGGTCGAGATGGCCTTGTCAGCGGCCGTGGTCGCGGTCCGGATGTCGTACCCGTCCGCCCGGGCACCCTTGCTGCCGGGGGTGTTGATGACCATGTCCACCTGCCCCGCGTTGATCAGGTCGATGATGGTCGGCTCCCCGTTCGGGCCGGGGCCGTCGGAGGCCTTGCGGACCACCTCGGCGGCCAGGCCGTTGCGGCGCAGCACGCTCGCCGTGCCGGCCGTCGCGAGGATCCGGAACCCGAGCTCGATCAGGCGGCCGGTCGCCATCGTCAGGGACCGCTTGTCCCGGTCCGCCACGGACACGAACACGGTGCCCTCGGTGGGCAGGCCGCCGAAGGCCGCGGCCTGGGACTTCGCGAACGCGAGCGGGAAGTCCACGTCGTAGCCCATCACCTCACCCGTCGAACGCATCTCCGGCCCGAGCACGGTGTCCACGACCTGACCGGACGCGGTACGGAACCGCTTGAACGGCAGCACCGCCTCCTTGACGGCGATCGGCGCCTCGAGGTCGGTGCGGCTGGCGTCGTGCTCGGGCAGCACACCATCGGCCCGCAGGTCCGCGATCGAGCGGCCGCTCATCAGCAGGGCGGCCGCCTTCGCCAACGGCACGCCGGTGGCCTTCGCGACGAACGGCACGGTCCGGGACGCGCGCGGGTTCGCCTCGAGCACGTACAGAACGTCCGCGGCGAGGGCGAACTGGATGTTGATGAGCCCGCGCACGCCCACGCCCTCGGCGATCGCCTCGGTGGACGTGCGGATCCGGTTGATCATGGAGTCCGAGAGGGTGACCGGCGGCAGCACGCAGGCGGAGTCCCCGGAGTGGATCCCGGCCTCCTCGATGTGCTCCATCACGCCGCCCAGGTACAGCTCGGTGCCGTCGTAGAGGGCGTCCACGTCGATCTCGATGGCCTGGTCCAGGAACCGGTCGACGAGGACCGGTGCGGGCAGCAGCGTCCCGGCGTCGCTGGCGCCGGTGGCCCGGCGCACGTAGTCGACGAGCTGGTCGGCGTCGTAGACGATCTCCATGCCGCGTCCGCCGAGCACGTAGGACGGCCGTACCAGGACCGGGTAGCCGATCCGGTCGGCGATCTCGGTGGCCTGCGCCAGGGAGATCGCGGTGCCGAACGCGGGTGCCGGCAGCCCGGCCCTGAGCAGGACCTGCCCGAACTGGCCGCGGTCCTCGGCCGCGTCGATGGCCGACGGCGGGGTGCCCCAGATGGGCAGGCCGGCGGCGGCCAGGCGGTCGGCCAGCTTGAGCGGGGTCTGCCCGCCGAGCTGCACGATCACCCCGGCCACCGGCCCGACGGCGAGCTCGGCCAGGTAGACCTCGAGGACGTCCTCGAACGTGAGCGGTTCGAAGTACAACCGGTCCGCGGTGTCGTAGTCGGTGGAGACCGTCTCCGGGTTGCAGTTGATCATCACGGTCTCGTACGTGCCGGACAGCGCCAGGGCTGCGTGCACGCAGGAGTAGTCGAACTCGATCCCCTGCCCGATCCGGTTCGGCCCGGAGCCGAGGATCAGCACCGCGGGACGCTCCCGGCCGGCCACCTCGGTCTCGGCGTCGTAGCTGGAGTAGTGGTACGGGGTCTGGGCGGCGAACTCGGCGGCGCAGGTGTCCACGGTCTTGTAGACCGGCCGAAGTCCGTAGGCGTGCCGCATCTCACGGACGGTGGCCTCCCCCAGGCCGCGCATCTGTGCGATCTGGGCGTCCGAGAAGCCGTGTCGCTTCGCTCGGGCCAGGACGTCTGCCTGGAGGGTCGGCGCGTCGGTGATCTCGCGGGCGACCTCGTCGAGCAGGAAGATCTGGTCCACGAACCACGGGTCGATGCCGGTGGCCGCGGTGATCTCCTCAAGGGTGGCGCCGCCACGGATCGACTGCTGCAGGTCCAGGATCCGGTGGTCGGTGGGGACCCGGATCGACTCCAGGAGCAGGCCGGTCTCCTCGGCGTCCGGCACCGGCCCGGCCCACGTGAACGACGAGTTGTCGGTGTCGATCGAGCGCATCGCCTTCTGCAGCGCCTCGGTGAAGTTGCGGCCGAGGGCCATCGCCTCCCCCACGCTCTTCATCGTGGTGGTGAGGGTGGGGTCGGCGGCCGGGAACTTCTCGAACGCGAACCGCGGGACCTTGACCACGACGTAGTCGAGGGTCGGCTCGAACGACGCCGGCGTGGAGCCGGTGATGTCGTTCGGGATCTCGTCGAGGGTGTAGCCCACCGCGAGGCGGGCCGCGATCTTCGCGATCGGGAAGCCGGTCGCCTTGGAGGCCAGGGCGCTGGACCGGGACACCCGGGGGTTCATCTCGATGACGACGATGCGCCCGGTGCTCGGCTCGACGGCGAACTGGATGTTGCAGCCGCCGGTGTCCACGCCGACCTCACGGATGACCGCGATCGAGATGTCCCGCAGCCGCTGGTACTCGCGGTCGGTCAGGGTGAGCGCCGGGGCCACGGTGATCGAGTCTCCGGTGTGCACGCCCACCGGGTCGAAGTTCTCGATGGAGCACACGACCACCACGTTGTCCGCACGGTCGCGCATCAGCTCGAGCTCGAACTCCTTCCAGCCAAGGATGGACTCCTCGAGGAGCACCTCCGTGGTCGGGGAGTAGTGCAGCCCGGCGCCGGCGATCTGGCGCAGCTGGGTCTCGTCGTAGGCGATCCCGGAGCCGAGCCCGCCCATGGTGAAGGACGGTCGCACCACGACCGGGTAGCCGAGGTCCTCGACGGCGGCGAGAGCGTCCTCGATGGAGTGCGCGATCGCGGAGGCGGCCACCTCCGCGCCGCACCGCTCGACGACGCCCTTGAAGAGCTGCCGGTCCTCGGCCGCGTTGATGGCGGCGATGTTCGCGCCGATCAGCTCCACGCCGAACCGCTCCAGCACCCCGGCCTCGTGCAGCGAGATGGCAGTGTTGAGCGCGGTCTGTCCGCCCAGGGTCGGGAGCAGCGCGTCCGGGCGTTCCTTCTCGATGATGGACGCGACCACCTCGGGGGTGATCGGCTCCACGTAGGTGGCGTCGGCGAACTCCGGGTCGGTCATGATCGTGGCCGGGTTGGAGTTCACCAGGATGACCCGCAGGCCCTCCTCGCGCAGGACCCGGCAGGCCTGGGTGCCGGAGTAGTCGAACTCGGCGGCCTGGCCGATGACGATCGGGCCGGACCCGATGACGAGGACGCTGGAGATATCGGAACGACGGGGCATCAGTTGGCGTCCTTCTGGGTCTGCGGGGCCGTGGCCCGGTCCGGCATTGCGGTGATCAGGTCGACGAACCGGTCGAAGAGGTAGGCGGCGTCGTGCGGGCCGGCCGCTGCCTCCGGGTGGTACTGCACCGAGAACGCGGGGATGTCGAGGCACTGCAGGCCCTCCACCACGTTGTCGTTCAGCCCGATGTGGGAGACGATCACGCGCCCGTACCGGCCGCCGTCGTGCGGGGCGATCGACTCGCCGTCGATCGGCGCGTCGACGGCGAACCCGTGGTTGTGGGAGGTGATCTCGACCTTGCCGGTGGTGACGTCCTTGACGGGCTGGTTCAGGCCGCGGTGGCCGTACCCGAGCTTGTAGGTGCCGTACCCGAGGGCCCGGCCGAGGATCTGGTTGCCGAAGCAGATCCCGAAGTACGGCAGGCCGGCGTCGAGGACCTCACGCAGTAGCGCCACCTCGTGCACGGAGGCCTCGGGGTCTCCGGGGCCGTTCGAGAAGAACACCCCGTCCGGGTTCAGCGCGGTGAGGTCTGCGATCGTGCTGCGCGAGGGCACCACGTGCACCCGCACGCCCCGCTCGGACAGCCGCTGCGGGGTCATCGCCTTGATGCCGAGGTCGACGGCGACCACCGTGGCGAGCGGCTCCCGGCCGGCGAACTCGCCGGCCGGCTCCACCACGTAGGGCTCGGGAGTGCTCACCTCGCGGGCCAGGTCCGCGCCGGCCATCTGCGGGCTGGCCAGGACCTGGTCGAGCAGCTCGGCCTCCCCGTGGGTCCCGGGCAGGGTCGGCAGTGCGTCGCCGGAGAAGATCCCGGCGCGCATCACGCCCTCCTCGCGCAGGCGGCGGGTCAGCGCGCGGGTGTCCACGTCGCTGATCGAGACGATCCCCTGCGCGGCCAGCTCGTCCTCGAGTTCGCGGCGCGAACGCCAGCTGGACGCCCGCCGGGCCCGGTCCCGCACGACGAAGCCGGCGACCCAGATCTTCAGGGACTCCGGGTCCTCGTCGTTCACGCCGGTGTTCCCGATGTGTGGGGCCGTCATGACGACGATCTGGCGGTGGTAGGAGGGGTCCGTGAGGGTCTCCTGGTAGCCGGTCATGCCGGTGGAGAAGACGATCTCGCCGAACGTGACGCCGCGCGCGCCATAGGCGCGTCCGCGCATGACGGTGCCGTCCTCGAGGACGAGCAGGGCGGTGTCCGCCGCCCGGTGGCCGGCGCTCTCGCTGGACGTCATCAGTTTCACCTCGGGGTTCGTTCGCTGCTGGGGGGTCATGAGTGGGCGTCCGCTCGCGCTCGGGGTTCGCCGTCGAGGACGGTTGCCCTACCCCGCCAGAAGGTGGCGATCACGCGGGCGGGGAGCTCGTCGGAGGCGAACGGGGTGTTCTCGCTGGCCGTGCGCAGCGCCGCCGGGTCGACGGTCCAGGTGGCGTCCGGGTCCACGAGGACCAGGTTCGCGGGCTCGCCGACCTCGAGGGGCCGGCCCTGCTCGGCGACCCGGCCGATGGCCGCGGGGGTGGTGGACATGGTCCGGGCCACGTCCGCCCAGTCGAAGTCGTACTCCGGGTTGTCCACCATCGCGGCGACCACTACGGACAGCGCGGTCTCCAGCCCGGTCATGCCCATCGCGGCGGCGGCGAACTCGCAGTCCTTGTCCTCGTCCGGGTGCGGTGCATGGTCGGTGGCGACGATGTCGATGGTGCCGTCGGCCAGGCCGGCCCGCACGGCGGCGACGTCGGCGGCCGTGCGCAGCGGTGGGTTCACCTTGAACTGCGGGTCATAGCCGCGGACGGCCTCGTCGGTCAGGATCAGGTGATGCGGGGTGACCTCGGCGGTCACATCGATCCCGCGGGCCTTCGCCCACCGGACGATGTCCACAGAACCCGCCGTTGACAGGTGGCAGATGTGCACCCGGGAGCCGACGTGCTCGGCGAGCAGAACGTCCCGGGCGATGATCGCCTCCTCCGCGACCGCAGGCCACCCGGTCAGCCCAAGCTCCGCGGAGACGACACCCTCGTGCATGAGGGCGCCCTCGGTCAGGCGCGGCTCCTGGGCGTGCTGGGCGACGACACCGTCGAACGCCTTCACGTACTCCAGCGCCCGGCGCATCAGAACCGGGTCGTCGACGCACTTGCCGTCGTCGGAGAACACCCGCACGGCTGCGGCGGAGTCGGCCATCGCGCCGAGTTCGGCGAGCTGCTCCCCGCGCAGGCCCACGGTCACGGCACCCACCGGGCGCACCTGCGCCCAGCCGGCGTCCTCGCCGAGCCGCCAGACCTGCTCCACGACACCGGCGGTGTCCGCGACGGGGTCGGTGTTCGCCATCGCGTGCACGCAGGTGAACCCCCCGACGGCGGCCGCGCGGGTCCCGGAGGCGACGGTCTCGGCGTCCTCGCGGCCGGGTTCGCGCAGGTGCGTGTGCAGGTCGACGAGTCCCGGCAGCGCGATGAGGGTGCTCGCGTCGAGCTCGACGACGTCCACGCCGTCGGCGCCCGCAGTGGTCGCGGCCGCGGCTGCGTCGGCACCGAGTGCGGCGATCACGCCGTCGGCCAGGTACAGGTCGGAGCGCTCACCCCCGAGCACGGATGCGGCACGGATCAGGTAGGTGGTCATCGGGATCCTTCGGTCTCGGTGCCGCCGGCGAGCAGCAGGTACAACACGGCCATACGTACGGCGACGCCGTTCGCGACCTGTTCGACGATGGTGGATCGGGGCGAGTCGGCGGCCTTCGCGGAGATCTCCAGGCCGCGGTTCATCGGCCCCGGGTGCATCACCACGCAGTGCTCGGGCAGCGCGGCCAGGCGCGTGCCGTCGAGCCCGTAGCGGCGCGAGTACTCCATCGGCGACGGGAAGAAGCCGCCGCCGGCGCTGGACATCCGCTCCCGCTGGACGCGCAGCATCATGATCGCGTCCGGGCGGACGTCGGCGATGGTGGCGTCCAGGTCGTAGGAGACCGCGCACGGCCACGTGTGCACGCCCACCGGCAGCAGGGTGGGCGGCGCGACGAGGGTCACGTCCGCGCCGAGGGTGTGCAGCAGGTCCACGTTCGAGCGGGCCACCCGGGAGTGCAGCACGTCCCCGACGATGACCACCTTGGCGCCGGCGAGGTCACGACCGACACCGTCTGGGCCCGCATCACCGCCACCGGCGAGGTGGCGACGCATCGTGAACGCGTCGAGCAGGGCCTGGGTGGGGTGCTGATGCATGCCGTCGCCGGCGTTGACCACGGGGGTGCGGACCCAGCCGGACGTGGCCAGCCGGTGCGGCGCACCGGAGGCCTGGTGCCGAATCACGACGGCGTCCGCGCCCATCGCGGCGAGCGTGAGCGCGGTGTCCTTGAGGGACTCCCCCTTGGACACGGAGGAGCCCTTTGCGGAGAAGTTGATGACGTCCGCGGACAGCCGCTTGGCGGCCGCCTCGAAGGAGATCCGGGTACGGGTGGAGTCCTCGAAGAAGAGGTTCACCACGGTCAGCCCACGCAGGGCCGGCAGTTTCTTGATCTCCCGGGACTGCGTGGCCGCCATCGTGGCGGTCGTGTCCAGGATCTCGATCGCCTCGGCGCGACTGAGGTCGGCGGCGGAGAGCAGGTGCCTCATGAGGACAACACCACCGAGTCGGTGCCGTCGAGTTCGGTGAGCCGGACGCTGACCCGTTCGCTGCGCGAGGTGGGCAGGTTCTTGCCGATGTAGTCGGCGCGGATCGGCAGCTCGCGGTGGCCGCGGTCGACGAGAACGGCGAGCTGGACGGCACGGGGCCGGCCGAGGTCGGAGATGGCGTCGAGCGCCGCCCGGATGGTGCGGCCGGAGTAGAGCACGTCGTCGACGAGGACGACGACCTTCTCGTCCAGGCCGCCGGACGGGATCCGGGTCGGCTCGAGCGCCCGGGTCGGGTTCCGGCGCAGGTCGTCACGGTGCATCGTGATGTCCAGGGTGCCGACGAGATCGTCGAGCGAGGCGTCAGGGCGGCCCTCGGCCGCGAGGATCCGCTCCCCCAGTCGCCGCGCCAGCGGCGCGCCCCTGGTCGGGATCCCGAGGAGGACCAGATCGGACCCGCCCTTGTTGCGTTCGAGGATCTCGTGAGCGATCCGGGTCAAGGCCCGGGAGATGTCGTTCTCGGAGAGCACGGTCGTGCTCGGGGCGCCAGAGGTCACCGGCGGAAGCCTCCTTCCCCGCCTCACAGGACGGGTTTAAAGGAACAGTGTTGCCGCCGACCACACTACCGCCACCGGCGCGGGACGCCCGACTCAGGCGTGCGGCGTCGGGGCGGGTGTGAGCAGGAACACGGGGATCAGCCGCTCGGTCCTGCGCTGGTAGTTCGCGTAGTTGTCGAAGGCCGCCACGGCCCGCGTCCACCAGGCCTCGCGCTCGGGCCCGGAGAGCTCACGGGCGACCATGTCCCACTTCTGTGGCCCGTCCTGGAGCTCCACCCGCGGGTCGGCGAGCAGGTTGTGGTACCAGACCGGGTTCTTCGCGGCTCCGCCCAACGACGCGACGGCGAGGTACTCGCCGTCGTGCTCCACGCGCATCAGCGGGACCTTGCGGAGCTTGCCGGAGCGGGCGCCGATCGTGGTGAGGATCACGACCGGCTTCCCGCCGAGCGTGATGCCTTTCGTTCCTTGCGAGGACTCGTAGGCGGTCACCTGCCTGGCGGACCGGTCGCTGGGGCTGGGCGCGTACTCACCGTGGAGAGGCATGGTCCCAGTCAAGCACCTGCGTTGGGCGTGAGCGCCGACAGAACGCAGCGCCAGCGGCCGTCGCGCCGGACGAACACGTCCGAGACCCACTCGTCGGCGCTGAAGGGTTCGCCCTGCCACCGTCCGCGGTTCGTGCCGTGAGCGACCACGACGGCGACCTCGCCGAGTCGGCGCACCGAGAGGACCTCGAAGGTCATCTCCGAGTGGGTCAGGCTGCCGTCGCGGACCACCTCGAGGAAGGCGCCCAAGGGCGACGGGCCGCTCTCGGTGCCGACGATCTGCCAGTCCGGTTCGGCGAACGCGCTGATGCGGTCGGCGTCGTTGGCCACGATCGCCGCGGCCCAGTCCTCGAGCAGCGCCTGGAACTCGGCCCTGTCGACCTCGCCGTCCACGTGCGTTGTCGGGCCCGTCACCTGCTCGTCGATCGCCATGGTCCGGAGCGTAGGCCCTCACGTGGCGTGAGGTGCAAGCGCGCTGCGCCCGCAGATCCAGGTCAGTCCAGGAGGTCCGAGCCGTACTGCGCGATCCGGCCGAGCATGCCGTTGATGAACGGCGGGGAGTCGTCGGTGGACAGCGCCCGGGCGAGCTCGAGGGCCTCGTCGATCGCGACGGCGTCGGGCACCTCGTCGTTGAAGAGGATCTCCCACGTGGACAGCCGCAGGATGGCGCGGTCCACCGCGGGCATCCGCTCGAGGGTCCAGCCCTGGGAGAACGTGGACAGGATCTCGTCGATCCGGGCCACGTGCTCGCTGACGCCCTCGACGATCTGCACCGAGTACTCCGGCAGCGCCGCCTGGGTGCCGGGCTCGAGGATGCGGTCCGCCAGCAGACCCATCAGGGTCGGCGCGGAGCCACCCTCGGCCGCGGCGGCACCGAGCGCGCGTTGGTCGGCCTCGTAGAGCACATCCAGCGCCCGCTTGCGTGCCTTGCTGCGTGCGGCCACTAGTCGTTGACGCGGCCCAGGTAGTCACCGCTGCGGGTGTCGACCTTGACCTTCGTGCCGGTCTCGAGGAAGAGCGGCACCTGGATCTGGTAGCCGGTCTGGATCGTGGCGGGCTTCGTGCCGGCCGAGGAGCGGTCGCCCTGCAGGCCCGGCTCGGTGTAGGTGATCTCCATCACGACGGACGCCGGCAGCTCGACGTACAGCGGGACACCGTCGTGCAGCGCCACGATGACCTCCTGGCCCTCGAGCATGAAGTTCGCGGCGGTGTCCACGGTCGCTGCGGACACGGTGATCTGCTCGTAGTCGCTGGTGTCCATGAAGACGAAGTCCTCGCCCTCCTGGTACAGGTACTGCATGTCGCGCTTGTCGACGTTCGCCGTCTCCACCTTGACGCCGGCGTTGAACGTCCTCGCGACCACCTTGCCGTTGGTGACGCCCTTGAGCTTCGTGCGCACGAACGCCGGGCCCTTGCCGGGCTTGACGTGCTGGAACTCCACCACGGACCAGAGCTGGCCGTCGATGTTGAGAACCAAGCCGTTCTTGAGGTCGTTCGTCGATGCCACAGGCGTTCCTTCGTTGTCTATCGGGACCGGCCGGGAGCCTGCGCTCTCATGCGAGCGGGGATGTCGGGCCGGGAGGATGAAAAGGTGCGGCCCTCAGGGTAACGCGCCGAGGGCGGCCACCGCTGCCACGCCGATCGCACCCGCCCACAGGTAGGAGGCCAGGGTGCCGATGATGAACCGCTCGGACACCCCCGAACTGCCGTGGATCTCCGGGAACCGGCCGAGTCCCTTGACCGCCACGACCACGGCGATCGCGGCCGGATAGCCGACCAGGATCGAACCGGTGATGGCCAGTCGCTCGAGGACTCCGATCCAGGCACCGCCGCGCAGTTGCTCGGCGGCGGGGTCGGGTCGGGGCTCGTCCGTCGGGTCACCGGCGCGCTCCGCGGCCTCCTCGCGGTGCTTGCGGCTCGCCAGGCGCAGGATCCAGGCCGTGATGGGGCCACCGGCGCCCGCGGAGATGATCAGGGCGGCCGCGGCGATCTCGATGGTGAGGACCAGGTTCACCGCGCCATCATGTCGTGACCTGGTCCAGGTCGGCCAGCAGGCGCTCCGCCAGCGGGCGGACCCGGTCCTGGACGGTCCACATCGCCGCGTCGAGTCGCTGGCTCACGGCCTGGGGTGTGATCCCGAGCCGGGCCGCCGCCTCCTTCGCGGTCCCGACGCCGTCCACAAGCAGGTCGACCACCTCCCAGCCGCGTTCGGTGCGGCGCCGGACCACGGCGGCGAGTAGTTGCAGCAGCGCCTCCGCCTCGTCGGCGGCCGGGCTCGGTCCGTCCGCGGCGACGAGGGCGAGCGGCACCGGTACCGACTTGCCCTTGGCACGCTCGACGGCGTCGCGGGCGCGCACGAACGCCGCGCCCGAGGAGGCCCGGGCGGTCTCGGCCAGCGGCGTGTCGACCGCGCCGATGCCCACCCCCACGCTCCACTCGGCCCGCCGTTGCAGGTACAGCGCGAGGTCGAGGGTGGTCGCCGCCGTCCTGATCACGCCCTGGATCTCGTCCCCCACCGTGCGCTCGAACGGCAGGGCCAGGTCCGCGCCGAGACGGCGGGCTCCGATGTGGGCGGCGAGCCCGCTCAATGCGGCGTCGACACGGTCCCCGCGTCGCCGGGAGGCGTCCTGGTCCACGGTGAGTACGAACATGTGACAAGGCTACAACCTTGATTGCCTGCTATCAAGGCCACGGGCTTGATTTGATCGGATCAAGCCTGAGCGAGCGCCGAGAGGGCGAGCCGGTAGGAGTCGGTCCCGAAGCCGGCCACGGTGCCGGTGGCGACGCCGCCGATCACGCTGTTGTGCCGGAACCTCTCGCGGGTGGCCGGGTTCGTCAGGTGCACCTCGATCAGCCGCAAGCCGGACGTGGTCACCTGGGCGGCCGCGTCCCGCAGCGCGTACGAGTAGTGCGTGAACGCGGCCGGGTTGAGCACCACGTCGCGCTGCGCGTCGACCGCCTCGTGCAGCCAGTGCACGAGCTCGGCCTCGTCGTCGCTCTGCCGCACTTCGGCGGACAGACCGAGGGCAGCGGCCCACTCGGTGATCGCCAGGGTGAGTCCGGCGTGGTCGAGGGCCCCGTAGACGTCGGGTTCGCGGGAGCCGAGCCGGCCGAGGTTCGGGCCGTTCAGGACGAGGACACTGGTCACAGGAGCTCCGGGGGTTCATCGGTGGACGGGGCGGGTCGCGCGGACACTTCCGGCTGCGGCACGAGCAGCGCCGGCTCGGCGCTGACGGCGACGTAGGCGGCCAGAAGGAGGTCCTCGGAGGGCCCCTCGAGCCGGGTCGGGGACGCCAGCCCATCGAGGATCACGAACCGCAGCGTCGCCCCTCGGGTCTTCTTGTCCCGGCGCATCGCGGTCAGCAGGTCGTCCCAACTCCCGGTCGGGTAACTCGTGGGCAGGCCGAGCGAGGTGAGGATCCGGCGGTGCCGGTCGACGATGCCACCCTCCAGGTGACCGGCGAGGCGGGCCAGTTCCGCGGCGAACACCAGGCCCACCGAGACGGCCTCCCCGTGCCGCCAGCGGAAGTGCTCGTGGTGCTCGATCGCGTGAGCGAACGTGTGCCCGTAGTTGAGGATCTCGCGCAGGTCGGCCTCGCGCAGGTCCGCGGAGACGACGCGGGCCTTCGTGGCGACCGCGCGTTCCACCAGCTCGCGCACCACCGGTGCGGACGGGTCCCGGGCGGCGTCCGGATCGGCCTCCACGAGCTCGAGGATCCGAGGGTCGTCGATGAACCCGCACTTGACGACCTCGGCCAGCCCGGCGGCCAGGTCCGCGGCGGGCAACGTCTCGAGGGCGTCGAGGTCGCACAGCACCCCGATCGGCGAGTGGAACGAGCCCACGAGGTTCTTGCCCTCGGCGGTGTTGATCCCGGTCTTGCCACCCACGGCCGCGTCGACCATCCCCAACAGGGTGGTGGGCACCTGGATCACGCGGACCCCGCGCAGCCAGGTCGCAGCCACGAAGCCCGCGAGGTCGGTGGCCGCTCCCCCGCCGAGCCCGATGACGACGTCGTCACGGGTGAAACCGGCCAGGCCGAGTTGTTCCCAGCACCGCGCGGCCACGGTCGCGGTCTTGGCGTCCTCGCCGTCCGGGACCTCACTCAGGTGCACCTCGTACCCGGCGCCGGTCAGGGCCGCCCGGATCCGCTCGGCAGGACCGGCCAGCGCACCCTGGTGGACCACCAGGACCCGGCGGGTGCCCGCGCCGATCAGGCCCGGCAGCTCTCCGGCCAGGTCGTGCCCGATCAGGACGTCGTAGCTGCGTTCCGCCGTTACGGCGACGCGGGTGACGCTCACGGAGCGGACACCTCGGCCAACACGGCGTCGCGGACCTGCTCCGGGGACCTGTTGTCGGTGTTCACCTCGACCGTGGCGAGCGAGGTGTATACGGGCCGGCGGGCCTCCATCAGCAGCTGCCACTGCCGGCGCGGGCTCCCCACGAGCAGGGGCCGGTTGCCGCTCAGCCCGACCCGCGGGGACGCGTGCGCCAGGGTGACGGACAGGTAGACCACCCGCCGGCCCGCCAGGGCCGCCTGGGTGCCCTCGTCGAGCACCGCTCCCCCGCCCAGCGCGAGGATGCCGTCGTGCTCGGCCAACGCCGTCGCCACGGCTGCCCGCTCCAGGGCACGGAACGCGTCCTCGCCGTCGTCGATGAAGATGTCCGAGATGCTGCGCCCGGCGGCGGTCTCGATGTCGTGGTCGGTGTCTCGGAACGTGGTGCCCCAGGCCATTGCGAGCAGGCGGCCGACGGTGGACTTGCCGGCGCCCGGGGGCCCGACAAGGATCAGCGCCGGGCCGGTCGTGTCGCTCATCGCATGGTCTCCGGGATCGCCTCGAGGTAGGACGCCACGTTCCGCGCGGTCTCGGTGATCGAGTCCCCGCCGAACTTCTCCAGCAGGGCTTCGGCGAGGACGAGCGCCACCATGGCCTCGGCGACGACTGCGGCCGGCGCCGCGGCGCAGGTGTCGGAGCGCTGGTGCAGGGCGGTCGCGGACTCGCCGGTGGCGACGTCGATGGTCTCGAGGGCTCGCGGCACCGTGGAGATCGGCTTCAGCGCCGCGCGCACGGCGAGCACCTCCCCGTTGCTCATGCCACCCTCGACCCCGCCGGCCCGATTCGTGCGCCGGTGGACGCGGCCGCCCGCGTCGCGGGTGATCTCGTCGTGCGCGACGGAGCCGCGCCGGGCGGCCGTCCGGAACCCGTCACCGACCTCGACACCCTTGATCGCCTGGATGCCCATCAGCGCTCCGGCCAGGCGGGCGTCCAGGCGGCGGTCGCTGTGCACGTAGCTGCCGAGCCCCGGGGGCAGCCCGTACGCGAGGACCTCGACCACGCCGCCGAGGGTGTCCCCGGCCTTCTTCGCGTCGTCGATCTCGGCGACCATCGCGGTGGAGGTCTCGGGGTGGAAGCTGCGGATCGGGTCCGCGTCCAGGGCTGCGACGTCGTCGGGCCCCGGCCGCGGGGCGTCCTGCGGGGTACCGACCGGGCCGACCGAGACCACGTGCGAGACGAGCCGGATGCCGGCGGCCTGCTCGAGCAGCGCGGCAGCCACGGTGCCGAGCGCGACCCGGGTCGCGGTCTCCCGCGCCGAGGCCCGCTCGAGGACCGGGCGGGCGTCGTCGAGGTGGTACTTCTCCATCCCGACCAGGTCCGCGTGGCCGGGCCGGGGTGTGGTCAGCGGCTTGTTCCGCGACTTCTCGCGTGCGTCGCCGGTGCCGGCATCGACCTCGAGCGCGCTCGCCTCGACCGGGTCGGCCGCCATCACCTGCTCCCACTTCGGCCACTCCGAGTTACCGATCTCGATCGCGACCGGCGAGCCCATCGTGACCCCGTGCCGGATGCCACCGAGCAGGCGCACCTCGTCCTGTTCGAACTTCATCCGGGCACCGCGGCCGTGGCCGAGCCGGCGCCGGGCGAGCGCGGCCCGGATCTCGGCGCTACCGACGGTGACACCGGCCGGCACCCCCTCGATGATCCCGACGAGCGCTTGGCCGTGTGATTCCCCGGCCGTCAACCATCTGAGCATGACCGTCAGTCTCCCACGGACCCGGCGCCGAGCCGGGCAGCGTCCGGTACGCGGGCACCGCGCCCGCCGGAGACTCTCAGGCCATGCCGAGCAGGGCAGGTCCCCAGGCGACGCCGACCACGCCGCCCGCCACCAGCCAGGGCCCGAACGCGACCGCTGTGCGCCGGTCGGCCTTGGTGGTGGCCAGCAGGATCACCGCGAACAGGCCGCCGAGGACGAACGCCGCGAGGATCCCGGCGGCCACGGCGGCCCAACCGGTCCAGCCGAGGACGAGCGCGATCAGGGCGCCCAGCTTCACGTCCCCGAGGCCGAGACCGGTCGGGCTGGCCAGGCACAACAGCAGGAGCCCGAGACCGACCACGGCGGCGCCGGCGAGGGCGCGGAGCAGCTCCGGCCAGGCGCCAGTGGTGGCTGCCGCCACCACGAGTGCGACGAGGACGACGGCGAACGCCGGCACCACGATGAGGTCCGGGAGGCGGTGGGTCGCCACGTCCACGACGACGAGCAGCGAGCACGCCAGCGCCGCGACCGCCAGCGCCACGAGCTCGGCCCAGCCGCCGGCGACGGCGGCGGCCCCGGCGCCTCCGAAGCAGGCCAGCATGGCGTGCAGGCCGGAGTTGGGCAGCGTGGACTCCGCCCCGGTGAGGGTGCGCAGCCACGGGGTCAGGATCAGGGCCACGAGGCCGGTCAGCGCACCGCAGACCAGCACCACCACCGGATCGCCCATGGGGTCAGTCCGTCAGCGCCTGCAGCAGGGCCGCGCGCATCGCCTCGACCGGGCCCGGACACCCGGTCATCAGGCGAACCTGCTCCGCGGCCTGATGCAGCAGCATGAGATACCCGGGCGAGATCGAACCGCCGGCCGACCGCCATGCGGACGCGATCGCCGTCGGCCAGCCCTCGTACACGACGTCCAACAGCACCTGATCGGCCTCGAGCGCGACGCCGTCGAGCAGGCCGACAAGGGGGTCCGCGGCGCCGTGCGGCAACGTCGAGATGACCACGTCGGCGCCGAGCAGCTCGGCGCGCGCCTGGTCGGTACCGAGCGTGACGTAGGAGGGTGTGACGCCCATCCGGCCGGCCGCGCGCATCACGACGCCGGCGCGCCCGACCGAGCGCATCAGGACCACCGGCGCGTGGATGCCGAGCTCACCGAGCGCGGCGAGGGCGGCCGCGGCCGTGGCGCCGGCGCCGATGATCACGCCGCGCCGAGCATCCGCGCCCGGTGCCTGCGGCGTGGCCTCGCGCAGCGCCTGGACCAGACCGTGGACGTCGGTGTTCGCGCCGATCAGCAGCCCACCGGGCTGGAACAGCAAGGTGTTCACGACGCCCACCACCTTCGCGAGCGACTCCACGTGGTCGCTGAGCGCCATGGCGCGCTGTTTGAGCGGCATGGTCAGCGAGAGTCCCGCCCACGAGCCGTCCCGGCTGCGCACGAACGCCTCGAGCTCGGGCTCGTCGACGTCGTGGAGCTCGTAGGTCCAGTCGGTCAGCCCGAGCTCGGCGTAGGCGGCCCGGTGCAGCACCGGGGACAACGAGTGCGCGACGGGGTGACCGAGCACCGCCGCATGGTGGCGCATGCTCAGCCTTCGCCCTCCGTGGTCTCCTCCGGCGCCGCGGTCTGTGCGGCCAGCCAGTCACGGTACATCTGCTGGTTGACGAGGTGCTCGTCGTAGTCCGCGGTGAACCGCGTCTCGCCCGTGGTCGGGTTGACCGTGACGAAGTAACACCAGTCACCCTCGGGCGGATTCAGGACGGCGTCGACGGCGCCCGGGCCCGCGGCCCCAATGGGCGTCGGTGGCAGGCCGGGGACGATCCGGGTGTTGAACGGATGCTCGGTCTGCCACTCGGTACGCGTGATCTCGGTCGCGATCTTGTTCAGACCGTACGCATAGGTGGAGTCCATGCCGAGGGTCCCGTCTCCGGTGCAGCCCGCGAGCCGGTTCTCGAGCACCCGAGCGACCCTGTCCCAGTCGTCCTGGTTGGCAACCTCGGCCTCGACGATCGAGGCCTTGATGAGGAGCTCCGCCCGGTCCTCGGCGGGGATGTTCCGCTCGTCGAGGTTCGCCACGGTCAGATCGACCATCTGCTGGAGGACGCTGGTCGGCGTGGAGTCCGGCTGGACCGTGTAGGTGGACGCGAACAGCCAGCCCTCGATCTCACCGCCGGCCTCGGCGGGCAGGTAGGACGCGGCGACCTCGGCGGCGGCCGTGGCGACCTCCTCCTCGGTGACGCCGAGCCGGTTCGCGATCCGCGCGTAGATCTTCGTGGCGCGCCAGCCCTCGGGGATCGTGATCGTGAGGTCGGAGCGGCTGGCCGGGTCGAGGAGCGCGGCGACGGCGTCGGCGGCGTTCATCTGGGACTGCAGCGTGTAGGTGCCGGCCTGGATGCCCACGGCATCCGGGTTGTTGCTGTAGGCCTGCACGAACGCCCCGCTCGTGGCCACCACGTCGTTGTCGACGAGGGTGGTCGCGATGTCGGAACCCGTGTCGCCGGTGTTGACCACGATCTGTACCTCGCCGGTACCGGGCCCGGGGTAGTCCGAGATGGTCTCGGTCGCCGCACCGTCGCCGGCCAGCATCGGGCGGATCAGCACCCAGGCGCCGCCGATGAGCAGCGCGATCGCCACGATCATCACGATGAAGGTGATCAGGTTGCGGCGCCGCTGAGCGCGCCGCTTGGCCTGACGCCGGCGGTGGGCACGGCGTCGGGAGTTCGCCCGGTCCTGGTCCGGATCGGCGGTACCCGCGAGAGGTTCGTCGAAGAGGTCGGTCACCGTTCCTCCTCCTGGGATGTCGGTTCGTTCGCTGTGCCGCCGCTGTCGATGGCCGTGCCGGGCGGCCGGCCGAGGTGACGTTCCTGGTCGAGCGCAGCCTGCAGGATCATGGTCGCGGCGACCTGGTCCACTACTTGTCTGTGTTTGCGCCCGGCCCGTCCCGACGCGTGCAGGGCCTGATGTGCCGAGACAGTCGTCAGCCGTTCATCGACGAGGCGCACAGGAGTGGGGCGGACCGCGAGTGCAACCGCTCTAGCGTACGCGCGAACCCTGAGAGCCGCAGTACCCTCCTCGCCGGACAAGCTCCGGGGCAGCCCGACGACGACCTCGATGGCGTCGTTCTCGGCCACGATCTCGGCGAGTTCGTCGATGCCTCGGCCGGGGCCGGAACGGGCCACGGTGCGCACCGGCGTGGCCAGCATGCCGTGCGGATCGCAGCGCGCCACCCCGATGCGGACGGTGCCGACGTCGACACCGATCCGCACGCCGGTCCGCATGCCCTCGGGGCTGTCAACCACCGATGGCGTCCAGGTCCGCGGTGATCGCCGCGAGCGCCTCCGCCAGCGCACTCGCGTCGGTGCCCCCACCCTGCGCGATGTCGTCCTTGCCGCCACCACCGCCGCCGAGCCGGCCGGCCGCGGTCCGGACCAGGGCGCCCGCCTTCGCGCCGGCGGCGCGGGCCGCCTCGTTCGTCGCAACGACCACGACCGGGCGGTCCTTCACGAGGGCGCCGATGGCCACCACGGAACCGGAGGCGTTGCCGAGCCGGTCCCGGACGTCCAGCGCGAGCGTGCGCACGTCGTCGGTCGAGGCGACCTCACCGATGTCCGCGGTCACCACGAGCAGGCCGCCGTGGGTGACCGCCTGCGACGCGAGCGTGCCCGCACCGGCGAGCAGCTGGCCCTGACGCAGCGCCGCGAGCTCCTTCTCGGCGTCCTTCAGCCGGGTGAGCAGGCCGGAGACTCGCTCCGGCAGCTCCTCGCTGCGGGCGCCGACGAGCTGGGAGAGCTGGCCGACGAGCGCGTGCTCGCGCGCTCCGAAGCTGTACGCGCCCGCGCCGACGAGTGCGTCGATGCGACGCACGCCGGAGCCGATGGACGCCTCACCGAGGAGGGTCACCAGCCCGAGCTCCCCGGACGTGCGCACGTGGGTGCCCCCGCAGAGTTCCTTGGACCAGTCCCCGCCGATGGAGACCACGCGGACGCGGTCGCCGTACTTCTCGCCGAACAGGGCCATGGCGCCCTGGGCGCGGGCCTCGTCGAGGCCCATGACCGCGTCGGTCACCTCGAGGTTCTCCGCGAGCTGGGTGTTCACCCGCTCCTCGATCTCCGAGAGCACGCCCGCGGGTACCCCGGATCCGGACCGGAAGTCGAACCGGACCCGGCTCGGGGCGTTCTCGGATCCGGCCTGGGTGGCCGAGTCGCCGAGAGACTCCCGCAGTGCCTTGTGCACCATGTGCGTGGCCGTGTGCGCGCGGCTGATGGCCCGACGGCGGTCGCTGTTGATCGTGGCCGTCGCACCCTCGTCGAGGGTCACGTCGCCGTCCACGAGCCGGCCCCGGTGCACCGGCATGCCCTTGACGGGCGCCTGGACGTCGTCCACCTCGACGAGGCCACCGCCGTCGAGCACGATCGTGCCGTGGTCGGCGAGCTGGCCACCTGCCTCGGCGTAGAACGGGGTGCGGTCCAGGATGATCTCGACATCGGCGGGCGCGTGCACCTGCGGCACCGCCACGCCGTCGACCAGGATCGCCGCGACCCGCGCGGGCGCGGTGTGGTCGGTGTAGCCGAGGAACTGCACGGGTGCATCCAGCTCGGACTGCAGGCCCTGGTAGACCTGCGTGTCGACCCCACCGCTGCGCTTGGCGAGGGCGTCCGCGCGGGCGCGCTGACGCTGCTCGGTCATGAGGGTCCGGAACGCCTCCTCGTCGACCTTCAGGCCCTGCTCGGCCGCCATCTCGAGGGTCAGGTCGATGGGGAAGCCGTACGTGTCGTGCAGCGCGAACGCCTGGTCACCTGCCAGTAGCGTGCCGCCGGAGGACTTCACCTTCGCCACCGCGGAGTCCAGGATCGTGGTGCCGGAGTCGAGGGTGCGGCGGAACGCCTCCTCCTCGCCATAGGCGATCTGGGAGATCCGTGCGAAGTCCGCCTCGAGCTCCGGGTAGGACGCCTTCATCGCGTCCTTGGACACCGGCAGCAGGACCGGGAGGGTGGGCTCGGTGACGCCGAGGAGGCGCATCGCGCGAACGGCTCGGCGCAGCAGCCGCCGCAGCACGTAGCCGCGACCCTCGTTGGCGGGCTTGATGCCGTCGGAGATGAGCATCAGGGCCGAGCGGACGTGGTCGGCGACGACGCGCATCCGCACGTCGTCGTCGTGATTGTCGCCGTAGCGCTTGCCGGACAGCCGTTGCGCCGCCGCGATGACCGGGAACACCTCGTCGATCTCGTACATGTTGTCGACGCCCTGCTTGAGGAACGCGACCCGTTCGAGACCCATGCCGGTGTCGATGTTCTTCTTGCGCAGCTCGCCGAGGATCTCGAAGTGGTCCTTCGTGCCACCGTCCGCGCGCTCGTACTGCATGAACACGAGGTTCCAGATCTCGAGGTAGCGGTCCTCGTCTGCGATCGGACCGCCCTCGACGCCGAACTCGGGTCCCCGGTCCACGTAGATCTCCGAGCACGGGCCGGCCGGGCCGCGCGCACCGGTGGACCAGTAGTTGTCCCGCATGCCGCGGCGCTGGATCCGTTCGGCCGGCAGGCCCGCGACCTCCTGCCACAGCCGGAATGCCTCGTCGTCGTCCTGGTAGACCGTGACCCAGATGACGTCCGGGTCGAACCCGAGCCCGCCCTCGTCCTCGGAGCCCGTGATGAACTCCCAGGCGTACCGGATCGCCTCCTCCTTGAAGTAGTCACCGAAGGAGAAGTTGCCGTTCATCTGGAAGAACGTGCCGTGCCGGGTGGTCTTGCCGACCTCCTCGATGTCCGAGGTGCGCACGCACTTCTGCACGCTCGTCGCGCGCGACCACGGCGGTGTCTGTTCGCCGGTCATGTACGGGATGAACGGGACCATGCCGGCGATCACGAACAGCGTGGAGGGGTCCGGGGAGATCAACGAGGCGGACGGCACCACGGTGTGGCCGCGGTCGGAGAAGTAGGTCAGCCAACGGCGTCGGATCTCGGCGGTACGCATGGGTCCTCGTTCGGGGATAGATCGGGGCGGACCTGCCGGCGGACGGCAGGGCGCTACTCGGTGGCGCTCGGAGCGCCTAGAAGAACTCGTTCTCGTCGTCCGGGTCGTAGCCACCGGACTCGGCAGCGGCGCGGCGGTCGGCCGCGCGACGCTCCTCACGCACCCGGGCGGCCCGCGCCTGTTCCTCCTCGGAGGGCAGCAGGGCGGCGGTGAGGGCGGCCTCGTTCTCGGCCATCGAGGCCCGGAACGTCTCTCCGAGCTCCTTGGCCGTGGTGGCGAGTTCGGTGATCGAGTCCGCGATGCCGGCCGGGCTGACCGCGTGGGCCACCCTGCCGACGGTGTTGTTCAGCCGGCCGACCTGGCGCAGCACGAGCACGGTGACGCCGACGCCCACGCCGATCCAGAACAGGCGCTTCACTTCTTCTCCGCCTTGCCGAACAGGCCGCGCACCGCCAGCGAGAAGGCCGCCACCTTGATCAGCGGCGCGCCGACCGTGGCGGCGACCAGGGACGTCATCGCGGACACGTTCGTGGAGACCTCGGCCGCCGCAGTCGTGACCGTGTCCACCTTGGCGATCTGGCCGTTCGTGGACGTGATCGTCTGGGCGGCCTCATCGATCACCGGGAGGGTGTGCTCGGTGATCTGGGCCAGGGACGTGCGGGCCTCGTCCATGACGCGGCCGAGCTTGAACAGCGGGATCGCGAGCGCTCCCACGAGCAGCACGAACGCGATCGCCGCGATCAGACCTGCAATGTCTCCCAATGCCATGGCGGTGCCTCCTGAGGCTTCTGGGGCGGGGGGAAGATCCTCGGGGCGACACTACCGGTTGCGGCTCGGGAACCGGGTACCCGAGCCGGAGCCGGGTGCTGAAACGAACCCACCCCGGGAACGGCCGTGGTGCGGCCGTCCCGGGGCGGGCTCGATGCTCCGACGATCGTCTGCTGCGTCAGCGCGAGTAGTGCTCCACGACCAGCTGGACCTCGCAGGTCACGGGGACCTCGGCACGCTTCGGGCGGCGGACCAGTTCGAAGCGGAGCTTCTCGAGGTCGACGCTCAGGTACTCGGGCACCTGGGGCAGGACGTCCCGGTGGGCACCGGCGGCGGCCACCTGGAACGGCACCATGGTCTGGCTGCGCGGCTTGACCTGCACGACCTGGCCCGGCTTAACGCGGAAGGAGGGGCGGTCCACGAGCTTGCCGTCGACCAGGACGTGGCGGTGCACCACGGACTGGCGGGCCTGGGCGATGGTGCGGGCGAAGCCGGAGCGCAGCACGAGGGCGTCGAGACGCATCTCGAGCAGCTCGACCAGCGACTCACCGGTCAGCCACGGCTCGCGGCGGGCCTCGTCGAAGGCGCGGCGAAGCTGGACCTCACGCAGCCCGTACTGGGCGCGCAGACGCTGCTTCTCCTTCAACCGGACGGCGTAGTCGCTCTCGGTGCGGCGACGGGCGCGGCCGTGCTCGCCCGGCGGGTAGGGGCGCTTCTCGAAGTACTTGACGGCCTTCGGCGTGAGCGCGAGGCCCAGCGCGCGGGACAGTCGCACCTGGCGGCGCGTGCGGTTCTGTGATGCCATGCGAAATGTGTTCCTGTCGTGTTGTTGATGACGTCACACCACTGCTCCGGCGACTGCCGGTGTGGTGTGGGGCCGACTCCCGATCGCGTCCCTGACGGTGCGCGACCCTCGGCTAGGGCCCCAGGTGTCCGAACGGACAACCCCAAGAGTCTACCGCACCGATCGGGGCCACATGGCACAGTGGGCGGGAACGAAGGGGAATCGAGTGAGCGTCCTGTCCTACCGCCCGGCCGAGGTCCTCGGGCGTTGTCATGACCGGTTCGGCCCGGTGCTGCGTGTCGGTGGCCGGCGCGGGTTCGTCTACGTCCGAGGCGAGGCAGCCAACGCCGCCGTGTTCGCGGCCTCTGACCGGTTCCGCTGGGAGGAGGCCTTCGCCGGTCTGGTGCCGGTGGACGGACCGACGTCCATGATCGTCTCGGACGGAGCGGAGCACCGTCGTCGGCGCAGGCTCGTGCAGCCCGCCATGCACCATCGGCAGGTTGCCCACTACGTGCAGATCATGGCCGCTACAGCGGATGAGGCCATCGACGGTCTGCGGCCCGGCACCGACGCGGACGCCTATGCCGTGTTCCGGGCAGCCATTCGGCGCAGCACCATCCACGCGTTGTTCGGGCCCGAGCTCGCGGCGGACGCGGACGTCCTGGGGCGCAGTCTGCAACCGCTGCTGGACCTGGTGGACGGCCTACCGGCAGCCACCCAATGGCACCGTCGGCTGCGCACGCCGGCCTGGCAGCGCGCCGGCCGGGCCCGCGCGATGCTCGACCGGCGCATCCGCGCGGAGATCACTCGCGCCCGCCTGCTCGGACCGCGCGCTGGCGATCACGTGCTCGCGACCCTGGTCAACGGCCGTGACGACGACGGTGACGGCCTGACCGACCGGGAGATCCGGGACCAGGTCGTCACCCTGATCGCGGCAGGCTACGAGACGACCAGCTCCGCGATGGCGTGGGCGATCTATTCGCTGGCGACGGAACCCCACGTGTGGGCGACCGCGCGCGCCGAGGTGCGCGACGCCGTCGGCGACCGGCCACCGGGGCCGGGCGACCTGCGCGCCCTGCCGTACCTGGCCGCCGTCGTGAACGAGACGCTGCGTCTGTACCCGCCGGCGGTCGTGACCGCCCGCCACGTGGCGCAGGACTTCGAGGTGGAGGGTCACCTGATCCGACCGGGTGCGACCCTGCTGCTCAGCCCGTACCTGACCCATCGGATGCCCGAGTACTGGGACCGCCCGCTGGAGTTCCGCCCGCAGCGGTGGCTGCCCGGATCTGCCGAATACACGAAGCCGGGACCGGCGCGCTACCTGCCGTTCGGGGGTGGCCCGCATCGGTGCATCGGGGCAACCATGGCCACGACGGAACTGATCGTGATGCTGGCCCGGGTGGTCGCTCGCCTGGACCTGACGCTGCCCGCGCAGCGGATCCGTCCGACCGGGTTCGCGGCGATGCGACCACGGGAGGGCCTCCGCGTGCACGTCACCGCGCGCCGGTGACCGGCGTGCGCTAGTCCAACATCGCGCGGATCCGCGCCAGCCGCTCGGTGAGGCCGCGCTCGTAGCCGCGGTCGGTCGGGCTGTAGTACTGGGTGCCCTGCAGGTCGTCGGGCAGGTACTGCTGGCGGGCCACCCCGTGCGGTTCGTCATGGGAGTAGACGTAGCCCTGACCGTGGCCCAGTCGTTTCGCCCCGGCGTAGTGCGCGTCCCGCAGGTGCACCGGGACCAGCGGCACCTTGCCGGCCTGGACGTCGGCGAGGGCGGCGTTGATCGCGTTGTAGGACGCGTTCGACTTGGGTGCCGTGGCCACGTGCACCACGGCCTGCCCGAGGATGATCCGGGCCTCCGGCATCCCGATCATGGCCACCGCCTGCGCGGCGGCCATCGCCGTCTGAAGCGCCGCCGGGTCCGCCATCCCGACGTCCTCGGATGCCGCGATCACGATCCGCCGGGCGATGAAGCGGGGGTCCTCCCCCGCCTGGATCATCCGGGCCAGGTAGTGCAGCGCGGCATCCACGTCGCTGCCCCGCATCGACTTGATGAACGCGCTTATCACGTCGTAGTGCTGGTCGCCGTCGCGGTCGTAGCGCACGGCGGCGACGTCGATCGCGCGCTCAACTGCCTCCAGCCCGATCACGGCATCGGCGCCACCGGCTGACTGTGCCGTGCCGGCCGCGGCCTCCAGGATGGTCAGCGACTTGCGGGCGTCACCACCGGCCAGGCGCAGCAGGTAGGCGCGAGCCTCGTCGTCGAGGGTGACCGCCCCGGCAAGACCCCGCTCGTCGGTCAGCGCGCGGGTCAGCAGCGCGTCCAGGTCTTCGGTCTCCAGGGGGCGCAGGGTGAGCATGATCGAGCGGGACAGCAGCGGTGAGATCACCGAGAAGCTCGGGTTCTCGGTGGTCGCGGCCATCAGGGTGACCCAGCGGTTCTCGACCGCGGGCAGCAGCGCGTCCTGCTGGGTCTTGGAGAACCGGTGCACCTCGTCGATGAACAGCACCGTCTCGCCACCGGACCCGGCCAGCCGACGGCGGGCGTCCTCGATCACGGCCCGCACATCCTTCACCCCCGCGGTGACCGCGGACAGTTCCACGAACCGCCGGCCCGAGACGTGCGCGACCAGGTAGGCGAGCGTGGTCTTGCCGGTGCCGGGCGGTCCCCACAGGATCACCGAGGACGGTGGCAGCGCCCCCGGCACGGGCGGGTCGATGAGCCGGCGCAGCGGTGACCCGGGCTCGAGCAGGTGGTCCTGGCCGAGCACCTCGGCGGGGACGGAAGGGCGCATCCGGACCGCGAGCGGGGCCCCGTCCCGGGTCCGCGGGACGCCGACGTCGTCGGTGCCGGCTGCTTCGAACAGATCCACCCCAGCAGCCTACGCGGCCCGTACGACGTCACCGGCCGCCGGCTCGGCGCCGCAGTCGTGAACGTGGGCGCCGGCGGGCTGTCATCATGTGTCCCGTGTTCGATCGCCTGGGACGTGACATCGCCCACCGCCCCCGCCTGACCGTCTTCGTCTGGATCCTGCTGGTCGGTGGGTGCCTCGCGCTCGCCCTGACCGGGGTCGGCGGGCAGGGTCTGTTCGACCGGCTGCACTCCGGCGAGCCCCGCGTCCCCGGCTCCCAGAGCCAGATCGGCTCCGACATCGTCGCCGACAACGACGAGACCGGAGAGACCATCTCGCTGGTGGTGCAGGGCGTCGATCTGGCCGATGCCGAGGCGGTGAGCGAGGCCGGCCGCGCCGCCGCCACCCTGCACACGACGCTGCTGGCGATCGACGGCGTGGAGTCGGTGGTGGACCCGTTCGTGTTCCCCGACGGGCCTGCGGCCGAGGAAGCCGCCGCCTTCGTCTCGACGGCGCAGGACGGCTTCTTCGTCTCGGTCACCCTTGAACCGGACGCACCCGCCGCCGCCCACGACGAGGTCGTGACCGAACTGGAGGAGTTCCCCGCGGCGGCCTCCGACGGCGCCACGGGCCTGGTCTCCAGCTCCCCGATCGTCACGGACGAGATCATCGGTCAGCTGCAGACGGACCTCGCCCGCGGCGAGGCCGTGGCGCTGCCGATCTCGCTGCTGATCATGATCGTGGTGTTCGGTGGCTTCCTGACGGCGGGGATGCCGTTGGCAGGTGCGCTCGCCTCGATCGCCGGTGGCCTGGGCGCCCTGTACGGCTTTTCCTACGTGCTGGACCTCGACTCGGTCGTGGTGAACGTCGTGACCGTGCTCGGGCTCGGCCTGTCGATCGACTACGGCCTACTGATCGTGTCCCGGTTCCGGGAGGAGATCCAGGCCGCGGCCGCCGCCGAGGCCGAGCTCGGCTCGGGCGAGCGGCGCCAGCGGGGTCGCACGGGCAGGCGCGGCGTCGACCCGGTCCTGGTCCGGGCCCTGCGGCGCACCATGACGACGGCGGGGCGCACCGTCACGTTCTCGGCCGTCACCGTGGCCGTGTCGATCGCCGGGCTGTTGCTGCTGCGGCCAGACATCCTGAAGTCGCTCGGTGCGGCAGGGGTGTCGGTCGTCATCATCGCGGTGGCCTCGGCGCTGACCCTCGTCCCGGCGCTGCTGGTGCTCATCGGGCGGCGGATGCTGCAACCCTCGGTGCTCACCAAGGTGCCCGTGCTGCGGTCCCTGATCGGCAAGCTCGGCGACGTCGCGCCCGAGCACGGCTTCTTCTCCAGGCTGGCCGGCGTCGTGCAGAAGCGGCCGTGGGTCGTCCTGGTGCTGACCACGGTCGTGCTGGGCCTGCTCGCCTCCCCCGTGCTCGGCCTCCAGCTGCGCAACTCGACGACCGAGATGCTGCCCCGCGACTCCGACCAGCGCGACTTCATCGACGTCGTGCAGGCGGACTACCCACTTCTGGCGACGCCCGCGATCCAGGTGCTCGTCGAGGCCGACGCGGCGCAGGCCCAGGCATTCGCCGACGAGATCGCTACGCTGCCGGACGTCGAGGGCGTGAACCCACCCACCGCCGTCGGGACGCAGTACCAGCTGATCGGGGTGCGCCCGGACACCGACGAGGCCGGTGGTGAGGTCGCCACCGGGGTCGTGGAGGAGATCCGCGCCCTCGAGACCGGGGACGGCGCCCCGGAGCAGGTCTGGGTGCTCGGCCAGGCAGCCAACCAGATCGACTTCACCGACGCGCTGATCGAGGGCCTGCCGTGGGCGGTGGGCATCGTGGTCCTCGCGACGTTCGTCCTGCTGTTCCTGATGACGGGCTCGCTCCTGGTGCCGCTCAAGGCGCTGCTCATCAACGTCCTCTCCCTCGGTGCCTCGCTCGGGATCACCACCTGGATCTTCCAGGAGGGGCACCTCTCCGGACCGCTCGGGTTCACCTCGACCGGTGGCCTCGAGTCCTATGTGGTCGCCATCGTGATCGCGTTCGGGTTCGGCCTGGCGATGGACTACGAGGTGTTCCTGCTCGCCCGGATCAAGGAGTTCTACGACGCCACCGGCGACAACGACCTCGCGGTCCGCATGGGCCTGCAGCAGTCCGGGCGGATCATCACCTCCGCGGCCCTGGTGATCGTGGTCGTGTTCGCCGGGTTCGCGACCGGGGAACTGATCGCCATCAAGCAGGCCGGCGTCGCCCTCGCGCTGACCGTGCTGGTCGACGCGACGCTCGTGCGGATGCTGCTGGTGCCCGCGACCATGACGCTGCTCGGGGACTGGAACTGGTGGGCGCCGAAGCCGTTGCGCCGCCTGCACAAGCGGTTCGCGATCCAGCACTGAGGACGGCACCCACCCGGTCTCACGCGCGGCGGCGGGTCTCGACCTCCTGCCCGACGGCGAAGCCGAGCCGCGTGTACAGGCGCCGCGCGGGCGCGTTGTCGGCGTACATACCAAGGCTGACCTGCCCGGTGCTCGCAATCCCACCGCGGGTCATGGCCGCGGTGACGGCCGCGCCGAGACCGCGGCCCCGCCACGCCGGCACGGTCGCGATGGATCCGAGGTGCACGGAGACCGGCCGCCGCATCGTTCCGCCGATCGCACGCAGGTGGCCCTGCCCGTCCCGCCAGCCGAACCAGCGCGCACCCTCCCGGTCCAGCGTCAGGTGCGTGGTCGGGTTGGCCTGCGCCTGCACGGCGCGGATCTCCTCGGCGTCGGCGACCGGATCGAGCTCGCGGACCGCGTCCTCGCCCGGGACCGCGGGCGGCTGAGTCTCGGTCCAGAGCCAGTCCCAGTGGGAGACGGTCGGCAGAGCAAGCGCGGCGGCGACACCCGGGTTCAGCAGGTCCCAGGTGCCGCGCGTCAGGCTCGCCACGGCCACCTGCCCGAGGTGACCGGATCCTGAGACGCGCGATCCGCCGTCGGGCGTCATGACGTCCGTGAGGACCGAGGTCAGGGCTGCGGGCTCCCCCACCCCGATCAGCGCCGCCGTGTCCGGCCGTGGCCGTGCGAGGAACAGCACAGCACGCTCGTCACCCCAGGCGAGCGGGTCGGCCCACCGATCGAAGTCGTCGACGACGAACCGATCGGCCGACCATGGCGCGGGCAGGTCGGTGACGCTCCGGGGGCGCAGGGCCTCCGGCGACGTCACTTCGGGTCGGTCGCGGCGCCGTCAGCCCCCTGGGCGTCGGCGGGTGCCGCTGGCTTGGGCGCCTTGAGCGGCGCGTCCACGCCGGCCTCCTTGCGCTGCTGCGCGGTGATCGGCGCCGGGGCCTGCGTGAGCGGGTCGAAGCCGCCGCCGGACTTCGGGAACGCGATCACCTCGCGGATCGAGTCCGAGCCGGTGAGCAGGGTGACGATCCGGTCCCAGCCGAACGCGATCCCGCCGTGCGGCGGGGCGCCGTAGGCGAACGCGTCGAGCAGGAAGCCGAACTTCGTCTGCGCGGACTCCTCGTCCAGTCCCATCAGCTCGAAGACGCGCTCCTGCACCTCGCGCTGGTGGATACGGATCGAACCACCACCGATCTCGTTGCCGTTGCAGACGATGTCGTAGGCGTAGCTGAGCGCGTTGCCGGGGTCGGTGTCGAAGGTGTCGAGGAACTCGGGCTTCGGGGAGGTGAACGCGTGGTGCACGGCGGTCCACTTCCCGGCCCCCACGGCCACGTCGCCCGCGGCCACCGCGGCCTCCGACGACTCGAACATCGGCGCGTCGACCACCCAGACGAACTTCCAGTCGCCCTCGGCGATCAGGTCGGTGCGGCGGGCGATCTCCAGGCGTGCGGCGCCGAGCAGGGCGCGTGCGTCGGTCACGGCGCCGGCTGCGAAGAAGACCGCGTCGCCGGGGCTTGCCCCGACCGCCTCGACCAGACCGGCCCGCTCGCCCTCGGACAAGTTCTTGGCGACCGGCCCGCCGAGCTCACCGTCCTCACCCACCGTGACGTACGCGAGGCCCTTGGCGCCGCGCTGCTTGGCCCACTCCTGCCAGGCGTCGAACTGCCGGCGTGGCTGCGACCCGCCGCCGGGCATCACCACGGCGCCCACGTACGGTGCCTGGAACACCCGGAACGGCGTGTTCGCGAAGTAGTCGGTGAGCTCGGTGAGCTCGAGCCCGAACCGCAGGTCCGGCTTGTCAGACCCGAACCGGCGCATCGCCTCGGCGTAGGTCATCCGCGGGATCGGCGTCGGGATCGTGTAGCCGATGAGCTCCCAGAGCGCGACCAGGACCCGTTCGGCGACGGCGATCACGTCGTCCTGGTCGACGAAGCTCATCTCGACGTCGAGCTGGGTGAACTCGGGCTGACGGTCGGCGCGGAAGTCCTCGTCGCGGTAGCAGCGAGCGATCTGGTAGTAGCGCTCCATCCCGGCCACCATGAGCAGTTGCTTGAACAGCTGCGGTGACTGCGGCAGCGCGTACCAGGACCCGGGCGCCAGGCGTGCGGGCACCAGGAAGTCGCGGGCACCCTCCGGGGTCGACCGGGTCAGCGTGGGGGTCTCGATCTCCACGAACTCCTCGGCGTCCAGGACCCGCCGGGCGGCGGCGTTGACCTTCGCACGAAGGCGGATGGCGTGCGCGGGCGCGGGCCGGCGCAGGTCGAGGTAGCGGTACTTGAGCCGCGTCTCCTCGCCGACGGTGACCTGCTCGTCGAGCGCGGTGGAGACCTGGAACGGCAGCGCCGCGGCGGTGTTCAGCACCCGCACCTCGGTCGCGATGACCTCGACCTCACCGGTGGCCAGGTTCGGGTTCGCGTTGCCCTCGGGGCGCTGCGAGACCTCGCCGGTGACCGCGAGCACGAACTCCGAGCGCAGCGGGTGGGCCACGGCCTCGTCCCGGATGACCACCTGCACGATGCCGGACGCATCCCGTAGGTCGATGAACGCCACCCCACCGTGATCACGACGGCGATCCACCCACCCGGTCAGGGTGACGGTGGAACCGATGTCACCGGCGCGCAGGGAGCCGGCCTTGTGGGTGCGAAGCACTGCTGATCCTTCCGACGAGGAACGCCGGTGGGTTGCGCGGCGCCTGCACGATCCTAGTGCGCCCCGTCAGGCGGCTCAGCCCCCGGCCGTGCGGATCCCCGCGGCGAACGCGGCGACGTCGGCGATCCGGGCCCGGACCGGGTCCAGCACGAGCCGTTCGGCGACGTCGGCGACGGCGCGGTTCAGGTCCGCGCGGGCCTTGCGGGCGCGTCGCCTCGCCCCGACCCGCGCGACCACCGCGGAGATCAACGAGATGAGCAGCCCGAGGACGACGCCCACGATCACCAGCACCGTCGGCCACGGCAGCGCAGGCAGTTGCGGCCACGGCGGGTCCGCCGGCACCGGACCCAGCTGCGGCAGCCAGGTCACCGGCAGACCGAAGTAGCGTAGGGCCGCCAGGACCCCGAGCCAGAGCACCCCGGCGGCGAGGATCGCGAACACGAGCCACTGCAGTGCCCCGACCACCCCGAACCAGCGCGGGTCGGAGCGCCCCACGAGCGGCGTCGAGACGATCGCCTGGTCGAGGGCATCCGGCAGCGCCTCGAGGGCGCCGGTTGCGCCGGACCGCATGTACGAGCGCCAGGGTTCCGCGCTGCCGGCCGCGGTGGCATCGCCGAGGTCCCGCAGCGCCGTCGCGACCTTGGCGCGCTGGACCGGCGAGGCGGCCGGGATCGATGACGTCGCGACGACCGCTCCCCCCTCGCCCCGCTCGGGCACGGAGTCCAGGTGCAGCCGGCGCAGCGGGTCCCGGCGGAACCGGCCCAGCCAGCGGGTCACCGGCCAGCCGGTCGAGGCACGGGCGCGGTGTCGGAACGAACCGGCGACGGCGTCGGCCACCTCCTCGACGCCGGCCGACCGGGCCAGGGTGCTCACCAGCCGGCGCCGGTCCGGGGCGCCCAGTTCCGAGCCGGCCTCGGCCGTGTAGGCGGTCCCGAGCTCGGCGGCGACGGTCGCAATGTCCGCGGACAGCCGGGCGTCGGCCGCGCGGCGCTCGGAGACGAACCGGGCGATCACCTCGCGGAGGTCGTCAAGGCCCTCACCGGTGCGCGCGGAGACGGCGAGCACCCGCGCCCCGCGCAGGCCGTCGTCGGCGAGCCGGTCGGTGAGGTCCGCCAGGACCGGCGCCCGGTCGCCCGGAGCGAGCAGGTCCGCCTGGTTCAGCACCGCGACGGTGACCTCGGCGTGCCGCGACATCGGCCGCAGGTACTGCGTGTGGACGACGGCGTCGGCGTACTTCTGCGGGTCCAGCACCCAGACGAGGACATCGACCGCCTCCGCGAGCCGGGCGGCCCGGAGGTGGTGCTCGGTCTGCACGGAGTCGATGTCGGGCAGGTCGAGGAGGACGAGACCCGAGAGATCCGTGCCGCCATGGTCGGGGGCGACCTCGACCCGCTGGGTGACCTCCAGCCAGTCGAGCAGTTCGCCCGCCGGAGCCGCCGCCCCCCAGATGATCGCGAGCGGGTGCGACGTGGTGGGCCGCCGAGCGCCAACGGTGGCGACGTCCGTCCCGGACAACGCGTTGATCACCGACGACTTGCCACTGCCGGTGGCGCCGGCGAGGGCGACCACGGTGTGCTCGGCGGACAACTCCCGCCGGCGTCCCACCCGGGTGAGCACGCCATGCGCGCGAGCCAGCGGCGCCGCCTGCTCCGGCGGTTCGGTGCGGTGCGGACCGGTGACGCTGTGCCGGCCGTGCGCAGGGTCGGCGAGAGTCTCGGCGCCCACCCTGTCGAGGACCTCGACGGCGTCGCGCAAGCCGGCGAGCCGAGGACCCAGGTCTGCGCGTTCGCCGACGCGCGCCCGCGCCGTCACGCGTGCCACGGACGATCCGGGTCGGTCGGGTCCGCGGGTCCGGCGCCTGGGGCCGGGGCGCCGGTGGCCGTGCGTCGTGGCGCGTCGGTCACGGTGTAGTCGGTCGACTCGATGACCCGAGGCACCACGGCGGGGAGCTCGACCGGTGGCTCGTCGTGAGGGGGCCCGAGCGCCGCGGGCGCGGGCGCCGACTCGAGCGCTGTGGCTCCGCGTTCGAGGACCGCCTCGCCGCGCACCCGCAGTTCGGCGGCCACCTCGTCGGCGCCGGCCACCGGGGCGAGCAGATCCTCGAACCGCTGCCGTTCGGTGGCGAGCAGCGCCGTCGCCCGCTCGGTGAAATCGTCCCGAGCGGCAGTGGCCAGCCGCCGGACCGCCTGATCGCCGAAGATCGCCTCGAGGAGTTTCTGGGCCACGACCGCGGTACCACCGGCCACCACGATCTCGCCTCCGACGAGACCGCCGGTCGAGGCGAACACCACGATCATCAGGGCGACGCCGACGCCGTTCACCCCGAACGCGAGGATCCTGGCCATGGTGCGCTTGCCCTGACCCTCGCCGCGGACGAGGTCGAGCAGATAGCCCTGCCACTGGCGGACCTGTTCGGCGGCCCGCTCGGGAAAGCCGCTGGTGGCCCGGCCCCAGTCCCGGCCGTCCAGGAGGGCCCGGCCGGCATTGTCCTGCCGGAGTGCGAGCTGAGCGCGTTCCGCGGCGGCATCGGCCTCGGCCACCAGGAGCGCCTGCAGGCCGGTGCCGATGGCCTCCTTCACCTCGACCTCGCGTTGCGGGCGGCCGGTGACGAACGCGGTGAGCTGGTCGCGGATCCGGCCCACCCGGCTCTCCAGGCCGCGGATGAAGTCACCGGTGCCGATGAAGTCCTGCCAGCGCGCGAGCACCTCGCCGCGCAGCACGGCGCCATCGGCGAACGCGTCGAGCGCGGCATCGGAGGCGTAGGCCGTGGTGATCCGCCCGCGGATCTCCCGAGCGGCGCGTTCCTGGGCCTCGGCGGCCGACGCGAGGTCGGACGCCTGCCGGGCCACATCCATCGTCGCGCCCGCGAGGGTCTGCCGGATCACGCCGGCCCGGGACTCCTCGTCCGCGGTGAGCCCCAGGAGCCAGTTCCGCAGGTCGGTCACGAGGTGGGCGGGCAGCATGCTGTGCCCGTCGCGCTCGTCGAGTGCCGTCTCGGGCAGCAGGAACAGCGGTGCCCGCGCGAGCCCTTCGGTTGCCAGCATGGCGGCGAGGTCGTGACTGATCTCCTCAAGGACCGGCGGAGGCACCCGGTCCAGGACAACGGCGACGACCACCTGGCGGCGGGAAGCAGCCCGGAGCAGTTCCCACGGCACCGCGTCGGCATACCGGTTCGCAGTCGTCACGAAGATCCACAGATCCGCGGCGGCCAGCAGCTGCGACGCCAACTGCCGGTTCGTGTCGACCACGGAGTCGATGTCCGGAGCGTCCAGCAGTGCCAGGCCCTGCCGGAGCCCGTCATAGGGCTGCAGCCGCAGCGCGGCAGCGCCGGCCTCGCCGGCGCCACCGGAGGGTGGCATCGTGCCGTCCCCGCGGACCCGCGGCAGCGACGGGAGGATGCGCTGACCCGCGAACCAGCGGGCATCCGCCGGGTGATGGATGAGTACCGGGTCCCGGGTGGTGGGTCGGAGCGCGCCGGGCCGGGTCAGCGGCGCCCCGACCAACGCGTTCACGAGTGTCGACTTCCCGGCGCCCGTGGACCCGCCGACGACGGCGAGCAGCGGGGCGTCGAGCTGGTCGTAGCGGGGCAGGATGTAGTCGTCGAGCTGATTCAACAGCTGGGCCCGCAGGCCGCGTGCATGTTCGGCCCCGGGGACCTCCAACGGGAAGTGCGCAGCCTCGATCGCCTCTCGTAGGCCGGACAGCGCAGATTCCATGGCGCTGATCATGCCAGTGCGTGAGATGCGGCACATCTTCGTGTCCTACCCAGCGCCGAGGCCCTCCGTCCCGGTAGACTCGGGCTACCTGGAGCGCATCATGCCGCGAGAGGGCCCACATCACGACCCGCCAAGAGCGGGTGTTCACGTGCAGATGTCGCAGAGTGCGGCATTGCGAGGAGACGGGCCGATGCGGAGAAGGACCGTCCGGTCTGCCGGCTCCGTATTCGACGAAGGCCCCACCATGACTGAATCCGTCCTGTCCTCCGACGTGCCCACGCACGCCCCCGACGCCTCTGACGCGCCCACCACGTTCGCCGACCTCGGCCTGCCCGCGGATCTGCTCGACGCGGTCTCGCGGATGGGTTTCACCACCCCGACCGACATCCAGGCCGCCGTGATCCCCGCGCTGCTGGCCGGCCGCGACGTCACCGGCGTGGCCCAGACCGGCACCGGCAAGACCGCCGCGTTCGGGCTGCCGCTGCTGGCGACGATCGACCCCGAGCAGCGCCGCGTGCAGGCGCTCGTGCTCACCCCGACCCGTGAGCTCGCCATGCAGGTCAGCGAGGCGATCGGCGCGATGGCCGCGGCGAGCCGCGGCGTGAACGTCCTGGCGATCTACGGCGGCTCCCCCTACGGCCCGCAGCTGCGCGGCATCCAGAACGGCGCCCAGGTCGTCGTCGGCACCCCGGGCCGCGTGATCGACATGCTCGAGCGCGGCGCCCTTGACCTCAGCGGACTGCGGTTCCTGGCCCTGGACGAGGCCGACGAGATGCTCCGGATGGGCTTCGCGGAGGATGTCGACCAGATCCTCACCCACGCGTCCTCCGACCGCCAGACGTCGCTGTTCTCGGCGACCATGCCGCCGGCGATCCGCAAGGTCGCCCGGACGCATATGAACGACCCGGTCGAGGTCGCCACCTCGCGCCAGTCCTCCACCACCGACACGATCACCCAGACGTTCGCCGTCGTGCCGTTCCGCCACAAGATCGGCGCGCTGGCCCGGGTGCTCGCCACCACCCCCGCCGAGGCGGCCCTGGTGTTCGTGCGTACTCGGGGCACCGCTGAGGACGTCGGCTCAGCGCTCATCGAGCGTGGCATCAACGCCGCCACCATCTCCGGTGACGTCGCCCAGCGGGAGCGGGAGCGGATCGTCGAGCGCCTGCGCAACGGCACTCTGAACGTGCTCGTCGCCACCGACGTGGCGGCCCGTGGCCTGGATGTGGACCGCATCGGCCTCGTCGTGAACTTCGACGTCCCCGGTGAGCCGGAGGCGTATGTGCACCGCATCGGCCGCACCGGCCGCGCCGGCCGCACCGGCATCGCCCTGACCTTCCTCACCCCGCGGGAGAAGGGACGCCTGCGCGCGATCGAGCGGGTCACCCGCACGCCACTGACCGAGGTCCCGATCCCGACCCCGGCGCAGGTCAGCGCCCACCGCGCGACCACCGTGCTCGAATCGGTGACCGACCGGATCGACAAGGGCCGGTTGGAGTCCTACCGGGAGCAGCTCGCCGAGTTCCTGCTCAACGCCGTGGACACCCCCGCCGGGGATCCGCTGGACGTCGCCTCGGCCCTGCTCGCGCTGGCGGTCGGGGACGCCGGGCCCAAGCCGTGGCGTGAGGGCGAGGAGAGCGCCGATTCCGAGTTCTCGGCCCGCTTTGACACCGAGCGCCCCGAGCGGGTTGCCCGGGGGGCGCACGAGGAGCGGCGCGTCCCGACCCGGCACCGCGCGTCCGGTGCGGGCACCGTGTACCGGGTGGCTGTCGGCCACACCCACGGGGCCCGCCCGCAGGACATCGTCGGTGCGATCACCGGTGAGGGCGGCCTGCGTGGCAGCGACCTCGGCAAGATCGACATCTTCAGCAGGTTCTCGCTCGTGGAGATCTCCGCGGACGTCTCCCCCGAGGCCTCCCGTCGGATCGGCAACGCGCGCGTCGCCGGCCAAGCCCTGAAGATCCGCCCGGACGAGGGCGGCCCGCGCCGCGGTCCTGGTGTCGGGGATGCCAAGGGGCACGTCGACAAGCCCCACACCGCTCGCGGCCAGTGGGACAAGCCCCGCTCGAGCAAGCCCTACCGGGACAAGCCGGCCGGCAAGTACAACGGCCAACGCCCCTCGCGCAGCGTTCCGCGCTGAGCGAACCCGAACGACTTGAAGGACCTCAGCACTCGCGTGCTGGGGTCCTTCCGTCGTAGGGGTCGCAGACAGGTATCGACTGGGTGCGCGGGCCACCAACCCTGACCGCACCGTGCCCGACCCGGCGTGCCACCACCGTTCCAGGAGATCTGCGGCGCTAGGAGGTCTGCGGGAGGATCACCGGCCAGCGGTCCTGCGCCGGCGGCGCCCAGGTCGCTGCGTCCGCGTCGACCTGGTCACCGGAGCGGATGTCCTTGACCTGGTCGGCGGCGCCGTCGACGCCCGGGAACCAGACGAACGGGATCGCACGGCGGTCCGCGTGGCGGATCTGCTTGCCGAACTTGGCCGCACTCGGGGCGACGTCGGCAGGTATGTCGCGCGCGCGCAGCGCCGCGGCGATACCGTCGGAAGCCCCGCGGTGTGCCTCATCCGCGACCGCGACGAGCACCGCCGTCGGGATCGCCCGGGTGGGCGACGACAGACCCGCGGCGAGCAGACGGGAGACCAGGCGGGACACCCCGATGGACAGGCCAACCCCCGGATAGGTGTGGCTGCCGTCAGAGGCGAGCGAGTCGTAGCGGCCGCCCGAGCAGATCGAGCCGAGCTGCTCGTGGCCGACGAGGGTGGTCTCGTAGACGCTGCCCGTGTAGTAGTCCAGGCCGCGGGCGATCTTCAGGTCCGCCACGACCACCCCCGGGGCTCGTGCGGCGGCGGTCTCGACGAGCCGGACCAGTTCGTCCAGACCCTCCTCGAGACGAGGTGTCCGCACGCCGAGGGCAAGCACCCGCTCGGCGACGGACGCATCGGTGCCGGTGATGGACGCCAGGGCCAGGCAGGCCCGGGCCTGCTCCTCGTTCGCCCCGTTGTCGCGCTGGAGTGCTTCGGCGACGGCGTCCGGGCCGATCTTGTCGAGCTTGTCGATCGTGCGCAGGACGCCCTCCACGTCGGCCAGACCGAGGCCCTCGTAGAAGCCCTGCGCGACCTTCCGGTTGTTCACCGAGATCCGCACTGGCGGCAGCCCGATCTCCTGCAGGGCAGCGAACGCTTCGGCGATCACGAGTGGGAGCTCCACCTCGAAGTGGAACGGGAGCTCCTCGGAACCGACGACGTCGATGTCCGCCTGGGTGAACTCGCGGAACCGGCCGTCCTGGGGCCGCTCGCCACGCCAGACCTTCTGGATCTGATAGCGCTTGAACGGGAAGGCGAGGTGCCCGGCGTTCTCGAGGACGTAGCGCGCGAACGGCACGGTCAGGTCGAAGTGCAGGCCGAGTGTCTTGTCACCGGCGACCTGCTGCTCGGGGCCGTCGTCCTGCAGGCGGCGCAGGAGATACACCTCCTTGGACGTCTCTCCCTTGCTCAGCAGCTGCTCGAGCGGCTCCACCGCACGCGTCTCGATCCCCACGAAGCCGTGCAGTTCGAAGACTTGCGCCACGGTGCGCAGGATGTGCGATTCGACGGCGCGGCCTTCGGGAAGCCACTCGGGAAATCCGGACAGGGGTGCGATTCGAGCCATGCCCCCATCATTCCATCGAGCGACGCACCGTGAGTTTGTGACCATCCCGTGACCGGCCGGAGGACCCCCACGGTCAGGGGCGTATGGCAGCCTTGCCTAGAATCGGGCACGTGCGCCACCTTCGGCGTCCCCGCGTGCGCGCGTGTCGGCGCGGGTTCGGGGTGTGAGTCCGCATCGTGGCCGTTGTCTGTTCCGAGGAGGAAATAGGTGTCCCCGAGTAAACGGGAACGCGAGTACGCGCGTCGTCGATACAACAAGCGTGCCGCAAAGTTGGCCAAGAACAACGCCGTCGCGCGGGAGCGGCGGATCGTCGCGACCGTGTCGGTGCTCGCACTCCTCGTGGCCGTCGCCGGGCTGTTCTTCTGGAACAGGCAGCTGGAGGCCGACCCCGCTGCCGACCCGGGCGCCAGCGACACTGCCACGGCACCCGGGAGCGAGTCACCTGCGACCGAGCCGGGTGCGCTGCCGACCACGAACCCGCAGACCTATCAGGCCCCGCCGCCGGCGGCCGACTCGCTGGACCAGGACTGGAACATCATCATCCACACCAACATGGGTGACATCGAGGCAACCCTGGACGGTGCGCTCGCGCCGCAGTCCGTGGCCTCCTTCATCATGCTGGCCTCCAACGGCTTCTACGACGGCACCGCCTGTCATCGCCTGCTGCCGGACTCGTTGCTGCAGTGCGGCGACCCGACGGCGACCGGTGGAGGCGGCCCCGGCTACTCCTTCGGTCCCATCGAGAACGCACCCGCGGACGACGTGTACCCCACCGGCACCATCGCGATGGCCCGGCAGGGTGGCAACGCCGAGAGTCAGGGTTCCCAGTTCTTCCTGGTGTTCAATGACGTCCCGCTGCCCTCCGACGCGGCCGGTGGCTACTCGGTCTTCGGCACCATCGACAGCGGCCTGGAGATCCTGCAGGCGATCGGTGCAGCCGGTACCGCCGACGGCTCCGGGGACGGACAACCGATCGAGAACGTCATCATCGAGAGCGTGGAGGTCCTGTGACCGAGCACCCGAACAACCCGGACCAACCGAACGAAGACGTGGAGATCCAGTTGTCGCAGGAGCAGACCGTGCCACCGACCGAAGCCATCGAGGCCGTGGCGACCGAAGCGTCGGCCGCCGAGGCTACCGAGGTGCACGCCGCCGAGGAAGTGGTGGCCGACGAGGCAGTAGCCGCCGAGGCACCTGCCGACGACGAGGCGCCTGTCGCCGACGAAGCAACCGCACCGGCCGTCGACGGATCGACTGGAACCACCGACGAACCTGCCGATGAGGCAGTGGCACCGGCAGCTGAAGTCGCTGCGAACGGCACTGACTCGGCCACCGGCGAAGAGTCGGACGCACCCGCCGCCGAGCCCACTGAGACGGCTGCTGCCGAGACGGTTGGCGCCGAGACGGCTGCTGCGGAGCCCACAGAGACGGCTGCCCACGAGCGCGCTGGCGTACCCGATCCAGCCGGGACGGAGAGCGGCGACGCACCCGCCGTCGAGTCGGAGGCACCCGCCGAACAGGCTGCAGCGGTGACAGGGTCCGACGACGCACCCGCCGAAGCGCCGGCTGCCGAACCCAGTGACGCTCCGAATGCCGAGGAGTCCGCGGCGACCGAGCCGGCCTCCCAGGAGGCGGCGACGCCCGCCGTCGAACAGACCGAGCCCGCGGTCGCACAGACCGAGACCGCGGGCAAGGCAGAGACCGCTGCACCGGCCCCGAAGCCGGTGCCGCGCCCGGGACCTCGGCCTGGCCCGGTACCGACGCCGGCGGTGCTCGCGCACACCACCCCCGCCGTCGTGCCCCCGGTCGCGGCGCCCGCGCCGGTCGACGCGAGCACCGAGGCCGGTCCCCCACTCGACCCGATCGAGGTCGCTGCGGCGGCCGAGTACGGCCGGGTCGACGCGGACGGCACGGTGCATGTGCGCGAAGGCGACGGCGAACGCGTCGTGGGGCAGTACCCCGGTGTCTCCGAGGAGGAGGCGCTCTCGCTGTACATCCGACGCTTCCTCGACCTGCAGGCCCAGGTCCGGCTGTTCGGCACCCGCCTGTCGACGCTGACCGTCAAGGACCTGGACAGCACCCTGGCCGGCCTGACCTCGCAGTTCGAGGACCCGGCCGTGGTCGGCGACCTCGACGGGCTCCGAGCGGAGCTGGAGGACCTGCGCGAGCAGGCCGCCGAGCGCCGCAAGGAGATCGCCGCCGAACGGGAGGCGGCCCGCGCGCAGGCCCTCGCCGAGCGCACGGTCATCGTGGAGCGCGCCGAGGAGATCGCCGGGGCGGACCCGGCCAGGGTGCAGTGGCGCCAGCAGGGCGAGGAACTGCGCAAGCTCCTCGACGAGTGGAAGCACGCACAGAAGACCGGCGTCCGGCTGGACCGCCCGTCCGAGGACGCGCTCTGGAAGCGGTTCTCGCACGCCCGGTCCCAGTTCGACCGGAACCGGCGCCAGTACTTCGCCGAGCTGGACAAGACGCACGGTCAGGTCAAGGCCACCAAGGAGCAGTTGATCGAGCGGGCCGAGGCACTCTCGGGCTCGACGGACTGGGGACCAACGGCCGCCGCGTACCGCGACCTGATGGACGAGTGGAAGCGGGCCGGCCGCGCCTCCCGCAAGGAGGACGACGCCCTGTGGGCGCGGTTCCGTGCCGCTCAGGACACGTTCTTCGAGGCACGCAACGCCCGCAACGCCGAGACGGACGCCGAGTTCGGCGAGAACCTGAAGGTGAAGCTCACGATCCTCACCGAGGCCGAGGGGATCCTGCCGGTCCGCGACCTGCGCTCCGCGAAGGCCAAGCTCCGGGACATCCAGGACCGCTGGGAGGCGGCCGGCAAGGTGCCTCGTGGCGACCTGCAGCGCGTCGAGGCACGGCTGCGGGCCGTCGAGGAGGCCATCCGGGACGCCGAGCAGCGGGAGTGGAAGACGTCCAACCCGCGGGTGCGTGCTCGCGCGGAAGGCGCCGCCGCCCAGCTCGAGGCCGCCATCGCGGGGCTCGAGGAGGACCTGGAGAAGGCGAAGGCCACAGGCGACGCCCGTCGCATCAAGGACGCCACCGAGGCCCTCGACGCCCGCAAGGCGTGGCTGGAGCAGGTGCTCCGCGCCGCGGACGACGCCCGCTGACGCATCCGTACGTGCGCCGCGGCGGTTCAGACCGTCGCGGCGCCGTGGGACTTGTCGGAGCGGGAACCGGTGAGCCGGTACACGTCGAAGACGCCATCGATGTTGCGCACCGCTCGGAGCACATGACCGAGGTGGGACGGCTCAGCCATCTCGAACACGAACCGGGACACGGCCACCCGGTCCCTCGACGTGGCGACGTTGGCGGACAGGATGTTCACATGGTTGTCCGAGAGCACCTTGGTCACGTCGGACAGCAGCCCATTGCGGTCCAGGGCCTCGACCTGGATCTGCACCAGGAACACGCTCTGCGCGTTCGGAGCCCAGTCCACATCGATCATCCGCTCCGGCTGGGCGCGTAGCCCATCGACGTTCGAGCAGTCCGCCCGGTGCACGGACACACCCGACCCGCGCGTGATGAAGCCGACGATCGGGTCGCCGGGCACCGGGGTGCAGCACCGGGCGAGCTTGGTCCACAGGTCCGTGTTCCCCATGCCCTTGACGATCACCCCGGGGTCACCGGAGCGGCTGCGCTGTGCCGGCTGGCCCGGGCGGGTCGCCTCCGCCTCGTCCTCTTCGGTGACCTCCTCGCCCCCGAGCGACGTGACGAGCTTCTGCACCACGTTCGACGCGGACACGTGCCCCTCGCCCACGGCCGCATAGAGTTCGCTGACGCCGGCGTATCGCAGCTCATCGGCGAGGGTGACCAGGGTCTCGTGGTTCAGCAGCCGCTGCATCGGCAGGTTCTGCTTGCGCATCGCCTTCGCGATGAGGTTGCGCCCGGAGTCGATGGCCTCCTCGCGCCGCTCCTTCGTGAACCAGGCCCGGATCTTGTTCCTGGCTCGAGGGCTCTTCACGAAGCTCAGCCAGTCCTGGCTCGGTCCGGCACCCTCGGCACGTGAGGTGAACACCTCGACGGTGTCACCGTTCTCGAGGGTCGACTCTAGGTTCACCAGGCGCCCGTTCACCCGCGCCCCGACGGTGCGGTGGCCGACCTCGGTGTGCACGGCGTAGGCGAAGTCCACGGGCGTGGATCCGGCAGGCAGCGCGAGGACGTCGCCCTTCGGTGTGAAGACGTACACCTCCGCGCCGGACATCTCGAACCGCAACGAATCGAGGAACTCCCCCGGGTCCGAGGTCTCCCGCTGCCAGTCCAGGAGCTGGCGCAGCCACGGCATCGCATCGGCGTCCGATTCGGTCCTGCCCTGCTTGCCGGTCTGCTTCGCCGTCTCCTTGTACTTCCAGTGCGCGGCCACGCCGTACTCGGCCCGCCGGTGCATGTCCATGCTGCGGATCTGGATCTCGACCGGCTTGCCGGTCGGCCCGATCACCGTGGTGTGCAGCGACTGGTACATGTTGAACTTCGGCATCGCGATGTAGTCCTTGAAGCGCCCGGCCACCGGGTTCCAGCGCGCATGGAGCGCACCGAGGGCGGCGTAGCAGTCCCGGACCGAGTCCACCAGGACGCGGACACCGACGAGGTCGTAGATGTCCGCGAAATCGCGGCCGCGGACGATCATCTTCTGGTAGATCGAGTAGTAGTGCTTGGGCCGGCCGGTGACGGTGGCCTTGATCTTCGCGGCCTTCAGGTCCGCCGTGACCTGCTCCCGGACGATCGCCAGGAACTCCTCCCGGGCCGGGGCCCGCTCGGCCACGAGATGGACGATCTCCTCGTACACCTTCGGGTACAGGGTGGCGAAGGACAGGTCCTCGAGCTCCCACTTGATGGTGTTCATGCCCAGTCGGTGGGCCAGTGGGGCGTAGATCTCGAGCGTCTCGCGGGCCTTGCGGGACGCGGAGTTCGCCGACACGTACTTCCAGGTGCGCGCGTTGTGCAGCCGGTCGGCGAGCTTGATCACCAGCACCCGGATGTCGCGGGCCATCGCGATCACCATCTTGCGGACGGTCTCGGCCTGCGCGGCCTCACCGTAGGTGACCTTGTCGAGCTTCGTGACGCCGTCGACGAGGACGGCGATCTCGTCGCCGAAGTCGGCGCGGAGCGCATCGAGGCTGTAGCTGGTGTCCTCGACGGTGTCGTGCAGCAGTGCCGCCGCCAGCGTTGGCGGGGTCATGCCGAGTTCGGCAAGGATCGTGGCGACGGCGACCGGATGCGTGATGTAGGGATCGCCGCTCTTGCGGGACTGCCCCTTGTGGGCACGTTCGGCCACCCGGTATGCGCGTTCGAGCAGCGCTGTGTCCGCCTTCGGATGGTTGCTGCGCACCACCTGGATGAGAGGTTCGATCGCCGGCGCGGTGGAGTGCCCGCGCGATCCCAGGCGGACCAGACGCGATCGCATCCGGGATCCGGGCACGACCGGATCGCCACCCTGATCCCGGCTACCGGGGTCGGGTGTGGTCCCGACGGCGACGTCCTCGCTCATCCAGCCATGCTACGACCTGCACGGCTCAGTAGCTGACCAGGGCGTGCATCGGGCGGTCGGGCAGGCGGTCCCGACCGCCCAGCTCCAGGAGTTCGATGAGGAACCCGATGCCGGTCACCTTCGTGCCCGCCTCCTCCAGCAGCCGGCACGCGGCCGCTGCGGTGCCACCGGTGGCGAGCACGTCATCGATCAGCACCACCCGCGCACCGGGCGTGAGCCCGGCCGGGGAGACCTCGATCTCCGCGCTGCCGTACTCGAGGTCGTACGCGGTGCGTAACGTGGGCGGGGGCAGCTTGCCGACCTTACGGACCGCGACGACACCGACGCCGAGCACGGCCGCGAGCGGCGCCGCGAGCAGGAACCCGCGGGCCTCGATACCCGCCACGACGTCCACCTCGCCGCCGAACACGTCGGCGAGGTGACCGACCACCGCCGAGAACGCGGTGCCGTCGGCAAGCAGCGGGGTGATGTCCCGGAACAGCACCCCGGGCTCCGGGAAGTCGGGCACGTCGCGGACCTTCTCCGTGATCAGGCCGTGCAGCCCCGCGGAGATCATCCGTGGCGTCATCGCTTGGTCTTGCGCCGTGGCTGTGCACCCTGCCCGAGGTGCCGCCCGGCCACCAGGCCGCCGGCCCGTGCCTCCGCGAGCACCTCGTCGGCCGTGAGACCGTCCTCCTCGGCCTCGGCAACGCGACGTTCCCGTAGTTCGAGCACCTTCGCCGTGTGTGCCGCGATCTTCGGGTCACGCTGCCGCAGCACCACCTCCATCGGGGTGGCGATGAAGATCGAGGACAGCGTGGACAGGAGCATCCCGATGAACAGGGCGAGCGCGATGTCGCGCAGGGTGCCGGCACCGAGCAGGAAGGCTCCGACGAACAGGATCGACGCGACCGGCAGCAACCCGACCACCGAGGTGTTGATGGACCGCACCAGGGTCTGGTTGACGGCCAGGTTCGCCGCCTCGGCGTAGGTGTAGCGGCTCTGATCGAGGACACCCTCGGTGTTCTCCCGGACCTTGTCGAAGACCACCACCGTGTCGTAGAGCGAGTACCCGAGAATCGTCAGGAACCCGATCACGCTCGCCGGGGTGACCTCGAACCCGACCCCGGAGTACAGCCCGATCGTCACGATGAGGTCGTGCAGCAGCGCGATGAGTGCGGCGATCGCCATAGACCATCGGCGGAAGTACAGGGCCATCACGAGGGTGACCAGGACCAGGAAGATGACCAGCCCCTGGACCGCCTTCGAGGTCACGTCCGCGCCCCAGGACGGGCCCACGAACGAGGACGTCACGTCCGCCGTCGGGACGTCGTACGCCTCGGCCAGGAGGTCGGCGAGCTCGTCGGTCTCGGCGTCGGTGAGTTCCTCGGTCTGCACACGGATCGCCGACGAACCGACCGTGGAGACCCGTGCGACCTGCTCGCTGTTGACCTCGGCGAGTGCGTCGTGGGCGAGCTGCGGGTCCGGGTTGGAGATCCCGGAGACTGTGAACTCCGAGCCGCCCCGGAATTCGATCCCGGGGTTGATCCCACGGATGCCGACGAGCAGCCCGGAGAGGATGATCAGGCCGATCCCGATGGCGAACCAGCGCCGACGGTTGCCGACGATGTCGAACGAGCGCTTGCCGGAGTAGAGCTCGTTACCGAACTTGGCGAAGTTCATCATCACTTCTCACCGTCCTTGGCCGAAGTGGAGGTGACGCTCTCGGACCCGCCGCCGGGATCGTCCGGGGAGTCCTCCGCGGGTTCGGGCGATGCCGCAGACCCCGCAGAAGCCGCGGACTCGGCGTCGCGGCGCCTTCGCTCGGCGATCGTGAGCCGCTCCTCGGGGCTGCGGAACCGGCCCCGGCCCTTGTATGCGGAGACGGTGGCGCCGAGGTGCTCCGGGTCGAGACCGGAAAGCCGGTGTCCCTCCCCGAAGAACTTCGTGCGGGTCAGCAGCTGCACCATCGGGTGCGTGAACAGCACGACCACCACGAGGTCGATGATCGTGGTGAGGCCGAGGGTGAACGCGAACCCGCGGACCCCGCCGACGGCCAGGAAGTACAGCACCACGGCGGCGAGCAGGTTCACGGCGTCGGACGCCAGGATGGTCCGTCGGGCCCGCTTCCAGCCCTCCTCGACGGCTGCGTCGAGGCGCCGGCCCTCGCGGACCTCGTCACGGATACGTTCGAAGTACACGATGAACGAGTCGGCGGTGATGCCGATGGCCACGATGAGACCGGCCACGCCGGGCAGGGACAGCCGGTACCCCTGGACCCAGGACAGCAGTGCGATCACCCCGTACACCAGGGAACCGGCGACGACGAGGCTGGCCACCGTGACGATGGCGAGCCCGCGGTACTGGAACAGCGAGTAGATGACCACCAGGATCAGCCCGATGAGACCGGCGAGCAGCCCCCGCTCGAGCTGCTCCGTGCCAAGGGTCGCGGAGATCTGCTCCTCGCTCTGCACCTCGAAGGTAATCGGCAGGGCACCGAAGTTGAGCTGGTTCGCCAGTGCGGTGGCCTCGTCCCGGGTGAACGGGTTGGCGGTGCTTCCGCTGATCTGGGCCTCACCGTTCGGGATCTGCGCGGTCACGCTCGGCGCCGAGATCACCAGACCGTCCAGCACCATCGCGAACCGGTTGGTCCCGTTCGCCTGCAGTTCCGGCGAGGCGAGGCGCTCGGTGACGGCGGCGAAGGTCTCGCCACCCTCGGAGGTGAACTCGATGTTGACGACGTAGTCGTTGGTGACGGTGCCGGACTCGGTGACCTGGAGGCCGGAGCTGGCGGAGGAGATCTCGGTGCCGGCGATCTCCATCGGGCCGAGGATGTACTTCGCGGTGCCGTCGTCGGCGCAGGACACGAGCGGTGCGTCGGGGTCGTCGCCGCCACCGCCGACCAGGTTCGCCGGGTCGGTGCAGTCGAGCATGTAGAAGTCATACGTGATCTGCTCGGTGATCCACGCCTGGTCGCTCGCACTGGTCGGCTCGGTGGCGGGCTCGTTCGAGAGCACCCCGTCGCCGTTGGCGTCGGAGGCCGCCATCGCCGCAGCCTCGATCTCCTCCGGGGTGTAGGTGGTGGCCGTGGGCTCCTCGGCCGGTTCCTCCGTGGCGCCCTCGACGGGCTGCTCGGTCGTGGGATCGTCGCTCGGCGGCGTGGTCTCGGCCCCGACCGTCCCGCGGACGGCGCCGTCCGCGGCGGGCTCGGTGGTCTCCTCCGTGGCCGGGTCCGATGCGGGGTCCGTCGCTTCCGGATCGGCGTTCGGATCGACGGCGTTCGGATCGACGGCGTTCGGGTCCTGCTCCGCAGCCTCGAGCTGGGCGGGGTCGATCTGCCCCGGGCCGGCCTCGACGAGCACCGGCCGGAACCGCATCTGGGCGCTGCGACGGACCAGGTCGAGAGTCTCCTCGGACGGTGTGCCGGGCAGCGCGACGACGATGTTCTGGCCGCCCTGGCTGGTGATCTCCGCTTCGGCCACACCGGAGGCGTCGACGCGTTGCCGGATGATGCGGATGGCCTCGTTGACCTGGTCGGCTGTGATCGGGTCGCCGTCCTCGGTCTTCGGGGTGAGGATCAGCTGCGTCCCGCCCTCGAGGTCGAGCGCGAGGTTCGGCGTCCACGTCGCGTCGGACCACTTCGTGCCGGCGGCGACCGAGCCGAACACGATCGCGATCAGCACCGCCAGGAACGTCAGCGTGCGCAGCGGACGAACGGCAGGCTTCTTAGGTGTTGCCAACGAGGTCTTCTTCCGTGTGGGCGCGCGTCAGCGCCACAAGATGGGCGGAACGTGGGCGAGCGTTACGGCTTCTCGCCGTCCCGGTAGGGCTTCTTCAGGTCGTCGTCGGAGAGGAAGCCGGTCGGTCGGTCCCCGGACGCCGTGGCCGACGGCGTCCCTTCCGACTGCTCTGGCGCGGCGGTCTCGCCGTCGTCGGTGTCATCGGTGACTTCGTCGCTGAACTCCTCGTCGGCCTCCGTCGGCTCGACGAGCTTCGCGATGGCCGCGCGCACGAACCGCAGCTCGGTGCCGGGAGTGGTCGCGATCGTGATCAGGTCGCCCTCGACGTGCGTGACGGTGCCCACCAGACCACCGATGGTCTGGACCTCCTGGCCCGGCACGAGCGAGTCCCGGAACGAGAGCTTGCGCTGCTGCTGCTTCTTCGCGCGGCTGTTCATCCAGAACAGGCCGACGATCGCAACGCCGAGCACAATGAGCAGGATCGGGCTCTGACCATCCATGAGGAATTACTCCAAGATCGAGGGGGTTCGCCCGATTCTAGGCGACAAGACTGAAGGCACCAACCATCCGCCGCCAGCAATCCGGGGGCCACACCGCGTGGGTACGGTCAGTCCCAGAGCATGCCGGACTGGTTCGGGGGCGTCAGGCCGAGATGGGCGAACGCCGCCGCCGTGGCGACCCGGCCCCGCGGAGTGCGGGCCATGAGGCCCTCTCGGACCAGGAACGGCTCGACCACGGTCTCCACGGTCTCGGGCTCCTCCCCGACGGCGACCGCCAGCGTGGTCAGCCCGGCCGGCCCACCGTTGAACCGCTCGCACAGGGCCCGCATGACGGACCGGTCCAGCCGGTCCAGCCCGAGTTCGTCCACCTCGAACACCTTGAGGGCGGCCATCGCGGCCGCGTGGTCGAGCGCACCGGTGCCGCGCACCTGCGCCCAGTCCTGAACCCGGCGCAGGAGCCGGTTCGCGATCCGGGGTGTGCCGCGGGACCGCTTGGCGATCTCCGCGGCCGCGGACTCGGCGAGCTCGGCGCCCAACAGCCGGGCCGAACGGCGTAGGACCGACTCCAGTTCCGCCGTCGAATAGAAGTCCATGTGGGCAGTGAAACCGAACCGGTCGCGCAGCGGTGCGGGCAACAGCCCCGAACGAGTGGTCGCGCCCACGACGGTGAACCGGGGCAGCGACAACGGGATCGCCGTGGCGCCCGGCCCTTTGCCGACCACCACGTCCACCCGGAAGTCCTCCATGGCCAGGTACAGCATCTCCTCGGCGGGCCGGGCGAGCCGGTGGATCTCGTCGATGAAGAGGACGTCGCCCTCCTGGAGCGCGGACAGGATCGCGGCGAGGTCCCCGGCGTGCTGCACCGCTGGTCCCGACGTGAGCCGCAGGGCGCCATCGACCTCGGCGGCGATGATCATCGCGAGCGTCGTCTTGCCAAGTCCCGGCGGGCCGGCGAGCAGGACGTGGTCCGGGGTCCGGCCGCGAGCGTTGGCCGCGTCGAGCACGAGCGAGAGCTGGTCGCGGACCACCGGCTGGCCGATGAACTCCGCGAGCCGCCGTGGGCGCAGGGCCGCCTCGGCGGCGCGGTCCAGCTCGTCCGCCTCCGCAGCGAGCAGGTGCTCGCCGAGCTTGTCCTGCTCGGGGTGCTCAGCCACGTGCACTCCCGCCGAGGTGCTGCAGGGCCGCTCGCAACACCGCACCGGTGTCCGCGGCATTCAGGTCCCCCTCGGCCAGTACCTTGTCCACGGCGGCCTCGGCCTGCTTCGCCGCCCAGCCGAGACCGACCAGTGCCGCCACCACGTCCGCCTGTGACCCGGCCGGGGTCGGGGCCGGGCGGGCACCCTCCTCGATCGCGGGTCCGAGCCGGTCGCCGAGTTCCAGGACGATCCGCCGGGCGCCCTTGTCCCCGATCCCGGGCACCCGGGTCAGCGCTTTGAAGTCCTCACCGGCGACCGCGCGGCGCAGTCCGTTCGGCGTGTGTACAGCGAGCATCGCCAGGGCCAGCCGAGGGCCGACGCCGCTCACGGTCTGCAGCAGTTCGAAGACGTCCCGCTCCTCGTCGTCGGCGAAGCCGAACAGGGTCATCGAGTCCTCACGGACCACGAGCGTGGTGGCCAGCTTGACCTCGGCACCATCACGCAGCGTCGCGAGCGTGCCTGGGGTCGCGTGGATCCGGTACCCCAGTCCCCCGGCCTCGAGGACCGCCGCATCCAGCCCGACGTGCTCGACCCGACCTCGCACCGACGCGATCACCGACTACGACCTCCCGCTTGAACGAACATCCGTACGACCACCCAGCGTATCTGAGCGCCGCGTGCGCCTACCCGCGACCCGCCGGGCGGGCGGTCACCCGCTGCGTCCTGCCCCCGGTGCGGGCGGCCGCCTCCGCGCGGGCCCAGGCCTGTTGGGCGGGCGTCTGCCGGCCGCCCTGAGCGCCGTGCACCTGCCCGACGGCGTGGGCTCGCCAGGCGTGCGTGATCGCCAGGGCCAGGGCGTCCGCCGCGTCCGCCGGCTGGGGCCGCTGCTCGAGACCGAGGATGCGGCGCACCATCTCCTGCACCTGAGCCTTGTCCGCCCGGCCGTTGCCGGTGACGGCGGCCTTCACCTCGCTCGGGGTGTGCAGGGCGACCGGGACCCCGGCCCGTGTGGCCGCGACCATGGCCAGACCGGCCACCTGGGCCGTGCCGGTCACGGTGCGGACGTTCTGCTGGGCGAACACCCGCTCCACCGCGACCGCGTCCGGCTCGAGCCGGCGGATCCACGCCTCCAGCTCGTCCGCGATGTGCAGCAACCGCTGCGCCGGGTCCTCGTCGGCCCCGGTCCGGGCCACGCCGACATCCACCAGCCGCAGGCTCCGGCCCCGACCGGCCTCGACGAGGCCGAGGCCGCAGCGGGTCAGGCCCGGGTCGACCCCAAGGATGCGGAAGCTCACCCCGTTACTCTCGCACCGCCGTCGGACATGGCGCGGTAGCGCCACGCACAACCCGCCGTGCATCAGCCCGAGGTTGGGCGGGGGTCAGTCGTTCTCGAGCTCGGCCATGACCTCGTCGGAGGCGTCGAAGTTCGCGAACACGTTCTGCACGTCGTCGCTCTCCTCGAGGGCATCGATCAGGCGCAGCACCTTGCGCGCGCCGTCGGCGTCCACCTCGATCTGGGTGGCCGGCACGAACTGGGCCTCGGCGGAGTCGTAGTCGATCTCGGCCCCCTGCAGGGCGGTGCGGACGGCCACCAGGTCGGTCGCCTCGCTGATCACCTCGAACGCCTCACCGAGGTCGTTGACCTCCTCGGCGCCGGCGTCCAGGACCGTCTCGAGGACGTCGTCCTCGCCCAGCTCACCGGACTTCGGCACGAGCACCACACCCTTGCGGGTGAACAGGTAGGACACGCTGCCCGGGTCCGCGAGCGATCCGCCGTTGCGGGTGAAGGCGACGCGCACATCGGAGGCCGCGCGGTTGCGGTTGTCGGTCAGGCACTCGACCAGGACCGCGACGCCGCCGGGACCGTAGCCCTCGTACATGATGGTCTGGTAGTCGGCGCCGCCGGCCTCGAGGCCGGAGCCACGCTTGACGGCGCGGTCGATGTTGTCGTTCGGGACCGAGGACTTCTTCGCCTTCTGGATGGCATCGAAGAGGGTCGGGTTGCCCGCGGGGTCCCCGCCGCCGGTGCGCGCAGCGACCTCGACGTTCTTGACGAGCTTCGCGAACAACTGGCCCCGCTTGGCGTCGATCGCGGCCTTCTTGTGCTTGGTCGTCGCCCACTTTGAGTGACCGGACATGTCCCTACCCTCTTCTCGTTACCCGTGCTGCTTCCAGGTCCGCCGCGGCGGACTCCTCGCGACGGCGGTGCGCGAGCACCAGGTCGACGAAGGCCCGGTGGACCCGATGGTCCGATCCGATCTCCGGGTGGAAGGCCGTGGCCATCAGCACCCCCTGGCGTACGGCGACGATCCTACCCGCCGCCGGCCCGGACCTCACCGTGGCCAGGATCTCGACGTCCGGCCCGACCTCCTCGACCCAGGGCGCCCGGATGAAGATCGCGTGCAAGGGCGGGTCGCCCTCCCCGGCCCCGAGCAGCGGGGCGTCCAGGTCCTCCTCGAAGGAGTCGACCTGCCGCCCGAACGCGTTCCGGCGGACCGTCACGTCGAGGCCACCGACCGTGCCCTGCCCACCGGCGCCGTCCAGGATCCGGTCGGCGAGCAGGATCATCCCGGCGCAGGAGCCGTACACAGGCAGGCCGTCGGCGATCCGCGCACGGAGCGGCTCGTACAGCTCGAAGACCTTCAGGAGCCGGTCCATCGTGGTCGACTCCCCACCGGGGATCACCAGGCCCTCGACGGCGGCGAGCTCACTGCGCCGGCGCACCGGCACCACCTCGGCGCCGCTCGCCCGGAGGGCGTGGGTGTGCTCGCGGACATCCCCCTGCAGGGCCAGGACGCCGATCAGCGGGCCGCTCATTCGGACACCTCGCCCAGGTGCCGAACGGTCCCGTCCCACCCGTCGAGCAGCGAGCGGGTCACCTCGACCAGTTCCGCGGGGAAGACCTCGACCGTGACCTCCGCCAGGGCGTCCAGGTCCCACCACCGCATCTCGTCGACGAAGTCCCGCTCGATCTCGGTCCAGCCGGCCTCGCTCAGTTCCCCGGGCGAGGAGATCCGAGCCACGAAGAACTCCTCGTCCTGCCGGACGTCTCGGGCGAAGAAGTCGAAGACGGCGGACCGGGTCAGCACCGGGCCGACCAGGGCGTCGGGGTCCACGCTCAGCCCGGTCTCCTCTACGACCTCACGCACGGCCGCCTCGCGGGAGCTCTCCCCCGTGTCGATCCCGCCGCCGACGGTGAACCACCAGGACCGCTCGGGCTGGTCGACGTCGTGACCGCGCACGAGCAGGAGCCGATCCGCGTGGTCCAGCAGGAGCACCCGGGCGGCCTTGCGGAAGTACCGGCCGTCAGGGCCGAGACGCCACTCCGGGCCGAGGTCGTTCACCAACCGCGCTCGGCGAGCCGGTGCGGCACCGGGATGTCGTCGACGTTGATGCCGACCATCGCCTCGCCCAGCCCGCGGGAGACCTTCGCGATGACGTCGGGGTCGTCGTAGAACGTGGTGGCCTTGACGATGGCCGCGGCGCGCTGCTCGGGGTTGCCGGACTTGAAGATCCCGGACCCGACGAACACGCCCTCGGCGCCGAGCTGCATCATCATCGCCGCGTCCGCGGGGGTCGCGATGCCCCCGGCGGTGAACACCACGACCGGCAGCTTGCCGTTCGCGGCGACCTCCTTGACGAGGTCGTACGGCGCCTGCAGCTCCTTGGCGGCCAGGTACAGCTCGTCCTCGGGCAGCGAGGTCAGGCGGCGGATCTCGTCGCGGATGGTTCGCATGTGGGTGGTCGCGTTGGAGACGTCGCCGGTGCCGGCCTCGCCCTTGGAGCGGATCATCGCCGCACCCTCGGTGATCCGGCGCAGCGCCTCGCCGAGGTTGGTGGCACCGCACACGAACGGGACCGTGAACTGCCACTTGTCGATGTGGTGGGAGTAGTCCGCCGGGGTGAGCACCTCGGACTCGTCGATGTAGTCCACGCCGAGGCTCTGCAGCACCTGCGCCTCGACGAAGTGGCCGATCCGGGCCTTGGCCATCACCGGGATGGACACGGTCTCGATGATCGAGTCGATCATGTCCGGGTCGCTCATCCGGGACACGCCGCCCTGGGCGCGGATGTCCGCCGGGACCCGCTCGAGGGCCATCACGGCGACCGCGCCGGCGTCCTCGGCGATCTTCGCCTGGTCGGCGGTCACCACGTCCATGATGACGCCGCCCTTGAGCATCTCCGCCATGCCGCGCTTCACGCGGGCGGTGCCGACCTCGGGGGCTGCGGCGGTGGGCTCGGAGTGCGCTGACTGGGACTGCTCGGACACGTTGACCTCTGATCGAAGGTTGGGTGGGGGCGTGAGCCACCAGTTTAGTCCGCGGACCGGCTCAGGCGGGACCGACGCCGCGGGCGTTGGTGGTGAACACGTGCCGGTCGCGCTGGACCATGTTCAGCAGCTCGTGCTCGCTCTGGGAGGCGCGCAGGTCCGCGCGTCCGGTCAGGACCCGTTGGCGCAGGTACGCCAACGAGGTCGCGTCGCGCTGGAACGAGCGCATCGCCTCCTTGGCCCGCTCGCCGTACCCGTCGGACCAGGTCCTGGCCTGCCCGCGCATCCGCAGCGAGGAGAGCATCTCAACCTCGTGCGGGGCGAACCAGCCCGCCTGGGCGTACTCGGACAGGCGCGCCCGGATGACGTCGGCCTCCTGTCTTCGCAGCCAGGCCAGCAGCACGACGGTGGCGATGAACAGCGGCACCTGGATCACGAGGTAGAGCAGCACGAAGTTGTTGCCGAGGCTGGCGCTGCCGTTCCAGAGGGCGTGCAGCCCCATCGCGCCGACGAGGCCGACCGGGAAAGCGAACACGACGACGCTGGCCCGGCTCGACCGGGCCGCCATGCCGAGCGCGATACCGACGCAGGAGGTGAACAGGGCGTGCGCGAACGGCGAGAAGATGCCGCGGAGCACGAAGACGGTCCAGACCTCGTCGGCGTTCTGGGAGAAGTACAGGATGTTCTCGGTGAACGCGAACCCGGCGGCCACGGTCGCGGCGTACACGACGCCGTCGACCGGTCCGTCGAAGTGCTGCCGCCGGAACAGGAAGATCAGCAGCACTCCGATTCCCTTGACCAGTTCCTCGACCACCGGGGCCACCACCACTGCGCCGAGGGTGTTGGCTCCCTGCGCGTCGAGCGTCTGCTCGTAGATCCACTGGATGATCGCGGTGTTGATCAGCAGCGCGCTGAGCACGGACACCCCGGCGCCCCAGAGCAGCGCGAGGACGAGCATCCCCTTCGGCTCCGGCTCCCACCGGTCCAGCCAGCGCACCCCGAGCAGCACGATCGTGAGCGGGATGAGCGCCAGGAAGAACGCCGCCGTGGTCTTCCCGACCCCGGTCTGGTACATGATGATGATGAGCGCGATGACCAGCGTGACAGCGCCGAGGGAGTACCCGATCACGTTGAACAGGTGCCGGTTGCTGCGCCGCTGACCGGGCGCCCAGACCTGCTCGATCGGACCGGTCGTGTTCGGCGGCGGGGCCACCGCGGCGTTCATGGTGCCCCAGTCCGCCGGCGACGGCGCGAACCCGCCCGGGCGGTACGCCGTCGGGTAGGCCTGCCGCTGCGGCTGCTGGGCCGTCGGGCCGTTCCCGCTCGGGCCGCTCGGGTAGCCGTACTGGTTCGACATGGCCCCAACCTTAGGGCCTGGCACTCTCCGCCTGGACGGTCAGCGCATCGTCCATCTCGAAGGTCTGGGGCAGCTCGGCCCGGCCGGCAAGGTGGAACGTGCGCACGAGCGTGCTGTCCCGCATGGCGATGATCTGGACCACGGCATCGTTGTGGAACCGGCGGGCCAGCTGCACCCGGTAGTTCGCCTGGGCGAGCCGCTCGAGCAGGTCCCGGCCGCCGGGCTCGGCGGCGAGGTGCGCCTGGTCCTGGCCGCCACCGAGAGCTGCGCGCAGGGCCTGGGTCAGTTCGCTCTCCGCCTGGCCGCGGGTGTCGTCGGTGCTGGCGGGGTCGCCGGCGTCGTCGCCGACGAGGCGTCTCGCCTCCACGGCGGCGCGCCACGCGGCGTCCCCGACGATCAGGGCGCTGGCGGCGTCCAGGACCCCCGATTCCGCCAGGGCGACGGCCACCTCCGCGCGCCGCACCAGTTGGGCGTCCAAGGTGGCACGCGAGGAGAGCTCGCGCTGGTGCAGCCGGTCCAGCCGCTGGGCGATCCGCCAGAGCAGGAATCCAGCCAGCGCCAGGGCGGCGATGACGACCAGCGTGATCTCGGCGCCGCTCATCGGCCCTCACCCCGCCCGAACAGGCGGCCCAGGAGCGAGCGCGGTTCCGCGGTCTGGTGCTCGGTCACCATCGCGTACACGTCGAGGATCCGGGCCGCCACCCGGTCCCAGTCGAAACGCCGGACGGCGGTGCGTGCGTAGGCACGTCGTCGCTCCATCTCCGCGGGGTCGGCGAGGGCACCGATGATCGTGCTGGCCAGCGAGTCCGGGTCGCCCGTGGTGAACAGGAAGCCGGAGCCCCCGTCGTCGAGGACCCGGCGGAACGCGGGCAGGTCGCTTGCCACCACAGAAGCCCCGGCGCTCATGGCCTCGACGAGTACGATGCCGAAGCTCTCCCCACCGAGCTGCGGCGCCACGTAGAGGTCGGTGGCGGCGAGCATGGACGCCTTCTCGGCGTCCGTGATCGGGCCGAGTTCCTCAAGGGCGTCGGCCCGGTCCGCCAGGAGCTGCCGGGCTTCGGACATGTCTCCCTTGCCGGCGATCAGGAACCGGGCGCCGGGATGGGCGTCCAGGATCGCCGGCGCGGCGGCGGCGAGGACCGCCAGCCCCTTCCGGGGCTCGTCGAGCCGGCCGAGGAAGGCGATGGTCGGTGCCTGCGGCGTGCCGCGCCACCTCTCGGCGGGCTCGGCGGTGGCGAACACCTGCGTGTACACGCCGTTCGGGATGACGACGGCGTCGCCGCCCATGTGCTCGACGATGGTGCGCCGCGCGTCCTCGGACACCGCGATCCGGGCGCTGATCCGCTCCAGCCCTGGCCGTGCCAGCGGGTACCCGAGCTGCATCGCCCGGGAGCGGAGCTGGGCGCTGTGGAAGGTGGCGACCACCGGGGCCTCGGACTGCATCAGGGCGATCAGTCCCACCGACGGCGCGAGCGGCTCGTGGATGTGCACCACGTCGAAGTTCCCGGCAGCCAGCCAGGACCGGGTCTTCGCCGCGACGACCGGCCCGAACGAGAGCCGGGCCACCGAGCCGTTGTACCGGACCGGCAGCGCCCCGCCGACGGAGACGAGGTAGTCCGGGACCGGGGTGTCCTCGTCCGCGGGCGCCAGGACGGACACCTCGTGACCCAGTTCGAGGAACTTCTCGGCAAGGTCACGGATGTGGAACTGCACGCCGCCCGGCGCGTCGAAGGAGTACGGGCAGACCAGGCCGATCCTCACGGCGCCTGCTCCACGCTCGCGCGGGCCAGCCGGTCCGGGTCCAGGTCCGCGGTGAACACCTTCTGCAGCATGTGCCAGTCCTGCGGGTGCTCCCGCACCCGCGCCGCCCAGACGTCGAACCAGAGCTGGGTGAGCACCTGGGTGCGCTCCTCCCGGGCCGCACCGCCAGAACCTTGGCGCGCGCCGCCGTCGGGCAGGTCGACGAAGTCGCAGAACTCGATGACGATGCCCCACGGGCTGCGCGCGGTCCGCCTGCGGGCCCCGGACAGTCGCTCGTAGTGGATGAACACCGGGGACAGTGCCGACCGGGAGGCCATCGCGAGGGCCGCGGGGCCCGGGGCCACCCGCATCGGGACGTCGCCGAGAAGTACCTCCACGCCGGACCGGGACAGGTCCCGGTCCGCCAGCAGCGGGATCAGGGCCGGATCGCGGGCCTCGGAGATCAGCCGCCGGAACACCCCGGAGCCGCGCTCGTAGGGCACGATGACCATGCCAAGGCCCTCCCGGAACGCGAGGAACTCCCGGAACAGCTCCTCCGGCTCGAGTTTCTCGGCGACGGTCACCACCCGGCCGACGTGCTCCTGCGCCCAGGCGCCGGCGAGGTCCCAGTTGCCGGCGTGGCCGAGCGCCATCACCACCGAACCGCCACCCTGCACGTGCTCACGGACCGCGTCGGCACCGATGGCCCGCACCCGGGCGTCCCGCTCCGCTGCGGTCATCGACGGCAGTTGGAACGACTCGCAGTAATACCGCATGTATGAACGCATCCCGGCGCGGGACAGCCGGCGCAACGCCCGGGCGTCCGCCTCGGGCCGCACCCGGGCGAGGTTCGCCTCGAGCTGACGCACCCCGCCGATCCGGGCGGTGTGCGCACCGATGGCGATCACGTCGAAGACGCCGCGAGCCAGGGATCGGGGCATCCTCCCGACAACCTTCCACGCGATCTGGAACGCCTTGGCGGGGTCCGGTCGCCTCATGCTTGCGATCCTCCCCCGTCGCGGCCCGCGGCGTCGCGCTGCGCCGCGTCGCGCGCGTCGGCCTGCCGGTACACCGTGGCGGTGCGTTGGCCGACCGTGTAGAGACTGGCCAGGGCGAGCAGGCAGAGCGCGAGGACGAGCACCGCGGTCGGGGCGCCGAGCCCGACGGCGAGGGTCGCCACGAGCGCGACGATGAGCCGGTCCGCGCGTTCGGCGAGGCCGACCTTGGCGGTGAAGTCGAGCCCCTCCGCGCGAGCCCGGGCGTAGGACACCAGGCTGCCCAGGATCAGGCATGCGAGGGCGGCGATGATGCCGGGCATCCGCCAGTCGCCGTCGGGCGCGTTCACGAAGTACAGGATCAGGCCGGCGAAGATCGCCGAGTCCGAGATCCGGTCCATCGTGGAGTCGAGGTAGGCACCGAACTGGCTGGTCCGCCCGATCTGGCGCGCCATCAGACCGTCGACGGAGTCGGTGAGCACGAGGATCCCGGTGATCAGGGCGCCGGCCACCAGGTACCCCTGCGGGAAAAGGATCAGCGCTGCCGAGGAGACGGCCACCGTCCCCGCGACAGTGACCGCGTCCGGGCTGACGTGCAGGCGGACCAGCAGCCGCGCGACGGGCCCGAACACGACCGAGCTGAAGCCGCGGCCGCGGCTACCGAGCACCATCGGAACTCCCCCAGGCGGCCGCGAGCTCGGCGCGGGTGTCGGCGAGCAACTCCGGGAGGGCCTTCGTGCGGCCCACGATCGGAAGGAAGTTGGCGTCCCCGGACCAGCGGGGCACGACGTGCTGGTGCGCGTGCGCGGCCACCCCGGCGCCGGCGGCAGAACCCTGGTTCATGCCGAGGTTGAACCCGTCCGGGTGCTTGGCCGCAGTGAGCGCGTGGATCGAGGCCACCACCAGGTCGTCAAGCTCGTGCCGTTCTGCCGTGGTCAGGTCCACCAGGTCGGCCACGTGCCGGTACGGGCAGACCAGCAGGTGCCCGGAGTTGTACGGGTAGAGGTTCAGCAGCACGTACCCGGTCTCGCCCCGGTGGACGATCAGGGCCTCGTCGTCGGCCCGCTTCGGCGCGGCACAGAACGGGCAGTCCCCGGCGGCGTCGGAGACAGGCTTGGACTCCCCACCGATGTAGGCCATCCGGTGTGGGGTCCAGAGCCGCTGGTAGCCGTCCGGCTCGCCCGGGTGAGCGCCGGCATCCTCGACGTCAGGCGCCACGTCAGACCTGGACCCGCTGCCGGATCGCGTCGGTGATCAGCGAGATCGCCTCCGGCACTGGCACCCCGTTGCGCTGGCTGCCGTCCCGGTACCGGAACGAGACCGCACCGGCCTCGGCGTCCTCACCGCCGGCGATCAGAACGAACGGCACCTTGTCCTTGGTGGCGGTGCGGATCTTCTTGTTGAACCGGTCGTCGCCGGCGTCCACCTCGGCGCGCACGCCGGCGGTGCGCAACTGGGCGACGACGTCGGCGAGGTAGTCGTTGAACGGTTCCGCCACCGGGACCGCGACCACCTGCACGGGGGCGAGCCACGGGGGGAAGGCGCCGGCATAGTGCTCCAGAAGCACACCGAAAAACCGCTCGATGGATCCGAAAAGGGCTCGGTGGATCATCACGGGCCGCTGCCGGCTGCCGTCGCTCGCGGTGTACTCGAGCTCGAACAGCTCCGGCTCGAAGAAGTCGAGCTGGATCGTGGAGAGCTGCCAGGTGCGCCCGATCGCGTCCTTGGCCTGCACGGAGATCTTCGGCCCGTAGAACGCGGCGCCGCCCGGGTCCGGCACGAGCTCGAGCCCCGAGTCTCCTGCGACCTCCTCGAGGACCCGGGTCGCCTCCTCCCAGGTGGCCTCGTCCCCGACGGACTTCTCCGGGTCCCGGGTGGACAGCTCCAGGTAGAAGTCGTCCAGGCCGTAGTCCTTGAGCAGGTCGAGCACGAAGGACAGCAGCGACGCGAGCTCGTCGCGCATCTGCTCACGGGTGGTGTAGATATGCGCATCGTCCTGGGTGAACCCGCGGGCACGGGTCAGTCCGTGCACCACGCCGGACTTCTCGTACCGGTACACGTGCCCGAACTCGAACAGCCGCAGCGGCAGCTCGCGGTAGGAGCGGCCCCGGGCGCTGAACACCAGATTGTGCATCGGGCAGTTCATCGGCTTCAGGTAGTAGTCCTGGCCGGCCCGGGTCACCTCGCCGTCGGCGTCGCGCACCTCGTCCAGGTGCATCGGCGGGTACATCCCCTCGGCGTACCAGTCCAGGTGCCTCGAGGTCTGGAACAGTTTCGCCTTGGTGATGTGCGGGGTGTTCACGAAGGAGTACCCGGCCTCGATGTGCCGGCGACGCGAGTAGTCCTCCATCTCCATCCGGATCATCGCACCCTTGGGGTGGAACACCGGGAGCCCCGAGCCGACCTCCTCGGGGAAGGAGAACAGGTCCATCTCCGCGCCGAGCTTGCGGTGATCTCGGCGCTCGGCCTCGGCGAGCCGCTCCTTGTACGCGACGAGCTCGTCCTTCGTGGGCCAGGCGGTGCCGTAGATGCGCTGGAGCTGCGGGTTCTTCTCGCTGCCGCGCCAGTACGCGGCAGCGCTGCGCATCAGGGAGAAGCCGTTGCCGATCAGCCGGGTGGAGGGCAGGTGCGGGCCGCGGCAGAGGTCCTTCCACGCGGTCGCACCGTCGCGGCGCAGGTTGTCGTAGATGGTGAGCTCGCCGGCACCGACCTCGGCCCCCGCGCCCTCGGCGGCTGCGGACGCGTCCGCGCCGGAACCCTTCAGACCGATCAACTCGAGCTTGTACGGCTCGGCGGCGAGCTCGGCGCGCGCCTCGTCATCGCTGACCACCCGACGACGGAAGGTCTGGCCCTCCTTGATGATCCGCTGCATGGCCTTCTCGAGCGCCTTGAGGGAGTCGGGAGTGAACGGTTCCGCCACCTCGAAGTCGTAGTAGAAGCCGTCGGTGATCGGCGGGCCGATGCCGAGCTTGGCGTCCGGGTTCACCTGCTGCACCGCCTGGGCGAGCACGTGCGCAGCGGAGTGCCGCAGGATGCTCAGCCCGTCCGGGCTGTCGATCGTCACCGCCTCGACGGCGGCGGCACCGTCGAGCGCGACCGCGAGGTCACGTAGCTCGCCGTCCACGCGGACGGCGACGACGTTGCGCTGCTCGGCGTACAGGTCGCTCGCCGTGGTGCCGACCTCGACAGAGCGTTCGACACCATCGATGAGCAGGTTCAGGTCGGGCACGTTGTGGCTCCAAGCGGGCATGGGTGAGGCGATGAACTGACGGCTCGATCGTAGCGAGTCCGCCGGGGCCGATCGGCCGCGCACGCCCGGCTGCCGGACGCTCAGCCCAGTTCCTTTGCCTTCGCCGCGGCCTGACCGGTGATCTCGTCGATCTCCTCGGGCGTGCGGTCCTTGATCTGCTCGGCGATCTGCTCCGAGAGGGCCTCGAGGCCATCCGGGCTCGCCTCGGCCTTGGCCTTGCTGATGATGTCGTCGATGCCCATGGGTGCTCCTCGCCGGCGGCGTCCGCAGGCGCTCAGATTACGCCGCCCGGGGGCCCGCACCCGGGCGGCGCGCTGTCGTGTTCACGCGAGGTGTTCGGTCAGGGCCTCGAGGAACTCGGCTTGGCGCTCGAGGTGCGGCGAGTGCCCGGCGCCCTCGAGCAGCACCTCGCGGTAGGTGCCGCCGGCCGCCGCGTAAGCGTCCAGCACCGCGCGGGTCTGGGAGACCATCGGGCTCGGCGGGGCCACGTCCGCGTCCGGCCAGCCCGGGATCACGCCGGTGGCATCAAGCTGGTTGACGAGCGGTACACCGAGCGCGGCGACGTCGGCGCCACATCGCTGGTGTCGCCGGTCTCGAGGCGGGCCACGAAGTCGGGGTTCGCACCACCTGCGCCGACACCGCGGGGTCGTCGGGCGTGAGTCGTTCGCCGTCGGTGCCGCGGGTGCCACCGAATCCGTAGGGCGAGACCGGAGCCTGCGGGGTCAGGGTGCGGACCGGGTGGTCGAGCGCGTACCGCAGCACCACCCCGGCGCCCATGCGCCACCCGACCAGGTCCACGGCGTCGCCCAGGCCGAGCGCCTCGATCACGCCGCGGACGTCGTCGCTGAAGTCCCGCAGGCCGCGCGTGGCGTCGACCGGCAGCATCTCGGACTCACCAAACCCGCGCAGGTCGATTGCGTAGGCATCAAAGTCCGCAGGCGGGGCCAGCATCAGGGGCTGCCAGAACAGGGACGACGACACATTTGCCGTGGACGAACACCACGGTGCGGCGCCTGGCGGACATCGCCGGCCGGCGTAGTACGTTCGCCCGCAACCGGGGCGTCTGGACGGACTCTGGGGTGACGCCCTCGAAGATCGTCATCGTGTGACCTTCCACGTCGGCCGGCCGCCTCGCCGATCTCACGCTGAGACTAGCCAGTACCCACGCACCTCCACGGACGAACAGACCACGCCGCCAATCGCTGTCTCGTTCAACAATGCGCCACTGCGACGTGCAGACCGACCGCACGCCATACCGCACGACGACGGCCAGGTCGATGTGCGGGGACTCGATTGTGGGAAGATCCGGTGTGCCGATCAGCATGTGGGTGCGTACGGAGATGCCAGAGCGGGGCGACCGGATCGATGAGGGTGCGCTCACGTGGACGCCGTCGAAAGAGGCCATGAACTTCTCTGATACGCCACTCCTCATCGCCGTGGACGCCTACGGCGACACCGTGTTCAACCGTCTACAGATCAAGTGGCAGTTGCCACGTGAGGTCGAGTTCTTGCGAACACGACTCGGCACCGATCGTCAGCCGATGCTCGACGAGTTGGAGCGCCTGATGGCAGTGGCTACTGAGCGCGTGCACCGATACCTCTGGTTCATCGGGGACTGAGAGCGCCCGCAGTGGTGGAGCCCAGGCGTTGCTCCTCCAACCGACTCCGGCACCGCCAACGATCTCAGCGCCGGCGCAGCAATCAACGTCACCAGGGATTGGAGCACAACGTCGGTCGGACGGCGTGGCAGATCCGCCGGGCGAAATGCCGTGGGCCAGAGTTACGTCGATGGAGACAGTGACGCTCTGGCGCCCGACCGGTCCCGAAGAACTCGCGCTCGTTGAAGCCTCGGGCTGGCACGAGTGGCCCTCACGATTGCCGGACCAGCCGATCTTCTACCCCGTGCTGAACGAGGACTACGCGACGAAGATCGCCCGCGACTGGAACGTCAAGGCGAGCGGCGTGGGCTTCGTGACCCGCTTCGACGTCGAGAAGGCGTTCCTCGACAAGTACGACGTGCAACAAGTGGGCGGTCGGACGATCCTCGAGTACTGGATCCCGGCCGAGGATCTCGAGGACTTCAACCGGCACATCGTCGGCATGATCGAGGTCGTCGCCGAGTACCGCTGAACGTGATGCCGACGAGCAGTCTGAGTCTCTGAAACAGCACAGGAGCGGCCGGACCTGGCCGCTCCTTCTTCCCTGTGGGCGATACTGGGTTCGAACCAGTGACCTCCTCGGTGTGAACGAGGCGCTCTACCACTGAGCCAATCGCCCGTGCCGCACGCCTTGTGGGCGGTGCGGCTGACGAGGAACGATACTAGCAGCGCCCGGGAGGGCCAAGCGCCACGCCCTTGTGGCGACGGTGGCTGGGGGTCTCGACTCGTACGGAACCCGCGCCCGTGGGCCATGCACGGCCAGGGGGTCACGCGGCACTGGCTTGCGTGGGCTGCACCGACTTGCCAACATCGACGACGTTATCCGTCCTGGCGACAACGAGCCAACAGCCGCGAGCGCCTACACCCGGAACGCGATTCTCCTGGCCCAACACCTCCGGGTTAGGTGCTCCCCGGTGCCCCCCGCGCAGGGTGACGTATCGATCGCTAGGCTCTGACGAGTTGCGAGTGCAACTCATGCGCTCCGCAAACATCGCTCAGGAGCGCCCGTCATGGCACGCGAGAAGGAGCCGTACGAGGTCCGGCAGGTCAATAGTGACCGGCTAGCCCGTAAACTCCAGCGGCAGGGTTGGGAACTCATGGGTCAGAGCGGTGGCGCATTGATGTCCGCTCGCACATACACGCTCCGGCGGCCGAACCCAAGAAGTGTTCGCTCCGCGGCGCCCCAGACCTCACTGGCGAAAGGCGCCGATTCCGGTGACCAGAGCGAACGAACCTCAGCGGCTCAGTCGCCGGGGTCTCCGGCTCCGTCGCTCTTAGCCGCCGCAACGCCGCACAACGGCTCGCAAGCCCCTCAGAACTTCAGTGACGGCACGCAACCGCCAAGAGCCACGAAGCCGTGGTACCTCAAGTGGTGGGTTCTGCTCATAGGCGCGCTCATCCTCATCGGCTTGATCGGACAGGCATTGGGCCCCGGCGATACAGACCCGACATCGCCGGCGGTACCGGCACAGCCCTCACCAAGCCCGACGCCGGACGACGAGGAAACAGAACCGCCGTCGGGTGTGACCAGCACAGCAGTCACCGACGCCGAAGTGATCGACACATTCACCACATATCTCGAAGGGCGTGCCAACGATGGCGTGGTGTTGGCAATAGCCGTCGAGAGCGTCACGTTCGAGGACGGCGTGGTGCGCGTCGTCTTTAACCCCGCGTTAGCCGGGCTTAGCACCGATGCCTTCCTCGATCTAAACCCGTACGACAATCTGGCTGAGTTTCCTGGCACTGTCATCGCCTTCACAGATGATGAAGGCCGGCGCCTGCGCACAGTGGTCGATGGAGTTGCGACGTTCCTTCCGGACGAGACCGACCTCGGCTCCTTGACCACCGCCGAGATCTTCGAGCTGGGCACCGGCGAGGTGTACACCCCTGGCAACTGAACAGGAGATCGTAGCGACGTGCGCCTAATCGATGGTCGTAATGAACGCCACCGTTGCTCGGGCACCAAGAGCTCGCCTAGTGCGGCGGGCCGGAATCTCTGGCACTCGACCGCGACCTTTGGAACATCGATACCCGCCATGACCTGATCGGACCGATCGATTCGACCAACACCAATCAGGTCGCAGTCTTCGAGAAGGTGGACTGAGGGCCGCTGCGCCTCCTAGCGGGAGGTGGAAGCCAGCCCGACGAGGCGGCGGGCCTTCAGTTCGGTCTCCTCCCACTCGGCCGCGGCGTCGCTGCCCCACGTGATCCCGGCGCCCGTGCCGAACCTGAGCGCCTGATCTGCCCACCAGAAGGTCCGGATCCCGACGGCGAGCCGCGCCTCGCCCGCGTCGGCGTCCAGCCAGCCGATCTGGCCGCAGTACGGCCCCCGGGCCGTCGGTTCGAGCTCGCCGATCAGTCGCAACGCCGAGGACTTCGGCGCACCGGAGACCGAACCCGGCGGGTGGGTTGCCCCGAGCAGCGCGGCCCAGTCCACCCGGCCACCGCGTCCTGGGGCCAGCTCGCCCCGGACCCTGGAGACCAGGTGCACCAGGCCCGGGTGCTCCTCGGTGGCGAGCAGGTCGATGACCTCCACCGTGCCGGGCACGCACACGCGGGCGAGGTCGTTGCGGACCAGGTCGGTGATCATCACGTTCTCGGCGCGGTCCTTCGCGCCGAGACCCTCGGCGGTGACCGCTGTGCCCTTGATCGGACCGGACGTGACATACCCATCGCGAACGCGCACCGAGAGTTCCGGGGACGCGCTCACCACCCAGCTACCCGGCCACTCCGGACCGGCCGGCACGTCGATGAGCGCCGCGTACGGCGCGGGGTTGCCCGTGGCGAGCCGCACCGCGAGGGCAGCCGCATCGGGACGCCAGCCACCGCCGTCGGGCAGTACGGCCTGCGGCTGCGGCCCGGCCAGGGGCGCGGCCAGCACCCGGCAGATGTTCGCCTGGTAGACCTCGCCCTCGAGCACGGCGGCCCGGACCGCCTCGACCGCCGCGACGTACTCCGTGCGCGACATGGTGCTGCGCCACTGCTCCGGCGCCGGCCCGTGCCAGGGCTTGGCGTCACGCACGACGGCGTCCGCGGCTCCGGTGCGGTGCACGTCGGCGAACCGCCACGCGTGCAGCGGCCCGTCGAACTCGGCCACCACGACCCACCAACCGCCGTCCGCCAGGGCCTCGGGCTCGCGGGCCAGATCGGCGTAGCCGATCACGTCCCGGGCGCGGATGCCACGGAACCAGGCCCGTGCTCGATCAGGGCCCGGAGGCGTTGTGGTCACGGTCACACGCTACCCAGGTGGGACCGGTTGGACGTTCGGCCCGGGACTGGGTTAGAGTCTCCGACGCACGCAGAAACCACTTTCGAGTGGGAGAAGCGAGCATGCGGACGTGGCTCAGTTGGTAGAGCATCACCTTGCCAAGGTGAGGGTCGCGGGTTCGAGTCCCGTCGTCCGCTCGGAGGCACCACTCCGGTGGGTCCCAGATGAGTACCACCGGTGGGTTGGCCGAGAGGCGAGGCAGCGGCCTGCAAAGCCGTATACACGGGTTCGAATCCCGTACCCACCTCGCAGCCCGGGCGATTGGCGCAGCGGTAGCGCGCTTCCCTGACACGGAAGAGGTCACTGGTTCGATCCCAGTATCGCCCACAAGAGAAGTCGCAGGTCAGCGGGCCCGTCCGGAGAGATCCGGGCGGGCCCGCTGCGTTGTGGGCCCGGCTCGCGCCGATGTCGACGTCGCCATCGGCGACCGCAATTGCGGGAAAGCGCATACCCCAATCTGCGGCAACATCCGGCAACCCGTGGCCACCCGCCCCCGCGGGCCGCCCATCATCGGGGTTCCATCGGAACTTCAAGGAGGAAGTTGTGCAGATCTCACGTCGAGGATTCCTGCTGGGTGCAGCCACGATTAGTGCGGTGGGCGGGTCGAGCGCGGCCGCCGCGCATGCCGGGACCGGGCCGGCCGCGCCCGGAGCCAGCTCGCGGCGCTCCCCGGCCGGAAGCTGGAACTGCGCCCTGGTCCGCGTGAACGGGCGCGGCGGCCTCGTCTACCCCCGCCGTGACGGGCACCGGCTACCCGACTTCGGCCACACCGGCTATCACCGTGGCGGCCGGGACATCCCCGACGTCCCCGTGGTCCACTCGATCGCCCCGTTGCCCGACGGCGCGGACAACCACGACCACATCGAGGCCGCCATCGCGCTGGTCGGTGCCCTGCCCGTCGGCGAGGACGGGTTCCGCGGCGCGCTGCTGCTCGAGGGCGGCGTGTACCCGGTGAGCCGCACCATCGACCAGCCCTACAGCGGCGTCGTCATCCGGGGTGTCGGCGACGGGGCGGATCCGGCGACGAACACGATCATCCGGCCGCAGGGTGGGGATCCGGAGCGCAACGCCGTCGTCATCGGCGACAACGGCAACTGGGACGGTGAGGTGCCCGGCACCCGCACCGATCTCATCAGCGACCTGGTGCGAGTGGCGGACGCTGCCTTCACGGTGGCGGACGCCTCTGGCCTGAGCGTCGGTGACAACATCATCATCACCCACCCGTGCACCCAGGAATGGATCGACGCCGTCGACGGCGGCGGCACCGGTATCGATGCTCCGTGGACGCCGGGACAGCTCCCCATCGTCTACAACCGCTACATCACGGCCATCACAGGCAACCGGGTGACCGTGGACGTGCCGCTGTTCACGACCCTTGACCGGACGCTGTCCCAGAGTTACGTCTACGTCTGGGACCAGGCGCGCCGCGTCACCGAGGTCGGCATCGAGGACCTGCGGGTGGACGTCGCCTACGACGGCCCGACCACGGAGGCCGGGTCCCACGCCAAGCACGCCATCCGGATCCGCCAGGCCGAGGACGCGTGGGTGCGCCGCTGCACCGTGTTGCACTTCAGTCAGTCCGGCATCGTCACGGGCACCACAACCCGGGCCACGGTCGTCTCCTGCCACGCGTTGGACCCAGTCTCCGAGATCACCGGGAGCATGCGCTACAACTTCAATCTGGAACGCAACTCCCAACAGGTGCTGTTCACCGACTGCCACGCCAGCGAGTCCCGGCACGCGTTCGTCTCCAACGGGACGAGCTCGGTCTCGGGCGTGGTGTTCCACCGGACCACCGCGACCGGCTCGCACACCTCGAGCGAGGGCCACCGGCAATGGACCCAGGGGCTGCTGTTCGACAACCACACCGAGATCGACCCGAACAGCGAGCGCACCATCGGTCTGTACAACCGTGGCGACTGGGGCACCGGGCACGGCTGGTCCGCGGTGCACTCGGTGGCGTGGAACACCGACACGGCGGGCACCCAACTGGTCGTCCAGCGCCCGCCGACCGGCCAGAACTACGCGATCGGGTGCTTCGGTGACATCACCGGCGACGGCCCGTACACGCACCCCGAGGGCTTCATCGAGGGCACCGATCGCGGCGGGCTGATCCCGGAGTCGCTGTACGAGGCCCAGCTCGCGGATCGGCTCCGCTAACCCCGATCCGCGAGGGGGTTTCCGGGATTTATCACGGGCGCCCCCTCGTGGGCCTTGCTAGGTTCTTCGAGAGGTTGATCACACGGCGTCAGAACGGCGGGGATCGATGTCCGGATCGAACACAGCAGGCGGGGCCAGGACGGCCCTCGAGCAGGGCGAGAGGTCGCGGGCGACCATGATGCTGGTCCTGGCCACGGTCGGGTTCGGCGTGAACTTCTGGGCCTGGTCGCTGATCTCGCCGCTCGGGGGAGACTACGGCGAGCGGCTCGACCTGACGGGGTTCCAGCAGTCGGCGCTGGTGGCGACGCCGGTGCTCGTCGGATCGCTCGGGCGGATCCCGATCGGTGCGCTGACCGATCGGTTCGGCGCGAAGTTCATGTTCCCGCTCGTGAGCGTGCTGACCATCATCCCGGTGCTGTTCATCGCCTTCGTGGCGGACTCGTTCCCGATGATGCTGCTCGGCGGGTTCTTCCTCGGCCTCGGCGGCACCTCGTTCGCGATCGGGGTGCCGTTCGTGTCCTCCTGGTACCGGGTCAGCAAACGCGGCGCCGCGCTCGGGATCTTCGGAATGGGCACCGCCGGCACCGCGATCTCGGCGTTCACGACAGTGCCACTCGCCGACTCCTTCGGCCGGCAGGCGCCGTTCGTGCTGGTCAGCGTGATCCTGGCCGTGTATGCCGTGGTGAGTTACCTGATGCTCCGGGAGTCCCCGGACCGGCCCAGGCCCGCGGGCTCCTTCGTCGCCAACACGGCCGCGACGATGAAGCTCGGGGTCACCTGGCAACTGGCCGCCCTGTACGCACTCGGCTTCGGCGGCTTCGTCGCCTTCAGCGTGTACCTGCCCACGTATCTGGTGAACGCCTATGGCCTGACCGGAACCGATGCCTCGTTCCGGACCGCGGTGTTCGTCATCCTGGCCGTGGTCGCCCGGCCGATCGGCGGCGCACTCTCGGATCGGATCGGCGCGATCAAGGTGCTCCTCGTGAGCTTCGCAGCGACCGGCGTGTTCTCGGCCATCGATGCGATCGGGCTTCCGCTGGTGCCGATCCCGACGGCCGCATTCCTTGGCATGGCCGCCACCCTCGGCGCCGCGTCCGGCGCCACGTTCGCACTCGTCGGGCAGGTCGCACCACCGAACAAGGTCGGGTCCGTCACCGGGGTGGTCGGCGCGGCCGGCGGCCTCGGCGGGTTCGTGCCGCCGCTCGTGATGGGCGCAACCTACGACGCCCTCGGCAGCTACACGGTCGGATACGTCCTGCTCGCCCTCGTCGCCTTCGGCATGGCCGCCTTCACCTGGGGTCCGGTCCGCAAGGCCGCCCTGCGCCGCGCCGAAACCGCGGCGGCCGCACCCGTAGACCCCGCAGAGCCCACCACCGGAGGGAACACGTCATGACCACGCAGCAGACACCGCCACCCGGGCTGGACACCGGGATCGTGGAGGGCCTGCTGAAGGCCCGGCGGTTCTTCAAGCCCAAGGAGGTCTCGGCGGACCTGCGCACGCTGCACCAGAAGGGCGGTCGGGACGCGGACACGTTCTACCGGGACCGCTGGGCGCACGACAAGGTCGTCCGGTCCACGCACGGCGTCAACTGCACCGGATCCTGCTCCTGGAAGGTTTACGTCAAGGACGGCATCATCACCTGGGAGGCGCAGCAGACCGACTATCCCAGCGCCGGCCCGGACCGACCCGACTACGAGCCGCGGGGCTGCCCGCGCGGCGCCGCGTTCTCCTGGTACACCTACTCCCCCACCAGGGTCCGCTACCCGTACGTGCGCGGCGTCCTGCTCGAGATGTACCGGGAGGCGAAGGCCCGCCTCGGTGACCCAGTACTCGCCTGGCGGGACATCACCGGCGACCCGGAGCGGTCCAAGCGGTACAAGGCCGCCCGTGGCAAGGGTGGCCTGGTCCGCGCCGGCTGGGGCGAGGCGGTCGAGATGATCGCCGCCGCGCACGTGGCGACCATCGCCGACCACGGACCGGACCGGATCGCCGGGTTCTCCCCGATCCCTGCGATGTCGATGGTCTCCCACGGCGTCGGGTCCCGGTTCTACTCCCTCATCGGTGGCGCGATGCTGTCCTTCTACGACTGGTACGCCGACCTCCCGGTGGCGTCACCGCAGGTCTTCGGGGACCAGACGGACGTGCCCGAGTCCGGCGACTGGTGGGACGCCGGGTACCTCATCATGTGGGGCTCGAATGTCCCGGTGACCCGCACCCCGGACGCGCACTGGATGGTCGAGGCCCGCTATCGGGGCCAGAAGGTCATCGCGGTCGCCCCCGACTATGCGGACAACGTCAAGTTCGCCGACGAATGGCTCGCCCCGGTTCCGGGCACGGACGGCGCCCTCGCGATGGCGATGGGGCACGTTGTGCTCAAGGAGTTCTTCGTCGACCGCCGCACGCCGTACTTCGTCGACTACGCACGCTCGTACACCGACCTCCCGTTCCTGATCCGGCTCGAGCCCGACGGCGAGGGTTACGTTCCGGGGAAGTTCCTCACCGCCGCGGACCTGCCGCCGGGCACCCCCGGCCGGGGTGAGCACGACGAGTTCAAGACGGTGGTCCTCGAGGAGTCCACCGGTGCCCCGGTTGTCCCGAACGGGTCCCTGGGCTTCCGGTTCGGGGAGGCGGGCGCCGGCAAGTGGAACCTGGACCTCGAAGGAGTCGCGCCGGCGCTGAGCGTCGCCGATGCCGCGTCGGCCGCAGCCGGGCCGGGTGCGGTGCCGGACGCCGTGCCGGTCACGCTGCCCCGCTTCGACACGCCCGACGGCGCCGCCGCCGAGATCGTGCGCGGGGTCCCGGTGCGCCGGGTCGGTGCGCACCTGGTCACCACGGTCTTCGACCTTCTGCTCGCCCAGTACGGAGTCGGCCGCGACGGGCTGCCCGGTAAGTGGCCCACCGGCTACGACGACGCCACCTCACCGTGCACGCCCGCATGGCAGGAGGCCATCACCGGCGTGCCCGCGAGGAAGGCCGCGAAGATCGGCCGGGAGTTCGCCGCGAACGCGGAGGAGTCCAACGGTCGCTCGATGATCCTGATGGGTGCCGGGACGAACCACTGGTTCCACTCCGACGCCATCTACCGGGCGTTCCTCACCCTCACCACGATCACCGGGTCCCAGGGCCGCAACGGCGGCGGCTGGGCACACTACGTCGGCCAGGAGAAGGTGCGTCCGCTGACCGGCTTCACCCAGTACGCGAATGCCCTGGACTGGTCCCGCCCGCCGCGGCACATGATCCAGACGGCGTACTGGTTCCTGCACACCGACCAGTTCCGCTACGACGCCTTCACCGCCGACGAACTGTCCGGCCGCCCGGGCGGCCGCTGGGCCGGGATGACGACGGCGGACATCCTCGCCCAGTCCGCCCGGCTCGGCTGGTCCCCGTCCTACCCCACCTTCGACCGCAGTTCGCTGCAGGTCGTCGACGACGCCGAGGCGGCCGGGCAGGACGTCGGCACGTACGTCCCGGCCCAGCTCAAGAGCGGGGACCTGCGGTTCGCCGCGGAGGACCCGGACGCGCCCGAGAACTTCCCCCGGGTGCTCGGCATCTGGCGCTCGAACCTGCTCGGCAGTTCCGCCAAGGGCGACGAGTACTTCCTGCGGCACCTGCTCGGCACCGATCACTCCGTCAACGCGAGCGAGACGCCAGCGGACAAGCGTCCACGGGATGTCGTCTGGCGGGACGAGGCACCCGCCGGCAAGCTCGACCTGCTGTTCACCCTCGACTTCCGGATGACCTCCACGACGATCTTCTCCGACATCGTGCTGCCGGCCGCCACCTGGTACGAGAAGTACGACCTGTCCAGCACCGACATGCATCCGTACGTGAACTCGTTCAACCCCGCGATCGCCCCACCGTGGCAGGCCCGCACCGACTTCGAGGCGTTCCACAACATCGCCGCGGAGTTCTCCGAGCAGGCCCGCGCACACCTCGGCACCCGCAAGGACCTGGTGGCCGTCCCGCTCACGCACGACACCCCGGATGCGCTCGCGACGCCGTCGGGCATCGTCAAGGACTGGAAGTTCGGCGAGTGCGAGCCGATCCCCGGCAGGACGATGCCGAAGCTCGTCGTCGTCGAACGGGACTACACGGCGATCGCGGACAAGATGCGCTCGGCCGGCCCGCTCCTGGCCGAGCTCGGCGCCACCACGAAGGGCATCACGTTCGACCTCGCCCACGAGGTGGACCTCCTGCGCGACCTGAACGGGCCGGCCCGCGGTGGCGTCGCCGAGGGCCGGCCGGCGCTGGAGCAGGACCGCCAGGTCTGCGAGTTCATCCTGTCCCTGTCCGGGACGACGAACGGGCACCTGGCCACCGCCGGCTTCCACACCCTGGAGCAGCGCACCGGCCAACCGATGGCCGACCTGGCCGCCGAGCACGAGGGCAAGCGGATCCGGTTCGCGGACACCCAGGCCGCCCCCACCCCCGTGATCACCTCGCCGGAGTGGTCCGGCTCGGAGAGCGGCGGCCGCCGGTACTCGGCGTTCACCATCAACGTCGAACGGCTCAAGCCCTGGCACACGCTCAGCGGCCGGCAGTCGTTCTACCTCGACCACGACTGGATGAGCGAGATCGGGGAGAACATGCCGATCTACCGGCCGCCCCTGAACATGGCGGTGCTGTTCGGGGAGACACCCGTCGGCGAGCGCGCCGACGGCACCGCGGGCACCACGATCGCGGTCCGGTACCTCACCCCGCACAACAAGTGGTCGATCCACTCCGAGTACCAGGACAACCTGCTCATGCTGAGCCTGTCCCGCGGTGGGCCGGCCGTGTGGATGTCCAACCTCGACGCCGCCAAGATCGGCGTCTCGGACAACGACTGGATCGAGTGCGTGAACCGCAACGGGGTGGTCGTGGCCCGCGCGATCGTCTCCCACCGGATGCCCGAGGGCACGGTGTACATGCACCACGCGCAGGACCGGCTCATCGACGTGCCCCTGTCGGAGAAGTCCGGCAAGCGTGGCGGCATCCACAACTCGCTCACCCGGATCATGATGAAACCCACGCACCTGGTGGGCGGATACGCGCAGCTGTCCTACGCGTTCAACTACATCGGCCCCACCGGCAATCAGCGCGACGAGGTCACGCTGATCCGCCGTCGTTCCCAGGAGGTGCAGTACTGATGCGCGTCATGGCACAGATGGCGATGGTGATGAACCTGGACAAGTGCATCGGCTGCCACACCTGTTCGGTCACCTGCAAGCAGGCGTGGACGAACCGGTCCGGCACCGAGTATGTGTGGTTCAACAACGTGGAGACCCGGCCAGGGCAGGGCTACCCCCGCACCTACCAGGACCAGGACACCTGGCAGGGCGGCTGGACCCTCACCAAGCGGGGCCGGCTCAAGCTCAAGGCCGGCGGCCGGCTGAAGAACCTCGCCACGATCTTCGCCAGCCCGAAGATGCCCTCGATGAGCGACTACTACGAGCCGTGGACCTACGACTACGAGTCCCTCACCACCGCCCCCGCCCAGCAGCACACCCCGGTCGCCCGGCCGAAGTCGCTGCTGTCCGGCAAGGACATGAACATCAGCTGGAGTGCGAACTGGGACGACAACCTGGCCGGCTCCACCGAGATCGTGCCCGGTGACCCGGTGCTGGCGAAGGTCTCGGACAAGGTGAAGCTCGAGTTCGAGCAGACCTTCATGTTCTACCTGCCGCGCATCTGCGAGCACTGCCTGAACCCCGCGTGCGCCGCCTCCTGCCCCTCCGGTGCGATCTACAAGCGCGAGGAGGACGGCATCGTCCTGGTGGACCAGGACGCCTGCCGGGGGTGGCGCAAGTGCGTCACCGGATGCCCGTACAAGAAGGTCTACTTCAACCACCGCACGGGCAAGGCGGAGAAGTGCACGTTCTGCTTCCCCCGCATCGAGGTCGGGCTGCCGACCGTGTGCGCGGAGACCTGCGTGGGCAGGCTGCGCTACATCGGCCTGGTCCTCTACGACGCCGACCTGGTCCTCGCCGCGGCCTCGGTCCCGGACGAGAAGGACCTCCTGCGCGCGCAGCGGGACTGCTTCCTCGACCCCCACGACCCGACGGTGGTCCGCGCCGCAGAGGCGGCCGGGATCGCCCACGACTGGGTGCTCGCCGCGCAGCGCTCCCCCATCTGGTCGCTCATCAACGACTACGAGGTGGCGCTGCCGCTGCATCCCGAGTACCGGACCATGCCGATGGTCTGGTACATCCCGCCGCTCTCACCGGTGGTCGACGTGGTCGCCGAGACCGGCGAGGACGCCGAGGACCCCGGCAACCTGTTCGCCGCGATCGACACCCTGCGGATCCCGGTCGAGTACCTCGCCGAGCTGTTCACCGCCGGGGACCCCGTCCCGGTCACGAACGTGCTCCGCCGCCTGGCCGCGATGCGCTCGTACATGCGCGAGATCAACATGGGCCGCGAGCCCGAGGAGTCCATCGCCACCGCCGTGGGGATGACCGGTGCCGACATCCGCGGCATGTACCGGCTGCTGGCCCTGGCGAAGTACGACGAGCGGTACGTCATCCCACCCACGCACGCCGAGCAGGCGCACGGCCTGGAGGAGCTCGCCACGGACTGCTCGTTGGATTACGACGGCGGACCGGGCATGGGTGGTTCCGGCCCGTTCGGCGAGGGGTCGGGTTCGCAGACGCCGCTCGCGGTGGAGAACTTCGCCGCCCTGAAGACGCGCCAGCGCTCCGACTTCGGCACCGACCCGGCGGACAAGGCTGCCCGGGTGAACCTGCTCAACTGGGACGGCAACGGCAGCCCATCGGGGCTCTTCCCGGAGCGTCGGGACACCGACAACCCGGCCGACGGCGAGGACCGGTCATGAAGCAGCTGCTCACGCTCCGCCGGGACCGGCCCCGCGCCGGTGAGGGCACCGACGCCCTCATCTACCGCGTCGCCGCCTTCCTGCTCGAGTACCCCGACGCGAACCTGGCCGACCGGCTCCCAGCCCTCGCCACCGCCGTCGGGTCCTTGCCGGACCCGGCCCGCAGCGACCTCGGCGGCCTCGTCGACCACCTGGCCGCGGGCGACGACCAGGCGATCGGCGCCGAGTACGTGCGCACGTTCGACCTGGACCGCCGCCGGGCACTGTATCTGACCTATTACGCGTTCGGGGACACCCGCAAGCGCGGCATGGCGATGCTCGACTTCAAGTCCGCCTACCGGCAGAGCGGGCTCGAGCTCTCCGACGACGAGCTGCCCGACCACCTGTGCGTGGTCCTCGAGTTCGCCGCCACCACCGACCTGGCCTGGGGCCGTGAGCTCCTGCTCAAGCACCGTGCCGGGCTCGAGGTGCTCCGGGTCGCCCTGCGGGACGCCGGCTCCCCTTACGCGGGCGCGCTCACCGCCGTCTGCGCCACCCTCCCGCCGCTGGCCGGCGAGGAGGAGCAGGCCATCACCACCCTCATCGCGGCCGGCCCACCCGAGGAGGAGGTCGGCCTCGAACCGTTCGCCCCACCGTCCTACATGGGAGACCCGCGATGACCACGCTGCTCTGGGTGATCGTGCCGTACGTGGCGCTCGCGATCTTCGTCGTCGGCCACATCTGGCGCTACCGCTACGACAAGTTCGGGTGGACCACCCGCTCCTCCCAGCTCTACGAGGACCGGCTGCTGCGCTGGGGCAGCCCGCTGTTCCACTTCGGCATCCTGTTCGTGTTCCTCGGCCATCTGATGGGCCTGGTGATCCCGAAGAACTGGACCGACGCGATCGGCATGTCCGAGGAGCTCTACCACGCCCTCGCGATCGGAGTCGGCGGGATCGCCGGATTCTGCACGCTCCTCGGCCTCGTCCTGCTGATCTACCGCCGCCGCACCACCGGCCCGGTGTTCCGGGCGACCACGAAGATGGACAAGGCGATGTACTTCGCCCTCGCACTGGTCATCCTGCTCGGCCTGTGGAACACGGTCGCCGGCGGCGTGCTCAACCTCGGCGGCCACTACAACTACCGCACCGGGGTCTCGGAGTGGTGGCGCAGCATCTTCTACTTCCAGCCGAAGCCGGAGCTGATGGCCCAGGCGCCGCTGGGCTTCCAGCTGCACGCGATGACGGCGATGGTCCTGTTCGCGATGTGGCCGTTCACGCGGCTGGTGCACGTGTTCAGCGTCCCGTTGTTCTACCTGTGGCGCCCGTACGTGGTGTACCGCTCCCGCAGCGACCGCCTCGGGTCGCGCAGCCAGCCGCGCGGGTGGGACCGGGTGGACTCCCCGCGCCGCTGACCACGCGGCCGCGTCAGAGCGCCAGTTCGACCGCGAGCTCCTCGACGAGGTCGTATCCCTCCTGCATCCCGACCTCCATCCCCGAGGAGATGATGACGTCCCTGGTCTGCCTGGACCTGCAGGCTGTGAGCACCTCGAGCGTCGTCCGGCCATCGGTCTCGGTGAACGTGTAGGTGATCAGCGTCGCCTCGCCCGCCCCTTCGCCGCCGGGCATGCCCTCGAAGATCTCGGTGCACACGATCCGCTCGTCGGGCACGATCTCCTCGAACTCGCCGTGGAAGCCGACCTCGAAGCCGCCGCCCGCCTCCAGTGCGTACCGCCAGGCGCCGCCCACCCGCAGGTCGACCTCGGCGACCGTCACGTTGCCGCGCTGGCCGGCCCACCACCGCCTGATCAGGTCCGGCTCCGTGAAGACCCGGTAGACGAGGTGCCGCGGCGCGTTGAACTCACGCGTCACGAGGATCTCGGTGTCGCTCGGCAGCGTCAGGACCGCCGTGCCCTTCGTCGTCGTCTGGCTCATGACTCGCTCTCCTTCAGTTCCTCGAGCACGGTGTCCACCGCGTCGAACCGTTCGTTCCACTGTCTCTCGTAGCGACTGACCCACTCGTGGATCGGCCGCAGCGCTTGTGCGTTCGTGCGGTACAGCCGCCGACGCCCTTCATCTCGCACGTCCACCAACCCCACCTCACGCAGTACCCGCAGGTGTTTGGACGCCTGCGGCTGCCCCAGCCCGAGCGCATCGACGACCTCCCCGACGGACCGTTCGGTGTCCGCCAGGGCGTCGAGGATGTCGCGACGCACCGGCTCCGCCACCGCGTTGAACGCATCCGCCGTCGTTGCTGCTCGTGCCATGCCGTCCAATGTATACCCATATCGGTATGTGTCAAGATCCGGCTCCGGACGAGTCACGAGTCCGGTGTCGGCTAGTCTCGCGGGCGTGGACCCCACGGAAGTCTTCGGATTCGTCACCGGTGCGATCTGCGTGTGGCTCGCCGTTCGCCAGAACGTGTGGACGTTCCCGATCGGGCTCGCCAACAACGTCGCCTTCCTGATCCTGTTCGCCGGCGCCGGCCTGTACGCGAACGCTGCCCTGCAGGTCCTGTTCGCCGTGGTCGGAGCGCTCGGCTGGTACTGGTGGACCAGGCGCGGGCCCGACGGCGCAGCGCTCGTGGTGCGGCGCACGCCCGGTTGGGCGTGGGCCGGCGCGGCAGGAGTGACGGCACTGCTCACCATCGCGGGTCTGTTCGCCCTGTCCGCGTGGACCGATTCCGCCGTCCCGTTCTGGGACTCGCTGACCACGTCGTCCTCTGTTGTCGCGCAGGTGATGCTCGGGCGCAAGTGGCTCGGCAACTGGACGGTATGGCTGGTCACCGACGTCGTCCTGATCGGCCTCTACGCCTCGCAAGGGCTGTGGCTGACGGCGGTGCTGTACGTGGTCTACCTCGCGATGTGTGTGGTCGGGATGCGCAAGTGGCGCAAGGCGCTGGCCAGTGCACCCGCCGTGGGCAGGGTGGGCGCGGGTGTGCTTGACGCCGATGCCGCGGACCCGGACGCCGTGGGCACTGCGCGGGCGGGTCACCCGTGACGCGTCGCTTCCGGCACGGCCTCGTCCTGGGCAAGTTCTACCCGCTGCACGCGGGCCACCTGAACCTGATCCGGACCGGCCTGCGCTCCTGTGACGCCCTCACCGTCGAGGTGCTGGTCTCGTCCGTGGAGTCGATTCCGGCATCGGTCCGTGCGGACTGGATCCGCGCCGAAGCACCCCAGGCCCGGGTGGTGCACGCCGTCGACGACACCCCCGTGGACTACGGCTCGGACGCCGCCTGGGATACCCACCTCGCCGTCATCACCTCCCTGCTTGACGAACCCGTCGACGCGGTGTTCACCTCGGACGCGTACGGCGTGGAGCTCGCGGACCGGCTGGATGCCCAATGGGTGCGGGTCGACCCGGCCCGTCAGGAGGTGCCCGTCTCGGGGACCGCCGTGCGCGCCGATCCGCACCGCCACTGGTGGGCGTTGCCGGCGCCGGTGCGCGCGTACCTGACCACGCGGGTGGTGGTCCTCGGCGCGGAGTCCACCGGCACCACCACCCTGGCCAGGGACCTGACCGCCCACTACGGCACACCGGAGGTGCCGGAGTTCGGGCGGACCTGGAGCGAGATCCGGCCCGGTGGGCTGAGCGCGCCCTGGCACTCGAGCGAGTTCGACCTGGTCGCCACCGAACAGGCCCGCCTTGAGGACGCCGCCGCGGCGCGGACCCCGCGACCGCTCCTCATCGCCGACACCGACGTGCTCGCCACCACCGTCTGGCACGAGCGTTACGTGGGAGCCGCGTCGCCGTCGGTGACGGCCCTCGCCGCGCGCCGGCGCCCCGATCTGTACCTGCTCACCGGCGACGAGATCGGCTTCGTCCAGGACGGCCTGCGGGACGGCGAACACCTGCGGCACGCGATGAGCGCTCGGTTCCGTGAGGTCCTCGACGGCTCCGGCGTGCCCTGGCACGAACTGCGCGGTTCCCCCGCCGGCAGGCTCGCGGCCGCCGTCGACCTCGTCGACGCCCTCGACCACGGCCGGCGGCTGGCCGATCCGTTGCCACAGGCCGGCACCGACGCGCACCGCGCAGGAAGCAGGACTCGCCGATGAACGAGGCCGAAGCACCCCGGAGCAACGGAGCACGCAACAGCACAGACCCGGCCTCCGCCGTCGAGCAGGGTCGGCGCAGCGATGTCTCCGCCGCCCCCACCCTGCCCACCGCGAGCGGCGAGGACCGCCGCGAACTGAGCGTGGACGACCTGTTCGCCCCGCTCGCGCCCGAGTCGGCCGGCCCGAGCAGGCTCGACGAGAAGGTGCGGCAGGCCTACTTCTGGATCGTCAACCACGCGATCATCTCCCCGCACTACGACATCGAGTTCGAACGCCCGGGCGCAGCCGGCCGCTCGTTCGCGCTCGGGGACAGTGCGGCGGAGCTGCGGCTGCCGTCCGCGCAGTCCTACTCGAGCTTCGTGCTGCTGCCGCTGCTCACCTTCGCCGTGCGCGGCCGGTGCCTGCTGCTCGGCGGGCCGGGCCGTGGGAAGACCGCGTCCGCGGTGCTGATGGGGATCCTCGCCGGCTACCCGATCCGCGAGGTGCGCCGGGCCATGCAGCACGGCCACCCACAGCTGACCGTGACGGACATGTTCGGCACGCCGCTGCCGAAGGACCTGATCTCGGCCGACTCCCTCGGCGAGGTGGACGTCGCCTGGCGCACCTGGCTCGGCATGCGGGTGAAGATCGTGGACGAGTACAACCGGATCCCGACGCGCACCCAGTCGGCGCTGCTCACCGTGCTCGCGGACGGCTACGTCGAGGTCTACGACCAGATCTACTCCACCGGCGCATCGGCCTGGTACCTGACCGCCAATGACGACGCCGGCGGCGGCACCTACCAGGTGGTCGAGGCGCTCAAGGACCGCATCGACGTCGTGGCGCACGCGCTGCCGTTCAACACCCGGTTCCTGGACCAGCTGGTGGACCGGGCCGCGCGCCGGCTCCGTCCCGAGGAGCACGTGCCGGAGGGGATCGTGTTCACCGAGGCCGAGCACGACGCCCTCGACGCCGCGATCCGGGCCCTGCCGATGCCCGCGGACGTGCGCCGCCGGATCGAGTTCTTCGCCGCCCAGCTGGAGTTCCTCGAGCGCGCCGGAGTGCAGTTCGAGTACCGCACGAAGGACACGGCCCGCCTTGCCGGCGCGGACGTGCACCAGATCGCAGCGCAGGACACCGGGCGGGACCGACTCTCCGACATCGGCACCTCCGCCCTGAACGGGCTCTCGGTCCGGTCCCTGCAGTCGCTCATCTCCTACTCGAAGGCGATGGCGTTCTTCCGGGGCCGCCCCGAGGTGGGCATCGAGGACGTCCGCGCGGTGCTGCCGTTCGTGCTGCACGACAAGATCAGCCCGGACCTGCGGGCCGGAGTGTTCGACGGCGACGAGGGCGCCCCGCTGCGCACGGACCGGATCTCCTGGCTGCGCGGGATCTTCGACGACGCATGCGCGCAGTACGACACCCTCGACCGGGACGGCAGTGATGCGGTCGGTGAGCTCCTGGACGAGCTGCACGCGGGGCTCGACGGCGTGGATGCCGCGAGCGTACGGGTGCGACTGGCCCGGATCGAGCGGGTGCTCGACTCCTGGTCGATGGCTCGCAAGCTCTACGGGCACCTGTACGACGACGCACTGGCGCTGAAGTACGCACACCAGCGCTACACGAACTACCTGACCTGGCTGTCCTCGAACCCGTGACCGCGACCGACGTGGCAGCGCAGCCGGGTGGCGCGTGGCGCACCTGGGCGGTGGGCCGACGCTCCCACGTCGGTGACGTCCTCGCCCGCGCCCAGGCGGCCGGAGCACCCCGGGCGGACCTGCACCGCGCGCTGCAGCGCATCGGGGTGATGCTTGACGGCGTCGCCACGGCCGGGCTGCCGGCCGGGCGTCTCGACCCCCTCGCCGAGGAGGTACTGGCGCGCGCCGCCGCGCGCGTGAGCGCGCGCCGGTGGCATCCGCACGACCCGACGACCACGGTTCTGCTCGACTGGGTCCCCCGGCTCGCACCGGCGCTCGGCCCGGATCCGGCGGCGGCGCTGTCGGACCTGATCACGGCCGTCACCCGGCTGCGCGGCACCGTCGACGCGGTGCGCTGGCGCGACCTCGTCGGTGCCGCCATGGCGGGTGCGACGGAGGCGACCCACCTGCGCGGCGCCGTCACCGTCGCGGCCTGGCGGTGCGGGGCGGTGCAGTGGCGCAGCGCGGCCCTCGGCGCGGCCGCCGACCTGCCCGAGTCCGTGCTCGGCGGTGCGGCGCGGCTGCGCCCGGGTGGGGCGGCGGGCTCACCGTGGGATGCCCCCGTGGCCGCCGACGCCGACCCCTGGGACGTGCTGGCCCGGAACGCACAGGACCCATGGTGGTGGCCCGGGCTGACGGGTCCGTGGCGCATCGGCGGCTTCCGCGGGTTCGGGGGGCCTTGGGTCCGGATCCCGGAACTGCTCGGCGGGGACGGGCTGCGCTGGTGGGTGCGCACCGAGTCGGCGCCGAACGATGGTGCTGCCGGCACCGACGACATCGAGCCCGCACACTCGCAGGCCGATCTCCCGCCCTATCGGTACTGGGAGGTCCGCGCCGACATCCACGGCTCCCGGGCCGTGCCAAGGCCGGCCCCCGCCGGTGGCGACCGGCCCGCCTGGGCCGCGCCCTCGCCGTCGGGCCCCGCTGGCCCATCCAGCACTGTGACCGTGCAGGCCCACGAGCACTCCTACTACTTGCACGTGGCCCGGCGATGAAGGCACAGGAGCGGCAGCAGCTCGCCGCCCGGTGGCACGCGGCGTGGCCGGACGCCCTGGCCGCGTGGGGCAGCCACCTACGACTGAGCAGCCCGGAACTCATCCGTGTGACGGACCGGCCGCAGGGCGTGCGGTCCTTCGCCTGGTTCAATCTGCGCGACGTCCGGGTCTCGATCGCCCTCGACCTCATCAAGCAGATGGGGCTGAGCGGCCTGCCCACCGAGATCCTCGCCCACGAGGTGGGCCATCACGTGCTCTCGCCGGGCGATCTCGGCACCGCCGCCCGAGTGCTCATCCGGATGCGAACGGGCCTGGTGGACCGCGACGACCTCGCCCCCGTGATGGCGAACCTGTGGTCGGACCTCCTCATCAACGACCGCCTGCAGCGCCGGGCCGGTCTGCGCATGGACGAGGTATGGCGGCAGATCGGCCCGCCGCGCCGCGAGGACACCGTCATGCGGCTCGTGATGCGGACCGACGAGCTGCTCTGGTCGCTGCCGACCGGGTCGCTCGCCGGCCCCGACGTACCCGACCGCCCCGTGGAGCGGGAGGCGCAACTGCTCGCCCGGGCGGTGCGCGCGTACGCCGACGACCCCGTCGGTGGGGCGGCGGGGTTCGGAGCACTGGTCCGTCAACTGGTGCCCGATCCCGAGGAGATGCCGATGCTCACCCTTTCGCGCGTCGTGTGTCACCAGCAGGAGGACGGCGGCGGCATCCCGACCGGCCTCGCGAGCGACCCGTCGCTCGCAGCGCCGGCCCTGCATCCCAGCATCGACCCGCGGGTGGTGCCGAGCGTGCCGGCACTGCCGGGATCCGACGAGCCCGGCGCGGACCAGGGCTCCGGGCCCGTCACGAACGAACGGCCGCACGGGCTCGAGCCGGCCGCGTACGCGGCGGTGCTGCGCCAGCTCGGCCTCGAGTCGGACCCGGTCCGGGCCGCGATCGCCTGGTACGCCGAGAACGCCGCCCCGCATCTGGTGCCGTTCCCGAGCACCGTCTCCCCCGCCCACCCCGATCCGCTGCTGGCCGGCCTCACAGACTGGGATGTCGGCGAGGACCTCGGCGCCATCGACTGGCCCGGGTCGCTGGTCCGCAGCCCCGTGCCGATCCCGGGGGTGACGTTGCAGCGCCGGGACTACCTCAGCGACGCCGGCACCGAACCGGACCGGGTACCCGTCGACCTCGATCTGTACCTCGACTCCTCCGGCTCCATCCCCGATCCGCAGCGGCAGCGTTCTCCGCTCGCACTGGCCGGCGCGATCATGGCCCTCTCGGCGCTGCGCGCCGGGGCCAGGGTGCAGGCGACCACGTGGGCCGGCCCCAACGAGGTCGCCGGCACCGACGGGTTCACCGAGAACGCCGACGAGGTCCTGGCCGCCGTCGTCGCCTACTTCGGCGGGAGCACCTCGTTCCCGCTCGAGCACCTGATGGCCACCCACCTCGGCACCGGCACGCAGGACCGGCCCCGGGAGAGGTCCGCGACGGGCCGTCGGTGCCACATCGCCGTCGTCTCCGACTCGGGGGTCAACTCCATGTTCCTGCGGAACCGAGAGACGACGAGCGAGGCAGCGGACTGCCTCGTGGCCGCCCGCGGTGGCGGCTCCCTGATCCTGAACCTCGGGCAGTCGTCGCGCAAGCAGTACGCCGAGATGGCCGGCGACTACGACGTCTACACCGTCTCCACCTGGGACGACCTGATCCCGTTCGCGCGGGACTTCGCCGCCCGGGTCTGGGATCTTGAGAATGCGGAGAACAGACGATGAGAGCCGCCACGCACCTGGCGTCGAGCGAGCCGGGCGGGCGCACCGGGACCGCGCCCGGGCCGGCCCTGGCCGACCTCATGCGCGACCTCGCCGCGACGCCGCCGGACGTGTGGGATCCGGGGGTGGACGCCCTCGCGCTGTGGTCGGACACCCTCGCCGACGTCGCCCGCGAACGTCCGGGCGGCGGGGATGCCCACGGCCCGGCCGAGCCACTCGCACAGCTCGCGCAGGGTCCGACCCGCGCCGCCATCGGGATCCTCGCGGCGCTGCTGCACGGGCCCGCCCTGCGTCCGTGGACCGGCTGGTGGGCGCCGGAGCGGCTGACCGAAACGGCGCAACGGATGGTCGGCACCCTCGCGGCCTACGTGCCGCCGACACAGTGGGTGGCCGACTCGCGGTCCCGGGAAGAGGCCGCCCGCTTGTTCCTCGACCTGCTCGGGCTACGCCCGGGCGGGGAGAGCGAGGCGGTCGCGACTGACCGGCTGACCGCGCTGAGCAGTCCCGCGCTCGCGGCAGCGCTGGCCGAACTTGCCCAGGAACAGCGCCGAGCGGCCGAGCTCGCCGCCCAACTGGCGGACAAGCGCGCCCGTGAGGCCGCCGCAAGGACCACCTATGTCTGAGGACGCCATGGATGCGACACCGGCTCGACCACTACCGCCGCACCACGACGGCGACCCGGTCCTCGGCGAGTACGAGCCGTTCGCGGACACCGCACTCACCGACGCCGAACGCTGGCCGACCCTGACCGGGCCCGGCGCGGCACGGCTGGCCGCACTGCGGGCGCATCCGCACGCTCCCATGTGGGTGCACGAGTGCGGCGACCGCCTCGACGCCGACGACCTCGCCGCGTTGGCGCACCTGCACGCCGAGATCAGCGGGACCGAACCACCCAGCGCCGGCTCCGCAACTCCGTCGTGGGTCACCGGCCTGCTCGAACGGGCTGCCACCACCGTGCCCCGCTACCGGCGAACCTGGCGCGGCACACCACCGGCGTTCGCGGACGTGCCCACCATCACCCGTGCCGACCTGGCCGCAGACCTCGCCTCGTTCGTGCCGGTGGACCGATCCCTCGCGGACGCGTTCACGGGGACGAGCACCGGCAGCACCGGCGCCGCGCTGGTGCTGCCCCAGCACGCCCGCACGGTGGGCTCGGACCTGATCCAGTTGCGCCGGCTCGTCGCGCTCGCCGGCGCGGACTGGGTCCCGGACCCCGGCCGGCTCGCGGTGCTCAGCGTCGTCTCCCAGGAGACCGCGTTCACCTACGCGAGCCTGCTCTCGGCATTCGAGCAGGCGGGCCTGGCCAGGATCAACCTGCACCCCAGCGCCTGGCGCCGGCCCGGGGACCGGGAGGCGTTCCTCGCCGCCGTCCAGCCGCAGGTGATCACGTCGACACCGTCGGCGCTGGTGGATCTCGCCGACGTCGAGGTCGCGCTGCACCCGGTCGCCGTCATCAGCGGCGCCAACGCGCTCTCCCCTGCGGCCCGGGACCTGCTCCGTACCCGCTGGGGCGCACCCGTGATCGACGTCTACGGGCTGATGGAGACCGGGCCGGTCGCCGCTTCGGTCGACGGCGGACCGCACGTCCTGCTCCCACGGGATCACCACGTCGAGGTGCTCGACGCGCATGGGCGCGGCGTCGCCGCCGGGCACCGCGGCGAGATCGTGGTGACCTCCGCGGAGAACCCGTACCTGCCGTTGCTGCGGTACCGCACCGGTGACCACGCGAGGCTCACCGCGGACGGCGCCCTGGCCGACCTCGAAGGCCGGACCCCGGTCCGGTTCGCCGCCTCCGACGGCACCTGGGTGGACGCCGTCGGCCTGACCCAGGTGCTCCAGGCCCACGGCACGCTCGCGTGGCACCTGCACCAGGGCGCCGACGGCGCGCTCGGTCTGCGCGCCGTCGGCGGCGACGAGGAACCCGCCCTGCGCAGCATCGAGCGCCTGCTCGGGCGCCGCCCGCGGAGCGCCCGCCTGGCCCGACCAGCCGACCTCGGCCCGGGAAAGCCCCGCCGCTTCAGCTCCGACCTCCCCGGCGCCACGCCATAGCGCGTCGATCAGGCGTACCTTCGCCCACGTGACCACTCCACCCACGCTGCCCCACGCGCCCGCCGTACCCGACCATCCGGCAGCGCCTCCCGTCATCGTCGTCGTCACCATCGCCGACCGGCGTGCCGCCCTCGAGTCCGAGTTCTCCAGCCGGTATGCGCGGGACTACGACGTGCGCACCGTGGTCGAGGGCCCGGCGGCCAAGGCGATGCTCGTCCAGCTCGTCACCGGTGGCCGGGACGTCGCCCTGGTGGGCGTCGACCACGGAGTCAGCGGCGACGCGCTGTTGCTGATGGACGCGCTCCGGCTCAAGACCCCGCGCAGCCGCCGGATCATCCTGGCCGCGCCGGAGGCATTCTTCACGGGGCTGGCCGGGCTGCGCGCCGCCCTGGCGCAAGGGCGCATCGACAGCTACCTGATGATCCCCCAGGGCCCGCGCGACGAGGAGTTCCACGGCGCCATCTCGGACTTCCTCTCGGACTGGGCCTGGTCCTCCCGGGCTCCGGAGGTCACCCAGGTCTCCATCGTGGATGACGGTCGGTCCGGCGAGGTCCCGGGCATCCGCGACTTCCTCGACCGGATGGGCATGGCGTACGCCCGGTTCTCCCCGGACAGCGAGGTCGGCCGCCGACTGCGCGCGGCGGTCGGTCCGGACGCGGCGCTGCCGATCGTCGAGAGCCTCGGCCGTCCACCACTGGCCGAAGCGACCCAGCGATCGGTGGCCAGCGCGTTCTACGGCACCCCGGACGACCTCGGGCCAGATCACATCGCCGACCTCCTCATCGTCGGCGCCGGTCCGGCCGGGCTCGCCGCGGCCGTATACGGGGCCTCCGAGGCGCTGAACACCGTGGTCCTGGAGGCCGACGCCGTCGGCGGACAGGCCGGCACGAGCTCGATGATCCGCAACTACCTGGGGTTTCCCCGCGGCATCTCCGGGATGCGTCTCGCCCTGCGCGCCCGGGTCCAGGCCACCCGGTTCGGCGCCCGGATCTTCACCGGCCGCAATGCGGTCGGCCTGCGCCCGGCCACGGCACCGGGTCAGCCGCACGTCGTGGAGCACGAGGACGGCGAGCTACGGGCGAGGGCGGTCCTGATCGCCTGCGGGGTCAGCTACCGCCGCCTCGGCGTACCCGACGTCGAGTCCCTCATCGGCCGCGGCGTGTACTACGGCGCCGCCTCGAGCGTGGCCCGGGACATGGCGGGCAAGGACGTCTTCGTCGTGGGCGGTGGAAACTCCGCGGGGCAGGCAGCGCTGCACCTGGCCAGGTTCGCCCGCAGCGTCACCATCGTGGTGCGCCGGGACGGGCTGGCCGCGACGATGTCCGCCTACCTGGTCAACGAGATCGGGACGCACCGCCGGATCTCGGTGCGGACCGGCGCACGGGTGGTCGACGGCGGCGGTTCCGGGTATCTGGAGTGGCTCGCCCTGGCGGGCGCCGGTAGCGAGCCCGACCGGGTATCCGCGGATGGCTTGTTCCTCCTGCTCGGCGCGGATCCCGGATGCGGCTGGCTCCCGCCGGAGGTCGTCCGCGACGCCAGGGGCTTCGTCCTCACCGGTCGCGACGTGCCCACCGAGCGCTGGCGCGACGGGCTCCCACCTGCCCCGCTGGAGACCACGGTGCCGGGAATCTTCGCTGCCGGGGACGTGCGCGACGGGTCGATGAAACGGGTCGCGGCCGCCAGCGGTGAGGGCGCCTCCGCCGTCGCCCAGGTGCACTCCCACCTCGCGCTCTGAACCGGGTGTGAGGGGGGCCACAGTTCGGGATGCGGTGAGGACGTGCACGGAAAGGCCGCTTTCCCGTAGCATCGCTCCTAGCGCAGGTCCCCACGCGGGTCGGCCCGACCGTCGATTATGACGTCGGCTCTGAAGTCCGTCGCCGCATCCGGGACGCCACGCCTCTCGAGAGTGCGGACCCATGGTCCGGGCCTCGACCTTTCCAGGAGGATCATGCCGTCGAACGGCCGCCGCCGTACCTCGGGTCGCAACGGGACCCGCTCTGCCCGCCAGAACGACCCCGCGCCCCTGCTACCCATCCTCGCCCGCCGGGTGCGCGAGGTGGAGGCGAAGTCCGCCAACGGCAAGGTGGGGCCGACGAACCGCACCAAGTTCCAGGTGATCGCGCTCCTGGTGCGCTCCGAGCGGGCTCGCATCAAGGCGGACGAGTCACTCTCGGGCGGCACCCGCACCGAGCTGATGAAGCGCCTCGACGGCGTCGCCACCATCCTCGCGCGTACCGCGGCCCAGGACACCTCCCTGCTGTCGCTGCTCGAGCCGAACGGGACACCGTCTGCCGCCACCCAGCGGATGCGCCTGGACTGGCTGCTCGAGTCCGGTGCCGAGCTCAGCGAGGAGGAACGCCAGATCAAGGCGCCGGAGCAACGCCGCGAAGAGGTCGTGCCCGAGCAGCTCGCCGCCAAGCAGGTCGTGCCCGTCGCCGTGCGCGCCAGGGTCCGCGCGAACCCGTTCCTCGAACCGGACCTGTCCCGGCCCGCCGACCCCGAGCCGGTCGGCTACCTGTCCGGCTGGGATCTGATCGACCCGCTGTACCGGGCCTTCGAGCAGGGCGCCGGCGGTGGCGCCGCCAGCATGAATCTGCCTCCGGTCCCGAAGATCGACCGCTTCTCCCCACCCGGGCTCGACTTGATGCCGCACCAGATCCAGCTGCTGGAGAGCGTGCGCCGCGGCCACCGCACGTTCCTGCTGGCCGACGAGCCGGGGCTCGGCAAGACCGCTCAGGCGGTGATCGCGGCCTCCGTTGCGGACGCCTACCCGATGCTGGCCGTGGTCCCGAACGTCGTGAAGATCAACTGGTCCCGCGAGGTGGAGCGGTGGACCCCGCAGCGCCGGGTCACCGTGATCCACGGTGACGGCCGGGACATGGACGCGTTCGCGGACGTGTTCGTGGTGAACTACGCGATCCTGGACCGGCACCTGTCCTGGCTGTCCAACCTCGGCTTCCGCTCGATGGTCGTGGACGAGGCCCACTTCATCAAGAACCTCACGTCCCAGCGTTCTCAGCACGTACTGTCCCTCGCCAAGCGGATCCGCGACCGCGAGCCCACCCACAACCCACTGCTGATGGCGCTCACCGGTACCCCGTTGATCAACGACGTCGAGGACTTCAACGCCATCTGGCAGTTCCTCGGCTGGACCGACGGCCAGCAGCCGTCCCCGCGGCTGACCCGCCGGCTCGAGGCCACCGGGCTGACCCCTGCCGATCGCGGCTTCTACCCCCAGGCCCGCGCCGCCGTCATCGACATGGGCATCGTGCGCCGCACCAAGGCCGCCGTCGCGAAGGACCTGCCCGCGAAGCGGGTGGCGGATCTTCCGGTGGAGCTGGACGGCGAGATCGGCCGCTCGATCCGCGCGGCCGAGCACGAGCTCGGTCAGCGCCTCGTGAACCGGTACCTGCGCATGCTCGAGGCCCGCGAGGGTGGCATCCCGAACAACCACGAGCCGGACCTGGAGCTCATGCGCCGGGTGGCGCAGGCCGAGCTGGACTCGACCTCACCGACCGCCGACGGCGACAACGTGTTCACGATGGTCCGCAAGATCGGGCAGGCCAAGGCCACCCTCGCCGCGGACTACGCCGCGCAGCTGGTGCACTCGGTCGGCAAGGTCGTCTTCTTCGCCAAGCACATCGACGTCATGAACACCGCCGAGCGGATGCTCGCCGACGCGGGCCTGCGCACGGTGTCGATCCGTGGCGATCAGACCACCACGCAGCGACAGGCCGCCATCGACGCGTTCCAGAACGACTCCGACGTGTCCGTTGCGGTGTGCTCACTGCTCGCGGCCGGCGTAGGCCTCAACCTGCACGCCTCCTCCAACGTGGTCCTCGCCGAGCTCTCCTGGACCGCGGCCGAGCAGGACCAGGCGATCGACCGTGTGCACCGGATCGGTCAGGAGGAGCCGGTCACCGCCTGGCGGATCCTCGCCGCGCACACGATCGACACCAAGATCGCCGAGCTCATCGACGCGAAGCAGAGCCTGGCCGCCCGTGCCCTGGACGGCAGCGACGAGGAGATCGTCAGCAGCGACTCGGTCCAGCTCGACGCCCTCGTGCACCTGATGGTGCAGGCCCTGGAGGGCTGATCGCCCGCCGGGCAGAGGTCCCCATCGGGCCTCCGGCCGCGCGCGCGCGCCGGAGCGTACCCTCGTGAATATGGGCGTCTCGACGATCTCGCCACCCACCCCCGCCACGATCCGTCGGAGCGCGGGTGTCGCGGGTCTGCTCGCCGCGGCGCTGACCCTGACCGTGGGGCACCTGGTGGCCGCGATCATCGACCCGGACGCCTCCCCGTTCATCGCCCTCGGGGGCGCCGTCGTGGACGCCACGCCCACCTGGCTCAAGGACTTCGCGGCGTCAACGTTCGGGACTGCGGACAAGGCGGTGCTGTTCGGATGCATGGCCCTGGTGGCTGCGGCGCTCGCCTACGGCATCGGCCTTCTCGCGGTGCGACGCCCGACGGCGGCCGCTCTCGCCGTGGTCGTTCTCGCCGGAATCTGTGGCGTGGCCGCCATGGGGCGGGCCGGTACCGGGATGCTCGCCTGGTTGCCGGCGCTGGTCGGCGCGGGTGCCGGTGTCATCGCGCTGCGCGCGATGGTCGAGACACTCAACGGTCCCCGCGAGGACCCCGGCGACGACCTCGATGACGCGTCCCGGGACGCCGTCGGGACCGACCGGCGCTCGTTCATGCGCTCGGCGACCGTGGTCGGCGTCGTCGCGGCGGCCTCCGCGCTCACGGGCGTGATCGTCACGGCGGCGAGGTCCACCGCCTCGAGGGCCCGCGACCTGCTCCAGCTGCCGGCCCCCGCGATGCCCGCGCCGCCGCTGCCGGACGGCGTGCAATCCGCCACCGAGGGCGTCGAGCCGTTCGTCACCCCGAACGAGGACTTCTACCGGATCGACACCGCGCTGATCGTGCCGGACGTGGATCCCGCGGCATGGACGGTCCGGGTGCACGGGCTCGTCGAGAACGAGGTCGAGCTGAACCTGGACGACCTCCTCGCCCGGGACCTCGTCGAGACCCACGTGACGCTCACGTGCGTGTCCAACCCGGTGGGCGGCGACCTGGTCGGCAACGCGCTCTGGCTCGGGCTACCGATCCGGGAGGTCCTCGCCGAGGCGGTGCCGCTGCCCGAGGCGGACATGGTCCTCTCCCGCAGCATCGACGGTTTCACCGCGTCCACCCCGATCGAGGTGCTCACCGACGACCGCGACGCGATCTTCGCGGTCGGGATGAACGGCGAGCCGCTGCCGACCGAGCATGGGTTCCCGGTCCGGATGGTGGTGCCGGGACTCTACGGCTACGTCTCGGCCACGAAGTGGGTCGTCGAGCTCGAGGTGACCCGGTTCGCGGACGCGACGGCCTACTGGACCGACCGCGGCTGGTCCGAGCGCGGGCCGATCAAGACCGCGTCGCGCATCTCCGTCCCGCGTCCGAGTGCCCACGTGAGCGCCGGGGACGTCGCCGTCGGCGGGGCCGCCTGGGCACAGCACCGCGGCATCGCGAAGGTGGAGCTCCAGGTAGACGAGGGTCCGTGGGAGGAGGCGACGCTGGCGGATGAGGCGAGCGTGGACACCTGGCGACAGTGGTCCTGGTCCTGGACCGATGCCCAACCCGGCCAGCACACGCTGCGTTCCCGGGCCTACGACCCGGACGGCGTGCAGACCTCGACGGTCGAGGGCGTGATCCCCGACGGCGCCACCGGCTGGCACACCATCTACGTGTACGTCGACTGAGCGCAGCCGCCGTCACGCGCGGATCGTACCGAGATGGCACTCTTGGGCATATGCAACAGACCTGGCCCGGACATCCCTACCCCCTGGGTGCCACCTACGACGGCACCGGAACGAACTTCGCGCTGTACTCCTCCGTCGCGGAGCGGGTCGAGTTGTGCCTGATCGACGACGACGGGAACGAGACCCGCTGCGAGGTCACCGAGACGGACGCATACGTGTGGCACGTCTACCTGCCCACGGTGCAGCCGGGGCAGCGGTACGGCTACCGGGTGCACGGCCCGTACGACCCTGACCGTGGCCACCGCTGCAACCCGTACAAGCTCCTGCTGGACCCGTACGCGAAGGCGATCGACGGCCAGATCGACGGCGACGAAGCCCTGTTCGCCTACCGCTTCGACGACCCCGACTTCCAGACCGTCGTCAACGACGACGACTCGCTGCCGCACACGATGACCTCTGTCGTCACGAACCCGTTCTTCGACTGGGGCCACGACCGGCCACCGGACCGGGAGTACCACGACAGCGTCATCTACGAGGCGCACGTCAAGGGCATGACGATGCTGCACCCGGACGTGCCGGACGAGATCCGCGGCACCTATGCCGCGCTCGCGCACCCGTCGGTGGTCTCCCACCTGGTGGACCTCGGCGTGACCGCGATCGAACTCATGCCCGTGCACCAGTTCGTCCAGGACCCCCCGCTCACGGAGAAGGGCCTGAGCAACTACTGGGGCTACAACACGATCGGCTACTTCGCCCCACACAACGACTACTCCGCGTTCGGCACCCGGGGCGAACAGGTGCTCGAGTTCAAGAGCCTGGTCAAGGCCATGCACGCAGCGGGCATCGAGGTCATCCTCGACGTGGTCTACAACCACACCGCCGAGGGCAACCACCTGGGCCCGACGCTGTCCTTCCGCGGGATCGACAACGCCTCCTACTACCGGCTCGTCGACGACGACAAGCGGCACTACTTCGACACGACCGGCACCGGCAACTCACTGCTGATGCGATCCCCGCACGTGCTCCAGATGATCATGGACTCGCTGCGGTACTGGATCACCGACATGCACGTGGACGGGTTCCGGTTCGACCTCGCGGCCACGTTGGCTCGTCAGTTCCACGAGGTCGACCGGCTGTCCTCGTTCTTCGACATCATCCAGCAGGACCCGGTGATCTCCCAGGTCAAGCTGATCGCCGAGCCCTGGGACCTCGGCTCCGGCGGGTACCAGGTTGGTGGGTTCCCACCGCTGTGGACCGAGTGGAACGGCAAGTACCGGGACACCGTGCGCGACTTCTGGCGCGGCGAGCCGGACACACTCGGCGAGTTCGCGAGCCGGATCACCGGATCCTCGGACCTGTACGAGCAGACCGGGCGCACCCCGATCGCGTCGATCAACTTCGTCACGGCGCACGACGGTTTCACCCTGCGGGACCTGGTCTCCTACAACGACAAGCACAACGACGCCAACGGCGAGGACGGCCAGGACGGCGAGAGCCACAACCGGTCCTGGAACTGCGGCGTCGAGGGCCCGACGGACGACGTGGAGGTGAACGCGCTGCGGGCACGCCAGCAGCGCAACTTCCTGACCACCCTGCTGCTGTCCCAAGGGGTGCCGATGATCGCCCACGGCGATGAGATGGGCCGCACCCAGGACGGCAACAACAACACCTACGCCCAGGACAACGAACTGGCCTGGGTGCACTGGGACCTCGACGAGGAACAGAACGCGCTGCTCGCGTTCACCCGCCGCCTGATCGCCTTCCGTGCGGACCATCCGGTGATCCGCCGTCGCCGGTTCTTCAACGGCTCCACGTCGCCTGCGAACGGCCTGCCGGAGCTGCCCGATCTTGCCTGGTTCGAACCGAACGGCACGGCGATGGGACCCGACGCCTGGAACACCGGGTTCGCCCGGTCGGTCGCGGTGTTCCTCAACGGTGAGGCGATCGAGGAACCGGACGTGCGCGGACGCCGGGTCACGGACGACTCCCTCTACCTGCTCATCAACGCCGACGCCGACGACATCGAGTTCAGTCTGCCGGACGCCGACTTCGGTGCCGGCTGGAGCCCGGTCCTCAGTACCGACACCGATCAGGACCTAGGGGCCTCCTACGAACCCCGCGAGCAGGTCGCCGTCACGGCCCGCAGTATCGTCATCCTCGCCCGCCTGAGTGCGGTGGAGACCGAGAGCGCCCTGTCCGCGCCGTCACCGGCGGCCGCCGAGACTCCCCCGACCACCAGACGCACGCGCGGAGGCCGCACGCAGTGACCGACCGCACCCACGGATTCGCCCGCCGCACCCCGATCTCGACCTATCGTCTGCAACTCGGCCCGGACCTCGGGTTCGACGACGCCGCCGCCAAGGTGGGCTACCTGAGTGACCTCGGTGTCACCGACCTGTACCTGTCCCCCGTGCTCGCCGCCGCACCCGGGTCCACGCACGGCTACGACGTCATCGACCACGGCCGGCTGTCCGACGTGCTGGGTGGCCGGCCGGCGTTCGAACGACTCGTCGCGGCCGCCCGGGCGCGTGACCTCGGCGTCATCGTCGACGTGGTGCCGAACCATATGGCGGTGCCCACCCCGGCGAGCCTGAACAAGGTGCTCTGGTCGGTGCTCGCGCAGGGGCCGGAGTCGCCGTACGCGTCCTGGTTCGATGTGGACCTCGGCGAGGGTGCGCAGGTGCTGATGCCCGTCCTCGGGCGCCGGCTGGGCGCCGCGATGGCCGATGGCGAGCTGACGGTGTCCCGGCTGGACGAGCCCGAGTCCGGCATCAGCGCCGACGAACCCGTGCTGTGCTACTTCGAGCACCGGTTCCCGATCCGGCCCGGCACGGAGCATCTGCCGCTCGCCGAACTGCTGGAGCGCCAGCACTACCGGCTCGCCTACTGGCGGGTCGCGGACGAGGAGCTGAACTACCGCAGGTTCTTCGACGTCGGCTCGCTCGTGGCCATCCGGGTGGAACGCCCGGAGGTGTTCGATGCCACGCACGCACTGCTCCTCGAACTCTTCGATGCCGGTCTCGTGGACGGCTTCCGCATCGACCACCCGGACGGGCTCGCGGATCCCCGCGGCTACTTCCGGCGCCTGGACGAGCGCACCGGCGGCGCCTGGACCGTGGCCGAGAAGATCCTCGAGGCGGACGAGACGCTGCCGGCGGACTGGCCGACCGCCGGGACCACCGGGTACGACGCCGCGTGGCGGATCGGCCAGGTCCTCATCGACCCGTCCGGCGCGGGACCGCTCGGCGCTGTGCTGACCGAACTCACCGGCGACTCGGTCGGGACGCTGCCGCAGCTGACCGAGACGGCCAAGCGGGAGATCGCCACCGGCCCGCTGTACGCGGAGGTGCATCGCCTCTCGTCCCTGATCGCGGACCTGTGCCACGACGACGTCCGGCTCCGCGACCACACCCTGCGCGCGATCACCGACTGCGTCACCGAGCTCGTGGTGGCCTGTGACCGATACCGCGCATACGTGGTCCCCGGCGAGGTGGCTCCGGGGGCCAGCGAGAACCTAGTCCGCGAGTGGGCGCAGGTGGCCGCGACCCGGCTCGAGCCGGACCGTGCGGAGACCCTCGAGGTCGTGGTCGACCTCGTACTCGGCCGCGAGGTCGGCAGCGCCGGACGTCACCATGAAGCGCGCCGCAACGAGGTGATCGTCCGGTTCCAGCAGGTCTGCGGGGCCGTGGTCGCCAAGGGCGTCGAGGACACGGCGTTCTACCGGTGGACGCACCTGACCGCGCTGTGCGAGGTCGGTGGTGCGCCGCAGACGTTCTCGATCGACGGCGACGAGCTGCACGCCTGGGCCGCGAACACCCAGATGCAACGGCCGGCCACGATGACCGCCGGGTCCACGCACGACAACAAGCGCGGCGAGGACGTCCGCGCCCGGGTCGGTGTGCTGTCCGAGCTGTCCGGGCCGTGGCAGCAAGCCGTGACCGCCCTGCGTGCCACCACCGTGCAGGTCCGGCCCGCCGACCTCGACGGCCGCACCGAGAACCTGCTCTGGCAGACACTTGCCGGCACATGGACCGCCGACGGCCCGATCACGGCGGAGCGGCTCTCCGGGTACCTCGTGAAAGCCTCCCGGGAGGCGAAGACCTGGACCAGTTGGACCTCGCCCGACACCGCCGGCGAGGACGCGCTCACGACCTTCGTGGCCGCACTCAGTGGGGACCCGGACGTGGCGCAGATCCTCACCGAGTGGGTCCGCCTCACCGCCGAGCCGGTGCGTGCCGCGACGCTCGCGACCAAGGCACTCCAGCTCACCCTGCCCGGGGTCGCTGACACCTATCAGGGCGCCGAGTCAACCTTGGTTGCCCTTGTGGACCCGGACAACCGGGGACCGGTGGATCACGAGCCGCTCGCCCGCGAGCTCAATCGGCTCGACGGCGGTGCCTCGCCCCGGGATCTGGCCGCCGAGAAGCTCCGGCTCACCGCCGCGGTGCTGCGCCTGCGACGCCGCCGGCCCGAGGCCTTCGTGGGCGCTATCGCCGGCTACGAGCCGTTGCCGACGTCCACGGGACACGCGGTCGCGTTCGCCCGCACGGCCGACGGCGTCCCCGCCGTGGTCACGGTCGTCACCAGGCTGTCGGTGGGCCTCGCCGCCGGTGGCGGGTGGGGGGCGAGGACCGTGGTACTTCCCGAAGGATCCTGGCGGGACGTACTGACCGGCGCCGAGCACGACGGCGGCTCGGTGGATCTGGCCGTCCTCCTCGCCGATTCTCCCGTGGCGGTCCTGGAGGCCGCGCCGTGAGCGGGAACGGCCCGGGCGGCAGCGAGGCGACCGGCGCCGCACGCCTGCGGGTCTGGGCGCCGTCGGCGCGCGACGTCACCGCCGACCTGGGTGACCGGCTCGTGCCCATGCACGCCCTGGACGGTGGCTGGTGGGAGACCTCGGAGTCGGTCCCTCACGGCACCGACTACGCCTTCCGGCTCGACGGCGGCGACCCGCTCCCCGACCCGCGCAGCCCGTGGCAGCCGAACGGGGTGCACGCGCCCTCACGCACCTTCGACACGGGCGCACATGCCTGGACCGACGCCCACTGGCCCGGCATCGATGTGCGCGGCGCGCTGCTCTACGAACTGCACGTCGGCACGTTCACCGGCGAAGGCACCCTGGACGCGGCACTGACCCGGCTCGGCGACCTCGTGGACCTCGGGGTCGAGGTCGTCCAGCTCATGCCGGTGGCGGCGTTCCCGGGGCGGGCCGGCTGGGGCTACGACGGAGTGGACCTGTTCGCCGTGCACGAGGCCTATGGCGGGCCGGGCGCACTGCAGCGGTTCGTCGACGGCGCCCATGGACTCGGCCTCGGCGTCGCCCTCGACGTGGTCTACAACCATCTGGGCCCGTCAGGGAACTACCTGAGCCGGTACGGCCCCTACTTCACCGACCGCCACGAGACACCGTGGGGTGAGGCTGTGAATCTCGACGGCGCCGGCTCGACCGAGGTGCGCGCGTTCATCATCGACAACGCGCTGCGGTGGCTACGCGACTTCCACCTCGACGCCCTCCGGCTCGACGCCGTGCACGCCCTGGTGGACGACTCCTCGGTGCACCTGCTCGCCGAACTGGCCACCGCCGTCGGGCAGTGTGCCGACCACCTCGGCAGGCCGCTCGGCCTCATCGCCGAGTCGGACCTCAACGACGTCGCCATGGTCACGCCGGTCTCCGACGGCGGCCTCGGCATGACCGCGCAGTGGGATGACGACGTGCACCATGCCATCCATGCGTTCCTGACCGGCGAGCGGCACGGCTACTACGCCGACTTCGGGTCCTACGAGGCCCTCGCCAAGGCGCTCACCGACGTGTTCGTGCACAACGGCGTGTTCTCGTCGTTCCGCGGCCAGGTGTGGGGCGCGCCCGTGCCCGATGACGTGAGCGGCCACGCGTTCGTGGTGTCCACCACCACCCACGACCAGGTGGGCAACCGGGGTCGGGGCGACCGGCCGGCCGCGAGCCTGAGCGAGGGGCGGCAGGCGATCTCCGCGGCGCTGCTGCTGACGACCGGGTTCACGCCGATGCTGTTCATGGGCGAGGAGTGGGGCGCGAGCACGCCGTGGATGTTCTTCACCGACCACGCCGAGCCGGAGCTCGCGCAGTCGATCCGGGACGGCCGGGCCCGCGAGTTCGGTGCGCACGGCTGGGCGGAGCTGTACGGCGACGACGTGCTGCCCCCGGATCCGCAGGACGCGGCCACCGTCACCGCATCCACCCTGGACCGGGACGAGCGCCGGCGTGGTCACCACGCTCGCATCCTGGCGTTCTACCGCGACCTGATCGCGCTCCGGGCCCGCACCCCTGACCTGCGCAGCGGGGACCGGCGCGCCACCATGGTGGACCACGACGCCGACGCGCAGTGGCTACGGATCAGGCGGGGCTCGGTCGTGATCGCGATCAACGTCGGGCCGGCCGAACACGTGGTGCCGCTGACCGAGGTCGCCGGCCTGCGGGTGCTGCTCAGTTCGGACGACCTACGCCCGGACGCGATCACGGCCGACGGCGTGCGGCTTCCGGCCGAGAGTGTGGCCGTGCTGGGCTGACCGGCACCGCAGAGTCCGGGCGTGGATCAGTCCGTGACCGTGCGCAGGTGCCGCAACAGGCCCTCGGTGAGGTCGGCGTCCACGGCGCACGCGACACCGTCGAGCGTGGTGACGGGGACCACCAGCCGGACGCTCGAGGTGAGCCAGAGGCCGTCCGCGTCCGCCAGTTCCGCCACGCCGAGACGGCGTTCGCTGGTCCGCAGACCCCGGCCGGCGAAGAAGTCGAACGCCCGCGCCTGGGTTGTTCCGGCGAGGATCGCCTGGTCGGTGGGCGGCGTGATGACCTCGTCGCCGATGCGCACCAGGACGTTCGCCGTCGGCCCTTCGAGGACGGCGCCGTCGGAGCTGACGAAGATCACGTCGTCGGCGTCGCGGCTGCGCGCGTGCCGCAGGGCGGCCATATTGATCGCGTAGGAGAGCGTCTTGGCGCCCTGCAGCAGCCACGGGGCGCGCTGGGCGACGTCCGCCGGGAAGCCCCGGTCGAGGGTGATGACCCGGACCCCGTCGCGCCGGGCGGTGCTCATGTCGGGCGCGGCGCTGAGCCGAACCCAGCCCGTGGCCACGCCGGTCCCCTCCACGCCGCGGGTGAGCACGGTCTTCGCGCCGGCCTCCGCGGCGAGCGTGCCCGCCGAGCGCGCGGCCTCGACGGCGGCCAGGACCGCCTCGCGCCAGACGTCCAGGCGCGGCGCCGGCAGCTCGAGCTGCGCCGCGGACCGCGCGAACCGGAGCAGGTGGGCATCGAGGGCCTGCGGATGTCCGTCGATCACCCCGATCGTCTCGAACACCCCGTCCCCGCGGACGGCGCCGAGGTCGTTGACGTCCAGGTGCGGCACGGTCGGGTCGGCCAGGGCGAAGCCCGGCCCGGCGACCGGCTCGCCCTCGGTGGGAGCGCTGACCAGGACGAGCACGGGTTCTGTCGACACAGCCGAAAGCATAGGCGCGGCGACCTAGAGAACGGCAGCGCCGTCGTCGTCGACCCTTCGGCGACCAGCCAGGCCATGAACGTTTTATGACACTTGGCTGTGATCAATCTCATGGAGACGTTGGTTAGGTAAGGCTTTGCTCACCCATAGGGTGAACGTGTCCAGGCCGAGCACGACTCGGTCGCCTTCCCGACATCACGCGCCGAAGGACTGATCCATGTCACCCCGTCCCACCCTCGCCCATGCCCCCAGCAGCCGACGAGCCACCCGCGGCCTCGTGGCCGCCCTGGCCGCCGCCTGCGTGCTCGCCCTCGCGGCCTGTGGCGGGGAGGCCACCGCCGGCGACGAGACGACCGCCGAGGACGTCACCACCGCTGAGGCCACGTCCGTCGAGGTCGAGGACAACAACGGCACCCAGACGATCGACCTGCCGCTGGAGTCGATCGTCGCGACCGACAACCGCACGTTCGAGACCCTCTCGGACTGGGGCGTCGAGTTGTCCGCCGCGGCCGTGTCGCTGATGCCCGACACCATCGCCTACACCCAGGACGAGACGATCATCGACCTCGGCAACCACAACGAGCCGGACCTCGAGGCCGTCGTCGCCGTCGCACCCGACCTGATCGTCAACGGCCAGCGTTTCGCCCAGTACCACGACGACTTCGTGGACCTGGCCCCGGACGCCGTCATCCTCGAGCTCGACCCGCGTGACGGCGAGCCGTTCGACTCCGAACTGCGTCGGCAGATCACGGTGCTCGGTGAGGTCTTCGGCCATCAGGACGACGCCGAGCAGTTGATCGCGGACTTCGACGCCGCGATAGCACGCGTCGAGGCCGCCTACTCCGCCGACAGCACGGTCATGGCCGTCAACACCTCCGGCGGCGAGATCGGCTACATCGCACCCGGCATCGGCCGCGCACTCGGGCCGCTCTTCGACATCTTCGGCTTCACCCCGGCCCTCGAGGTGCCCGAGGGCACCGACGACCACCAGGGTGACGACATCTCCGTGGAGGCCATCGCAGACTCCAACCCCGACTGGATCCTCGTCATGGACCGCGACGCCGCCATCAGCGCGGACGACCCGGCCTACGTGCCCGGCGCGGAGATCCTCGAGGGATCCGAGGCGCTGGCGAACGTCACCGCCGTCACCGAGGGCAATATCGTCTACATGCCGGCGGACACCTACACCAACGAGGGCATCCAGACCTACACGGAGTTCCTCAACACCCTCGCCGACGCGCTCGAGGGCAAAGCCTGAGCCGGGCGACGTGACCACGACCCTCTCCAAAGCGACGCCGGGTCGCGCCGAGGGCCGCCTCTTCGACTGGAGGCTGCTCCTCGGCGCGCTCGGCGTCGCCGTGCTGCTCGTCGTCTCGTTGTTCACCGGGCAGTTCGACATCTTCGGCGACCCGGACGGCGCCAGGATGTTCGCCATCACTCGCATCCCGAGGACCCTCGCGCTGGTTCTCGCCGGGGCCGCGATGTCCATGTGCGGGCTCATGATGCAGCTGCTCACCCAGAACCGGTTCGTCGAGCCGACCACCACCGGGACCACCGAGTGGGCCGGCCTCGGCCTGCTCGGCGTGATGGTGCTGTTCCCGGGCGCGAGCATCGCCGCCCGGATGGGCGGAGCGGTCCTCGCCGCGTTCGTCGGGACGTTCGTCTTCTTCCTGTTCCTGCGCCGGGTCTCGCTGAAGTCCTCGCTGATCGTGCCGATCGTCGGGATCATGTTCGGCGCCGTGGTCGGCTCGGTGTCCACCTTCATCGCGCTGCAGACGGACATGCTGCAGAGCCTCGGCATCTGGTTCGCGGGGAGCTTCACCTCGGTCATGCGCGGCCAGTACGAGGCGCTCTGGATCGTGGCGGTCGTGGTGGTCGCGGTCTTCCTCGTCGCGGACAGGTTCACGGTGGCCGGGCTCGGCAAGGAGGTCGCCACGAACGTCGGCCTGAACTACGACCGGGTCATCATGCTCGGGACCGGACTCATCGCCATCGCGACCGGCGTCGTCACCGTGGTGGTGGGGAACCTGCCGTTCCTCGGCCTGATCGTGCCGAACATCGTCTCGATGTTCCGGGGCGACGACCTGCGCAGCAACCTGCCGTGGGTGTGTCTGTTGGGGATCGCCATCGTGACCGTGTGCGACCTGGTCGGACGGACGATCATCGCGCCGTTCGAGGTGCCGGTCTCGCTCATCCTCGGCGTCGTCGGCGCCGTCGCGTTCATCGCCCTCCTGTTGCGGCAGCGACGTCATGGCTGAGGCCACGATCACCCGGCCGGCCGCCGAGCGCCGCACCCCGCCGGTGCGCCGGCGCACGTCGGGATCTTTCCCGCACCCGCGCGCACGCCGCCGCTACTGGATCGTGCTGTCCGTCCTCGTCGTGCTCGCCGTCGGGTTCGCCTTCGGTCTGCTCGCGTGGGACAACCCGCTGCCGGTCGGGTCCGACGGGTTCTGGCGGATCGCCCAGATGCGCGCGACGTCCATCCTGGTGATGGCGATCGTCGCCGTCTGCCAGGCAACGGCGACCGTGAGCTTCCAGACGGCCACGAACAACCGGATCATCACGCCGTCGATCATGGGCTTCGAATCGCTCTACATCGCCATCCAGACGTCCGCGATCTACTTCCTCGGCGTCACCGGGCTCGTCGCGCTGACCGGGCTGCCCCAGTTCGTGCTTCAGGTGGCCGTCATGGTCGGCCTGTCCCTGCTGCTGTACGGGTGGCTGCTCTCGGGGCGGTACGGGAACCTGCAGATCATGTTGCTGATCGGCATCATCATCGGCGGCGGGCTCGGGTCGATCTCGACGTTCATGCAGCGGCTGCTCACCCCGAGCGACTTCGACGTGCTCACCGCGCGCCTGTTCGGCTCCGTCTCCAATGCGGACCCGGACTACTTCCCGGTGGCGATCCCGTTGTGCGTCGTGGCCTCGGTCGCGCTGTGGCTGCGGTCCCATCGGCTGAACGTCCTCACCCTCGGCCGCGAGGCGACGATCAACCTCGGACTGAACCACAAGTCCGAGATCATGAAGGTGCTGTTCCTCGTGTCCCTGCTGATGGCCACGTCGACGGCGTTGGTCGGCCCGATGACGTTCCTCGGCTTCCTCGTGGCTACTCTCGCCTACCAGTTCGCCGGCTCCGCCGATCATCGGCACATCTTCCCGGTGGCGGTGCTCACCGGCTTCGTGGTGCTGGCCGGCGCGTACTTCATCATGAAGAACGTCTTCTACGCCCAGGGCGTCGTCTCGATCATCATCGAGCTCGTCGGCGGGTCGGTGTTCCTCTTCGTCATCCTCAGGAAGGGCCGGCTGTGATCACCCTGACCAACGTACGCAAGAGCTACGGCGACGAGGTGACGATCGGGCCGGTCGACCTGCAGATCCCGACGGGTGGCATCACGGCGCTGGTCGGCCCCAACGGGGCGGGCAAGTCGACCCTGCTGACGATGATCGGGCGGCTGATGGGCATGGACGAGGGCGCGATCGAGATCGCGGGCTTCGACGTCGCGTCCACCGCCTCGAAGGACCTCGCCAAGATCGTGTCGATCCTGCGGCAGGAGAACCACTTCATCACGCGGCTGACGGTCCGACAGCTGGTCGGCTTCGGGCGGTTCCCGTACTCGAAGGGCCGGCTGACGCAGCACTGCGAGGACACGATCAGCAAGGCGATCGACTTCCTCGAGCTGACGGACCTCGAGCACCGGTACCTCGACCAGCTCTCCGGCGGGCAGCGCCAGCGTGCCTATGTGGCGATGGTGCTCTGCCAGGAGACCGACCACGTACTGCTCGACGAGCCCTTGAACAACCTCGACATGAAGCACTCGGTGCAGATGATGCGGCACCTGAAGCGTGCGGCGACCGAGCTCGGCCGGACGATCATCGTGGTGCTGCACGACATCAACTTCGCCGGGCAGTACTCCGACCACATCTGCGCGGTCAAGGACGGGCGGGTGGTCGAGTTCGGCACCCCGGATGTGATCATGACCGATGAGGTCCTGACCCGGGTCTTCGACACCGACGTGCAGGTCATCGACGGGCCGAACGGGGCGCTGGCGGTGTACTACTGAGCCCTATCGGCCCGCAGCCCCGCAGCTGATGGCCATCACGCGCTACTGGCGCCTGCGGCGTGTGCCTCAGTGGCCAACCCCGCGGCGAGTTCGTGCTCGCTCACGCAGGTACACGATGCGCGCAGCAAGGTCCGCGGCGCTCAGTGATTCGAGGACTGAGCGCTGCCAGCGAAGCTCGTCCTGGACGACTTCGTGTGCTGTCTCATCAGCCAGCGGTGGGAAGGAGGTTTGGTCGACGGCTCTGGGGATGCGTTCGTAGGCGTCGTCGAGCAGACGGTGCGCTCCCCACGCGGCGTCCTCGTGGGATCCACGAAGTGCCCTGACCGCGTGGAACAGGGCGGCCAGTTCGTCGCGGTCGTCGATGTCTACGCGCTCTTCCAAGGTGTCGGCGACCATCGGCAGCCTTGAGCGGTCCCCGTCGAACAAGTCCCAGATGACGCGGAGGTACTCCTGGCCCGCGGGGTCTCGTGTTGGGCGCATCGACAAGATGCTCTCGACGCAGATAAGGATGAAGATCGCCTGAGTCTCGAGCGGAAGTGCTTCACGCTGCGCCTCCAACGCTCTCCACGCCGCGAACGGATCATCGACCGAGTCCATGAGGGGAAAGGTACTCGCGTGCAGTTCTCGACCCGGAGAGGGAGAGTGGCGAGCACCACGGGCGCCGCGGTCGTCACGTGAGCCGACCGCTTGCGCGCTACGGTGGCGGCCATGGCGACCCTGTTCACCCGCATCATCGACGGCGACATCCCCGGCCGGTTCGTCTGGGCCGATGAGATCTGCGTCGCGTTCCTGACGATCCAACCACGCCGGCTCGGACACACCATGGTGGTCCCGCGGGCGGAGGTCGACCAGTGGGTCGACCTCCCGGCGGACGTGGCCGCGCACGTCTTCGCGGTGGCGCAGATGATCGGTGTGGCACAGCGGAGCGCGTTCGACGCTCAGCGGATCGGGGTGCTGATCGAAGGCTATGAGGTCCCCCACGCCCACGTGCACGTGTGGCCGAGCCGGACCCCGGATGATTTCGACCTGCGCAATGTCATGCGCGAGGTCCCCGATGCGGACGCCGATCGGGCGGCCGCAACGTTACGGGAGCAGCTCCGGCGCGACGGGCACGCCGAGTTCGTGCCCGAGCACTGACCTCGGCAGGTGCTGAGACGCAGCCTGGGCCTTTGGGTCTCCCATCCGGGCACCCGTTGACTCGGCCACCCCTGGCCAGGGCAGCCTTGACTCGCCCCTCCTCGCCTGGAGCCAAGTGTTTGTCCACAGCCCAGTACCCGATGTCGCACGTGTGTTCTAGAGTTGGAGCATGGAGTCACGCACCGACGAAGAGCGGCTCACCGACGCTGAGGCGGCCGCACTCGCAGCCGCCGACCGCGCCGACGCTGCCGCCGAGTGCGCCTCCTGGCTGGATGCGGACGGCGAGCTGACCGTCCCGATCGACTGGCTGGAGGAGGTGCCGGAGGAGCTCCTCGCGGAGATCTTCGGAGTTCCCGCCACGGAGCCCGGCGTCCCGTATCCGGCCGAAGCAGAATCCAGGACCGTCGACGCCGACGACCTTGCCGGACTCGCCCCTGGGCCCGAGCTGCTGGGGCTGCTGCTGGCGGCGGACAGTCGGCGCGGAGACTCGTACACCACGCTCGAGGAGATGGCAGCCTGGGACCGAGTCAGCTCGTGGGCGGCCGGCAAGGTCCGCGAACGCGCCTCCCTTGTGGGACAGGACGTGCGGCTTGAACTGGGTCCGGCGGCCGCACGCACGGCCGGGACGAAGCACACGAACTTCGCCGGCGAGGAGGTGGCCATGCGGCTCGGCTGCTCCAACAACGCGGCCGCAACCTGATCCGAACCGGCGATGCGCTGCGACACGAGTGCATCCCGACCGCCGACGCCCTCGCCGCCGGTGAGATCGACGTCGCGAAGGCCGAACTGATCGTGGCCGCCGTCGAGCACCTGTGCTCGGACCAGGCGATCGAGGTGCAGGGCATCGTCCTCCCCAAGGCACGGCACCGGCCGCACCATCAGGTCCGCCAAGATCTGGCGCGTGCGGTCGCGGAGGTGGACCACGCGCATTTCACCCAGCGAGCGCAGGAGGCGGCCAAGCGACGGCGGGTCGATCGCCCGAGACCGCTCGGCGACAGGATGAGTGGGCTCTACGCCGTCATGCCCACGCTGGACGCAGCGGCTGTGGACGCCGCCCTCGACGGTGCCGCGCGCGCTACGCGTGCCAACAGGGACCCGAGCACCATCGAACAGTTGCGGGCGGACTTCCTCGGCCTGTTCGGGCACACCGCCCTGGCCACCGGGACCATCTCGATCCAGCTCCCGGCGGGTACGGATGCTCCGATCGCCGGCGCGTCGGTGACGAACGCGCCTCCCGTGACGAACGGCCGGCCGTTCGCTGCGCCGTCCGGCACTGCCGTGTCCGGCCCGCCCGCTCCAGGCACCGCGGCCGGCCCGGTGACCCCAGCCGTGCCTGTCGGCGTCCCGTGCACCTTGCCACCGGTCACTCTCGGCCTGGTTGCCCCGTTCGACGCCGCCGCGCTCATGGCGGACGGTGTCGTGCCCACGGCTCGTGCGATCGCACGGTGTCTCGCGATCGCCGAGCGCACCGGAAGCGACCGGGAGGTGGTGATCAATGCGTTGAGCCCCGCCGGGATCGAGTGGTACCGCGACCGCGACCGCGTGCGCGAGGATGAGCGCCGGCAACGCGCGCGCAACGCGCCACCCGGGCCGGTGACTCCCATCGTCGGTGCGCTCCCTGGCATGCCCGTGCCCCCTCCACCGCAGGCGGGCGCTCCAACCGGCGCAGTCCTGTCCACCGGAACCGCCTCGCGCACGGGCACCGCTCCGCCCGCCGGCACGGCCTCGCCCACAGGCGCCGCTCCGCCCACCGGCGGAGCGCTCCGGACCGGCGCGGCTGCGGCCCACGGCACGCCCCTGCCCACGCCGCACCCGACGCCGAGGTACCAGCGCGTTGACCCCGGACTGTTCGAGGGCGGCGCCTACCTCCGCGGCGCCTGGCTGACAACGCCATCCGCGCTCGGGGCAGCGGCCACACCGCGGTCTGCGTTCGGCCTCGTCCTCTCCCGCAGCGAGGTAGATCTCACGTCGCCTCCCGCCTCCGAACCGGAGCCTACGCAGGCCGTCCCGCCGTCGGGCACGGTGCTGCACCGATACCCGATCAGCTCGTCGGCCGGCCGTCGGGCCCGGGTGGACGTCACAATGCCGATCACCACCCTCCTCGGCGGCGACGCCCCGGCGTACGTCACCGCGCTGGGGCCGATCCCGGCCAAGGACTCGCGCGCCTACGCCGCGCAGGCGACGCTACGCCGTCTGCTCACCGACCCCGCGTCCGGCACCATCCTGGACGTCGGCACCACGACCTACACTCCCCCGGTCGGGCTCGCGGACCACGTGCGCCAGCGCAACCAGATCTGCGTGGCCCCGGGCTGCTCGCAACCGGCCATCGACTCCGAACTCGACCACACGGTGCCCTACCCTGCCGGTCCGACGGCGGCACACAACCTCGGGCCACTGTGCAAGCGGCACCATCTGCTGAAGACGCACGCCCGCTACCGCCTCGTCCAGCCCACGCCCGGCGTGTTCGAGTGGACCACGCCCACCGGTCAGCGTTATCGCAAACTCGCAGGCTGGGACACGTTCCACCTCACCCGTGCGGCGGCCCCCGCAGGCGCGGATCGTCGGGACGGGCCGCCGCCGTTCTGACCGGCCGGCCACACTATGCTCGCCTCATGCCGACCTTTCTCATCCTCACCGAAGAAGCCCTCCGCGAGAGCGACGTGAAGAACATCCTCAATCTTCACGACGACCCGGACGCGACCTTCGAGGTACTGGTGCCGGCCGACACCGAGCGCAACATCGTCACCGACTTCATCGACCACCTGAGTCTGTTCGAGATGCGCGCGGCTTGGGATGCCCTCGTCCATCGTGCCGACAAGCAGAAGGCCGAGTTCACCGCGGACATCTCGCTCGGCGCGTCGCTGGAGCGTCTCGCCGCGGCCGGTGCGACGGCATCCGGCTCGGTCATCGCGGACGACCCGCTGCCGGCCGTGAAGCAGGCCGTCAACAACCTGAACGCTGCCGAGCTGATCGTGGTCACCCGGCCGCACGCCGTCGAGGACACGTTCCACCAGGACTGGGCCTCGCGAGCCCGCGACGAGCTCGGCGTGCCGGTGCTCCACTTCTACGCGGGTACCGACTTCGTCGGCTGACGCGCGACGACCCGTCCGCGCCCGGTTCAGAACCCGCTGTCGGTGGGCCGCGGGTAGTACGCCCGCAGCGCCCGCAACTGGTTGACCTGCGCCAGCAGCCGGTATGCCCACCGCTTCACGTTCCGGTCCTTGCGGTACTTCAGCGGGTGCACGGCACGGCGACGCCCCAGCACACCACGAGCCTGCGAGAGCAGCGCCGCGTCGCGCACGTACCGACCCAGCACGAACGTCGGGATGTACGCATAGATGCCCTCCGCCGTCGCCCGCTGTGGCTCGACCCGTCGACCACGGACCAGGTCCTCGACGAGCACCTGCGCGGTGCTCACCCCGCCGACGTTCGCGTAGTAGTGCGACCGCCCCAGGCGCGGGTTGATGTCCAGCAACCGGGCCCGGCCGTCCCGCGGGTCGATCTTGAAGTCGACACTCGCGAACCCGCGGAACCCCACCTCGGCGAGCACCGTGCGCACTGACTCCACGAGTTCGGCGTCGTAGTCGACCATGATGATCGCCGAGTTCCCGATGAAGGTTGGCTGGTGCATCGCCAGCAACACCCGCCCGGAGGCGGCCATCGTGAGGTCCCCGTGGGAGTCGACGTAGCAGTTCACCACCCGGTTCCACGTGTCGTCACCGGGCACGAGCTCCTGCAGCAGCATCGTCCCGCCGTACTCGGCGGCGGCGATCCGCTCCAGCTCGCGCACGAGCGTGTCGGCGTCGTCGAGCGCGTAGACCTTCCGCCGGCCCGCGAACTTCAGCTCCTCGAACTCGGCGCCCGCGAACGGCTTCATCACGATCGGGAACGTCAGCTGCGCCGCTGCGGCCCGCCACGCCGGCTCGTCCCTCGGCAGCGCCGTGACCGCCATGGTGGCCGGCGCGAGGATCCCGAGCCGCTCCAGCACCGCGTACATCGAGGTCTTGTCCGCAAGGGCCTCCACGGTCGCCGCGTCGGCGAACGGGATCACGTAGCTCTCCTCGAGCCGCGCCCGATGCCGCAGCACGAACGCGAGCTGGTGGTCGGAGTTGACGACCAGGATCCGGTCCGCGCCGGGGTGCGCCGCGGCAACGGTGTCGAGCGCCGCGAGGATCCTGTCGTCGTCGGCGCCGTCGCCGATCAGCACGTTGTCCAGGATCGCCGAGTCGTTGATCGGCCCCCGCGGCAGCTCGCTGATGACGACCGACCGCACCCCGTACGCCTCGTGGAAGGACCGCGCCATCGCGTAGATGCCGAGGTCGGTGCCGAGCAGCACCGGGCAGAGCGTCCGGTTGGTCATGGGCGCGCGTCCTCCGTGCGGTTCTGGCGGGTGGGTGGTTCGCTGCGCGGGGCCGATGCCCGACGGCGGAACGTGGGTGAGTCTAGCGGCCCACCTTCGGCGCGCCTCTCGTGGGTTGGCCCCGCGCGGCTTAGCCTGAACAAGTGAACGTGCAGCAGACGCCGGTCGCGCCCCCCGACTTCGAGGCGGCTCTGTTGAGCCTGCGTGGGCACCGCATGCGTCCGGAGTTCCACCTCGAGGAGGTGCCGGCTCCGACGCGGATCGCGCCGTACGCCCTGGCACTCACGGGGGAGGTCAACCCGACCCGCGACCCGGACGACATGCTCGGCAACGGACGGTTCGTGGTGCTCTACGACCCCGAGGGCCAGGAGGCCTGGAACGGCGAGTTCCGGGTGATCATCATGGCCCGGGCGGAGCTGGAGCCCGAGTTCTCCGCGGACCCGATGCTCGGCGAGGTGGGCTGGTCCTGGCTCACCGACGCGCTCGAGGCAGAGGGCGCCGAGCACCACTCGCTCTCCGGCACCGTCACCCGCGTGCTCTCGGAGACCTTCGGCGGCCTGCACCTTCGGTCCGGCGAGGTGGAGATCGAGATTCGGGCCTCCTGGACCCCGGAGGGCACCGACCTGGCACCGCACCTGCGTGCCTGGGCGCTGCTGTCCTGCCAGACTGCCGGTCTACCGCCGATCCCGGACAACGTGAGCCCACTGAACAGGAAGCGATGACCGACGACGAGCCCGCGGCCCCAGAACTACGCCCCCTCCTCGAGCCGGCGGGTGGGGTACCCGAGGTCACCAGCACCGCCGCCGCCCTGGACGAGGTCACCGAGCGGATGGCCGCCGGCACCGGGCCGGTCGCCGTGGATGCCGAACGTGCGTCCGGCTACCGGTACGGCCAGCACGCCTACCTCGTGCAGATCCGTCGCGCCGGCGCCGGCACCGCCCTCATCGATCCGCGCGAGCTCCCGGACCTCAGCGGGCTGAGTGCCGCACTCGACGGCGTCGAGTGGGTTCTGCACGCGGCCAACCAGGACCTGCCGTGCCTCGCTGAACTGAACTTCACGCCGTCGCGCCTGTTCGACACCGAGCTGGCCGGCCGGCTCCTCGGCCGCGACCGGGTCGGCCTCGGCCCCATGGTCGCCGGCGAGCTCGGTTTCGCCCTCGCGAAGGAACACTCGGCCGCCGACTGGTCCGAGCGTCCGCTGCCGGAGAGCTGGTTGCGCTACGCGGCCCTGGACGTCGAGGTACTCGTCGAGTTGCGCGACGTGCTCGCCGCTCAGCTCGCGGAGGCCGGAAAGCTCGACTGGGCCGAGCAGGAGTTCGAGGCGATCCGCGTCGCGCCACCACCCTCGCCGCGGATCGACCCGTGGCGCCGCACCTCCGGCACGCACCTGGTCCGCGACACCCAGGGCCTCGCGATCGTGCGCGAGCTCTGGCACACGCGAGAGATCGAGGCCGAGCGCGCCGATATCTCCCCCGGCCGGATCCTCCCAGACGCCGCGATCGTCGCCGCCGCGCAGGCCAAGCCCCGTAGCCAGGCTGCGCTCGCCGAGCTCCGCCCGTTCAAGAACCGCGGCGCCGCCCGCCGCCTGCCCACCTGGGCCGCGGCCGTCGCCCGAGCGCTCACGCTGGGTCCCGCGGACCTACCGGCGAAGCGGACCCCGCTCGGCGACACCCTGCCCCCGCCGCGCGCCTGGCGGGACCGCAACCCCGAGGGTGCCGTCCGCCTCGAGAACGTCCGCCACGACGTGCGTGAGCTCGCCGACAGCCTCGACGTTCCGCAGGAGAACCTCCTCACCCCGGAGTTCCAGCGACGGATCGCGTGGGCGCCACCGCGTCGGGTCACCCCGGAGACGGTGTCGATCGCACTCACCGACCTTGGGGCTCGCCCCTGGCAGGTCGATCTCGTCTCCGAACCGATCGCACGAGCCCTGCTGGCCCCGCCCCGGCCCAAGGAGCCGGAGCAGGCGCCCGAGAGCGCCGACGAAGCCTGATCAGCCTTGGCCCGTCGGGTGCCGCGGCGCCGTTGGCCCCGCGTTCGGCCTGGTCACAGCCCCGCGGCGGCGGCCGGGTACGAAATCGGGGCTGCATTCCGGCGCACGATGACGTACGGTCGATGGCGATCTGCACTCGATTAGGGGAGGCATCATGCACCCTCAGAAGGCACATCCATCCACCGGCGCCACGACCCGGCGCGGCGGCCGTCGCTCCCACGGGCGCGTCATCGGCATCCTGATCGGGGTGAGCGCACTCGCTGTCGCGGTGCCCGGCCCGGCCGGAGCCGCCGGAAACGGTGCGGCCCTCGACGAGGCCGCGCACAACGAGCCAGGTACCTACGAACTGGACATCACCGACCGTTCGCAGGCCCTCGAAGCGATCGGCGAGCTGCCCGGCGTGGCGCCGGTGAGCTTCACCGATCTCATCGCGAGCCGTACCGGTGAGACCAGCGAGTGCGGCGAGTCCTGCCGCGCCTGGCCCGACGACCTGAACACCGACGACCGCTGGTACCCGCAGGGGCTCGCCGGCAGCGGGGAGTCCAACTGGGCGCAGGCACCGGCCACCGAGGTACTGGTCTCGGCCTGGTACGAGCGCACCTCCCCCGACGACCACGCCGCGGTGGACTCGGCGCTGACGTTCGTCTCCACCGACGACTGGCGATACCGCACCGTCCCGCTCCGACTGCCGGTGCAGACCGACGACGGCTGGACCACGCAGCCGCTGGCCAGCCACAACGGCGGCGTCGCCTGGGCCGGTCCCTACCTGTACGTGGCCGCGACCGACCGCATCCACAGGTTCGACCTGCGCACGGCGATGACCGACGACGAGGGCTACTTCCTCGTCCCGGACCGCACCTACGTCGGCGTCGACCAGGGTCCGTACGGGGTCCCGAGGCTGTCCTCGATCTCCACAGACTGGACCGGGGAGCCCGCGCTGGTCTCGTCCGAGTACGCGGCCGACGACGTCACGACCGAGGTCGTCCGGTGGCCGTTGACCGACTCGGGTGACCTGGCCGGTCAGGACGGGATCGTCGGATCACAGACCAACTTCTGGATCGACAAGGACTCCTCGATCGACAAGGTCCAGGGCGTCGCCGCACAGGACGGCGTCTACCTGTTCAGCGGCTCCGCGGGCACCCTCGACCTCGCCCGGGTGGGCACCCAGACGGACCGGGACACGCTGATCTGGGGCCGGACCGGTACGGACACCCACATCCCGCAGGATCTGTACATCGGCGCGGCGAACGTCTACGGCCAGACGGAGGAGCCGGGCCACCGCAACCTCTTCTGGCAGGCACAGGAGGACGTGCTGCCCTGACCACCGGCCGGCGTCAGTACACCAGCAGCCCACGCTCGCGGAACTGTTCCCGTACCCGCTCGGTGAGTTCCGGTGTGGGCGGCTGGGTGTCGGCGAGGTCGTAGGCGAGAGCGCACCGTGCCCACTTCTCGCGGCCCATCTGGTGGAACGGCAGCACCTCGACGCGCTCGACCCCGGCCAGTGACGCGGCGTAATCGGCCACCAGTGACACGTTGTCCGGATCGTCCGTCAGGCCCGGGACCAGCACGAACCGGATCCATGTCGCGATCCCACGGTCGCTCAGCCGCCGCCCAAATCGCAGCGTCGGCGCCAGGTCCCGACCTGTCACGCGCCGATAGGTCTCCGGGTCCCCGGACTTGACGTCCAGCAGGACGAGGTCGGTGACCTCGAGCATCGCGTCCGTGGCGTTCGCACCGAGGTATCCGGAGGTGTCGAGCGTGGTGTGCACGCCCAGCTCCTTCGTCCCAGCCAGGATGCGGCCGAGGAACGTCGGCTGCATCAGCGCCTCACCGCCGGAGACGGTCAGTCCACCGCCGGTTGCGGCGAACACGTGCCGGTACCGGCCCACCCGGGCCAGAACGTCCTCGACCGACGTCAGCCGCCCGTCGCGCATCCGCCAGGTGTCCGGGTTGTGGCAGTACAGGCACCGCAACGGGCACCCGGACAGGAACAGCGTCATCCGGGTCCCCGGTCCGTCCACCGCGGTCACGAGTTCCCAGGAGTGCACCGATCCGAGGTCCCCGAGCCGGATCCGGGCGAGCCGGATGGACCGGTCCGCACCCATCGCCGTCGGCGCCACGCTCATCAGAGGCTCCCGTGGAACGTCCGCGAGAGCACGTCGAGCTGCTGTTCGCGAGTCAGCCTGACGAAGTTCACGGCGTACCCGGACACCCGGATCGTCAGTTGCGGGTATTTCTCCGGGTGCTCCATGGCGTCCTCGAGGGTCTCCCGGTTCAACACATTCACGTTGAGGTGGAACCCGCCGCTGCCCACGTACGCGTCAAGTAGTCCGCGCAGGTTGGAAACCTGCTCCTCCGCAGTGCGGCCGAGCCCACTCGGCACCACCGTGGTGGTGAGCGAGATGCCGTCCCGGGCCTCGCTGTAGGGCAGCTTCGCCACGCTCAGTGCCGCGGCGAGCATCCCGTGCGTGTCCCGCCCGTTCATCGGGTTCGCGCCGGGCGCGAACGGTTCCCCGGTGCGTCGGCCGTCCGGGGTGTTCCCGGTGTGCTTGCCGTAGACGACGTTCGAGGTGATCGTCAGCACCGACTGGGTGTGCACGGAGTCGCGGTAGGTGGCGCGCCCGCGGATCTTCGCCATGAAGGAACGCACCAGGTCGACGGCGATCTCGTCGGCCAGGTCGTCGTCGTTGCCGTACCGCGGGTGGTCACCCGTGACCTCGTAGTCGACGACGAGGCCACGCTCGTCCCGGATGGGGCGCACCCTCGCATACCGGATCGCAGCGAGCGAGTCCGCGGCGACGCTCAGCCCTGCGATCCCGCAGGCCATGGTGCGCAGGACGTCCCGGTCGTGCAACGCCATCTCGAGCCGCTCGTAGGCGTACTTGTCGTGCATGTAATGGATGCAGTTGAGCGCGTCCACGTAGGTCTCGGCGAGCCAGTCCAGCAGCCCGTCGTACCGGGCCCGCACGTCGGCGTAGTCGAGGAGGTCACCGGTCACGGGCGCGGTCTCGGGGGCCACCTGCTGGCCGGTGATCTCGTCCCTGCCGCCGTTGATCGCGTACAGCAGCGCCTTCGCGATGTTCACCCGGGCGCCGAAGAACTGCATCTGCTTGCCGATCGCCATGGCTGATACGCAGCAGGCGATGCCTGCGTCGTCACCCAGGTCGCCGCGGATCAGCTCGTCGGACTCGTACTGGATCGCGGAGGTGTCGATCGACACCTTGGCGCAGAACCGTTTGAAGGCTTCGGGCAGCAACGGGCTCCACAGCACCGTCAGGTTCGGCTCCGGCGCGGGCCCGAGGTTGTACAGCGTCTGCAACATCCGGAACGAGTTCCTGGTGACCAGGGTCCGCCCGTCGGTGCTCATGCCGCCGATCGACTCGGTGACCCAGGTCGGGTCCCCGGAGAACAGTGCGTCATACTCCGGCGTGCGTAGGAACCGCACGATCCGCAGCTTGATGACCAGGTCGTCGATCAGTTCCTGCGCCGCGGTCTCGTCGAGTACTCCCGCCTCGAGGTCCCGCTGCAGGTAGACGTCCAGGAACGTCGAGGTCCGGCCCAAGGACATGGCCGCTCCGTTCTGGTCCTTCACCGCGGCCAGGAACGCGAAGTACAGCCACTGCACCGCCTCCACGGCGGTGCGCGCCGGCCGGGAGACGTCGAACCCGTAACTGGCCGACATCGTCCGGAGATCCTCCAGTGCCCGGATTTGCTCGGCGTTCTCCTCGCGGCACCTGATCACGTCCTCGACCGAGGGCAGTTCGTCCAACTCAGCCCGCTCGCGGCGCTTGTCCTCGATCAGCGCGTCCACGCCGTAGAGCGCGAGGCGCCGGTAGTCGCCGATGATCCGGCCGCGACCATAGGCGTCCGGCAGGCCGGTGATGATGTGGCTGGACCGGGCCCGGCGCACGGCAGGCGGGTAGACGTCGAACACGCCGGCGTTGTGGGTCTTGCGGTACTGGGTGAACACCCTCGCGAGGTCGGGATCCACCGGGTAGCCGTACGTCTGCAACGCGGTCTCGACCATCCGCCAGCCGCCGTTCGGCATGATTGCGCGCTTCAGCGGGGCGTCGGTCTGCAGCCCGACGATGATCTCGTCGTCGCGGTCGATGTAGCCCGGGCCGTGCGACGTGATGGTCGACGGCGTCGCGGCATCGACGTCGTACACACCGCGCTCGCGCTCGTCCGGGAACATCGCCAGGAGCCGGCCCCAGACACGTGTGGTCCGCTCGGTGGGCCCGGCCAGGAAGTCTCCGTCGCCGGTGTAGGGCGTGTAGTTGCGCTGGATGAAGTCGCGCACGTCGATACGTTCCTGCCACGGACCGGCTGCGAAGTCGTGCCAGGCCTCGTGGGCCGCCCGGTCCTGCGTCGTGATGCTCATCGTGCGCTTCCCTTCACTCGGTCCACCTGCTGCACCTTCGAGCCTAGGAACGCCGGACCACGTTCCCCCGGGACCAAAGACCGCCCGGGCTGGTGTGCCTGATCACATCGGCGGCGGGTAGAGTGGCCCCAGAGTTACCTAGTACTCGCAGTCCCACATCAAGTCCCGCCGTTGTGACCCGGAGGTCGCCGCCATGCCCCTGCTCGGTCGAGACGTCGTCCTCGTGGACGCGGTCCGCTCCCCCTTCGGACGGGCCAGGCCCGACGGCCTGTACGCCCACACCCGCGCGGACGACATCGCCGTCGCGGTCGTACGGGACCTGCTCCGGCGCAACCCCGGCGTCCCGGTCAACTCCATCGGTGACGTCGCCATCGCCGCCACCACCCAGTCCGGCGATCAGGGCCTGACCCTCGGCCGCACTGTCGCCCTGCTGGCCGGGCTGCCGACCACGGTCCCGGGCTTCGCGATCGACCGCATGTGCGCGGGCGCGATGACAGCCGTCACCACGCTCGCGTCCGGTATCGCCGTCGGTGCCGTCGACGCCGCCCTGGCCGGCGGCGTCGAACACATGGGCCGTCACCCCCTCGGCCGTGACGCGGAGCCGAACCCCCGGTTCGTCGCCGAGCGCATCGTCTCCCCGGACGCCCTGGTGATGGGCGCGACCGCGGAGAACCTCCACGACCGGTTCCCGGCCCTGACGAAGGAACGGGCGGACGCCTTCGGGGCGGCCTCCCAGGCGAAGTACGCGACGGCGCTGGCCGCCGGGCACATCGCCGGCGACCTCGTCCCGGTCGGCGTGCCCGACCCCGACCGCGGCTGGGGTCTGGCCACGGCCGATGAGCCGCCCCGGCCCGGCACCACGGTCGAGGGCATGGCCGGCCTGCCGACCCCGTTCCGGCCGGGCGGGCGGGTCACCGCTGCGACGTCCTCGCCGCTGACGGACGGGGCGACGGCGGCCCTGCTGGTCGCGGGCGACGTCGCCGCCGCGTGGGGCCTGGCCCCGAAGCTGCGCCTGGTCTCCTACGCGTACGCCGGCGTCCCGCCCGAGGTGATGGGTCTCGGTCCGGTGCCGGCCACCGAGCGCGCCCTGGAGCTCGCGGGCCTGTCCATCTCCGACATCGGCCTGTTCGAGCTGAACGAGGCGTTCGCCGTGCAGGTGCTCTCGTTCCTGGACGCGTTCGGCATCGCCGACGACGACCCTCGGGTCAACCCCTACGGTGGCGCGATCGCCGTCGGGCACCCGCTCGCCGCGTCCGGCGTACGCCTGATGTCCCAGCTCGCCCACCAGTTCGCCGCGCACCCGGAGGTCCGCTACGGCGTCACCGCGATGTGCGTGGGCCTGGGCCAGGGTGGCTCGGTCATCTGGGAGAACCCCCACCACCCCGACTACACCGTTGCCACCGAGGAGAACAACCGATGAGCGAGCGCATCACCCGCGCCCTGGTCCGCGACGTCCAGCTCGAGGATCTCGGCACCCTGGCCCTGATCACCCTCGACAACGGCCTCGACTTCACGAAGCCGAACACGCTCGGCGCCGGCGGCATGGCGTCGCTGCGGGAGGCCGTCGAGGCCGTCGCGGCCCGCGCCGCCGCCGGAGAGATCGTCGCCGCCGCCGTCACCGGCAAGCCGTTCCACTTCGCGGCCGGCGCCGACCTGAAGGCGGCAGCCGGCATCACGACGACCGAGCAGGCCCGGGAGATCGCCGAGGCGGGGCACGACGCCTACCGGATCCTCACCGACATGGCCGTGCCGACCTTCGCCTACGTCGGCGGGGTCGCCCTCGGCGGCGGCATGGAACTGGCTCTCTCGGCCACGTACCGGACCGTCGCCGGCTCGGTGCGCAACCTCGGCCTGCCCGAGGTGTTCCTCGGCCTGATCCCGGGATGGGGCGGGACGTTCCTGGCGCCGCACCTGATCGGCATCGAGAAGGCACTGGCCGTGGTGGTGGAGAACCCGCTGCGCAACAACCGCCAGCTCAAGGCCGACGAGGCCGTCGGGCTCGGCCTGATGGATGTCGCCCTGGAGCCAGCGGACTTCCTGGCCGAGTCGCTGCGCTGGAGCGCCCGCGTACTTCGCGGGCAAATCACTCCCACCCGTCCCGAGCCGATCGACGACACCGGCCGCGCCCGGTGGCTCGAGGCTGTCGACGCGGCCCGGGCCAAGGTGGACGCCCGCCTCCAGGGCGCCGCACCGGCCCCGTACGTGGCCCTCGACCTGCTCGCACTCGCCGCGGACGGTGACAAGGACGCGTCGTTCGCCGCCGAGAACGACGCCCTGGCCGACCTGATCGTCTCGCCGGAGTTCAAAGCCGGTGTGTACGCGTTCAACCTGACGTCCTCCCGCGCCAAGCGGCCGGTGGGTGCGCCGCCCACGGAACTGGCCCGGCCGGTGCGTTCCGTCGGCGTGGTCGGTGCGGGACTGATGGCCTCCCAGCTGGCGCTGCTGTTCGCGCGCCGGATGCGGGTGCCGGTGATCATGCGGGATCTGGACGCCGAGCGCGCCGAGAAGGGCCTCGGGTTCGTCCGGGCCGAGGTGGCCAAACTCGCCGAGCAGGGCCGGATCGGCACTGACGAGGCGAACCGGATCACCTCCCTGGTGACGGCGACCACCGAACTGGCCGATCTCGCCGACCGCGACCTCGTCATCGAGGCGGTCTTCGAGGAACTCGATGTGAAGAAGAAGGTGTTCGCCGAGCTCGAGACGGTCGTCGGTGCGGACACGATCCTCGCCACGAACACGTCCGCGCTGTCGATCACGGCCATGGCTGCCGACCTCGCCCATCCCGAGCGGGTCGTCGGGCTGCACTTCTTCAACCCGGTCGCGCAGATGCCGCTCGTCGAGGTGATCCGCGCCGAACGGACCGACGACGCCGCCTACGCCACCGCGTTCGCCGTCGCCAAGGCATCGGGCAAGTCGGCGATCGCCGTCGCCGACGCGCCCGGATTCGTCGTGAACCGGCTGCTCGTGCGCCTGCTCGGCGAGGTCCTCGGTGCCCTCGAGGACGGCACCGACGTGCCCACCGCCGACGCCGCGCTGCGGCCGCTCGGCCTGCCCATGGGGCCGTTCCAGCTGCTGCAGCTCGTCGGCCCTGCCGTCGCCATGCACGTCCTTGACACGCTGCGCGAGAACCTCGGCGACCGATACCCGACGTCGCCCGGGCTGGCCCGGATGGTCACCGACGGCGCCGCCTTCGTCACCTATGAGGGCCGTCCCACGGCGGCCTCACCGGTGGACCCGGCGATCGAGCGCTACTTCGGGTCGCGGTCCGGCCGGGCATACACGGCGCCGGAACTGCTGGACCGGGTCGGCGGCGCCCTCGCGGAGGAGGTCACGCTGATGCTGGACGAGCAGGTGGTCTCCGACGCGGCCGACATCGACCTCGGGATGATCCTCGGCGCCGGTTGGCCGTTCCACCTGGGTGGGATCACGCCGTACCTACGCCGGTCGGGTCACCTGCCCCGTGACGTGGCTAGCTGAGCCCTCTCGAACAGGGACGGCTGCGGTGGGGCGTGGGTCGGGTCGACGCCGTCGAACAGGCTGCTGACCGACTCACCCTCATGGATCCGCCGGATCGCCTCGGCGAACAGCTGGGAAACGGACCGAACGACCAGCGAGTGCCAGTCGCCCGGCGCGGGCACCGTGTCCGTGGTGACCACCTCGGTGATCATCGGGTGCTCGCCCAGGCGGGCCACGGCATTGCCGGTGAACAGGCCGTGGGTGCAGGCGACCGACGCCTCGTGGCAACCCTCCTCCGCGAGCTTGGCCATCAGCTCGACGATCGAGCCTCCGGTCGCGATCTCGTCGTCGAGCACGATCGCCCGCTTGCCGGCGACGTCGCCCACGATGGCGTCGATGACCACCTTGTCGTCCGCGAGCCGCCGCTTGCTGCCCGCGGCCACCGGTAGGCCGAGCAGCCGCGCGAACTGCGTCGCAGTCTTCGCGTTGCCCAGGTCCGGCGAGACCACGATCGAGTCGGACAGGTCACGGCCGCGGTAGTGGTCGGCGAGCACCCCGAGGGCTGTCAGGTGGTCCACCGGCACCGAGAAGAACCCGTGCACCTGCGGCGAGTGCAGCGTCATGGTGAGGATCCGGTCCGCTCCCGCGGCGACCAGCATGTCCGCGACCAGGCGCCCGCCGAGGGAGATCCGGGACGCGTCCTTCTTGTCCGACCGGGCGTAGGCGAAGTGCGGGATCACCGCCGTGATCTGCGCGGCCGAGGCGCCCTTGGCCGCGTCGATCATCAGGAGTAGCTCCATCAGGTGCTCCTGAGTGGGTGGCACCAGTGGCTGCACGATGTACACGTCCCGCTGACGGCAGTTCGCCAGCAGCTGCGCCTGCAGGCAGTCGTTGCTGAACCGGGACGTCTCCGACGGGGACACCTCGATCCCGAGCTCGTCACAGATCAGCCGAGCGAGCGCGGGATGCGCGCTACCGGTGAACACCACAATGTCTCGCATGCACATGCCTCTCGGGGGGTTGCTGGCGATGCTAGGGGATCTGGTCGACGGCGGCGCGACGGTCCATGCGCGCGGCCACTGCCGCAGCCGTGTCGCGGGCGACGTCCTTGGCCCGCAGGCCGAGGTCGGCGATGAGCTGGGACCTGCTCGCGTGGCCGAGGAACCTGGTCGGGATGCCGTGCGTACGCACGTCGACGGCCACCTCCCGATCGGCCAGGGCGTCCCGGATCGCAGCCCCCACGCCGCCCTGCACGACTCCGTCCTCGATGGTGACGACAAGGTCGTGCCGGGCGGCGGCGTCGAGGATCTGCTCCGGCACCGGCAGTGCCCACCGGGGGTCGACGACGGTGCTGCCGATCCCCTGCCGACCGAGCCGCGTCCCGACCTCGACGGCCGTGGCAGCGAACGGGCCGATGCCCACCACGAGGACCCGGGCGTCGCCGTCGCCGGCGGTCCGGGCGAGGACGTCGACGACGCCGTCCCGACCGATCGCCGGGATCGGGTCACCGACCGCGCCCTTGGGGTAACGGACCACGGTCGGGGCGTCCCGGACGGCGACGGCCTCGCGCAGTGCCTCCCGCATCGTCGCCTCGTCGCGCGGCGCCGCCAGCCGCAACCCGGGGACGATCCTGGCCATCGCCATGTCCCACATCCCGTTGTGGCTGGCACCGTCATCGCCGGTGAGCCCGGCCCGGTCCAGCGCGATGGTGACCCCGGCCCGGTGCAGGCCGACGTCCATGAGCAACTGGTCGAAGGCCCGGTTCAGGAACGTCGCGTAGAGGCAGACCACAGGGTGCAGGCCCGCGAACGCCATCCCGGCCGCGGAGGTGAGCGCGTGCTCCTCGGCGATCCCGACGTCGAAGACGCGGTCCGCGAACTCCTTCTGCATCCCGCCGAGCCCGACCGGTACCGGCATCGCGGCCGTGATCGCGACGACGTCCGACCGGGCCCTGGCGATGCCCACGATCTCGTCGGCGAAGACCGACGTCCAGTCGGCACCGGCGGCGGCGACCGGCAGCCCGGTCTCGGGGTGGATCACCTTGACGGCATGGAAGTGGTCGACGGCGTCGTGCTCGGCGGGCGTGTAGCCGTGACCCTTCTCGGTGATCGCGTGCAGGATGACCGGCCCGCCGAAGCCCTTGGCGTTACGGAGCGCGGACTCGAGGGCATCCAGGTCGTGGCCGTCGATCGGACCGACGTACTTGATCCCCAGGCCCTCGAACAGACCCTGGGGGCGCAGCACGTCCTTCAGGCCCTCCTTCAGCCCGTGCAGGGCGTCGTAGGTCATCCGGCCGGGCAGGCCACCGCTGCGCAGGGTGTTCTTGCCCCAGTTCAGCACCCGCTCGTAGTTGCGGTCGGTACGCATCGCGTCGAGGTACCGGGCCAGTCCGCCGACCGTGGGCGAGTAGGACCAGCCGTTGTCGTTGACCACCACGACGAGCCGCCGGTCGTCACTGCCGGCCACGCTGTTCAGGGCCTCCCACGCCAGTCCCCCGGTGAGGGCGCCGTCACCGATGACGGCCACGGCGTGCCGGTCCGTGCGTCCGAGCACCTGGTTCGCACGCGCGATCCCGTCGGCCCAGGAGATCGCCGTGGACGCGTGGGAGTTCTCGACGACGTCGTGGTCGGACTCGGCGCGGCTCGGGTACCCGCTCAGCCCGCCACGCGAGCGCAGCCCGGTGAAGTCGGTGCGCCCGGTCAGGATCTTGTGCACGTAGGACTGGTGCCCCGTGTCGAAGACGATGCTGTCCTTCGGGGACGAGAACACCCGGTGCACGGCCATGGTCAGCTCTACGACGCCGAGGTTGGGGCCGAGATGCCCGCCGGTCCGCGAGACCTCCTCGACGAGGAACGTGCGGATCTCCGCCGCCAGGGCCCGCATCCGCTTCGGGGACAGGCCGCGCAGGTCGCCCGGTCCGCTCACCTTCTCGAGCTCACCCAATGCGGATCCTCCCACCCGTGCCGACGGTGCCGTCGGCCGACACTGCCGTCGCGGGCACCATGCTACGACCGTTCGTGCCCTCAGGCGGTCCGGTACCGGGCCTGATGGCCCGACGGCGTCGCTCCCGCCAGCAGGTACTCCTCGCCGCGTCGTTCAGCCTCGATGGCCAGGGCACGGTGCTCATCGAGCTCGATCAGGAACGCGTCGGCGTGTTCTGCGAGCATCGCGATCCGGGCCTCGTCCCGCCCGACCCAGCGGAAGTCCCGGCGGTAGCTGTGGCGGTTCTCGACGACGAACAGCACGCGCTCACAACCGGTCACGTGCAACTGCCACTGCAACTGATCCCGGTAGACGCCCGCGGCCTCGTCGAGGTCGGCGACGGCGGTCTTGATCTCACAGATCGAATGCTCGCCGACGCCGTCCGGCGTGGCCAGGTGACGCGGGTTCTCGCCCGCACACAGGTGTGAGTTCGGATCGATGCCGAACCGCTGCTGCACCCAGGCCGCGATCACCGGCTCGCGCACGATCCCGTGCTCGAACTGGGGCAACCGGGGTCCCTCCCAGCCGCTCAGCTTGGCGGCCAGCAGCCGCTTGCGCTGCTTGCTGACCTGTCCGCGGGAGGTGACCAGTCGGCGCGCATCGGTTGCGGTGACGCCCCAGAGCCGGGCCCGCAGCCAGGCGACGCGTTGCCGGGAGGTGACCGGTTCGCCGCCCGGGCCCTGCACGTAGCGATACCGGTTCTGCTCCACCCGCTAGAGATTACGCGACCACGCCCCGAGCCCGGTGCAGGCTCGCGGGCCGTACCGCGACCGGCGTGGGCACCGGAGCCGGACGGTGAACCTCACGTCCCGCCGGGGCCCGCCACCCGGAGTCCGGCCGGGCCTTCCACCCGGAACCCGGCCGGGGCCCGCACCTCGACCCCGCCGCGGGCGTCGACGGACACGGCCAGTTCCTCGGTACCCAGCCGCAGGCCTGACACCGACAGCGGGCCGGACCCCGCGGGACGCAACCGAACGACGCCGTTCGGGACGTCCGCCGTCAGACCGAGGCGCGCTTGCAGGATCGCCACCGCAGCCGTCGCGGCCCATGCCTGCGGACGGCACGAGGCCGGATACGGCACCGGCCGGCTCACGTCGGCGGCGGCGTCACCGGCGAACAGTTCGGGCAGCCGGAAGTCGAACGCGGGCGCGGCCCGCACGAGCCCGTCCCCGAGCCGGGCGGCGACCTCGCCGAACCCGGCCCGGGCAAGCCCTTGGACCGCGATCGCCGTGTCATGCGGCCAGACCGCACCGCCGTGGTAACTCAGCGGCCAGTACCCGCCGGAGCCCACGGCCAGGGTGCGCAACCCGTACCCGGAGTCGAGGGCCGCGCCACCGACCCGGTCCACGATGGCCCGTTCCTCGTCCGCGTTCAGCAGACCCGTGCCGAGCAGGTGCGCCATGTTCGAGGCCACCGAGTCCACCGGGCGCTTACGCGCATCGAGGGCGATCGCAGGGTACGGGCCGCGTGCGTCCGATACCCAGTACGTCTCCCGGAACCTCGTGGCAAGCTCCCCCGCCCAGTCGCGCCAGCGGTCCGATTCCGGGCGCCCGAACGCGGCCAACAGGTCGGCTCCGGCGATCGCGGCCTCATGCGCATAGCCCTGGACCTCCACCAGGGCGATGGCCGGAGTGGCGAGGCCACCGTCGCTCCACCGCACCGAGTCGCCCGAGTCCTTCCAGCCCTGGTTCGCCAGACCCCGACCGTCGGAGTCGTATTCGAGGAAGCCATCGCCGTCGGCGTCCCCGTACCGGACCATCCAGTCCAGGGCGCGCTCGGCGGCTGGGAGCAGCGCGGCCACCTCGGCCTCGGGCAGGCCCCAGCGCCACGCGTCCGCGAGCAGGCACACCCACAGCGGGGTGGCGTCGATGCTTCCGTAGTAGAGCGGCGGCAGCATCGCACGGCCGGCTCCGATCGGGGCGCGGCGGACCTCGTGCAGGATCTTGCCCGGCTCCTCGCCGGTGTCGCGATCGACCACACGTCCCTGGAAGGCCGCCAGGGTGCGCAGCGTGCCGCCGGCCAGCTCGGTCCCCAACGGCAGCATCATCCGTGCCGCCCAGATCGAGTCCCGCCCGAACAAGGTGAAGAACCACGGCGCCCCGGCGGCGAGGAAGACCTCGTCCGGTGCCTGCGCGCTCGACATCAGCAGACCCGCCACGTCGTCCAGGCTCCGGTTCAGCAGTTCCGGCAGGCGCCGGTCCCACGCATCCACGGTCGGCGTGGACCACGGCAGCCGACTCCGCACCGGGTCGCCGGTCCCGCTGGGGACGGTGCGCGCGGCCCGTACGACGCCCGTCGCGTCCTCGCACTCGAGGTCCCACCCGAGCTCGGCGGGCAGCCCGGGCTCGGCGGCGACGGTCCAGACCAGGGTGGGAGCGGCCGGATCATCGAGATCGATCAGTGCCCCGGGGGCCCGCACCCGGATGCCGATCCCACCGGCAGCGGCGCCGGCACCGGCCCACCTCAAGCCGGTCACGGTGCCGGTCGGGACCATCGGGTCCCCGGCCGCACCCCGCTTGACGAGGTCCATGGCGAGCAGATCCGCGGCCAGGCGGACCCGGACGGTCGCCCGGACCGCCCCGGCCGCAGCCGACGAGACGGTCAACCGTTCCCGCATCCGGCCCGGGGTGACGGTGCGCTCGAGGTCGATCCGCGTCGTCGGATCCGCGCCGGGCCCATCCAGCCCGCGAGCCAGCCCCACGACCCTGACGGTGCCGACCCCCGCACCGGCGGTCGCGATCACCTCCGGTTCCACGCCGTCGATCGTCAGACGAGCCTCGCTGAGCACCCGGACGTCCGCGTGGAACACCCCGTGCAGCTCCGGCCGCCCGGCTCGGATCTGACCGTCGGCACCCGACCACGCCTGCGTCGGCGCCGCCAGGACAACCAACTGTTCATGCAGGAGCGGTTGCCGGATCATGACCCCGCCTTCCATGCTTGACAGTCACCATGGACCCGGACCACTCTAGGGCAGTTGTTTGAACGATCCAATTCGATGGGGACGGTTTTGCTTCATTATTGACCCGGATTGGATCACGATTCTGCGGGGAGGCGGTCAATGCGATCCCGACGACGAGTCACCCTGGAATCGGTGGCCGCGCACGCCAAGGTGTCCCGTCAGACGGTCTCGAACGCGATCAACGCCCCCGACGTCGTCAAGCCGGAGACCCTCACCCGAGTGCTCGAGTCGATCGCGGAACTCGGCTACCAGCCCTCCCGGGCGGCACGGCAGCTTCGGACCCGGCGCTCCCAGATTCTCGGCTATGCCCTCGGGCCCGGCACCTACAGCGTGTACGGCACCATCGGCGACCGCTTCGTGCACGCCCTGGCCCAGGCCGCCCAGGAACGTGGCTACCGGATCATGCTCTTCGCGGCCTCCAGCGACGACGAGGAGATCGTCCAGTTCGACGAACTGCTCTCCGGCGCGGACCTCGACGGCTTCGTCCTCACGAACACCCACCAGGCCGATCCCCGCACCACCTGGCTCACCGAGCGCGACGTCCCGTTCGTTACCTTCGGTCGCCCGTGGGACGCCGACCACGGTACCCACCCGTGGGTGGACGTGGACGGTGCCGCCGGTACGGCAGCGGCGACCCGGCACCTGCACGGGCTGGGACACACCCGGATCGCGTACCTCGGCTGGCCCCACGGCTCCGGCGTCGGCGACGACCGACGTACGGGATGGTCGTCGACGATGACCGAGCTCGGCCTGAGCGCCGACGAGCGGTGGCAGGAGACGACGGACAACGCCACCGAACACGCCGAGGTGGCCGCCGCGAGACTCCTACGGCGGGTTGCCCCGAGCGCGGTGGTATGCGTCAGCGACACGGTCGGGCTGGGGGTCGTGCAGGCCGCCGAGTCGCAGGGGCGCCGCGTGGCCGTGACCGGGTTCGACGACTCCGCGGTCTCCTACGTGGCCGGGATGACCACGATCGCCCAGCCGATCGCAGAGTCCGCGCGCCGCGCCCTCGCCCTGGTGCTGCGCCAGATCGGCGTCGAGTCCGGCGGGTCCGCCGCACGCCACGAACTCCTCCCTCCGACGCTGGTCGTACGGGGCACGAGCATCCGGCCGGACCCGTTGTCCGGCACGGTCGGGTCCTGATCGCCGGCGCGCGGAGCGCCGCCGAGGCCGCGAAAGCCGTGCCAAGTCACGCCGGGAGCGGTTGGATGAAGACCTGGCGCCCGTCACCCACCGGAGAGTTGCTCATGCACCAGCACGTGCCGCCCGGTCGACGTGACGCTCGGGCCCGCCCGCGAAGGGCCGGCCTGACGGGTGCGGCCGCCATGATCGCCCTCGGCCTAGCGGCCTGCTCGGGCGGCACGGGGTTCACCGACGAGACCCCGAGTGGTGCGGACGACGGCATCGACGACGGCAGGGTGACCGTGCTGATCGGTTCCAGCGGGGCCGCCGAGACGGAAGCGGTGGAGGCGGCGGTCGCGGCCTGGTCCGCCGAATCGGGTACCCCGGCGGAGGTCCTCGTCGCGGCGGACCTGACCCAACAGCTGAGCCAGGGCTTCGCGGCCGCCGATCCGCCGGACGTCTTCTATCTCAGCACCGACCAGTTCGCCGGGTATGCCGACAACGGTTCGCTCCACCCGTACCTGGATGAGCTCCCCGAGGCCGATGGGTTCTACAACAGCCTGCTCCGCTCGTTCACCTATGCGGGTACCACCTACTGCGCCCCGAAGGACTTCTCGACGCTCGCCCTGGTCATCAACACCGACTACTGGGACGCCGCCGGCCTCACGGACGCCGATCTGCCGACCACCTGGGCGCAGCTGCGCGAAGTGGCCACGACCCTGACCACCGATGAGCACGTGGGCCTCAGCTTCGCGCCGGAGTGGCAACGGATCGGGGCGTTCATGGCCGAGGCGGGTGGCACCCTCACGTCCAGGGACAACGCGGCAGCCACGGTCGACTCCGCGGAGAACCTCGAGGCCCTGACGTACGTCCGGGACCTGCTCGCCTCCGGAGTGGCGGCCTTTCCATCCAGCCTGAACACCGGCTGGGGTGGCGAGGCGCTCGGCAGTGGTAGCGCCGCGATGGTGATCGAAGGCAACTGGATCATCGGTGCCATGACCGCCGACTTCCCGGACGTGCGCTACCGGGTCGTCGAACTGCCACAGGGACCGGGCGGCCAGGGCACCCTGCAGTTCACGAACTGCTGGGGCATCGCGGCCGGCACGGACACCGAGGCCGCCGTAGACCTGGTCACCGCTCTGGTCTCGCCCGAACAGCAGCTGGCCTTCGCGGACGCGTACGGGGTGATGCCGTCGGTGTCCACCGCCGGGGAGCAGTGGGCCGCCGCACACCCCGACCAGGCCGCCTTCCTCGCCGGCGCCGACTACGCGCAGGGCTTCCCGTCCGCGCCAGGTGCCTCGGCCGTGCTCGCCGACTTCAACGCACAGCTCGAGGGCCTGCCGGACGCCGATCCGGCGGCGATGCTCGCGTCGGTCCAGGTGGACCTGCAAGCCGTGCTCGGGGGGTGAGGCGTCGGGTGTCCCAGCAGGCCGGCAGGCGGTCGGTGACCCGGCAGGGCGTGGCGGGCTGGGTGTTCCTGGCACCCGCGCTGGTGATCGTCGGCCTGTTCCTCGTGGTGCCGATCGCGATGGCGTTCTGGGTCAGCATCTCCGACTGGCGTGGCGTCGGAAACCCGATGACCGGGGCCGCACGGTTCGTCGGCGCGACGAACTACGCGGAGTTGTTGGGCGGGGACGGACTCGCCACGAAGGACTTCGGCCGGGCGATGCGCAACAACGTGTACTACGTCCTCGCCGTGGTCCCGCTGCAGACGATCCTCGCGCTGACGCTTGCGGTCCTCGTGCACCGGCGGGTGGTCGCCGGACGCGGCTTCTTCCGGAGCGCGTTCTACTTCCCGTCGGTCACGTCGTCGGTGGCCATCACGGTGGTGTTCCTGTTCCTGTTCTCCGCGACCGGAGCGATGAACCGGCTGCTCGCCGTCTTCGGTGTCGAGGGTCCGAACTGGTTCGCCGACCCCCGCGGCGTGGTCCACCTGTTCCTCGGCGCGATCGGGGTCCGAGCGCCGTACGAGAGTGGTCCGCTGCTGCTCGGACTGTCCTGGTGGAACTGGATCTCGGGTCCGAGCGTGGCGATGTGCGTGTTCATCGTGCTCGCCGTGTTCACCACGTCCGGGACGTTCATGCTGCTGTTCCTCGCTGCCCTGCAGCATCTGCCCGGCGAGGTCGAGGAGGCCGCGGTCGTCGACGGTGCCACGCCCTGGCAGCGGCTCCGCCGGATCACCGTGCCGATGCTGCGCCCCACGCTGTTCACGGTGGTCACGCTCGGCCTGATCGGGACCTGGCAGATGTTCGATCAGGTGTACACGGGCACCGGTGGCACGCCGGGCAAGACCACCCTGACCCCGGCGTACCTGTCCTACCAGGTCTCGTTCGAGCAGCAGCAGTGGGGCCGCGGCGCCGCGATCGCGTTCCTGCTGTTCGCGATCATCGTGGCGTGCACGCTCGTGGGCCGCCGACTGCTCGGCGAGCGGGAGGACCCACGATGACCGCCGCCGTAGCCACGGCCCGCCGGCCTGCCGTGCGCCGCGACCGCGGTCCCGCCTGGCTGCGCCGGTCCCGGTCCGGCACCGTGGTCGCGCTGACGGTGCTCGTGGTCCTCGCGATCGCCTACCTGTACCCGTTCGCGATCAGCCTGGCGACATCGTTGAAGTCCGATGCCGAGGCCGCCACGGACCCGCTGTCCCTGATCCCGGCCACGCCGTCGACGGCCGCCTACACCGAGCTCCTGCGCAACTCCGACTTCCCGCTCTGGGTGCGCAACTCGGTCATCGTCACGCTCGCGGTGACGACGGGCCGGGTGCTGTTCGACTCGATGGCAGGCTATGCCCTCGCCCGCCTGCGGTTCCCAGGCCGCAGCCTCGTGTTCGCAGCCCTGGTCGCCATCATGGCCGTGCCGGGCGTGGTGCTGCTGATCCCGCGCTTCCTGGTCATCAACACGTTCGGGATCTACAACAGCTTCGCGGCCCTGATCCTGCCGCTGCTCGCGGACGCGGCCGGCATCTTCATCATGCGGAGCTTCTTCATGTCCGTGCCCCTCGGGGTCGAGGAGGCCGCCCGGATCGACGGCGCTGGCCCGTTCCGGGTGTTCTGGTCCGTGGTGCTGCCGGTGGCCCGCCCGGCCCTGATCACGATCGTCGTGCTGAGCTTCCAGGGCTCCTGGAACGAGCTGTCCCACTTCATCGTCGCCTCGGACCGGCCCGAGCTGCAGACACTCACGAAGGGCGTCGCCCAGCTGACCGCGGGGGCCCTCAGTCAGGGCACCCAGTACCCGCTGAAACTGGCCGCCGCGGTGATCATGTCGATCCCGGTGGCGGTGTTGTTCATCGTGTTCCAGCGCCGCATCACCTCGACCCACGACGGTGCCATCAAGGGTTAGGGCGCTTCCCGCGAGCCGTCGAGGTGCTCACTGAGGGCACGCATGGTGTCGTCGAAGGCGGACTCCAGATCGACGTCGTAGGTGTCGGCGAGGACGATGACCGACCACAGGCAGTCCGCCAACTCATGCGCCAGCGCAGCATCGAGGTCGTCGCGCGGACGCACACCCGCCTTGCCCTGGACGAGTTTGGCGAGGTCGCCGACATCGCCGAGGAAGCCGAGCATGGTCTCTTCGGGGGTCCAGGAGCGTCCGTACCGCGCACTCTCCAGCTCGGTGTACTTCGCGCGCACCGCTCGGGCCTTGGCCTGCATCTCGATGAACTGCATACCCCATGGTGGCCCACCGGAGGGGTCCTAGCCCCAGCGGGACGCCAACGCCTCACGGACCTTGCGGCGCTCCACCTTGCCGAGCATCGAGCGGGGCACCTCGTCCACGGCGACGATCCGCTTCGGCACCTTGTACGGGGTCAGGTGCTCACGGCAGTGGGCGCGCAGCGCCTGCTCGTCCAGGTGGGCACCCTCGGCAAGGACCACGGCGGCGACGACCTGCTCTCCGCCGTCGGCCCGCTTGTGGCCCACCACGGCGGCCTCGGCGACGTCGGGGTGGGCCACCAGCACCTCCTCCACCTCGGACGGCGACACGTTGAAGCCGCCGGTGATGATGATCTCCTTGCGGCGGTCCACGACCGTGGTGAAGTGGTCGGCGTCCACGGTGACGATGTCCCCGGTGCGCAGCCACCCGCCGTCGAGCAACGTCTGCGCGGTGGCGTCGGGGTCACCGAAGTACCCGGAGAACACCTGCGGCCCGCGGATGAGCAGCTCGCCGGGCTCGCCCTGCGGCACGTCCACCTCGGGCTGCTCGGGGTCTACCACGCGCATGTCGGTGCTCGGGAACGGCACCCCGATGGTGCCGTTGCGCCGGGTCGGTGCGAACGGGTTGCCGAGCGCTACCGGTGAAGCCTCGGTGAGGCCGTACCCCTCCACCAGCAGCCCTCCGGCGACCGACTCCCAGAGTTCGACGACGTGGCCGGGCAGCACCATGGCGCCGGAGATCGCGAACCGGATCGTGGAGAGGTCCACACCGCGTGCCTTGCCCTCCTCCGCGACCTTCTGGTAGATCGGCGGCACTGCGCACAGGACGGTGGGCGGCGACTTCCGCACCGCACCGAGGAGCAGGTCCACGTCGAACTTCGGAAACAGCACCAGCTTGGAGCCGGTGAGCACCGAGAACGTCAGGTAGAGGGTGAGGCCGAACGCGTGGAACATGGGCAGCACGCCGTAGATGGTTTCCGCGCCGGGCACCGCCCCGTGCATCCACGCCTGCCCCTGCAGCGCGTTCGAGCGCAGGTTGTAGTGGCTGAGCATGGCGCCCTTCGGCCGTCCCGTGGTGCCGCTCGTGTACTGCAGCACGGCCAGGTCGCGCACGTCCGGGAACGGATGGTCGACGGCGAGGGCCGGGCCCGCGAGCAGGTCGCCCCAGGTGCCGGTCGCCCCGGTCGCGGGGCCGCTGAGCGCGGCCCGGCCGGCCCTGGCGGCCGGGACCGGCAGCGAGAGGGCGAGGCGCTTGAGGCGCGGCATCGCGGCGATCAGGCTCACCGAGAGCAGGTGCCGCACGCCGGTGGCCGCCGAGAACGACGCGATCCGGGGCACCACGGAGTCCCACGCGATCACCACCTCGGCCCGGTGGTCGTCGAACTGGTGCTGCAGCTCCTCGGCTGTGTACAGCGGGTTGTGGCTCACAACCACGGCACCCAGGCGCAGTGCCGCATAGAACGCGACCAGGTACTGCGGGCAGTTCGGGAGCACCAGCGCCACCCGGTCCCCCGGCCCGACACCGAGCCGGCGCAGTCCCTCCGCCGCCCGCGCGACCTGGTCCCCCAGCTCGGCGTAGGTGGTGCGGGCACCGAAGAACTCCATCGCCACCTTCGTGGAGAACCGCTGCACCGAGTCGTCGAGCATCCGGGGAAGGGATTCGGTGGGGAGATCGATCGTGGCCGGGACCCCCTCCTGATAGTTCTTGACCCAGGGCCGGATCGGATCGCTCATGGTCCCGACCCTAGTCGTCCCCGGACGCGGCCGCCCGGATAGGCTGGCGGTCATGCGCTTCCTGCCCGGCCACACGATCACCCACGACCTGACCTACGGCGACGTGTTCCTCGCGCCGTCCTACTCCGACGTCGCGTCCCGGTTCGACGTGGACCTGGCCAGCTCCGACGGCACCGGCACCACGATCCCCGTGGTGGTGGCGAACATGACCGCGATCAGCGGCCGCCGGATGGCCGAGACCGTGGCGCGCCGCGGCGGCCTGGCGATCCTGCCCCAGGACGTGCCCCTGGACGAGGTCAGCCGCACGATCGCCTCCGTGAAGGCCCGGCACACGGTCCTCGAGACGCCGGTGACCGTGGGTCGCACGGACACGGTGCACACGATCCTGACGCTCATCGACAAGCGCTCCCACGGCGCCGCCGTGGTCGTCTCCGACGGTCGGCCGATCGGCGTGGTCACCCGCCGCGACTGTCAGGGCGTCGACCAGTTCGCCCAGGCGCACGAGGTGATGACGCCGGACCCGACGGTGCTGGACCTACGCGTCCTCGAGGGCCCGGACGCCCTGCGCACCGCGTTCGAGACCCAGTACGCCGCCCGGCGCCGGTTCTCCCCCGTTGTCGACGCCGAGGGCGTCCTGGTCGGTGTGCTGACCCGTACCGGGGCCCTGCGCTCATCGATCTACACGCCCGCCGTCGACGCCGCGGGCCGGATGCGCGTCGGCGCCGCGATCGGGGTGAACGGGGACGTCGCCGCGCACGCCACGGGGCTGCTCGAGGCCGGCGCGGACGTGCTCGTGGTCGACACCGCACACGGCCACCAGTCGAAGATGATCGAGGCGCTGCGCGCCGTCCGTTCGCTCGACCCGCAGGTTCCGGTCGTGGCCGGCAACGTCGTCACGCCCGACGGCGTCAGCGACCTCGTCGAGGCCGGTGCCGACATCGTCAAGGTCGGGGTCGGCCCGGGCGCGATGTGCACCACGCGGATGATGACGGCCGTCGGCCGCCCGCAGTTCTCGGCGGTGCTCGAGTGCGCGGCGCGCGCCAAGGAACTGGGCGCCCACGTCTGGGCCGACGGCGGGGTCCGTTACCCCCGGGACGTCGCCCTCGCTCTCGCCGCCGGGGCGTCGCAGGTGATGATCGGGTCCTGGTTCGCCGGCACCCACGAGTCCACCGGCGACCTGCACACCGACGCCGACGGACGCACGTACAAGGAGAGCTTCGGGATGGCCTCGGCCCGCGCGGTCGCCGCCCGCACGTCCAGTACGTCCACCCCGTTCGAGCGGGCCCGCAAGGCGCTCTACGAGGAGGGGATCTCGTCCTCGCGGATGTACCTGGACCCTGATCGTCCCGGCGTGGAGGACCTGCTCGACCACATCACCTCCGGTCTGCGCAGCTCATGCACGTACGCGGGGGCGCGCTCGGTGGCGGAGTTCGCGGACAAGGCGCTGGTCGGTCTGCAGTCGACGGTCGGTTACGACGAGGGTCGCCCGCTGCCCGCGGGCTGGTGAGCCACCAACCTGCGAGCGATCCGGGTGTCACGGCCGGGCGTCATGGTCCTTCGCCCGGGTCCACCACCTGTCCCATGAACACCGGCAGAGCGGTGGGCAGGTGCACGATCCGGTAGGCGAACTGGCGGTCCGCGCGGAACACCACCGCGGGCGACGTCTCCTGTGCGCTGGTCGGGCCGACGGCGACCGAGGTGACGGCCGCGGCCACGGTGCCGGCGGAGTCCACGGTGATCGTGGCCTCGTGTGCCGCCGCCGAGACGTACAGATCCGGCGCGATGCCGCTCAGGTCCGAGGTCACGCCGAGGGTCTCCGACAGCCCCGCCTCCCGCAGCATCGACTTCAGGTCGAGGCTGGTGGTGTGCTCCCAGGTGGGCAGCGTGAGCTCCACCGGTACGGGGCCGGCCGACCCGGCATCGAGGCCGGCCGCGATCACTGGCCACCCGGCCGGGTCCCACCGGCCCTCGGGGGCGAGCACCACGTCCATGGCGAAGTCCGCGGTGTACGGGATCCGCACCGCAGCGGTGCCGTGCGGCGTGATGAAGTACGCCAGGTCACGGGTCTCCTCGAGGAACTGCGCCGTCGCCGTCGTGCCGTCGGGCCGGTGGAACTGCCCCGGCGACGTCCCGCCGCTGAACGGCTGCTGCCAGGCCGCGGCAAGGTAGACCGTGTTGAGCAGCGCGAGCCGGGTGCTCCGGTCGAACGGCACCGGCGCCGCGTCGATCAGTCCTCCGGTGTGCTCGGCGACCCAGTCCTCGACGACGGCGCGCCCGCCCGCGCGGCCGGCCGCGGTGAAGTCCACCTGGACCGCGTTCGCGCCGTAGTGGGTGGCGAGGGCGTCCAGGAACGGCTGCTGCACGGCGAACCCATCCTGCAGGAACACCTGATCGGCCACGTGCAGCACCGGCACGTCCGGGACCTCGCCGGCGGGCACCTCGCCCGGGTCGCCGTCGTGGAGTTCGAGCTGGCGGAGCAGGGCGTTCATCGCCTCCCCGCGCTGTTCGGCGGGAAAGCCCAGCACGGCGTCCAGCTCGGCCGCGGTGGTGGTGGCGGCTCCCTCCCGCAGCATTCCGAACGCGACCAGGATCGAGATCGGGGACACGACGAGGTTCTCGTCTCGGGTCGCGTCCATGAGCCGCGCGCCGAGCCCCGAGGTCGCGGCGACGGTGGCGGCGGCCGCGGCCGGCACGTCGGTCACGGCCACGGCAGCCCGTGGTGAACGCGACTGAAGGATCTCCACGCCCGGCGTGGTCCCGTTCGGGCTGGTGCAGCCGGCCAGGACCAACGCCATGATGCCCAGCCCTGCCACGCTCGCCCGTGCCCCCATCGACCGTCGTCCACCCGTCCCCATCGACCCGCGTCCCATGGCCGTGCAGCCTACCGGGGGTGCGCATTGCCCCGATGGTGAAGGATGGGTCCATGACCGAGACCGACACCCGCACTCGTGCGCCGTTCGGCGCATGGCCCTCCCCACTCGGAGTCACCGAGCTCACCGCGGGGACGGTCCGGCTCGCCGAGGTCGCCCTCGACGGCGACGCGACCTACTGGATCGAGGGGCGGCCGAGCGAGGGCGGGCGGCAGGCGCTCGTGCGGCACGAGGCCGGGGGCGCCGTCACCGACGTCGTCGACGCGACGTTCGACGTGCGCACCCGCGCCCACGAGTACGGCGGGGCGTCCTACGCGGTGACGCCCACCGGGGTGGTGCTGTCCCGCCGCGAGGACGACCTGCTGTACCGGGTCGACCGCGATGGCGATGGCTCCTTCGCCCGCCCGGTCCCACTGGTGCCGGCGGACGGCCGCCGGTACGCCGATCTCGAGGTCGACGCCGAGCGCGGGGTCGTCTACGCCGTCGCCGAGGACCACGGCGCTCCCGGCGGCCAGCGGACCGACCCGCGGGCAACCCTTGTCTCCGTCCCGCTCGACGGCAGCGGCGTCGCCGACCCGGCCGCCATCGCGGTGCTGGTGGACGGCCCCGACTTCGTCACCTCGCCGCGGCTTTCGGCGGACGGTGCGCTGCTGGCCTGGATCTCCTGGGACCACCCGAGCATGCCCTGGGACTCGACCACGCTGCACGTGGCCTCCGTTGCCGACGGTGGTAGCCGGCTCCTGCACGAGCGCTCGCTCGCCGGCGGTCCCGGCGTGAGCGCGGCCGAGCCGCAGTGGACCCCGACCGGTGACCTCATCCACGTCGACGACCGCACCGGCTGGTGGAACCTGTACCGCACCGAGTTCGTCGAGGGTGAGGCCCGCACCCGGCACCTGCACCCGGCCGAGGCGGACTTCTCGCTGCCGCAGTGGGGCTTCGGGCCGCGCACCCACGACATCCTCGACGAAGCGCACCTGGTCGTGTCCTGGTCCAGCGGCGGGCATCGGTTCCTCGGCGCGATGCTGACTGCGAACGGCCAGCTGGAGCGCTGGGACGGCGACTGGGAGCCGTGGGGTCCGGTGCGTGCGCACGGCGACCGGGTGGTCTTCATCGGCGAGTCGGCGACGCAGCCGGGTGCGATCGTCGAGCTCGACCTCGTCGGCGGGCACGTCAACGTGCTGAGGTCCTCCTCCGAGCTGCACCTGGACCCGGCCGACGTGTCCAGGCCGGAGGCGGTCCGGTGGCGCTCCGAGGTCGGCATCGCGCACGGCTTCTTCTATCCGCCCACGTCCGCCCGCGCAGCCGGACCGGCCGGGGAGCTGCCACCGTTGCTGGTGTTCAGCCACGGCGGACCCACCGGGGCCACCTCCCCAGGATTCCGGCCGAGCGTGCAGTTCTGGACCACGCGGGGCTTCGCCGTCCTGGACGTGAACTACAGCGGCAGCACCGGGTACGGCCGCGCCTACCGGGACCGCTTGCGGGGCGCCTGGGGCGTCGCGGACGTGCGGGACTGCGCCGCCGGGGCCCGGTGGCTGGCGGATACCGGCCGGGTCGACGGCGCCCGCCTGGCGATCCGGGGCGGCAGCGCCGGCGGGTTCACGACCCTCGCGGCGCTGACGTTCACCGACACGTTCACGGCCGGCGCGAGCCTGTACGGCATCGGCGACCTCGAGGCCCTGGCCCGGGACACCCACAAGTTCGAGTGTCTCTACCTCGACTCGCTGATCGGGCCGTACCCGCAGCAGCGGGACCGGTACCTGGCCCGCTCCCCGATCCACCACACCGACCGGCTCAGCGCCCCGATGATCCTGCTCCAGGGCACCGATGACCGGGTGGTCCCCCCGAACCAGGCCGAGTCGATGGCCAAGGCCGTGGCGGACAAGGGCCTGCACGTGGAGCTGGTCATGTTCGACGGCGAGGGCCACGGCTTCCGTCGCGCCGAGAACATCCAGGCCGCCGCGACCGCGGAACTGGCCTTCTACGGCCGGGCCTTCGGCTTCACCCCGGCCTGACCCGACCCGACCCGCGGGTGGGTCGGCCGGCTCGGTCTCCCGCCC
>NZ_CACRYJ010000070.1 GCF_902703175.1 Occultella aeris | reverse complement strand
CGAAATGCTGACCGTTTCATACGTGCGTTTGACTGCTTGAGCTCCACTCTAGGACGTCCCACCGACAGCGCAAGAACCCCGATTTCCGTTGTGGATACAGGGACATCAGCCCATCCGACCAACCCAAAACCAAGCCCCGAGACACCCCGATGACACCCCATCCACCGCGTCGCTAGGGAGCCTGCGCGCATGTCGTAGGTTGGGGCTATGGCCTTCAGCGCGGCGAGATTCCGATGAGCACGGTCGTCATCCTCAATGGTGTTCCCAGATCCGGAAAGTCATCGATCGCCCGGGCGATCCAGGAGAACTTCGACGACGTGTGGCTCAATCTCGGCGTCGACGTGTTTCAGACCGCCACGCCCGCGAGTCGCCAGCCCGGCATCGGGTTGCGGCCGGGCGGTGAGCGGCCGGACCTGGAGGACTACGTCGCGACGGCCTACCGCGCGATGTTCGCGTCGATCGCAGCGCATGCCCAACGGGGATTGAACGTCGTCACCGACGTCGGCCTGCACGATGACTACTCCGCGCCCCTCGCGATCCGGCGCGCGGCGGCCGAGATCCTGAACGGCCTCCCCGTGCTGTTCGTGGGTGTGCGCTGCCCTGTGGACGTCGTGCGCCAACGGCGCCGTGATACCTGGGGCGGCACCGGCGTCGCCGGGGTGACCGATGCCGGCGGTCAGGCTGGCGTGAGCGGCACGGGGAACCTGCCCGGAAGCACAGCCGGCACACGCACCGACGACCCGGTGATGCGCTGGGAGCGCGCTGTCCACTCCCCCAGACGCTACGACCTCGAGGTGGACACGTCCCGACTCACACCACAGGAGTGCGCCGAGCGGATCGCTGCGCACCTACGGACCGCGACTTCCCTGTCGTCGGCCGCACCACTCGGGTCGGCCAGACCAACGCCGTCGGCCACACCAACGCCGTCGGCCGCAGCACCGCCGTCGGCCTTCTTCGACCTGTCCTGACCCGCGACCAACTCGCTGGAACGTAGAAGCGGGCCCCGGCCGTTCCCCCGAACAGCCGAGACCCGCTACCACCGCTGCCCGTGCTACTGCACGTTCGCGGCGGCCTCACTGATGGTCGTGGCATAGTCCTCGAGGCCCCAGGTCAGGGACAGCGCGGTCGGCGGGGACATCGCCGCGATCAGGGCGTCCCCGGTGATGTTCGCGATCGCGCCGGCCTGCACGGCCGGGATGGCCTGGGCGTAGGACTGGGCCAGGAACGTCTCGACCTCCGCCTCGGTGGACGCGTAGTTCACGATGAGCTGGGCGTCGAGCTGGTCGGTCTGCTCGTACGACAGCGAGTAGACGAACGTGTCACCGCCGGAATCCAGTGCCTCGACCGACGGCGCACTGACCAGACCGAGGTCGAGCAGGAAATCCACCCGCGAGTCCGCGGGCTTGTACACGTAGAACGTGCCGCCGATGTCCCAGACGGCCGCGACCGTGATCCCCTCGAGCTCCGGGTGCGCCTGCGCCACCGCGGCGACCTCGGCGTCCAGGTCCGAGATGACCGTTGCGGCCTCCTCGTCGAGCCCGAGCGACTGGCCGACGATCGTGATCAGCTCACGCCAAGGGGTCGTCCACGGCGCGTCCGGGTAGGCCACCGTCGGCGCGATCTCGCTGAGCAGGTCGTACTGCTCCTGCGTGATCCCCGAGTACGGCGCGAGGATCAGATCCGGGTTCAGGTCGTCGATGTCCTCGTACGCCGGCTCCTCCACGGTCGCCGGGATGATGGTCGGCGCGGCGCCCTGCTCGTCCAGCGTCTCCGCGACCCAAGGCAGCAGGCCCTCGTCGTTGACGGCGTAGGTCTGCGCCTCGATACCCGCCGGGACCACTCCGAGTGCCAGGGCGGCCTCGGTGGAACCCCAGCCCAGCGTCACGACGTTCTCGGGCGCCTCGGCGATCTCCGTGGTGCCGAGCGCGTGCTCGATGGTGACGGTCTCCCAGTCCCCACCGGCCGAGCTACCGCCGTCGGTCGGGTCGTCGCCGCTCCCGTCGCCGCCGGAGCACGCGGCGAGCGCGAGGGTGGTCAGGGTGGCGGCGGCCACCAGGTAGATCGGGCGTCGAGACACGGGACTCCTCAGGAGGATCAGGGGTGTTTGGGGGGAATGACGATGGCGTCCGAGCAGGCGCCACATCGGACTGGGCAGATATAAGGAGTGCCTATCCTAAGGCGCGTCGCCGGGTGGTGGCAAAACCGGCTCCGGCTCGCTGCCATGGAAACGCCCGATCGGCACCACCATCGGCGAGCCGCACACGGGATCGGGAACGACCTGGGCCCGCAGGTTGAACGCCTCCGCGACGAGCTCGGGAGTCAGGACGTCGGCGGGCGAACCGATCGCCTGCACCTGCCCGCCGTGCATCACGACGAGATGATCGGCGTACCGGGCCGCGAGGTTGAGGTCATGCAGCACCATGACCACCGTGGCGCCACGGGTCCGGTTCAGCTCGTGCAGTAGGTCGAGCACCTCGAGCTGATGGGTCACGTCCAGGAACGTGGTGGGCTCGTCCAGGAGCAGGATGTCCGGGTCCTGGGCCAGCGCCATCGCGATCCAGACGCGCTGCGCCTGTCCACCGGAGAGCTCCTCGACGCGGCGCGCAGCAAGCTCCAGGGTGTCGGTCGCCACCAGCGCGGCGGTCACGACGGCGTCATCGGTCGACGTCCACTGCCGGAACCAGCCCTGATGCGGGTAGCGCCCACGGCCGACGAGATCCGCGACCGTGATGCCCTCAGGCGCGGTGGGGCTCTGCGGCAGGATCCCGATGATCCTGGCCACGTCCTTCGCCGACCGGCCGTGCACGGCCGTGCCGTCGAGCAGCACCTCACCGGCGCTCGGCCGCAGCAGTCGCGCGATCCCCCGCAGCAGGGTGGACTTGCCGCAGCCGTTGCCGCCGACGATCACTGTGATCCTCCCGGGCGGGATCTCCAGGTCGAGGTCGTGCACCACGGGCGCGCCGTCGTACGCCAACGACAGGCCCCGGGCGACCACGGTGTGCTCCGCCTTCGGCTCGCTCCCCTGCTCCCTGCCCGACGGCGGCCCGTGCGTGCCGTTGTCGGCGCCGCCCTGGTCTGTGGTCATGTTGAGAATGCTCACGCTCCGCGTCCTCCACGGTTCGAGGTGGCCAGCAGCCACAGCAGGTAGGGCGCGCCGATGATGCCGGTGACGATGCCGACGGGCACCTCGAGCGCCCCGAGCACGTTCTGCGCGGTGAACTCGGCCGCCAGGACGACCACCGTCCCGACCAGCGCCGACGGGACCAGGGCGAGCCCCGCCGTCGGCAGCAGTCGGCGGGCGATCGGCGCCGAGACGAAGGCGACGAACGCGACCGGGCCGGCGAACGCCGTCGCCACGGCGGCGAGGCCGACGGCCACGGCGAGCACCGCGAGCCGGGCCCGCTCCGGCCCGACTCCGAGCCCGCCGGCGGTCTCGTCGCCGAGCTGCAGGATCCGCAGCCGCCCGACGCTCACCCCCACCAGCGGGACGAGCACGAGCATCCCGACGGCCAGTACCGCGATGTCCCGCCAGGGCGGCGTCCCGATGCTGCCGACCATCCACACCAGCGCAGAGCGCACGTCGTTGACCTCGGACCGGGTGAGCAGGTAGCCGATCCCGGCGTTCACGGCGAACGCGATGCCGACCCCGATCAGGACGAACCGGTATCCGGACACTCCGTCCCGCCAGGCGAGCAGGTAGATCGCGGCCGCCACCACGATGGCACCGGCGAACGCGAAGGCCGAGAGCACGATGCCGCCGACCCCGAGCACGAGCAGCCCGAAGGCCGCGGCAAGGCTCGCTCCCCCGCTGATGCCGATGATGTCCGGGCTGGCCAGCGGGTTGCGCAGCACGGACTGGAACAGCGCACCCGAGAGACCGAATGCGACCCCGACCAGGACGGACAGGACCACCCGGGGCAGGCGCAGCTTGGTGATCGTGAACGCGCCCTCCCCGTTGCCGGCACCGAAGATCCCGAGGAACTGGTTCCACAGGTCCGAGGCGTGACCGTCCCAGACGAGGGTCGCCAGCGCGAGCCCTACCGCAAGGCCGAGCAGGACGAGCGTGACCGTGCGGACCCGGCCGGCGGTCTCCTTCCGGGCAGCGCGCAGCACGCCCGGCGGCGCGGGCATCGTGGCGACCTGCTCGGCGCGGCTCATAGCCCCGCCAGCTTCACGCGGCGAACGATCGCGATCATCACCGGGGCGCCGATCAGCGCGACGACCAGGCCCGCCTCGAGCTCACCCGGACGCGCGATGACGCGGCCCACCACGTCCGCGGCGAGCAGCAACACCGGCCCGACGAACAGGGAGTACACAAGGATCCAGCGATAGTCCCCGCCGATGAGCGGGCGGATGATGTGCGGCACCACGAGACCGACGAACACGATCGGCCCGGCCAACGCCGTCGCCGTCCCCGCGAGCAGCACGATCGAGACCGCCGCGACGCCGCGGGCGAGGCCGAGGTTCGCGCCGAGGCCGCGGGCGAGGTCATCACCCATCGCCAACAGGTTCAGGGCACGTCCGGACAGCAGCGCCAGGGCCAGGCCGAGGGCGAGCAGCACGAGCAGCACCCAGGAGAGGCCCCAGGTCCCGGTCCCCCGGGAGGCGAGCGAACCCACCTGCCAGAACCGGAACGCGTTGGTGGTCTCCGTGCTGGAGATCAGAATCAGGGTGATGATCGACGTGATCCCGGCGGTCAGCGCGGTTCCGGCGAGGGCGAGCTTGACCGGCGTGGCACCTTCTCGCCCGATCGCCCCGATCGCGTACACAACGGCGGCGGCCGCGGCCGCACCGGCGAACGCGAACCAGACGTACCCGGACGGGCTCGTGATGCCGAGGACGCCGATCGCCAGCGCGACGAACAGCGACGCGCCCGCGTTCACGCCGAGCAGGCCCGGGTCGGCGAGCGGGTTGCGGGTGATGCCCTGCATCAGAGTGCCGGCGACGCCGAGCGCGGCACCGACCAGCAGCCCGACGAAGGTCCGCGGCAGCCGCTGGTCCCAGACGATGTTGTGCAGCACGTCCCCGGGCGCCCGGTCGGTGAGCGCGGCGAACACCACGTCGAGCGGGATGTCGCGGTTGCCGAACGCGAGGCTGGCCGCGACGGTCAGTGCGAGGAGCCCGACGGCGGCCGCCAGGCCGAGCAGGCGGGTGCCGCGGGTGCGGCTCATCGCGCTCGGCGGAGCCGGCGTCACCTCGGCGACGTCTGAGGTGTCCGGTCGAGCAGTGGGCTTGGGGTGGGTTGTACTCACTGGCCCTCTGCGCGGCCCTGACGCCAGTACCCCATGAAGGCCACCCGCCGCCGGCAGACGCCGACGTCGGAGACCAGGATCCGGCGCAGGTTCTTGATCACGGAAGCCTCACCCGCGAACCAGGCGTAGAAATCCGAACCGCACCGCTCGCCCCGGCCGCACGCGTCGATGGCCTGGACCTGGAGCACCGGCGAGTCCCAGAGCAGCTCGGAGTCGACGTCCACGTCGTCCATCGCCTGCGGGACCACGGCAAGCGCGTCGTCGACGACCTCGGCGTTCGCCTGCACCCAGGCGCTCACGGCGGGCACGAGCAGGTGACCGTGGTCGTGCTGCTCCCGGGCGAGCCAGGTGATCTTGGCACCCTCGGGCAGATCGACGGCCAGCGCGTCGGCTTGCGTGGGCACCTCGATGAAGGCTCGTGCGTTCCGTCCGGCCGGGAGGGTCTCCAGGATGGAGCAGATCGCGGGTGCGGCGGTCTCGTCGCCGGCGAGCAGGAGTTCGGAGGCGGTGCCCGGCGCCCAGTCGGCGCCGACCGCGGAGTCCTTCGACCGGGAGTCCGGGCCGACGATCACGAGCCGGTCCCCGACCTGCACGCGGCCGAGCCAGCGTGAGGCCGGCCCGGCGTCGCCATGGGCGACCATGTCCACGTCGAACTCGCCCTGCTCGGGGCGGACGTCGCGGACCGTGTAGGTCCGGAACGGCGACCTGCCCTCCTCGGGCAGGGCACGCCAGGTCTCGTACCAGGTGCCGCCGAGGATGGCCTCGGGGTCCTGGGCGCCGACCTCGCTGACATGACCGTTCTCGTCCGGGATCAGAACCTTGATCCGCTGGTCCTGGCGGTCGGTGCCGAACCAGCGCGCGTCCGGCCCGGTGAAGGTCAACCGGAGGAAATGCGGGCTCAACTGGCGGATGCCGGCCACCTGCACCGCGAACGGACGGTAGGCCGGGCGGTCATCCTTGACGACGTCCGGGCGCGCGCCGACATCGGTAAGAGAGGTGAGCATTGCCTAAGTAAAGCACCGCGAGATACGTGCCGTCCATGTTGGCTAATTCACTCCGGGACGGCCGGGGTCCCGGGGTGGACCGTGCCCGCCGATCGCCGGTGCGCGCTCAGTTCTTCAGGAAGGTGATGTTGAGCCGCTTCGCGAGGAGATCGAAGAGCACGTCCGCATTGGCCACCGTCTGCACGCCCACGGACCCCGCCACCTTGACCTGCTGGTCGCGGAACTCGTAGTAGGTGCCGTTCTTGTCCCGAATCAGCGTGATACCGCGGATTGCCGACACCGGGAACTGCTTCTTCTTGAGAACGATGGTGGCGCTGCTGACCTTGACGTCGCCGAAGTCGATCATCTCGCCGGCCTCGAAACGCTGCGGCAGACCGGCGGCGACCGCGCCGTTGATGGTCCGCTGCATGACGGCGAAGAACTCCTTGTCGTCGATGCCGAGGCTGCCCTTGCGGCCCGCCCAGGACAGCCACTCGCTGCGTTCCTTGCCGAGCGTCGACAGGTACTGCATGTCCTGCCAGGGGACGTCATGGACCCGGCTCTCGGTCACCACGCGCACCGCGGACGGGTAGGCCCAGACGAGGGTGCAGCCCTTCGGCCGACCGGCCAACAGGACCCCGAGCGCGGCGACCAGCATGAGCCCACCGAGGACGAGGCCGACCGCGGGACTGCCCTTGCCGCCGGAGGCACTGACGGCCAGGAACGCTCCGAAGCCGCCGAGGAGTCCGGCCACCAGGGTGAGGAAGCCCGTCGCGAGACCGGTCGAGGTGGCGAAGGCGGTCAGCGGGGCCTGCTGGCTCGCGAGCTGGCTGGCGACCGCGACGTCCCGACGCCACCGGACGACCACCGCGGCGATCGCGATCACGGCGATCAGGACGACCACCAGGCCGGCGACGATCGCACCCAGGTTCTGGGCCTGCGCGAACTCCAGCCGCTCCTCGTAGGTCCAGGTGGTGGTGTTGAAACTCCGACGGGACCGGGTCTCGCAGATGTCACCGGCCACCATCACGCCGTCGCTGCCACAGGTCGCCACGACCTCCTTGGCGCTATTGGCGAGGAACAGCGCCACGCCGCCCGCGCCGATGAGGCCGAGGAAGACGACCAGGCCGGTCGGGAATCTGCGGAAGACCGCCAACGGGTCCTTCGGGCGTTCGGGCTGCCCTGCGTCCGCGGCGGTCGGGCTCTGCTCGTTCGTGGTCACGGCGGCATCGTACTGATCCATCGACGCGGCGAAACCCGCCGTCCACGCCCCGCTGGCCTACGGTGGGCAGATGCGCTTGCAGGTCTGGCACCTCTTCGTCCTGATGATGTTCATCGCGGTGGTGGCTGTGGTGGCCGTGATCATCATCGCGGCGGTCCGCTCGTCGCAGCGCGGCACCCCGCCGGCGGTCGGAACTGGTCGTCAGGCAACCGGCCTCTACCCGACCCCATCGCCGGGCCCGATCGATCCGGAGAAGCGCCTGGCAGCCCTGCGCGAACTGGCGCAGATGCGCAAGGACGGCCTGCTCACCGAGGACGAGTACCAGGCGGAGGTCCGCCGCTTGGGCTGAGCGGCATTCCTGCGCCAGGATGGTCGCCGTGACCGCTGACGCGAACCTCCTGACCGGCTTCCGCCTCCGCAACGCCGAGCAGCATCTCGGCGCGTACGGCATCCATGTCCACCGAGAGGGCCACGAGCCGGTCGAGCACCGGTTCCGTGCCGATGACCGGGTGAACGTCTACTCCGGATCCAAGACGTTCACGGCGGTCGCGGTGGGGATCGCCCAGGGTGAGGCGCTACTGGGACTCGACGACGCCGTCGCCGGCTTCTTCGACGGTGTCCCGACGGCAGCCGGCAACGGATCGATCACGGTGCGGGACCTGCTTCAGATGTCCTCCGGCAACCCGTTCAACTGGTTCGAGCCGGCATCTGAGTCGCCCACCGACATCGTCGCCAGGTGGCTCGCCACGGAGCCCGTGCGCATGCCCGGCGAGCGATTCGAGTACTCGAACGCGTCCACGTACCTGCTCGGCCGAATCATCCACGCCGTGAGCGGCCAGGACCTGCGCGAGTTCCTGATCCCCCGGCTCTTCGATCCGCTGCGCATCGCCACGCCGCAGTGGTTCCGCTGCCCGCTGGGTTTCCCCGAGGCGGCCAGAGGGCTGCACCTGACCACCGGCGAGCTCGCCCGACTCGGCCGGTTGCTGCTCCAGCGCGGCGAGTGGGAGGGCACCGCCCTGGTGCCCGCCGGATACGTCGATGCCATGCACACCGACGTCGTCGACACCTCCCATACCGGCGACGAACCGGAGGCGACGGCCGGGTACGGCTACCAGGTCTGGAACAGTACGGTTGACGGCGCCTGGCGCATCGACGGCAAGTACGGCCAGTTCTCGGTGGTGCTGCCTGAGCAACGCGCCGTGGTCACGATCACCGCACACAACGAGAGGGTTCCGTTCGACCTGCTCCGAGCCGTGTGGGACGAGGTGCTGCCGCGGCTGTAGGCACTCACCTGGAGGGCCGGCACGAACACGGGGATCTCGTCGACGGCCGACAGCGGGCGGATCCCCGACATCAGGAAGGTGCCACCGCGGTGCTCACCGCGGGCAGATCCGGGCCGCCTCGGCGAACCTGAAATCGGTTGACCAGCGCCACGGTGGCGTTCTCCAGCGCACCGGAGACCGCCACCGAACCAGAGATCCATACCATCCCGACCGACTGACCACGCTGCCGCCGCGACCGCCGCACCCCACCGTCGGACCGGATGCCACCCGGGCGTCACGCCATCGGCACGATGACCTGATCGAGCAATGCGCAAAATGCCACCACTCGCGAGCGTCTCAGATCGGTCACAATCCGGCGTCGATCCGCCTTCCTTCCGTGACAGGGTTGCAGTTTTGCGCAAAACCCGCTTGCGTCCTCGGCAGTGCCGCATCCGCGGCCGACGTCCGAGGAGGTGCAGGCATGGTGCGACGACGCTCCGGCGGTGGCCGCGTCACCCAGGCCGATGTCGCGCGCCTCGCGGGCGTGAGCCAGACCGTGGTCTCAATGGTCCTCAACGGCACCGGGATCACGCAGCACCGCGTCGGCGACGACACCCGCCGCCGGGTACTCGACGCGATCGAGCGCACCGGCTACGTTGCCAACCCCATCGCCCAGCGCCTGGCCGGTGGCAACAGCGCACTCGTCGGCGTGTACACGTACGAGCCGGTCTTCCCGAGCAGCGCCGGCGACTTCTACCAGCCGTTCCTCGAGGGCGTCGAGCGCGAGGCACAGCAACGGGGCGTCGACCTGGTGCTGTTCACGTCCATGTCCGCCCACCACGGCGGACCACTGGTCGACGGCGGGGCGCTCCACCGGCTCAGGGTCGCCGACGGGTGTGTCCTGCTGGGTCGCCACTCCCACGCGCAGGACCTCGTCGCGCTGGCCAGCCAGGACTTCCCGTACGCGTTCGTCGGCCGGCGCGCGGCACCCGGCGTCACCGTCCCGTTCGCGGGCGCCGACTACGACGAGGCGACCGCCGTGGTCACCCGCCAACTCCTGGAGCTGGGGCACCGGCGGATCGGCATGGTCTCCGTGACCCCGCCGCACGAGTCCATCGAGGACCGCGTCCGTGGCTACCGGCGCGCGATGCGCGCCGCCGGGCAACTGCCGGTGACGTTCGAGGACCCCGACCTGACCTCCGGCGAGTTCTTCGGGACCCTCGCCGAACACGGGATGACCGCGGTGCTCACGGTCTCCGACCTCGCCCACGACGTCTACAGCGCGGCCCTCGCCCGCGGCCTCCGGGTCCCCGAGGACCTGTCGATCGCCCGCCTCGGCGACCCGGAGCAGCGCGAACCGAGCGTCGTCGACTGGGCCGGTTTCACCATCCCCCGCATCGAGATGGGCGCCGAAGCACTGCGCATCGTGCTGCGACAGCTCTCCGCATCCGACCCGCACGGCGACGAGCCGGATCAGGACCTGCAGGCCTTCATCCCGTGCGAGACCTTCACCGGCTCGACCATCGCTGCCCCACCGACCGCGACCACAAGAAGCACCACCAAGGAGACCTCCCACACATGAGCGGCATCTTTCAGGACGAACACACCCAGGTCCTCGTCGTCGGTGGCGGGCTCGGCGGGGTCGCCGCCGCCCTCGCCGCGGCAAGGTCCGGTGCCACCGTCGTCCTCACCGAGGAGTTCGAGTGGATCGGCGGACAGTCCACCTCCCAGGGCGTGCCCCTGGACGAGCACCCCTGGATCGAGGACTTCGGCTGCACCCGGTCCTACCGCCGATACCGCGACGGGATCCGCGACTACTACCGGCGCGCCTACCCGCTCACCGACGAGGCCGCGGCCCGCAGCGATCTCAACCCCGGCGCGGGCTGGGTCAGCAAGCTGTGCCACGAGCCCCGCGTCGCCGTGGCGGTGCTGGAGGAGATGCTCGCCCCGTACCGCTCCAGCCGGCAGTTGCGCCTGTTCACCGGGTACCGCCCGGTCGCCGCGGACGCCGTCGACGGCGTCGTCGCCACGGTGACCCTGGCCCCGGTCGACGGCGGCACGCACCTTCGTATCAGTGCGGACTACGTCATCGACGCCACCGAGCTCGGCGACCTGCTGCCCCTGGCCGGCATCGACTACGTGACCGGGTTCGAGTCCCGGGCCGAGACCGGCGAGCCGAGCGCCCCTGAGCAGGCGCAGCCGGACAACATCCAGGCGCTGAGCATCTGCTTCGCCGTGGAGCACCAGGCCGGGGCCGACCACACGATCCCCAGGCCCGCGCAGTACGAGAAGTGGCGCGCCGTGCAGCCGGAGTTCTGGGGCGCACCGCTGGTCAGCTGGACCGCGCCGCACCCGCGCACCCTGGAGATCACGTCCCGGCACTTCGAGCCCAACACCGGTGACGACGTGCTGGCGGTCGTCGCCGATCAGAGCGCCAACCCCGGGGACACGAACCTGTGGACCTTCCGCCGGATCATCGCTGCCGACATGTTCGCCAAGGGCACGTTCGACAGCGACCTCACCCTGGTGAACTGGCCGTCCATCGACTACTTCGAGGCACCCGTCATCGACGTGCCCGAGGACGTCGCCGCCGCGCGGCTGGAGGACGCCCGCCAGCTCAGCCTCTCGATGCTGTACTGGATGCAGACCGAGGCACCGCGGCCCGACGGCGGCGCCGGCTGGCCCGGCCTGCGCCTGCGCCCGGACGTCATGGGCACCGAGGACGGTCTCGCGATGGCCCCGTACCACCGGGAGAGCCGCCGCATCCGCGCCCTGACCACGGTCACAGAGCAGGATGTCTCCCCCGCCGCCCGCGGAGAGGACACGGCCCGCACCTACCCCGACAGTGTCGGCGTCGGCATGTACCGGATCGACCTGCACCCCTCCACCGGCGGTGACAACTACATCGACGTGCCCGCGGCGCCGTTCCAGATCCCGCTCGGCGCGCTGATCCCGCGCGGCGGCGGGAACCTGCTCGCCGGCGCGAAGAACCTCGGCGTCACCCACATCACGAACGGCTGTTACCGGCTGCACCCCGTGGAGTGGAACGTGGGCGAGGCCGCCGGCATGCTCGCCGCGCACTGCCTGCGCCAGGGCCGCACACCCGCCGACATGCACACCGACCCTGAAGCCGTCGAGGCCTTCCAGCATCTCCTCGAGACCGATGGCTTCGAGCTGAGCTGGCCCGACGGCGTCTACGCCTACTGAGGCCACCGAGAGCGCCTGAGAGTCCTGACAACGAAGTCCCCCACCCCAAGGAGCAGCAATCCATGAATCCACAACTCCGCCGTCGTCACTTCCTGTCCATGGTGGGCATTGGCGCCCTGGGCACCACCGCGCTCGCCGCGTGCTCCGATGGCGATGCCGGCGACGAGCCCGCCGACGGTCCCGTCGACCTGCGCATGACGGTCTGGACCGCGTCCGAGGACCACCTCGCCCTGTTCCAGGAGATCGCCGACGCCTACATCGCCGACCACCCGGACGAGGTCTCCTCCGTCACGTTCGAGACCATCCCGTTCGAGGACTACACCACCAATCTGACCACCCAGCTCGCCGGTGGGAACGCGCCGGACCTCGCGTGGATCTTCGAGTCCAACGCCCCCGAGTTCGTCTCCTCCGGAGCGCTCGTCGACGTGCGCGAGACGCTCTCCGGCACCGAGGGCTACGACTTCGAGGACGTCGGCGAGAGCGCCCTCGAGCTCTGGGAGGACGGTGACGCCCTGTACGCCTACCCGTTCTCCAACTCACCGTTCGTGATGTTCGTGAACACGGACCGGATCGCGGCCGCGAGCCAACCGAACCCGGCCGACCTGGTCGCCTCCGACGGGTGGACCTACGACGCAGCCCGCGATGTCTCCGCTGCATCCGTGGCCGCGCTCGGCGGCGCCGGACTCGTGGTCCGCGACTTCGACTACATGAACTGGACCAACCTCGCCACCGTCTGGGGTGGCTGGGACGCGCAGCCTTGGAGCGCAGACGGCACCACCTGCGAGTTCGACTCCCCCGAGATGGTCGCGGCGCTCGAGTGGTACCAGGATGCGGTGTTCGCCAAGAACGCCATCCCGGGCCCGGGCACGAGCGCGGACTTCTTCGCCGGTGACACGACGATGACGATCACGCAGATCTCGCGAGCGTCCTCCCTCGACGGCTCCTTCAACTGGGACATCGTCCCGCTGCCGGCCGGACCCACCCAGCAGGAGAACATCGTCGGACAGGCGGGCGTGGGGGTGCTGGCCGCAGGCCCGAACACGCAGGCGGCGGCGAACTTCCTGGCGTTCTTCACGAACCCGGAGAACTCCGCGTCGCTGTCCCTGTACTTCCCGCCGCCACGCGAGTCGCTGTTGAACCCGCAGACCCTCGCGGCCGGCAACCCGCTGTTCAGCGAGGCCCAGCTCGACATCGTCGTGGACTCGATCAGCGGCGCCACCACGAAGCCCTCGCATGCGAACTTCGCCCAGGTGGACACCACCGCGCGCGGCGCGCTGGATGCCATGTGGAGCGCGGACGCGGATGTCGCCGCGGTTGCGGCTGACGTGTGCGAGGCGATCCAGCCCCTGCTCGAGGGCTGAGGCGGGACCGGAACACAGGAGCGAGATGACCTCGATCACCACCACTGGTCGGGCGGCCCGGCCCCAGCGCCGGTCCGCCTGGCGGCGGCGTGATGCCGCCACCGGATACGCCTTCGTGGCGCCCGCCGTCATCGGCGCGATCGCGTTCGTGATCGTGCCCCTCGGCGCGGTCATCTGGTACTCCCTGCACGAGTGGAACGTGCTGGCGAACACGTTCACGTTCGTCGGCCCGCAGAACTACCAGGACATGCTCACCGACGGCGCCCTGCACGACTCATTGCTCGCGAGCCTGTGGTTCTCGCTCGGCGTCGTGGTCCTGAACATCACGCTCTCGCTGTTCCTCGCGGTCCTGCTCAATCAGCACCTGCCCGGCACCACGCTGTTCCGGGTCCTGTTCTTCACGCCGGTCGTCGTCTCGCTGGTGGCGTGGACGATCGTCTGGGGGTTCCTGCTGCAGGCGGACAACGGCATCAACGGGTTCCTGGCGGAGTTCGGCATCACCGGCCCGAACTGGCTGCGCAACAACGTCACGGCCATGATCTCGGTCATCGTGGTGCAGGTCTTCAAGAACGTCGGCCTGAACATGGTGCTGTTCCTGTCCGCCCTGCAGTCCGTCCCCGAGGAGATCCAGGAGGCCGCCCGTCTCGACGGCGCCGGTGCGTGGCGCAGGTTCTTCTCGATCACCCTGCCGATGATCAGCCCGACCATGCTGCTCGTCGCGATCCTCACCGTGGTCGGCTCACTCGAGACGTTCGCCCTCATCGACGTCCTCACCGACGGCGGCCCCGGCACCTCGACGACCGTCCTGGTGTTCTACCTGTACCGGCAGGCCTTCGAGTTCAACCAGTTCGGGTACGCCAGTGCCATCTCCGTGCTGCTGTTCGTGATCGTGCTGGCCCTGACCCTGCTCCAGTGGCAGACCCGGAAGCGGTGGGTGTTCCATGAGTCCTGATCAACTGACGCCCGAGCGCCCGACGGCGGCGCCCGCCTCGGCCGCGTCCGTCGCCGACACTCCCGGCTCGTCGCCGGCGCGCCGCACGCGGCGCGCGTTCGGCAGCCAGCAGCTCGGACGGGCGGCGCTGGTGTTCCTGATGGTCGTCGTCGCGGTGCCGTTCGTGTTCCCGATCTGGTGGATGGTCACGTCGAGCATGAAGACCACGAGCGAGATCCTGAGCCTGCCGCCCAGCCTCTGGCCAGAGTCACCATCGATCGAGTCCTACCGTCAGGTCTTCGAGCTGCAGCCGTTCGCCCAGCAGTACATGAACAGCCTGTACATCGCGGTGCTGGTCACCGTCGGCACGATGGCCGTGGCGGCCTTCGCCGGGTACGCATTCGCGCGGATCCGGTTCCGCGGCTCCAACGCCCTGTTCGTGCTGGTGCTGGTCGGGCTGCTGGTTCCGTCCGAGGTCACGATCGTGCCGCTGTTCCGGATGGTCAACTCGGCCGGGCTGATCGACACCCACTGGCCGCTGATCGTGATCCCGATCCTCGGGGCCCCCAGCGTGCTGGCCACGTTCATCATGCGCCAGTTCTTCGTCACCCTCCCGGGCGAGCTCGAGGAGGCCGGCCGGATGGACGGCCTGAGCCGGCTCGGCATCTTCGCCCGGATCGCGCTGCCGCTGTCCCGCTCGGCCCTCGCGGCGGTCGCGATCTTCACGTTCCTGAAGTCCTGGAACCTGTACCTCGAGCCGCTCGTCTACCTGTCCACGAAATCCAACTTCACCCTCCCGCAGGCACTCACGCAGTACGTGGACGCCTACGGCGGTCCGATCTGGAACGTCCAGCTCGCGGCCACCACCCTGACCGTGATCCCCGTGCTGATCGTGTTCATCGCCGCTCAGCGACAGTTCATCGAAGGGCTGGCCAACTCCGGCCTGAAGGGCTGACCGGCCGGGCGCCAATGCCCGGCGATGCACACGACCAAAGAAGGTTCAGATGCGCTCGCTCACCGCTCTCCTCGGGGCCGCCGCCCTCGTCGCCACGTCGTTCGTCGCGGCACCCGCCGCGCAGGCGGCACCACCGGGACCGGCGGGCGCGCCCGTCTCCCTCGGCGAGATCGCCCTGGTGCCGCTGGATGACAGGCCCTTCCCCGCCGTCACCCCGCTGGAGATCGCCGCGGCGGGTGGCCACACCGCGATCGCCCCGCCCACCGAGGACCTGGGTGAGTTCCTCACCCACGGGGACCCGGACGCCGTCGGGCAGTGGTGGCGCGAGAACGCCGGCTCGGCGGACGCCTCCGTGGTCGCCCTGCCGATGCTCGCCTACGGCGGGCTGGTCGCCTCCCGGACCTGCGCCACGGACCTCGCCACGGCGCAGGACCGGCTCGGTGTGCTCGAGGAGGTCAAGGACGAGGACCCGGACCAGGCGATCTACGCCTTCGACGTGATCCAGCGGCTCACGATCGAGCCCACGAGTGGCTATCCCGGCATGTACTCCGGCCCGGTCCGCCGGTGGGCCGAGCTGATGGACCAGGTCGAGACCCTCGGCATGGAGGAGCTGCGCGCGGAGTACGAGGAGGTGGCCGCGTCGATCCCCGAAGACATCCGGGCCGACTACCTGTGCGCCCGGGCCCGAAACCACGAGATCAACCGGGAGATGATCCAGGCTGCCGCGGCCGGCACGATCGACTTCCTGGTCCTCGGGCAGGACGACGCGAGCGCGTTCGGTCCGCACCGCGCGGAGAAGGAACAGCTCGCCGCCCTGATCGCCGAGCTCGGCGTCGGCGACCGCGTCAAGATCTACCCCGGCGCGGACGTGCTCGGCGCACTGCTCACGGCGAAGCTCGTGGTCGAGCGCCTCGGCGTGGACCCGTCCGTGGCCGTCGAGTGGTCCCGCACGCCCGGCACCGAGTGGACCGCCCCGTACCAGGACATCCCGTACGGCGATCTCGTGGACGAGTACATCGCCACGCTCGGGGCGCACCGCACCGACGCCCCTGACGCGGACGTCCTGCTGATGGCGAACACTTCCGGGCCGGGCTTCCTCGACCCGTTCGTGGACCGGATCGCCGCCGAGGTGGCCCGTGGACGGCTCGTCGCGGTCGGTGACGACGCGGTCGCCGGGGTCGTCGACCCCGAGTTGTACTCGTTGCTGACCCCCCGTCTCGACGTCGCCGAACTCGGCGGCTGGTCCGGCTGGAACGTGGGGATCGCCCTATCCCAGTCCGTGGTCCGGGCCGCCCTGCTGCAGGCCGGCGGAACCCTCGCCGCCGGTGCCGGTCCACGGGACGCCCTCGTGCCGCGCCAGCGGCAGCAGGTGCTCACCGACGCCGCGAACGCCCACCTGCGCCTGTTGCTCGAGGAGCAGATCCACACCGGCCTGTACCGCAACAACGTGCGGGACTCGGTGCGCCAGTACGCGGTGAGCCACGGGGACGACCCGCAGTACATGACAGTGGTCTTCGACGAGGCGAACACGCTCGCCGTGGAGCGCACAGACCCCCTGGCCCAGGCGTTCTTCGCCGAGGAGTTCGCCGGCGTGCCGATCCGGATCGGCAGCGACGGTCGCCGGGAGCACACCGTGACCGTGTCCGAGCTGACGTCGCTGGAGCTGCGGCTCGGCTGGCCCCGCTACCAGGAGCTCGACGTGTTCCCCGAGGTGGCGCTGACCGACGCCCCACCGGTCCAGCCGGTCAACCTGGCCCTGCTGCCGGCACACGTCTCGGTGCTGCCGGGTGCTGGTGTCCCGCTCGAGCTGACCGCGGTGCTGCGCAACGACACCGTGCGCCAGGTGTTCGCCACGGTCAGCGTGAGCGCACCGGACGGCTGGACCGTGCCCGGGCCGACCCGGGTGGTGCTGCAGCCGTTCCAGGTCCTCGAGGTACCGGTGCCGGTGACGACGGCGGAGCTCGCCCCGGACTCGTCCGCCGTGGTCGAGGTGCTCCTCACCCCGCGTAACTCCTCGGCCGCCTCGGCGACCACGGCCGTCGGCGCCGCCTGGCGCAATGTCGCCCTCGCCTCCTCGGGCGCGAGCGCGCAGGCCTCCGGGCAGTGGAACCAGTACGCCGCGGACCGAGCGATCGACGGCAACACCGCGAGTACCGCGAGCCGCTGGATCTCGCCGGCCGGCCTGCCGCAGTGGCTCGAGGTGACGTTCGCCGGTCCGGAGCCGGTCGACACGGTCAGCCTGTACCAGTACGCCGGGTACCTGCTGTCCGACTACACGATCTCGGCCTTGGTGGACGGCACCTGGGTCGAGGTCGCGTCCGCCACGGCCAACACGGACGTCACTCCCGTGCACGACTTCGAGACCGTCGTGGCCACGGCCCTGCGCCTCGAGGTCACCGGCAGCCGGGACGGACAGGTGCGCCTGTACGAGCTCGAAGCGACCTGCCGCGCCGTCGGCGCCTGCGAATGAGGTAGCGGGAGGGCCACGACCAGCCCTCGCCGGTCAGGGTCGCGGGCGGGCGCTGTCGGCGAGCGGGGCACTCGCACTACCCGACGGCGGTGCCTCGTCCGCGCCTGGGTCGGGGGCGTCGCCGGCAACGTGCCGGCGCAGCGCCGGCAGCACCAGTGCGAAGGCCGGAACCAGGATGATCACCGCGGCGACGTTCACGCCCCGGAAGTCCCCGAACGCGAGGATCGGTCCGGCGAGGGCGGCGGCGAGGGCGCCGGCGTAGTTCATCCCGGCGTCGGTGGCGCCCTGGAGCGGGATCCGCACCTCGTCGGAGGAGACGCCGGCCAACAACGACGACGCCGAGATGATGCAGGCGGACCAGCCGATCCCGAGAATGGTCAGCGCGACAGCGGTGAGGGTGCTGCCGCCGCCGTCCCCGCCGTGCTCTGCGTGCTCGGAGCCACCGGCGGCCAGCGCGGCAGCAAGGAACCCGAGTGCCACTGCCACGACGAGGATGACCATGCCGCCGATGGCGGTGTGCACGGCGCCCCACCGGTCGGCCAGCCACCCGAACACCGGACTGAGCGCGTACATGCCCAGCACGTGCAGGCTGATCACGATCCCGACGAGCTCCAGGGACATGCCGTGGTGCTGCATGTGCAGCGGGGTCATCACCATCACCATCACCATCACCGAGTGCGCGCACGCGGTCAGCACCACCGCGAACCGCGCGACCGGGTGGCGTCCGGCCCAGCGCAGCGCGGCGATCGCCCCGACCGGGCGAGCCGTCACCGCGGAGCCGACGGCCGCCGTCGGGCCCGGCGCGGCGGGAGCCGCTGTCTGGCCCGGCGCGGCCGGGGCCGCCACCGGCCGGAAGAAGAGCGCGAGCACCGTCGCAGCGGACGCGAACGAGACCACCGAGAACAGGTAGGCGCCGACGAGCCCGGGCAGCCCGAGCGAGAGCCCGAGCCGGTCCCCCACGGCCGTCAGATTGGGGCCCGCCACGGATCCGACCGTGGTCGCCCAGATCACGATCGACATCGTCCGGGCCCGGCTCGCGAGCGGGGCGTTGTCCGCGGCGGCGTATCGGGACTGCAGGTTCACGGCCTGCGCCACACCGAACAGGCCGAGGCCCACCAGCATGATGATCAGCTGGGAGAGCACGGCGGAGGCGATGATCAGCAGCGCCCCGACGACGGCGAACGCGTAGCCGAGCGAGAGGGCCCAGCGCCGGCCGCGCCTCGTGGCCATCGCCGCGAGCGGCACCGCGGCGACGGCGGCACCGAGCACGCTCGCGGCCTGGGCCAGCCCCGCTACCGACGTGCCGCCGAGCCGCTCCGCGAGCAGCCCGCCGACGGCCACCCCAGAGGCCACGCCCACGCCACCGAGCAGGTTGGAGACGATCAGGACCCCGATGCTCCGCCCATCGATCCGCGCCATCAGGCGGCCGCCTCGAGCTGACCGGCGAAGTGGCACTCGGCGGCATGACCGTTGCCGAGCTGCACCAGCGGCGGGGCCACGTCGGCGCACACATCCTGTGCCATCGGGCACCGGGTCCGGAACCGACAGCCGCTCGGCAGGTCCAACGGGCTCGGCGGTTCACCGTGCAGCACGATCCGCTCGCGCCGGACGGTGGGGTCCGGGATCGGGGAGGCCGCCATCAGTGCGCGGGTGTAGGGGTGCTGCGGGTTCTCGAACACGTCATCGATCGTGCCGTACTCCATCATTCTGCCCAAGTACATCACGCCGACACGTTGGCAGACCTGGCGCACGATCGGCAGTCCATGGGCGATGAACAGGTACGTCAGGCCGAGGCGCTCGCGCAGGTCCACGAGCAGGTTGCTGATCTGGGCCTGCACCGACACGTCGAGCGCGGAGACCGCCTCGTCCGCAAGGATCAGCTTGGGGTTGAGCGAGATCGCCCGGGCGATCCCGACGCGCTGGCGCTGTCCGCCGGAGAGGGCGCGCGGACGTGCGCCGGCCCGGGACGGGTCCAGCCCGACGGCGCGCATCAGGTCGGCCACCCGGTCGTCGAGCTCGGACCCGCGCACCTTGTCGAAGACCCGCAGCGGCTCACCGATGATGTCCCCGACGTCCATCCGCGGGTTCAGGGAGCCGAGCGGGTCCTGGAACACCACCTGCATGTGCCGCCGGACCCGCCGCAGGTTCGTCCCGCCCAGGTGGGAGATGTCGAGGCCGTCGAACTCGACCCTGCCGGACGTCGGTGTGCTGAGCCGCACCGCGACCCGGCCGAGGGTCGACTTCCCGGACCCGGACTCCCCCACCAGCCCGAACGTCTCGCCGCGGCCGATGGTGAGCGAGACGTCGTCGACGGCGCGCAGGAGGTCCGGTCGCACGAAGGGGTTCGAACTGCTGCGGACCTCGTAATGCTTGGAGACGTGGTCGAGGGTGAGGATCGGGTCGGCGACGCCGACGTCCTCCTGGTCGCTCGTGCGGGTCTGCGTGACGCTCATGATGCCTGTCCTCTCACCGTGACCAGCTCGTCCTCGCCGATCACCACCTCGCCCGGGCGCCAGCACGCGACAGCCGTACCGGCCACCATCGCCAGTGGCGGGTCCTCGACCGTGCACCGCTCGGAGGCCCGTGGGCACCGAGGATGGTACGAACAGCCGCTCGGCAGGTTCGACGGGTCCGGGACCGTGCCCGGAATGGCCGGCAACTGTCCGGGCCGCGTACCGATCATCGGTGGGATGCACGCGAGCAGACCCTTCGTGTACGGGTGTGCGGAGCGCGCGAACGCGTCCCGGGGCGAGGCATCCTCCACGACGCGGCCGGCGTACATCACCACCACCCGGTCGGCGAGGTCCGCGGCGACGCCCATGTCGTGGGTGACCAGGAGAACGGACATGTCCTCGTCCCGGCGCAGCTTGTCGATCAGCTCGAGGATCTGCGCCTGGATCGTGACGTCCAGGGCCGTGGTCGGCTCGTCCGCGATGAGCAGCTTCGGGCGGGCGAGCAGCGCCATCGCGATCATCACGCGCTGGCACATGCCACCGGAAAGCTGGTGCGGGTAGCTGCGCAACACCCGGGCACCGTCGTGGATGCCGACCTCGGCCAACGCCTCGAGCAGGCGCGCGGTCTCCGCCTTCTGGGACACCCGCTCGCGCCGGCGCAGCCCTTCCCGCAGCTGGGAGTCGATGTTCCAGACCGGGTCGAGGGAACTCAGCGGTTCCTGGAACACCATCGCGAGCTCACGCCCACGGAGCCTTCGCATCCGCTCCGCGCCGAGGTCGAACAGTTCGTCGCCGTCGAAGACGGCGCTGCCGCCCACGCTCATCCGCGGGTTCAACTGGGTCAGGCCCATGATGGTCCTTGCGGTGACGGACTTGCCACTGCCGGACTCGCCGACGAGGCAGACGATCTCACCGGCCCGCACCTGCAGGGTCGCGTCCCGGACCAGCGGGATGGCGGTGCCGTGGCGGTCCACGTCGACCCGGAGGCCGGTCAGGGCGAGCATCGTTCGTGCGGTGGTGGTGGTCATGGTTCTCCTACTCGACGTCGAGACGGTCGCGCAACCAGTCGCCGAGGAGGCTGACGGCGATGACGGTCAGGGTCAGGGTGATACCCGGGAAGGTGGAGATCCACCAGGAGTTCGCCAGGTAGGGCTGCCCGAGGGAGAGCAGCTGACCCCAGTCAGGCACCTCGGTGCGGGGACCGAGGCCGAGGAAGCTCAGTGAGGCGGCCACCACGATCGCGACCCCGATGGAGACGGTCGCCATCACCACGGACGGCGCTAGTGCGTTCGGCAGGATGTGCCGGAACACGGTGCGGGTCGGGCTGAACCCGTTCGAGCGGGCCGCCTCCACGTACAGGTGCCCGCGCACTGTCAGTACCTGACCGCGCATCACCCTGGCGAAGCCTGGCACGGTGGCGATCCCGACGGCGAGGATCAGGTTCGTGGTCGTGGAGCCGAGCGCGGCGGCGATGATCAGCGCCAGCAGCACTCCGGGGAAGCACATCAGCATGTCGATGAACCGGCCGATGACCATGTCCACCCAGCCGCCGACGTATCCCGCGATCAGGCCGAGGACACTGCCGACCATCATCCCGAACGCGGTGGCGCACAGGCCGATGATCATGGCGCTGCGGGCGCCGTGCACCAGGAGGGTGGCGACCGAGCGGCCGTACTGCTCGGTCCCGAGCGGCGTCCCCGCTCCTGGCGGCTGCAGTGCCCGCGCGGGGTCCAGGACGGTGGGGTCGTCGGTGGCGAGCACACCCGGGATGAGCGCGGCGAGGACCACCACGGCCATCCAGGCCAGCGAGGCGTACAGCAACGCCGAGTTCACCGAGACGCCGGTACGGCGCAGTTGCCGCCGCAGGCCCTTGACCTCGGTGAACGCCGCGGCATCGACGGCCGCCATCAGCGCACCAGCGCCGCGGGCTCGGCCATGGCGGCAGCGGCGTCCCGATCGGACGAGGTCCCGCCGTGGTCGTGCTCGAGCATGCTGCGCATGGACATCGGGAGGAAGTCCTCGGGCAGCGGCTCGATCGCCGGCAGGGCGTCGGGGGTGAACTCCTGCCCGCGGGCGAGGACCAGGCGGAGCTCGTCCAGTGCCCGCAGATCCGTGCGCGGATCCCCCGCGACGGCGATCAGATCCGCCTCATAGCCGGCGGCCAACTGTCCCGTCCGGTCCGCGAGGCCGAGGGCGTGCGCGGATCGGGACGTGGCCGAGAGCAGGACCTGCGCGATGGGGATGTCGAACTCGGACATCGCCACCAGTCCGCCGACGAACCCGTGATGCGGGGTGTTGTCGATCCCGGCGTCGGTGCTGGCGATGATCTTCGCACCGCGCCGGTACAGCTCGCCGAGCGCGAAGTCACGACCCTTCATCAGGACCCGGAACTCGCGCATCCGGAAGTTGCAGGTCGGCGACACGTAGATGTCCGACGCCGCGATCCGGTCGGCGAGTTCCGGGTCGGCGCCACCCATGCCGTCCTCGGTCTGGAACGAGCAGTGCTCCATGGTGTCCACGCCGGCATCGAGCGCCCGCCGGATCCCCTCGGTGCCGTGCGCGTGTGCGGCGACCCGCTTGCCGAGCCGGTGGGCCTCGTCGACGGCTGCCCGCAGTTCGTCGGTGGTGAACTGCGCGTGCCACGGCGCCGACCCCGGTGTCATGTTGCCACCGGTGGACATGAGCTTGATGACGTCCACGCCGGCCTTGTGGTGACGTCGCACCATCTTGCGGACCTCGTCGATCCCATCCGCCTCGGCGCCCATGAACCAGCAGTGCCCACCCGTGGTGGTGATGGCGCCACCGGCGGTGAGCAGGCGCGGTCCGCGAGCAGTGCCGTTCGCGATGGCGTCCCGGACCACCACATCGGTATAGCCCCGCGCGCCCAGGTCCCGCGCGGTGGTGACGCCCACGCTGAGCAGTTCCCTCGCGCTGCGCAGCATGAGCGCCACCTGCTGTTCGTCGGACTCGGCCATCATCCGGGCCACCGGGTGCGGCGAGCCGTCGAACGCGAGGTGCACGTGCGCGTCGATGAGTCCCGGCATGAGCGTGACATCGCCGAGCCATCGGACGTCGGCGTCCGGTGGGTACTGGTCGGCCGACAGGTCGGCCTCCCGCCCCACCCAGACGATCCGGTCCTCCGCGATGATCACGGCGCCACCGTTGATGACCTCCAGGTCCGGTCCGGCCAGAACTCGATCCGCGATGAGTACGAACATGGTGCGATCCCTTCAGCCCTTACCCAGCGCGGTACGAACGCGGGGGTCGATGAACGAGTACGAGATGTCGACGGCGATGTTCACCGCGATGTAGATGACCGCGATGACCAGCACCACGCCCTGCACCACCGGGTAGTCCTGCCCGCCGATCGCCTGCACGAGCATCTGCCCGATGCCCTGACGCGTGAACACCGTCTCCACGATCACCGAGCCGGCCACCAGCCCTCCGAGCTGCAGGCCGACCACGGTGACGGTGGGGATCACGGCGTTGCGCAGCACGTGCTTCATCACGATCAGGTGGGACCTCAGGCCCTTGGCGTGCAGCGCCGTCACGAAGTTCTCGCCGAGCACCTCGATCACGCTGTTGCGGACCAGCCTGGTCACCGTGCCGGCGGCGGACAGGCCGAGCGTGATCGCCGGGAGCACCAGGGTGCTCAGGCTGCCCGACCCGGTGGCCGGGAACCAGCCGAGGGTGAACGAGAAGAACATGATCAGCAGCAGGCCCACCCAGAAGGACGGCATCGAGGTGTTGATCAGGCTGGTCACCCGGACGAAGCCGTCGACGATGCCGTTGCGCCTGATCGCCGAGAGGGAGCCGAGCACGATCCCGGTGACGGCGGAGACCGTGGCTGCGGCGAAGGCCAGGATCAGGGTCTGGTCCACCTGTTGGCCGATCATCTCCGAGACCGGCTGGCGCGTGCTGTAGGAGGTGCCCAGGTTCAGGGTGAGCGCGTTGGTCAGGAACTCCCAGTACTGAGCGGGGATCGACCGGTCCAGCCCGAACTGCTCGCGCAGCGCCTCGACCACCTCCGGGGTGGCCGGGGACCCGGCCAGGATCGCCGAGATCGGGTCTCCCGGCAGCAGCCGCAACGTGATGAACAGGATGACGGTGACGCCGAGCAACGTGGGGATGCCGGCCAGGACGCGTCTGGCGATGACGAAGCCCATGAATCCTCCCTTGGTGTCGGTGGTTGGCCCTGGGTCACTGGGTCAGCGATGCGTCGTAGAGGATCGGGTATCCCTCCGCGTCGAAGCGGATGCCCTGGAGTCCGTTGACGGCGAGGGTGTACGTCGGCACGTAGATGGCGACCGATCGGACCTGGTCGATGACGTCGGCCTGGGCGTCCACGTAGATCGCCGCACGGGCGTCGGGGTCCAGTTCCTGTTGTCCGGCGTTGACGAGACCGGTCAGGGTGTCGTCGTCGGTGTGGCTCAGGTTGAACCCGGACCGACCCGGGCTCGGGATGAACCGCGGGTCGTACATCTGGTAGAGCACGTTCGGGTCCACCGCCACCAGGGAAAGGCCCATGATGTCGTAGTCGCCCGCCTGGCTCTGGGCCTGCAGCGGCGCGACCTGCTGGAACTGCGTCTCGACCTCGAAGCCGACCGCCTCGAGGTTCGCGGCAAGGAACGTGGCCACGTCCTGGCGCTTCTCCCGGTTCGGGCTGCCCTCCAGGTAGGTGATGCTCAGTCGCTCACCGTCCCGGGTGCGGACGCCGTCCGAGCCCAGGACCCACCCGGCCTCGTCCAGCAGCCGGCCCGCCTCGTCGGCGTCGAAGGCGAAGGAGCCCTCCACGGCCGGGTCGTAGGCGAGCGTCGTCGGCGCGAGCGGACCCCAGGCCCGGTCGAACACGCCGAGATAGAGGGCGTCGACGGCGGCATCGATGTCCATCGCCGCACGAGCCGCCTCGCGGACGGCCATCTCGTCGAACGGGGCCCGGGAGGCGTTGAAGTGCAGCTGGTACGGCGCCCCGGACTGTTGCTGGGACAGGAGCGCGAGGTTCGGGTCACCCTCGATCGCGGCCACGTCCGTCTCAGGGACGTTGCTGCCGACGTTGACGGTGCCGTTGCGCACCGATCCGATCCGCACGGTGGGGTCCGGGATGATCTGGAACGTCAGGTTCTCGAGGTAGGCAGCACCCGTGTGGGTCGCGTTACCCGGTGCCCAGTCGTAGTCGTCGTTGCGGACGAGCTCGACGCGGTCGTTGGGAGTGAAGCTGGTGATCGCGAACGGCCCACTGCCCACGGGAGCGAGGGTGTAGTCCGCGGGCTCGGCCGCGGCGGCCGCCGTCGGGGAGTTGATGCCCATGAACGGCGAGGTGAGGTTGTTCAGGAACGGCGCGTACGGCGTCGCCATCGTCACGACGGCAGTGGTCGGGTCGGTGGCGGCGCAGGAATCGTACGGCCCGATCAGCCCGATGGCGTAGATCGAGGCGGTGGCGGGATCCTTGATGCGGTCGAGGTTGTAGCAGACGGCGGTCGCGTCGAAGGCCGTGCCATCCGTGAACGTCACGTCGTCGCGGACCGTGAAGGTGTACTCGAGACCGTCGTCGCTGACGGTCCACTCGCTGGCCAGCCAGGGCTGCAACGTGCCCTCCTCGTCGAGGAAGAGCAGCGAGTCGAACACCTGCCGCAGCACACGGGCGTCCTGGGCCGCCGGGGTCACGTTCGGGTCGAAGCCGATGAACGGCGAGTCGACCGCGAAGACCGCGGATCCCCCGGCGACGGCCTCGCCTGCTTCGGTGGCCTCGGATCCGGGGTCCCCGGAGCCACCGGTCCCGCCCGAGTCGTCGCTCTCGGCGGAGCCGCAGGCTCCGAGGATCATCGAGCCGGCCGCCAGCATGGCCGCGCTGCGCCAGTAGTGCGATCGCTTGGTAGTCATCTGAACTCCCTGGTTGGGTCACGGACGAACGGGGTGTTCCTAGGGAGGGCTCGTCGTCGAACCCTGACTGTGTGTTGGAGACTACAAACACCCGTTGAAGTCCGCAAGGGTTTGTTGCAGGCTTTAACACGCTGTTGACATTCGGGCGAGTGAGGTACACGGTTGGCGCCAGAGCGCCGAGACTGGAGGCACCACATCGGCGGACAAAGGGGAATCGACATGACCGAGAAGAAGCCGCAGCCGGCGGCACGCAGCGCCACGCCAGGACGTGCACGGGCCACGAAGGTGACCGCGCTGCCCGCGAAGACGCGCGCAACCCGCCCGGCTCGGGAGCAGGCAACGGACGAGCTTCCCCCCTGCGACCGGGACTGGCTGATCGCCCTGTTCAAGGGCCTCGTGGAGCCGTTGGGCCGGGCGCTGCCGATCTCGGCCGAGGTGGTGCTGCACGACCTGGCCCTGCTGCCGAACTCCATCGTGGCCGTACATGGTGACGTGACCGGGCGGCAGGTTGGCGATCCGGCCACGGACCTGCTGCTGGAACGAGCGACCACGGGGGAGCTCGATCACATGATGGGCTACGCCTCGAAGCTGCCGGACGGGCGGCAGTTGCGCTCCACCACGATGATCATCCGAGACGCCGCGAACCTGCCCGTGGCGGCGCTCTGCATCAACTCGGACCTGTCCATGTGGCACTCGGTGGAGCGGATTGCCGCCGCGATGGTGGGCGGGGTGGTGCCCGCGGCGGAATCTCCCGTGTCGGTCCCGCAGCCCCCGCAGGTGCCCGTCCCCGAGGACACGCCGTCGGAGGTGTTCGCCCGGGACGTGGACGAGCTGGCGTCCCATCTCGTGCACCAGGCGGTGACCGAGCAGGGCATCCCGGTCGAACTCATGAAGAAGGAGCACAAGATCGCCGTGGTGCGCGCTCTGAAGGCCCGCGGCATGTTCCTGCTCCGGGACGCCGTCGAGATGATCGCGGCCACCCTCATGGTCACGCGATTCACGATCTACAACTACCTGAACGAGATCGAGGACGAAGACAAGGACGGTCCGCCGTCCAAACAGGGCACCACCAAACGAAAGGGCTGACATGACGCAGACCATGGAGTTCGACGACGTCCGGATCGAGCGCTTGCGCGAGATCGGTGGGGTGAAGTGGTCGATGTTCCCGGACAAGATCGGGGCGTTCGTCGCCGAGATGGACTTCGGCACGGCGCCGGCGATCACCCAGGCGATACACGCCGCCGTCGACCTCGGCGTGTTCGGATACCTGCCGAAGGACCTGGGGGACCAGATGTCGCGTGCGTACGCCGCGTGGTCGCGCACGGTCTACGGCTGGGACGTTCCGGCCGAGAACGTGCGGCCGCTGCCGGACGTGATCGCCGGGCTCCAGGCCACCATCGAACACTTCTGCGCGCCCGGCACCCCGGTGATCCTGCCGACGCCCGCGTACATGCCGTTCCTGACGGTTCCGCCCGCGATGGGGCGCGAGGTCATCCAGGTGCCGATGCTGGTCCAGAACGGCCGGTACGTCTACGACCTCGACGGCCTCGACGCCGCCTACCGCGCCGGTGGGAACCTGCTGATCCTGTGCAACCCGCACAACCCGGTCGGCCGGGTCCTGGAGCGCGCCGAGATGCTGGCGATCGCCGAGGTCGTGGAGCGTCACGGTGGGCGGGTGTTCTCCGATGAGATCCACGCTCCCCTCGTCTTCTCCGAGCACACCCACGTGCCCTACGCCTCGATCAGTCAGGCGGCGGCGGCGCACACGGTGACAGCGGCATCGGCGTCCAAGGCCTGGAACCTGCCCGGGATGAAGTGCGCCCAGCTGATCCTGTCCAACGACGCCGACCTGGCGAAGTGGAGCGAGGTCGGCATGATGCCGGAGCACGGCGCCGCGAACCTCGGCGTGATCGCGAACACCGCGGCCTACACGGCGGGCGGACAGTGGCTGGCGGACGTGCTGCACTACCTCGAGGGCAACCGGAACGTTCTCGCAGACCTCGTCGCCGAGCACCTGCCCGGCGCACACCTCACCCGACCCGAGGGCACCTACCTCGCCTGGTTCGACTGCCGCGAGCTCGACCTCGGCCCCGAGCCCGGTGAGTTCTTCGCCGAACGCGCGGACATCGCCCTCGTGGACGGCAGCCGGTGTGGGGACGCCGGCACGGGGTTCGTGCGCTACAACTTCGCGACGCCACGGCCGATCATGGTGCAGTCGCTGGAGCAGATGGGCGCGGCGCTGACGGGGCGGTGACAGTTCCGTTCGGGCAGCGCGGGGCCAAGTCGAACTACGCTGGCCCGTCGGCCCGGAAGTACACCACCGTGACGTCCGCGTCGTCGGGCAGGTCCGGGTAGTGCACCGTGCGGAGCCGTTCGATCAGGGCGTCGCGATCGGCGAACCCATCGGCACGGGCGTCGGCGTCGGTCAGCTCGTCGAGGCGGGTCCGGCGCACCCCAGTGACCTCGCCGGTCAGCGCGATCGTCGGCTGGGTGTCGAAGACCAGTTCGGCCGGGCCGACGACCATGTCCTCGCGGTACCGCACGGTGGTCACCTTCGTACCGGCGCGCACCGGCTCGAGGTAGTCGGGGTGGAAGCCGATGGTCTGCATGGTGGTCCTCAGTGGTTCGGGGAGTCGGCGCGCAGCGGGTCAGGGCGGGTGCTCAGCGCGATCGTGATCGCCAGCCGCCCGGAGACGGTGAGCGGGTTCGTGCCCGTGATCTCGGTGATCCGGGCCAGGCGGTTGCGCAGTGAGTTCGGATGCAGGAACAGCTGCTTCGCGGACGCGGCCAGCGCGCCGTCCTGCGCGAGGAACACGTCGAGCGTGTGCAGCAGATCGGTGCCGTGCAGTCGGTCGCTCTCCAGCAGTGGCCGGTAGATGTGGTCATGGAACGGTCCGACCTGGTCGGCGGAGAGCCGCTGCACCAGGGCGTCAAGGGTAGCCAGGTCCTTCGGTCCGGCCGGGCTCCCCCGACGGAGCGCCACGATGTGGGCGGAAAGGCACTCGCTCAGGATCCGCGGCAGTTGCCGGACCGCGCCGGGCCCGCCGATCCCGTAGACCTCGTCGGGACCGGCCGTGCGCGCGAACGTCGCGACCACCTCGGCGGTGGCCACCAGCACGGTGCGTCCGAGCAGGCTCGCCACGATTCGCCCGCCGATCAGCCGGTCCTCGAGGTGGGTCGCGGGGTCGATGGCGATCGCACCGACGCGTGTACCGACCCGGCTCAGCTCGGGCAGGTACTCCAGCACGATCGTCGGATCGGCGAGGCCGCGGCGTACGTAGTCCAGCAGGGTGCCCAGTGCCGTGCGCTGCTCCGCTTGCGAACGCGCCTGCGCCCGAACCTCGGCGAGCCGCTCGGTGAAGGTGAGGAACGGTGTGGTCGGTGGCACGGACACGATCGGAAGCCCCGCGGCGGACGCGGCGGCGACCAACGCCGTCGGGACCTCGTCGGTCACCACGCCGACGCCGTAACCGAGCCCGACGGCGTTCGCGGCGACCAGGTTGTCGACGAAGGTTCGGCAGGCGGCGTCGTCCAAGAGCACGGCGCCGGTGGTGAGCACGAACTCCTCACCGCGCAGGTACGGCCCGGGGTCGAGCAGGTCGGTGGCCTGCGCCCAACGCACGTCGCGGTCGAGACCGTCGGCGCCACCGAGGAGTTTGACGTCGAAGCCCGGCCAGGTGAGCAGGTCCCGCAATGCCAGGCCCGGCTCGAACAGCACCTCCTCCGTCATGTTTCGACGATAGGCGGCCGTTGTTTCCGCGTCGTAACACCGTTCTGGAGGATTGCACAGTCTCGCCGTGGCGCGGGTGTGGGGCGCTCCAGGATGGCGGCTGTGCCCTTCAGAATCGGCACGACGGCTTCCTAGGTTGGGCCCCGCTCCTGTCCCCGCATCGAAGGACACCACCATGACCACCGTCTCCAGCCGGACGACCGAGGACCCGCGCCCGGTCGATCCCGACTACCCACTCACCAGGGTTCCGCTCGGTGCCCGGCAGGGCCGCCTGGCCCTCGCCATCGTGATCGCCGGCTTCTTCTTCTACACCCCCACGATGGTCACCGGCGGGTTGGTCGCCGAAGCGTTCGACTTCCGGACGTTCATCGGCCTCGCGGCTGCGGCGACGGCCATCCTCGGCCTGTACATCGCCCTGATGGGGGTCGTCAGCGAACGCACCGGCCTGACGACGGCGCTGGTCTCCCGGCTCGTGCTCGGCCGGATCGGGGGCAAGTGGGGTTCGTTCATCCTCGGCGCCACCCAGCTCGGCTGGTACGGCGTGTCACTGGGGATCCTCGCGAACCTGGTCACCAGCGCCACCGGCTTCCGCGCCGGCTGGCTCGTGGTGATCCTCGGCGGGATCCTCATGGCGTCGACGGCGTACTTCGGCTTCAAGGGCATCGAACTGCTGTCCTGGGTCGCGGTGCCGCTGATGTCCGCGCTGTGCGTGTGGATGCTGGTGCTCTCCGTGCGCGAGACCGACGGATGGGGAAACCTGCTGGCCGTCGAGGGCGCCGGTGACCTGGGTGCGGGTGCCGCGATCACGATGATGATCGGCACATTCATCTCCGGCGGCACCCAGATCGGGAACTGGACCCGGTTCGCCAAGGGCGCCGTCGCCGTCTTCGGCCTCACGTTCGGTGCGGTCCTGATCGTGCAGTTCGCGATGCTGTTCTTCGGCGGCGTCGGGAGCGCGGCGTTCGGCGAGTCCGACTTCGTCACGCTGTTGCTCGGCATGGGCATCGCCGGTGGCGCCCTGTTCCTGCTGGTCACGAACATCTGGACGACGAACGACAACGGCGCCTACGCATTCGGCGTGGCCGGCTCCGAGCTGTTCGGCAGGGCCAACAAGCGGCCGTTCATCGTGGGTGGCGTGATCATCTCGATCGCGCTGGCACTGACCGGCATCGCGGACCAGATCACCTCGTTCCTCGTCATCCTCGGGGTGGTCATCCCGCCGCTCGGCGGCGCGATCATCGGAACGTTCTTCCTCGTCTGGAGAGGCCACGACCCGGGCACCGACGTCGAGGACGTCCCCCTCGTACGGATCAGCGGGGTGGCCGCGTACCTGGCCGGCGTCGCCGCCGCGCTAGTCGGCACGCTCGGCGGTCTCGGCAGCCCGGCCGTGCAGGGCATCATCGTGGCGATCGTGGCCGCCCCGGTGGCCTCCGCGCTCGAGAACGCGTACCTGGGCCGCAGGCTCGCCGCGCTGGAGGCCCGCCCGTGAGCACCTTCATCCGCGACGCCCAGGTGATCACCATGGACCCCGTGACCGGCTCGGAACCGGTCACCCGCAGCATTCGCATCGATGACCGGGGCGTGATCACCGCCGTCGGGACGGGTCTGGTGCCGGAGCCCGGCGAGGAGGTGATCGCGGGCACCGACCGGCTCGTCACGCCGGGCTTCGTCAACGCCCACACGCACTCCTGGGAGACACTGTACAAGGGCCGCTACGACAACCTGCCGCTCGAACTGTGGATGCTGTTCACCTACCCGATCCTCGGCGCGGACCCCTTGCCGGCGGAACTGGTGCGTCTGCGCTCCCTGGTCTTCGCCCTGGAGTCGATGAAGTCGGGGGTGACCACCCTCGTCGACGACGTCCTCGAGACCCCGTCGCAGGATCTCGACCAGCTCGCCGCGGTGTTCTCCGCCTACGCCGACATCGGGGTGCGGGCGAACGTGTCCGGGCACGTGATCAACCGCCCCTTCGTGGACACGATCCCCTACGTCGCCGATCTGCTGCCCCGGGACCTGGTGGCCCAGGTCCGCGGCCAGAGCCTGTGGACCGGTGCCGAGTACCTCGACTACTCGCGGCAGGCGTTCGGCCGCTTCCACGCATCCGCCGACGGCCGCCTGCGGTACATGCTCGCGCCATCCGGGCCGCAGCGTTGCACCGAGGACCTGCTCGTCGGGGCCACCGCGCTCGCCCGCGAGTACGACGCGGAGTGCCACATCCACGTGCTCGAGACGAAGACGCAGGCCGTCACCGGCGAGCAGTTCTACGGCAGGACCCTCGTCCAGTACCTCGCGGAGCTCGGTGCGCTGTCTCGGAACACGACGTTCGCGCACGGCATCTGGCTCACCGAGGCCGACATCGAGGTGGTCGCCGACGCCGGGGTCAGCGTCTCCCACAACGCGATCTCCAATCTGAAGCTGGGCTCCGGGATCGCGCCCTGGCGCGCCTACCTCGACGCCGGCGTGACGCTCGGCCTCGGCACGGACGGGTGGTCCAGCTCGGACACGCCGCGGTTGCACGAGGTGATGAAGGTGGCAGCCCTGCTGCACAAGGTCACCGAGCCGGACCACCGACGCTGGCCAACCGTGGACGAGGTGCTCAGGGCCGCCACCATCGGCGGCGCACGCACGGCGGTGCTCGACGGCGTGACCGGCTCGGTCGAGGTCGGCAAGCAGGCGGACCTCCTGGTGTGGGACCTCGCGACACTGAACTTCACCCCGCGCCAGCGACTGGATCACCAGCTCGTCTACTCCGAGAACGGGTCGTCGCTGGAGTACGTGATGGTCGCGGGCCGAGTGACCGTGGACCACGGCCGGCTGATGACCATGGACGAGGACGCGATCCTCGCGGAGTTCAACGCGATGCTGCCCTCGGTCAGGGCGTGGCAGAACCGCACGGACGCCCTGGCCGGCACGTTCCTGCCGGCGTTCACGCAGGCCTACGAGATGTGCGCGCATGCGGATGTGGGGCTGAACCGCTGGTCGGCACCGGTGCGCGGCCGCGTGCCCGATGACCGCGGCCTGCAACCGGCGCGCTGACGGTGCCGGGCATCGGTCCCGGCCGGGACCGCCGACGCGACCCGATCGGCCGAGTCGATGCGGCGCGTTCACCGGACGCTTCCGCGACCGGTCGGCCATGCTCGGACCATGAACCCGGTGCGGTCCCCCAGGCCCCGCGGCGCCAGGCGTGCCTGGGCGCTGCTGTTCATCCTCGCCCTCGGCCTGGAGATCGTCGTGGACGGCTACGTCATCGTCCAGGGCTCGTCCGACGAGCGTGCCCTCGCTCTCGGCGTGATCGGCGCGATCGCGTTCGGGATCTACTACACGATGCGGTGGCTGTTCGGGGACGACTCGGTGTTGCTGTCGCTGGCCACGACCGTGCTGTTCTCGCTCGCGGGGATCCTCGTCAGCACCGCGGTCGGTGCCACTGTCATCCTGCTCGGCACCGGCGTGACCCTGCTCGCGATCGACGTGCTGCTCAAGCGACGGGCTGCGCTGGCGACCGCGTCCGGCAGTATGGGGCGATGACGACCCTCGCCCAGCTCCGCAAGGCCGCGCTCGCGCTGCCCGAGGTCGAGGAGACCGCGCACTTCGGGATGGTCGCGTTCACGGTCCGGGGCACCGGGTTCGCATCCGTCACGAAGGACCGCGCCGTCCAGCTGAACCTCGCCGAGCCGGACCTCGACGCCGCCCTGGCGGACCTGCCCGCCGGCGAGCAGATCCTGCGCGGCGGACGCCCGATCGGCTTGCGGATCCCCCTGGCCGACATCAACGGCATGGCACTGAACCATCTCGTCCGGCGCGCCTGGTTCGCCCGTGCCCCGAAACGGCTCGCGGCCTCGGTGGCGGCCGCCGATGCGGCCGCGCCCGGCGCCGGCGGAGATCTACCGACCGCGATCGGCGCCCCGGCCACGCGCGCGCTCGCCGGCGCCGGAATCACCACCCTCGTGCAGGTCGCCGAGTTCTCCGAGACCGAACTCCTGGCACTGCACGGCGTCGGCCCGAGGGCGCTACGGATCCTCGCCGACGAGCTGCAGCGTCGTGGGCTCACGCTCGGCTGATGGCACGCCATGCGTGAAGCCCCACCCGATCTGGGCGACGCGGACGTCGTCACGCTCCTGCGCGACGCCTGGGGGCTTCCGGCAATCTCGGCGGAACACCTGCCCTGGGGCTTCGGCGCCTGGCACTGGCGGGCCACCGAGGCCGGCGGTCGGCGCTGGTTCGTCACCGCCGACCGCCTCTGGAGACCGGGGCGACAGGACCAGCTCGAAGCGACCTACGGTGCGGCCCGCGAACTGTTCGACCGGGGCCTCGCGTTCGTGGTGCCTACGGTCCCGACCACTGCCGGGGCCCTCACGCGGCACCTCGGTGGCTACGCGCTGAGCGTCACCGAGTGGCTCGAGGGTGACCGCCCCACGGGTGCACTGACCGGGCTCGCCGCGGAGCAGACCATGACCGCGCTCGCCGCGCTGCACAGCGAGCAGCCGCCGTCGGGCATCGGAGTCTGGGACCACGCACTCCCCGATCGGGCCGACCTCGAGGGCCTCGCTGTGACGAGCGAGCAGGAGTGGTCCGGCGGGCCACTGGGCGCTGAGGCCCGCGCGCAGGTGCGGGCGCACCTGCCTGAGATCCCGGTGTGGATCGCGCGCTACGACACGCGCGTCACAGTTGCGCTCGGAACGCGGGCGGGCTGGGTCGCCACCCACGGCGAACCGGGTCTGCACAACCAGATCGTCACGGCGCAGGGCCGCCGCTGGGTGGACTGGGAGTCCCTGCGGGTAGCCCCGCGCGAGCGCGACCTGACCGACCTGGCCCGCACGGCCGGGCAGATCCCGGGCGACGTGGTCGCCGATCCGGAGCTGCTTGAGATGTTCGACCTGCGCTGGCGCCTGGACGAGATCGCCGCCTTCTCGGCGTGGCTGCGCGGTCCGCACACCGGCACCGAGTCCGACCGCGTGGCGCTCGCCGGCCTGCTCGAGGAACTGACCCGACCGGACTGGCTCCAGTTCGCCGGCGACCCGTAGGCGCCGGTCGCTCTCACAGGAACTCGCGGTCCGCCGTGGCGCCGTCGACGGCGTGCAGGCCCGGTGGCCGGTCGGACCGGTCCACGGCCGCGCGACGACCCTGCGGCTCCTTCGCCGTGAAGAGCGCGACCTCGCGCCGCAGCAGTCGTGGCGAGAGGTCGACGCGCAGTGCGGTGTCCGCGTCGGCGGGCTCGAGCCGAACGGTCGGGCCGTCCTTGTCGTTGAGCGACGCCCGTTCGGCCGCGGGGTAGGCGACCTGCGGGAGCCAGAGGCGGGCGGTCTGCACGTAGTGCTGGTTGGCCGCCCGGGCCGGCGAGGTGAACATCTCGTGGGCGAACGTCGTCTCGCTGATCGTCGTGGGCAGGAAGAACGCCGGCTCCTCCTGCCAGACGTCATCGGAGTACTTCCCGACCCGGCCCACTCTGCGGTGCGGGAGGTCGAGCTCGCCGTCATTGCTGAGCTGCCGCAGGCGCTTGGTCCGCTCCTCACCGAGGAACGCGCGGGCCTCCCCCGATCCCCAGAACTCCATCAGTTGCCCGCGCGCACCCAGGTCGCTCCCGGAGACGTCCGTGTCCACGTCGAGGTGACCCTGCTGCTGGCTGCCCGGGACACTCTCCGCGAAGCGCTCGTAGGCTTCCGCGAACGCCTGCTGGGCCCACCCCTCGGTGTAGACCGCGCGGTAGGCAGCGACGAGCAGGCGGGTGCTGATGTCGACCTGCTCCTCCTCCTGGCGCGCCACCGCCATCGCCGCCGGGAACCGCTCGATCACGTCATCGGTGAGGTCCTCGTACACGGCTTCGGTGGGTTCCCACGGGCGGTGGACCACCTCGCTGATGACCGTGGCCCAGGCGTGCCATCCGGCGAAGAGCAGACGCAGCCGGGCGAGCTGCTTGCCCTCCCACAGGAACAGGGCGGCGTCCCGTCGCTGCCTGGCCAGCACGTTCGCGACCTCCCACTCGTAGTGCCGGAATGCCTTGTAGAACGCGTGGTTGAAGCCGACCAGCACCACGAGCGTCAGCACCACGACCCCGACGGTGATCCACGCGTAGGCGGACCAGTCGGGCGCCTCGTCGACCTGCGTTGCCCAGATCCAGGTGCCGGCGACGACCAGCGCGGCGATCACGAGGGTCCACCGCCACTGCCGCAGCAGTCGACGCTTGGCCCGGTCGAGTGCCTCGGTCGCCGGCGCCGTCACGTCATCGCGCCGGTCGAGGAACCGCTGGCGGCTCACCTCGAGCTCGTCGAGGCGCCTGGCGACGTCCTCGCCGACCCGTGACATCACACTGCGGTCGTTCTGAGCGCGCCAGCGGGCGAAGTCCGCCTCGACGACGCGGGTCTCGCGGACGGCCCTCTCGGCGCCGGCGAGTGCCTCGGCCAGTCGGGCGTCCTCGTGCTCGGCCGACGCCTCGGGAGCCTGATCGGGCGACGGCGTCGGGCCGGGCTGTGCTGGCGACGGCGCAGCGCCGGGCCGCCCGGTTGGCGCCGCCGGGGCGTGGGCTCGCTCGGCGGCCCGGATCGCCCGGACCTCCTGCAGTCGGATCAGCTCGGCCTCCCGGGCCTGCCGTTCCCTGGCCAGGTCGAGCCGGTGGGCTCGCAGGTCATGGACGTCCAGGGCGCCTATCAGTGCCCCGTCCCGGGTGCGGAACGCAGCGCCGGGCGCGGGCACGACGTCACCGGGCCGAAGGACCTCGCGCACGCCGGTCTGTGTCGGGGACTCCATGCCGGGGATCGGGCCACCGTCCGCCAGGCCGAACGCGAGGTTCCGCAAGGTGACCCACGTGCTGGCGGGAGGCGGGGTGCCACGGGTCGCCTCGTAGGCGATCTCGTCGTCCATCGTCCGTCGAGCGGAATCGATGGCGTCCCGCGCGACGGCCTCGGCGTTGTCGACGGCCCGAGGTCCGACCGTGACCAGCACCCCGGATCCGCGGCCGACCAGATGCTCGGTGGCCGACCTTTCGAGGCTGGTCCGGCTGCTGTTCGCCGTCCACGCGGCAACCGCACCGACGGTGCGCAGGTTGAACCGGGCGGCGCGGCCGACCGCGCTGCGGAACCCCTCCCTGGTGCGCTCGGGGGCATCGCCCTGGGGTGGCGGCTGCGCCGCCCACTCCGGCGCGGCCAGCACCGACTGCGCCGCACGACGCGCGATGAGGTCGGGTTCGCTCGCCGGCGCCGCCCAGGTGACCACGCGTCCGGGTCCGTCGGGGCCGAGAGTCACGGGCTCGAGCGCCTTGCGGGCCAGGACGTCCACGACGCCCTCCCCCACGACCGAGCGGATCGAGAGCCTCGCCACCACGACGTCGTCCGGGTTCGACGACGAGTCCGTGGTGACCTTGTCGAACGCCCCGCCGGGAATCCCGCGCAGGATGCCGGCGGCCACCGACACCGCCGCGGCGGCGTGGCCCGCGTAGTTCTCCGAGGCTCGGACGTAGATGGACATCCGGTCCAGATCGGGCCGGTCCTCGGGCGAGATCACCACGTTCGCCTCCCACCTGGGTGCGAGGATCTCGCTGGGAAGGCCGGTCACGCCGGAGGCCGGGATCACCACGACCGTGCGGTGCAGCCGGGTCATGATGCGCCCGGAGGGGTCCCGCGGGAGCGCCCGCTCGATGGTGGCGCCGACCTCCTGGCCGAGGTCCGTCACCTCGGCCGAGACCGCATCCTCGGTCACCGCGAACTGCGCGACGGCAACCCGCACCAGGTCGAGCCGGAACCGGCCGAGGTGGGCGAACAGATCGACCCGGTGCTCACCGTCGCGATCGACGAGCACCGCCGTCACGTGCACCGGTTCCGGCGGCGCCTCGATCACATCGGCGGGGTCCACCCACAGCGACGCACCCGTGATCCCTTGCTTCGTCCAGACGGCGACGAGGGAACGGACGTCCTGCGCGGGCCGGCCGCCGGCGATGATGACCGAGGCGCTCTCCATCAGAGGAACTCGCGTTCGTCGTCCACGAAGGAGTCGATCGCCCGGTACAGGTCACGCAGCGCCGACCTGATCAGGTGCCGCAGGTCGAACGACCCCGGATAGCCGAGCAGTTCGTTCGCCTGCTCGAGTTCGTCGAAGTGGCGGCTGAAACCCTTCGCGATCCGCTCCACGTCCGCCTTGGCCGCGGCACGGCGCTCCTCCGGCGTCGACGCATCGACCTCCGCGTCCTGACCGCGGCGGCCCTCCTGGATCCAGTCCCGCAGGTCTGCCGGGAGATCGTTCGTCGCACCCTCGCCGAGATCGAGGAGCCGGAAGTACGGGCGCATCGGCGCCAGGGACTCCTCGTCGTTCACCCGCAGCAGCGTCAGCGAGAGCGACTCGAGGATCTGCGGCAGCGCCTCGGCGCCGCGCCCGTCACCGACCAACAGCGGTTCCTCGAAGGACAACCAACCTGCCGCCCCCATGGAGCCGGCCGGCACGTACAACCGCACCGGGGACGGTTGCACCTGCTTGAGCAGGGCAGCCACGAAGTAGCCGCGCACCATCGCCGCGAGCGTGATCGGGTGCATCGGCACGGCCTCGCCGAGCGGACGCGCCCGACGCCATCGCCAGAACTCCTCGCGGTCGGCGAACGTGGCCTTCTTGCTTCCCCAGTCGCTGGCGATCGGGCGCATCAGGCTGTCGAAGACCACGGGCTCGTAGGGCTCGGCCAGCACGGTGAAGATGTCGATGAAGGCGGCCTCGGTGTCCGAGAACGCCTGCTCGACCGCGGGTCCGAACTGTTTACGCGCCTCGAGGACGTTGATGAGCCGTTGCCGTGCGGGGGACTTCTCGGGCAGTGGGATCTCACTGAACTGCCGCGAGTACTGGATCTCCCGGTTGTGCACCCGGGTGAGGACGGCGGTGTTGACCCGGACCAGCGGTGACCCGGCGTTCAGGGCAGCGACGAACTGCCCCTCGAAGCGCGCCAGCCGGTCCGCGTGCTCCTTGGGTGAGACAGCGCCCTCGGACAGGTAGGACCGCAGCCCTTCCTGCATGTAGCCACCGATCGGGGTCCCCGGCTCCCGGATCCATCCGGTAGCCCGGCGGAGGACGTCCTCGGCAGAGACCGCCATGGACACTGCCGCCCGGGCCGGTGCCGCGGACGAGCCGCGCTGGAACTGGGCGTCCGACGGGACCCACCGCTGCGTCAGCCGGAGCAGGCTCTGCCGGGCGCCCTCCTTGCGCCCGGTGAGGATCTGCCGCTCGGCCACGCCCCGCGCCTCGCGCTCGAACTCCAGACCGACGGTCCGGGTGATCAGCGCACGTAGCGTCGTGGGGAACGTCTCGACGTCCTCGAGGAGGAACTCGTTCGGCCCCGGCTTGAGCCGCGACGGGATCACGTCCCCGGAGGGCCAGGTGGAGACCACCGACCCGCGACCGTCCAAGCCGCTCGCCACGTCGGTGCCCAGCGACTCCACGCCGTGGTCGACGGCCTCGGTGAGCGGCTGGAGCAGACCCTTCGAGAGGTCTGCCACGAGCCCCACCGCCATCTCGCGGACCTCGGCCTCCTGTTCCCACTCCAGGGTCTGCACGGCGCGGTCCACCGCCGATTCGACCTCCTGCTCGGTCACGTTGCGGTTCGACCCGAGAACCCGGCTGATCTCCGAGTCCAGGTCTGCCGCCCACCGGCGCCGGTGGTCGGCCTCGCTGCGCAGCTCGCGTCCGACCTCCTCCAGCTCGGCGACGAGCCGCTTCAGCATCGCCGCGGCCACCGGTCCCCCGTGCTTGGCCACGGCGTCCGCGGTGACGTCGACGACGCGGACCTGGATGGCGTCGACCCATTCGCGGGAGCGCTGGGTGCGCACGCCGCGCATCTGCGCCGCGAACTGCCCGCGCCGGTCCACCACCGCCTGCCGGATCCGGATCCGTACGTCGTCGGTCGCGAAGCCCTTGCCCCCGGCGGCGACCCGGAGCACGTCCATGACCTCGGCGGTGAGCTGGTTGCCGGCGGCCTTGACGTCATCGCCGCGCTGCAGCGCCTCGATGATGTCGTTGCGCTCCTCCCCGCGTTCGTCGAGCCCGGACTCGGCGAGGAACGCGCCGAACGCGTTCGTGGCCTGCTCCTGGATCAGTTGCCGCGGGGGCCGCTCGTCCTCGCGGCTGCGCAGCACCTCGTGCCGGTTGAGCACGAGTTCGACGACGGAGCGTGCCAGATGCTCGGAGGCGTAGTCCCGGAACCGGTCGCGTCCCAGGCCCACCCGGGCCGACCCGAGGGCCGTGAACGGCGTCTCGGTGCCGCCCGGGTGCAGCCGCAGGTGATCGGTGACGGCCTGGGCCGTGGAGGCCCACTGGGCCTGCGTGTAGGCGGAGAGCCGGTCCTGCAGGCTGGAACTGGCCACCCAGGACGCGATCGACCGGCCCATCGCCCGGTACACGTCGTTCTGGGTCTTGTACGTGACGTGCTCGTTCCGGGCACCGACCAGGAACGGGAACCGTGGCCCGAGCCGCCGGCTCGACCCGGTGGAGATCCCGGCGGCCTGGAACATCTCGCTCGTGCTCTCGCTGGGTCCTTCGACGCTCCAGTAGCCACTCATCAGCTCGGCCAACGCGCCGAGCGAGTTCGGCCGCACGCCGCGGCGCAGGCCCTCGTCGAGGTCGTCGAACACGTCCGGGCAGTACAGGATGCCCACGGACTCGTTCGCCCACTTGTCACCGAGCGAGCGGATCACGTCGCACACGTCCAGGACGGCACCGGAGCCACTGCCACCTGCGATCGAGGCGATGACGATGACCTGCGGGTCGTCCGCGACCGTGCGCGAGGGTGAACCGAGCGCCTCGCTGAGTCGCTGCAGCTCGCTGGTGACCTCCGCCCCGGTGAGCTGACGGCGGGCCTCCCGGACCGCCGTCGCGATGCGCTTGAGCTGGGACAGCGCGATGGTGCGCCCGAGCGCGCGATACTGCCCGGCGCCCTTGCTGGCGGGCACGTGGACCTTGTCCGGATCCGGCCGCCAACCTCCGAGCGCGTCTCGGGCGTGGGTGCCCGCGGACTGGATCAGCGAGTCGTCCAGGGTCCGGTAGTCGATGCCCGAGCCGACCAGGCCCTGGTAGGACCGCTCCGGCAGCTGCTCCGGGAGGTCACGCTCGTTCCCGTCCGCCGTGGTCGGGACGTCGATGTGCAGGAACTGCCAGGCGCTGGGGATGCCCTCGGTCCAGCCGGCCTGAAACAACCGCCGGCTGAGGTCCTCACGGATGACGCGCAGGGTCTTGCCACCTGAGCCGCCGACGCCGACGAGCAGAAAGGGACGAAGCATGTGAGTTCCTCGGTGAGAGTGGGTGGGCGTGTGGTCTGCGGAGCTACCGGCCGGCTACCGGCGTGGCGGTGGTGGCGGTGGCATCCCGCCGTCGGTCCGGCCGGGTGGTGGTGCCGGGGTGGGCGACGGCGGATGGCCCGTTCTGCTCGGGGGTGGCCCATCGCGGCGCGGCGGTGGGGGCCCCGACGGCTGGGTGGCTGTCCCGCGGCGCGGTGGCGGTGGTCCGCCGACGCTGCCGGGGTCGGCGCCCGGCCCGGCTCCGGAGCCGGCCGGAGGTGAGCCGCCGGGGACACCCGGCGCGCCGGGTGGGCCACCCACCGCTCCGAGGCCCGCCGGGGCGTTCGGGGCCAGCGCCGACAGCGCCGACCACGCCTTGTGCGCGCGCTCGATCTCCTTGCTCCAGGTGACGCGGCCGAGCTCGGCCAGCCGGTCGGGCAGGATCTGCGCGACGCTCGCGGTCTTGCCCGGGTCGATCACCATGACCAGCGTGCCGCGGATCGTGTCCACCGGGGCGCCGGGCTCGGGCCGGTCGGTGAGGATCACGAACCCGGTGGAGCCCGGGAAGTCGGTGAACCGGACCGTCGGATCACGGTGCCCGGTGGGCCGCTGCGTGATCGGCACCTCAGCCCCGGTCCCGGCCACGAGGGCCTGGGCCTCGGCGAACGGGTTCCGCGGGCGGTGCACCCAGTGGCGCGCCGTCCCGGCCGTGAAGCCGGTCGGCCTGCCGCTGGCGCCGAGGCCGCGGAACTCCTCCGGCCCGAGGATCCTGGTGGCACCGTCCCGACGCTCCGGCCCGCGTGCGGTCAGCGTGATCGGCGCGGCGACGTAGCGCGCGAACGGGCTCAGGTCGAACCGGCCGGCGATGCGCCTGGTCACGACCAGTGCCGTGTACGCGAACAGGAGGGCCGCGAGCACGAGGACGGCGACGAGCCAGTTCCGGGTGGCCGCGTCAACCGGGCGCACCATCGTGGCGGTGACCGGCACCTCGAGCGTGATCGGGTCGCCGGGGTCCACGCCGCGCAGCTCGACCGGCAGGAGCCCGTCGACCCGGCCGTCTGCCTGGTCGGCCGTGGTGAGGGTCACGGGCACGTCGAGGGTGGCCCCGGCCTCCAGGTCGATGCACTCCTCGCCCGCGACGAGCGACGCGGACCCCGCCCGCTCGGGCACGGTCACTGTGCCGTTGCCGAAACAGACCTGGGTCGGACCGCGGTCGGCACCGGTCAGGGTCAGGACCGCCTCGGCTGAGGTGGCACCGTCGAGCCTGCCCAGATCCAGTCGCGCCGGGCTGAGGGTCGGGAACGACGGCGGGTACGCCGTGTCGAGTGCGCGTTCGACGGCGACCGGCCCCAACGCGATCGCGTTCGGGGTGGTCTGGGCCGTGGCCCGGGCGGCCACGACGAGCGATGAGACGGCGGCATCGGCCGGCACCGTGACCTCGGCGGCCCATCCGTCGGCGACCTGCGAGAACGTTGTCGCCACGCCGTCGACACTGGCCTGCAGGTCCACGGAGCCGTACACGTCGGGGGCGACCGCCTGGCCCGCGGCGTCGCGGGCGCTGATCCGCACGTCACTGGGCTCGCCGATCACGATGCCCTCCGGGGCCTCGACCGTGAGGGTCACGCCCCAGAAGTAGTACAGGTCCACGACCGTGACGGTGCTCGGGTCGGTGACCAGGGTCCAGGTGCCGACGCCCGCCGCCGCGTCCGTGATGGCGACGTCGACCGTGCTCAGCGTCCCGCCCTTGAGCAGGCTCACCGTCGCGCCCGGCGCCTCGGTGACGGGTGCGTCGAGGGTCACGACGGTGCCGTCCGGCGCCGCCAGCTGGAGCGCGGGAGCACCGGCGGCGGACTCGACCACGAGCCGGAACCCGCCCACACCGGGGTCCACCGGCACCGGCAGCCGACCGTCGACGCAGTCGGGTCCGGGGCACTCCTGCGACTGCGCGGGCGTGCCACCCTCGAGGAGCGCGCCCATCTGCGCGAACAGCCGGTTCAGCAGGCTCGCGTCGTCGGCCGTCATGAACGCGCCGTTGGTCACGTTCGCCGGCACCGGGTTGGTGCCGCAGACCTCGGACCCGGCGCTGCCCTCGGCGAGGGCCTGGAAACGGTCCCGGTCGATCTGGTCGACGGCACCCTGGCCCTGCGCGGTCATCAGGCCCATCGCGACGACCGCGACGCCGTCGGCTCGTACCCCATCGATGATCCCGCCCGGTGCGCAGATCTGTTCGCGAGCCGCGTCGGTGGCCGGCCGATCACCCCGGCCGTCCACATCGAGGCGGCCGTCGGTGAGCCACAGCATCATCTTGCAGGTGGCCCCACCGACCTCGGCACTGCGCGCGGCGAGCGACGACTGGGCTCCCGAGAGTGCCTCGCGATAGTCCGTGAGGTTCGCGCCGTCCCGCTCCGGAAGCTGGTCCTGGGCGGCCGTGCGCAGCTGTGCGACGTGGGCGCCACCGGGCTCGAGGCTGCCCCAGCCGACGAGTTCGGTGTACTCGCTGCCGAAGACAGCCAGGTTCGCCTCGACCGCCAGTTCCGTATCACCGCCGAGACGTTCGAGCGAGTCCAGTGCCGTGAGCACAGCACCGACCCGCTGGTCCTCGGGGTCGGTCCACTGCAGGCTCTGCGACTCGTCCACGACGATCGACACCAGGAGCGTGCCGGCCTGTGCGGTACAGGCGGCGATGTCCGAGAAGCTCTCCGAGCCGGTGGCGCTGAGATCCCCCGCGGCGTCGGCGTGCGCGGCCGTGCCCGCGGCCAGCCCGAGCGCGACGGCCAGCACGGTCAGCACAGTCACGATGCCGGCGCGGCGCCCGCGCCTCACCACTTGGCGACCTCCGTCGCGAGCAGGTACGCGCAGGCGATCCCGGCGAGCACGCCGACGACCATCGTGACCGTGACGATACGATCCAGGCCAGGGCTGGGACGGAAGACCTTGCTCCGCCGCGCCGCCCGGATGCTCCGGTACACGGCGGCGAAGACGACCGCGGTCACGGTGCCGAGCAGGTACCCGATCAGGCACAACCACCAGGTGGCCTCGGTGAGGTTCAGGGCGACTACGGCGATCGCACCGAGCACGGCGAGGACCTCGAGCGCGACGGGCCAGCGGGCCGCCCGTACCGAGAGTCCTGTCGTCGTCACGTGCCCTCCCGTTCGGGTCTGCGCTGATGCACCGGCTGCCCGACCCGCGCTCCCGTGGGTCCTGCCTGAACTTCGGTCATCGTAACTTCGGCTCCTGACATACCGGACCCAGATTCGCCTGAGACGCAGCGCACAGGCTCACTCGCCCGATCGAGGTGGATCCGCCTCGCCCCCGTGACAACATGGGTGCCGCCATGCCAGTCCCCGCTTCGACCGCGGCGCCACCGCCCCCGCCGCCGCGCCGCCCGGTCCCCCACGGTCCCCACGGTCCCATCGAGCGCCCGCGTCGGCGACCCGGCCGGCTGCGCGTGACCGTCACCGCGGCCTTCGTCCTCGTCCTCGCGGCGGCGCTGTTCCTGCTCTGGCGACCGGCGCCCGAGGCGACGTCCGCGCCGGCCGCGCCCACGCCGTCGGCAATCACACCAGCGGCACCCGCGACCGAGGTGACCACCGGCCCGGGCGAAGGCGCGGAAACGACGGCGCAGGCACCGCTACCAGGGACCGCGCTCGCCGCCGTGGAACTGCTCCTGGTCACGGCGAACGACGCGTCCGAGGGCTACGACCGGGACGCGTTCGGATACCGGTCGGTGGACCTGGACCGCAACGGCTGCGACGTCCGCAACGACGTGCTGCGCCGTGACCTGGTGGACGTGACGATCCGTCCGGGGACGAACGGTTGCGTGGTCGAGACCGGCACCCTGCAGGACCCGTACACAGGCGTGGTCATGTCGTTCCAGCGCGGTTCGGACACCTCTGGCCAGGTGCAGATCGACCACGTCGTCGCGTTGGCGAACGCGTGGGTCACCGGCGCGCAGGACTGGGACTTGGCCACGTTCGAACGGTTCGGGAACGACCCGCTGAACCTGCTTGCGGTCGACGGCCCGGCGAACCAGGGCAAGGGCGCCGACGACGCCGCCGAGTGGCTGCCACCGAACACAGGGTTCCGGTGCGAGTACGTGGCGATCCAGGTGGCCGTGAAGCTCGCCTACGAACTGGCCGTGACCGCGGCCGAGCAGGACGCGATGCTCGACGTGCTCACCACCTGCCCGGCGCAGCCGTTGCCGACGGCGGCGGGTACGGCCACGCCCTAGCTCCGTTCGGCGCTTGCCTGCCGGCTCAGATGTAGGCCTCGCCGGCAACATCCCGGGCCCAGTCCGCGCAGTTCTTCTCCTTGGCCTGGTCGCCAATCACACCCATGTTGAACAGGTCGTAGTCGAAGGACTTGCCGATCTCACCCAACAGGAGATTGCGTTTGATCTCCTTGGCCGCCTCATCCAGCCTGACCGTTCGTCTGAGGTCGGGACCCGTCCGACTCGCCCGGTAGTTCGGGTCCCAGGAACCGTCATGCCTGCTGACGACGCTCTTCATCTTCTCGGTCCCGGGCAGGAAGGACCAGATCTGCTTGCCGATGTTGGACATCGTGTCCCGCGTCGCGAGATCAGGAGTCGTCAGGTGTGCCGCAAGATGCGCTCCCCCACCGGCGACCCCGTCGAACCACTCGAGGCAGACCTCTCGGTGCCAGAAGGGGGACGATCCGGTCAGGTACACGGTGAGCGCGCCGCCGTCACCGGTGGTCCTGGCGTCATCGCTCAGACGGATGCTGGGGTCGAACGAACTCACGATCGCCCCGGACTCGCTCTGCGCGCAGCGTTGAACGACCTGACTTGGGTCCAGCCCGCCTTTCAGCAGACCGGTCACCGACCGGTTGCCGACCAGGCGCTGCAACCGAACGAGGGAGTCGGTGGTCAGCGGCCGCGTGAGGAGGGGCAGATCGGCCCCACGGGCGGACGCCGCCCGCCGGTCCGATCGAGCATCCGCCCAGACTCTGGCCCTTGGCATCGGCCGTCCCCTCGGTTGCGCACAGACCAACGCGATGGGTCCACCGCGCCGCCGAGCTTCGCTCGGCTCCGTCGACCATGCCTGATGGACATCGTCGGCGTCAGGGGCGCAGGTGCCGGCGAAGAGGACGGCGACGGTACCCGTTCGGGCACCCGGGGCGCCGTCGGGACCACGGTCCTCAACGTTGAGCGCCGAGGACCCGGCGCATCCGGAAGTTCGTCATCCGCACTCCCCCGCGCACCGGGAACTGCTGGGCCTCCACAGTGAACTGGTGCTTGGCGAAGAACGGCTTCGCGGTCAGGCTCGCGTGCACGGTCAGTTCGGTCAGTCCACGCCCGACGGCGGTGCTCACCACATGGTCGAGCAGCGCGGTCGCGATGCCTCGGCGCGCGTGGGTCGAGTCGACGAACATCATGTCGATGTAGCCGTCCTCGCCGAGGTCGGTGAAGCCGGCGACGGCGTCGTCCACGACGGCCACGACCGTCCCCGCGCCCGCGCGACGAGCCGCCCAGCGTTCGGTGTCGACCTCCTCAGGCGCCCAGACCGCGATCTGCTCGGGCGTGTAGTCGCGGCTGGCCGTCTCACGGATCGCCCGCTGGAACACGCCGAGCGTGGCCGCGGCATCATCGTCGGTGTAGGCGCGTAGTTCCACGCCCGCCACAGTAGACGTTGTGGTGTGATTGCGACGCGCCGGGTGCCTCGGAGTCACACCGTTGGCGCGGAGGTGCGCAGCGCGGAGTCGGTGCGGGCTGCGGGACCTCGACGCTGCGAGCCGTCCGTTAGTTCGCCGGCCGCAGTTCCGGCTGCAGGCTCGCCGCGTGTGCCTCGAGGAGTTCGTCCGTCATCGCCCGGATCTGGGTCAGGGTGCACTGCGCGCTGGTCAGCGGGTCGAGTGCGACCGCGTGGTGCACGTGTTCGACGTCGCCGGTCAGCGCGGCCTTCACTGCGAGGGTCTGGGTGTTGATGTTGGTGCGGTTCAGGGCGGCGAGCTGGGGCGGTAGCTCGCCCTGCGCCGTCGGCTGCACGCCGCCCGCATCCACGAGGCAGGGCACCTCCACGCACGCGTCGGCGGGCAGGTTCGCGATCAGGGCGCCGGCGTTGGGCACATTCCCGTAGACCACGCTCGGCACGCCGGTGACCATCGAGTTCACGATGGACGCGCCGTACTCGACCGACGGCGCCAGGTCATCCTTGAGCCTGGCCAACTGTTCGTCGATGTCGCCGGGCTCGTCGTGGGCGGCGCAGATCTCGTAGTAGTCCCAGCGCTGCGGGATGTAGGAGAGCACCAGGTCCGGATTCTTCCGGAAGTAGGGCAGGTACTCGGAGGCGTGGTGGCTCGACTCGGTCTGGAAGTAGCCGAAGGAGTCCATGATCGTCGTCCGCACCTGCTCGTTGCCACCCTCGTAGGTGCTCGCCTCCTCGGCGGCGCCGGAGTGGTCGCCGTCGTCGACGGCCAGGCCCTCGGCGGCCCGGCCGGGCAGGTGCTTGGCCAGCATGGTCTCGCGCAGCCGGGGGTAGAGGTCCTCGGCACCGCGTCGGTACTCCAGGATCCAGGCCTGGTGGTTGATCCCGGCGCACCGGTAGGTGACCTCCTCGTACGGGACGCCGAGGGTGCGGGCGAGCATCCGGGTGGTGCCCTGCACGCTGTGGCACAGCCCGACGGTGCGCAGACCCTGCGCGTTCAGGTACGCCGTCGCCATCGCCATCGGGTTCGCGTAGTTGATGAACTGCGCGTCCGGGCAGAGTTCTCGGGCATCGGCAGCGATCGCGGCATAGGCCGGGACCGAGCGCAGGAACCGGAACACGCCGCCGGGGCCGACGGTGTCCCCCACGGTCTGGTCGACCCCGTACCGGCGTGGGATCTCGACGTCGTGCCGATACGCCTCCACCCCGCCCACCTGGAACGTGATGATCACGAAGTCGGCGCCGTCGAGCGCCTCGCGCCGGTCGGTCGTGCGCGCGACGTCCACGTCGAAGCCGTGGTGGGCGACCAGATCGCGGGCGGCGCCGGCCACTCGGTCGAGCCGGTCCGCGTCGATGTCCATCAGGCACAGCCGGGCACCGCGCAGGGCCGGGAAGCTGAGCAGGTCCCCGATGAGCCGGAACGGGAACACGAAGCCCCCGGCGCCGATGATGGTGATCCTGGGGGTCGCCGTCGAAGTCGTCATGATCATCACCGTAGGCCCGAGCCATCCGGCAGTACCTCCGCCAAAGGTGGCAGTCCTTCCGGGATCCTTCGCTAACCTGCTCGGATGGAGAACTCCGCCGTCGAGACGATGCAGCCCGGCATCTGGACCCATCTGGGGCCCGCCCCGGTGATGGCACGCCCGCACCGCCACGACGACGTGGAACTGAACCTCGTGGTGTCCGGGCGGCTCGACTACCTCTTCGGCGGCGCCCCGGTCAGCGTGAGCGCCGGGCAGATCGCCCTGTTCTGGGCCGCGACGCCGCACCACCTGACCCCCGCGGGTACCGAGACGCTCGGCGGCTGGGTCCATCTGCCGCTAGGTACCGCGCTCGGCTGGTCGCTGCCGGCCCAGGACCTCGCCACGCTGCTGCGCCCACGTCCAGTGATCGTGGACGCCGCAACGGTCTCCGGCGACGCCGGTGCACGCTTCGCCTCCTGGCACGCGGAGCTGCTCGAGGCGGACGCCGCCATCGCGCTGCTCGAGGTGCAGGCCCTGGTGCGCCGCCTGCTGCGTGCCGGGCGCGCCGCACCGGAAGCCCCCGACGGCGGCGCTCACCCTGGGCGGGCGCGTGCCGCCGTCGAGATGGCGCGGTTCATCGCCGCGCACTTCCGTGAGCCGATCGCGCCCGCCGACGTCGCGCGCGCCGCGCACCTGAACCCGACCTACGCGATGACACTGTTCCGGCGGTCCGTGGGCACCACCATCGGCACCTACCTGAGCCGGTGCCGGGTCGCCGAGGCGCAGCGGTTGCTGATCAGCACCACTATGACGACGGCGGACGTCGCCCACGCATCCGGTTTCAGTTCGCAGAGCGCGTTCTACGAACAGTTCACCCGCCTCTGCGGGCGCGCGCCGGGCGGCTACCGGCAGGCGGTCCGGGCCGGGGCACCCGGATAGGCCCGGCACGGGTATCAAAATTCCGTGGACCGCCTCCTCCACGAGCACGTACAACTGACTGTCCCCAATCTCTCAAGGACGACCGGCGATCGGGGGATCACCGCACGGACCGGAAGGGTTCCCCGATGCACGACGCAGGCTCCCTCGGCACGATCCTCGGTGTCTGGGCACACCCGGACGACGAGGTGTTCCTGTCCGCCGGCCTGATGGCGGCGGCCCGGGATGCGGGTCAGCGGGTCGTGGTGGTCACCGCGACACTCGGGGAGCGCGGCACCACGGACTCCACCCGCTGGCCGCCCGAACGGCTCGGCCGGCTCCGTGGACTCGAGCTGGCCGCCTCACTCGCCGCGATCGGGGTGACCGAGCACAGGCACCTGGGTCACCCCGACGGCAGCCTGGCTCGCCAGCACCAGCTGCAGGCGATCGATGAGCTCGCCGGGATCGTCGAGCAGGTGCAACCGGACACCATCGTCACGTTCGGGCCGGACGGCCTCACCGGGCACGAGGACCATCAGACCGTTTCCGCGTGGGCAAGCACGGCGCGCGCGGCGTCGGCCCCGCGGGCCCGGCTCCTGTTCGCGACCACCACGGAATCGTTCGTGCGCCGCTGGGCGCACGTGCATGACCGGCTCGACGTGTTCCTTGCCGACGGGCTGCCGCTGCGCACTCCCGACGCAGACGTCGCGCTGGCCCTGAACCTCAGCGGCGCGGACGCCGACCGCAAGCTCGTCGCCCTGCGGGCACACGCCTCCCAGACGGCCGGCATGCTCGCCACGATCGGCGAGGACACGTTGCGCGAATGGTGGTCGGTCGAGACGTTCCTGGACGCCGACCGCACCCCGCTCCCCCAGCGCCGTGGCGCGGATGCGGGCGCTGCCGCAGGTCCGGCCTGGGGCACCTGGCAACTCGTCGGCTGAACCGCTTCCCCGAGCCACACTGGACGAGTGCTTCGGTAGCATCCCGAGACATGCTGCGCGACGCCCGCGATTCCCTGACCGAAGCCGAGCAGCTGCGGATCGACGCTGTCCTGACCGGTGCCGAAGGCACCGACGAGAGGATCATCGGCGTCTACGGCCAGGGCTCCCGCTTCACGGACCTCTCCGTCGGTGCATACCTCGACCTCGTGCTCGTCTGGGACGCCGCACTTCCGACCGAACCGCTGCTGACCGACGCCACGCGGCACGTCGTCGACCCGGAGCACCACCTGGAGGTCCGGCGTGACGCCCCGGACGACATCGACATCGATCTCGTGCACACCACCCTGGGTCGGCTTGAGCGGACGGTCGCCCGGGTCGAGTCCGGGGCGGGCTGGAACGCCTCGGAGTGGCCCGATCCGCTCTACACGGTCGCCGGACTCGCACAGTCCACCCTGCTCCACGACCCATCGGGAACCGTCGCGGACCTACGTCGCCGTGTCCGGGTGCCGACCGTCACGTTCCGCAGCGCGGTCGACACGACGTTCCGCAGCGCCGCGCCCGCCTTCCTCGCGGAGCTCGAGAACGCGGACCGGAACGGCCATCACTGGCTCTCGCACAAGCTTCAGACCGACCTCATGCGGCTCGCCTACATTCAGATCTTCGCGCGTTCGGGCCACTACGCACCCTTCCCGAAGCACCTGCCCGCCTGGTTCCGACGCCTCGAGATCGACCGGGAGGTTCGGGATGCGGAGCGAGCCGTCTGGGAGAGCGGCGAACGACTGACCGCCATGACAAGACTCGTCGAGCTCCTCAGCGCCCCGTGACGGCGGTTGTGCCGCGCGCCTTGGTCGCGGCGCGCCGGTATGAGACTCTCCACTGTGATGAACACAATCGCCTCCATTGTGTGCTCGCGTGACTGATCCGGTCGACATCCAGGACGTCGACGTGCGGATCGTCGCGGCGCTGCTCGCGCATCCGCGCGCTCGCGTGGGCGCCCTCGCCGAGGCCGCGGGCACCAGCGCGCCCACCGTCTCCCGACGCCTGGCGTCCCTGCTCGGACCGGTGGTACGGGTGGTCGGCGTCATCGATCAGCAACGGGCGGACGCCGGGTTCGCGGTGTTCCTGCGGCTGCGTTGCGTACCTGGCGCGAGCGCCGACGTGGCCCGCGCCGTCTCCGAGTGGCCCGAGTCCGGCTACGTCTCCGTGATCGGTGGCGAGCTCGACTGCGCGGCGCAGTTGCATGTGCGCTCGACCCGGCACCTGCTCGAGATCACCAGCGACCGGCTCAGGGGCGTCCGGGGCGTGATCGGGAGTTCGACGTCGAAGATCATCCGCCGGTTCTCCACTCCGCACGGCTGGACCGGCGCGGTGCTGCCCGAGCGCTCGATCGCGGCCCTTCGTTCGGGGCGACTGGATCACTGGTCGGAGGACCGCCCTCGGGAGAACTATCGGATGGACGAGCTCGACCACGCCGTGGCTGCCGAGCTCGCCGAGCACGGCCGCCGCAGCTGGCGCGAGGTGGCGAGCCCGCTCGGGATCCAGCCGGCGACGGCGCGGCGGCGCGCCGAGGCGATGATGACGGCGGGGCTGCTCCGGTTGCGCACCGTGGTCCAGCCCGAGGTGCTCGGTCAGCCGGTGGTCGCGTTCATCTGGCTGCGGGTGGCGCCATCGCGGCTGGAGTCGGTGGGGCGTGCCGTGGCCGCGCACCCGAACGTGCTCAACATCGCGGCGACCACCGGTCACACGAACCTGTGCGGTGAGGTCGCCCTCGCTTCGGACGAGGCCCTCTACCGCTTCATCACCGAGGACGTCGGTCAGTTCCCAGGCGTGGCGGCGGTTGACGTCTCCGACGGCCTCGACGTGATCAAACGGGCCTCGCACGTGTTCGAGCCGGTCTAGCCGCAACCGACCGGAACCGGGCCCGCCGACGCCACCCTCCGGCGACGATTTCGTTCACACAAGCCAGTCCCAACGACTTGTTCGCTCATCTGGCTGTCGATTCATGCCTCTCCGCGTCCACGTGGGTATGTTCTCGCGAAACCCACGCACCGAACGGAGACCCAGTGACGCCCACCCGGATTCGCGGCGGTCTCGTCATCGACGGCACCGGTGCGCCGGCCCGCCCCGCCGACGTCCACCTCCGCGGCGGCCGCATCACGGCGATCGAAGAAGCGCCCGCCGATCGCGGCGACGCAAGTCCCGGCGACGCAGGTCGCGCCGACAGGTCCGGAGTCGGCCAGCGGACCATCGATGCCACCGGCCTCGTGGTCTGCCCGGGCTTCATCGACATGCATGCGCACGCCGACCTCGCCCTGATCCGCGAACCCGACCGGCTCAGCGCCGTCAGCCAGGGCGTCACCACCGAGGTCATCGGCCAGGACGGTCTCTCCTACGCCCCGATCACCCCGGCGGCAGCCGCGGACCTGCACGGACGGATCCGCGGCTGGAACGGGGACCTGCCCGACGGCGGCATCGCCTGGGCCAGCGTCCCGGAGTTCCTGGAGCGGGTCAGCGGCGCCGCCGTGAACGTCGCCTACCTGGCCCCGCACGGGACGCTGCGGCTGCTCGTCATGGGCACCGAACGGCGTCCCACGACGCCCACCGAGCTGGACCGGATGGCCGGGCTGCTCGCCGACGCCCTGGCGGGTGGCGCCGTCGGGATGTCCACGGGCCTCACCTATGTGCCGGCCATGTTCGCCGACGACGCCGAGCTGACGCGGTTGTGCGAGGTCCTCGCCGCGCATGGGGGCTACTACGCGCCGCACCATCGGAGCTACGGCGCCGGCGCGATCGAGGCCTATGCCGAGTGCCTGGACCTCGGCCGGCGCACCGGGGTCGCCGTGCACCTGACCCACGCGCACCTGAGCTACGCCGTGAACCGGGGCCGCGCCCCCGAGCTCCTCGCCCTGGTCGACGCCGCTCTCGCCGACGGCGTGGACGTCACGCTCGACTCCTACCCCTACATCGTCGGCTCCAGCTACCTGCACTCCGCGCTCCCCAGCTTCCTCCAGCAGGGCAGCGTGGACGAGATCGTCGAGCTCCTGGCCCGGCCGGACGTGCGCGACGACCTCGCCGAGCGCCTCGAGCGTCGCGGCACCACCGGGTCCCACCGGGTGCCCGTGGACTGGTCCCGGGTGGTCATCGGATCTGCCACCGACACCTCGCTGCCGGGACTCTCCATCGCCGAACTCGCGCAGCGGCGCGGCGCCCGAGCGATCGACGCGTACTGCGACGTGCTGATCTCCGAGCGCCTCGGCGCCATGTGCCTGGTCCACGAGGGTGACGAGGCCAACCTGCGCGCGGTCCTGTCCCACCCGCGCCAGTGCGCCGGCAGCGACGGCCTGCTCGCCGGGCAGCGGCCCCACCCGCGGGCGTTCGGAACCTTCGCGCGATACCTCGGCGAGTACTCCCGGGGCCTCGCCCTGGTGCCGCTGGAGCTGATGATCCACAAGATGACGGCACTGCCGGCGGGGCGGATCGGGCTCGCCGACCGCGGCGTGCTGGCCGTGGGCGCGGCGGCCGACGTCGTCTGCTTCGACCCGGCCACCGTGGCCGACCGCGCCACCTTCGACCAGCCCCGCCTGACCGCCGTCGGGATCCACCACGTCCTCGTCAACGGCGAGCCGGTCCTGACCGATACCGAACCCACCGGCGCCCGCCCCGGCCGCGCCGTCACGAACCGAGAGGCCGCCTGAACATGGGCAACCACGAGCCGACGACGATCACCAAGCGGACCCTCACCGAGGGTCTGCCGCAACCGGCCGGGCCGTACAGCCACGTCGCCACCATCGGCGATCTCGTCATCACCGCCGGCTTCGGCCCGCAGGACCCGGTCACCGGCGAGATCCCCGAGAGCGTCGCCGCCCAGACCGACGCCGTGCTGAGGAACGTCGCCACCGCGCTCGGAGCCGTGGGCGCCGACCTCGACGACGTGCTGAAGGCGACCGTGCACCTGGCCGACGTGCACCGCGACTTCGCCGAGTTCAACGCCGCCTACGCCGCCCACTTCGAGGCGCCCTACCCGGTGCGCACCACCGTCGGCAGCGTCCTGCCCGGCATCCTCGTGGAG
>NZ_CACRYJ010000069.1 GCF_902703175.1 Occultella aeris | reverse complement strand
CCCTGACACCCACCCTGGAACGGCTCTCCCCTGACCCGAAACGTGAGTCGCACGGCCCGGGACCCGCACTTCGCGTCAGCGGAACGCACATGTGGGCGGCATAGCGCGCCGCATGCTCCCGACGGCGGGCTCCGGGCAGCAAGGAGCCCCAGCACGCGGCCCTGGATTCAAGGGCTGCGTACTGGGGCTTCCTGTCGTGTCAGGCAGCGACGAGCGAGCGAAGCACGTACTGCAGGATGCCGCCGTTGCGGTAGTAGTCCGCCTCGCCGGGGGTGTCGATGCGCACGACGGCGTCGAACTCGACGGCGGTGCCGTCCTCCTTCGTCGCGGTGACGTGCACGGTCGACGGCGTGCTGCCCTCGTTCAGTGCGGTCACGCCGGCGATGTCGTAGGTCTCGGTGCCGTCCAGGCCGAGGGAGTCCGCGTTCTCCCCCTCGGGGAACTGCAACGGAAGCACACCCATGCCGATCAGGTTCGAGCGGTGGATCCGCTCGAAGCTCTCGGTGATGACAGCCTTCACGCCGAGCAGCACGGTGCCCTTCGCGGCCCAGTCGCGGGACGAGCCGGAGCCGTACTCCTTGCCACCGAGGATCACCAGCGGGACGCCGGCCGCAGCGTAGTCCTGGGCCGCGTCGTAGATGGTGGTCTGCTCGCCGGTGAGGAGGTTCTTGGTGAACCCGCCCTCGACGTCGTCCAGTAGCTGGTTGCGCAGCCGGATGTTGGCGAACGTGCCCCGGATCATGACCTCGTGGTTGCCCCGGCGGGAGCCGTAGGAGTTGAAGTCGCGGCGGGCCACGCCATGCTCGGCGAGGTACTTGCCGGCCGGGGAGTCCGGCTTGATCGAACCGGCCGGGGAGATGTGGTCGGTGGTGACCGAGTCCCCCAACTTGGCCAGGACGCGGGCACCGCCGATATCGGAGACGGGCTCCGGCTGGGCACCCATGCCCTCGAAGTACGGGGGCTTGCGCACGTAGGTGGAGTCCGCGTCCCACTCGAACGTGTCGCCCTCGGGCGTCTGCAGGGCACGCCACTGCTCGTCCCCGGTGAAGACGTCCGCGTAGTCGGAGGTGAACATGTCCCGGTTGATCGAGGAGTCGATGGTCTCCTGGACCTCGGCGGCAGAGGGCCAGATGTCCCGAAGGAACACCGGCGACCCGTCCTCGTCACGGCCGAGAGGCTCGTGCTCGAAGTCGAACTCCATCGTCCCGGCCAGGGCGTAGGCGATCACGAGCGGCGGGGAGGCCAGGTAGTTCATCTTCACGTCGGGGTTGATCCGACCCTCGAAGTTCCGGTTCCCGGAGAGCACCGAGACCACGGACAGGTCGTGCTCGTTGACCGCGGCTGACACCTCGTCGGCGAGCGGACCGGAGTTCCCGATGCACGTGGTGCAGCCGTAGCCGACCAGGTGGTAGCCGAGCTTCTCGAGGTAGGGCCACAGGCCCGCCTTCTCGTAGTAGTTCGTGACCACCTGCGAGCCGGGCGCCATCGAGGTCTTCACCCACGGCTTGACCGTCAGGCCCCGCTCCACGGCCTTCTTCGCGAGCAGCCCGGCGGCGAGCATCACCGACGGGTTCGAGGTGTTCGTGCAGGAGGTGATCGACGCGATGGCGACGGCGCCGTGGAACAGGTCGTAGGACTTGCCCTCGGGCGTGGTCACCTGGACGGTGCGCCGGGCCTGCTGGGAGATCGCCGGCGAGTCGGACGCCGGGAAGGACTCCTTCTCGGCCTCGTCCACGCCGTTCACGACGTCGGCAGCGTAGTTCGGCAGATCCCGCTGGAACGCACTCTTGGCGTGGGTGAGCTCGATGCGGTCCTGCGGGCGCTTCGGCCCGGCGATCGAGGGCACGACGGTGCTCAGGTCGAGGCTCAGGTACTCGGAGAACTTCGGCTCGGAGTACCCCTGCGCCGTGGGGTCGAGCCACATGCCCTGCTCCTTGGCGTACGCCTCGACGAGCGCGACCTGGGCGTCCGAACGGCCGGTCAGCCGCAGGTACTCGAGAGTGACGTCGTCGATGGGGAAGATCGCGGCCGTGGAGCCGAACTCGGGGCTCATGTTGCCGATGGTGGCCCGGTTAGCGAGCGGCACCTGGGCCACGCCGGCACCGTAGAACTCGACGAACTTGCCGACCACTCCGTGCTGACGGAGCATCTCGGTGATCGTGAGCACCACGTCGGTGGCGGTCACACCGGACGGGATCTGGCCGTTCAGCTCGAAGCCGACCACGCGCGGGATCAGCATGGAGACGGGCTGGCCCAGCATCGCGGCCTCGGCCTCGATACCGCCGACGCCCCAGCCGAGCACACCAAGGCCGTTGACCATGGTGGTGTGCGAGTCGGTGCCGACGCAGGTGTCCGGGTAGGCACGCAGGACCTTCTCGCCGTTGACCTCGACCTCGCGGGTCATCACCACGCGGGCCAGGTACTCGATGTTCACCTGGTGCACGATGCCGGTGCCAGGGGGCACCACCTTGAAGTCGTCGAACGCGGTCTGGCCCCAGCGCAGGAACTGGTAGCGCTCGTGGTTGCGCTGGTACTCGATGTCGACGTTGCGCTGGAACGCGTCCGGACGGCCGGCGACGTCGATCTGGACGGAGTGGTCGATGACCAGCTCCGCCGGGGACAGCGGGTTGATGCTGGCCGGGTCGCCGCCGAGGTCGGCGACGGCCTCGCGCATGGTGGCCAGGTCGACGACGCACGGCACGCCGGTGAAGTCCTGCATGACCACGCGCGCGGGCGTGAACTGGATCTCGGTGTCCGGCTGGGCGTCCGGGTCCCAGGCCGCAAGGGCACGCACGTGATCGGCGGTGATGTTTGCGCCGTCCTCGGTGCGGAGCAGGTTCTCGGCGAGCACCTTGAGGCTGTACGGAAGCCGCTCGAGACCCTCGACGGCGTTCAGCCGGTAGATCTCGTATCCGGTCCCACCGACGTCCAGGGTCCCCTTGGCGGAAAACGTGTTGACGCTACTCACAACCACTCCTCGGCGCTCTCTCGCGGTCCTGCCGCATCCTTGCACTTAATGCTACGACCGCATCAGGTAATTTATCTCGATGTCGAGATATCTTATCGCACTTCCGCCAGGGAGTGCACCTCTGCGGCCCCCGGGTGCGCCTTCCGACGGCGGTAGGTGACCTCGATGGCGACGCACCCGACCGCTGCCGTGACGGCCACCAGCACGGCGGTGAACGGCTCCGGCACCTCGAGTGCGAAGAAGTCCCGCACGAACGGCACGGCGATGGCCAGCACCGCACCCGCGGCCATGGCCGCGAAGAGCGCCACCCGCCACCAGTTCCACGGCCGGGCGAGCGCACCGAGCAGCCACAGGCCCATGATGACGAGGGTCAGCGTCGCACCGGTGTTCGCTTGCAGCCCGGCGTCGCGGGCGTGCAGGGTGCCGTAGACCACGAGGACCGCGAGGGCCGAGGCGATCCCGCACGGGATGGCCAGCATCAGCACCCGGTGCAGGAACCCGGGCACGTACCGCTGCCGGCTTGGCGCCAGGGCCAGGAAGAAGGCCGGCGTGCCGATCGTCAGCGCGCCGACCAGGGTCAGGTGCCGGGGCAGGAACGGGTACGGCCACGCCGTGATCGCCACGACGATGGCGAGCAGCACGGCGTAGGTGGTCTTGTTCAGGAACAGCGAGGCGACCCGCTCCATGTTCGCGATGACCCGGCGGCCCTCGTCGACCACGCCGGGGAGGGTGGCGAACCGCCCGTCCAGGAGCACCAGCCGGGCCACCGCCTTCGTGGCGGCCGCTCCCGAGCCCATCGCGATGCCGAGGTCGGCATCCTTGAGTGCCAGGGCGTCGTTGACACCGTCGCCGGTCATCGCGACCGTGTGACCGCGGGACTGCAACGCGTGCACGAACGCGCGCTTCTGCTCGGGCGTGACCCGGCCGAAGACCTGCTCGCTGGTGACCACGTCGGCGAGCGCCTCGCCGTCCTCGGGCAGGGTTCGGGCGTCCACCCCGGTGACCGGGCGGCCGCCGTCGCCGCCGAGGCCGACGGCCCCTGCGATCGCCGCGACCGTGGCCGGGTTGTCCCCGGAGATCACCTTCACGGTGACGCCCTGCGCCGCGAAGTAGGCGAGGGTCTGCGCGGCGTCCGGGCGCACGTGCTCACGCAGCACCACCAGGTACGCCGGGCGCAGGCCGCGCGGGGGTCCACCCTCGGCCGCCGCGCCGGTGAGCGCGTCCGCCGGGGCCGCGGCCAGGAGCAGCACCCGGGCACCGGTGTCGGCGAGGTCACGCACCTGCTGCAGGACGCCGTCGCCCGCTTCGAGCAGCACCTCGGGCGCGCCGAACACCCAGGCGCCGGCGTCGGTGCGGTGCGCGCTCCACTTGCGGGCGGAGGAGAACGGGACCAGCACCTGCGCCGGCGCCGCGGGCACGTCCGTCACGCCCGCTGCGATCGCGGCCGCGGAGGCGTTCGCGTCCGGGTCCGCCGCGAGCGCGGCCAGCGCCTCGCGGGCTCCGGGCACGGGGGTGAGCTCGATGAGGTCGGTCAGCCCCACTGTGCCGTCGGTGAGGGTCCCGGTCTTGTCCAGGCAGAGCACGTCCACCCGGGCCAGCACCTCGACGGCGGGCAGCTCCTGCACCAGCACCTTGCGTCGGGCCAGCACGATCGCGGCCAGCGCGAAGTTGATCGAGGTGAGCAGCACCAGGCCCTCGGGCACCATCCCGACCACGCCGGCGACGGCGGAGACCACCGCGTTGCGCCAGGTGCCGTCCGCGAGGGCGAGGTCGAGGCCGCCGTGGTGGCGGATCTGGCTCCAGACGAGCAGGATCGCTATCGGCACGATCGCCCAGGACACGTACACCAGGATCCGGTTGATGCCCGACCGCAACTCGGAGTTCACCAGGGAGAACCGCCGGACCTGCGCCGTCAGCTGGTTCGCGTAGCCGGCGGTGCCGACCCGGGTGGCCCGCACCACCGCGGAGCCGGCGACCACGGCGGAGCCGGAGAGCACCTCGTCCCCCGGTCGCTTGTCGACCGGCTCGCTCTCGCCGGTGAGCATCGACTCGTCGATCTCGGCGCCACGGCTGGTCAGGACCTCCCCGTCGGCGGGCACCTGGTCGCCGAGGCGGAGCACGAGGATGTCGTCGGTGACGATCCCGTGGAGGTCGACAACCTGTTCGGCACCGTCTCGCAGCACCGTGGCGTTCGGGGCGTCGAGGATCGCGAGCCGGTCCAGCGTGCGCTTGGCGCGGTACTCGGTGAGCCCGCCGATGAGCGCGTTGGACAGCAGCACGAACCCGAAGACGGCGTCCTGCCAGCTCCCGACGAGCAGTACCACGACCAGGGCGATCCCGAGGATGGCGTTGAAGAGGGTGAACAGGTTGCCGCGGATGATGGCGGCGAGACTGCGCGAGGACGACTCCGGGGCGACGTTCACCTCGCCACGGGCGACCCGGGCCGCGACGTCCGCGGCAGTCAGGCCGAGAGGAGTCTCGGTGGTGCTCATCCGAGCGTCGTGGGAGTCAGCACGGCCACGCATTCGACGTGGTGCGTGTGCGGGAACAGGTCGAACGCGCGCAGGGACACCAGCTCGTGCCCTCGCTCACGCGCATGCGCGACATCCCGGGCCAGGGCCGCCGGGTCGCAGGCCACGTAGACGATCCGGTCCGGTCCGGCCGCGAGGACGGCGTCCATCACGGCCGCACCGGCGCCCGCGCGGGGCGGGTCCAGGACCACGACGTCGGCGTGCGGTGCCGGCCCGCGCGCAGGCCCGGCGACGGCGTCGGGTGCTGCGCCGGCGGCGCCACTGTGGCCGTTGTGCTCCGCCAGTACGGCCGCCACGTCGCCGCCGTGGAGCACCGCCTGGTCGAGGCCATGGACGTTGCGACGGGCATCGGCGATGGCGCGGGGGTCGCCCTCGACGGCGTCGACCCGACCGTCGGGGCCCACCTCGCCGGCGAGCGGCACGGTGAACAGGCCGGCACCGGAGTACAGGTCCCACACGCCGGCGCCGGGCCCGACGGCGGCCGCCTCCAGGACGGCGCCGACCAGGGTCCGTGCCGCCTCGAGGTGCACCTGCCAGAAGCCGCCGCCGGCCACCCGGTAGGCGAACTCGCGGCCGTCGGCCAGGTGCACCCGCTCGCGCACGTTGCGCCGCCCGCCCCGCAGCGGCTCGCCGTCGACAAGGATCAGCACCTCGCCGTCGGACGGGGCGACCGCTTGGATGGTGGCCCCGGGCCGCCAGGTGCGCCCGAACAGGTTCGCGGCCGCAATCGGCTCGGCGGCGAACGGCATGTCCGTCAGCGCGAGCACCTCGTGCGAACGGTACCGGTGCATGCCGGCCCGGCCCTCGCCGTCGGCCACGAGCTCGATCCGGCTCCGGCTGTGCAGGCCGCCGCGCTCGAGGTCACCGGGAACTCGCTCGACGCTCAGGCCGGCGAGCGCCGGGTGGTCGGCGTCGAGCCGGCCGATCCGGCGGAGGGCATCGGTGATCACGTCCCGCTTCCAGACCAGCTGCCCCGGCAGGCTCACATGGGCGAGTTCTCCCCCGCCCACTCCCCCTGGCCCGGCGGCCGACCAGACCGAGTCCACCCGGTCCGGCGACGCGGTGAGCACCTCGATCGCGTCGGCCCGCCAGTAGCCCTTGCGGCGTACCTCGGTCAGGACCGCCCGGACCCGCTCACCGGGCAGCGCGTGCCGGACGAAGACCACCCGGCCGTCGTGGCGGGCCAGGCAGTGCCCGCCGTGCACGGGGGCGCCGACATCCAGGGTGAGGACGTCGCCGACCGTAGCGGGTCCGGACCCGGCGGGTCCGGTGGGCGCCTCACTCGCCACGTCGCACCATCCCCGGCGCGGGCAGGTCGCCGAGACGTTCGCCCGGGTCGTCGGGGTTCACGAGGCTCCGTGCGGAGGACGCGAGCTGCCAGGGAACCGAGGCCATCACCACGCCGGGAGTGTAGAGCAGGCGCGACTTCAGGCGCAGCGCGCTCTGGTTGTGCAGCACCCGCTCCCACCAGTGACCCACGACGTACTCGGGCACGTACACGACCACCAGGTCCCGCGGGGACTCCCGCCGGATCGACTTCACGTACTCCAGGACCGGGCGGGTCAGGTCGCGGTACGGGGAGTCCAGGACGGTCAGCGGCAACGGCACCTCGGCGGCGTCCCAGTCGCGGCGGACCTGCTCGGCGGCGTCCCGGTCCACGGCCACGGTGATGGCCTGCAGCGTGGAGGGGCGGGTGGCCCGGGCGTAGGACAGGGCGCGCATGGTCGGCTTGTGCACCTTGGAGACGAGCACGAGGGCATGGACGCGGCTGGGCAGGGCACGGGCAGCGGCGACGTCCTCGATCTCCAGCTCATCGGCCACGTGCTGATAGTGCCTGCGGATGAACACCATGACTGCGAACAGCAGGGCCATCAGTCCGATGGCGATCCAGGCGCCGTGGGTGAACTTCGTGATCAGGACCACCGCGAGGACGAGCGCGGTCAGCGCGAACCCGAATGCGTTGATCGCACGCGAGCGCTTCATCGCCCCGCGCTCCTTCGCCGCGACAACGCTGGGCAGCCGCTCGTTCCAGTGCCTGATCATGCCGAGCTGGCCGAGGGTGAAGGAGACGAAGACGCCCACGATGTAGAGCTGGATCAGCCGGGTCACCTCGGCGTCGAAGACCCAGATCAGCGCGATGGCGGCCAGGGCCAGGATGATGATCCCGTTGGAGAACGCGAGGCGGTCGCCGCGGGTGTAGAGCTGGCGCGGCAGGTAGCCGTCCTTGCTGAGGATCGAGGCGAGGGTGGGGAACCCGTTGAACGCGGTGTTCGCTGCGAGCAGCAGGATCAGACCGGTGGCGGCGGTCACCAGGTAGAACATCGGCGGGAAGCCCGCGAACACGGTCTGGGCGATCTGCCCGATCACCGGGTCCTGTTCGTACCCTTCGGGTACCGGCTGCCCGTTCATGGCGAGCTGCAGGTGCGGGTCCTGGACGAACCGGACCCCGGTGGCCCGGGCGAGACCGATCACCGTCATCAGCATGGTCGCGCCGATCAGGCCGAGCAGCAGCAGGGTGGTCGCCGCGTTCTTCGACTTGGGCTTGCGGAACGCAGGCACGCCGTTGCTGATCGCCTCGACCCCGGTGAGGGCTGCCGCACCGGAGGAGAACGCACGCAGCACCAGGAAGCCGCCCGCGAGGCCCATCAGGCCCTCTTCGTAGCCCGCCTCGGCGAGGACGTCGAACTGGGCGCTCTCGGCGGTGCCGAGGGTCCCGGTGGCCCACTGGATGCCACCGACGAGGGCCATCACGCCCATGCCGGCCATGAACAGGTAGACGGGAATGGCGAACCCGCTGCCCGACTCACGCACGCCGCGCAGGTTGATCAGCGCGATGAGCGCGACCAGGCCGATGGCGATGATCGCCTCGTGGTCGCGGGCGGCCGGGAGCACGGTGGCGAGGTAGTGGGAACCGGACGAGACGGACACGGCCACGGTGAGCACGTAGTCGACCTGCAGCGCACTCGCGACGGTCAGCCCGGCCCGGGGACCGAGATTCGTGGTGGCCACCTCGTAGTCGCCGCCCCCGGAGGGGTAGGCCCGAACCGTCTGACGGTAGGAGGCCACGACGGTGAGCATGACGATCACGACGGCGAGCGCCACCCACGGCGAGATCGTGTACGAGGCGAGGCCGGCCAGGGAGAGCGTGAGCAGGATCTCGTCAGGGGCGTAGGCGACCGAGGAGAGTGCGTCGGAGGCGAACACCGGCAGCGCGATGCGCTTCGGCAGCAGGGTATGCCCGAGTCGTTCGCTACGGACCGGGCGCCCGACGAGAAGGCGTTTCGCGGCGTCGGAGAGATCAGGCACGGTGGCTCACTGTACGCGTAGGTTCCGGCTACCGCGCCCTCATCGTGAGGGTCTCGAGCGAGTCCGTCGCGCGCAGGATCCTGGCCACGACGAACGGCGCCCAGGACGCGGTCTCGTCCCTGCCGAGCACCGGGTCGACCAGGTCCACGATGCGGCCCCGGGTGACGAGGCGCGCGGAACCGGCGGCGCGCACGTTGCGGACCCAGTCGGTCCGGGGACCGTAGGTCAGCGCGAACACGTACGAGCCGTTCCGCTGGAACACGTTCACCGGGATGGTGTACTTCGTGCCGGACGTGCGGCCGGTGTGCGTGAGCAGGCCGAATCCGGGCATCCTCGGGGCGACGTGGCGCATGACGTGGTTCAGGTACTTCTTGTTGCGTTCCGCTACCGAGCGGGACAGCGGACTCATCGGTGTGCCTCCGTTGCGATCTCCCGGCGTCGACTGCTGACGCCGCAACGGTACTCCCGGTGTAGCGTCTGGACTCGTGCACTTCGTCATCATGGGCGCGGGTCGCGTCGGGGTCACCCTCGCCGAGACCCTGGAGTCCAAAGGCCACTCCGTGGCGATCATCGATCAGAACCCGGAGGCGTTCCGGCGACTCTCGGACGACTTCGCGGGCCGCCGGGTGACCGGCATGGGTTTCGACCGGGAGGCCCTGACGCAGGCCGGCATCGAGGACGCCTACGCGTTCGCGGCCGTGTCCAGCGGGGACAACTCCAACATCATCGCCGCCCGGGTGGTCCGCGAGGTGTTCGGGATCGACAACGTGGTGGCCCGGATCTACGACCCGGGCCGGGCCCAGATCTACCAGCGGCTCGGGATCACGACCGTCGCGACCGTCCGGTGGACCGCGGACCAGGTGCTGCGCCGGATGATGCCCACCGGTGCGGCCAGTGAGTACCGCGACGCCTCCGGCGGCGTCAGCCTGTGCGAGATGGACCTGCACGAAGGGTGGATCGGCCACACCGTGCGGCAGCTGCAGAACCTCGCGAAGGCACGGATCGCGTACATCACCCGGTTCGGTGACGCGTACATCCCGTCCCCGCTCGACGTGCTCCAGGAGAACGACCTGCTGCACGTCATCGTGTACACCGACCACATCAACGAGGTCCAGCGGATCCTGGCCACGGCGCCCAAGCCCGAGGAGGACTGATGCGGGTCGTCATCGCCGGTGCCGGGAGCGTCGGCCGCTCCATCGCCCGGGAACTCATCGGCCACGACCACGCGGTCCTGCTGATCGACAAGGACCCGATGGCCATGAAGGTCTCCTCGGTCAGCGAGGCCGAGTGGCTGCTCGCGGACGCCTGCGAGATCAGCTCGCTGAGCCAGGCGGACCTCGCCGCCGCCGATGTGGTGGTCGCGGCAACAGGGGACGACAAGGCGAACCTCGTGGTCTCGCTGCTGGCGAAGACCGAGTTCGCGGTGCCGCGGGTCGTGGCCCGGGTGAACAACCCGAAGAACGAGTGGATGTTCGACGAGGCCTGGGGCGTGGACGTGCTCGTGTCGACGCCTCGGATCATGACGTCGCTGGTGGAGGAGGCGGTCTCGGTCGGCGACCTGGTCCGGATCTTCACCTTCCACCAGTCCGGGGCGAGCATGTACGAGATCACTCTGTCCCCCGGCGCAGCCGTGGTGGGTCAGCAGATCTCCCAGATCGGCTGGCCGAGCGCGGCCGTGCTGGCCGCGATCATCCGCGGCGATCAGCCGATCGCACCCAGCCAGGACGACACCCTGGAGGCCGGCGACGAGCTGCTGCTCATCGTGTCGTCCGCGGAGCAGGCGGATCTGCTTGAGCTGCAGCACCTGCTCGGGGATTCACCAGCAGCCACGTGATCCACAGGACGAGCGCCCACAGCGGCAGCCCCATGACCAGGCGCGCGGTGCCGAGCCAGCCGGCCTCCGCGTTCAGGTAGAGCGGCACCTGCACCGCCAGCCGGGCCGCGAACGCACCGACCCACAGCCAGGACGCGAGCGAGTAGCGGCGCAGCAGCGTCCGGTCCGCGCGCCACTCGAACCCCTTCCCGAACAGGCTCGAGACGATCACGCCGACCACTGGCCACCTGGCCAGGATGGACGCGGTCACGCCGACCACGAACGCGGCGTTCACGTACAGGCCCCACGCGAAGTAGTCCTGCGCCTCGCCGGTGCGCCACGCCCAGATGGCGCCGATCGCGACACCGAGCAGCCCCCCGACGGCCTGCGTGACCGGCGTCCGCGCGACCAGCCGGGCGATCGTGGCGATGAGCGCGACGGCGACGGAGGAGATCAGCGCCGGCATCAGTTCCCGGGTGGCCACGAACACAACCACGAACACCAGGCCGGGCGCGGTCGACTCGACGAGGCCGCGCACGCCCCCGATGGACTCGGCCAGGCTGAACTCCCCCGCCGCGAGCTGGCCCATGCCGCGGCCGCCGGGTACGGCGCCACTACTCGGGGCCCGGCCGGTCCGGTCCGGCAGCTCGGGGCCGGACGTGTCCTGGGGCGCGTCTGCCTCGCGGTTCTCGGTCATGGGGTCGCCTCTGCGGAGTCGGGGGCCAGGAGTCGGTACTCCGGGTTGAACATCGTGGCGTGCGTGCGGCCGAAGTCGGCCGACGTGATCATGCCCTCGGCGACCAGCCGGCGCCCCGGCTCGATGCCGGGGATCTCCAGCCGGCCGAGCCAGACGAGATCGAGGCTGCCGGACCCGTCGTACAGCTCGGCCACCAGTGCCGGGCCGGCAGCGGCCGGTGCGAACGTCACCGCCCGGATCACACCCGAGACGGTCGCGCGACTGCGTGCGTGACACCGGCCCACCGGCTGGGTACCCCGTCGGCGCGCCTCGAGCTGCTCGTCGTCGGCCTCGAGCTCGGCCTGGGAGGCGGTGAACCGGTCCCATGCGTCGCGCAGGCTCATCGTTTTCGACCTCACTGCCGGCTCAACGGGTCTCGGTGATCTCGGGGCCACGCTTGGGCAGGTCGAGGCTGGGTCGCCCGCCCGCGGGGTCCGGGGTGGGTTCGCCCGGGCGTCCGGGCAGGTGCAGGGTGAGCAGGTCCCGCGGCGGACGGGCCTCGGAGCCACGCACCACCACGACATCCGCGAGCACGTCCTCGAGCGCGGCCGCCGCCTCGGAGTCCACGGTCGCCTTACCGGACATCACCGCGCGCAGGAACCAGCGCGGCCCGTCGACGCCGATGAACCGAGCCGGCCGGCTGCCGGTCCGTCCGTCCGGCAGCCGGGCGGGAAGCCGGGCGAGCAGCTCGCGGCCGAACGAGCCGCTTCGCTCGTCGGACGACCCGCCCTGCTTGACGACCTGCTGGGCGATCTCCTCCCGCAGCTCGTCCCAGAGGCCTTCGCTGCGGGGAGCGGCGAACGCCTGCAGCTGCAGACTCGAGGAATCAAGCAACAGCCGCACCGCGACGACGCGGCGGGTCTTGGAGTCCAGCTCCATCTTGACCTGGCTGCCCGCCCGCTTCGGCAGCCGGATCGCGCCGAGATCGATGCGACCACCGAGTTCGGGCACCTCGTCGACGTCCCATGGGCCGCGCCCCTCGGGCTCGGCGGGGCTCGGCGCGGATTCCACGGAGTCGGCGGATTCGGCCCGCGCGGCCTTCCTACGTCCGAACAGTGCCATCAGCGTGCTCCCTCCGCGATCGCATAGCCCCCGGTCGAACCGAAACCACCATCGCCGCGGTCACTGCCGGGCAGGTGCTCGACCTCCACGAACCCGGCGGAGGCGACCTGCTGGATCACGAGCTGCGCGATCCGGTCGCCTCGCTCCAGCCGGGCCTCGGTCTCGGTGTCGGTGTTGACGAGGATGACCTTGATCTCACCCCGGTAGCCGGCGTCCACCGTCCCTGGTGCGTTCAGCGTCGTGACGCCGTGCTTCGCGGCGAGGCCGGAGCGGGGGTGCACGAACGCGGCGTACCCGCGCGGCAGGGCGATCGCGATCCCCGTCGGCACCGTCGCCCGCCCGCCGGGGGGCAGGGTCACGGGCTCGGCCGCTCGCAGGTCGAGGCCGGCGTCGCCGGGGTGGGCGTAGGCCGGCACCGGCAGCTCCGGGTCGAGCCGCTGGATCAGGATGTCAACGTCCGTGCCGGGGTCGTCGTTCTCAGTCATCACGCGTCGAGCCTACTTCTCCCCGCGACCGCTCGTGGCGGTCGAGGTGGATCGTCGGGGCCCGGTGCTCGGTGCCCGGTGTACCCGTGGCCGGTGGCAGACTGGCATTCGTGCCCGTGTTCTCCGAGACCCTGCTGCCCTCCGTCTGGAAGTGGCTGCTCGCCCCAGCCGGTGGCTTCGGCGCCGCGATGATCACGGTGGTACTGGGAATGCCGGTCGCCGTCGCCGTAGGCGTGGCGGTGACCGTCGTGCTGGCGGTCGTGCAGTTGCGGACCGCGCCTGTGACCGTGGTCACGGCGGATGAGTTGCGGGCCGGCCGGGCACACATCGCCAGGGAGTTCATCGACGCGGTCGAGATCGTCGAGGGCAGCGACCTCGAGAACGCGATGGGGCCGGGACTCGATGCCCGCGCCCACGTCCAGTTCAGTTCATCGGCGCCGGCGGCGGTACGGGTGGTCCTGCGAGACCCGCAGGACCCCACGCCGTACTGGTTGATCTCCACCAGGCGCGCCGCCGAACTGGCGCGGGCCCTGGTGGGTGATGCGGCTCAGGCCGCGCACTCCGAGCAGACCGGCTGACCGTTCTCCTCGTAGGCCAGCTGGCTGCGGTGGTGGACCAGGAAGCAGCGCGAGCAGGTGAACTCGTCTGCCTGACGGGGCAGGACGCGAACGGAGAGTTCTTCTCCGCTGAGATCGGCGCCGGGGAGTTCGAACCCCTCGGCGGCTTCCGTCTCGTCCTCTTCGATAGCCCCGGAGTTCTTCTCCGCACGCCGGGCCTTCAGCTCCTCCAGGGAGTCCTCGCTGAGGTCCTCTTCGTTCTTGCGCGGTGCGTCGTAGTCGGTCGCCATGGTGGGCAAGCGCTCCGGTTTCTCTTGATGATGGTGGTCGCAGTTACAACGCGTGGGGCTTCTAAATGTTCCCGTAGCGAAGGGATTGTCCACCCTGGACGCCACGTGTGCGCACCGAACGGAGAAATCCCTTGGAACTGAGGCGAGGACGACGCGCAGCCGGCGTGTTGGACCGGGGTCCGCGCAGCCTCACCGGGGCGAACCATACAACGGTCTTGGCAGTTCGGAGCACCACGCGCCGACGGGCGGGCGCCGAGGCCGCCGCGTTAGGCTGCCACGGTCGCCCCTGCAGCGGCCCGGTCGCGGGAATCACCGCCACACCGGACGTAATGCGGCAGTCCCGACCGGTGGGCTGGCAGGCTCGGGGTGTGCACGGTACGGAGGTGTCATGGTGGAGCTAGAACTGGTTGGGATCCATGCGGATGGTGAGCATCTGATCCTCATCGGACCCGACGGTGAACGGCACCGGCTGCCCATCGACGACGCCCTGCGCGCTGCCGTGCGCCGCGACCGCCCCCAGCTCGAGAAGCTGCGCAGCGATTCCGCGCTCCGTCCGCGGGACATCCAGATCCTGATCCGCGCCGGCGCGAGCGCCGAGGACATCGCCGGCGAGTCCGGTCTCGCGATCGAGCAGATCCGCCGCTACGAGGGCCCGGTCATCGCCGAACGAGAGCACGTCGCCCGCCGGGCCCGGATGCTCACGATCGGCCGCGAGTCCGGCGCGCCGCAGCTCGGTGACCTCGTCGTCGACCGACTCGCCGCGCGCGGCGTCGATGCGGACTCCATCGACTGGGACGCCCGCCGCCGCGGCAGCGAACCCTGGGAGCTCGTGGCCCGGTTCATCGCGGGCGACCGGGACCGCGAGGCCGTCTGGCAGGTCGATCTCTCGTCATCGATGGTCACCGCCCTCGACGACGAGAGCCGTTGGCTGTCGGAGACGGACCTGAGCGCGCCCGGGCCGCGCCGCCACCTCAGTGCCGTGCGCGGCGCCCGGCTCTACGACGTCGAGACGGATGCAGACATCGCGCCGTCGCTCCAGGCCGTCGACGCGGTCATCCGGGACTCCAGGCCGGTGGCCGCCGACCACGACGAACCCGCGTCCCCCGAGGAACCCGACTCCGACGACGGGTCCGGCACCGAAGCGCTCCTGGACCATCTGAGCGCCAGCCGCGGAGTGCGGCAGCGGGTCGAGCTGGATGACGACACCGGCGCGGACGAACCCGGCGACGGGCCCGACGACGCAGGCCGGGTGGGCGAACGCACCGGGGCCACCGGCGACGGTGTCCACGAGCCGATGCTCTGGGACGACCCGCCGGCCGCACACCCGCCCGCGTCCCACCCCGAGGAGGCGCAGGACGCGGGCATCATCGACCTGCCGCCGCACCTGGCCAACCCGGCCGCCGATCCTGCCGGTGAGCCAACCACCGGGGACGACGAGGAGCCGTCCGAGCCCGCCAGGAGCAAGCGCCCGCGGCGCAACCGCCGTACCAGCGTGCCGTCCTGGGACGAGATCGTCTTCGGCGCCAAGAACGACTGACCGCGCGTCCCGGCAGACTCTCAGCCGCTCAGATCCAGCGGATCCGGCGACGGGCTCGGCGCGTGTGCGGAGGCAGCGGTCAGGCCGGCCCGGTGGTGCCGCCGGCAGAGTACCTCGTAGCCCACCTCCCCGGTGCCGGCTCCGGTGTTGCCGACCACCATCTGCTCACCCTCGGTAACCATGACGCCGCCGACCGTGCGGGCGTTGTGGGTGGCTCGGCGCCCGCACCAGCACAGGGCACGCACCTGGAGCACCTCGACCCGGTCGGCCAGCGCGAGCAGGCGCGCCGATCCGGGGAACAGCCGCGTCCGGAAGTCGGTGGTGATCCCGAACGCGAACACGTCCACGACGAGGTCGTCGACGACGCGCGCCAGTTGCTCGATCTGCTCGGGCGCATAGAACTGTGCTTCGTCGCAGATGAGGTAGTCGACCACCTGGCCGCGGGTGCGGCGGTGCACCACCTCGCGCCAGAAGTCGGTCTGCTCGGTGACCTCGACCGCGGGGACGGCCAGGCCGAGGCGGGAGGAGAGCATCTCGGCACCGGCCCGGTCGTTGCGGCTGAAGATCACCCCACGGCGGCCCCGAGTGGCGTGGGTGTAGTCCATCTGCAGGGCCAGCGTGGACTTTCCACAGTCCATCGTTCCCGAGAAGAACACCAGGTCCGCCATCAGCCCTCCAGCACCACGAGCGGCACGGTGCGCTCGGCCGCGGTGATCGAGCCGTGCATCCCGACCAGGGTGAGCGACGCCGCGGTCTGGGTTCGCGAGTCATGCACGGCGAGGTCACCGAGCGCGGCCACCACGACGTCTCCGATGACCTCCGTGAACCTCGGGTCGACCGGGCCGAGCAGCCCGGCCTCGATCACCTCGGCCCGGGACAGCACCCGGGCGCGGTCGCCGAGGGCATCGGCCCACACCTCCCGGACCTGTTCCGCGGCGCCCGGACGGCTGTACAGGTGCACCGCTCGGGGCTCGCCGGCCACCAGGTCCACGTCGGCGGCCAGGTCCGGACGGTCGGCGACGTCGACCCGCGCCGGCCCAGCGACGTGCGTGCTCGGCCCGTGGGGGATGTCGACCATCCCGTGGTCGGCCGTCACCACCATCGTCGTGCCGAGCGGGAGGAGCCGGGCCAGCCGCGCGAGCTCGGCATCGGTGTGCGCGAGCGCGTCCGCCCACTCCCCCGAGCGCCACCCCTCGTGGTGGCCGGTCGAGTCGACGTCGCCCCAGTACAGGTACACGAGGTCCACGTCCACCTCCCGCAGCGCACCCAGCGCGGTGTCCACGCGCTCGGGAAGCGTCTCGGCGGGCAGGAACTCCGAGCCACGCAGGGCCGCCCTGGTCAGGGGCGAGGAGGCGAACCGCCACGGGCCGACGCTGACCGCGGACCGGTCGGCCTCCTCGAGACGTTCGAACACGGTGGGCCGGCGCTGCCAGGCCAGTGGGTCCGCGCCGGTGTTCCACGAGATCATGTTCATCAGCCGGCCCCGGGGTTCCCGGACGGTGTAGCCGAGCAGCCCGGTCTCGCCGCCGGCCCGGCCGGTGCCGAAGTAGCCGAGGTTCGTCGCGGTCGTCGACGGGAACGCGCACGTCAGCGCGTCCAGCCGGCCCGTCGACGTCAGGAACGGCGCCACGTCCGCACGGTCGGTGAGGTTGTGCCAGCCGAGGCCGTCGACGAGCACGACGACCGCCTTGCGGGCCTGCGGCAGGCCGAGCGCGGCCGCCACGTCCATGCTCGAGGTCGCTGCGCCGTCGGGCATGGCGAGATCGATCCCGCAGGCGCCGACGGCACCCCACAGGACCTGACCCAGCGTGCCCGCCGGCTCGGCGGCGGTGCCGGGGGCGGCCGGTGCGCTCACGCGCCGGTGCGTGCGGTGGCGGCGGACAGCGCCGCCGCGAACGAGACCGCCGCGGCCATCGCGTCCGCCCCTTCGGCCTCAGCGCTGACCCGGACCACCAGGTCGTCCGGCATCGATGTGCCGGTGTAGCCGTGGTCGGCCTCGCAGTTGGGGTCGGGGCACGTCGCGGGCTCGAGATCGATCCGCTGTACCGAACCCCAGTTCAGGGCCAGCGTCAGCTCGGTGCCACCACTGCCCTGCTGGTAGACGGCCGGGTCGACGACCCCGTGGGTGAGCGCCACCGACCGGATCGCACCGATCGGTACGGCCTCCGTGGTGGCGGCGGCGGTCGAGGCGCCGTCGACCTCCTCGGGCGGCACGTCGTCCACGTGGGCGACGATCAGCCGGGTGGGCGTGAGCGTCAGCGCGGTGACGTGCCGGCGCACCTCGGTGCGGTCGAAGACGGTCTCGGGGTGCACCAGGTGCGCGACGACCTCCTCACCGGCGAGGGCGATCTCCAGGACGTCGGCGACCAGCGACGGGTAGTAACCGGCGCGCTCGATATCGCTGCGCAGGTGGCGCATCTGTTGGGCTCGTGACTTCTGCACCGCCCCAGTCTCCCACCTCACGGCGATCCTGGGCTCACGGTCTCCTCGCAGGTCACGGCAGCACCCGTCGCGCAGCGTCCCCCCGGGCCGGATGGCCGACGTCCACGCTCGCCCCGAGGATGGCGGCGCCGGTCTCGGATACGAGCACGGGGTTCAGGGTGATCGAGGTGACCTCGGCCAGCTCGTCCTTGAGGATGCTGACCCGGCCGATCGCGTCCGTGAGCGCGGCGATGTCCAGGGCGGGCAGCCCGCGGTGCCCGAACAGCCGGGCGGACGCACGCAGGGAGCGGATCATCTCGAGGGCGTCCACGTCGGTCAGCGGCGGGACCCGGTAGGAGACGTCCCCGAGCAGTTCGACGGCGTCCCCGCCGAGGCCGGCGCTGATGATCGGCCCGTACAGCTCGTCCTCGGTGGCCCGGACCACACATGCGGCGCCCGTCGGGGCCATCGACTGCACGTCGAAGGTGGTGCCGCGGCCCACCATGGCGCGCACCCGGGCCTCGCTCTGCGCGAACGCCTCGCGCAGCTCGGCCGGGTTCGACAGGTCCAGCCGTACGCCGCCGAGGTCGGCCCGGTGGCGCAGCACCTCGTCCGAGGTCTTCAGCGCGACCGGCCACCCGAGCTCCTCGGCGGCCGTGACGGCCCCGTCGGCATCCTTGACGGTGATCTCACGCCACTTCTGCAGCCCGTGGGTGGCCAGCAGCTCGGCGGCCCGCTCCGGGCTGAGTCGCTTCGTCAACCCGCGCGGCAGGTCGGCCAGCTCGGCCTGGACCAGCTCCTTCGCGCGGCGTCGGTCGATGTCGTCCGGGTCGACGCGGCGGCCCCGGTCCGCGCTGCGCCAGTCCTGGTAGCGGGCCGCCTGGACGAGCGCGTGGGTGGCCGCCTCCACGGTCGAGAAGCCCGGTACCCGCACCTGGGCGGTGGCCAGTTCGGGCGTCAACCCGGCGGACCCGAACACGCAGGCCACCGTGGTGCGGCCGGAGCGCTCGGCGAGCCGGGCGATCTCGGGCCCGACGGCGGAGCCCACGTCGTCGAGGATCGGCACGTACGCGACGATGGCCGCGTCCCAGTCCTCCCGCGCCAGGGCCGCGTCGATGACCTCCCGGTAGGCGTCGGGGCCCGCGGTCGGCACGAGGGCGGTCGGGGTGCCCGCGACCTGCAGCCCGCCGCCGCCGAGCAGCTCGGCGATCACGGCCGCCTGGGTGCCGGAGTTGGTCAGCACCAGCACCCGCCGTCCCGCCGGCAGCGGCTGCTCTGAGAACAGGGTGGCCAGGTCGAGGAGCTCGGGGATCGTCTCGGCGCTGATCACCCCGGCCTGCCTCATCAGTTCGTCGAGGGCGCGCCGCGGCTCCCGGGAGATCCGCACGGCGTGCCCCGGTGGGTTCAGCTGGCCGGTGGTGCCGGCGATCATCGTGATCACCGGCCCCTTCTCCGAGAGCCGGCGCGCGACCCGGGAGAACTTGCGCGGGTTCCCGATCGACTCGAAGCGCAGGGCACTCACGCGGGTGCGTTCGTCGGCGAGCCAGAACTGCATCGTGTCGTTGCCCGAGACGTCCACGCGGTGCCCGGCGGACAGGAACGAGGACACCCCGAGGTCCCGATCGGCGGCACCGGTGACCATCGCCAGGCCCGCAGCTCCGGACTGGCAGAACAGCCCGACGGTGCCCTCCCGCAGGCGGCGCTGGGACGTGGTCGCGTTCAGGTGTCCGTTGGCGCCGCCGGTGACCAGCCCGAACGAGTGCGGGCCGACCAGGCGCAGCCCTGCCTCGCGGGCGGCTCGGACCAGCACCCGCTGGGTCACTCGGCCCTCGTGGGTGGCGGTGGTGAACCCGCCGGAGTAGAGCACCACGCCGTGCACGCCGAGGCCGGCGAGGTCGCCGAGCATCGCCGGAACCCCGACGGCGGGCGCGGCGACCAGGGCGAGGTCGAACGGGCCCGCGTCGGCGACGTCGGCCAACGTCGCCGGGCCGCCCGGCAGCCCGACGCAGCGGACCGTCCCGGCGTAGTGGCCGCCCTCGATGGTCGCGCGCAGCCGCTCACCGAACCGGACGCCGTCGGGACCTGCGCCGTACACGAGCACCGCGCCGGGGTCGAGCAGCCCGGCCATGGAGAGCGCCTCGGCGCGCTGTTCGCGCTCGGCGAGCACGGCCAGCGACCGGTCGGTCGGCCGGATCGTGAAGGAGACCGCGAGTACGCCGTCGTCGAGGGCCTGGTCCACGTCGTAGCCCGCGTCGGAGAACACCCGCACCATCCGGGTGTTCTGAGGCAGCACGTCCGCGACGAACCTGCGCACCCCGAGCTCGCGGCCGGCCGCGGCCAGGTGCTCCAGCAGGACCGAGCCGAGCCCTTTGCCCTGGACGTCGTCGAGGACGTTGAACGCCACCTCGGCGTCCCCGCCGCCGAGCCGGTCGAACCGCCCGACCGCGACGATGTCGTCGCCGAGGAGCAGCACCAGCGCGACCCGGTCGGAGTGGTCGACGTGGGTGAACCGGTGCAGGTCCCGGTCCGGGAGCCGTTCCAGGGGCGCGAAGAAGCGCAGGTAGATGGACTCCGGGGACTGCCTGGTGTGGAACCGCTGCAACGCGTCGGCGTCGTCCGGGCGGATCGGCCGGATCCGGGCCGTGGACCCGTCCCGCAGCACGACGTCCGCCTCCCAGTGCGCCGGGTACTCCGGCGCGCCGGGCTCGACGCCGTCGGCCGCTCGGGGCTCGCTCGCCGCCGCGGGCTCCTGGCTGTGCATGTCCTCGATCCTAGTCAGCCGGCTCCCATCTCCTCGGTGTGGGACGGCGGGGTTGGCGGCCATGATCGGTGAGAATGGACCCATGGCACGACGCACCACCGGCACCACCCCCGGCTCCGATCCCACGAACATCATCGACATCGACGTCTCCGCGGAGATGCAGGGATCGTTCCTCGAGTACGCGTACTCCGTCATCTACGCACGGGCGCTGCCCGACGCCCGGGACGGGCTGAAGCCCGTGCAGCGCCGGATCCTCTACCAGATGGCCGACATGGGGCTCCGGCCCGACCGCGGGCACGTGAAGTCGGCACGCGTGGTCGGCGAGGTGATGGGCAAGCTGCACCCGCACGGGGACACCGCCATCTACGACGCCCTGGTCCGGATGGCCCAGCCGTTCTCGCTGCGCCTGCCGCTCGTGGACGGGCACGGCAACTTCGGCTCGCTCGACGACGGTCCCGCGGCGCCCCGGTACACCGAGGCCCGGCTCGCCACGGCCGCGATGGTGATGACCGCGGGCCTGGACGAGAACGTCGTCGACTTCGTCCCGAACTACGACAATCAGCTCACCCAGCCGGAGGTGCTCCCTTCGGCGCTGCCGAACCTGCTCGTCAACGGCGCCAGCGGGATCGCCGTCGGCATGGCCACGAACATGCCCCCGCACAACCTGGTCGAGGTGATCGCGGCGGCCCGGCATCTGATCGCTCACCCCGACGCGGACCTCGAGGCCCTGATGCGGTTCGTGCCTGGCCCGGACCTGCCCGGCGGTGGGAAGATCGTCGGCCTCGAGGGCATCCGGGACGCCTACGCGAGCGGCCGCGGCTCATTCCGCACCCGTGCGAGCGCCCGGATCGAGAACCTCACCCCGCGGCGCAAGGGCATCGTGTTCACCGAGCTCCCCTACCTGGTGGGGCCGGAGCGGGTCATCGAGAAGATCAAGGACGCGGTCCAGTCCAAGAAGCTGCAGGGGATCTCGGCCGTCACCGACCTCACCGACCGCACCAACGGGCTGCGGCTCGTGGTCGAGGTGAAGAACGGGTTCAACCCGGACGCGGTCCTCGCGCACCTGTACAAGCTGACCCCGCTGGAGGAGTCCTTCGGGATCAACAACGTGGCCCTGGTCGGCGGGCAGCCGCGCACCCTCGGTCTGCGCGAGCTGCTCACCGTGTACGTGCAGCACCGCTACGACGTGGTCCGCCGCCGGACCGAGTTCCGGCTCGGCAAGCGCATCGACAGGTTGCACCTGGTGGAGGGGCTGCTGGTCGCGATCGCGGACATCGACGAGGTGATCGCCGTGATCCGCAGCAGCGACGACGCCGAGGCCGCCCGGTCCCGCCTGATCGCGGTGTTCGACCTGTCCGAGCCCCAGGCCGAGTACATCCTCGAGCTGCGGCTGCGCCGGCTGACGAAGTTCTCCCGGATAGAACTGGAGGCCGAGCGCGACGAGCTGGCCCGGGAGATCGAGGAGCTGCGCGCGATCCTCGCCGACGAGGGACTGCTGCGGCAGGTGGTCTCCGACGAGCTGGCCCAGGTGGCTGCCGAGCACGGGACGCCACGACGCACGGTGCTGCTGGAGTCCAGCGGCACCACCGCCACCGCCGCGGCCGACGGCGCCCCCCGGTCCGGGCGGTCCGCGGCGGCCATGCCGGACCTCGAGGTCGCGGACGCTCCGTGCCGGGTGCTGCTCTCGGCGACCGGTCTGCTCGCGCGCACCGCGGACGACGCTCCGCCCCGGCGGGACGGGCATCGCGCGGCTCACGACGCCCTCCGGGCCGAGGTCCCCGCAACGGCCCGGGGTGAGGTCGGGGCCGTCACGAACACCGGCCGGATGCTGAAGCTCTCCGTCATCGAGGTCCCGTCGCTGCCGCCGACGGACGGGCCGCCGAGCCTGTCCGGCGGGGTGCCGGCCAGCGAGGTGCTGCTGCTCGAGAAGGGCGAGCGGGTCGTCGGCCTGGCGCCGTTGGACGACGCCGCGCCGCCGCTGACCCTCGGCACCCGGGACGGGGTCGTCAAGCGGGTCACCGCGGACCGCCCGGGCAACCGCGACGCGTGGGAGGTCATCTCCCTCAAGGAGGGCGACGAGGTCGTCGGTGCCGTGAACGCCGCCGACGACCACGAGCTCGTGTTCGTCACTGCCGAGGCCCAGCTGCTGCACTTCGCGGCGAGCGCGGTCCGCCCGCAGGGCCGCAGCGGCCAGGGCATGGCCGGGATCAAGCTGGCCGCCGGGGACACGGTGGTCTTCTTCGGGGCGCTCGCTCCCGACGCGGCCGCGGCCGCGTCGGTGGTCACCCTGGCCGGGTCCTCCGGCGCACTGCCGGGCACCGTGCCGGGTACGGCGAAGGTGACGCCGTTCGCGCTCTACCCGAGCAAGGGCCGCGCCACCGGAGGGGTCCGTGCGCACCGGTTCCTGCGGGGCGAGGACAGCCTGTACCTGGCGTCCGTTGCCCCGGACCCGGTGCGGGCCGTCGGTTCCGGCGGGCAGAGCGTCGACCTCCCAGCGCCCGTGGACCGCCGCGACGGCTCCGGCACCGCCCTCGCCGCGCCCGTGGCCGGCCTGGGCTGAGCCCGGGGCTGCTCCGGTCGCCCTGGGTCAGTCGGCGACGGCGGCCGGTTCCGCCGCGTTGTCCACGTCGGGGTCCGCGGTGGGGTCTGTCGCGCGGGCCTGCGCTGGTTGCGCGGGATCCGGCCGGTCCGCCGCGAGGACAGCCACGACGCCGGTTGCGAGGAGCGCCTGGGCGGCGATGTAGGTACTCATAACGCCCAGGTGGTGGGCGCCGAAGGAGTACCAGAGCGAGAACGTGTTCAGTGCGATCATCGCGTCGGAGACGAAGAACAACGCGCCACCGACGGCGGTGACCCGGTTCACGGTGGTGCTCGCCGCTGCCATCGCGGCCAGGAGCAGCCCGTAGCCGACCACCGGCCCGCCGAGGAAGCCGGCCTCGGGCAGGCACCACACCGTGAGGGCGCCGAACCCGGCCGCGAACGCGGCGCCGGCGGCGAGCACCGGTGCCGGCCGCCGTCGCCAGGCCTTCGCGGCGTATGGCGCGAAGGCGGCCAGGTAGCAGGCCTGCGCCACCAGGAAGCCGCCCACCATGCCGAGGAAGCCGGCGTCACCGGTGACGAACCTCGGGATGGTGTCCCCGGCCCAGGACGCGGCCATGCCGGCCGTCACCAGCGCGACGGTGCGGCGCCGGACCGGTCCGAGGTCGGCGACCGCCGAGCAGAAGGCGGCGCCGAGCGCGGGCATCAGCAGGATCTGGGAGACGCCGGCCACGCCTGCGCCGCCGTCGACCAGTCGCGAGGCGAGGTGGACGGCGCCGACGGCGACGTAGGCGCCACCGAGCACCCTGGTCCGGCGGCTCAGTCCCCGCAGGACCTGACGCACCGTCGCACTCACACCTCGATCGTATACATCGTCGAACCGCGGGTGGGCTCGAACTGGAGGTTGCCGTAGAGGCCGAACGCACCGGTCGGCTGGTCGGTGTCGATGCCGAGACCGGCGTACTCCATGCCGTCCTCCCGGTAGGCGGCCATGGCACGGGCGAGCAGTGCCGTCGCGATCCGTTGGCCGCGCCACTCGCGCCGGACGCCGAGGATGTCGATGTACCCCTCGGTCCAGCCGAGGGAGTCCCAGTCCTGTTCGTAGCGTCCGGAGAGCAGGTAGCCGGCCACCTGGGCGCGGTCGCTCGTGCGGTCGAGCACGAGGAAGCTCCAGGTGGGCGCGAAGTAGGTGCGGCCCTCCTGCCAGGTCTCCACGGTGTGCGGCTCGGAACCCCAGTGGTCGCGGAAGGACTCGTTGTGGGCAAGCCGGACCTGGTCGTCGAGCTCGGCGGACCACGGCACCAGGTCGAGGCTGCTCCGCAACTTCACGGCCGGCAGCTCGAGGTTCAGGTCCCGGCGCATCTCGGTGTACCAGCGCCGCGGGCTGAAGCCCTGCTCGGTCAGCATCCGCACCGAGTCCGTCATGCCGTCCTCCACGTGCACCACGATCCGGCCCGGGACGTCCTTTCCGGACGCGGCGAGCACCTGGCGGGACCGGTCCACCTGCCACCGGAGCACCGCGGAACCGATGCCCCGGCGCCGCCAGTCGGGGTCCACGCCCCCTTCGAGGAACGCCCGCACCGAACGCACGTCGCCGGGCTGCGCGGTCACGGTGCCGTAGGCCTGGAGCGTCCCAGCGGGGTCGAACCCGCCGAGGGTGTTGTTCGGCGCATCCTTCCAGTCGCCCTGGAACGTCTCCGCGGCTTCCTCGAGCGTGGTCCGGTAGGGCGGGTTGTCGTGGGACTCGACCCGGGCGAACAACGCGTGCAGCTCCTGCACGTCACCGACGTCGAGGGCCCGCCAGGTCAGCCCGGTCTCCGCGGAGGGGAGCGTGAGCAGGCGCGGGGCCCGCGCGCGCTCGGCGAGGGGGGCGAGGTCGGGCGCGTTCTCCTGGGTCATCCGGCCGCCGGGGTGGGCGCAGGAGAGGAAGTGGTCCGCGCACGCGGCAGGTGGGAGTGGTGGATCAGGTACACGTCAGGTCTCACAGTTCGATCGAATACAGCACGCCGGAGCCGCGGAGCCGATACCCGAACCCCGCGTAGAGGTCACGCGCCGGGTTCCTGGCATCGACATCCAGCCGGGCCACGTCCATGTCATCGGCAGAGTATGCGTGCAGGGCCGTGGTGAGCAAAGCGCGCCCGATCCCGGCACCGGCCCGGTCGGGCCGCACCGCGAGCAGATCGCTGTATGCCACGCGCCCGTGGCCGTCCTGCGGGTCGTGGCTGGAGATCACGAATCCGACGACCTCGGCTCCGTCGATCGCGACGAACGACCACGCCGGGCGGAGCCGCCGCAGCAGCCCCGACCAGATCTGCGGGTCCTGTGCCGCGACCCGGTCGAACGCCACGTCGTGGACCGCTCTCGCGCCATCGCCGGCGGCCGGGGACCAACCGACGATGCGCACTCCGGCCGGACCGGAAGCGCCCGGCGCCGTCGGAGGTTCGTCGCCCGAGAGGGCACGTTCGAGGTTCTGCACGGTGCGGGTCGGGGCGTATCCGGCAGCGACGCACATGCGCCGCCGGTCCGCGAGGTGCTCGTCCACGAGCACGCCGATCCGGCCCCGGCGCCCGGACGCGGCCATGAGGATCTCCCGGGCCCGGCCCTCCTGCCAGCCGAGCAGCGCACGCCCCACGCCGCGGCCACGCCAGGCCGGGTCAAGGGTCGCCCACAGCATCACCCGCGGATGGGAGGACTCGGCCTGGAGCAGGCCAGCGGCGCGAAGCACCCCGGCGCCGTCGAACCCGGCCAGCGAGTCGCGCTCAGGCTCGGTGCCGGGTGAGAGCAGCAGGCCCTCGATCCGGCCCCGAGTGAACGGGTGCAAGGACCGGTCGACGGCCTCGGCCCGGGAGGCCAGCTCCGCGGCCGTGTCAACGTCCGCCGCCGTGAGGGCACGCCAGGTCAGGCCGAGATGGGCCCCAGGGGGCGGGGCCGTCGTCGTCATCACGCGTCGATCCGGTCCCGGTCAAGGTCATCGGCGCCGGCGATGATGAAGTCCTTCCGGGGAGCCACATCGTTGCCCATCAACAACTCGAACACGGTCTCCGCGGCCTCGACGTCCGCCATGGTGACCCGGCGCAGGGTGCGGTGCGCGGGGTCCATCGTGGTCTCGGCGAGCTGATCGGCGTCCATCTCCCCCAGGCCCTTGTACCGCTGGATCGGCTCCTTGTAGCGGCGTCCGGACCGCTCGAGCTTCGCCAGGTACTTGTGCAGTTCCGCCTCGGAATAGGTGTAGGTGATCTCACCCTTGCGCGAGCCCTGCGCGCTCGTCTCCACCCGGTGCAGCGGCGGCACCGCCGCGTACACCCGGCCGTCCTCCACGAGCGGGCGCATGTACCGGAAGAACAGGGTGAGCAGCAGCGTCCGGATGTGTGCGCCGTCCACGTCCGCGTCCGTCATCAGGACCACCTTGCCGTACCGCACGGTGGACAGGTCGAACGTGCGCCCGGAGCCGCCGCCGATCACCTGGATGATCGAGGCGCACTCGGCGTTCTTGAGCATGTCCGCCAGGGAGGCCTTCTGGACGTTCAGGATCTTGCCCCGGATCGGCAGCAGGGCCTGGAAGTCGGAACTGCGGGCCAGCTTCGCGGTGCCGAGGGCGCTGTCCCCCTCGACGATGAACAGCTCCGAACGCTCCACGTCGTCCGAGCGGCAGTCCGCGAGCTTCGCCGGCAGGGTGGAGGTCTCCAGGGCGTTCTTGCGGCGGGAGAGCTCCTTGTGGGCGCGGGCCGCGACCCGGGCACGCATCTCCCCCACCACCTTGTCCAGGACTGCCGCGGCCTGGACCTTCTCGTGCCGCTTGCTCGAGGTGAGCAGCGCCTCCAGCTCCCGGTCGACGACCTTGGACACGATCGCCCGCACCGGGGCGGTGCCGAGGATCTCCTTGGTCTGGCCCTCGAACTGCGGCTCGGGCAGGCGGACCGTGACCACGGCCGTCAGGCCGGCGAGCACGTCGTCCTTCTCGACGCGTTCCTTGGCGTCCTTGCCGGAGATCTTCAGGCGGCGGGCGTTCGCGTCGATCTGCTTGCGCACGGACTTGAGCAGGCCCTGCTCGAACCCGGCCAGATGGGTGCCGCCCTTCGGGGTGGAGATGATGTTCACGAAGCTGCGGACCTCGGCGTCGTAGCCGATGCCCCACCGCAGCGCGACCTCTACCTCACAACTGCGCTCGACGTCGGCCGGGCGCAGGTGCCCCTTGGCGTCGAGCTGCTGCACGGTCTCGGTGAACGTCTCGGTCCCCTGCAGCCGCCACGTGTCGGTGACGGATGCGTCCGCGGCGAGGAAGTCGACGAAGTCGACGGCGCCGCCGTCGTGCTTGAAGACCTCCTCCACCGGGCCGTCGGCCCCCGGCGTGCCAGGCAGCCCACGCTCGTCACGGACGGTCAGGGACAGTCCGGGGACCAGGAACGACGTCTGCCGCGCCCGGGTGACCAGCTCGTCGTAGGAGAACGTCGCGGACTCCGGGAAGATCTGCCGGTCCGCCCAGTACCGCACCCGGGTGCCACTGACCCCGCGCTTGACCCGTCCGCCCACGTTCAGCTCGGAGTGATCGGTGAACGGAGTGAACGGGGCGTCCGGCGACGGCGTGCCACGGTCGGCGAAGGTGCCGGGCTCACCGCGGTGGAAGGACATCTTGTACGTCTTCCCGGACCGGTCCACCTCGACGTCCAGGCGCGCGGACAGGGCGTTCACCACGGAGGCACCGACGCCGTGCAGCCCACCCGAGGCGGCGTAGGAGCCCCCGCCGAACTTGCCACCGGCGTGCAGCTTCGTGAACACGACCTCCACGCCGCTCAGACCCAGGTTCGCGACGTTGTCCACCGGGATGCCGCGCCCGTTGTCGCGGACCTCCACAGAGGAGTCCGGGTGCAGCACGATGTCGATCGCGTCCCCGGCACCCTCCAGAGCCTCGTCGACGGAGTTGTCGATGATCTCCCAGAGGCAGTGCATGAGACCGCGGGAGTCCGTGGAGCCGATGTACATGCCGGGACGCTTGCGGACCGCCTCAAGTCCCTCCAGGACGGAGAGATGGCGCGCGGTGTAGCTGGAATCTGCTGAGGTGGATGACACCCCTTCATCGTAGGCGTGGGTGGCCCGGAAGCGGGGTATTGCCATCCGGATTCGGTGGACGAGACGGTGCAGACCCGCCGGCCCGGACCGGGCCGGGATACGCGGTGAGCGAACTCACCCCGAAGAACGGATGGAATGTCGGAAGGCGATGGTTACATGTGACTGTGAGCGTACTGACAGCAGACCAAGTGACCCCCGAGCTGACCGCGGCCGACCGCTGTGACGCATGCGGTGCCCAGGCCTACGTGCGTGTACTCCTGCCGACCGGCGAACTCCTCTTCTGCGCCCACCACGGGCGCAAGCACGCCGAGGCGCTAGGTCAGGTGGCCACCCACATCCACGACGAGTCCGACCGGCTCCTCTCCGAGCCGAAGTCCGACCAGCGCTGACCCGGCGGGGCGCGGCCGCCAGACGGTGGCCCGCCGCCCGCCCGGCAGTGCCCGGCCGCAGCCGGCCCTGACCCGTACCGACCGGCGAAGGCACCGATGCCCTCCTTCGAGCAGCACGTGCAGTGGGCGTTGAGCACACCGACCGAAGGGTTCGACTTCACGCCCGTCCATGGCCGGGTGGTCGACGGCACCATGCCCTGGGACTTCGCCGGGCTGGCCCGTGCGGCGGTCGCCCAGGCAGGCGGCCCGGTGCTGGACCTCGGCACCGGCGGCGGTGAGTTCCCGGCCGACCTCGGCCCGTTCCCGCCCGGGTCCGCGGCCACCGAGGGCTGGCCGCGGACCAGTCGGGAACAGTCACTGCCCGTGCCACCCTGGCACCGCACGGCGTGCGGGTCCACGCCCTGCCGCCCGACGACGCGACCCGGCTGCCGTTGCCCGACGCAACCTTCGCCGTCGTCCTCGATCGGCACGAGGCGTATGACCCCGCCGAGGTGAGCCGTGTGCTGGCGCCAGGAGGGGGCTTCCTCACCCAGCAGGTCGGCTCGGCCGACGGCACCCGCCTGAACGTCGCGCCCCGGTTCATCCTGAGTGCCCGCCGCGACACGCCCTGATGCGCCGCGCCACCTGGCGCGGCCGGCCCGGCGCGAACTAGCGTGGGCACCATGACCACCGCTGAAGGATCCACCTACGTCCGACTCCTCACCGAGCAGATCGGTCACGAGTTCGACGCCCACACGCAGTACGTCGCGATCGCCGTCTGGTTCGACAGCCACGACCTGCCGCAGCTCGCCGCGCACTACTACCGGCAGTCCGTCGAGGAACGCAACCACGCGATGATGATCGTGCAGTACATGCTCGACCGGGACCTGAACGTGATCATCCCCGCCGGGTCGACCGTCCAGAACGACTTCGGCGACGCCGTCGAGCCGATCAAGTTGGCCCTCGACCAGGAGAAGCAGGTCACCAGCCAGATCGAGGCGATCTTCCAGGCCGCCCGCGCCGAGGGAGACGCCCTCGGCGAGCAGTTCATGCTGTGGTTCCTCAAGGAACAGGTCGAGGAGGTCGCCTCGGCGTCCACGCTGCTGACCGTGGCCCAGCGCGCCGGCCAGAACCTGTTCGACCTCGAGAACTTCGTCGCCCGCGAGTCCATCGGGGACGCCGGCGCGTCAACGGACGCGCCGGAGGCCGCCGGCGGCGCGCTCTGAGCCGCAGCAGCCACCCGAACACGCCGAAGGGGCTGTTCCCGGTTCGCCCGGGAACAGCCCCTTCGTCTGTCTGGCGGTATCAGTCGAGGTAGTCGCGCAGCACCTGCGAGCGGCTCGGGTGACGCAATTTCGACATCGTCTTGGACTCGATCTGGCGGATCCGCTCCCGGGTGACCCCGTAGACCTTCCCGATCTCGTCGAGGGTCTTCGGCTGGCCGTCGGTGAGCCCGAACCGCATGGAGACCACGCCGGCCTCCCGCTCGGACAACGTGTCCAGTACGGCGTGCAGTTGCTCCTGCAGGAGCGTGAAGCTCACCGCGTCCGCCGGCACCACGGCCTCGGAGTCCTCGATCAGGTCACCGAACTCGGAGTCGCCGTCCTCGCCGAGCGGGGTGTGCAGCGAGATCGGCTCGCGGCCGTACTTCTGCACCTCGACGACCTTCTCGGGGGTCATGTCGAGTTCCTTGGCGAGTTCCTCGGGCGTGGGCTCGCGGCCCAGGTCCTGGAGCATCTGGCGCTGCACGCGGGCGAGCTTGTTGATGACCTCGACCATGTGCACCGGGATCCGGATGGTGCGGGCCTGGTCCGCCATGGCGCGGGTGATGGCCTGCCGGATCCACCAGGTGGCGTACGTGGAGAACTTGTAGCCCTTGGTGTAGTCGAACTTCTCGACGGCGCGGATCAGACCGAGGTTGCCCTCCTGGATCAGGTCCAGGAACAGCATCCCGCGGCCGGTGTACCGCTTCGCGAGGGAGACCACGAGCCGCAGGTTCGCCTCGAGGAGGTGGTTCTTGGCGCGGCGGCCGTCCATGGCGATCCACTCGAGCTCGCGCTTGAGCTTGCGGTCCATGCCGTCGCCGGACTCGGCGAGGTTCTCGTCCGCGAACAGGCCGGCCTCGATCCGCTTCGCGAGCTCGACCTCCTGCTCGGCGTTCAGCAGCGCGACCTTACCGATCTGCTTCAGGTAGTCCTTGACCGGGTCGGCGGTGGCGCCCGCGGTGACGACCTGCTGGGCCGGAGCGTCATCGTCGTCGGAGTCGGAGTAGACGAAGCCCTTGTCCTCGTCGCCGGACTTCGTGGTGGCTTCGCCCTCCGCCGGCGCCTCGGCTTCCGCCTCCTCCGGCTCGGCCTCGTCGGCCGACGTGACGGCGGCCAGCTTGGCCTTGCTCGCCCGGGTGGTCTTCGCCTTCGCCGTGGACGCCTTGGTCGCCGGCTTCGCGCGGGTGGCCTTGGCCGGGGTCTGCTCGGCGGCCTCCGCCTCGGCGGGGGCGTCGGTCGTGGCCGGCGCCGTCGACTTCGCGGCGGTCTTGCGGGTGGTGGTCTTCGGCTTCTCGACGGTCGCGGTGGTGGCACCGGAACGGGTCGCGGCGTTGGCGACCGCTCGGTCGGGAACTTCGGTCACGCTGATCTTGGCTTCGTGCATTGCGCCCAGGACCTCCTTGAGACGGCGGGGCTTGACGTTCGCGTCCTCGCAGGCCGCGCGAAACTCGGCGGCTGTGACGTATCCCCTCGTCAGGCCGGACCTGAAGGCGTTCTGCAGAGCGGTATGTTCGTATTCGCGGGGCAGCACGACATCAGGACTGAGAGGCGACGACACAGAGAACCTTTCGGCGGGGGATGGAGGGCGACCGGTGTTCTGTAAGTCGCAGCCCTACAATTATAACCGGAGTGGCCCGGTAGGCCCGTCCAATGACAGGGCGGTTCGGCCACTCTTGTCTCAACGTGCCGGGCCCCCCGGATTGTTCCCGCCCTCTAGGCGTACGCCTCGATGGGCGGGCAGGCGCACACCAGGTTGCGATCCCCGTAGGCCCCGTCGATCCGGCGGACCGGCGGCCAGTACTTGTCCGGCGTCACGCCCGCGGGGTACACGGCCTGGGTGCGCGAGTACGGATGGTCCCACTCCCCCAGTGCCGAGACTGCGGTGTGCGGGGCGTTCACGAGCGGGTTGTCGTCGGCCGGCCAGGTCCCGTCCCCGACCGCGCTCGCCTCGGCGTGGATGGCGAGCATCGCGGCGATGAACCGGTCCACCTCGCCGAGGTCCTCGGACTCGGTCGGCTCGACCATGAGGGTGCCCGCGACCGGGAAGCTCATCGTGGGCGCGTGGAACCCGAAGTCGACGAGACGCTTCGCGACGTCGTCCACGGTGACTCCGGTTGCCGCCGTCAAGGGGCGCAGGTCGAGGATGCACTCGTGCGCCACCAGGCCGTGCTCACCCCGGTAGAGCACCGGGTACTTCTCGTCGAGCCGGGCGGCCACGTAGTTCGCCGAGAGCACCGCGGCGCCGGTCGCGGCCCGTAGGCCCGCCGTGCCCATCAGCCGCAGATACGCCCAGCTGATCGGCAGGATCGAGGGCGAACCGTACGGGGCCGCGCTGATCGTGCCGGTGGTGCGGAGCACCCGGCGGCTCGCCTGTGCGAGCGGGTGCCCGGGCAGGAACGGCACCAGATGCTCGGCCACGGCCACCGGGCCCACGCCGGGCCCGCCGCCGCCGTGCGGGATGCAGAACGTCTTGTGCAGGTTCAGGTGGGAGACGTCGCCGCCGAACGCGCCGGGACCGGCCACGCCCACCAGCGCGTTCAGGTTCGCCCCGTCGATGTAGACCTGCCCGCCGGCAGCGTGCACCAGGTCGCAGAGCTCGGTGATGCCGTGCTCGTAGACACCGTGCGTGGACGGATAGGTGACCATGATCGCGGCCACGCGGCCCTCGTGCGCGGCGAGCACCCGGCGCAGGTCGTCGAGGTCGACATCCCCGTTCGGCGCCGTCCGCACGACGGCCACCTCCAGACCTGCGAGCACCGCCGACGCCGCGTTCGTGCCGTGCGCGCTGGCTGGCACCACGCAGACCCGGCGATCGTCGTCGCCGCGGTCGGCGTGGTAGTCGCGGATCGCGAGCAGCCCCGCGAGCTCGCCCTGGGACCCGGCATTCGGCTGCACGCTCACCGCGGCATACCCCGTCAGCCCCGCCAGGGCGGTCTCGAGCCCATCGATCAGCTCGAGGTAACCGGCCACGTCCGCGGTCGGTGCGAACGGGTGGATCCGGGAGAACTCCGGCCACGTGACCGCGGCCATCTCGGTCGCCGCGTTCAGCTTCATGGTGCAGGAGCCGAGCGGGATCATGCCGCGGTCGAGTGCGTAGTCCCGGTCCGAGAGCCGGCGCAGGTACCGCATCATCTGCGTCTCGGAGCGGTGGCTGGAGAAGATCGGGTGGGTCAGGAACTCGGTGCTGCGGGCCAGGTCCGCGGGCAGGCCGAGGGCCGAAGGCCCGACGGCGGAGCCGCCCGTGGTGCCGGCGGCGGCGGTCGCGTCCGGGGTGGCGCCGGGCAGGACCGCGCGGGCCGCGTCGAGCAGGTCCGCGACGGTCTCCTCGGTGGTGGTCTCGTCGCAGGCGATGCCGACGGTGTCGGCGCCGGCGCGCCAGAGCGTGATGTTGCGCTCGAGGGCGGCGGCGGCGAGCGCGTCGGCGTGGCCGGGGACCTCGACCGTCACCGTGTCGAAGAACGAGGCGTGGCGCACCTGCACACCGAGGGCGGTGAGACCGGAGGCCACGGCCAGGGCGCGCTCATGCACCCGGCGAGCGATCACCGTCAGGCCCTCGGGTCCGTGGTAGACGGCGTACATGGACGCGATCACGGCCAGGAGCACCTGCGCGGTGCAGATGTTGGAGGTGGCCTTCTCCCGCCGGATGTGCTGCTCCCGGGTCTGCAGCGCGAGGCGCAGGGCGGGGGCGCCATCAGCGTCCTTGGACAGGCCGACGAGCCGGCCGGGCAGCTGCCGCTGGGCCTTCTCCCGTACGGCGAGGTACCCGGCGTGCGGGCCGCCGAAGCCCATCGGCACCCCGAACCGCTGGGTGGTGCCGGCGACGATGTCCGCGCCGAGCGTGCCCGGCGCCTCGATCAGGGTGAGCGCGAGCAGGTCGGCGGAGAAGACCACCTGCGCACCGGTGTCGTGCGCGGCCGTGATCCAGCGTTCGAGGTTGTCGCGGTCCCGGACCACGCCCGAGGAGCCGGGGTAGGCCAGGAGCACCCCGAACGCGCCGGTCAGGTCGGGGCTGCCCGCGGCGTCGAACTCGACGAGCTCGATGCCGACCGCCTCGGCCCGGGTCGCCAGCACGGCCTTCGTCTGGGCGAAGGTGTCCGAGTCGACGTAGAACCGGCCGCCCTCGCCCCGCACCACCCGGCGGGCGAGCAGCATGGCCTCGGCGACCGCCGTGGACTCGTCGAGCATGGACGCCCCGGCCACGTCCATCCCGGTCAGGTCGATGACCATGGTCTGGAAGTTCAGGAGCGCCTCGAGCCGTCCCTGTGAGATCTCCGGTTGGTATGGCGTGTAGGCCGTGTACCAGGCCGGGTTCTCGAGCACGTTGCGGCCGATCACCGAGGGCGTGTGGGTGTCGTAGTAGCCCTGCCCGATCATCGAGGTGCGGACCGTGTTCCGGCTCGCGATGGCCCGCAGCTCGGCGAGCACCTGCGCCTCCGACGTGGCGGCGGGCAGGTCCGGCAGCGCGGGCACGCCGTCGCCGAGCAGGGCCGGCGGGACGGCCGCCTCGAGCAGCGCCTCGATGCTGGGTCGGCCGATCACCCCCAGCATGTGCGCGGTGGCGGGGGCGTCGATTCCGATGTGGCGGGCGGGGAACTCGGGGGTGGCGGTCATGGGGAGCTGATCAGGCCTTCGTGATCTCGGTGTAGGCGGCGGCGTCGAGGAGGTCGCCCTCGGCCTCGATCCGTACCGTGAACAGCCAGCCGCCCTCGTACGGCGCGGTGTTCACGAGCTCGGGACTGTCCACGACCTCGGAGTTCACGCTGAGCACCTCGCCGGTGACCGGCGCGTAGAGCTCGCTCACGGACTTGGTGGACTCGATCTCACCGCACGTGCCGCCGGCGGTGACCGAGTCCCCCACGGACGGCAGGTCGACGTAGACGACGTCACCGAGGGCGTCGGCGGCGTAGGCGGTGATGCCAACGGTGGCGACGCCGTCGGCGACGGTGACCCACTCGTGCTCGGCGGTGTACTGGCGGTCGGCGGGGACGCTCATGACGGCTCGCTCCTCAATGCGTCTGGCTGGGTCGGGACTTCGGTCAGGTGGTCGCTGGGCGACGGTAGAACGGTAGCTCCACGACGGTCATCTGCTGGAACCTGCCGCGCACGTCCACGTCCAGCACCTGGCCGACGCCGACGGCGTCCTCTCCGGCGGGCGTGACCAGCGCCATCGCGACCGGGTGGCCGAGTGTCGGCGACAGCACACCGGAGGTCACGGCGCCGATCACCGATCCCGCGGCCAGGACCGGGCTGCCGGCGCGGGCGGCACGGCGACCGTCGCCGCTCAGTCCGATCAGGCGGGTCCCGGTGGGGTGCTCGGAGCGCTCGGCCAGCGCCTCCCGTCCGATGAAGTCGTGGTCGAGGTGCACCACCCGGCCGAGGCCGACCTCGTAGGGTGTCAGCGCGGCGGTCAGCTCCTGGCCGTAGAGGGGCATCCCGGCCTCGAGGCGCAGGGAGTCCCGGCTGGCCAGGCCGCAGGCCTGCACGCCGGCCTCGGCGCCGGCGTCGAGCAGTCGGGCCCACACGTCGACGGCGGCCGCCGCGGGGACGGCGAGCTCGAACCCGTCCTCGCCGGTGTACCCGGTGCGCGCCACGAGGGTCGGGACACCATCGCCGAAGGACGCGGACACACTCGCGTAGTACTTCAGCTCGCCCAGGTCGGCGTCGATGAGCGGGGCGAGCACCCCGGCGGCGGCCGGCCCCTGGATCGCGATCAGGGCGCGGTGCGGGGTGCGGTCGACCACCGCCACCTGGCGGCCCTCGCCCCGGTTCGTGAGTTCATCGAGGACGGTGAGCCGGTTCGCCGCGTTCGCGATCACCAGGAATTCGTGCTCGTCGAGCCGGTACACGATCAGGTCGTCGAGGATCCCGCCATCGATGCCGGTGATCATCGTGTAGCGGGCACGGCCGATGCGCAGCCGGGACGCGGCGCTGACGAGCGCGCCGTCGAGGGCGGGCGCCGCCTCCGGACCGGTCACCTCGAGCTGGGCCATGTGGGACAGGTCGAACAGACCCGCCCGTTCGCGAACGGCCCGGTGCTCGGCCAGATCGCCGGCGAACCGCAGCGGCATCTGCCAGCCGGCGAAGTCGGTCATCGTGGCGCCGGCCGCGCGGTGCGTGGCCTCGAGAGGGCTGGACGGCCCTGAGGGCGCGGTCGAGGACCCGGGATCTGCTGCCTGCACTTGGGGGACTCCGTTCAGGGTGGTGACGGCTGGGCGCGGCTATGCCTGCGCGGGCTTGACCGCGAGCACGTGGCAGGGCGCGTCCAGCAGGATACGTTGCGCGTTCGAGCCGAGGATGAGTTTGCCCAGCGGGGACCGGCGGCGCAGCCCGATGACGATCAGTTCCGCACCTGCCTCCTCGGCGGCTCCCATGAGGGCCTCGGCGACGTCGTTGCCGCGCTGCAGGTGCCGCACGTCGTAGCCCAAGCCGGACGTGTCCAGGAGGTCCCTGGCCTCCTCGACGGCCCGGTCGATCTCGTCCTCGTCGGCGCCGCGGCTGCCGTGCACGATCACCAGGAGGCGGTCGGAGCGTCGCTGCGCCTCCACGATCGCGGCATCGAGCGCCGCACGTCCCTCGGCGGTGGCGATGAACCCGACCACTATGGCCACGACGTACTCCCTCGTCACACAACAATGCGTCCGCCTCTGACACTAGCGCTTCCGTGCGCTGTCGTCGCAGTCGTCGGGCCCCGGGTCGGCGGCGGCGCTAGTCTCACGCCTGAGATCGCGACCCGCACGGAGAAGGGCAGTGCCTGTGAGTGACCAGACCACACCCGGCGAACGCTCGCACGCACCCGACCGGTCCGGCGACCTCGAGGAGACCGGGTCCGAGGACGTCACGACCGACGGGGCCGAGGCGGAACGGGCCGGACCCAGCGGCAGCTCGAAGCATGAGGCCGAGGGCAAGAGCCCCGCAGACATCCTCACGGTGTTCCTGCTCTCCCTCATCGCTGTGCTGACCGCCTGGTGCGGGTTCGAGTCGTCGAAGTGGGGCGGCGAGATGTCGATCGCGTTCAGTCAGGCGTCGAGCGCCCGGATCCAGTCCACGGCGGCCGAGGCGCAGGCGAACGCGGCGCGCCAGTACGACCTCACCGTCTACACGCAGTGGGTCCTCGCCGTCGAGGCGCAGGACACGGAACTGCGGGACTTCATCGAGGAGCGGTTCAGTCCGGAGTTCGCCGTGGCGTTCGAGGCCTGGGAGGCCGGCGGTCGCGAGGCCCTCGGACCGTTCACGGTCCCCGAGTACGTGCCACCCGGCACCCTTGAGTCGGTGGCACTCGCCGACCGGGCCGACGCCAAGTTCGAGGAGGCGCTCGACTACAACCAGCGCGGCGACAACTACACCCTGCTCACCGTGCTGTTCGCCCTGGTGCTGTTCCTGACCGCGATGTCCCAGCGCGTGAACGCCGCCTGGATGCAGCGGGCCATGCTCGGTCTGGCCGTCATCGTGGCGGTCGGGTGCATCGTCACGATGCTGACGTATCCGGTGAAGATCTAGGACGTGGCGTGGGTGATCGCGCCGGGGTGACCTTCGCCGGTCGCCACCCGCACCGCTCACGCCGTCGCTGAGTGTGCCCGTCGGGCCCAGCCCGGCGCCACGGCTCGGTCGACGACGTGCCGGAGCAGCCGGGCCAACCGGTGCAACGGGTCACGTTCCAGCGCGGCGGTGACGAGCACATCGGCTCGGGCCCCGTCACCGTTCCACCAGGCGAGCCAGGCCAGGGTCGCCAACGCCGGCGCGGCGCGTCCCGTGGCGGCATGTGCGGCCACCGCGACCAGCGCCGCCTCGGCCATCGCGAGGGTCGCCTGGTCCGGCATCAGGTCCCCGGTGAACACTGCCTCGAGAATACGTGAGGAGTCGGCGTCGGCCGGGTCCTCGATCCGGGTCACCGCGGCCACCGAGAGCAGGATCGCGTCCCGGACCTGGGTGTCCTCCAGGCCGGCGAGCAGGTGCCCGTACTCGGCGGCGGGGATGTCGGCGAGCATCTCCCGAGTGCCACGCCGCTCGCCCCCCGGTGCGGCGGCGCCGAGCAGACGGCGCCAGCGGGCGCGCATATCCGCACGCCAGTGCGCCAGCTCGGGCCCGGTCAACCGCTCCCGACGGCGTCGCTCCCGGGTGGCGGCGCCGGCGGCGGTCCTGCGGTCGGTCGCCCCGCAGCGCAGGTCAGGCAGGAGGTCCGCGCGCGAGGCGACGTAGGACTCGCCCTGGTAGACGAGGTGGGCCCGGATCCGCGCCGTGGCGAGGTCATCGACGCGCTGGCCGGCCGGCGGGCAGCAGAGCGAGCTCGTGCACTCGATGCAGCGGTAGTACAGGTTGCCGACAAGCCAGGTACGCGTCGGGTGGGCCAGCGGGATCTGGGCGAGCCACCACGCCAGCGCCGCACCGGCGGCGCCCCGCCCGGACAGGACCGCCGGCCAGGAGGACTCGGTGTAGACGGCGGCGAACACCGCGACGGCGCCATCGATCGCCAACTGCCCGAGTACATGTTCACCCAGGCCGAGGCCAGGGTGGGACAGGTCCGCGAGGTCCACCCGAGCGACCACGCCGATCTCCGGCCCACCGTCGGGGTCGGCCCTGATCGCCAGCAGTACGAGGGACTCCTGCGGGAGGAATCCGAGCCGGAACGGCAGATAGGCGAGTAGTTCGGGCGGGTCGTCGAGGCGCAACGTCGGCACCTCGGTGTCGTCGGGGCCAGGGTCGGGTGCTGGTTCGTGTGATCTCATCCGACCAGTGCAGCCGCGCACACCGCCGCGCGGGTGGGCGCCGACCTGCTGTCTGGACCCGAGTACCCCGGACCGTAGGCGCGGGATCCCCGGTGATCGGCCCTCACCCCTGGGGATCGTGAGGCAACAACGCGCGGATCCACACGGATAGGCTGCGATGGTGTCTGCCTCCCCCACGTCGCCCGCCGATCCACTGAGGTCCTTGCGGGAGGCGGTGTCCGACCGGGTCCGCACCACCGTCGACGAACTCGGCGGCTCCTTCCAGGACATCGGGCCCGAGGTGGCGGACCTGTTCGACGTCGCCGGCACCATGCTGCCGGGCGGCAAGCGGCTCCGGGCCTCGTTCGCCGCCGCCGGGTGGTTCGCGCTCGGCGGCCCGGACGACCTCCGGCGTGCCCCCGAGATCGTGCTGGCCGGCTCCGGGCTGGAGCTGTTCCAGCTCGCTGCCCTGGTCCACGACGACCTCATCGACGGCTCGCTGACCCGCCGTGGGCTCCCGGCCGCCCATCGGCAGTTCAGCGCCCTGCACGACGAACGCGCCATGCTCGACACGGGTGAGCACTTCGGCGCGGCGGGGGCGGTACTCCTCGGAGACCTCCTTCTCGTCGCCGCCGCCGGTGAGCTCCAGCACGCATTGGACCGGCTCCCGGAGTCCGCCCGGACCGCGGGCCGCCAGATCGTGCAGCGGATGATGGCCGAGGTCACCGTGGGCCAGTATCTCGACATCTACGCGCAGTCCGCCCCTTGGAGCGCCGACCCCGCGCTCGACCTGGACCGCGCCCGGCGGGTTATCCGCTCCAAGTCGGCCCGTTACAGCGTCGAGCACCCACTCACACTCGGCGCCGCGATGGCCGGCGCAGCCGCGACCGAGCTCGAGGCCGCCAGCCGGATCGGCCTGCCACTCGGCGAGGCGTTCCAGCTCCGGGACGACGTGCTCGGCGTGTTCGGCGACCCGGACGTCACCGGCAAGCCGGCCGGGGACGACCTCAGGGAGGGCAAGCGCACGGTCCTGGTGACGCTGGCCATGACCCGTGCGGACGCCGCCGGCGTCGACCTGCTCCGAGCCGCGCTCGGCAACGCCGACCTCGACGCCGGCACGGTCGCCCAGGTACGTGAACTGCTCACCGGCACGGGGGCGCTCGCGAGTGTCGAGGAGCTCATCGGCGAACGCACCGAGACCGCGCTGGCCGCGATCGATGCCGCCGGCTACGCCGAGCCGGCACGGGACCGACTGCGGACCCTCGCCCGCGCGGCGATCTCCCGCTCCTTCTGACCCGCGTCGGCGGCTCCTCGCGGAAGGTCGTCAGAAGGCGAGCGCCTGCGCGACCCGCCGCACCGCATGGGTCCGGGCGGCCCGGAGCGCGGCGATCGGGGTCTCGCCGAGCTCCTCGTTGTCGGCATAGAGCCAGCGCAGCGTGTCCTCGTCGTCGTAGCCGGCGTCGGCCAGCTGGATGATCGTCCCCCGCAGTGCGGGGATGACCAGCGGCGGGTCCGCGATGACGGAATCGTCCCCGGGCAGTACGAGGAAATCGCGCGGAATGCTCAGCGCCTTGTTCTCGCCTCGCCGCACGGCGACGATCCGGCGCTCGGTCAGCATGCCGCGCACGGCACGCAGTTCGACCTCGAGGAGCTCGGCCGCCTCCGGCAGGCTCAGCCACGTGATGTTCTGGGGGTCCGCGGTAGTCACCCGCAGAGCCTACGGGCGCGACTGGGGTTGTCGTCACCAGACGGCCACGCTACTGTCACTTTTGGCACATATACCTCAATTGCCACATCAGTCACGGGCGACACGCCGTGATGTCCGTCCGAAACACCCGGGGGAACCCATGGATCGCACCGCACGGCCAAGACACGCCTCAGCCCGCTGGGGCTCAGCCCTGACCACCGCCGGAGCGCTCAGCGCCGTGGCCGCGATGGGGCTCGCCTCATCGGTGGCTCCAGCGGCAGCACAGCCGCACAGTGAGGAACAGCCGCAGCGCAGCCCGGGCCACCTGCCGACACACCTGCTCGGCAAGCATGACGGCCGAGCCACCCGGATCACCACGGAGAGCGCAGGCGCGGGCCTGTCGCCCACGCTCCGCAACGTCGCGCCTGCACCCCGGGCCGCTGGTGACAGCCTCTACACCGTCCGCGCCGGTGACACTGTCGGCCACCTGTCGCTTCGGTTCGACGTGCCGGTCTCGGCGATCGTGTCCGCGAACGGTCTCGACTCCCGCGCCATCATCCGGATCGGGCAGACCCTCACCATCCCGGGCGCCGCAACCAGCTCCAACAACCCAGCTCCGAGCAGCCCTGCCCCGGCCGCACCCGCGACCTCCGGCGGTTCCTACACCGTGACCAGCGGCGACACGGTCTCCCGGATCGCGGCCCGGCACGGCACCACGGTCTCGGCGGTCGTGTCCGCGAACGGCCTCGACTCCCGGGCCCTGATCCGCATCGGACAGACCCTCACCATCCCCGGCAGCGGGGCCGTCTCGGGCACCCCGGCTGCCGCACCCACCCAGGCTGCTCCGGCGCCGTCGGGCGGTTCCTCGCACACCGTGCGCCCGGGCGAGACCGTCTCGGGAATCGCGTCCCGCTATGGCACCACGGCGTCCGCGATCGTCTCCGCGAACGGCCTCGACTCCCGGGCCCTGATCCGCATCGGGCAGACCCTCACCATCCCGGGCTCCACCCAACTCGTGCCGAACACGTTCCTGCACTACACCTACTCCGACGACGTCAACGCCGCCGCCAATGCGAACGCGGCCACCCTGCTCGGTGTGTCCGTGCCCAGCCGAGCGGCCATGCAGGAGATGATCCGGGCCACGGCCGTCTCCATGGGCGTCGACCCGGCGCTGGCGCTGGCGGTCGCCCAGCAGGAGTCAGGCTTCAACATGCGAGCCGTCTCCCCCGCGAACGCGGTCGGGGTCATGCAGGTCATCCCGTCCTCCGGCGAGTGGGCCTCCGACCTGGTCGGGCGGAGGTTGAACCTCCTCGACCCACAGGACAACGTGACCGCGGGGGTCGCGATCCTGCGCGCCCTGGTCCGTACCGCGCCGGACCTGCAGTCCGCGATCGGCGGCTACTACCAGGGCCTCGGATCGGTCAACCGCAACGGGTTGTACGACGACACCCGCCGGTATGTGGCGAATGTGCAGACGCTGATGGCGCGCTACTGAGGCCAACCTGGGCAGGCCGTGTGCACGGTGCGGTGACACGCACGCGGCAAGCGCCGGGATCGGCGAGGTAGCACCGTAAACTCACGGCCATGGCCAGCACCCTCACCGACCCGATGATCGGCCGCCTGGTCGACGGTCGGTACGAGGTGTCCTCACGGATCGCCCGTGGTGGCATGGCGACCGTGTACTTGGCCACCGACCGGCGCCTGGACCGGCAGGTGGCGCTGAAGATCATGCATCCGCACCTCGCCGAGGGCGTGGACGTGGCAGCGCGGTTCCGGCGGGAGGCGCGGGCCGCGGCACGGCTCACCCACCCGGGCATCGTCGGCGTCTACGACCAGGGCAGTGAGGGCGAACTCAACTACCTGACCCTGGAATACGTCGACGGGCGCAACCTCCGGCGCGCGCTGCGGGCCAAGGGCGCCTTCAGCCTCGGTGAGACGCTGGACATCCTCGAGTCCATCCTTGACGCTCTGGCCGCGGCGCACCGTGCCGGCCTGGTGCACCGGGACATGAAGCCGGAGAACGTGCTGATCGCCGCCGACGGGCGCGTCAAGGTGGCCGACTTCGGCCTGGCCCGCGCCGTCACCGAGGCGACGGCGGCGAGCACCGGCAACCTGCTCGGAACCGTCGCCTACCTCTCCCCCGAGATCGTCACCTCGGGCAACGCCGACGCCCGTGCCGACGTGTACGCCGTCGGGGTGCTGTTCTACGAGATGCTCACCGGGCACCCGCCGTTCGAGGGCGAGACCCCGATCCAGGTCGCGTACAAGCACGTGCACTCCTCCATCCCGGCCGCCTCCGACGACGTCCCCTGGCTGCCGCTCGAGATCGATGACCTGATCGCCACACTGACCGCCCGCGAGGTGGGCGACCGCCCGGTCGACGCCGGCGCCGCGCTCGCGCTGGTGCGACGCACCAGAGCCACGCTCGACCCCGCGGCCCTGGCCGTGCGGGCCGACACCCCGGCCGACGAGGTCGGCGAGATCGTCGCCGACGCCCACGCGGAGTCCGACGGCGACGAGACCGTCTCGGTGAGCCGGCACACCGGCACGATCGCGCTGCCGATCGGGGCGGTCGCGGCCACCGACGCCGCCGCGGCGGAGCACCGCTCCACCCGTCGGCGCAAGCGCCGGCGTCGGCTGCGGGTGGTTGCGATCGTCCTCGTGGTGCTGCTCGCGCTCGGCGCCGGCGGCTGGTGGTACCTGCGCGTCGGCCCTGGCGCCTACACCGCGGTGCCGGACGTGACCGGGGCCGAGGAGGCCGCTGCCCTCGCTGAGCTCGAGGGGCACGGACTGCGCCCGGCATCCGACTCCGCGTACCACGACGAGGTGCCAGCCGGGCAGGTCATCTCGACCGATCCGGGTCCGGGCGAGGACGTGCTGCGCGACGGTGGTGAGGTCGCCGTGCTGGTCTCCCTCGGCATCGAGATGCTCACCGTGCCCGACGTCGCCGGCTCGCCAGAGGCCGAGGCGCTCGACACGCTGACCGGTGCCGGCTTCGAGGTCTCGGCCGAGGTGCGTCGGCCCTGGGACGCCGAGGTCGCCGAGGGTACCGTCATGGGGACCGACCCGGCCATCGGGGAGACGATCGCGCACAACACCCCGCTCACGCTAGTCGTCTCCGCGGGTCGGGAGCCGATCACGGTCCCGAACGTGGTCGGTGCCGATGAGGCGACGGCGGTCGATCAGTTGGAGGCCGCGGGCGCGGTCGCACAACTGGGGCCGGCTGCGTACAGCGACTCCGTCGCTGCCGGGGACGTGATCAGTCAGTCCCTCGAGGGACCGGCGCTGCGCGGCGACGTGGTCGAGGTGATCGTCTCGCTCGGGCCGGAGCTGTTCGCGGTGCCGAACGTGGTCGGCAAACAGTACGAGGAGGCCGCGGCCACGCTCACCGCCCTCGGGTTCGAGGTTCAGCGCGAGGACGTGCTCGGTGCCTTCTTCGGCACCGTGCGCATCCAGTCGGTCCCCGCCGGCGAGATGCATCCCGCCGGCACGGTCATCGTGCTGACGGTGGTGTGACCTCGTCCCTGGCGTCCTCGGACTGGTAGGCGTACCGTTCCTGCCGCCAGGCGTCCCCATGGGCGTGGTAGCCGCGCTCCTCCCAGAAGCCGAGGTCACCGTCATCGGGCAACAGGTAGTTCCAGCCGCGCACCCACTTCGGACCCTTCCACGTGTACAGGTGCGGGACAACCAGACGTAGCGGGGCACCACGCTCGGCGGTGAGCTCCTCGCCGTCGAGGTGGGTGGCGAGCAGCGACCGGGGTGAGACGAGATCGTCGAGGCTCAGGTTCGCGGCGTAGCCGTACTCGGCGAAGACCAGGACCTCACGCACTCGCGGGTCCGGCGGGGCGAGCTCGAGCAGCTCCGCGGCGCGGTAGCCCGACCAGCGCAGGTCCAGGGCCGACCAGCGGGTGGCGCAGTGCATGTCCGCGAGTTCCTCGACGAACTCCAGGCCTCGGATCGCGTCCAGGTCGAAGGTCTGCTCGGTGCCGCTCGCGGTGGCGCCGCCGACCGTGAACGTCCACCGCTCCGGGCGGGGCTTGGGCACCCGGCCGTAGTGCATCACCAGCGGTTCGGGCCGCCAGTACTGCCCGGGCGGCAATGACCGCTCCAGCGGCGGGTCGGGATGGTGGGGGGTGCTCACCGGTCACCCGCCCCGCAACATCTCCGCGACCAGGAACGCCATCTCGAGGGACTGCTGGTGGTTCAGCCGAGGATCCACCAGCGTCTCGTACCGGCGTGCCAGGGCGAGGTCGTCGATCTCCTCGCTGCCGCCGAGCACCTCGGTCACGTCCGAGCCGGTCAGTTCCACGTGCAGCCCACCCGGCACCGTGCCCAGCGCGGCGTGCACCTCGAAGAAGCCGCGGACCTCGTCGATCACGTCCGAGAACCGTCGGGTCTTGTAGCCGCTCTCCGACGTGAACCCGTTGCCGTGCATCGGGTCGCACACCCAGACGACCGGCCGGCCATCGGCGCGGACCCGCTCGACCAGGGCCGGGAGCAGGTCGCGGACCTTGCCCGCGCCCATCCTGGTGATGAACGTCAGGCGCCCCGCCTCGCCGTCGGGGTTGAGCTTGTCCATGAGCGCCAGCGCGTCGTCACCGGTGCTGGTCGGGCCGAGCTTCACCCCGATCGGGTTCCGGACCCGGGAGAAGTAGTCCACGTGCGCGCCGTCGAGCTGGCGGGTGCGCTCACCGATCCAGAGGAAGTGCGCGGAGCAGTCGTAGGGCAGCCCGGTGCGGGAGTCGATCCGGGTCAGCGGACGCTCGTAGTCCAGCAGCAGGCCCTCGTGGCTGGAGAAGAAGTCCACGGTGCGCAACGCTTCGAAGTCGGCACCGGCGGCGTGCATGAACCGGATCGCCCGGTCGATCTCGGCGGCGAACGTGTCGTACTGGGCGTAGGCACGGTTGGCCATGAACCCGCGGTTCCACTCGTGCACCCGGCGCAGGTCCGCGAACCCGCCCTGGGTGAACGCCCGGATCAGGTTCAGCGTCGTCGCCGAGTTGTGATATGCGTCCAGGAGCCGGTTCGGGTCGGGGATCCGGGCCGACTCGCTGAACTCGAACCCGTTGACGATGTCCCCGCGGTACGCGGGCAGCGTGACGCCGTCACGGGTCTCGGCGTCCGAGCTGCGCGGCTTCGCGTACTGGCCCGCCATCCGGCCCATCTTGATGATCGGCAGGGACGCCCCGTAGGTGAGGATCACGGCCATCTGCAGGATCGTCTTGATCTTGTCCCGGATGTTGTCCGCGGTGAGTTCGCTGAACGTCTCGGCGCAGTCGCCGCCCTGGAGCAGGAACGCCTCCCCGCGGGACGCGGCACCGAGGCGCTCGCGCAGATTGTCGGCCTCGCCGGCGAAGACCAGCGGCGGCACCGAGGAGAGCTTCGCCGTCACGTCGGCGAGGGCCTGCGCGTCGGGCCAGCTCGGCTGCTGCTTCGCCTCCAGGTCGCGGAAGGTGTCGAGGCCGGCCAGTACCGCGGGATCAGGGAGAACACTCACGGCACCAAGGATAGGGCCCGCGCCGGGCCGGACCGGACCGTGGTCCGGCCGGCGGCGCGGGCCCGGGGTTCGGGCTGGACGAGGTCAGTGCTCGGCGGGCTCGGCGGCCACGGCGTTCTGGCCGATGTCGCCGAGCAGGGCGCCGAACCACGGTGTGGAGATGTCGAACGCCTTGCCGCCGGCGATCCGCGGGAACGCGATGGCGGTGAGCTCGTCGTCGTTCTCCTCGTCGTGGCCGATCACGCCGGACTCACCGGCGATCGCCTTGTCTACGGCCAGGTCCGTCATGAGGCGGATCAGCGCGAGGTCCTCATCGTTGGCGCGGGCCGAGCGGGAGAAGTAGCCGCTCTTCTGGACCATGGTCTTCTCGGCGCCGATGAGGGCGGCGAACTGCTTCGCGAACCAGGCGCCCGGGTTGATGGTGTCGAGCTTGACGTGCCCGAACGGGTCGCGCTGGACCTCCTCGCCGGCAGCCTCCATCTCGGCGATGATCTCGGGCACCCCGGCCCCCTCGGAAAGGAAGATGTTGACGTTGCCGATCTCGTCCATGATGCCCCGCAGCCGCTCGGCCTCACCCGCCATGTCCAGCTTCAGCTCGGGCAGGAACACGGCGTGGACGTCCCAACGCTCCTTGGCCAGGCCCAGCGCCGGGTTCCACTGCTGCTCCGACCACCAGGACCGGTAACGCTGGGCGGCGGCCGCGGTCAACCAGCCGCAGTGCCGGCCCATGACCTCGTGGACGATCAGCATCCGCGGGTTGGACCGGTGCTCGCCGATGATGTTCTGCGCGAAGATCGAGGCCTGCTCGGCGGCGGTGTTCGCGCCGAGGGACTGCCGGATCGGGATGATGTCGTTGTCGATCGTCTTCGGCAGGCCGACCACGGTCAGGTGGTAGCCGTTGTCCTCGAGGTAGGCCGCGAGGTCCGCCGCAGTGGTGTTCGTGTCGTCGCCGCCGATCGTGTGCAGGACGTCCACGCCGTCCTTGCGCAGCTGCTCGGCCGCGACCTGCAGCGGGTCCTGACCCTCGGTGACCAGGCCGCGCTCGACGAGGTTCTTCGCGTTCGTCAGCTTCACCCGGCTGTTCCCGATCGGGGAGCCCCCGAAGTCGTCCAGGACGTCGATGTTCGCGCGCGCCTGTTCGTCGACCACCACGAAGGTGCCGGTGAGCAGGCCGTGGTAGCCGTACTGGTAGGCGATGATCTCGGCGTCCGGGAGCACCTCGGTGTAGCGGCGCACGAGCCCAGCGACGGAGGCCGAGAGGCAGGGGGCGAAACCGCCCGCGGTGAGGAGTGCGATCCGGCGGATCGGCTTGGACTCGGACATGGGTGTGCCTTTCACTCGGGCGGGGCGGGACCTGCGGCGTCCATGCTACTGAGGGACACGGCTGTCAGGGGACGTCGCGGCTCAGGCCTCCGCGACGCGGCTCCCGGGCCCACCGGGTGCCGGGCGGCCACCGGGCCCGCCGGGGGCGGTCGGCGTCGGCTCGCCGCTGCGAGAGGCCATCCGCGACTTCTCGGACGCCGCGTAGGCGTCCACGTACTCCTGGCCGGACAGGCCCATGATCGCGTACATGATCTCGTCGGTGACCGTGCGCAGCACGAACCGGTCCGAGGCCATCGCCTGGTAGCGGCTGAAGTCCAGGGGCGCCCCGATCACCACACCGACCCGGTGCCGGGACGGGACCCGCTTCCCGATCGGCTGGGCGATGTGGGAGTCCACCATCGCCACCGGGATGACCGGCGCCCCGGACTCGAGCGCGAGCCGTGCGATCCCGGTCTTGCCCCGGTACAGGCGCCCGTCGGGGCTGCGGGTGCCCTCGGGATAGATGCCGAACAACTCCCCCGCCGCCAATCTGGCCAGCCCGGTCCGCAGCGCTGCCTCCACCCCGGAGCCCCCGCTGCGGTCGACCGGGATGGTACCCACGCCGCGCATGAAGGTGGCCACGATCCGGCCCCGGATCCCCCGTCCGGTGAAGTACGCGTCCTTGCCCAGGAAGACGACGGGGCGCTTGAGCAGCGCGGGTAGGAAGAAGGAGTCGATGACGGCGAGGTGGTTGCTGGCCAGGATCGCGGCCCCGGATGGCGGCACGTGCTCCGTCCCGCGGATCCACGGCCGGTAGTACCACCGCAGGAACCGGCCGAGGGTCGCCTTCATGAACCGATAGAACACGCGCCGGTCCCTTCCTTCGGCTCGACACCCGCCGCCGACACGAACGGGTCGAACTCACCCTAGAGTTAAGGGATGAACGGTCCCACCTCGGGCGGAGAGCCGCGACCCGGCGACGGCGCCCGCGAGCCCAGCGACGCGGACGTCGAGGCGAGCTGGGCCGAGATCACCGCGCGTCTCGGGCCGCTCGGCGAAGGACTCACCGAACAGGCCGCGGACCTCGAGCGGCTGAACCGGTCGGCCGAGCCCGGCCTCGCCGGAGCGGCGGACGACGCCGGCGACGCCGGCGACGAACCGGACGACGATCTCGACGACGATCCGGACCGGACTGAGGCGACCTCCGCCGTCGGGCCCGGACCCCGTGACTACGGCGTGGACGAGACCGAGGACGACCACGGCTATGTCCCGCCCGAGCCGGAACCGCTGGACACCTCCGACCCGCTCGTCACGATGGCCTGGATCGGCGCCATCGGAGGGCCTGTGGCGACCGTGCTCGCCCTGATCCTGTGGGCGGGGGCACCGCAGCTGTTCTACGTCGGCGCCCTCGTCTGCTCGCTCATCGGATGGGGCATCCTGCTCTGGCGGATGCCGAAAGATCCCTCGGACGACGACGGCGCCGTAGTCTGAGCCCTGAGTGGATCAGCGTACGATCACCGCCGATCGCCGCGCCGCTGCCCGCCGCAGCCGTCGGGCGCACGTACTCTTGAGCTAGTTTCGACCACTGCCGAAGGAGCCAGACATATGGACCAGAACGAGGCACCCCTCCTCGTCCAGACCCCGCCGGAGATGAGCACGCCGGACATCCTCGCCGACTGGGCCGCGAAGGAGCCCGGACGAGTGCTCATCGAGGAACTCCGCGGTTCGACGTGGCACCCGATCACGGCGCAGCAGATGCACGAGAAGGCGTCCTCCATCGCGAAGGGCCTGATCGCCGCGGGCATCGGACCTGGGGACCGGGTCGCGGTGATGAGCCGCACCCGCGCCGAGTGGGTGCTCCTCGACTTCGGGATCTGGTACGCCGGCGCCGTCACCGTGCCGGTCTACGAGACCTCCTCGGCCGACCAGACCGCGTGGATCCTGTCGAACTCGGACACGAAGGCGATCGTCGTCGAGAACGCCAGCCACCTGGCCGTGGTCGACGAGGCCCGCGCCGAGGCACCCAACCTGGGGCGGGCCTGGGTCATCGACGACGGCGCCCTCGACAAGCTCGCCACGGAGGGCGCCCAGGTCTCGGACGAGGACGTCCGGGCTCGCTACGACGCGCTCCGCACCGACGACCTGGCCACGATCATCTACACCTCGGGTACCACCGGCCGACCCAAGGGCGCCGAGCTCACCCACGCCAACTTCGTGGAGCTGACCCGCAATGCAGTCGGTGCGCTCGGGCCCTCGATCCTGCACGAGGCGTCGCGAACCCTGCTGTTCATGCCGCTGGCACACGTGTTCGCACGGTTCGTCGAGGTGCTCTGCGTGACCGCCGGCGTACCGCAGGGGCACACCCCGGACACGAAGACGCTGATGGCGGACATCGCCACGTTCCGGCCGACGTTCATCCTGTCCGTGCCGCGCGTGTTCGAGAAGGTCTACAACAGCTCCGAGCAGAAGGCGGCCGCGGGCGGCAAGGTGAAGATCTTCCGCTGGGCGGCGAAGGTCTCCGGTGACTACTCGCGCTCGCTCGACACCGGCGGACCCGGGCTCGGGCTGAAGCTGCAGCACAAGCTCGCGGACAAACTCGTGCTGCACAAGATCCGCAACGCACTCGGCGGCCAGGCCGAGTTCGCGATCTCCGGTGGTGCGCCGCTCGGGGAGCGGCTCGGCCACTTCTTCCGTGGCGTCGGCCTGACCGTTCTCGAGGGGTACGGGCTGACCGAGACGACGGCGCCGGTGAGCGTCAACGTGCCGTCCAAGTCGGTCATCGGTACCGTCGGGCCGCCGCTGCCGGGCGTGGGCCTGAAGATCGACGCCGACGGCGAGATCCTCGCCCGCGGGATCGCGGTCTTCCGCGGCTACCACGACAACGCCGAGGCCACCGCCGAGTCGTTCACCGACGACTGGTTCCACACGGGAGACCTCGGCGAACTCACCGCCGACGGCTACCTGAAGATCACCGGTCGGAAGAAGGAGATCATCGTCACCGCCGGCGGGAAGAACGTGGTGCCGTCCCAGCTCGAGGACCGGATCCGGTCCCACCCCCTGGTGAGCCAGTGCGTGGTGGTCGGTGACCAGAAGCCGTTCATCGCGGCGCTGGTCACCCTGGACACCGAGATGCTGCCGACGTGGCTCGCCAACCACGAGGTCGGCGAACTGTCCGTCGCGGAGGCGGCCAAGGACCCGACGGTCGTCGCCGCGATCCAGAGCGCGGTGGACCGGGCCAACTCGAAGGTCTCCCGGGCGGAGTCGATCCGGACGTTCGAGATCCTGCTCGACGACTTCACGATCGCCAACGACTACCTGACCCCGTCGCTGAAGGTGAAGCGCAACCTGGTGCTGCGCGACTTCGCGGACCGGATCGAGGCGATGTACGACAACGCCGCCAAGGCGCGTGCGGCGAACGGGGCCGGCGCCAGCGCCGACTGACGCACGCTACCCGTCACCCACGCCGGTGTGGCCGCGTCCGGGACTCTCCCGGCGTGGCCGCACCGGCGTTGTCGGTGCCGGGCCGTAACGTTCGAACGGATGGCCGAGAACCTCCTGCACCCGCCCCGCCCCGGCCGGCGCCTCGACCTCATCGACGCCGGGCGGTCCCCGTACCTGGCGTCCGGGCAGTCAGCGGTGCAGCTCGCCCTCGACGAGGTCGGCACGCCCCTCTACGAGGCGACGTTCGTGGTGGTGGACCTGGAGACCACCGGTGGCTCCCCCACCGCGTGCGAGATCACCGAGATCGGCGCCGTGAAGGTGCGTGGCGGCGAGGTGCTCGGCGAGTTCCAGACGCTCGTGAACCCCGGCACCGGGATTCCGCCGATGATCACCGTGTTGACCGGGATCACGAACGCCATGGTGATCGAGGCGCCGCCGATCAGCGAGGTGCTGCCCGCGTTCCTGGAGTTCGCCCGTGGCGGCGTGCTGGTGGCGCACAACGCCCGGTTCGATGTCGGATTCCTCAAGGCGGCCACGGCCCGGATGGACCTTGCCTGGCCGCGACCGCAGGTGGTGGACACTGTCGCGCTGGCCCGCCGGGTGGTCACCCGGGACGAGGCGCCCAACCACAAGCTGGGCACGCTCGCGGCGCTGTTCCATGCCGAGACCACGCCGGACCACCGGGCCCTGTCCGACGCCCGCGCAACCGTCGACGTGCTGCACGCGCTGCTCGGCCGGATGAGTGGGCTCGGGGTCACCCACCTGGAGGACCTGACCACGGCGGCCGACCCGGTCCCGCACGCCCGGCGCCGCAAATCCACCCTCGCGGACGGCCTACCCACCGGCGCCGGCGTCTACCAGTTCCTCGGCCCCAAGAACGAGGTCCTCTACGTCGGGACCGCCGTCAACATCAAGCGGCGGGTGCGCAGCTACTTCACCGCCGCCGAGAAGCGGGCCCGGATCGGGGAGATGGTGGACCTGGCCACCGGGGTACGCCCTATCCCCTGCGCCACCCCGCTCGAGGCGAGCGTGCGCGAGCTGCGCCTGATCGCCGAGCACAAGCCGCCGTACAACCGGCGCTCGCGCGCCCCCGAGCGACGCCCCTGGATCCGGCTCACCGACGAGGCGCACGCCCGGCTGTCCATCGTGCGGTCGGTTCCCAGCTCGGCCCGGGACCGGGCGATCGGCCCGTTCGCGTCCCGGCGCGGGGCCGAGCAGGCCGTGGAGGCGATCCTGGCGACCGTGCCGCTGCGGCAGTGCAGCACGCGCCTGCCGCGAATCCCGGCGGCGGCCGCCTCCGCCTGCGTGCTGGCCGAGCTGGGCCGGTGCAGTGCGCCGTGCGTGGCACCCGCCGACGGGGTGGCGACGCTCGGGCTACCCGGGGTCGGCGGACCCGAGATCCGCGGAGGCCTGCCGCGGTACGAGGACACCGTGGCGGCGGCCGAGCAGATCATGCGTGGCGACGCGGCCCCGGTGGTGGCCGCGCTGCGGCGCTCGATCAGCCACCTGAGTCTGCAGCAGCGGTACGAGGAGGCGGCCGTGCACCGGGACCGGCTGTTGGCGTTCCTGCGCGGCGCGGCACGCACCCAGCGGCTGGCCCCGATCCAGCGAGCCCGGCAGATCGTGGCTGCCCGCGCCCACGCCGAAGGCGGCTGGGAGATCGTCGTCGTGCGTCACGGGCGGCTCGCGGCCACCGCGATCAGCCCACGGGACACGAGCCCGTACCTGACCATCTCCGCCCTCGTCGCCGGCGGGGAACAGGTGGCCGAGCCGGACGTCGCCGGTGGTGCGGCAACGGCCGAGGAGACTGAGTTGGTCACCACCTGGCTGGAGCGGGACGGCACCCGGCTGATCGAGTTCGACGCGGCCGACGCGCAGGGTTGGGCCATGCCGATCGGCGGCGCTACCGCGCACCTGCGTGAGCTGGAGGCGGCGCAGGCCCGGGACACCGAGCGGGCCGCGCTCGGCCGCCGCGCCGGCGAGGTCCCCGTCGTCCCGGCGTCCGACCGTCCGGGCGCGGCCGCACGAACCACTGACCGTCGGGCAGACGCCGGCTGACCCCTGGGCGCACGCCGGCGAACAGGGGCCCGAGCCCACGAGTGGCTCCCGGTCGGCGCTCGCCGACGCGCCGCGCGGGGTCGGCGCGGCATGATGGATCCGTACCCGAAGCTGCCCCACCCACGGAGGACCCATGATCACCGCGATCGTCCTGATCGACGCCGACGCCGCCCGCATCCCCGAAGTCGCCAAGGAGGTCGCGGACATCGACGGCGTGAGCGAGGCCTACTCCGTCACCGGGGACATCGACCTCGTGGCCATGGTCCGCGTCCGCCGGCACGAGGAACTCGCCGGCGTCATCGCGGACAGGATCAGCAAGGTCGAGGGTGTGCTGCGCACACAGTCCTACATCGCGTTCCAGACCTACTCCGGCCACGACCTCGAGGCCGCCTTCGACCTCGGCCTCGCGGACTGACGCGCCGGCCCCTCAGGCGTTGCTGACGGCGATCCAGCGTTCGAGGACCGCGGCCGCGGCGCCGTCGTCGATGGACGCGGCGGCCAGGGCCAGACCGACGCCGAGCCTATCGAGGAGGTCTCCGTCGTCGGTCCCGGGCCTGCTGCCGTCCGCGACGAGAGCGGCGGCCGCGTTCAGCAGCACCGCGTCCCGGACCGCGCCGGTGCGTCCGGCGAGCAGGTCACGGGCCACGCCCGCGTTGAAGGTCGCGTCCGCGCCGCGGATGTCCTCGAGCGTGGCCCGGGGCATCCCGAACGCCGTGACCGGGTCGAGGACATGCTCGCGCACCACACCACCGGTGGCAGCGGTGACCTCCCAGACCGTGGCGGGCGCCGTCGTCGCCAGCTCGTCGAGGCCATCCGCACTGCGGAACACGAGCGTGCGGGTGCCCCGCTCGGCGAACACCCCGGCCATGATCTGGGCCATCCGGGCGTTGCCGACCCCGATCGCGCCGGCCCGCGGCCGAGCCGGGTTCGTCAACGGACCGAGCACGTTGAACGCCGTCGGGATGCCGAGGTCCCGCCGGGCGACCGCGGCGTGCCGCATCGCCGGGTGGTAGTGGTTCGCGAACAGGAACGTGATACCGGCCTCGACGACGACCCGGGACGCCGCCGGTGGGTCGAGGTCGAGCCGGACCCCGAGTGCCTCGAGCACGTCCGCCGATCCACTCGCCGACGATGACGCCCGGTTGCCGTGCTTGACGACGCGAACCCCGGCGCCGGCGGCCACGATCGCCGCCATGGTCGAGATGTTGACGCTGCGGTGCCGGTCGCCGCCGGTTCCGACGATGTCGACGGCGTCCCCGGGCACCTCGATGGGGACGGCGTGGGAGATCATCGAGTCCGCGAGACCACGGACCTCGGGCACCGTCTCGCCCTTCGCCGCGAGGGCGACGAGGAACCCGGCGAGTGTGGCCGGTGAGGTGTTCCCGGACATCACCTCATCCATCGCCCAGGACGTCTCCGCCGCGGACAGATCGGACCCACCGAGCAGCCGCACGATCAGGTCCGGCCAAGTGCGGCCCTCGTCGGCGGTCATCGACTCAGCGTACGAGGCGCGCCCGGAGCACGTCCGCGACCGACTCCTGCAGCTCCAGCGGATCGAGCGGGTAGGTGACCACCGCGTCCGCCTCGGACCAGGACGCGAGCCAGGCGTCCTGCGACCGGGCGATGAGCACCATGACCGGCGGGCACTTGTAGATCTCCGACTTCAGCGTGCGGCACAGACCCAGGCCACCGTGCTTGGCCGCCTCACCATCGAGAATGAGGAGGTCGTAGGCGTTGTTCTCCACGAGTTCTATCACCGCGGCCGGTGTCGCAGCGTCCGTCCAGGCGATCTTCGGGGTGTCGATCGACGCGCGGCGGCCGACGCCGACCTTCACCGCGTCCCGGGTCGTGTAGTCGTCGCTGTACAGCAGGACCGACACGGTCTCCTGCTTCTGCGGTGCGGGCGCAGCCTCGTGCGGCGCAGCGGTCATCGTGGTCCTCCAGATCGAGAAGCGGCGCGGATCCCACCGCCGCCGAAGTCCTGCCGAACATGCTAGTGCGTCCCCCGCCTCCAGCGGCGCCACCGGGGCCGCGCGGCGACCCCGACGGCGCCCTCCGCGAAGCACCACGGGACCCGCCACTGGGACGTGACGCCACCAGCACTTTTGTCAGTACCCGCCTAGGTTTCCATGCCCTCCGAAGTCACTTTGGGGCATCATCGTGCGGCAAAGTCGGATCCGGGCGTGCCGGAGGCTCCACGCGGTTGCCATTCGCGCCATAATGACATCGTGTCGTCTGCAACCACTGAGCTCAGCACCCCCCACCTGTCGGTGAATCGGCCCAACCTCGCGCAGGTGGGCACGATCGTCTGGCTGTCCAGCGAACTGATGTTCTTCGCGGGTCTCTTCGCGATGTACTTCACGCACCGCTCGGTCGCCGGACCCGAAGTGTGGGCCGAGGGTGCCGGCCAGCTGAACCTCCTGTTCTCCGGCGCCAACACCTTGGTGCTGGTGCTCAGTTCGGTCACCTGCCAGATGGGTGTGATCGCCGCCGAGCGGCTCCAGGCGCGCCGGTCCGCGGGCGTGTTCGCGTTCTGGAAGTGGGGCATGAACGAGTGGTTCATCCTCACCTACCTGATGGGCGCGTTCTTCGTCGCCGGCCAGATCTTCGAGTACGCCGAGCTCGCCCAGCACGGCCTCACGTTCCAGAACTCGACGTACGGCTCGGTCTTCTACCTCACGACCGGCTTCCACGGCCTGCACGTCATCGGCGGGCTCATCGCGTTCCTGTTCGTCCTGCTGCGGTCATTCTCCGCGAAGCGGTTCGGGGAGCACGAGGCCACGACGGCCATCGTCGTCTCCTACTACTGGCACTTCGTCGACGCCGTCTGGATCGCGCTGTTCTTCACCATCTACTTCCTGCAGTAGCGGCTCCCCCGAAACCACCCATACCTGACGTAGCGAAGGATCTGACGAAGTGAAGGCATTAGCGGCCAGCAGACGGCACCGGTTGGCGCCGGTCATCCTGATGACCCTGGCGTTGTTCCTCACCGGCGCGGTCTACGCCGCTCTCGCCCCGAGTTCGGCGCAGGCGAACAGTGCGTCCGCCGATGACATCGAAGAGGGTCGCCGGCTGTTCATCACGAACTGCTCCACCTGCCACGGTATGGACGCCGAGGGTTCGGAGACGGTGCCCTCGCTGATCGGCGTCGGTGCGGCGTCCGTGCACTTCCAGGTCATCACCGGCCGGATGCCGATGGACGCGGACTCCCCGCAGGCCGGCGCGAAGCCGCCGCAGTTCAACGACGAGCAGGCCCGGCAGATCGCTGCCTACATCGCCACCCTCGGCCCCGGCCCCGGCATTCCCGGCGAGGACGTCGTCGACCCCGAGCTGGGCAACGCGGCGGAGGGCATGCAGCTGTTCCGGACCAACTGCGCGATGTGCCACAACTTCGTCGGCGCCGGTGGCGCCCTCAGCAACGGCAAGTACGCGCCGGCACTGGATGAGAGCACGCCCATCGAGATCTACGAGGCCATGATCACCGGCCCGCAGTCGATGCCGGTGTTCAACAACGCGAACCTCAACGAAGAGGACAAGCGCAACATCATCGCCTACCTGATGGCCCAGCGGGAGCCCAATCCCGGTGGCTTCAGCCTCGGCTCACTCGGCTCCGTCTCCGAGGGCGTCTGGGCATTCCTCGTCGGATTCGGCCTCCTGATCGGGGCCGCAGTGTGGATCGGAGCGCGCTCCTCATGACTATCGAGCAGTCCGACCACTCCACCGAGCTGACCGAACACCCGGACAGGTTCCCGAACCCGGGCTTGCCCCCGCACCGGCCGCGCCTCGGCGACGAGGACCCGAAGGCCGCGAAGCGCTCCGAGCGCCTCGTCCTCCTCCTGTTCACCGTGTCCGTGCTGGCCAGCATCGCCGCCATCGTCGGCTACTTCGCCATCCCGGTGGACCCAGAAGCCGGCAGCATGGGCAACACCCACCTGTCCACCCTGATCATCGGGCTCGGACTCGGCCTCGGGATGCTCGGCATCGGGACCGCCGCGATCCACTGGGCCAAGTCGCTCATGAACGACCATGACAAGGTCGAGGAGAGGCACGAGATCGCCGGAGACGCGCAGACGCGGAGCACGGCGATCGAGATGTTCAACGAGGGCGCCAAGGACACCGACATCGCCCGTCGCCCACTCATCAAGGGCGCGCTGGGTGGTGCCCTCGCCCTCGCGCCGCTGCCGTTCCTGGTGCCGCTGATCGGCAACCTCGGTGGCGACTGGGACATCTCGAGGTTCAAGAGGACCGCGTGGGCGCCCGCCGCCAACGGGGACCGCGTCTACCTCGCCACGGACCCGACCAACCGCCGCATCAAGGCCTCCGACGTGACCATCGGGAGCCTCTTCCACGTGATGCCGTGGAACCTGCCGGAGCACCCGGACTACCTGGACGAGAAGGCCAAGGCCGTCGTCCTCCTGGTTCGCGTGGACCCGCAGGACCTGAAGGAGACCGAGGAGCGCGCCAGCTGGTCCTACGACGGCATCGTGGCGTACTCGAAGATCTGCACGCACGTCGGCTGCCCCGTGGCGCTGTACGAGCGTGAGACCCACCACCTGCTCTGCCCGTGCCACCAGTCCACGTTCGATGTCACCGACGAGGCGAAGGTGGTCTTCGGACCCGCGGGGCGGGCACTGCCCCAGTTGCCGATCGACGTCGACGAGAACGGCTATCTGGTGGCGCAGCGTGACTTCGACGAACCCGTCGGCCCGAGTTTCTGGGAGCGTGAACGATGACCACCGACCTGGCCCCCGGCCCCAAGGTGGACCCGAAGATCGCCGCAACGGCGGACTTCCTCGACACCCGTCTCGGCATCTCCAAGATGTTCAAGGGACTCGGCCGCAAACTCTTCCCCGACCACTGGTCGTTCCTGCTCGGTGAGATCGCGCTGTACAGCTTCATCGTGCTGATCATCTCGGGCACATTCCTCACGATGTTCTTCGTGCCGAGCATGAACGAGATCCACTACCCGCACGACGCGCTCCCGGTCACCATGCAGGGCCAGCCGATGTCCGAGGCCTTCGCGTCCACGCTGAACCTCTCGTTCCATGTGCGTGGCGGCCTCTTCATGCGCCAGCTGCACCACTGGTCCGCGCTGATCTTCGTCGGCGCCATGGTGATCCACATGCTCCGCATCCTGTTCACGGGTGCGTTCCGCAAGCCACGGGAACTGAACTACCTGGTCGGCTTCCTGATGCTGATCACGAGCCTGCTGGCCGGCCTCACCGGCTACTCCCTCCCGGACGACGTGCTCTCCGGCAACGGCCTGCGGATCACCGACGGTGTGGTCCGGTCCATTCCGATCATCGGCTCCTACTTGAGCTTCATGGTGTTCGGCGGCGAGTTCCCGGGCATGGACGTCATCCCCCGCATGTACGCCCTGCACATCCTGTTCATCCCCGGGCTGATCCTCGCGCTCGTTGCCGTGCACCTGTTCCTGGTGTTCTGGCACAAGCACACCCAGTACCCGGGCCCCGGTCGCACGGACAAGAACGTGGTCGGCTTCCCGCTGTTCCCGATCTACGTGGCCAAGGCCGGCGGCTTCTTCTTCATCGTGTTCGGCATCCTCGGCCTCATGGGCGCCACGATGAGCATCAACAACGTCTGGAACTACGGCCCGTTCGACCCCGCCCTGGTGGGCGCCGGTGCCCAGCCGGACTGGTACATGCTCTTCCTCGAGGGGTCCCTGCGGCTGATGCCCGGCTGGGAGGTGGTCATCGGCGGCTTCACACTGTCGCTCAACGTCCTGATCCCGGCCGTGGTGGTGCCCGGCCTGCTGTTCACGATCCTCGGGGCGTACCCGTTCATCCACAACCTCGTCACCAAGGACACCGGCGAGCACCACGTGCTCGACCGGCCGCGTAACGCACCGACGCGCACCGCGATCATCGTGGCCGTGCTCAGCGCGTTCTTCGTGCTCCTCGGGGCCGGTTCGAACGACCTCATCGCCACGCACTTCAGCCTGTCCCTGAATGCGATCACGTGGGCGTTCCGGGTGCTGTTCTTCGTCCTCCCGGTGGTCGCGTTCATCGTGACGAAGCGAGTCTGTTTCGGTCTGCAGCGAAAGGACCGCGAACTGGTCCTGCACGGCCACGAGACCGGCCGCGTGGTCCGGTTCGCCTCCGGCGAGTATGCGGAGGTGCACCAGCCGCTGGACGAGTTCGAGCGGTGGGTGCTGGTCGGCCCGCAGCGGGAACGCCCCCTCGAGATCGAGCCCGCCGAGGACGCCAACGGCGTCCGTCGCCCGGGACACGCCAAGGAGCTGCGCCGGCAGAAGCTCTCCCGCTTCTTCTACGAGGACCGGGTCGAACCTGTCACCCCGGCCGAACTGGCCGCCGCGCACGCCACCGGCGCACACGACGAACTGCCCGCGTCCGAGGGTCGGGACGTCCACGAACTCGAAGCGCGTAGCCACTGACCTTCGGGATACGGTGGAGGAGACCCGCCGCTCGCTGACGGGTCTGATGCTGACAACGTCCCGCGGCCCCATACCGGGGCCGCGGTGATAAACCGCGGCACGGAATCACTGCGCCGCACCGACCGGGAGGACCACATGGCTCAGTACACGCTTCCTGACCTGCCGTACGACTACGCCGCTCTCGAGCCCCACATCTCGGGCAAGATCATGGAGCTGCACCACGACAAGCACCACGCCGCCTATGTGACCGGTGCGAACGCCGCGCTGGACAAGCTCGCCGAGGCACGCGAGAAGAACGACTTCGCCGCGGTCAACCTGCACGAGAAGAACCTCGCGTTCCACCTCGGGGGCCACACCAACCACACCGTGTTCTGGAACAACCTCTCCCCCGAGGGCGGTGGGCAGCCCGAGGGCGAACTCGCCGAGGCCATCAAGGACCAGTTCGGTTCCTTCGAGGCCTTCCAGGCGCAGTTCGGTGCGAACGCCAATGCGATCCAGGGGTCCGGCTGGTCCGTGCTCGCCTGGGACAGCATCGGCCAGCGGCTCGCGATCTTCCAGCTCTTCGACCAGCAGGGCAACATCCCGGTCGGGATCATCCCGCTGCTGCTGCTGGACATGTGGGAGCACGCGTTCTACCTGGATTACCTGAACGTCAAGGCGGACTACGTCAAGGCGTTCTGGAACATCGCCAACTGGCAGGACGTGGCCGCCCGCTTCGAGCGCGCCCGCACCCAGACGGCGGGCCTGATCGTCCCCTGACGATCAGCGCAGGCACGTACGGCGGGCCCACACCGGAGCGATCCGGTTGTGGGCCCGTTTCATCGTCCCAGGGCATCCGCGAGAGCGCGGTGTACCGCTCCGGCTCCGCCCTGGTCTCCGTGGTATGCGAAAGGGTCCGTACCGATCTCGGTACGGACCCTTCGGCGAACGTGGCCTCAGGCGCCGCTCAGTGGGCGTGCTGCCCGCGACTGAACTCCAGGACCTGGCCGACGAGGCCGATGACGCCCAGCGCCACGCCGATACCGGTCAGCCACCAGCCGACGGCCACGCCGAGGAACACCAGGGCCGCGGCGAGGCCGAGCACGAGCGGCCACCAGCTCCACGGGGAGAACACGCCGTAGTCGGAGTCGGCCGTGACCTCGGCATACGGGTCGTCCTCGGGCCGCTCGTCGATCCGCGACCCGACGCGCCACAGATAGACACCGACCATGCCCCACATGCCGATGATCAGACCGAGTGCCATCGAACCGATCGGCTCCCAGTGGGACCAGAGGCCGTACAGCAGGAAGACCGGCACGAAGAAGAGCAGGCCGAGGAGGAAGAACCACTTCTCCACCCCGAGCGGGGAACCCTTCTTCGGCCCCTTGGGCGTGTGACCCCTGCTCACTTGTCAGTCCCTTCCTGCCGCTGCCGGGCCGCTCTCTCGTCGACCTGGGCCTTGTGACCTGCCATCTCGGCGTTGCCGTAGATCTGATCGAGGATGTCCTTGTCCGGTTCTGCGTGGTCGAGCGCGGCGACCTCCGGGTGGTGCAGGTCGAAGGCGGGACGCTCGGACCGGATCCGGGGCAGGGACGTGAAGTTGTGCCGCGGAGGCGGGCTGGAGGTGGCCCACTCGAGCGAGGCACCGTAGCCCCACGGGTCATCGACGGTGACCAGCGGCGCGTGCCGCCAGGTCTTGTAGACGTTCCACAGGAACGGCAGCGTGGACAGCGCCAGCAGTACCGAGGAGACCGTGGAGATCTGGTTGAACAGCACGAAGTCGGGCTCGGGCAGGTAGTCCGGGACCCGGCGCTGCATCCCGAGCACGCCGAGCCAGTGCTGGATCAGGAAGGTGCCGTGGAAGCCGACGAACAACAGCCAGAAGTGGAGCTTGCCGAGCTTGTCGTCCAGCATCCGGCCGGTGAACTTCGGCCACCAGAAATAGAACCCGGCGAACATCGCGAACACCACGGTGCCGAACACGACGTAGTGGAAGTGCGCGACCACGAAGTAGGTGTCGGTCACGTGGAAGTCCAGCGGTGGGCTGGCCAGGATCACGCCGGTGAGGCCGCCGAAGAGGAACGTGGCAAGGAACCCGATGGACCACAGCATCGGCGACTGGAACGTGAGTTTCCCGCGCCACATCGTGCCGATCCAGTTGAAGAACTTCACACCGGTGGGTACCGCGATCGCCATCGTCATCACGGAGAAGAAGGGCAACAGCACCTGGCCGGTGGAGAACATGTGGTGGGCCCACACAGTCACGGACAGGCCGGCGATCGAGATGGTGGCGAAGATGAGGCCCTTGTAGCCGAAGATCGGCTTGCGGGAGAACACCGGCAGGATCTCCGAGACGATGCCGAAGAACGGCAGGGCGATGATGTAGACCTCCGGGTGTCCGAAGAACCAGAACAGATGTTGCCAGAGCATGGCCCCACCGTTCTCGGCGGCGAAGATCTGGGAGCCGAGGATCCGGTCGGCGCCGAGGCCGAACAGGGCCGCGGCGAGGATCGGGAACGCCATCAGCGCGAGCACCGAGGTGAGCAGGATGTTCCAGGTGAAGATGGGCATCCGGAACATGGTCATGCCCGGGGCGCGCATGCACAGGATCGTGGTGATGAAGTTGACGGACCCGAAGATCGTGCCGAACCCGGTCATCGCCAGGCCCATGACCCATAGGTCACCACCGAGGCCGTCGGAATAGGTCGCGTTCGACAACGGCGCGTACGCGAACCAGCCGAAGCTCGCCGCACCTTTCGGGGTGAGGAAGCCGGCGCAGGCGATGATCCCGCCGAACAGGAACAGCCAGTAGGCGAACATGTTCAGCCGCGGGAACGCCACGTCCGGGGCACCGATCTGCAGCGGCACCAGGACGTTGCCGAACCCGACGAACAGCGGCGTCGCGAACAGCAGCAACATGATCGTGCCGTGCATCGTGAACAGCTGGTTGTACTGCTCGGCGCTGCTGACGATCTGCACGCCCGGCTCGAACAGCTCGGCCCGGATCAGCAGCGCGAGCACGCCGCCGATGCAGAAGAAGATGAAGGAGGTGATCAGGTACAGGTACCCGATCGTCTTGTGGTCGGTGGACGTGACCCACTTGATGACGGTCCGACCGAGCTTCTGACGCTCGGGGGGAAGGCCCGGCACCGTCTCGACGTGCGCCTGCGGCGTGTCCTCGATGGTGGCCATCAGTGGTCAGCTCCTTCGTCGGCGCCGGTCAGGTTCGCCGGGTTCTGCCGGTCGTACTCCGGCCCCAACTGGCCGGTCTGGCCGGCCTCCTCCAGCTCGGCCATGTGCGCGTCGAACTCCGCCTGGGAGACGACGGCCACGTTGAACAGCATGTAGCCGTGATACTGGCCGCACAGCTCGGCGCACTTGCCGAGCCACTCGCCCTCGACGCCCGGCGTCACCTGGAAGGTGTTCACCTCGCCGGGCAGCATGTCGATCTTGTACAGGAACGCCGGCACCCAGAACGAGTGCGCCACGTCGCGGCTGCGGATCGTGAACTCGACCGTCTGGTCGACGGGCAGGTACAGCGTGGGCAGTTCCTCGGTCACGGCCATGTCGCTGAGGTCCAGCGGGGCCGGCTCACCGGAGTCCCACACGTCGGCGTCGGTGTAGTTGAAGTCCCAGGACCACTGCCGTCCGTACACCTCGATGTGGACGTCGGCCTCGGCGGAGGTGTCGGTGATCTCCTCCTGCAGGGTTGCCGTGTAGTAGAAGAGCACGCCGACCATGACGATCGGAACGAAGGTGTAGAGGAGTTCCAGCGGCAGGTGGTAGCGCAGCTGGACGGGCAGACGGTTGTCGTCCTTGCGCTTGCGGTAGACGATCACGCACCAGATGAGCAGCCCCCACACCAGCACGCCGATGATGAGCGCGGCGATCCAGGAACCGGTCCACAACGCGACGACGTCGTCGGTGTGCTCGGTCATACCGGGGACCGTCGGCATCCAACCGCGACCCACCTGCTCGGCGGAGCAACCACCCAGAACCGCGGCGGTAACGAGCCCGACCACGCCGAGCGCCGCAGCGCGGCGTTTCGGGTGTCGAGAAGAGGGCGATGACACGATCTTCAAGCCTTCCGACGTCACAACGATCTGCAAGTTCGGCCGCGTGATCACTAGGTTTTTTGGACACCTTCAGGGTGTCCGTCACGAAGTTCTCACCAACCTCGCCCACCCTATCCCCAACGGGCCGGTGCGTGCGTCAGGACCCGCTCGGACGCCACGCCCCGGGGTCGGATTCCGGGTGCGTGGCGTCGAGATCGTCGCTCAGGCGGTGCCGAGCACGTCGATGACGGCAGCGCTGGCGGGAGCCTGCTCGGTCGCCGGTGCCAGCACCAGCACCCGTGAGCCCACCGGCACGTCCAGGGTGGCGTCCACGATCGTGCCCTGGCCGGCGAACGCCGAGAACGGGCCCTCCGGGTCCGCACCGTCCCATCCCCAGCTGGAGCCGGTCCCGCTGCCGTCCCAGTACGAGAACGCATACGCGACGGCGACGCTCTGCTGGCTCGCCACGGGCTCACCGGTGCCCGTGGCCAGCACGATGACGGTCAGCTCGGTCGGTTCGGCCGCGCCCTCGGCGATCGTGAACGTCACCGGCTCTCCCAGTGCGCCGTCGATGACGACCGGGGCGTCGGCCGCCTCCGGCGTCGGCGCCGCGTCGGGCTGGCCTGCGTCGCCCGGGTTGTACGTCTCGACCACGTCGATGACGAACACGATGGTGTCCTCGGCGCCGATGCCCGCGTCCGGGTTCCCGCCCTGCGGCCCGTAGCCCAGGTCCGGCGGGATGCTGATCAGCAGCCTGGAGCCCACGGCATGGCCGGGGATCCCGTCGGTCCAGCCCTGGACCACCTGGGTGAGCCCGAACATGCTCGGGGCGCCGCGGCTGTAGGAGTCGTCGAACTGCGTGTCGGAGCCCCAGACGATGCCGTAGTAGTTCGCGGTCACGACGGCGTTCGGCTCCACCACGGGTCCGTCGCCCTCCGAGAGGACGTCGACCTGCAGGCCCTCCGGCGGAGCGCTGTCGGGGAACGTGAAGGTCGGCGACTCCCCGAACTGACCCGAGGCCTGCGGCATGCCCTCGCTACCTTCGGTGACCTCGGCCCCGGTGCTCTCGGAAGCCGACGGCGTGGGGTCGCCACCGCCGTCGTCGCCGCCGCCGGAGCAGCCGGCGAGGAGCAGGGCGGCCGCCGTGGCACCGGCGATCAGGAGCGGAAGGGGACGACGGCGGGACAGACTCACGTGGGTGGGCTCGATTCGTTGTTGGTCGGGTCGGGACAGCACACGGCTGCGCCCCTCGTCCGCTGCGGACGAGGGGCGCAGCCGTTAGCTCTGGGGGCGGCTCAGTGGAACGAGTCGCCGCATGCGCAGGAGCCGCCGGCGTTCGGGTTGTCGATCGTGAAGCCCTGCTTCTCGATCGTGTCCGCGAAGTCGATGGTGGCGCCGGAGAGGTAGGGCACGCTCATCTTGTCGACGATGACCTCGACCCCCTCGAAGTCCCGGACGGCGTCGCCGTCGAGGTAGCGGTCGTCGAAGTAGAGCTGGTAGATCAGGCCGGAACAGCCGCCGGGCTGCACGGCCACGCGCAGGCGCAGGTCGTCGCGGTCCTCCTGGGACAGCAGCGACTTCACCTTTGACGCGGCGAAGTCGGTCAGGGCGACCTCGTGCTCGAGGGTCTCGGTGGTGGTCTCGGTCATCGTCATCTCCGATGTGGTGTGCCCGCCGGACACGGTCGCCGGCATTCTCCTCAGTGGTAACGCACCGATCGGGCGAAGTTGTTCCCGCGTCCGCTCATGGCGTCCAGACCAGAGTACGTCACCTACCCCAGGAGCGGGCCACCCGGTCCCCGCGCGCCCGCAGCGCGGACAGTGCGTCGGTCCTGCCGGCCTCGGTCCCGCCCGACGGCGACAGCGGCGTGTCGAGAACGGGGTAGGCGGCGCTGATGCCGACCCGGGCGAGCTCGCGCCGGTTCACGTGCACCTCGTGGGCGATCGCCACCACGGGCAGGCCGTGCGTCATGGCACGGCTGCCGACGGCTGCCGGCACCCCCTCGTGGAGGGCGTCACCGTCGAGGACGGCCGTGCCGGTCACGACGAGGTCCGCGTCGGCGATCCGGTCGTCGAGGCCGACCTCGGTCGCCACCACGTCCGATCCGGCGAGGACTCGCGCCCCGAGCAGGGCCAGGGCGAACGCGAGGCCGCCACCTGCCCCGGAATACGTGGCCCGGCGCGCCGGCGCCGGCCGCTCCGCATGCCGATGGCTGGCATGGGCCGGCGCGCCGGCGAGCAGGTCATTCCCGGCGCCGGTGCCGCCGGGGCCCGGCGTGGCCGCGCCCTCGGGGGCACGGGCCGCAGCCTCCTCGAGGTCTGCGGCGAACGCGGCCACGCCTCGTTCGATCTCCTGGGCGTCGGCCGCGTCGATGCCGGGTCGTTCACTCAGGGAGGCCCCGGCGCCGTGCAGGCCGAGGAGCGGGATGTCGGTGGCCGCGGCCACGACGATCTCGGTACCGGCCAGGGCGCGGCGCAGCGCGGGCAGCCGCGCCCCGAGGGCGCTGCCTTGGGTGGTCGCCGCTTCGCCCGACTCCCCCACCAGATCGGCGAGCCGACTCAGGAAGCCCGCTCCGCCGTCGTGCACCGCGACGGCACCCACGCCCAGCACCACCCGGCGTGCCCCGGTGCCCAACGCACCCACGAGCAGGTCCGCGGCTGCGGCGCTCGAGCCGCTGCGCGCGAGGGTGAGCGGGTCCGCGGCGGTGCCCACGCCGTCGAGGGCCACGGAGGCCTCGGCGTAGGCAGTGCCGCCGCTGCGGCCGGGCACGTGCAGCACCGTCGCGGGACGGTCCGCGCCTCCGCTCGCGCCGGGCAGGGTGAGGGCCACCAGGTCCCCGCCCCGGGCGGCGTGCACGGCCTCGACCAGGCCCGCCCCGCCGTCGCTCATCGGCACGGCTACCACCTCGTGCCCCCGCTCGGTCCAGCCGTGGGCGAGGGCGGCAGTGGCCACCGGAGAACTCAACGGGCCACCGAGATGGTCGGGGGCGATCACGACGCGCACCCGGCCAGTCTCCCAGGTGCGGGTGCCCATCCTGCCCACTGGGCGCCGGGCGCGGTTGGTGGGATCATCGGGCCTGTGACGACGGCCTCACCGATCCGGGTGGGCATCCTGGTCTTCGACGGCGTGGACGAGCTGGACGTGGTCGGCCCGCACCGGGTGCTCAGCACCTGGGGTGCGCGCAGCACGCTCCGTCCCGACGTGATCCTGTTCTCCCGCGACGGGCTGCCGGTGCGGTCCTCGACCGGGCTGCATCTGGTCCCGGCCGGGGATACCGACGACGCCGGCACCATGCACGTGCTGATCCACCCCGGCGGACCGGGTGTGCGTCGCCTCACCCGCGACCGCGAGCACCTGGCCTGGCTGCGGCGAACCCGGGCGGACACGGCCCTTCTGGTCGGCGTCGGCAGCGGGAGCCTCGCGCTCGCGGCCGCGGGGCTGTTGGCCGGCCGGGCGGTCGCCGTGCACCCGGACTCCCGGCGGACGCTGCTCGGCCTCGAGCCGAGCGCGCTGCTGGACGTCGGCGCGACCACCCTGGACGACGGCGACCTGCTCACCTCCACCGGTGGCATGCATGGGATCGACCTGGCCCTGGCCGTCGTCGAGCGGTACGAGGGGGCACCGATGGCCGCCCTGGTACGCGGGACCCTCACCTTCGATCCCGGGCCGTGACGACGTCGGCAGTGGCACCGGTCCGCCTCGACTAAACTCATGATCGTGTTCGGACGCAAGAAGGACGAGGAAGCCCCCATCGTTGAGGAGATCGAGGCGCCTCCATCCGGCAAGGGACGGCCCACGCCCAGACGGAAGGTCGCTGAGGCCGCCAACAAGCGTCCCCTCGTGCCGACGGACCGCGGCGCCGCCCGCCGGGCCGAGCGCGAGAAGATGAACGCCGCCCGCGCGCGGATGAACGAGGCGATGATCACGGGCAAGGAGGAGGACCTCCCCGCCCAGCACCGCGGCCCGGTGCGCCGGTACGTGCGCGACTACATCGACGCCCGGTTCAGCCTCGGCGAGTTGTTCCTGCCGCTGTCCGGCGCGATCGTGGTCATTCTGCTGATCTCCACGTTCAACGCGAGCTGGGCCGCGATCGGCGTCACCGCGATCCTCGCGCTGTACGCGATCGTCGCGATCGCACTGGTCGACGCCCTGATCGCCGCGTTCCGGGTGCGCCGCCAGCTGCGCGAGAAGTTCGGCGAGGACCGCGCCAAGCGGACCATGATGTACACGGTCATGCGCGCCTTCCAGTTGCGCCGCACGCGCATGCCGAAGCCGCAGGTCAAGCGCGGCGAGTACCCCCGCTGAGCCACCCGTAGGATCGGGGGATGCAATTTCGATACCTCGGTAACTCCGGCCTGAAGATCAGCGAGATCACCTACGGCAACTGGCTCACCCACGGCTCCCAGGTCGAGAACGACGCCGCAACGGCGTGCGTGAACGCCGCCCTGGATGCGGGCATCACCACGTTCGACACGGCGGACACCTACGCCAACCTCAAGGCCGAGGAGGTGCTCGGGGACGCCCTCGCCGGGCAGCGCCGGGAGTCCCTGGAGATCTTCACGAAGGTCTACTTCCCGACCGGCCCGAAGGGCCCGAACGACACCGGCCTGTCCCGCAAGCACATCATGGAGTCGATCAACGGCTCCCTGCGCCGGCTGCGCACCGACTACGTGGACCTGTACCAGGCGCACCGCTACGACTACGAGACGCCGCTCGAGGAGACCATGCAGGCGTTCGCCGACGTGGTCCGCTCCGGCAAGGCGCTCTACATCGGCGTCAGCGAGTGGACCGCGGAACAGCTGCGCGCCGGGCACTCCCTCGCGAAGGACCTCGGCGTCCAGCTGATCTCCTCCCAGCCGCAGTACTCGATGGTGTGGCGGGTCATCGAGGAGAAGGTGGTGCCCACCTGCGCCGAGCTCGGCATCTCTCAGATCGTCTGGTCCCCGGTTGCCCAGGGCATCCTCACCGGCAAGTACCTGCCGGGCTCCCCCGCGCCGGAGGGCTCGCGGGCCGCCGACGACAAGGGCGGCGCGCAGATGATCTCCGGGATGCTCGGTCGCGAGGAGCTGCTCCGCCGGGTGCAGGACCTGCGCCCGATCGCCGAGGAGCTGAGCCTGACCATGGCCCAGCTCGCGGTGGCGTGGGTGCTGCAGAACGACAACGTCGCGGCCGCCCTGATCGGGGCGTCCCGGCCGGAGCAGGTGGCCGAGAACGTCGCCGCCTCCGGGGTCACCCTGGATCAGGGGGTGCTGACCCGCATCGACGACGTCCTCGGCGACACCGTGGTCCGCGACTCCGAGAAGACCTACAGCGTCTCGCCGAAGTCCCGGCTGGTCTGAGCCACAACCGGCTCACCGCGAGCCGAAAGCACCGTCGACGGCGTCGCCTGGCTCAGGCGGCGCCGTCGCGCCGGGTAGGGCAGTGGTACACCGCGCCCGACCAGTCCGGCGCCCCAGCAGATCATCTCCTTGTACCGGGCGGCGAACCGTCCGGTCAGGGCGAAGGATCGGGCCCGGTCGTCGGAGGTGACCAGCTGGATCAGGCCGTCGCGCCGACCGAGGCTGATGCATTGCTGCACGTAGGACAGCGTGATCCGTGGCGCCCAGGCCCCGGTCAGCTCCGCCACGATCGAGTCCGCTGCCCGCCAGGCCATCGGGATGCCGGACGCGCAGGACATCCGCAGCAGGTTGTCCTTGGGTCCGCGGGCCTGCCCGGCGTCGCCGACGGCGTAGACGTCGGTGTGGGAGACCGAGCGCATCGCGTCGTCCACGACGATCCGCCCATGGTCGGTGACGGTCAGCGCCGATGCCGCCGCGATCGGGTGGGTGGTGAACCCGCCAGTCCAGACGGTGACGTCGGCGCCGATCGCGACGGCGTCGGTGGTCACGACGCCGGCCTCGCCGACGCCGGACACGTCGGCGCCCTCGTGGACGGTGACGCCGAGCCGGTCGACGACCCGGCGCAGGTGCCGCCGGCCCGCGGGTGAGAGCCAGTCGCCGAGCCGGCCGCGGGCGGTCAGCGTCACCTGCAGGTCCGGCCGGGACTCCGCGATCTCGGTGACGGCCTCGATCCCGGTCAGCCCGCCGCCGACCACCACCACGCGGCCACCGGGTCCGAGCGCGGCGAGGCGCTCACGCAGCCGCAGCGCGCCCGGCCTGCTCGCGATCTCATGGGCGTGCTCGGCCACACCGGGCACACCGCCGTCGTTCTGGGTGCTGCCGAGAGCGTAGACGAGCGTGTCGTAGCCGAGCAGGTGCTCGCCGTCGTCCGCGGTCAACGAGACCGTCCTCGCCTCGACATCCACGGACTCCACCCTGCCCACGCGCACCCGGACACCGGTGCCGGCGTACGCATCGCGCAGCGGAAGCAGCGGCAGGTCCGCACCCGTCGCGAGCTGGTGCATCCGGACCCGCTCGACGAAGTCACTCTCAGCGTTGACCAGGGTGATCTCGACGTCGTCGGCGTGCAGGCGGCGGACCAGGCGTCCGGTCACGGAGGCACCGGCATAACCGGCACCGAGGATCACGATCTTGTGCTTCATCGGCTTCATGGGTCACTCAACTCCTTCGGATGGGATGTCCCTCCTGAACCGGGTGCGCCAGTGATCCCTGACAACCTGTCGATGTGACGCGGCTCACAGTCCGACGTCGATGGGCTCCCCGTGCTCGGTCTGCGCCCACCACCGGGCCGCCCGGCCGAGCTTGTCCGGGTTCACCTGGCTCAGCACCGCGTCGACACCGTCGTCGGTCAGCTCCAGGATCATCACCCCGACGACCCGGTCCGCCACGACGACCATGGCCGCGGGGCTGCCGTTGACCACGGCTGGGTAGAACTCGGGTACGCCGCCGAAGATGGCGAACTTCGCCTCCGTCGGTCGGAACAGCCCGCGCAGGAACTTCGCCACCGTGGCGGCACCGGAGAATGCCTTGCGCCGCGCCGGGATCCGCCCGCCGCCGTCGCCCGCGCCCAGCACGTCCGCCGTGAGCAGCCGCACCAAGGGCTCGGTGCGGCCGCTGGCAGCGGCGGTCAGGAACTCCTCGACCACCTCCCGTGCGGCGACCCGGTCGACGGCGGTGCGGGGCTTGGGCACGTCCAGGTGCGCCTTGGCTCGGTGCAGCACCTGTTGACTGGACGCCTCGGAGATGTCGAGGATCTCGCCGATCTCGGCGTGCGGGTAGCCGAACGCCTCCCTGAGCACGTACACGGCGCGCTCGTTCGGGGTGAGCCGCTCGAGCAGGGTGAGCATCGCCGTCGAGACGGACTCACGCTGCTCCGCGGTCTCGGCCGGACCGAGCATCGGGTCCCCGTCCAGGACCGGCTCCGGGAGCCACTCCCCCACGTAGACCTCGCGCCGGGCCCGGGCGGACGTCAGCATCGTCAGGCACAGGTTGGTGAGCACCCGGGTCAGCCAGGCCCGCGGCACCCGGATCCCCGAACGATCGGCGCCCTGCCACCGCAGGAACGTCTCCTGGACGGCGTCCTCGGCCTCGCTGGCCGATCCGAGCATCCGGTACGCGATCGCCTCCAGGCGACCCCGGAAGTCCTCGAACAGCTCAACGTCCTCCGCGCGCAGCGGTTCTGCGGTCATGGTTCGAGACTACGACGGCGGAGCTTGCGTTGCCGAGGCCCGCTCGCCCCCGGTGCTGGGCTCGGCCGCGGGAAACCTCGGCAGAGCTCCCGCAGGAACAACCCATCCACGGGCTACGGACTAGCCTTCACCGCCGTGCCGGACCGCCCGATGGATCCCCGAGATCCTTCACCATCGCGGCTGGGCCGGCGAGCCCACCCGTGTCCGCGCTGCGCACCGGACCCCGCTCAGCGCTGATGGTGTGGTTCCGACGTGTCGGGTACGTCGCAACCACACCGCAAGGGGGGTTCGGCCGCGCAGTGGCGTGCGGTTCTTCGCCGCAAAGGTGGCGTTGGTGGTGGCCGATCCGGCCGGAAGTTCCGCAGCCGCCCTGGCCATCGTGTACCAGGTCGCGGGCGCCACCATCACCTACCTGGTGCAGACGCAGGTGGCCATGGCGGTGGCGGCGGCGGGCGAGATCTGCCCCAGCTAGGTCGGCGGCCACATTCGTGGGAGCGGTCTGGTTTCGACTTACCCGGTACGTCGGAACCACACCGCAGCCTCACTTCGGGCACGACCGCGTCGGCTTGGCCCTTTGCCGGGGCGGTTCAGCCCTGGCCGAGCGCCCGGTTGATCGCCCCCGGCCAGGTGGCCCCGCCGTAGATGAACGCCGTGTAGGCCTGGAGGGCGTTCGCCCCCGCGGCCAGGTAGGCACGGGCGTCCTCCGGGGTGGAGATGCCGCCGACACCGATGATCACCTGGTCCTCGGCGAGCCGGGCCCGCACCCGGGCGACCACCTCGATGCCACGTTCGCGCACCGGCGGTCCGGACATGCCGCCGGCGCCGAGGTCGTGCTTGATGGTGGTGTTCACCGCGACCACGCCGGCCAGGCCGATCTCCCGGGCCAGGTCCGCGACGGCGTCGACGTCGGCGTCGGCCAGGTCCGGCGCGATCTTGACCAGCACGGGCAGCTCACGCGCCGCAGCCGCCCGGGCAGTCTCCAGCACGGCGACCAGGATCGGACGGAGCGCCTCGGTCTGCTGCAGGTCCCGTAGACCCGGGGTGTTCGGAGAGGACACGTTCACAACGAGGTAGTCCACGTACGGGGCCAGCGCACGGGCGGACGTGCGGTAGTCCGCCACCGCATCGGCGGCCGGAGTGATCTTGGACTTGCCGATGTTCGCCCCGAGCACGAGCCGGCGCCCGTGCCGGGTCCTGCGGAGCTTGCGCAGCCGGGTCGCGGCGGCAGCGGCCCCGGCGTTGTTGAAGCCCATCCGGTTCACCAGGGCCTTCCGCTCCGGGATCCGGAACAGGCGCGGCTTGTCGTTGCCCGGCTGGGGGTGCGCGGTAACGGTGCCGATCTCCACGAACCCGAACCCGGCGGCGTCCAGCCCGGCCGCCATCGTCGCGTCCTTGTCGAAGCCGGCGGCAAGCCCGAGCAGACCGGTGGTCGGCCGGCCGAACAGCTGCGGCGCTCCGGCCACCGGCGCTCGCCCGAGCGTGGCCCGGACCGCGTCCCGGAGCACCGGGGTCCGTCCGAGGATCCGGAACAGCGTCGCGGCCCCGTGGTGCGCCCGTTCCGGGTCGACCTTGGTGAGCAGATTGTCGAAGACGAAGCGATACGGGCTCGGCACGCCCTCACCCTACCGATCCCGGGCCACCGCCCGGCCCGTCAGCCCCCTGCCCCACCA
>NZ_CACRYJ010000068.1 GCF_902703175.1 Occultella aeris | reverse complement strand
ATGTTCTGTTGTTGTCTGTTTTCTTTTTGCGTATTTGGGTGGGGTGTGTGGTGTGGGGTTTGTTTGTGTATTTGGTGGTGGTCGCCCGACGCGGTGGGGCCGCGCGATGACCCAGCCACCGACGCCCGCCCGACCGCCCGAGCCAGCCTCCGCCGTCTCCGGCACCGAGGCCCTGCTGCGCCGCCTGATCGGTGCCGGCGTGGACGTCGCAGCCGCCGTCGACGTCAGCACGTGCGAGCCCGACGGCGACCGGCAGGTCTTCTCCTACGAGGCCACCGGTGGCCGGCTGCTGCTGCGCGGCAGCGACCCGGGCGCGCTCGCCAGCGGGTTCTACCACTACGCCAAGAACCACGGCGGTGCCCAGTTCACCTGGGACGAGCACACCCTCGACCTGCCGGCGCCGCTGCCGGACGCACCGCCGACCCGGCGCACCACCGAGCTCACAACCCGGTACTACCTGAACTTCGTGACGTTCTCCTACTCCGCGGCCTACTGGGGTTGGGAGCGGTGGGAGCGCGAGATCGACTGGATGGCCCTGCACGGGATCAACCTGCCGCTGATGGTCCTGGGCCACGAGGCCGTGCTGCTGCGGGCGTTCACCGATCTCGGCCTCGACCCCGCGGACGCGGCCGCGTGGATCGGCGGCTCCGCGCACTTCGCCTGGACCTGGATGGGGGCGACGAACTCCTGGGGCGGGCCGCTGCCCAAGGACTGGGTCGCCGAGCACCTCGACCTCGCCCGCCGGGTCCTGGACCGACAGCGCGAACTCGGGATGACGCCGGTGCTGCCCGCGTTCGCCGGGCATGTCCCGCCCCAGCTCGCCCCGGACGGCACGCCCACGATCGAGTGGCAGGGCTGGCGCACCCACCTGCTGCCCGCCGACTCGGACGGGTTCGCACGCGTCGCCGCGGCGGTCATGACCGCCCAGCGTGAGCTGCTCGGCACCGACCATCACTACGCCGTCGACCCGTTCATCGAGTCCGTGCCGCCGTCCGGCGACCCCGCCTACCTGCGGTCGATGGCGCAGGGAATCTACGCCGGCATCGCCGACTCCGACCCGGACGCCGTCTGGGTGCTGCAGGGATGGCCGTTCCACTACCAGCGCGGCTTCTGGACCGATGAGCGCGCCCGGGCGTTCCTGGACGCGGTGCCCGCCGAGCGGCTGCTGCTGCTGGACCTGTGGGCCGAGCACGCACCGATGTGGGAGCGCACCGACGCGATGTTCGGGCGCCGGTGGCTGTGGTGCGCCGTGCACAACTTCGGCGGACGGTTCGCCCTGTTCGGCGACCTGGACGGCCTGCGTGACGGGCTCGGCCGCGCTCGCCGGTCCCCCGACCGGGGCCGCCTCGAGGGCACCGGACTGACCATGGAGGCGATCGAGAACAACGCCGTCTTCTACGAGCTCCTCGCGGACCTGGTCTGGGAGCCGGCGCCCAGCCAGGACTGGCTCGCCGGCTTCGCCCGCACGCGGTACCGGACCGATGACCCCGCCGCGGCGGGCGCCTGGGAGATCCTCGCCCGGACCCTGTACGCACCCGGGCGGACCCGGTCCATCCCGTCGCCGATCATCGCCCGCCCATGGGGCCCCGAGGCGCCGTTCGCGACACAGCGCCTGGCCGGTGAGTTCGTCGACACCAGCGCACCCGAACGCCAGTCCGCGAACATCGACGCCGAGAACGACCCGCGGGTGCTCGGCGATCTCACCGACCTGGCCGAGGCCGCGCACCTGCTGATCGGTCTGCATCCGGACACCCCGGCGGGCGGCCCGCTCGGGCGGGACGTCGTGGACGTCGTCGGGCACATCGTGGCCCAGCACGCGCGGCTGCCGATCCGGGCGATCCTCGCCGCCTCCGCGCGTGGTGATGCCGGCGGCGTGCGGCGCGCGATGGCGGACCTGCGCGCGCACATCCTCACCCTCGACGACCTCGCCGACCAACTGCCCGGCTCCCGGCTGGCGACCTGGACGGCGGACGCCCGGGCCTGGGGCGCCGACCCTGCCGAGGCCGACGTGCTGGAGCGGGACGCCCGCACCCTGCTCACCGTGTGGGGCCGCCAGGACAGCGGCCTGCACGACTACTCCGGCCGGCACTGGTCCGGGCTGCTCGCCGGGTTCTACCTCCCCCGGTGGCAGCTCTGGGCGGACTGGCTCGCCGACGCGAGCGAACGGCCCGACGGCGCAGGTTCCGCCGACGTGTCGGCGTTGCGGCAGGCGGTCGTGGCCCACGAGGAGGCCTGGCGCACCGCGACCACACCCGGCACCCCGGTGCCGGCTGACCGGCGGGCGCTGCCGACTCTGGCCCGAGACGCCCTCGCGAGGTTCCCTGCCCCACGCGGGGCTAGCGCCGCCGTCGCCCCCTCGACCGACCCGACCCGAACAGCAACCGCCACATCCCCCGAGAAGAAGGAGTAACCGATGTCCATCAGTAGAAGGTCATCAGCGATCACGATCGCAGCCACCGCGGCGTTCGCCGTCCTGCTCGCCGGCTGTTCCGGCGACTCCGACGACGGCGGCACCGGTGACGGCACCGACGGCGAGTACAACGACATCGTGTTCTGGACGCCGCAGGTCACCCCGTCCCGGCTGGCTGCGCAGGAGCAGATCGCCGCGGACTTCGAAGCCGAGACCGGCATCGGCGTCGAGGTCGTGCCGCTGGGCGGCGCGGACCAGAACCAGGCGCTGGTCACCGGCGCCGCCTCCGGCGACGTGCCCGACGTCATCCTGCACGGCGCGGACCAGACCGCCGCGTGGGTCGCCCAGGGCCTCCTCGACACCGAGGTCACCGCCGCGGCCGTGGAGGCCCTCGACCCGTCGACGTTCAACGAGAACGCGCTCAACCAGGTCACCCTCGACGGTGAGGTCGCGTCCGTGCCCTCCGACGGCTGGGTGCACCTGATCGTCTACCGCCAGGACCTCTTCGACGCCGCGGGCGTCGAGGTGCCGACGAACCTGGCCGAGCTCGCCGAGGCGGCCACCACGCTCAGCGAGACCGGGGTCACCGGCATCGCGCTCGGCACGCAGTCCGGGACACCGTCCTCGACGGAGGCGGTCAACTCGATCCTGCCGACGAACGGCTGCGAGCTCGTGGTCTCCGGCGAGGTCACCATCGACTCACCGGAATGCGTCGAAGGTCTCGAGCACTTCCTCGAGCTGCGCGACTCCAGCGTCTCCGGTGACCTGGACGTGCCCGCCGCGCAGGCCGCCTACCTCGCCGGCGACGCGGCGATGCTGTTGTTCTCGACCCACATCTTCGACGAGCTCGCCGGCCTGTCCCCCGACGTGCCGGTGACCTGCGCGGAGTGCGTCGACAACCCGAACTTCCTCGCCGAGAACTCCGGGTTCATCACCGTCCTCGACGAGGCTAACCCGAACCAGTACGGCACGGTCCTCGGCTACGGCGTGCCGGTCGGCGCAAACGCCACCGAGGCGCAGATGTTCATCGAGTATGTGATGAGCACCGGCTACGTGGACACCCTGGCCACCGCGACCGAGGGCCGGCTGCCGCTGCGCCTGGGCACTCCCGAGAACCCGAGCGAGTTCATCGACGCCTGGGGTGGGCTGCCGATCGGCCCGGCACCCGAGGAGGGCGTCTCCATCGCCTCGATCTATGGGGAGGAGATCGTCACCGACATCAACGCCGGCATGGAGTCCGTGTACCGCTGGGGCTTCGGCACCGAGGACGCCGAACTGGCCGGTGCCGCGTTCACGCAGGGCACCCTGGCCAGCAATCTGGATGCGCTGTACGGTGGCACGCCGGCCGCCGACGTCGCCGCCACCATGGCCGAACAGGTGACCGCCCTCCAGGCAGAACTCGGCTGACATCTTGACGTCATCGACACGGCGGTTCTCCCCCTGGGCGCGGATGAACCGCGCCCAGCGGGAGAACCTCAACGGACACCTGCTCACCGCGCCGACGCTCCTGGTGATCCTCGCGATAGTGATCGTGCCGTTCCTGGCGGTGATCGTGTTCGCGTTCGCCGACCTACGGCTCGTGGACATCCCCTACATGAACCTGGGGAGCATCGAGTGGACGCTGGACAACATCACCGGTGCGATGGAGTCGAAGGCGTTCTGGGGTGCCCTCGGCACCACGATCGCGTACGCGACGCTGACCACCCTCGGCGCGATCGTGTGTGGCCTGGTCGTGGCGCTCGCCATCCGGCGCCCGTTCCGCGGGCGCGGCGTGGTCCGAGCGCTGCTGCTGGTGCCGTACGTGCTACCGGTCATCGCGGCCGCCACGATCTGGCGGACCATGCTGAACCCCCAGTACGGCCTGATCAACGCGTTCGGGCTCGAGTTCCTCGGGTGGGACCGGCCGATCGGCTTCCTCAACACGAGCACCTACGAGGTGTTCGGCGTGAGCATCCCGCTGACCCTGCTCACCGTGGTCGCCTTCGAGGTCTGGAAGACCACCCCGCTGACGTTCCTGTTCATCACGGCGCGGCTGCAGTCGATCCCGGGAGACATCGAGGAGGCGGCCGCTCTCGACGGAGCCTCGTCCCGGAAGATCCTCACCCAGATCGTCGGCCCGCAACTGCGGGCCGTGGTGCTGCTGCTGATCCTGCTGCGGTTCATCTGGTCGTTCCAGAGCTTCAACGACATCTACCTGCTCACCGGCGGCGCCGGGGGCACCCAGGTGATGGCGGTGAAGGTCTACACCGAGCTGATCACGCGTGCCGACATCGGCAGCGCCGCCTCCTACGGGTTGCTGATGTCGGTGATCCTCGGGGTGCTGCTGGTGTTCTACGTGCTGCTCAGCAGAAGGAAGGAGACCCTGTGAGCAAGGCGATGAGGGCGCCGTTGCCCGAGCGGGCCCTGCGTGTGGTCGTGATCGTGGTTGCCCTGGTGCTGGCCGTCGGTCCGGTGCTCTACGGCGCGGTGCTGGCGATCCGGCCGTTCTCGGCGGTCCTGAACGCGCCACTGGACCTGTTCCCGGGACCGAGCGAGTGGGACTTCTCCGCCTTCGGCACCGCGATCCGGGACGAGGCGGACGGCGGGTTCGGCCTCGGCCGGTTCATCCGCAACTCACTGCTGCTCGCGCTCGGCACCGTGGTGGCCTCGCTCGCCGTGAGCGTGCTCGGCGCGTACGCCGCGGCGCGGCTGCGGTACAAGGGCCGTGGCGTCGTGAACGGGATCATCCTGTCCGTCTACCTGCTGCCCGGCATCGTGCTGGCCGTGCCGCTGTTCGTGATGCTCAGCCGCGTCGGTCTGACCGGCAACCTCGCCGGGCTGCTGATCGTGTATGTCTCGACGACCGTCCCGGTTGCCATCTACATGGTGCGCAACTACTTCATCGCGCTGCCGGAGAGCGTCGAGGAGGCGGCCATCATCGACGGCTGCTCGCTGCCGGTCATGCTGTGGCGGGTCGTGCTGCCGATCGCGGCTCCCGGGGTCGCGGCCACCGCGATCTACGTGTTCATGATCGCCTGGAACGAGTACCTGTTCGCGCTGCTGTTCCTGGTCCAGAAGCGCGAGCTGTGGACCGCACCGCTGGGGCTGTCGCAACTGACCGAGATCAGCGTCCCGGTGACCGTGCTGCTGGCCGGTTCGATCATCGTCACGGTACCCGTGGTGGTGCTGTTCTTCATCTTCCAGCGGTTCCTGGTCTCCGGGCTGACGACGGGGGCCGAGAAGTGAGGCGGCCGTTGCGCCTGGGGGTGTTGGGTGCGGGCGCCCGCGGGCAGGAGGCCTACGGGCGCTGGATGCTCGAGCACCCGGACCGGGTCGAGCTCGCGGCGGTGGCCGACGTCCGCGCGGACCGGGCGCTACGGTTCGCCGAGGCCGCGGGCTCCCACCCGCCGGTGTTCAGCGACTGGCGCCACCTCGTGGCCCGCCTTCCCGAGCTCGACCTGGACGCGGCGGTGGTGGCGCTGCCGGACCAGCTGCACGTGGACCCCGCGATCGCGCTGGCAGACGCCGGCGTGCCGATGCTGCTCGAGAAGCCCGCGGCGCCCACCTCGGCCGAGCTGGAGCGCCTGGCCGCGCACTGCGCCCGGACCGGCGCCCGGGTGGCGGTCGGGCATGTGCTGCGGTTCACCCCGTTCTGGCGCACCATCTCCGAGCTCATCCACTCCCCCGCGTTCGGGCAGATGCTCACCCTGGAACTGCGGGAGAACATCGGGTTCTGGCACTTCGCGCACTCCTACGTACGCGGGAACTGGCGCCAGGTCGCCACGTCCAGCCCGATGGTGCTCGCGAAGACCTGCCACGACCTCGACCTGATCCGGTGGCTGGCCGGGCGGGCACCGACCACCGTGTACAGCGTCGGCTCGCTCACGCACTTCCGCGCCGAGAACGCCCCCGACGGCGCACCCGAGTTCTGCATCGACGGTTGCCCGGCCGCGGCGGACTGCCCGTTCAACGCCCCGCGCTACTACCTGGAGGGTTTGGCGGATGTCCACGGCGTACCGGTCACGCTGCTGACGGAGGACACCACACCCCAGGGACGCCGTCAGGCCCTGCACGTCAGCGACTACGGCCGGTGCGTGTACCGCTCCGGCAACGACGTGGTCGACCACCAGCAGACGACGATGACGTTCGCCGGTGGGCTCACGGCGAACCTCACCGCATCGGCGTTCACCGGGCGCAACACCCGCGACATCGCCATCACCGGCACCCACGGCCAGCTCGTCGGGAACATGGAGACGGGCCGGATCGAGCTCGACCTGTTCGCACCGACCGCCGTAGCGCCGCAGCTGAGTGCCGGCATCGTCACCGGGCGGCACACGCGGGCACCGATGGGGCACGGGGTCTGGACTATCGAGGCCCGGCCCGAGGGCGCCGACGCCGACGACCACCGGGGCCACGCCGGCGGCGACGACGGCCTGATGGAGGCGTTCGTGGCCGCCCTCGAGCGGGACGAGCTCGGACGTGACCCGGTGCTCTCCCTGGACACGGCGATGGACAGTCACCGGATGGCGTTCGCCGCGGAGTCCTCACGCCTGCTCGGGCGTCCCGTGGAGTTCACGAGCGCGGTCGGCGCGGCGCCCGGACCGGCCGACGCGGCGATCGGGCCGGCAGGCGCGGCATGAGATTCACCGACCAGGTCGTCGTGATCACGGGCGCTGCGTCGGGGATCGGAGCGCGCCTGGTCGAACGGTTCGCGGCCGAGGGCGCGCGGGTCGTCGGCCTGGATCTGCGAGGGCCGACGGCGGAGCTCGCCGGGGGCGCGGACGCTGCGGCTGCGGTGGTGTTCCGCGGGGTCGATGTGACGGACTCCGCCGCGGTCACCAAGGCTATGGCGGCGATCGAACGGGAGGTCGGCCCGATCGCGGTTCTCGTCAACAACGCCGCGATCGCCGTCGCCGACGGCCTGATCGACATCACCGACGAGCAGTGGGCCACCGAGCGGGCCGTGGTGCTGGACGGCACGTTCCACTGCGTCCGGGCGGTGCTGCCGGCGATGATCGGACGGTCCGGCGGCGTCATCGTCAACGTGACCTCCGTGAACGGCCTCGCCGCATATGGGCAGGAGGCCTACAGCGCGGCGAAGGCCGGCGTCGAGAACCTGACCCGCGGCCTGGCGCTGCGGTACGGCCCGCACGGGATCCGCGCCGTCGCCGTCGCACCGGGCACCGTCGACACCCCGGCCTGGCGCCAGCGTGTGACCGCGAACCCGCGGGTCTTCGACGACCTGGCGGCCTGGTACCCGCTCGGACGGGTCGGGACCCCGGACGACATCGCCGGTGCGGTCCTGTTCATGGCCTCGGCGGACGCCGCCTGGATCACCGGCACCACCCTCGTGGTGGACGGTGGCCTGACCGCCGGGGGGTTCCGGATGATCCCGACCGCCGTCGGCCGGGACTCGTGATGGTCAGCTACGACGACCTGGGCGTGCGCCCCGTCATCAACGCCCACAACACGCTGACGGTGCTCGGCGGGTCCCTGATGGAGGAGGCCGTGACCGACGCGATGAGCCTCGCGGCCCGCTCGTTCGTGGACCTGAACGAGCTGCAGACGGCGGCCTCCGCCCGCGTCGCCAGGCTCACCCGGAACGAGGACGCCCTCGTCGTCTCCGGGGCCTCGGCCGGACTGCTGCTGGGTGCGCTGGCCATGATGACTCGAGGCGACCTGCGCGTCGTCGGGCAGCTGCTGGAGCATGGCGCGGGAGCCCTGCCGCGCACCGAGATCCTCATGCACCGCGCCCACCGGATCCCCTACGACAATGTCCTCACCCTGGCCGGGGCGCGCGTGGTCGAGTTCGGCAACGCCATCCAGACCCAGGACTGGGAGCTGGACGCGGCTATCGGCGAGCGGACCGCCGGCATCGTGTTCGTGGCCGGTTCGCACCTGGGCGACGCGGCGCTGCCGTTCGAGGTGGTCGCCCGGATCGCCCGCGACCGCGGCGTGCCCGTGTTCGTCGACGCCGCCGCGCAGCTGCCGCCGCGGGAGAACCTGTGGCGGTTCACCCGGGCCGGCGCAGACCTGGTCGCGTTCAGTGGCGGCAAGGAGCTGCGTGGACCACAGGCGTCCGGGCTGCTGCTCGGCTCGGCGGCCTATATCGGCGCCGCCCGGCAGCATGCTTTCCCGCTGCAGCGCTTCGGCCGGCCGGCGAAGGTGGGCAAGGAGGAGATCATGGGCCTGTTGACCGCGCTGGACCTCTGGCTGGACCGGGATCTGGAGTCCGACCTGGCCCGTGCCGAACAGGTCGCCGCCACCTGGATCAGCGAGTTCCGCGGCCTCCCGGGCGTCACCGCGGCCAGGGACTGGCCCGGCGAGGCGGGAGGGCCGTGGCCGCGGGTACGGCTCCAGTGGTCCCCGGATGCCCATCCCCCGGCCGCGAGGGTCGCCGCGGCGCTCGCTGACGGGAACCCCCGGGTGATCGTGATGGTGGCGTCCGAGCACGCGTTGTGGATCAACCCGGTACTGGTCACCGACACCGAGGCGGGCCGGGTCGGCGATGCCGTCCGGCGGGTGTTCGCGCCCCAGTAGCCGCCGCGCCGGTTGTGTCGGACTCCGCGCGGACCCTACGGCCGATTGCGCGCGGGTGACACGTGACGATTCGTCTGGTGACGGTGCCCGACCCTCAGGTCGTCGCCGGGCTGCGCAGCCCCTGCCACGGCCGCTCCACCGCACGGACCGGGCCACCGGTGCGCACCGACTCGTGGATGAGCAGGCCCAGATAGGCGTCCTCGCAGGCGTCGGCCAAGGGATAGAAGGGATCGCCACCGCGTACGTACTCGACCATGCGCACGAGGCACTCCCCCAGCGCGATCTCGTCGTCGGACAGGCGAGCGGGCGCGAACCGGTTCTCGGCGAGGAGACGCTCGCCAAGCCAGACCTGCCTCAGGTGCGCACCCTCAAGATCACCGTCCCGGCCGGTCTCGTCGCGGCGCAGGCTGCTCCTGGCCACCTGACCGGGCCCGACGTACCAGGCCACCTCGTCATCGACGAGTTCACCGTCCACTCCGCGCACCCGCAGGTGTCTGCCGCGCAGCGGCGAGACGTACTGCTCGCCGCCGAACTCATACGCGCCGCGTCGACCACTGGCCCAGCGAAGGTTCGCCCGAACAACCTCGGCGTCGATCACCTGTGGCTCGGGCACCCAACGGTCCCGGCCGCGGACCGCACGTACCCGGTCGACGTCGGCGACGCCGTCGACGACGACGTCCTCGAAGCCCACCCCGAGCAGCAGTCTCAGCAGGGACACCGCATGGTAGTCATGGGCCACGGAGACCGAGGCGGAGCCGACCTGACCGAGCAGGCCCGAGCGCGCGACCGCGATCCGGGCCGCGTGCTGCGGCTGGTACTGGTACTGCTCCGAGACCTGCGCGCCCGAGCCGCCCAGCAGCCCGTGGATCCGGAACAAGGCGTCGATGTCCGGCCCCGGAGGCGTCTCCAGTAGCAACGGCAGCCCCGCGTCGTGGATCCGCAGGGCGAGGTCGCCGACCACCTCCCTCGGCACGCAGACGAAGGCAGCTTCCGGGCAGCCCTGCCGGACGACGTCGTCGAGGTCGGTGCTGGCCGGCACGTTCCACAGGTCCTCGATCCGGGCGGCCGATCGAGCCGAGCGCGCGTAGACCCCCGTGACCTGGACGAGATCGGGGCGTTGACGCGCCACCCGCAGGGCATAGCCGGCGCGCCACCCGGCGCCGGCCACCGCGATCCGAACCGGCTCGCTCACCACAGCCACGTGTCCGACGGCGCTGCCAGGTCCTGCACCCGGGCCCAGAACTCCTCGGGGATGGGCAGCGCGTTCAGCGCGACCGAGCCGCCGACGCGCTCGGGGTGTGAGACACCGAGCACGGTCGAGGCGATCCGAGGGTCTCGTGTCGAGAACTGGATGGCCGCGGCCGGCAGCGGGACCTCGAACGAGCGGGCGAGCTCCTCGATGGCGGCGATCGCAGCGACCACCCGCGGCTCGGCGTCGCGATAGGCGTACCGGGCGCCGGAGACCAGGCCGCGCGCCAGCACGCCACCTCCGAACACGGCCGCGTTGAGCACGCCGACGCCCGCGTCGAACGCCTCCTGGATGAGTTCGTCCGCCGACCGGTCCACCAGCGACCACCGGTTGTGCGTCAGCACGACGTCGAAGACGCCGGTGGCAACGAACCGGCGGAGCATGTCGACGGGTCCGCCGGCCACTCCGATGTACCGGGCGACCCCTCGCTCCTTCAACGCCAACAGCGCCTCCACCGGGCCACCCGGGGCCATGGCCGCGTCGAAACCGACGTGTTCCGGATCGTGCAGGTGCAGCAGGTGGAACGTCTCGAGCCCGAGCCGCTCCTGACTCTCCCGCGCGGAACGGTACATGCGCTCGGCGCCGAAGTCTCCCGAGTCGAGGTCGCGGTCCAGTTTGGTGGCCAGCACGAATTCGTCCGGCAGACCGCCGTTCCTGACGATGGCGGCTCCGATCCGACGTTCGCTCTCACCGCCGGAGTAGCCGTTCGAGGTGTCCAGGAAATTGATCGGGCCATCCATCGCGGCCAGCGCGGTCTCGATGCCGCGTTCGACGGGAGTCTCGTACCCGAAGTTGCCAGGCATCGACCCGATGGGGCCACCGCCGACGCACAGGGGTGTGACGCGAAGGTCGCTCCTACCGAGACGTCGTCTGTCGAGCATGATCGGTTCTGGCACGGTGTGCACTCCTTGATGTCCGCGGCTGTGCTGTCGGACAGTCTAGGAAGGTCGTTCCCTCGGGGCGCGGGCGCGCACTCACTCCTGGCGACGCAGGTGGTCGCACACCCTTCGGAAGTTCCGATCCATGGGCACGACCGCATCCAGCGTGAGGTGCTCCCCGCCGAGGACACCGAACTCGGCTCGCATCCGTTCCACGTGTGCCCAGTCGATCTCGTGCCACCCCGGAATGCCCCTGACCCGGCCCTCCACACGGGAGCGGTGCAGGGCCACGTCGCTGCAGACGCACTCGATGATCCGAAGGTCGGCTCCGTGCTCGGTCGCGGTCGAACGCCACCCCTCCACCACTCCCGGCGTCACCAGGCAGTCGAGGACGGCGCTCTGACCGAGCAGCAGCTGCCGTGTCAACAGACTGCCGAGGAGGCTGTGGTACAGCCGCAGGTGGGTGTCGCGATCCAGGTGAGCCAACTGGCCGGCCGCCGGCTGCAGTGCACCCATGAGCCAGTCGCCGGAGAACGCCGGGGCACCGAGATGAACCGCGGTTCGGTCGGCCATCGTCGACTTCCCGGTGCCCGGCAGACCGGTGAAGATGACCACGACCGGCCGCTCGAGCCCGTGGCGTTCGGCGCGCATGATCCGACCGTAACGGGTCACACCACGAGACCGTCGCGCGCGGCGGCGTTCACGCGAGGAGCCCGGTGATGACCGCCTCGACCGTTCGGTGCGCGGCCGCCCGGACGGTTTCCGCGGGCAGATCCCGCAATGGGCCGGTGAGCGCCAACAGGGCGAACCCGTGCACGGCGGACCAGCACGGCCACTCGGCGCCCGGGCGCGCGGCCGGATCCAACTCCCCTGCGGCGACGAGACCGTCCAGTGCCTCGACGAGCCGCGCCAGCGGAGCGGGCGTCCTCGCGTCGGCGTGCTGTAGCGCCCCGGCACCCGCGAACGCCACCTCGAACCAGCCCGGTTCGGCGATCGCGAAGTCGACGTAGCCCAGGCCGACCGCCGTCAGGCGCGCGCGGGCTCCGCTCTCCTCGGCTCGTCCCGGTCCTGCACAGGACTCCATGCGATCCGACATGCGGTCCTGGATCGCCACGGCGACGGCGGCGAGCAGGCTCTCCCGGTCCGCGAAGTGTCGGTACGCCGCGTTCGGGGAGACGCCCACCTGGCGGGTCACGTCACGCAGCACGAGGGCCCCGGGACCCCCGGATCGGGTCAGTGCCAGCCCGGCCTCGATGAGGGCTTCGTGCAGGTTGCCGTGGTGATAGGTCGCCCGAGCCATCGCTTCCTCCTCCGCAGACCTTGGCCACGATCGCCCGCATGTGTACGCTGTCAACATAGCCCATCAGCCACGCCGTCCGGCCGACCGAGGGAACCCCGATGACGCACCCACCCACCACCCGGTCGGTTGCCCGGCCGCCTGTCGTCGACACCGACACGTGGCAACGCGAGCTGGCCGAGCTGCGCGTGCGTGAGAAGGCAGCCACCCGCGAACTGGATGCGATCGCGGCCCAGCGACGCCGCCTGCCGATGGTGGAGATGGACGACTACACGCTCGTCGGGAGGGACGGGGCCGTTCGCCTGGCCGACATCTTCGAGGGCCGATCGCAGTTGATCACCTACCACCACATGTGGCACCCGGGCGCCGAGTGGCAGTGTGGCGGCTGCACCGGGTTCACGTCCCAGTTCACGCGTCTGGACGCCCTGGCCGCCTACGACGCGCGCTTCGTCATCGTCACCCAGGGCCCGATCGACGACGCCCTCGCCTACCGCGAGAGGGTCGGCAACCGAATGGCGTGGTACTCGACCGCCGACAGTCCGTTCGGTGCCGACGTCGACGCGCCGGCAGGCGGCGGGTTCGCCGTCAATGTCTTCCTGCGCGACGGTGACACGGTCTACCGGACCTGGCACACGAACGGCCGCGGCACGGAGCAGCTCAGTCACTTCTTCCCGCTCCTCGACATCCTTCCGTGGGGACGGAAGGAGGAGTGGCAGGACTCACCGGAGGGCTGGCCGAAGGGCCCGGCCTACGCCGGCTGGCTCGACTCGCCGGACATCGCCCGGCTGTACGGCCCGGGGGCAGCGAGCCATTGAGCGGGGCCACCGAGTTCGGCCTGCGGCTCGAGCACCTGCGCGCGGACGGCAACCGGGTTCCGATGCGGGAGGTCTTCGCCCTGGCCAAGGCGTTCATCGACACCGATCCGGCCGAGATCGAGACCATGCTGGAGTCCCCCGACCACCTGATGCGCGTCGGCGCGGTCAGCATCATGGACTTCCAGGCCCGGAGTCGGCGCACGCCCCCGGAGCGCCGCCGGGAACTGTATGAGCTCTATCTGCGTCGCCATGACCGGATCAACACGTGGGACCTGGTCGACCGTGCCGCCCCGCACGTGGTGGGTGGCTACCTGGCCGACCGGCCGCGGTCGCCGCTGTACGCACTGGCCCGGTCGCAGGACTGGTGGGAGCGCCGCACCGCGATCGTCGCCACCTACTTCTTCATCCGCAACGACGACCTCGGCGATACCTTCGCGATCGCCGGCCTGCTCGCCGACGACCCCGAACCCCTGGTCCAGAAGGCGGTCGGTGGATGGGTCCGTGAGGCCGGCAAGCGGGACCCGGACCGGCTGCTCGCCTTCCTGGACGTGCACGCCGCGACCATGCCACGCGTGGCGCTGCGCTACGCGGTCGAGCGCCTGGACACCGGGACTCGGCAGCGCTACCTGGCCAGGGCCTGACCGCCGGCTGTGCCGTGCCCGCCCCGCATGGCGAGGCACGGCACGGCACGTCAGGCGGTGACGTGCGCCAGGTCGGTGATCTCCCGCAGGAAGCGTGCCCGCACCTGGGCCTTCTCGGCCTCCGGAAGCCAGCACGCGTCGACCCCGGCGAGGGCCATCGCGGTGAGCTGCTCCCGTGACACCCCCACCTGATCGGCCAGGATCCGGTACTCGCTGGCCAGGGTCGTCGGGAACAGGCCGGGGTCGTCCGAGGCGGGCACCAGGTTCAGTCCGGCGTCGAGCATGGCGCGGATCGAGGCGCGTCGCCACGGCCGCCAGGACCGGCGCGAGGTGGTGGAGGCCACCGTGAAGGCGATGCCCTCGTCCCTCATCCGGGCCACCACGGCGTCGTCCTCGAGGACGAAGTACCCGTGGTCCAGGCGGTCGCAGCCGAGGACGTCGAGACACGTGAGGGCGTTCTGGGCCGCGGGCACGTGCTCGGATGTGTGCGCGGTCCGCTTCAGATCGGCCTGCCCGGCCAGCGCGTAGGCCTCGGCGAACCGCTCCGGCGGGCCTGCCGTCTCCAGATTGTCCAGCCCGATGCCGGCGACGTACGGGTGCGGATTCGCCACGACGGTCCGGATCCACTCCAGCGCCTGCTCCCCCGTGCCGGACCGGTCGATCGCGGCGAGCATCCGTCCGGTCATGCCGAAGTCCCGCTCGGCCATCCGGATGCCCTCGGCGTACGCCTCGACGGTTCCTGCGTATCCCAGCGATGCCAGATGCTCCGGCACCATGTCGAAGGAGAACTCCAGGTGCCGGGTATTGCTCAGCCGATCCGCGTCCTCGAATGCCTCGTACACGATCCGGGTCAAGTCATCGGCGTCCCGCAGCACGTCCCGGATCCAGGTCGAGACCTGGAACAGCGAGTACGAGACCTCCGGCTCGTCCGGACTCGGCCCCTGGGGCATCGGGATCCGGGTGTGCCGGTACAGGTCCGGGTCCGGTGGCCGCGAGTTGATGTCGGCGAACACCCGCTCGGCCGGGACCGGCAGCTCGAGACCCTCCCGGCGGGCCAGTTCCGCGAACGTGGCGGAGCGGACCGTGCCGAGCAGGTGGCAGTGCAGGTCGACCTTGGGGAGGGCGTCGAGGTAGGCGTGCGGCACGAGGGCGTCAGCCACCAACGACCTCACGCGCGAAACGCTCGACCCACTCGTTGCGGTTCGGCACGATCTCGTTCGGGTCCAGCGTCTCGTAACCGGCGGCCGTCGGGTCCAGCGCGACGTCGCCGACCACGGCGGTCAGCTCCTCCGGGATCTCCACGGACAGGTTGACCGGCAGGTCACCGACCAGCGCCGCGGACGCCGTCTGCGCCTCGGCGGAGAGCAGATAGTCGATGAACTGGTGCGCGCCGTCGAGGTTCGGGGCGCCGGTGGGGATCATGGCGCGGTTGGTGGCCATGTACCGACCCTCGGCAGGCGGTGCCCAGCCTATCGGCTCCCCAGCCGCGATCAGGTCGGTGGCGAACCCGTTGAGGGCCGCCCCGGCCACGATCTCGCCCTGCGTCAGCAGGTTCGTCAGCTCGGTCGTGGAACTGTAGAACTGCAGGATGTTCGGTGCCCACCCGGCCATCGTCGCGAACGCAGTGTCGACGTCGAAGGGTCCGTCGCCGTACGTCGACGCCACGCCGGAGACGGTGAGCTGGCCCGCCGTCACCGCGATGTCCGGCAACGCGAGGCGGCCGGCGTAGTCGGTGTTCGCGTACAGCTCCCAGTCCGCGGCCTCGTCGGCGCTGAGCTCGTCGGTGTTGTACATGGTGCCGTTGAGCTGGTAGCTGTACGCCGGCCCCGAGTAGGCGTCCTCCACGGCGAACGGAGCGATCTCCTGCAGGTTCGGGACCGCCTCGGCGTCGACCTGCTGGAACAGGCCCTCGGCGTCCGCGATCGCGGCGTACGTGTCCGAGATCAGCATGACGTCCACCCCACCGTCGCCCTGATCCAGCTGGAGCTGGGAGAGCCGGTCGGCGTTCGACCCTGTATCGAGGACCACCTCGATGCCGGTGGCCTCGGTGAACGGGTCCACCACCGCCTCGGTGAACTCCTCGACCCCGAACGGGAAGGTGCTCACGACGATGCTCTGCGCATCACCGTCACCACCGCCGGCATCGTCGGAGCAGCCCGCCAGGACGAGCGCGACCGCGGTCAGGCCGGTGGTGGCGAGGAGGGTGCGGCGCCGCAGCGCCGAAGACTTCGGGTTCATGGTTGCCTCTCGTGGTGGGGATGGTCGACGGCGGAACTTCAGTCGCCGGTGAGCGGGACCAGGTGCGTGGTAGGCACGTGTACCCAGACGTGTGTGCCCTGGGTCAGGTCGGGGGCGGATTCGGCGCGCAGGTCGGCGAGCAGCTCGATCCGTGCACCCGAGGCGTCCGTGGCCGCGACGGTGACCAGCAGGTCCACGCCGCGGTAGGCCAGGTCCATGACCACACCGGACACGACCGCGCCGGCGGAGGCGGACGGCGCCTGCTCCCCCACGGTCAAGGAGAGGTGCTCCGGTCGGATCGTGGCAAGCCCACCGCCGGTGTCGGTGAGGAAGTTCTCGTAGCCGAGGAACTCCGCGACGAACCGGTTCGCGGGCGCGGGAAAGACCTCCTGCGGGGCTCCCTGCTGCTGGATCCTCCCATCCTTCATCAGCACCATCTCGTCGCTCATCTCGAGCGCCTCGTCCTGGTCATGGGTCACGAGCACCACCGCGAGACCGGTCTCGGCCTGGATCCGGCGGATCTCTGCGCGCATCTGGATCCGCAGCCGCGCGTCGAGATTGGACAAAGGCTCGTCCAGGAGCAGCAGCTTGGGCCGGATCGCGATGGCCCGGGCCAGGGCGACCCGTTGCTGCTGTCCGCCGGACAGTCTCTTCGGCTTGCTCGTCGACAGGTGCGCCAACCCGACCAGTTCCAGCGACTCGGCGACCCGGCGGGCCCGCTCGGCGGCCGGCACCCGGCGCATCTTGAGCCCGAAGCCGACGTTCTCGGCGACGCTCATGTGCGGGAACAGCGCGTAGGACTGGAACACCATGCCCAGGTCCCGTTTCTCCGGCGGGGTACGCGTGGAGTCCACCCCGGCGATGCTGATCGTGCCGCGCGAGGGGGCCAGGTAGCCGGCCAGCATCCGAAGGCTGGTGGTCTTGCCGCAGCCGCTGGGGCCGAGCAGGGTGGTCAGCTTGCCGTCGGGGATGGTCAGGTCGATGTTGTCGACGGCGGTGAAGTCACCGAAGACCTGGCTCACCCCGCGGAACTGCGCTGCGTCTGTCATCGGTTGATGCCTCCAAAGACCTTCGCGAAGCCGACGGTGCGCTCGGCGACCACGGCCACCAGCACGGTGGCGGCCAGGATCACCACGGAGATCGCCGCGACGATCGGGTCGTAGTTCTGCTGCACGTAGTCGAGCATCACCACGGGCAGGGTGCGGAAGTCGCGGCTCTGCAGGAGCAGGGACAGCGGCACGTTGTTGAACGAGGTGATGAAACTGAGCAGCGCCGCGGAGAACAGGCCCGGGCGCAGCAGCGGCAGGGTGATCGAGAAGAAGGTCCGGCCCGCCGAGGCGCCGAGACCGCGGGCGGCGTCCTCCACCGCGGGGTCGATGAGCGCCAGCGAGGCGCCGGTCACCCGGACCGCGTACGGGAACATCAGCACGGTGTGCCCGAACAGGAGGGTCTGGAAGTTGTCCAGACCGAAGCCGACCATGAGCTGCTGGTACAGGGCCAGGCCGACCACGAGTTCCGGCACGATCAGCGGAGACAGGAACAGACCCTCGACCAGGGCCTTGCCAGGGAGCTTCCCGCGGTGGATCGCCAGCGCCACCGGCACGCCGAGCGCGAGTGCCAGTGCCGCTGAGATCACCGCGAGGATCAGGCTGGAGACCAGTGAGCTCGTGAACGGGGTGTACGTGAGCGCCGCCTCGAACCACCGGAGCGAGAAGCCCTCCGGCGGGAACCGCAGCGTCGAGCCCGCCGTGAACGCGGTGATCACGACGAACAGGATCGGCACGAGCATGACGACGTAGCCGAGGACGGCAAGGCTCGCGGCGATCGGGTGGCGGGTCCTCATGAGGTCGCTCCACGACGTGCCGCGAGAGCGGACAGACCGGAGACGGTGAACACCAGCACCGTCATGATCAGCGCGGTCGCGCTGGCGGCGGCCCAGTCGATGGTGGTGGACGAGTACGTGTACAGCTGGGTGGAGAGCATCCGCTGCCGCGAGCCCCCGAGCAGGTACGGCGTGGTGTAGGCGGTCACGGCACCGGCGAACACCAGGGTCGCGGCCACTACGACGCCTGGCCCGGAGAGCGGCACCACCACGGCCCAGAACGTGCGGGTCCGGCTCGCGCCGAGCCCACGGGCCGCCTCGTCGAGCCCGGCGTCGACCTGAGCCAGCGCGGAGTACGAGGCCACCACGGCGAGCGGCAGGAAGATCTGGGTCAGACCCAGCACGATCGCGAGCGGGGTGTACAACAGCTGCGGCGCGGTGTCCACGAGACCCAGGCGCAGGAGCAGCTGCGGGATCGCTCCCTGCGATCCGAGCACCACCAGCCACCCGAACGTACGCACCACCGAGGACAGCAGCAACGGGAAGATCGCCAGCGCCAGCAGCACCCCGGCCCACCGCGACGTCGACCTGGAGAGCAGGTAGGCGATCGGATACCCGAGGCCGATACAGATGACGGTGACGATCAGTCCGAGCCCGAGCGTGCGCATCACGATGGCCTGGTCGTAGGGATCGGTCAGCATCCTTCCGAGCCGTTCGAACACCTCGCTCGGGCTGACGCCGGGCGGCGCGAAGAGCATGGCGACCGACGGGATCAGGAATCCGATCAGGAGCACGGCCAGACCCGGCAGGACGAGCAGTGCGGTGCGGCCACGCATGAGCACTCCTCCCGTCGTCCAGAGTCATCACAACCGGTTCCACAACCGGTTACATTGGGGAGTGTAAACGGGTGGATCCCCCGTTCGGCAACTTCGTCCGCAGATTGAACGTCAGAAGAACGGGAGGCACGGGTATGGCCACGCTCTCCGATGTCGCGGTCCGAGCGCAGGTGTCCAAGGCCACCGCCTCACGGGCCCTGAGCCGCCCAGAGCTCGTCGCCCCGGCCACCGTCGCCCGGGTCCGAGCCGCCGCGGCGGACCTCGACTTCGTGGCCAACCGGGCCGCGCAGCACCTCGCCCGCGGCCGAACCGGAATCCTCGGACTGCTGGTCCCGACCCTCAGCAACGCGTTCTTCGCGCCGATCATCGGCGGCGCCCAGATCCGGGCCGAGGAGGCCGACCTTCAGCTCTCCGTCGCTGTCCTGCCCCTTGAGGACCCAGCCGAGCTCGGCCGGTTCGACCGGCTCGCGACCGGCGTGGACGGGTTCCTCGTCGTGGCACCCCGGGGGCCGGACTCGCTGGTTGCAGAGGCTGCCGCACGCAAGCCCGTCGTCCTGGTCGACCGCGAGGTGGACGGGCTCGGGTCCGTGGTGGCGGACACGGCCGGTGCGTTCGCAGAACTACTGCGCGGCCTCGCAGCGGCGGGGCATCGCCGCATCCTGTACATCGGTGGCCCCGATCGTTCCTGGCAGAACGCCCAACGCACCGCGACCCTGCACCAGGCAGCGACCGCCGTCGGCGTCCTTCTCGATGTGCTCGGCCCGTATCCGGCGACGTTCGACGCCGGCGCCGGCCTGGTCGACCGCGTCGCCTCCTCCGACGCCGATGCGGTACTCCCCTATGCCAGCGACCTCGGCCTCGGCCTGCTCCTCGGTCTTGTCGGCCGAGGCCTCGCCCGGGTGGGCGACGGGGTGCCCACGGCCGGCGGCGACCGGTTGATCAGGGTGGTCGGCGTGCCCGGCACGCCGCGCGTGGACGTCGACGGCGAACGGCTCGGCGCGGCCGCCCTCGGCCAGTTGATCTCGGCGCCGGCGGGCACGGGCGAGCCGACCCGAGCGCGTCTGCACGTACCCATCTCGTGGGCCGGCGAGGGGCCTGGACAAGCCCGCTGACAGCACCGACCTCCGCCCCCGTGGCTCGACCACGCGGGGCCGTAGGTCGCGCCTGCTTGCACATTCATCGTGGGTACGTTTAATCTGACTCTCAGACAACACTGATGTTGAATATATCTAGAGGAGCACTGTGGCTCACCCTTCCCTGACCGAGACCACCGCACGGGTCCAGGAGATCATCGGATCGGACGCGATCACCCGGATCTTCCGCGATGCGATGTCACGGACGCTGCGCGACGCGTTCGTCCACTCGGACGGCGAGGAGGTGTTCGTCCTCACCGGTGATATCCCGGCGATGTGGCTGCGCGACTCCGCCGCACAGGTACGCCCCTACCTACCGCTCGCCGCCGACGATCCGGGCGTCGCGGACCTGCTCGTGTCGCTCGTCCGGCGGCAGGTCCGGGCGATCCTGCTCGACCCGTACGCGAACGCCTTCAACGCCCGGCCCGACGGCGCGGGGCACGCCGGCGACGAGACGCAGATGCACCCGGGCGTGTGGGAACGCAAGTACGAGGTCGACTCGTTGTGCTTCCCGCTGCAGCTCGCCCACCAGGTCTGGCGGATCACCGGGCGAACGGACCACCTGGACGCGGAGTTCGCCCGCGCCGCCGACCTCATCATCACCACCTGGCAGGTGGAACAGGACCACGCCGAGCGCTCGCCGTACCGCTTCCAACGTCACGACGGCCCGCCGACGGACACCCTCACGGATGGCGGGAACGGCTCACCGGTCGGCCGGACGGGTATGACCTGGAGCGGGTTCCGGCCGAGCGACGACGCGTGCGTCCTGAACTACAACGTGCCTGGCAACCTGTTCGCGATCCATGTCCTGGGCAACCTCGCCGAGCTGGCCACGGTGGTCCTGGACGATCCTGCCCTCGCGAGCCGGGCCCGGGATCTGGCCGCCGAGCTCGCCGCGGGCGTGCGCGAGTGGGGCATCGTCACGCACCCGGTCCACGGCCGGATCTACGCCTACGAGGTCGACGGACTCGGCGGCGCGGTCCTCATGGACGACGCGAACATGCCGAGCCTGCTCTCGCTGCCGCTCACCGGCGGCGACGCCATCGACGCCGAGATCTACCGCAACACCCGGGCGTTCGTCCTCTCCCCCGACAACCCGACCTACACGAGGGGCACCCACGCCGTCGGGCTCGGCAGCCCGCACACCCCACCCGACCATGTCTGGCCGATCGCCCTGGCCGTCCAGGGCCTCACTACCGACGACGACGCCGAGAAGCGACGGATCCTCGACCTGCTCGCCCGGACCCATGCCGACACGTTCCGCATGCACGAGTCGTTCCACGTCGACGATCCGGCGACCTTCACCCGCGAGTGGTTCTCCTGGGCCGACTCGATGTTCTGCGAACTGGTACTGGACGTGTGCGGCGCCGGCGTGCAATCCACCCTCGACGAAGAGCAGGTGCCCACACCATGACGACCATCCAGCCCACCGCCGTCAGTGCCGACGCGATGGACATCGCAACCGACAGGGTCACGAGTCCCGCACGGCGCCGGGACCGGCATTCGCGGCCGTTCCGCAAACCGCAGCCCCAGGAGATCTGGGGCTGGATCTTCGTCCTCGTGCCCATGCTCCTGTTCCTGACGTTCGTCATCATCCCCGTGGTGATGGCGGTCGTGCTGAGCTTCACCGACTACGCCGTCATCGGGGACGCCTCGTGGGTCGGGCTGGAGAACTACCAGCGCATCGCGGGCGATCCGATCTTCCTGCTCGCGTTGCGCAACACCGCGATCTACACCCTCATGTTCGTTCCCCTTGGGGTGGCCGTCGCGCTCGGTACCGCGCTGCTGCTCAACCGGAACAGCAGAGCCGTCAAGCTGTTCCGGACGTTCTTCTACATCCCGGTGGTCGCGTCCACGGTGGCGACCGCGACGATCTGGTACTGGCTGCTGAACCCGCAGTCTGGCCTGTTCAACATCGTCCTCGGCTGGTTCGGGATCAACGGGCCGGCCTGGCTCTACGACTCCAAGTGGGCGATGACGGCGATCGTGCTGATGTCCGTCTGGTCCGGGTTCGGCACCAACATGCTGATCTACCTCGGCGGCCTGCAGGGCATCGCCCGCGAGCTGTACGAGGCGGTCCGGATCGACGGGGCGAACGTCTGGCAGACGTTCCGGTACATCACGATCCCCGGGCTGTCCCGCACCACGTTCCTGATCTCGACGCTGCTGATCATCGGCGCGTTCCAGGTGTTCGACCAGGCCTACCTGCTCACGAAGGGTGGGCCCGGCAACTCCACCCTGACGGTCGTCTACTACATCTACAACCAGGGATTCGGCGGCCTGAAGATGGGCTACGCCTCGGCCCTGTCCTTCGTCCTGTTCCTGATCATCGCCGTGTTCTCGCTGATCAACTTCAAGCTCACGTCCAGGAGCCAGTCATGACCACCGCCGACCCGTACGTCCTGCGTCTGAAGCGTGCGAGCACACCCCGCCAGAAGGTCGGTACCACCGCCTGGTACATCGCGGTCATCGCGGTCTCGATCACCACGGTGTTCCCGCTGATCTGGACGATCGTCACCTCACTCAAGCCCGAGGGCGAGATCCTGTCCTCCTCGCTGCAGATCTGGCCGGACCAACCCACCCTCGAGAACTACGTGAAGGCGTGGACGTCGGTGCCGTTCGGGCGGTACTTCTTCAACTCGACCTTCCTGGCCATCGCCGGGGTGGTGCTGAACATCTTCTTCGGCTCCCTCGCCGGGTACGCGTTCGCGCGCCTGCGATTCCGCGGGAAGCGGGTCCTGTTCGGCACGCTGCTGTCCTCGTTGATGATCCCCGGGATCGTCACCATGGTGCCGACGTTCCTGGTTCTGCGCCGGTTCCCGTTCGCCGGTGGCAACGACTTCTTCGGCCAGGGCGGGATGGGCTTCATCAACTCGTACTGGGCGATCATCCTGCCCGGGGCCGCGGGTGCGTTCGCCGTGTTCTTCATGCGCCAGTTCTTCGCATCCATGCCGGAGGAACTCGCCGAGGCCGCCCGGATCGACGGCGCCTCCGAGTTCCGGATCTTCGCCCAGATCTACATGCCGCTCGCCAAGGCCGGCGCCGCGGTGCTCGGCATCCTCACGTTCCAGGCCGGCTGGAACAGCTTCATGTGGCCGCTGATCGTGCTCAGCGATCGCGACATGCTGACCGTCCAGGTCGGCCTGGCGGCCTTCAAGACCGAACACACGACGGACTACGGGCCGCTGATGGCCGGCACGGTCATCGTGAGTCTGCCGGTCCTGCTCATCTTCGTGCTCGCCCAGCGCTACATCATCGAGGGCGTCGCGCACGTCGGTTCCAAATAGCTCCCCCACCCAACAATAAGGAGACAGTTCGTCATGTCGACGAAGACACGAACCTCAACATTCATGAAGCTCTCGGCGGGACTCGCCGTCGGGGCGCTCGCCCTGGCCGCCTGCTCCTCGGGCGGCGGCGGCGGCGCTGGCGACGACGACGGCGGTGACGGCGGTCAGGAGGTCACCTTCTGGGGTAACTGGACCGGGGAGCAGGCCACCCAGATCGAGACCCAGGTCGAGGCGTTCAACGCCAGCCAGGATGACTACGTCGTCACCTACCAGCCCCAGGAGGAGGTCGAGGCCAAGCTCCTCACCGCGATCGCCGGCGGTGGCGTACCGGACGTCGTGCTCTGGGACCGGTTCGCGACCAGCGTCTACGCGAGCAAGGGAGCGCTGATGTCGCTCGAGGACCTGATCGCCGAGGACTCCGTCGACACCTCGATGTTCTACGAGGCCGCCCTGAACGAGCTCACCTACGACGGCACCGTCTACGGGATCCCGCTCACGGTGGACAACCGGTCGCTGTTCTACAACGAGGACCTGCTCACCGAGGCCGGCCTCGAGCCGCCCACGAACTGGGCCGAGCTCGCCGACGCGGCCGAGGCGCTGACCGTGCGCGAGGGTGGCACCCTGGCCCGGTCCGGCTTCGCGCTCTCCGACGTCGGCCTGTTCAGCATGTGGCTCGGCCAGGCCGGTGGCCAGATGGTCTCCGACGACGGCCAGGCGGCCTTCAACACCCCGGAGGGCCTCGCCGTCCTCGAGGAGTGGGACGACCTCATGAACAACCGCGGCGTGTACGACCTCGGTTTCGCCGAGGGCACCGATGGGTTCGCCGAAGGCACCGTGGCCATGGCCTACAACGGCCCGTGGACCCTGGCGACCTATGACGCGATCGAGGACCTCAACTACGGGATCGTCGCGGCGCCTGCGGGCCCGAACGGCGACCAGGCCTCCGGCCTTGGCGGCTTCGGCATGATCATCCCGGAGGGTGCCCCGAACGTCGAGGGTGCCTGGGAGTTCATCAAGTGGTGGACCACGCAGCCCGAGAACGGCGTGGCCTTCGCTGAGCTGAGCGGCAACATGCCAGCCAACCTCCAGGCCGCCGAGGACCCGTTCTTCACTGAGAACGAGGCCTACTCGGCGCTGCTGGAGACGATGGCGTTCGCGACCGCACGGCCCACGATCCCAGGCTACTCCGACGCCGAGGGGCAGGGGCTCATCCCCGAGCTCCAGCGCTTCATGGCCGGCGAGATCAGCGCCCAGGAGGCGCTCGACAACGCCGAGGAGTCCTTCAACCGGATCCTGGCCGAGAACGCCTGATCGATGACGCACACCGACTGGTCCGAACGAGCGGACCTCGCCCACCGCAGCCTCACGGTGCTCTACGGTGCTGCGGCGCCGCAACTGCTGAACAACTCCCATCCCGTCGATGAGAACGCCACGTTCAACTACTGGTGGCTCGCACATGCGATGGACGTCGCGATCGACGGCTGGGAACGCACCGGCGATCCGGCCCACCTGCGCACCGCCGTCGGGATCTTCGAGAACATCGTCGCCCGCAACTCCGGCAGCCTGTTCAATGACTACTTCGACGACATGCTCTGGCTCGCCCTCGCCCTGGAGCGCCTGTCCCGCGCTCCGGGGTACGAGGAGTACCTCGAGCCGGCGCGGGTGATCTGGCAGCACTGCCTCGACGACGGCTGGAACGAGGTGATGGGCGGCGGGATCGCGTGGCGCAAGTCGCAGACGTACTACAAGAACACGCCGGCGAACGGGCCGTTCATCATCCTCGGTGCCAGGCTGGCGTCCCGGTTCGGCAGTGACGGCTCGGGCGAGCCGTACCTGACCTGGGCCCGGCGCACGATGGACTGGCTCACCGAGCACCTGGTCCGCGAGGACGGCACCGTGGAGGACGGCGTGAACCGTGAGGGTGACGCCCAGGTCGACACGGACTGGCGTTACACCTACAACTACGGCCTGTTCATCGGTGCGTGCGTCGAGCTCTTCGCGCACGACGACGACCCTGCCTGGTTGGACCGGGCCCAGCTCAGTGCGCGCCGGGCCGTCGACCTCCTCGCCACGGACGGGGTGTTCCCGGAGACCGGTGGCGGCGACGTGGGGCTCTTCAAGGGCATCTTCTACCGGTATCTGGACCTGCTCCTGGACCTGCGCCCGTCCCCCGACCTGGTCGCGTTCGTGCGGTCCGGGACGGACCGGCTCTGGGACGTGAACCGGCTCGACGATGCCGAGGGCGTGCTCTGGGCCGGCGACGACTGGAGGGCCCGACCGCAGGGGCGGACGTCCATGTCCACCCAGCTCTCGGCCGTCATGGCGACCGAGACACGCGCACGGATCGAGGCTCGTGAGCTCGCGCAGACGCCGGCCTGAGTTCCGCCCGGTGCCAGCGACCCGGCCGGCGTTCACCCGCCGTCGGGCGTTGGCACTGGGCGGAGCCGGCGCCTTGAGCGCCACCCTGCTCGCCGCTTGCGGGCCGGATCAGGGCCCGCCACCCAAGGTGGTCGCTGCGGTCCCGCCACCGGATCCGCGGCGCGCGGCGCCTTGGCGGGCGGCGGTGACCCAGGCGAGCCTCGCCGAGTACTTCGGTGCGCCCTCGCCCCAACTGCTGCACTACGCCCAGCCGGTGGACCCGGCGGCGGACGCGCCGTTCCACTACTGGTGGAACGCCCACGCCATCGACGCGGCCATCGACGCCTGGGAGCGCACCGGCGCTGCCGACGATCTGGACCGCGCGCAGGAACTCCGGGAGAACCTGACCCTGCGCAACGGCGCCGACCTGTTCAACGACTTCTTCGACGATATGGGCTGGTTCGCGCTGGCCCTGTTGCGGCTCGCCGACGCGGCCGGTGACGACAGTGCGCTCGAGGACGCGATCGCCCTGCACGATCACATCTGGGATCTCGGCTGGAGCACGCAGGGCGGCGGGATCGTCTGGCAGAAGGGCCAGTACCACTACAAGAACACACCCGCGAACGGCCCGTTCGTGATCGCCGGACACCGGCTGCACCGGACCACGGGCGAGGCCCGGTTCCTCGACCGCGCCCGGGCGTCGCTGCAGTGGTGGGAGGACACGCTGGTCGAGCCGGGCGGCTTCGTTCACGACGGCATCAATCGCAACCGCGACGGCACCATCGACACCGACTGGCGGTTCACCTACAACCAGGGCCTGTACGTGGGGGCCTGCGTCGAGGAGTTCCGGACCGCCGGCGACCCGGCCCGGCTGGACCGGGCCGCCATGACGATCGACGTGAGTCTGGCCGAGCTGACGGACGGACCCGTGTTCACCCCCGACGGCGAGGGTGGCGACGCCGGCCTGTTCGCTGGGATCTTCTACCGGTACGCCGGTCAGTTCCTCGCCGAGGCCGAGCACACCGCGCTCAGTGAGTTCATCGTGACCAGCACGGACGCGCTGTTCGAGAACCAGTACGGCGGTGACGGCACGCTCCTGGCCGGGGACGACTGGTCCGCGCCCGCACCGACGCGCACCGACCTGTCCACGCAACTCACGGCGGTGATGGCGACCGAGGTCGTGGCGGCGCAGTACCGGACCTGACCCACGGGCGGCCGGTCCACTCAGACCCACCCGCGGCGGACGGCCTCCGCGCCGAGCTGGAACCGCGTCGCCACGCGCGTGAGCTCCATGAGCGCGCTGACGCGTCGCTGCACGGTGCGCGCGGAGATGCCGAGCTGGCTCGCGATGCGCGCGTCGGTCAGGCCCACCATGAGCAGCGTCAACATCGACCGGTCGAGGTCGGCCACCTCGTCGGTCACACCCGGTTCACCCTCGTCGGTGAGGCGCGCCGCCCGCGACCACGTCGACTCGAAGACCTCCACCAGCAAGTCCAGCAGGCTCGACGGATGGACGAGGATCGCGCCGTAGCGATCATCGGTCGTGCGGCGCATCGGCAGCAGAGCGAGGTCGTCGTCGATGATGAGCAGCCGGGTCGGCAGTGCCGGCGCCACCCGCACGTACTCGCCGTACGGCAGCGCCTCCCGCGCCGCGGCGTAGAAGTGGGCGTCGTCCATGACCCCGCGCTCGACGAGCACCCGGTACCGCACGCCCCGCAGCAGCGCGCGCTCCTCCTCGGCGTTCTCCTCCGCGGAGACGAACGGCACGTCCGCGCGCACGAAGGCGCGTACCTGTTGCTCCGCGGCCGCCTGCAACTGCGCGAACCGCTGTCGGACGGCGTCCGCACCGAGCACGACGTCGACGACATCCGCGGCCGTGCGTCCCGCGAGCGACTCCCGGTAGACGGCCTCGAGGTCGACGAGGTCGGATCGGACGATATCGAGGCGTCGCTCCTGCTCGGCCAGGAGCGCCCGGAGCGCGATGCCGGGCGGGGACGCGACCGCGCGCTCGGAGTCCGCTCCCTGCCGCGCGGCGAGTCCCATCGTCTCGAGAGCGGCGAGGAGCTCCGTGACGCGGCCCGCCGTGAGCGTGACTTCCGGCGCCAGCTCGGCAGCCGTCGCGGACGGTCGCGCCACGAGCGCTCGATAGACGCGAGCCGACTCCTCGTCCAACCCGATGCCGTCAAGCATGTACATCGCCCCATTCTGTCGAGCGTGAGGATCGCCTCGGGTGTCGAGAATCTGCCATGGCGCAAAGGCGCCACCCACGGCGTCACTCTATGTGGCACTTTGTCTCCACCCGACCTCTTTGTCCCCCGGAAGGCCACCCGTGCGCGCTCGACCTCCTCTCTCCTCCGCCCGTCGTCGTGGACGCCGTTCGGCGCTGGCCGGACTCGCCGCCGCCATCGTCCTGACGTCCGGATCGTTCGCGGCCGCCGCCCCCGGCGACCCCGGCGACGGCAGCGGCGGCAGCTCCGGCCCAGGAGCAGGAGCAGCCACCCCTGCGGACCGTCACACCGTCACGCTCCTCACCGGTGACGTCGTCACCCTGACCGACCTCGCCGACGGCAGCCGGACCGTCGACGTCGAGCCGGCCGACCCGGCCGCGCTCGTCCGGACCTACGTCGTCGACGGCCACATCCACGTCGTCCCCGAGGCCGCGCTGCCGTACCTCGCCTCCGGCGCTCTCGACGACGCACTGTTCGACGTCTCCCAGCTCGTCGAGTTCGGGTTCGACGACGCGTCCGTCGCGGCGACACCGATCATCGTCGAGTACTCCGACGGGCCGAGGCCGCGCACCGGCCCGGTCACCGGCCTCGACCTCGACGTCGCGCTGACCAGCATCGGCGGAGCAGCCGGTGGCGCCGACCGCGCGGTCGCCGAGCAGGCCTGGGCCGAACTCACCTCCTCCTCCGGTCGGTCTGCCGCTGCCGGCGCACTCTCGGCCGGGATCGAGACGATCCACCTGGACGCCCCCGTCGAGGCCTACCTCGACACCAGCGTCGGCTACATCGGTGCACCCCAGGCCTGGGCCGCCGGGTTCGACGGCACCGGCGTGCGCGTCGCCATCCTGGACAGCGGGGTCGACGCGGGTCACCCCGACCTGACCGAGTCCGTCATCGAGACCCAGAGCTTCGTACCCGGTGAGACCGTCGACGACGTCAACGGTCACGGCACCCACGTGGCATCGACGGTGGCAGGCTCGGGTGCGGCGTCCGGCGGCCTCTACGGCGGCGTCGCCCCCGGCGCGGACCTGCTCGTCGGCAAGGTGCTCAGCGACAACGGCGAGGGCCTCACCTCCTGGATCATCGAGGGCATGGAGTGGGGCGCTGCGAACGCCGACGTCGTCTCCATGAGCCTCGGCAGCCGCGAGGCGTCGGACGGCACCGACATCATGTCGGAGGCGCTGAACGAGATCACCGCCGAGACCGGCACGCTGTTCATCGTCGCCGCGGGCAACAGCGGCGCTCCCGGCACCATCGGGGCGCCCGCCGCGGCGTCGGGCTCGCTGGCGATCGGGTCGGTCGACGACACCACGGACGAGCTCTCCTGGTTCTCCAGCCAGGGCCCGCTCTACGGCTCCGGAGCGCTGAAGCCGGATGTCAGCGCGCCCGGCTCGGGCATCACTGCCGCGCGCTCGCAGTTCTCTGCCGGAGAGGGCTCGTACACGACCATGGACGGGACGTCGATGGCGACGCCGCACGTCTCCGGTGCCGCGGCGATCGCATTGCAGGCGGACCCGACGCTCACCGGTGTGCAACTCAGGGACCTCCTCGTCAGCTCCGCCCGCGATCTCGGCTTCACGCCGTACCAGGCCGGCAGCGGCGTGATCGACGTGCTGGCCGCCGTCGAGCGCGATGTGTTCGCAACCGGCAGCGCCGACTTCGGGATGCTCCCTTGGGGCGAGGCGTCCGGAACCGTCGACCGCGACGTGACCTTCACGAACCGGTCCGATACCGAGCTGACGCTCGACCTCGCGCTGTCCGTCGCCGTCGAGACCCCCGGCGGTGACGGCGGCGGAGGGATCGATCCGGGCATTGCGCCCGGCAGCACCACGCTCGCAGCCGATGACGCCGTCCTCCTGCCACAGACGCAGGTGACGGTGCCGGCCGGTGGCACCGCGACCGTCACGCTCGCCGGTGACCACGCAGCGCTCGCTCCTGGCGAGCAGCTCTCGGGGACCCTCGTCGGGTCCGTGGCCGGGGAGGCGCTCACGCGCACGTCGATCGGCATGATCACGGAGGCGGAGCGCTACGACCTGACCCTGCGCGCCACCGGGATCGACGGTCGGCCGGCCACGATGTACGCGATGTTCTTCAACCTCGACACGCAGAGCGCCGAGAGCATCATCGTCGACGGCGAGACGACGCTGCGCCTGCCGGCCGGCCGGTACAGCGCGATGGCGTACGCCGACGTCGAGACGGCGCCCGGCACGGACGCGATCGCGCTCGTCGGCGACCCGGACATCGTGCTCGAGGGGGACACGACCGTCGCCCTGGACGTCCGCACGGCGGATCCCGTCACGGTGGACGTCGGCCGCGACGACCTGTCCGCGGAGAACCGGCGGATGGACTACAGCGTCGAGGGGATGATGGGCTCGGCGATGATCCCACTCCTCGTCGATGAGCTGCTGGCCCAGCCCCTCGTCGCGGAGAGCGCGACCAGTTTCGCCTTCACGACGCGCTGGCGCCTGCGCGACCCGCGCATCACGCTCACGCTCGACGGTGCGGACCTCGGCGCCCGCGAGCAGCCCGCCGCGCCCTACCTCGACGGTGAGTTGTCCACGACCGCCACCGACCTGGGCGCCGGGAGCAGCGCCGATGTGGCGGGGGTCGCGCTCGACGGCGGGATCGCCGTCGTCCGCAGCTCCACCGAGGTGGGGCCGGTGGAGCGGGCTGCGAACGTCGCCGCCACCGGGGCCGCACTGCTGGTCGTCGTCCAGGGCGAGGAGTCCCTCGAGTGGTACGGCGACGACTTCGGCAACGACGCACCGCTGCCGGTGGCCGCGGTGAGCGGCCCGAACGGGCAGGCCCTGCTCGGCGCCCTCGCGGCCGGCGACGTGGAACTGAGCGCCGTCGGGCGGCCCGTGGCCGACGACGTATATGACGTCCTGCTGTACACCGACGGTGAGATCCCGGCGAACCCGACGAAGATCGCGGACGACCTCGCACTCGTCACGACGACCTACCACGGCGCCCAGAACACCCTCGTCGGCGAGTTCCGCTACGACTTCGCGCCGGGCGTCGACGTGGGTCAGGGCTTCCTGTTCGCCACCGAGCGGCCCGGGGTCCGTCGGGAGTGGGTGAGCACCACGGATGCCGAGTGGTACCAGGGAGCCACCGACATCGGCTCGACGTGGGAGGTCCGCGACGTCCGTCGCTCCTACACCACAGGCGAGGAGCTCGAGGCCTCGTACTTCTCGCCGATCGTGCGCCCGTACGTCGGGGCCGGGTACTGGGCTCCGTTCCGTCAGGCCGACGGCGTGCAGATCAACGTTCCCGGGTGGGCGGACGGCGGCGACGCGATGCGCACCGGGGCGCTGGACACCTACTCCGGGCTGCCGGGCTTATCACAGCTGGGTCAGTTGTACGTCGACGGCACGCTGGTGAGCGAGAGCGCCTACCAGGGCGTGACGGCTTGGGACCTACCGCCGGGCGAGGCGCGCCTGCGTTTCGTCAACACCACGTCGCACGACCCGACGATGATCCCGACGTCCACCTCGACGGTGACCCAGTGGGAGTTCGACTCCCGAGCTCCCGCGGCCTTCGACGAGGCCATCCTCCCGATGATGCAGGCGTTCTATGACGTCGAAGCCGCCATCGACGGCACCGTCGGTGCGGGCCGGACGGTCGGGGAGCCGGTGCCGCTCGCGGTCGAGGTCGGGCACCTCGCCGGGGCGACCGGTTCCGCGGAGCTGGCGTCGGTGACCGCCGAGTTCTCGACCGACGACGGTGCCGCGTGGCAGCAACTCGAGCTCACCGAGACTCCTGCCGTCGCGGGCGCCGTGTTGCCGCTGGCGACGTTCGTCCAGGAGCGCGAGTACGTGCGGTCGTTCGCCGCCGAGATCCCGATCCCGGATTCCGGCGGCACCGTCTCACTGCGGGTCAGCGCACAGGACGCGGCCGGGAACGCGTTCAGCCAGGAGATCACGTCGGCCTTCGTCGTGGTCCCCGCACTGGACCCCGGCGAGCCGACCGAGCCGCCGGCACCGACCGAGCCACCGTCCTCCGGTGGGCCCAGCAACCCCGGCGACGGCGGAGCCGGTGATCCCGGAGCAGGCGATCCGACGGACGCCGGCCCAGGAACGGGGAGCACCGGAGGCTCCCTGCCCAGCACGGGCGCGAGCATCGGCCTGCTGGTGCTCCTCGCGGCGGCAGCGGTCGGTGGCGGGCTCCTCCTGCGGCGCCGCTTCGCCGCGGCGCACCCCGGCCGCCCGTGAGACGGACGAGCGCGCGGCCCTCACCCCGGCCGCGCGCTCGTCACGCTCAGCGTCGTGGTGGCGCGGTGGTCTCGCCGACGACGAGCTCGGTGGGCAGCACCTGCTTGGCCACCCTGCCACGCTCGCTCAGCTGGGCCAGGACCGACTCAAGGGTCGCGCGTCCGAGTGCGTGCTCATGCTGGTCGATGTGGGTGAACCGCCGGACCTCGTCGTCGAACACGTGCTGTGGCGCGTCGAACGAGACGACCGAGATGTCGCTGGGCACCTCGAGCCCGAGTTCATGCAGCGCCCGGACCAGGAGCAGCCCGACGGCGTGCTCCGAGGCCACGAATCCGGTGAGGTGGGAGTTCGTGGTCAGGAACTCCTTGAGGCTGGCGAGGTCGTCGGCGACGCTCACCTCGTGGTCGGGCACCACCGAGGAGACCTTCCGATACTCGTGGGCCGACGTGAATGCGAGTCCGTGCTCGGCATGCGCGTAGACGAATCCGCGGTGCCGGTCGTCGAGGGTGGACACGGTCCCGGACGAGGTGACCAGACCGATGTTGCGGTGCCCTAGCCCGAACAGGTGCTCCGCTGCCGCACGGCCCGACGCCACGTTGTCCGAGCACACCGTCGAGACCGGGAGACCGTCGAGGTTGCGGTCGAGGATGACGAGCGGGAGTTGCGTCGAGACCAGGTCGAGGATCGCAGGCGCGATCCACTCCGAGGAGCCGGGCTGCAGGATCAACCCGTCCACACCGAGGTCGCGGTACTGGGCCAGGAGTCCTTGCTCCCGGTCGTGGAAGCCCTCGGTGCGGCCGACCACCACGTTGGCCCGGCCGAGGCTGGCGTCGAGGATGCCCCAGAGCACCCTGGTGCCGAAACTGTCGTCGAAGCTGGTCAGGACGCAACCGATGGTGGGCAGCGTGCTCGTCGAACGGGCGGCCCCCAGGCCGGCGGTCCGCGAGATCACCTCGGAGCCGAGGCGAGGCCGGCGCTTGATGTACCCGGCCCGGTCCAGCATGTCCAGGGCGTGCTTGATCGTGATCGTCGAGACACCGAACTCGTCGGCCAGCTGGCTCTGGGTGGGCAGCCGCTCCCCCACGTCGATCGCGCCCGACTCGATCCGCTCCTTGAGCGTGGAGAAGACCCGGGCGTACAGCGCGTCGTTCATGGCGGTCCTTTGGATGAATGAATATGCCCAGAGCCTAGCGCAGCAGGCACTGGGCGACCGGACCGCCGCGTGCGTGTCGTCGGCGTCCGTCCCGCAGGTAGCTCGGGTACCGGTCCACGAACTCGACCTCCCCGATCACCGATCCGGGCTCGGCTCGGAACCGGGGCAGGCTCGGTTCGGTGAGGTCGAGGTTCTCGTCGAACGTGCTCGCCATGAAGGCGTGGAGCTCGGCGAGCTCCGCGGCGTCGGGACGCCCCGGAACGTGCGCTCGATGAGCGTCCCGTACTCGGTGTGGTCATGGCCCGGCGCGAGCACGAGGTCGGGCATCGCTCGTACGAGTTCACGGACACGACCGACGGACTCCAGCTGGAGGCGCTGCGACCGCCGGCCCAGCATGATCGGCCGCAGCTGGTCGCTGGCGAGGTGCCGGACCGGGTAGAGGGTGTCTCCGGTACAGGGCACGTGTGTCAGGCGGTCGGGGTCTCGTCGTCGGGGTGCTCGGTGACCTCCTGCACGAAGACGACCTTGTTTCCCGCCGGATCAGCCCCCTCCGCGGTCCTGACGATTCCTTCCATCGGCTCGACATCCGGCCCTCGCCCGATCCATCGCCCGTACCAGGCGGTAGCGCCGGCGTGGTCGGTGACGGGCAGCACGCTGATCACGCTCGTCAGCATTGACTCGGGCATCGTCGATCGGTCCTCTCCGTGCTCGTGTCGGTTGACCCTGCCGTCATGCCGGCAGTCTCAGGGCCCGGATGGATGGCGTTCAGTGCGATTCCGACGAGGCTCCACTCGATGACCTCCGGTGCGTACGAACCCTGGCGGACCAGCGGGTCCCGGCCCGTCCAGGCCTCGGCCTCAGCTCGGGTCGACGTGTGCAGCAGGTAGGCCGCCCGCGCCCCCGCGACGGGCGGATCGAGGTCACCACCGAGGAGCACCGCGCCGTGCGAGACCATCTCGTCGATGAAGTGGACGTGCTCCTGCCATGGCGGCTCGGTCGCCGACGCATCCGGCACAGGGCGCAGCAGGACGAGGAAGTAGCTCACGGTCGGGATCACACCGGTCTGCGTCATGACCATCCCATCTCATCCGGGGGCCACCACGGTAGGACCAGGTCAGGCGCCGGGGCTTGGAGAAAATGGCCGGGTCAGTCGGCCACGGACGACGATGCCGGGAACCTGCTCGCCGCAAGGAACTGTCGCGGAGAGATGCCGGCGAACTCCCGGAAGTCCGCGTTCATGTGCGCCTGATCGTAGAAGCCGTGCGCGACCGCCGCCTCGCTCAAGGCCTCGTGCCTCCGGGGCAGATCGGCCACCAGGCCGCGGAACCGCACGATCCGGGAGAAGAGCTTGGGCTTCACCCCCACCTGCCGCTCGAACGTTCGCACAAATCGCTTCGGACTACTCCCGACGCGCTCGATGATGTCCGCGACCCGCACCCTGCCGCCCGTGCGCTCGATCGCCGCGACGGCGTGCCCGACACCCCGGTCGACGCCCACCGGGCCCGCAAGCCGGTCCGCGACCCATCGGGCCACGATCCGAAGCCGGTCGGCATCGGTCCCCGGCTCGTGGAGTCGGTCGGTGAGTCGACCGGCCTCCGCGCCGATCAGGTCGGCCAGATCCACGGCTGTGCCGGTGACCTCCTGCAGCGGGACATCGAAGAGCGAGGCAGCACCGGCCGGCTTGAGCCGTACCCCGATCATGCGTGAGGTCGCGGTGGGAGTCTCGACGACCATCGGCGCCACGAGCAGCCCGGCCAGGCACGACGGCGGACACGTCGCGGGCGAACTGCCATCGACGATCCGGAACGTCGGGGAGGACTCGTCCAGCTGGATCAGCAGGTCCAGGGTGCCCGTCGGGTAGTAGCGCTCGCGGCGCCGGAGGTTCCCGTCGAACAGCCACACGGACTCGACCCGTGCGGCGGCGGGCGCGGCGGGCCGGAGTTCGAGGTGCGTCCACGAGCCCAATTCAGACTCTTCTCGCCACGAGGTGAGAGCCATCCACTCAGGATACCGAGATGCCGCACGGCGTGGAGTCCCCGACGCGCGTTCGCCGCCGTGGGTCAGCGTTCGCCGACTACGCCGCGTCGAGCTGTCTGTGCGTGCCGGAGGCGTCCGCCCGCGCGAGCGCGGGGAACCAATTGTCCACCTCCGCCATCAGCCAGGCACGGGCCTCGTCGGCGGAGGCCAGCGGCACCGGGCTGCTCAGGTCAGTCGACCCGGTGCCGAGCACCTCGGGCTCGAACCAGCGCCCGGCCCGCACGACGGTGTCCAGGAGCCAGGCGTCGGCGGCGGCGCGAGCCAGTTCCCGCTGCGCCGGCGCCTCGTGGGCACCGAGTTCCGCGTGGGCGTACAGCCGCAGCAGGTCGTGCAGGAGATACCGGTCCCCCGTCGCGGGTTGCACGAGCCCGAGCTCCACGAGCTCGTCGAGCAGGACCTCGGCGCTCCAGACCTCAAGTCCGGAGACGGCGGCCGCGAGCCCGAGCCCGAAGGTCCGCCCGTCCACGAGTGCCAGCCGCCGGAACAGCCGCTGCGCGGCCTCGCCCAGCTGCCGGTAGGACAGCCCGACGGCGGTCCTGATGGCCAGGTCTCCGGCCGTCAGCGCGTCCAGGCGACGGTCGCGGACGGCCAGCCGGTCCGCGAACTTGGCGACGGTCCAGCCGCGGCGGCTGGCTAGCCGGTTCCCGGCGATCCGCAGCGCGAGCGGCACGCCGTCGCAGAGCCGGGCCAGCCGGGCGAGTTCGGGTGCCGAGGCCTGGCCCTGCGGCAGGATCGCGGCGAGCAGCGCCTGCGCGTCCGCGTCGGCGAGCCGGTCGAGCTGGACCCGCCGGACACCGTCGAGCCCGGTGAGCGCGCGGCGGCTCGTCACGAGCACGGCGGCGGGGCCGGCGCCGGGCAGTGCCGCCCGAACCTGCGCCTCGCTGTCGGCATCATCGAGGATCACGAGCACCCGGCGCCCGGCGAGCAGATCCCTCAGCCGGGCCGGGTCGGTCCGGCCCGCGGCGCCCTCGTGCCCCAGGGCGCGCATCAGCTCCACGACCACCTCGCCCGGCTCCAGGCTCGCCGGGGTCATGGCGCCCAGGTCGAGGAACACCTGCTCGGGGAAGCTCTCACGCAACAGGGTGGCCGCCCGGACCGCGAGGCTGGTCTTGCCGTAACCCGGCGGCCCGGTCACGACGACGACCGGAGCCACGGCCCCGTAGAGCCGGCGGGTGGCGTCGTCGTCACCGCCCGCTCCGGCGCTGCCATCGGTGCCACCCTCGCCGCCCAGTGCCGCCGCGACGACAGCCAGCTCGGCCGCCCGGCCCGTGAAGTCGGGAACCGCGCGCGGCAGCGGCAGGTGTGCGCCGCCGTCGGGCCCGGTGACCCGGGGATGCGGCGCCGCGGGCGGCGGTCCGCTCGGGACGCCACGGCGGCGCCCGGCCCGGGCGGCGGCGAGCAGCACCAACCGCTCCGGCTCCGGCAACTGCAGCCCTCCGGCGATCGCGAGCATGGTTCGGTGGTGCGGGCCGAGCGCGGCCCCGCGTTCGATGTCTCCGAGCGCCCGGTCGCTGACCCCGGACCGCTCGGCGAGCTGCTCGAGGGTCAGGTCGGCGGTCGTGCGCAGTCTACGCAGCAGGGTCCCGAGGGGTTCGGGCGCCATGGCGGCTCTCCAGGGTGGGTCACGGATGCGGACACCAACTCAGACCGGGCGGACCACCAGGGTGTGACACCTGCCTGACGTCGGTGGAACGCAGGAGGGAACGCACTTCCTGCCGGAGAACTTCCTGGTCCGCCGGGCACCTCCTTGCGAACCTCGATGAGGCAGCACGACTGCCACCCGAACTGAGACGACAGCCACCCGAACAGAGAAGGAGTAGACCCGTGAACGAGATCATCCTGGAGCCGGAGGCGCAGGCGGTCGCCGACGCATCGGCACAGCCACCGTTCCTGTACGAGCTTGGAACCGACGGTGCCCGCAAGGCCCTCGACGACATCCAGGCCGCGCCGATCGACAAGCCCGACGTCGACGAGCAGTGGCTGCGGGTGCCGGCCGAGGTGGGCGACGTGGACGTCCGGATCGTCAAGCCCGTCGGCGCGGACCGCCCGCTGCCGGTGGTGCTGTACGTGCACGGCGGCGGCTGGGTGCTCGGCAACGCCGGCACACACGACCGCCTGGTCCGCGAGCTGGCCGTCGGCGTCAACGCCGCGATCGTGTTCGTGGAGTACGCCCGCTCCCCCGAGGCCCGGTACCCCGTCGCCATCGAGCAGGCGTACGCGACCGCGCGCTGGATCACGACCGACGGTGCGGACCACGGCCTGGACGCGACCCGGCTCGCCGTCGCGGGCGACTCCGTCGGCGGGAACATGACCGCCGCGCTCACCCTGCTGGCCAAGGAGCGCGGGGACGTGACCTTCGTGCACCAGTCCCTGTACTACCCGGTCACCGACGCCGCGCAGGACACCCCGAGCTACCGCGACTTCGCCGACGGCCCGTTCCTCACCGCGAAGGGCATGGCCTGGTTCTGGGACGCCTACTCCCCCGACGCCGAAGGTCGCCGCGGCGAGATCACCGCCTCACCCCTGCGCGCCACCCTCGAGGAGCTGGCCGGTCTGCCGCCGGCCTTCGTGATCGTGGACGAGAACGACGTGCTCCGGGACGAGGGCGAGGCGTACGCCCGCCGCCTCGTCCAGGCCGGCGTGCCCACCACGAGCATCCGCTACAACGCGATCATCCACGACTTCATGATGCTCAACCCGGTGCGTTCCAGCCGGGCCAGCACGGCCGCCGTCGAACAGGCCGTCCACGTGCTCCGCACGGCACTCGGCACCCTCTGACCGACCCGATCAAGCCCATCCCCCGCAGTACCCATCCCAAGGAGAAGAACCATGTCCACCCCCACAGTGCTGCTCGTCCACGGCGCGTTCGCCGAGTCCGCGAGCTGGAACGGCGTCATCACCCGCCTCCAGAAGGAATCCATCCGGACCGTCGCGGTCGCGAACCCGCTCCGCTCGGTCGCCGGTGACGGTGCCTACGTGCGCGCGGTCGCCGACGCGATCGGCGGCCCGGTGCTGCTCGTCGGCCACTCCTACGGCGGCATGGTGGTCACCCACGCCGCCGCGGACAACCCGAACGTCGTCGGCCTCGTCTACGTCGGCGCGTTCATGCCCGAGACCGGCGAGTCCGCGCTCGAGCTGTCCGGCAAGTTCCCCGGCAGCACGCTCGGCGAGGCGCTGCTCGGCTACCCGGTACCCGGTGGTGACGTCGAGCTGCGCATCGACGGCGAGAAGTTCCACCAGCAGTTCGCCCACGACGTCCCGGCCGACCTGGCCGCGACCATGGCGGCGACGCAGCGCCCCGTCACGGAGGCGGCCCTGACGGAAGCACTGGCGGTCCCGCCGGCGTGGCGGTCCGTGCCGACGTGGTCGATCTGGGGCGAGCAGGATCTCAACATCCCGGCGGAGCTCCAGACGTTCCAGGCCGAGCGTGCCACGGCCCGCGTAGCCATCGAGCTCCCGGCCGCGTCGCACGCACTCTCGGTCTCGCAGCCCGAGGAGACGGCCCAGGCGATCCTGGACGCGGTCCGCGCCACGTCCTGAACAGGCGTGCCTGCCCGCCCCATCGGAGCACGGGCCGCCGGTGACGTTCCCCCGCCGGCGGCCCGTGCCGTTCCCATTGAGCGCCGCCCGCGCCGGGCGTAGGGTCGCGGTGACCGCGGACGCCACCACTGGAGGCAGGATGCCGACCGACCAGTACCACGAGCCACCGGAGGAACTCTCCGCCGAGACCCGTACGTTCGCCCGGATGTGCGCGAGCCTGGCCGAGGAGGCCGAGGCCATCGGCTGGTACGAGCAGCGCATCTCGGTGGAGCCGAACGAGGTCTCCCGGGCGATCATGCTCGACTCGCTCAAGGAGGAGTACAAGCACTTCTCCATGGAGCTGGAGTTCCTGTTCCGCGCCAAGCCGCTCTGGGCGGAGATCGCCCGCGGGGTGCTGTTCCAGGACGGCGACATCGTCGCGAACGGTGGCGCGGCCGAGGAGGGCGCCGGTTCCGGCCGAGCGCCCGACGGCGCAGGTACTTCCGACGCCCCGGGCACCTTGGGCATCGGGTCGCTGAAGGGTCAGGGACTATGAACCACCTCCTCCGATCGCACGCTCCGATCTCTTCGGCCGCCTGGGACCAGCTCGACGCGGAGGCCACCGAACGGCTGACCGTGGCGCTGGGTGCACGCAAGCTGGTGGACTTCTCCGGTCCGCTCGGCTGGTCGGCCTCGGCCACGAACCTGGGCCGGGTGGGGCCGGTCGCCGACTCGCCCGCGCCGGGCGTGATCGCGCGGGCGCGCACGGTGTTGGCCATGGTCGAGGTGCGGGCGGACTTCACCGTCTCCCGCGAGGAGCTCGCCGCGGCTGACCGCGGCGCACCGGATCCGGACCTGACCGCCCTGGACGAAGCTGCGGTGCGGATCGCCGAGGTGGAGAACGCCGCGATCATGCACGGCTGGTCCGAGGCCGGCCTCACCGGCATCACGCAGGCGAGCACGCATCGGGCCCTCCCGCACGACCCGGACGCCACGCACTACCCGCAGCAGGTGGCCGCCGCCGTCGCGACGCTGCTGCGCACGGGCATCGCGGGGCCGTACGGGCTGGCCCTCGGCCCGTCCGACTACACCGAGGTGATCGAGTCCGCCGAGAACGGCGGCTACCCGCTCTTCGACCACCTGCGCAAGATCCTGCAGGGCGGTCCTATCGTGTGGGTTCCCGGCCTCCGCGGTGGCACAGTGATGAGCATGCGCGGCGGCGACTTCCTGTTCACGGCCGGCCAGGATTTCGCGATCGGTTACGACCACCACGACGCGGACTCGGTGCACCTGTACCTGGAGGAGTCGTTCACGTTCCACGTGGCGACCCCGGAAGCGGCCGTCGAGCTGTCCGACGAATAGCCGGACTCCGCCGCCCGCCGTACTCCAACGCAACCCTGCAACGTTCCAACCTCAGGTTGGAACGTTGCAGGGTTGCGCTCGGCGGCCTGGCGTGGGTGGTGGGGTCGGGTGGGTCGTGGTGATGTGGGGCGCCGCGATCAGGTCGGCAAGGTCCGCGCCGGCCCGGAGCAGGGCGACGGTGCGGGTGCCGAGCTGCTCGAGACGTGCGTCGACGATGCCGGACGCCACCACGACGTCGTGCCCCAGCCGAGCCACCAGGTCGCGCACGGCGTCGACGCCGTAGCCGGCGCCGCGCAGTGCGGCGACGATCCGGGCCGTCCGAGTCGCCTGCAGGTCATAGCTGCGCACCCGCAGCGACGTCACCCGGTCCGGGCGCAGGAGACCCTCGTGCTCCCAGTGGCGCAGCGTCGAGGTGCGGACGTCGAGAGCCTGCGCGAGTTCGGTGATGCTCATCGCGTCGGTCGGAACCGGCACACCGCCGGCGGCCCCGGACGGCTCGGCCGCACCACGCTCGGCGAGCCCGTCGGAGGAAGCCCCCTCGGACTCCGCGGCGATGGCGCGCAGCGCATCCTGGGCCGCGAGCAGGTCACCACGCTCGCGGTGAAGTCGCGCATGCAGTGCGGAGATCGCGGCCGCGGCGTCGGAGACCGTGGACGACCTCAGGTCCCGCAGGAGCCGGCGTGCCGGGACCGGTCCCGCCGCGACCGCCAGTGCCCGGTAGGCCCGCAGCGCACTCACGTGCACCTGCGTGTAGCGCCGGTAGCCGTTCACGGATCGGGGCGCCGCAGGGATCACCCCGAGCCGCTCCAGGTCCCGGACCTGCTGCACCGAGTAACCGGAACGCCGAGCCACCTCGACCGTGCGCAGCGTGGCCTCCGAACCGTCATCCCGCATGAGTTCACCGCGTGCGTCCATGAAACCCCACATATGCACTTGAAGGTCAGACTTGAACCATGACTATGGAACAGATCATCGCCGCCGTGTATGCCCTGCCCGGATCCCTCGTGCTCGCCCCCGGGCCGGGGTCCGAGTTCCCGGAGCTGGCCTGGGGCGACACCTTCTTCTACTACGCACCGGACGGTCACGTGCCCACGAACACCCAGCCGTACGCGACCATCGTGACGAAGGACTACCCGGACGACACCGCCTCCGGTCTGGATCCGTCCGGGCGCTGGCGCCTGAACATCCACGTGGGCCGGTCCCGCTTCACCGAACTCACCGGCGAGACCCCCGGTGACGCCAGGCACGACCGGGACTTCGGTGCAACGGACGTGGTCCTGCCGCACCCCGTGTACTCCGCGCTCGGCTGGATCGCGATCGTGAACCCGGCGGACGACACCGGCGACCTCGCCCTCGAGCTGGTCCGTGACGCACACGAGGCTGCGGCGGCACGCCGGCGTCGCCGTCAGGACGACTGACTACGCCGGGACCACACCGACGGCGAACCGGAACCGGTTGACCAACCGGTACCCGTCGTCGGGCGTCCGGAACGCCCGCGCCGCCTCCAGGACCGTGGCCGTCCCCGCCGCCTGCGCGGCCGCGTCCTCGCCGAGCAGCACGCCACGAACGAGGGCGACGGCGTCCGGAACCACCCAGGGCACGTCGACCAGTCCGGCCTCGCGCACGCTCAAGCCCGCCTCGGAGAGCACCTCCTCGAGCCCGCCGGGCACGCGCAGGTCACCATCCGGACCCGGATCCTCGCCCGCCTCGGCCGCCAGCGCCGCTTCGATCGCGTCCAGGTCGCTGAGCGCACCCTCGGCCCAGTTCGCGATCGCGATCAGCCCACCGGGCCGGGAGACTCGGGCCGCCTCGGTGAGGGCGTCCACGGTGTCGTCCGCGAACTGCAGCGCATTCACGGCGGTGACCACGTCCTGGCTGTCGGCGGACCAGGGCAGGTCCTCGAACCCGGCCGGTCGCAGATCGGCCTCCGGCGCGCGGACCCGGGCGAGGTCGAGCATCGCCGGCGCCGGGTCGGCCCCGGCGACCACCGCGCCGGCCGCGCTCAGCGCGGCGAGGAACTCACCGCTGCCGCAGCCGACGTCGAGGACGCGCGTCCCCGGTCCGGTCCCGGTCGCCTCGATGAGCCGCTGGTGCACAGGTGCGGCCACGCCACCCCAGTGCGCCGCCCACTCCGGGGCGAGCTCGGACCACACCGCACCGGAACCCATCACCGCCCCTGTCAGGAACCGACGGCCAGGGTGACCGGCTCCGACGTACGGCCGGTGATGTAGACCCGCGGGCCGGTCAACGCATCCGTTCCACCGAGGAACGTGTACGCCTCCCCGGGGTGGTACTCCGCCGGACGGTCGGCGCCGGAGCCGTTGCCTGGACCGAACGTCAGGGTGTCGGACCCCACCGTGTAGCTGCCGGTGCCCGCGACCAGCTCGTAGGCGTCCGCACCGAGCTCCCGCGCGCCAGCCACCGTGCCCCCCGGGCGGAATGCGAGCTCGATCGCGAAGGCGGTGGTCAGGCCCTCGAAGCCGACCGTGAGCTCGAACCCGCCCGGACGAGGCCGCACCCGCACCAGGGTTCCCATCCGGACCCGGTCCCGGGCGCGCTCGGAGAAGCTCATCGCAGCGGCGAACCGGCCCTCGAACTCGAGGTCGTAGTGCCCGTCGGGATCGGCCAGCAACGGGTCGATCGGCTGGTAGTAGCCGGTGGTGAGGACGTCGGACAACTCCGCATCGCCGTCGGACAGGCGCAACCCGTGGCTGCGGAACGGCCCCATGCCGAAGAAATCCCGGGACAGGCGCACCGACTCCAGCACCGCCGCGCCCGAGCGCAGGCGCACGAAGGTCGGGTTGCAGGCGAGCCCGGACGCGACCCGCCCCATGTGCGGCACGTCCGAGCCGCCGTAGACGGTCAGGGTGCGCGCCACGGACCGCCACACGGCCAGGCCCGCGCCGCCGAAGACGAGCGGGGCGCCCCAGCCCGGGGTACGCCCTGGGCCGGAACCGGTGCCGGTCCCCGACTCGTCCACGAGCGGGACGTCCGGCAGCTCGCCCGCGAGGGCCGGCTCCGCCAGTACCTCGGCGAGTGCTCCGACGGCGTCCAGCCCGGTGCCGTCCTGCGCGAGCCGCGCGAAGTCGGCACAACCCGCACAGTCTCTGGCCAGCGCGAACCGCCTCGCCTGCATCGCAAAGGCTGCCGCGCCGAAGGTGGTCGTCTTCTGGTCCTGGCGCCGGGAGAACACCGTCTCGACGATCCCGTCCGGGTCGGTCAGGACCGCGTACGCGTGCAGGTTCCGGTGCACCACGTCGAGCAGGTCGGGAGCCTGGAGCACCCGCGCGATGGCGATCAGACACGGGTTGGAGACATGCGCCGCGTAGTTCGCGGACCGTTCGGAGTACAGCCCGTCGCCGTCGACATCGACCCCCTCGGCCAGCCAGGCACGCAACCGGGCGAGCACCTCGGCATTCGGTGAGAGCTCGTGCAGCCGGGCCAGCGCGGCGCCGATCTCCCACCGGTGGTTCGGGGTGTGCACGCCGCCCGCGACCAGGGCCGGTGCGATCCGGTCGCAGATCACGGCGAGCCGGTCGGCGAGGTTCGCCAGTGCGTGGACTGTCCCGTCGGGACCGTCCGTCGCCGCCTCGATCAGCGACCGGACCTGCGCCACGTCGTTGATCGTGAAGCTCGAGTCCGGCGGCGAGGCGAGGTTGTCGCCGGAACTGAACAGTCCGCCGTCGGCCTGCAGTGCCTCCAGCTCGGCGAGCCAGTCGTCCGCGGCGGCCAGGGCCACGGGGTCGCCGCGCCAGCGGGAGTCCGGGTTCAGATAGCAGACGACGGCGGTGCGCACCTTCGTCATGACGCCGCGGTGTCCCCCGTGGTGGGCTGGTGCGCCATCGAGCAATGTGGTGAGGACCTGGTCGGAACGTTCGGTGATGAGAGCGTGGAAGTCCAAGTCAGTCCTTCAGACCCGAGTTCATATCGGCGTTCATGATCTGCTTCTGGAACACGAAGAACAAGATAACCATAGGGACCAGCGAGATGACGGACGCGGACAGCAGCACAGACCAGTCGATGTTGTCCGCACCCACGATCGACCGCAGCGCGAGCTGCAGCGTGTAGCGGTTCGGGTCGTTCAGGACCAGCAGCGGCCAGATGTAGTCGTTCCAGCGCCACTGGAACGAGAAGATCGCCAGGGTCACCGCGATCGGCTTGGCCAGCGGCAGCATGATCGAGAAGAACGCCCGGATCTCCCCAACGCCGTCGATCCGGGCCGCCTCGAGCAGCTCGTCCGGCACGGTCTTGAAGTACTGCCGGAACATGAAGATCCCGGTCGCGGTGATGATCGACGGCACGATGATGCCGGCCAGCTGGTTGTACAGGCCGAGGTCCCGGATCACCACGAACGTCGACGGCATGATCACCTCGGTCGGCAGCATCGTGGTGGCCAGGATGCAGATGAAGAAGATGCTCAGCCACTTCGCCTTGTACTTCGCCAGGGCGTACCCGGTCATCGCCGAGACGAACACGGTGAGCACGGTGGTGACGACCGCGACCAGCCCGGTGTTGAAGAAGTACTGGGCGAAGTTGAACCGGTTCCATGCGGTGATGTAGCCGGAGAAGGTCCAGTTCTCGGGCAGGATCGACAGCGGCAGGCTGAACAGCTCACTGCCCGGCTTGAACGAGCTGAGGATGAACCAGGCCACCGGGAACAGGTAGATGAGCACGAGCACCCAGAGCAGCAGGGTGGCCGGCCCATAGGAACGGAGCTTGGTCATCATGATTGGTCACTGCCCTTGTCGAAGCGCAACTGGATGACGGCGACCACGATCAGGATCACCATCAGCACCATGGACGCGGCGCTCGCGTAGCCGATCTCGGAGCGCTCGAATCCGGTCCGGTAGATGTACTGCACCATCAGCATGTTCTCGGTGCCCGGGCCACCGCCGTTCAGCGCCTGGATCATCGCGAACTCCTTCATCGACCCGATCGTGGTGAGAAGGACGACCAGGAACGACGTCGGCGCCAGCAGCGGCAGCGTGATGTGCCGGAACCGCTGCCACCCGGTCGCACCGTCGATCTCGGCGGCCTCCAGGTAGGAGCGCGGGATGTTCTTCAGAGCGGCCATGAACAGCAGCATGTTGAACGCGGTGCCGCCCCACGAGGACGCGAACAGCACCACGGCCAGGGAGAGGTTGGCGTCGGTCTGCCACGGGACCGCATCGACGCCGACGAGACTGAGCAGGTAGTTGACGAAGCCGAAGTTCTCCCCGAACAGCCAGCGCCAGATCACCCCGTTGACGATCGGTGAGATCAGCCAGGGCATGAAGAACACGACCCGGGCCGGCACCTTCCCCTTCGCGTTCCGGGTGGTGACCAGCACCGCGATCCCGAGGGAGATCACGAAGTGCAGCGGCACCGAGAGCAGCGTGTAGAACGCCGTCCGGCCGAGCACCGAGTAGAACGTCGCGTCCTGGAACAGTGCCGCGTAGTTCTCGACGCCGATGAACTCGGGATCCCCGACGCCCCGGTAGTCGGTGAACGAGTACCACAGTCCGAGCGCGCCCGGCCAGACGAAGAACAGCGCGAACAGCACCACGGCGGCCGCGATGAATATCAGCGGCGCGATCGTCTGGCCGCGCCGGATCGAGGCAAGCCTGCGTCTGGGCGGGGTGGCCGTGGCCACTTCGGGGGTTTGGGTCGTGGCCGCCAAGGCGAGCCTCCTGGAGGAAGGTGTGGGTGATGCTCGACGGCGGTGCGCCCCGTTCGCAATGTGGCGCACCGCCCGTGTTCGCTGCTGCTCAGAGCGAGGCGTTCAGCAGCTCGATGATGTTCGCGATCGTGGTGTCCACGTCCTGCTCGTCGTTGAGGTACTTGACCGTCTCGTCGCGCAGCGGGTCGCCCTCGAGGGTCCGGCCCTCGATCTCGCCCTCGAGGTCCTGGGTCTTCAGCCGGGCCGCGACCTCGTCGGAGGCCTCGATCTCCTCGTTGTACAGCTCGAAGGCCTCGGCGTTGTCGGCGTAGGTGACGGTGATGCCGTTCACGGCCGGCAGGAAGCCGGACGTCTCGGACAGCTCGGTGTAGTTCTCCGGCGTGTAGAGCCAGTTCACGAAGTCCAGCGCGGCCTGCTCCTGACCGGTGCCCTCGAAGACCACGATCGAGGCGGCGTTGCCGTAGTTCGTCACCCGGACCGGCTGCTTCGGCATGTACACGCTGACCCACTCGAAGTCTGCGATGTTCACCGCGAAGTCGGCGATCTGCCAGGAACCCGAGCAGTACGCGACCACGTCGCCGCTCTTGAACAGGCCGTTCGGGTCGCCGTCGGACAGCCACACCGAGCGCGGCATGAACGAGTCGTCATTCAGTGCGTAGAAGTACTCCAGCGCGGGCTTGGTGTTCTCGTTCGTCTCGAACGCGCCGTCGACCAGCTCGAAGGTGTTGGAGCCGAACTCGTACAGGAACGCCTTCAGTCGGTGCGCCGAGCGGTCCATGACCATGCCGTAGGAGGCGCCGGTCGCGGTCTGGACGGACCGGATCGTCTCGGTGAACTCGTCCCAGGTCCACGGCTCCTCACCCACGGCCGGGTAGGTCGCGCCGGCCGCGTCGAAGAGGGTCTTGTTCAGGAACATCCCGACGGCGGTGATGTCGCTGGGCAGGGACAGCACCTTGCCGTCGGGGTCGATGGCGGCGAGTTCGGACTTGACGTCGTTGGTGTCCAGGATCTCCCGGAGGTCCATCGTGACGTCCTTCCAGGTGGCATCGATGCTGCCGACCCGGGCCAGCGCGGGCAGGTCGTTCGCCAGCGCCGCGTTCTTGAGCTTCGTGGTGAGGTCCTCGTTCGCGACGTCCACGATCTCGACCTCGATGCCGGTCTCCTCCTGGTACTTGGCGGCCATGTGGGCGTAGCCGCCGCCCTGGTTCGCGTCCCCGGAGAGGAAGAACTGCATGTGCGTCACCTCACCGCCCTCGCCGCCGCTGCCCGCACCATCGGAGCAGGCCGAGAGGCCGAGTCCCACGGCAGCCGTACCCGCGATCCCGCCGAGCATGAGCTGGCGGCGTCCCAGAACTGGATTCATCAATGATTCCTCTCTACCGCGGTCAACCCCGTGGTTGCCCGCACGACTCCTGTGTCCGTGGCCCGCCCCGAGGGCGCGTCCAGGGCAATCTAGTTAGCGCTCACATCGGCTGTCAACCTTTGTACGGACATACGCACATTCTTACCAGTCTGGGCTCGCGCTATCGAGCCACGACGGTGGTGTCGAACGTGTACCGCGACCCCCGGTACAGATGCGAACCGAACTCCACGACGGCGTTCACGTCGTCGAAGGCGATCCGCTCCATGGTGAGCAGGGCAGCCCTTGGCCGTTCGTCCAGGACACGTGCCTCGGCCGCGGTCGCGAGCCGGGCACCGATCGTCTGACGGGCCAGCCTCATCTGCACACCGGTGGCGCGCAGGGCAGCGTACAGGCCGACCTCGGCGAGCTCGGCCGCGCTCGGGGCGAGCTCCGCGCGGACGTGGTTCGTCATCAGGGCCAGCGGTTCGTCATCGGCGAACCGCAGCCGCTCGATCGTGACGACCTCGGCGCCCGGTTCGACGCCGAGACGCTCGGCGATGATGTGGTCGGCCGGGTGGGACTCGAGGCTGAGCACCTCGGTGCGGGGGGTTCGGCCCGCGGCCGCCAGGTCGTCGTACAGGCTGGTCAGCTCGACCGGGCGGCGGATCAGCTCCGACGCGACCTGCGTCCCGATGCCGCGCCGGCGGATCAGCAGACCCTGCTCGACGAGGTCCTGGAAGGCGCGCCGCGCGGTCGGGCGGGACACCCCGAGCCGGGCCGCCATCGCGAGCTCGTTCTCCACCCGGGTCCCGGCCGGCAGGTCACCGGAGGTGATCATGGCCTTCATGGCCTCGGCGATCTGGTGATACAACGGCACCGGGCTCGAGCGGTCCAGCGCGACCCGCGGCAGATGCACGGTCTGCCCCGTGCTTGCGGTGTCCATCTCCATGTCCCCCTCCTTGCAGCCATCGGCCGTCCCTCGTCGACCTCGATCGTCGACGGGGCGGCCACACCCATACGCTCCCTCACGCAGCGAACCTGCGGTCACGCTAACGCGTCGCAAAGCCTAAAGTCCATATGTCCGGACAAAGACTTGACGTGCCGCGCCGCGATGGGGCACGGTTGAGACCCGCCCCGGTGGCGGAGTACCGAGGTCGCCCGCGAGCAGTGGGTGAAGCCGCCCCAATGGTGGGCAGAGGGGTTGACAGAGACGATGACGGCGCCAACGACGCCCGCGGAGGTCCTCACGATGGGCCGGTCCGGGGTGGACATCTACCCGCTCCAGATCGGTGTGGGCCTGGAGGACGTGACCACCTTCGGCAAGTTCCTGGGCGGCAGCCCGATGAACGTGGCGGTGGCCTCGGCCCGGCACGGCCACAGCGCGGCCGTGCTCACCGGCGTGGGCAACGACCCGTTCGGGGTGTACGTGCGCCGGGAGATGCGCCGCCTCGGCGTCAGCGACGAGTTCGTGATCACGAGCGAGGTACTGAACACCCCGGTGACGTTCTGCGAGATGTTCCCGCCGGACCACTTCCCGATCTACTTCTACCGGCAGCCGAGCGCGCCGGACCTGCAGCTGACGCCGGGCGACCTCCCGGCCGATGCGGTGCGGGACGCCCGGATCATGTGGTTCTCCGTGACCGGGCTGTCCGAGGAGCCGAGCCGGTCCGCCCACCATGCCGCCCTGGCGCTGCGGGGGCGGCGCGAGCACACCATCCTCGACCTGGACTACCGGCCCATGTTCTGGGCGGACCCGGCCGAGGCGACCACCCAGGTCCGCGAGTTCCTGACCGGCGTCACGATCGCCGTCGGAAACCGCGAGGAGTGCGAGGTGGCCGTCGGCGAGTCCGACCCGGACCGGGCCGCGGACGCCCTGCTCGAGGCCGGCGTGGAACTGGCGATCGTCAAGCGCGGGCCCGAGGGCACCCTCGCCAAGACCCGCGAGGAGCGAGTGGAGGTCCCGCCGGTTCCGGTGGACGTCGTGAACGGGCTCGGTGCGGGAGACGCCTTCGGCGGCGCGCTGTGCCACGGCCTTCTGGCCGGCTGGTCGCTGGACCGGATCATCACGGCCGCCAGCGCGGCGGGCGCCATCGTCGCCGGCCGCCTGGAGTGCTCGACGGCGATGCCCAGCGAGGCCGAGGTGCTCGCCGTGATCGACGAGGGTCGCTCCCCCAACGACCTCGAGCGGGTCGCGTGAGCGCTCCGACGATCCGCCCCACGGCCCACGCGACTGGGATGGCGGCCGCCCTGGAGGAGATCCGGGAGTTGCGCACCCATCACCCGGAGCGCATCGCCGAGGTCCTCGCGGCCCGGCCACGCGGTGTGTTCCCGACCGACCCGAGCGCCCGGCTGATGATCATCGCCGCGGACCACCCGGCCCGCGGCTCCCTGGCTGCCGGCCCCGAGCCGCTGGCCATGGCGGACCGGCGAGACCTGCTCCTGCGATGCTCGGCTGCCCTGGCCCGCCCGGGGGTGCACGGTTTCCTCGGCACCGCGGAGATCGTCGAGGAGCTGGCTCTGCTCGGCGCCCTCGACGGCAAACTCGTGTACGGGTCGATGAACCGGGGAGGTCTCGCCGGTGCGGACTTCGAGCTGGATGACCGGTTCACGGGCTACGACGCCGACGGCATCGTCTCCTCCGGGCTCGATGGCGGCAAGATGCTCCTGCGCATCGACTACCGCGACCCGGCCTCCGTGGCCACCATGGAGTCGGCGGCCCGGGCGGTCGACGCGCTCGCCGACGCGGGGGTGATGGCCATGGTGGAGCCGTTCATCTCCACGCGGGTAGAGGGCAGGGTCCGCAACGACCTCTCGGTGGAGGCGGTCATCCGTTCGGTGACCATCGCCGCCGGCCTCGGACGGACGTCCGCCCGCACCTGGCTCAAGCTGCCGTACGTACCCGAGATGGAACGCGTGATGGCCGCGACGTCCCTGCCCGCCCTGATCCTCGGAGGCGAGGTCGACCCAGACCCGAATGCCGCAGCCGAGGGCTGGGCCCGGGCCGTGCGGGTGCCCGGAGTGAAGGGCCTGATCATCGGCCGGTCGCTGCTGTACCCGCCGGACGACGACGTCGAGGCCGCCGTGGACCGGGCGGTGTCGGTGCTGTGAGCGCAACGCACGAGACGAATGCAGCGAATACGGCCGGCACGCCTGCGCGGCTGCTCGTGCGGGCCGGCACCGGTGCCGCCGGGTCCTTCAGTGTCGATCTCGGTCCCGAGGACGCCGGCTGGGCGTTCAGCGGGCTGCGGATCCTGGACCTGCCAGCCGGCGGCAGCCAGGAGCTGAAGACGGGACCCGACGAACTGCTGGTGCTGCCACTGGCGGGAGCCTGCACGGTCACGGTGACCACGGACACCGAGGGAGAGCAGACCTTCGCCCTCCAGGGTCGACCTGACGTGTTCGGTGCCGTCACCGACCACCTCTACATCCCGATCGGCGCCACGGTGACGATCACGTCCGCAGCCGGTGGCCGGTTCGCGCTACCGAGCGCACGGGCGAGCCGTCGGCTCCCGGTCAGCCACCGCGGTGCCGATGAGGTCCGCGTCGAACTGCGTGGGGCCGGCACGTGCTCGCGGCAGGTGAACAACTACGCGCTCGGCAACGACCTGGACACCGACCACCTGCTCGTCTGCGAGGTTCTCACCCCAGGCGGCAACTGGTCCTCCTATCCCCCGCACAAGCACGACGAGCACACCGACGACGAGCGTGAGCTCGAGGAGATCTACTACTTCGAGGTCGCGCCCGGACCCGCCGGACCAGGTTTCGCGTTCCACCGCACCTACGGCACCGACGAGCGACCGCTCGAGCTGACCGAGGAAGTGCGTACCGGGGACGTGGTGCTCACCCCGCACGGCTACCACGGACCGTCGATGGCGGCCCCTGGCTACGACCTGTACTACCTGAACGTCATGGCCGGGCCGGCAAGCGACCAGCAGTGGCTGATGACCGACGACCCGGCCCACCACTGGATCCGCGACACCTGGAACGACCAGGACATCGATCCCCGGCTGCCGATGAACGGCACGCCGGCCGAGGGCCGGGAGGGCCACTCATGAGTGCTGCACCGGACGAGCGACCGAGCGACCGAACCGACCGGCAGCCTGGCGGCCAGCCACCCGGGTCCTCGACCGAGCGACTGACCGTCGGCCAGGCGCTGGTCCGGTTCCTCGCGGCTCAGTACACCGAGCGTGACGGCGTCGAGCAGGCCCTGTTCGCGGGCGTCTTCGGGATCTTCGGGCACGGGAACGTGGCCGGGATCGGCCAGGCGCTCGTTCAGAACGAGGTCGACCCCGCGCCCGGTGAGGACCGGCTGAAGTACTTCCACGCCCGCAACGAACAGGCCATGGTGCATGCCGCCGTCGCCTTCGCGCGGACGAAGAACCGCCTGCAGACGATGGCGTGCACGGCTTCGATCGGGCCGGGCTCGACGAACATGGTGACGGGTGCTGCACTGGCGACGATCGACCGGATCCCGGTGCTGTTGCTGCCCTCGGACATCTTCGCGACCCGGTTCCCGGACCCGGTGCTGCAGCAGCTGGAGGACCCGCGCAGCCTCGACGTCTCGGTGAACGACGCGTTCAAGCCGGTGTCGCGGTTCTGGGACCGGATCAACCGGCCGGAGCAGCTGATCCCGAGCGCGCTGGCCGCGATGCGGGTGCTCACCGACCCGGCGGAGACCGGCGCGGTGACGTTGTGCCTGCCGCAGGACGTGCAGGCCGAGGGCCACGACTGGCCGGTCGAGTTCTTCCGCAGGCGGGTCTGGCACGTGGCCCGGCCCGTCCCCGAGACCGCGGCGCTGGCTCGCGCCACCGCTGCCATCCGCGCGGCGAAGCGCCCGCTCCTCGTGGCCGGCGGCGGCGTCATCTATTCCGAGGCGAGCGCCGAACTGGCCGCCTTCGCCGACGCGACCGGGATCCCGGTCGCGGACACGCAGGCCGGCAAGGGCGCGATCGCGTTCGACCACCCGAGTGCCGTCGGCGGGGTCGGGGCCACCGGCACCGCGGCTGCGAACGCCCTCGCCGCCGAGGCGGACCTGGTGATCGGGGTGGGCACCCGGTACACGGACTTCACCACCGCCAGTCACACCGTGTTCGCTGACCGCGACGTCGCCTTCGTGAACGTCAACGTGCTCGCGTTCGACGCGGCAAAGCACGCCGCGGACATGGTCGTGGCCGATGCCCGGGAAGGCTTGCGCGCGCTCACCGAGGCCCTCGCCGGGCACCGCGTGGATCCCGCCTATGAGACCCGGTCCACCCGGCTCGCCGCCGAGTGGGCCGCCGTCACGGACGAGTGCTACCACCGCGGCCACGGCCCGCTGCCTGCCCAGACCGAGGTGTTCGGCGCCCTGAACGAACTCATGGGCGACGAGGACATCCTGATCAACGCGGCCGGGTCGATGCCCGGTGACCTGCAGGCCCTCTGGCGGGCCAGGAGCCCGCACCAGTACCACCTGGAGTACGGCTACTCGTGCATGGGCTACGAGATCCCGGCCGCGATGGGCGCCAAGCTGGCCGCGCCCGAGCGTGAGGTCGTCGCGATCGTGGGCGACGGGACCTACCAGATGATGCCGGCCGAGCTCGCGACGATCGTCGCCGAGAACCTCAAGGTGATCGTGGTGCTCCTGCAGAACCATGGGTACGCCTCGATCGGGGCATTGTCGGAGTCGGTGGGTTCGCAGCGGTTCGGCACCCGGTACCGGATGCGTACGGACGACACCGACCTGCTGGACGGCCCGCCCGTGCCGCTGGACCTGGTCGCGAACGCCCGCAGCTTCGGCCTCGACGTGATCGAGACCGCGACGATCGAGGAGTTCCGGGACGCCTACGCCACGGCCGCAGCCGCGCCGCGGGCCACCGTGATCCACATCGAGACCGACCTGCAGGGCCCGAACCCGCCGTCGTCGGCCTGGTGGGATGTCCCCGTGGCCGCCGAGTCCCGGCTGGCCAGCACCCGCATCGCCCATGAGGCCTACCTCGAGGCGAAGAAGAACCAGCGCCACTACCTGTGAGCGAACCGTACCGAGGAGGAAGTCCCCAGATGAGGACCATCAAGCACTGGATCGACGGCACCGAGGTCGACGGAGCGGGCCCGTTCACGCCCGTCCATGACCCGGCCACCGGTGCGGTCATCGCCGAACTGGCCACGGCCGATCAGGGCGTGGTCGACGCCGCCGTCGCCGCGGCGCGCACCGCCCAGCGGGCATGGGCGGCGACCTCGCTGGCCCGGCGCACCGAGATCCTGTTCCGGATGCGCGAGCTGGTGGTCGCCAACACCGATGAACTCGCCCGGGTCATCTCGGCCGAACACGGCAAGACGGTGGACGACGCCATCGGCGAGATCGGCCGTGGCCGCGAGACGCTGGACTTCGCGTGTGGGATCAACCAGGCGAACAAGGGTGAGTTCAGCGCCGACGCCTCCACTGGCGTCGACGTGCACAGCCTGCGGCAGCCGGTCGGGGTGGTGGCCGGGATCACCCCGTTCAACTTCCCGGTGATGGTCCCGATGTGGATGCACCCGGTCGCGATCGGATGCGGTAATGCGTTCATCCTCAAGCCCTCCGAGCGGGACCCCTCCGCCGCGAACTTCGTCGCGCGCCTGTACGCCGAGGCCGGGCTGCCCGACGGCGTGTTCCAGGTGGTGCACGGCGGCAAGGACACGGTCGACGCGCTACTGGCGCACCCTGGTGTCGGAGCCGTCTCGTTCGTGGGCTCCACCCCGATCGCCCGGTACGTGCAGCAGGTCGGGATCGCGAACGGCAAGCGGGTGCAAGCCCTCGGCGGTGCGAACAACCATGCCGTGGTGATGCCGGACGCGGACTTCGAGTTCGCGGCGGCGCAGATCTCCTCGGGTGCGTTCGGGTCCGCCGGCCAGCGGTGCATGGCCGTGCCGGTGGCCGTGGCCGTCGGTGGTGCCGCGGAACCGCTCGTCGCTGCGCTGAAGGCCGAGGCCGAGAAGATCACCGTCGGCCCCGGCTCCGATCCCGCCACGGACATGGGACCGGTCATCACCGCGCAGGCGCGCGAACGCGTGATCCGCAGCGCCACCGACGCGATCGAGGCCGGTGCCGGCGTTGTGGTGGACGGCCGTGACCTCACCGTGCGCGGCCACGAGAACGGCTACTTCGTGGGGCCCACCCTGCTGGACAACGTCACCCCCGAGATGTCCGCCTACCGCGACGAGATCTTCGGCCCGCTGCTGACCGTGCTCCGGGTGGCCGACCTCGACGAGGCGCTCGAACTGGTGAACTCCTCCCCCTTCGGCAACGGCTCGGCGATCTTCACGAACTCCGGTGAAGCCGCGCGTCGCTACAGCCACGGCGTGGAGGCCGGCATGGTCGGCGTGAACGTGCCGATCCCGACCCCGGTTGCCTACTACTCGTTCGGTGGGTGGAAGGATTCCCTGTTCGGCGACCACCACGCCCACGGCCCGGAGGCCGTGCGGTTCTACACCCGCAACAAGGTCATCACCACCCGCTGGCCGCACCGGGACAGCCAGGTGGAGGCCAGCATGAGTTTCCCGAGCACCACCGACTGACCCCGACCGAACCAACGGCCGGCTCACGACCCGGCCCGGCTGCGGACCGCAGCCGCCGCACCCGACCTGACCTCCGCCGTCGTCCATCACAGAAGGCCCGACCCATGACCCAGCCGAGCAAGGCCAACAACCCCGACCCGCGCTACAACAAGCTCACCGTCGGCGTGTGCCCCGACCAGTGGGGCGTGTGGTTCCCGGAGGACGAGCAGCAGATCCCGTGGGCCACGGCCCTGGACGAGATGGCGCAGGCGCAGTTCTCGGTGATGGAGACCGGCCCGTTCGGCTACTTCCCCACCGACCCCGGGCGGCTGCAGGAGGAGATGGACGCCCGCGGGTTCCGGGTCGTCGCCGGCACCGGCTGGGGCATCCTGCACAAGGAGGAGGCCTGGGCGGAGACGGAACGAACGTTCCGGGCGATCGCGGCCACGCACGCGGAGGTCGGCGCGGAGTACATCGTGCACCTGCCGCCGCTGTTCCGGGACGACAAGACCTGGGAGTTCATCGACGATCGGGAGCTCACCCCGGCGGCGTGGGACCTGTACGTGCGGAACGCGAACCGGCTCGGCAAGCTCCTCAAGTCCGACTACGGGCTGAAGATGGTGCTGCACCCGCACGGCGACTCCCACATCGAGACGCCCAAGGACATCGAGCGGGTGTTCGCGGCGACGGACCCGGAGTATGTGAACTTCTGCCTGGACACCGGCCACATCGTCTACGGCGAGGGTGATCCGATCGAGATGATCCGGACCTACCCGGAGCGGATCGCGTACGTGCACATCAAGGCCTTCGACCCGGAGCTCGTGCGGCAGGCCCACGAGCTGGACTGGCCGTTCGGCGAGGCGGTGGCGCGAGGTGCGTCGGTGCGGCCGCCGGCCGGTGAGCCGGACATGCCGCAGCTGATCGACGCGCTGGCAGACCTGGACAAGGACCTGTACGTGATCCTCGAACAGGACCTGTACCCCGCCGATCCGGCCATGCCGCTGCCGAACGCCATCAAGACCCGCGAGTACCTGGCCGAGTGCGGGCTCGGCCTGCTCTGAACCCATCTGAACGTCACGCACCACAGCACGCGACCACGAGGACCATCACATGAGCGTTCGTATCGGCATCATCGGACCCGGCGGCATCGGCCGCTCCCACATCGCCCGGATCACCGACAAGCTGGCCCGCGGGCGGGTGGTCGCGGTCACCGACATCGATCCGGCCCACGCGCAACGGGTGGCGGATCCGATCGGTGCGACGGTGTACGCCGACGACGCGGCGCTGATCGAAGCCGAGGACGTGGACGCGGTCATCGTCACCAGCTTCGGTCCCGCACACGAGGGCTCCGTGGTCCGCGCGATCGAGGCCGGCAAGCCGGTGTTCTGCGAGAAGCCGCTGGCGCCCACCGCCGCGGAGTGCCTACGCATCATGGCAGCCGAGCAGCGTGGCGGCCGGCGCCTCGTGCAGGTGGGGTTCATGCGCCGGTACGACGCCGGATACCGGGAGCTCAAGGCCGTCCTGGACAGCGGCGACGTCGGCGAGGCGCTGATGGTGCACAACCGGCACCGGAACCCGAGCTCGCCCGAGAACTATCTCGAGGGGATGTCCATCACGGACACCGCCATCCACGAGATCGACGTGATGCGGTTCCTGCTCGGCGAGGAGATCGTGTCCGCACGAGTCGACAAGCCGAAGCGGACCACGAATCGCTTCCCGCACCTGTCCGACCCGCTGGTGCTGGTGTTACGGACCACCTCCGATGTGCTCATCGACGTCGAGATCTTCGTCAACAACACCTACGGCTACGACATCGGTTGCGAGGTCGTGGCCGAGCGCGGTGCGGTCGCGCTCGGCGACCAGAACGCGATCGTGCGCACCGGCACGGCCGGGCGCAGCAACCGGATCGCCGCGGACTACAACGAGCGGTTCGAGGCGGCGTTCAACACCGAGCTGCAGGAGTGGATCAACTCCGTGCAGGCCGGCGAGATCGTCGGGCCGTCGAGCTGGGACGGGTACGCCGCGGCCGTGGTCTGCGACGCGGGCGTGCGGTCTCTGCGTGCGGACGGGTCGCAGGAGTTCGCCGTCGAGCTGATCGAGAAGCCGGCCTTCTACGCCTGAGGTGCCGGGCCGCCGTCGGGGGGTTGCCTACGAGACGGGACTGGCCGCCGTCGGGCCCTTGCTCATGAGGCAGGGGTGGCACCGCCTGCCCACGTCTTCGCGAACTCCCCCGGCGTCACGGCCGTGACCCGGGTGAAGTCGCGGCTGAAGTGGGCCTGGTCCGCGTACCCGAGCACGGCTGCGACCTCGGCGAGGCTGCTCGGCTGCTCGCGTAGCCGCTGCGCCGCCTCCTGCAGCCGGCGCCGCTGGATCAGCCACTTCGGACTCAGCCCGACCCGGCGCCGCACCAGCCGCTGCAGGGAGCGCTCGGTCAGGTCGAACTCCGCGCAGACCTGAGCCACCCGAAGCACGTCCGGGTTCCGCTCGACGAACGCGACGACGGCGTTGATCAGCAGGCCGTCCTCGTCCACCGGCAGGTAGCCACGCAGCACGTCGGTGTAGGCCGCCATGGCCTCGCCGTGAGCCGTGGGCGCAGCCGGTTCGGACGCCATCGCCGCCCGGACCCGTTCGACGAGCGGCTCTCCCGTGGCTCCGAGCACGTCGGCGATGGGGACGTAGGCGTCCGTGTACTCCGAGATCGACCGACCCGTGAGCAGGTGGCCGGCCGACGGTGCGCACATGACGCCGACGGCCCATCCGTTCCCCGTGAGTGTGGTTGTCGACAGCCCCGAGACCACGCCATAGAACCGGGCGTAGGTGTTCGTGATGACGAACAGGCAGTGCGGGTACTGGAGCACGCGCTGGGGCGCCTCGTGCCCGGGCGGCACTGACCACACCGGGATCCAGAACCGCTCCACGAGGCCGCGCAGGTCCGGCTCCGGCTCGTACCGGAACATGGTGTGGGAGGCGTCCCCGGGCTCCTTCAGATGCGCCCGCTCGATCGCGTCGATGGGTCGCAAGCTGCCGCTGTCGGATTTCATCAAGACCCAGCCTGCCTCATGGCCCTAGCGTCGTCGGCATCAGAGTTCACCAGCGCGGCCGTAGCTGCGCAGGTCGCCAACCAGTTCGGAGTGTCCCGATGAGTACGACCAATACGACCGACAGCACCACCGATACGACCAGTACGACGGCCGCGACCGGCGCCGCCAGCGCGCCTGGCATCGCGGCGGCCCACCGTCGGGTCGGCGAGCCGTTGCTCGCGCTCCTCGGCTCGGTCCCGAGCGACGGCTGGTCCGCCAGCTCGCCGTGCGAGGGTTGGTCGGCCAGGGACGTGGTCCGCCACCTGATCGAGACGCAGCGCGAGTTCCTCACTGGACAGGAACTGCACCTCGGCCCGGCGCCGGACGTCGATGCGGATCCCGCGGCCGCCTGGCGCGTGCACTCCGCGCGAGTCTCGGCACTGCTCGCCGACCCCGCGATCTCCGCACAGGGGTTCGACGGCTTCTTCGGTCCGACCACCATCGGTGCGACGTTCGAGCGGTTCTACGTCTGGGACATGGTGGTGCACCGCTGGGACATCGCGCGGGCCACCGGGGGCGACGAGGCACTCACCGAGTACGAACTCGACATGATCGAAGCCGGCGCGGACAGTTTCGGCCCGACCCTCTACATGGACGGCATCTGTGGGCAGGCCGTCGACCCGCCCGACGGCGCCGATCGCCAGACCCGCCTGCTCGCCCGCCTGGGTCGCGCCGCCTGAGGGCCGGGACCTCCAGCCTTCTGTCAGTGAGTCCATGGCTCAGAAGGGTGGTGGTTCGTCGGGGTCGGGTGCGGTGCGGTAGGTGGGGCCGTGGCCAGCGCTGGAGGGCCGGGTTCTGGGGAGTTCGGTGATGGTGCCGTCGGGGGTGCGCATGTAGACGTGGCCGGTGGGGGTGCGCCAGAACCGGTTGCCGTGTTCGTCGACCTCGTCTTCGAAGTCGCCGTGGGTCTTCAGGACGTGGCAGCGTCGGCACTTAGGGTCGAGATTGTCGTCGCTGGTGGGTCCGAGAGGGAACGGGACGCGGTGGTCGAGTTCGGTCATCCGGGCGGTGGCCGAGCAGCCGGGCGCGGTGCAGTACGGCTCGTTCTCCTTGATCCGGTCACTCATGTTCTGCGGGGGTTCATAGCGGGTGGTGCCGTAGTCCAGGACCCGGTCGGAGATGGGGTCGGTGACCAGGCGCCGCCAGGTGCCGCCGGCGGCGAACGCGCGGGCGACGTCGGCGGGGATGGGGCCGAGTCCTTCGACGTCACCGGGGTCGTCGCCGCCCATCAGGGTCGTCAGGGAGACGCGGATGAGGATCTGGGCGCGGCGTCCACCGAGGACTCCGACGGGCCAGACCCGGGGCAGCCCTTGCCCCCGGGCGGGTGGGAAGACCCGGGGGTCGGTCCCGGTATCGGCGCCGTGCCAGGACCCCAGGAACGCACCCTGCGAGCCGGCACCAGTCCCAGCACCTGCGGGAGCGACGGGCGCACTCGTTCCCTCGGCCTCGTTCGCCGGGCCGGTCGTGGACGCAGCTGTCCCCTCCGACTCGCCGCTCGAAGCAGTGCTGGGCGCACTCGTTCCCTCGGTCTCGCCCGCCGGACCGGTCGTGGACGCAGCTGTCCCCTCCGACTCGCCGCTCGAAGCGGTCCTGGGCGCACTCGTTCCCTCGGACCCGCCCGCCGGACCGGCGGTGGAAGTTCCGGTTTCTGAATCCGCGCCCGCGTCAGCGGCGCCGTGGCCATGACCGTCGTGGTCGTGGGTGCAGGCGCCGGTCTGGAGTTGGAAGGTGAAGCCGGTCAGGTCGCCGACCTGGCCCGTGTTCAGCCCGTGGGCGACGATGTCGGCCATGACATCGGCACGCAACTGCTCCAGGGTCCGGAGGTCCCCGGCGGCCTTCGCCGAGGACGCCGCACTATCCAGCAGCAGATCCAGGCCGAGGGCGTCCGCGGCGGGCCAGTACACGGTGTGGGAGGCCATCCCGTCGACATCGATCCGGGCCCGGCCCACATACCGGCGGGTGCTGGCCTGGGCGGCGCGTTGGGTGAACTGCGCCGGGTCAGCGGCAGCGACCAGTTTTGCGACCTCCTGGCTGACCCGGTGCCTGGTCCACAACACCGCCTTCGGCAACAGCTCGTCCTGGACCTCGAACGCGGCCTCGGCCTCCAACACCGAGACCGCGACCGCGATCACATCGGCCTTAGCCGCATCGATCTCACCCCGAAGGAGCGCCTGCCCGGTGGGGGCGGCGATCCCGCCCAGGAACTGCCCGACCCGGACCAACCGGTTCGCTTCCTGCTTCGAACACCCGACCTTCGCCGCGATCTCGTCCGCGGCCAACGACTCCCGGAACACCACCCGCCGCCCGACCGCCCGCGGCCGGGGCATCACCATCGACGCCCGCGAGGCAAGCTCCGCGGCGACCTCCCGCACCCCCGCCGCGGCCACGGATTCCAGGCGCCGGTAACATCCCAGGGCGTCGACGAGTTCGTAGTCGTCGAGGCCGGTCAGGTCCGCGCGCGTGAGCTCATCGACCAAGAACCCGTCGACCGGGCGAGACGACAACGCCTGCGCATCCACCCGCGGCAGACCGTCACCACCCAGATCCACCGGCACCTCGGCCGGGAACACCCCAGGACTGCCCGTGCTGGGAGCCCGGACCGGTCCAGCGCCCGGGGCGGCAGACCCGTCACCCTGGCTCTCCTCGGGTCCGACCACGCCGCCGAGATCACCCTCACCGATCAGATCCTCGGGCGTACCGACGAACTCCGAGAACCAGTCCTGATACTCCAGCTCCCGCTCGAATGCGGCCACCTCAGCCAACTCCGACGGTGACAACGACGCCAACGCGGCCTCATCCAGCGTGTCGTAATCGATCACGCGTACCGCGCCACCAACTGCCTCGGCACAGTGCTCACAGCACCCCCGTAGGCGCGTCATAGCCTGCGGAGAGGCATCCTCACTATCGACCTCGAACATGTGTTCCATCCTACGCCTGCCCGCCGACAAACAGAAGACCACCACCGGCCCTGTGGACAACCCGATCAACCACGATCCGACCATGGTCCAACCCCGGGTTCAATCACGGTCCGGGCGATTGCAGGCTCGTCGCGAGGCGCGCACATAGGCTTCATCCAGTGCCGCGCATCCGACTCCAGACCCTCGTACCGGCGCCCGTCGAGGCGTGCTTCGATCTGAGTCTCTCCATCGACGCGCACACCGCTTCGATGGCGCGCTCGGATGAGCGTGCGATCGGTGCCGTGACCTCCGGGTTGCTCGGACCTGGCGATTCCGTGACGTGGCGGGCCCGGCACTTCGGCATCCCGTTCACGATGACGTCGCGGATCGTCGAGCACGAATTCCCGCACCGGTTCGTCGATGAGCAGGTCTCCGGTCCGTTCGGGCGCTGGTGGCACGAGCACCTGTTCGAGGCCCGCAAGAGAGGAACGCTGATGACCGACGTGGTCGAGTTCGCCTCACCCCTGGGACCGTTGGGTCGCATCGTCGACCGGTGGGTCCTGACGTCCTACCTGACCCGCTTGCTCACGGTTCGGAACGAGTGGCTCGCAGGCAACTTCGGCCGGGAACCGGACTGAGTCACTCCTCGATGCGGAACCCCAGCTTGATCGTGACCTGCCAGTCGGCGACCGCGTTGTCCTCGATGTGCCCACGGATCTCGCTGACCGTGAACCAGTCGAGATTGCGGACACTCCCAGCAGCCTTGGCGACGCCGTTCGAGATCGCCGCGTCGATGCCGTCGGTCGACGTGCCGACGATCTCCGAGACACCGTACGTGTGGTTGGCCATGTTGGTTCCTCCTCGAACCTGCCGGGCGCGGGGATACGACCCGATCACAGCACGGTAGCCCCGCCAAGACGCCGGCGCGCGGCGCCACCAGGAGTGCGCCGCGGACCCTACTCGAGCACCGCCCAGCCGCACGCGTCCACGCGCACCCAGGCTCCGCCGTCGCCCAGTTCGGCCGGCCCGGCCACCACGTCGGTGACACCGACGCCGTCCACCCGGGCCGCGGCGTCGGCGACGTTCAGCACCACGACCAGCCGGCCGCCTTCGCCGACCGCCTCGTAGGCGTACGTCTCGTTCGACAGGTTCAGCGCACGCGTGCGCGCGCGGTGCAGCCATGGGTGCCGGCGTCGCACCGAGATCAGTTCCTGGTGCAGGTGGTAGACATCCCAGCCGGACTCGGGCAGGTCGGCGGGCGAGTCGGGGAACGCGGGCCGGATCGCGTCATCACCACCGAATCGCTCCTCCTTGACCGCCTCGAAGCCCTGCTCGTCGCCGTAGTAGATGGACGGCGTCCCACCCAGCGTCATCAGCAGCACCAGAGCGTGCGCTCGCAGCCGCGGGTCGGGGATCTGGGTCGCGATCCGCGTCACGTCGTGGTTGCCGACGAAGGTCAGCGGCACGAACGCCTCGAGCATGTCGTTGTGCCGCCCGAGCGCGTGGTCGAGCTCGTAGAAGTTCCGCTCCCGGATCGAGTTCCAGATCGCCTTCCACAGCTCGTACTGGGTGACCGCATCCATCCCGGACTCCGCAACGATCTGCGCGTAGTCGCCGTGGATCACCTCGCCCACCACGTAGGCCTCGCCGAACTCGGCGCGCACGGCCGGCAGCACCTGCTGCCAGAACTGCGTCGGCACCGCGTACGCTGCGTCCAGGCGCCACGCGTCGGCGCCAGCGCGAAGCCAGTACCGCATCACCTCGCTGACGAGGTCGACCACGCCGTCGTCACCGTGGTTCAGCGCGACCAGGGAATCATGCCCCTCGAAGTTGCCAACCGTCGGCGCCGCGCCCGGCCCGTTCCAGGTGAGATCGAACAGGCGGGCCTCGGCGTTGTCCGGGCCGTTCTCGACGGCGGCCCGGAACGCTGGATGCTCGCGCCCGACGTGGTTGAAGACACCGTCGAGCATGATCCTGAGGCCGCGTTCGTGCGCGGCCGCCACGAGAGCGTCGAAATCGGCCCGGTCCCCGAGCCGGGGGTCGATGCCGAAGTGGTCGACGGTGTCGTAGCCGTGCGTGCTCGCTGTGAAGATCGGGCCGAGCGCGATCCCGGAAACGCCCAGCCCGACGGCGTAGTCGAGCCAGTCGATCAGCGCACGCAGGGTTCGGGCCGGCTCGGGTGGCGCGTCCGCCAGCGCCTTGGGCGCAGCGGCGAACCCGAGCGGGTAGACCTGCCACCAGATCGCATGCTCCTGCCAGGACGTCATGACCTCAGTCTCGCAGCCCGGACGGACGACAACCGGCTGGGACGCACGGTTGACCCTGACGCAGGGTCAAGCTCGCAGCATGGGAGGCAACCGATCCACGGTAAGGGCCGAGAGAGACGAGAGCACGATGCAGACCTTCACGATCCACCACCACGGCGTCAGGGTCGCGGTGTCCCGAGGCGGCCGCGGACAGCTGATGGTCCTGTGCCCCGGGCTGAACTCGACGCAGGCCGATCTGCACGAACTGGCCGAATCGCTGCGGGAGGATTACGACGTAGTGACGTTCGACCTGCGTGGCCATGGCCTCTCCTCGGCGGCCGACGACTACACCTTCGAAGCGTTCCTAAGCGATCTGGCCGCCGTCATGCTGGACCTCGGGCGCCTCGACCTGGCTGCCGCATCGGTGCTCGTCGGCTACTCGCTCGGCGCGGACCTGGCCGTCCACTTCGCCTCCGAACACCCGGACACCGTGGCCGCCCTTGTACTCATCGACGGGGCGAACCCCGTGCCCGAACCGTTGATCAGCGACGCCCTCCTGCCGCAGTTCCGAGCCATGTGGGAGGCGATGGCGGCGCAGCAGGTGTCCGAGCGGGACACCTCCCAACAGGTACGGCTCACCGGTCAGGAGATTCTCGACCTGAACGTGGAAGTCGATGTGATCCGGTCCGGGATCCTTGACCGGTACCGGAGGATCGACCTCCCCACGAGCATGATCATGTCGACCTCAATGGCAGGCACCGGCAACGAAGGACCTGCACCGCGGCTCAACCGGGCCTGGCGCGCCGGCGTCGAGCGGCTGCTGCGCGACCAGCCACACATCGTCACGTCCTGGATCGACGCAGACCACGGACTGCCGTTCACTCACGCACGGGAGATCGCTCGGATCATCCGGAGCACACCTGGATCCGCCGCCCGCGGCGGTCCCTCTAACGCGAGGTAGGAGACTGGTGCGATGCTGACTATCGGTGAACTGGCGTCGTACTCCGGGGTCACCATTCGCGCGGTGCGGCACTATCACGCCACGGGACTGCTGCCGGAACCGGAGCGGGACCACTCCGGCTACCGCCGGTACGACGCCGCCGCAGTGATCGAGGTGATCAAGATCCGGACCCTCGCCCAGGCCGGGGTCCCACTATCGCAAGTGCGGGGTTTGCAACGGGCCGACCAGTCGGAGTTCGCCGTCGCGGTGGCGGACATCGACCGGCGGCTGGCGGCCGAGATTCGAGAGCGTCAGCGGCACCGGCAGCAGATCGCCAAGCTCGCCGCCGGGGACCACCTCGCGCTGCCATCGGAGGTGGTCGAGCACCTCGACCAATTACGGGCGCTCGGGATCCACGAGCGGATCGTCCAGGTCGAGCGCGACGGCTGGATCCTGCTGGCGGCGCGCTCACCGGGACGGGTCACGGAGTGGATGGCACGAAAGCGTGAGCAGAGGGCCGACCGGCAGTTCGTCGAGTTCTACCGCACGCTGGGCCACGCTCTCGATGGAGCCGCCGATGACCTACAGCTGGTCGAGCTGGCCGACGAGGTCTCCGGGTACCTGACGCGGATGGCCGATGCGCAGGGCGATGACTACGTCGACGACACCGAGATCGAGGCACCGTTGGTCGCGTTGATGGACAGGCTCGTGGTCGACAACGTGCCGCCCGCTCGCCGCCTGATCGAACTGCTGACGAAGCGAGGCTGGGCCGGCTGGACGAAGCTCGAGCGCCAGGCAGAGCACCGGTAGATGTGAACGGACCATCTAGGCTCACCAGCATGCCGACGACGTCACCCACGCAGACCGAGACCGCCCGAGCGCTCCTCCCCCGCGCCACGCCCGCCGAGGCGGGAATCTCGGCAGCCGGGATCGCCGCGTTCCTCGACGCGGTCGAGGCCCGTGGGATCGAGCTGCACAGCCTGATGGTGGTCCACGCCGGCCGGGTGGCCGCGGAGGGCTGGTGGGCGCCGTACGCACCGGACCGGCCGCACCTGCTCTACTCCCTGAGCAAGTCGTTCACGTCCACGGCGGCGGGTTTCGCGATCGCCGAGGGCCTGTTCTCCCTCGACGACAAGATCGTCGACCTGCTCCCCGCGCACGTCCCGGACGACGTCGACCCCGCGGTCGCGTCGCTGACCGTGCACCACGTCCTCTCGATGTCCACGGGCCACACGGCCGACACCCTCGAGAAGGCGCACGAGCTCGAGCCGGACGACGTGGTCCGCGGCTTCCTGCGCCAGCCGCCGCAGGACCCGGTGGGCTCACGACACGTCTACAACAACAGCTGCACGTACGTGGTCGCCACCCTGGTGGCCGAGCTCAGCGGCACGCACCTGATCGACTACCTGCGCCCGCGCCTGTTCGAACCGCTCGGCATCACCCCGGGGCACTGGGACACCGACGGCCAGGGCAACGCACTCGGCTTCTCAGGACTGCACCTGACCACCGAGTCGATCGCCGCGTTCGGGCAGTTGCTGCTCGCCGGCGGCCGCTGGCAGGGCGCCCAGGTGCTGCCCGAGGGTTGGGCGGAGCTCGCGACCAGCTCGCACGTGCGGACCGACTCCGATCCTGCGACCAGCATCGACTGGGCCCAGGGCTACGGGTACCAGTTCTGGATGGCCACCCACGGCTTCCGCGGTGACGGTGCCTACGGCCAGTTCTGCGTGGTGGTCCCCGACTGCGACCTGGTGCTCGCCACCACCTCCGCCACCGACAACATGCAGGGCATCCTCACTGCCGCGTGGACCCATCTGCTGCCGGCCGTGGGCGCCCCTGATGCCGACCCGGCCGCCGCGGCGCGCCTGGCGGAACGGCTCGCGGGGCTCGCTCTCCCCGTGGTCGAGGCGGACGCGGGCGCCTCACCCGAGGTGCCGGTCGCCTTCGTGGTGGCCGACGGCGCAGAGCCGGGTCCGCTCCCGGCCGGCACCCGGGTGCAGGTCGCCCCGACCGCCGACGGCTGGCAGGCGACGTTCGCGTTCTCCGGCGGCACGGTACGGATCGACGGCGGGCCCACGGCATGGGTCGAGACCGAGGTGACCACCGCCGTCGGGCTGGTGCGTAGTTCGCGCCGCGGACGCTCCCGGTCCTCGACCACGGTGCTCGCCCGCGGCGGCTGGCATGCCGACGGCGCCTTCGAGGCGGACGTGCTGCTCGCCGAGCTCCCGCACCGGTTCCGGTTGCGCGGCGCGGACGGCGTGGCCACGGCCGCCTGGAACGCGGTGCCGCTGGCCGGGATGCGGTTCGAGGCACACCTGCCCTGAGGACGTCCTAGGTGGGCAGCTCGGTCGCCAGGAGTTCGGCGGCCTCGGCCAGCTCTGCGGCGAGCAGATCACGCTCGGCCTCGGTCAGGTCGACGGCCAGCACCAGCGCGAGGCTCTCGCGTGCGCCCGTGGCGTCACCGGCGCGGACCAGAAGCTCCGCGAGGTACACCAGGGCCGGGATCTGCTCGACCATGGGTGCGTCGGTGTGCCGCGCCAGCCCGGTGCGCAGCACCCGCACACCCGCGTCGACGTCGCCGTGGGAGTCCGCCTGCCGCGCGGCGGCGGCGACCACCCGACCCAGCCGGCCACCCTCGACCGGGTCCTGCGCGGCCTGGTCCGGGACCGAGGTGATCCGCAGCCAGTTGCCCCCGGGATCCACGACCGAGAAGCCGGCGCTCGTGCCCTGTTTCACCCGTGGCCGGGTGATCCGCGGGATCCCGCTGATCGGCACCTTGCCGTACTCCGCGCGCAGCCCGGCCGCGAACGCCGCGTAGAGGGCGCCCGTGTCCGGCACGATGACCACGACGCTGCCCATGGAGTCCTGCGGGTCGAACGTCGGGACGCCGAAGAAGTGCAGCTCGATGCCGCCGCGGCGCACGGCTGCGTACGGGTTCGGCCGGAGCTGGCGATAGGTGACGTCGAACCCGAGGGCCTCGTAGAACGGAAGGACGTCGTCCAGGTCTCGGCAGGGCAGCCCGGGGATCACGTACTCGGAGCTCATGCCCACGACTCTAGGCGTGCAGCGAATCACCCGATACCGGCTCGTCAATCACCCGCGGACCACCCGATCAGACCTCTGGCCACCCGCCTCCTCGCGATCGACCATGAAACGTCCGGCAACGACGCCGGACCGGCACCTGGAGCGAACCATGACCGAGTACGACGAGAGTTCGGGCTGCTGCGGAGACGACGGCACCCTGTACTACGACGAGCAGGGCGACCTGATGGATGTCAGAGGACCGGGGCCGGTCCTCGGGCCGCCGATCCCGGTCGGGCCGCGGCCGGTACCCATCGACCCGCGCATCCCGATCGACCCGCGCATCCCACTCGAGCCGCAGATCCCTCCGTTCATCCTCGACCGGCCCTGTTCGCTGCCTGTCGTGAACGGGTCCTGGCTCATCGAGTTCACGTCGCGGCTGCCGGTCCCGGTCTTCCTGCGCCAGCAGATCCGGGGGCCGATGCGGATCGAGGTCCGGGACACCTCATTGCGGATCAGCGGCGACGTCTACGTGAAGCGGTCACCGATCTTCGGCCCGATCGAGAACCTGCCCATCTTCATCGGTGGCGACACCGAGGCGGAGGCCATGGCTGGGCCTGCCGAGGCCGACATCGACCCGAACCTGCTCGGCACGGCCGTCACCGAACTCCCGGGCGCGAGCGTGAGCCTGCTCTCGGGCGTCAACGGGGCGCCACCGTTCCCGCACTACCCGCAGCTGCCGAAGAACGAGTACTCCTGGTACTTCCGCTCCACCGGGGTCACCTACTCGAGCGGCACCCTCTCCTTCAACCTGCGCCGCCACCTCTGGAACCGCACCAGCCAGGAGTTCGTGTCCACCGACACCGGCTCGATGCGACTGACCTGCCGCCGCTCGATCCTCATCGGCCGCAACCGCGTCGCCACCATGACCGGCACCGCCACCATCGGCGGCACGACGTATGACGTGAAGGCCACCAAGACGGCCAACCTGTACCGCGGCTGCGCCATCGAGGTGGACGTGATGACCGGTCGGGACTGGCCGGCGTCGGCGTTCAACCACGGCGCCGTGCGCACGTTCCAGAACGTGTACGCGTCGGCCGGATGGGACACCAGGGTGCGGGTCGATGACCTGAACATCCCCAGTGACGCCTCCCTGACGATGGCGGAACTGCAGACGCTGCTGACGACCCATCGTGACCCCGGCGCCGCCGACCCATGGCGTCTGTGGCTGCTCGTCGGATCCGCGCAGGGCGGCCTGCTCGGCGTCATGTTCGACGACGACTCGGTCCCTCGCGAAGGTTCGGTCGGATTCGCCGACGCCACCCTCGGTGGGCAGAACTTCATCGAACCCGCCGCCCGGAACCAGCCGCTGAACAATGTCCCCGCGGCGTTCCTGCGCACGATGATCCACGAGGCCGGGCACGCATTGAACCTGTTCCACCCCAAGCACGACGTGCACGTGCCGCCGATCGGCACCGAGATCATGAACCAGACCGGGGACGTGATGGGCTTCGCCAGCACCACGAACCAGTACCCGGGCAACGCCACCTTCGCGTTCGCCCAACACGACCTGGACTCCCTCATCCACTCCCCCGACCCGCAGGTACGCCCCGGATGGAAGAACTTCGGCTGGGGCCACGGCTCGCTGTCCTCCGGGCTGCCCGTGCCCGTGGACGCCACCGGCTATACCACCGGGGACGACACCGACGGCCTCAGCCTCGACCTGGTGCTGCCCGCGGAGGTGTACGTCGGCGAGTACGTGACGGCCGAGGTCACGCTCACGAACACGGGCGACGACCCACGCGAGGTCACCGCACGCCTGAACCTCGCCGAGGGGTACCTGCGGCTGCACCATGTGCTGCCGGACGGCAGCGTGGAGCAGGTCCGCGACGTCGTGGTCGCCTGTGGCACCCGCCCGACGGCGGTGCTCGCCCCGGGCGAGTCCGTCACGGCCCGCATGCAGGTCTTCTTCACGAGCGAGGGCGTCACGTTCGAACAGCCCGGTACCCACGTGGTCCGCGCCGAGTTCGACGTAGACATGTTCACGACGGCCCGCAGCCAGCGGTCGACCGTGTACGTGCGCACGGCCGCGACCGAGACGGAGGTGGACATCGCCGCCCAGACCCTGGACACCGCCGTCGGGCGTGCGTTCGCCCTGGGCGACTTCGGCACCGACACGACCGCCCGCGACCGCCTGGCCACGGTGGCGCAGGCACACAACGACGTCGACACCGGCGCCGCGGCTGCCCTGGTCCTGGCGAACTCCTTCGCGCGTGGCCACGCCGACCACCGCTCGGACTCCCGCGCGGCGGACGACGGCGGGCGCGCCACCACCCGGGCGGCGGCACCGGACGAGGTGAAGCGCTACCTGGACCTGGCCATGCAGGGCCGGTCGGCCGAGGAGATCGTGCGGCTCGCCGCGACCGTGGCAAGTCCCGTGGAGTCCGAGGCCCCCGTGGTCACGGACGCACTCGGCCGGGCCAAGCGGGCCCGCAAGGGCAAGGCGGACCTGGCGGCCGCCGAGGCCATCGCGGCCGACTTCGTGGCAGCATCACCCGCATGAGTGCGACGCTGACCCTGACCCTGACCGTGCCCGCACGGTCAGGGTCGGACCAGGCCCTGCTCGGCGTCGTCACCCTGGCGAACACCGGGACCGAGCCGGTCACCGTGAACGCCCGCCTGAACCTGCCGGACGGTGACCTGGTCATCGACGTGGCCGGGCCGACCGGCACGCTCCGGGCCGGCTGGCCGTGGCCGGCGGACAGCCTGCCTCGCGAGGCGGAGCTCAGCCCTGACGAGGCCCTCGAGGCGGGCGTCCTGCTGGTCTGCACCGCAGCGTCCCAGCCGCTGTTCCCGGGCGCCGGCTCATACACCTTGACTGCCTCCTACGCCGCGGGTCCGACCACGCTCGGGGCCGAACCGGTCCGGGTGGTACGCACTCCTGCCACCGGCGCAGCAGTGGCGGCCTTGCGCGACCGGGACGTGATCCAGTCCCTGGCGTCCGCGGCCGTCCTGGGCCAGGCGGCAGATGGACTCGCCGCCCTGGCCGCCGAAGGCGGGACGAACGCCATCCTCGCCGCACTGGCCACCGACGCCGGAACGGGTGCGGCGGACCTGACGGCCGCGGCCGGTGGCCCGGTATCCGTGGCGACCGCGGCGAGCGCAGTGCTGCCGGCGATGGACCCGCGGCACGCGGAGATCACCCGGGCCGTGAGCGGCGACGCCCGGGCCGTCGCGATCCTGGCCGGCTCGCCGTCCGAGGCTTCCGCGACGGCCGGCGCCGAACCGGCGCACCGGTCCACGGCGCTACCGCGCGCGTCGTGGACGAGCCGCCTGTTCGCCTGGCTGAACGACGCCCAGGAGCCGCTCTGGGAGCGGCCCGGACCCAGCAGGACCCAGCAACGCCGGGACATCCTCGGCACGATCGTGTTCATCATGGTGGGCCTCGGCCTGACCGTGGCCACCAAGTCGTTCGGCCTGGTGATCGAGGGCGAGGAGTCCTGGCGTGCCTACGTCGCGGTCGCCGCCATGATCGCGCCGTTGGCCATCCGGCGGCGCTACCCGATGGTCGCACTGGTGATCTCCTCGGCCCTGTTCCTCGGCCTCGCCTACCTCAGCCCCGAGGCGAGCGTCCAGCTCCCGTTCCAGACGGCCTACTTCGCCGCGATCTACGCGGCCGTCGCCTGGGCGCGCGAGCGCCGCTGGCTCTGGATCGCCGTGGCCCTGGTGCTGCTCGAGATGGCCGCCTGGATCGTCATCTCGTTCACGATCTCCAACGCCGTCGCGATGTTCTACGGCACCGATGGCCCCACCGGCCCGCTCGACCCGGTCCTCGCCTACGTGCTCTACACGGCGGTCATCAACCTCGCCTACTTCGGAGGGGCCATCCTCGTCGGCCGGAACTCGTGGCGGGGCGCGCTGCAGCGTGCCCGGCTGGCCGACCAGGCGACGCGGATCCACGCCCAGGCAGACGAGCTCGCGCGCCGGGCCGTGGTGGACGAGCGGCTCCGGATCGCCCGTGAGCTGCATGATGTCGTGGCCCACCACGTCTCGGTGATCGGGGTCCAGGCGGGCGCGGCCCGGCGGGTGCTGACCCGCTCACCGGAGGCCGCCGAGGGTGCACTACGCACGATCGAGGGAGCGAGCCGGGACGCCGTCGGGGAGATGCGCGCCCTGCTCGGGGTGCTGCGCAGCGAGACCGACGCCGGCCGCAGTGCCGAGTCCCGGGCGCCGGAGCCCGGCCTCGCCGACCTCGACGACCTGGCGCAGCAGCACCGCCGGCAGGGACTGCGGATCACCCTGACCCGGGTGGAGGCCGCCCCGGGCGACCTGGATCGGGTGCCGCCCGCACTCGGCCTGTCCGTGTACCGCTGCGTGCAGGAGTCACTCACGAACGTGGTCCGCCACTCGACGGCGGGTTCCGCGTCGGTCACCCTCCGCACCGGAACCGCCGGTCGCACTGCCGACGGCGGACCCACGGACTCAGCCGCCGGCGCCTTCGTGGAGGTCGAGGTCCTCGACGACGGACAGCCGCGCGGTGGCACGTCCGGAACCGGCTACGGTCTTCGCGGGGTGTCCGAGCGCGTCTCGCTGCACGGCGGTCAGGCCGAGATCGGCCCACGCCTGACCGGGACCGGCTGGCGGGTCCGAGCCCGGTTCCACCTCCGCGACACCGACACCAACACCGAGAGCGAGACCCGATGACCATCCGCGTCGCCATCGTCGATGACCAGGCCCTGGTCCGGTCCGGGTTCGCCATGGTGCTCTCGATCGAGGACGACATCGAGGTGGTCGGCCAGGCCGCGGACGGCGCCCAGGCCGTCGACCTGCTCGCGACCACGCCCGCGGACGTGGTGCTGATGGACGTGCAGATGCCCGTGCTCGACGGCATCGCGGCCACCGAGCGGATCGTCGCCGCCGGCGGCGCGAAGGTCATCATCCTGACCACATTCGATCGCGAGGACTACCTGTTCGCGGCGCTGCACGCGGGCGCGAGCGGCTTCCTGCTCAAGAACGCCGACCCGGACGACCTGGTCGCCGCGATCCGTGCGGTTGCCGACGGTCACGCGCTGCTGTCCCCGGAGGTCACGGTCAAGGTGATCGCCCGCCTGGCAGCCGGCGCCGACCCGGTCCCGGATGCACCCGGCTCGCCCGGCCGGGCGACCGACGGCACAGCCACCAACCGCGCGGCGGCACCGGGCTCGGATTCGGCGCGTGCCGTCGAGAGCCTGACCGCCCGGGAGCGGGACGTGCTCGCCCTGCTGGCCGAGGGGTACTCGAACGCCGAGATCGCGACCGAGCTGTTCGTCGGCGAGTCCACGGTCAAGACCCACGTCTCCCATGTGCTGGCCAAGGTCGGTGCCCGGGACCGCGTCCAGGCCGTGGTGTTCGCACACCGATCCGGCATCGTCGGCGCCGGCGACTGACAACAGCGCCGCTCACCTCCGGCTACCGGCGCCCACGTCTCCCCCTCGCGGCGGATCTTCACGGCTCCCCCGTGCGGCCGACGCGCCGGGGCACCCGTCCTTCCTAGGCTCGGACCAGGCCGAACGGCAGCGACCAGCGCCGCGGCGAGGACCGGAACAACAGGAGGACCAGCATGAGGCAAGCGGACGCCAGGCTCGAGGTGCGGGGACTGACCCGCCGCTTCGGCGAGAAGGTGGCCGTGGACGACGTGTCGTTCACGGTGGAGCCGGGCCGGATGACCGGGTTCGTCGGCGCGAACGGCGCCGGGAAGACCTCGACCATGCGCATGATCATGGGCGTCCTGGTGATCCACGGCGGCGACGTCCTCTGGGACGGCCGGCCCATCACGGCCGCGGACCGCTCCCGGTTCGGGTACATGCCAGAGGAACGTGGCCTGTACCCGAAGCAGGGCATCCTCGACCAGCTCTGCTACCTGGGCCAGCTGCGCGGGATGAGCCGAGGTGACGCCGCCAAGGAAGCCACCCGCCTGCTGGAGCGGTTCGGGCTCGCGGACCGGGTCAAGGACAAGCTCGAGTCGCTGTCCCTCGGGAACCAGCAGCGCGTTCAGATCACCGCGTCGCTGCTGCACGGGCCGAGCGGTCTGATCCTGGACGAGCCGTTCTCCGGCCTCGACCCCGTGGCCGTGGACTCCATGGTGGAGCTGCTCCGCGACCGCCTCCGCCAGGGCGTGCCCGTGTTGTTCTCCAGCCACCAGCTCGACCTCGTCGACCGGCTCTGCGACTCGCTCGTGGTCCTCTCGGACGGCAAGGTGATGGCCGCCGGTTCGGCGGACGACCTCCGCAACGCCGGCCCGACCCGCTACCGCATCGTCACCTCGCCGGACGCCGGGTGGCTCCGCGACGTGCCCGGCGTGAGCGTGCTGGACGTCGACGGCCCGAGCGCCGTCCTCGAGCTGGCAGACGGCGCCCGGGAGCCGCTGCTGAAGCGCGCCGTCGAACGCGGCCTCACCGAGTTCGCCCCCATCACCCGGTCCCTGTCCGACATCTACCGCGAGGTGACCCGATGACCACAACAGACTCCTCCCCGCAGACGCCGACGCCGTCCCTGGACGAGCAGAGCCCGCCGGCCCCGGTGCGCAACCCCTGGCTGATCGTCACCATCCGCGAGATCATGGTGAAGCTGGCCGACAAGAGCTTCGTGATCTCCACCATCGTCACCCTGGCGATGATCGCGGCCAGCGTCGTCATCGGCGCCGTGGTCGGCAATCGCACGTCGGACTACACGGTCGGCACGAGCCAGGCCGAGGCGGCCGTGGTGGCGCAGGCCGGCACCGAGTCCATCACCTCCTCCGGCGACACCCTCGAGATCACCCAGTTCGACTCCGAGGACGCCCTGCGTACCGCGGTCCTCGAGGGCGATGTGGATGCCGGCCTCGTCGCCGGCGGGGACGGCTGGGTGCTCCTGGGCGGTTCCGAGGTGGACTCCGCCCTCTCCGCCGCGCTCACGGACGCGGTGAGCCAGTCGGTCCTCGCCGCCAATGCGGAGGCGGCCGGGACCACGCTCGGTGACCTCATGGCCGGGTCGGAGGTCACCACGGAGCTCCTGGACCCGGACGCCGACCGTGGCGCCCTCGCCGTCATCGTCGGCTTCATCTTCGCGTTCCTGTTCTACATGGCCGCGATCATCTTCGGGATGACCATCGCCAACTCGGTGCTCGAGGAGAAGCAGAACCGCGTCGTCGAGATCCTCGCGACCGCCATCCCGATCCGCCAGCTGCTCTACGGCAAGGTCCTCGGCAACTCGCTGCTGGCGTTCGCGCAGATCCTGCTCTACTGCGTGGTCGGCCTGACCGCGGTGAACCTGACCGGACTGGCGGGCGACATCGGCTGGATCCTGAGCGCCTCCGGATGGTTCATCGCGTTCTTCGTGGTCGGGTTCACGGCGCTCGCCGCCGTCTGGGCCGTACTCGGCTCCCTGGCCAGCCGCAGCGAGGACCTGCAGTCCAACACCGGCCCGATCATCACCGTGATCATGGTCGCCCTGTTCGTCGGACTGTTCGCCGAGGGGATCTGGCTCGACATCGCGAGCTTCGTACCGGTGGTCTCCTCGGTCGCGATGCCGATCCGGATGCTCGCCGACGACGTCCCGGTCTGGCAGGGCCTGGTCTCCCTGGCCCTCACGGCCGTCGCCGCGTACGGACTGCTGCGCCTGGGCGAGCGGATCTACCAGCGAGCAGTGATGCAGGGCGGCACCGCGCTCTCCTGGCGACAGGCCCTCAAGCTCCAGGCCTGAGGCCGGAGTCAGCCAGATACCCCTCGAGGAATACCCTCGGGGGGTATATGGTTCCACCACCATGGAGCCGCACCACACGCACGCCACACCAGAGCAACACGCCCCCGATGCTCATGACGAGCACACCGCGCGGAAGGAACACGCCGAGCACGACCAAGGCCAGCACGACGCCCACGCAGGCCACGACGCCCACGCAGGCCACGACGCCCACGCAGGCCATGGCGGCCACGAGGGCCACGTCGCCCAGTTCCGACGGTTGTTCTGGGTCACACTGATCCTCGCGATCCCGACCGCAGCCTTCAGCGGCATGTTCGCGGACATCCTCGGGTACACCCTGCCCGCCGGCACCGGTTGGGTCTCCCCCGTGCTCGGCACCGTCATCTTCGTCTGGGGTGGGCGCCCGTTCCTGACCGGTGCCGTCGACGAGATCCGGTCCCGGCAGCCCGGCATGATGCTGCTCATCGGAATGGCGATCACGGTCGCCTTCGTCGCCTCGCTCGGCTCGAGCCTCGGGCTGTTCGCGCACGACCTGGACTTCTGGTGGGAACTCGCCCTGCTCGTGGTGATCATGCTCCTCGGGCACTGGATCGAGATGCGCTCGCTCGCGCAGACGACGTCGGCGCTGGACTCACTCGCCGCCCTCCTTCCCGATGAGGCCGAGCGCCTCGACGGCGAGCAGATCACCCTGGTTGCCCCGGCCGACCTCGTGGTCGGCGACGTGGTCCTGGTGCGCCCCGGCGGCCGGGTCCCGGCCGACGGGCTCGTCACCGACGGCTCCGCGCACGTGGACGAGTCGATGATCACGGGCGAGTCCGCGCCGGTGCGCCGCGGCGCCGACGACCGGGTGGTCGCCGGCACCGTGGCCACGGACTCCGCGATCAGGGTGCGGGTGGCCGCCGTCGGTGACGACACGGCCCTCGCCGGGATCGGCCGGCTCGTCGAGCAGGCGCGCTCGAGCTCCTCCCGGGCCCAGCGGCTCGCCGACCGGGCCGCGGCAGCGCTGTTCTGGTTCGCGCTCGGGGCGGCAGCGCTGACCCTGATCGCCTGGCTCTTCTGGGGTACCCCGGAGGAGGCCCTGATCCGGGTCATCACGGTGCTGGTGATCGCCTGCCCGCACGCGCTCGGCCTCGCCATCCCGCTGGTCGTCTCGATCTCCACCGAACGGGCGGCGCGGGCCGGGATCCTCGTCAAGGACCGGATGGCCCTCGAGCGGATGCGGACCGTGGACACGGTGCTGTTCGACAAGACCGGCACCCTGACCAAGGGCACCCCCGCCGTGCTCGCGGTGACCTCCGCCGTCGGGCAGGACGCGGACGAGGCACTGCGCTACGCGGCTGCTGCCGAGGCGGCGAGCGAGCATCCGTTGGCCCGCGCGATCGTCGCGGCCGCGGCCGAGCGTGGCCTGGCGGTCGAAGCCGCCACCGATTTCCGCGCGGTGCCAGGTCAGGGCGTCCGGGCCGTGGTGCCCGACGGCGCAGGGGCGGCCCGCGAGGTCTCGGTGGGTGGCCCCGGGCTGCTCGCCGCGACGAGCCGGGAGCCGCTCGCCGACACCGCCTGGCTCGCCGAGCAGGCGGACGCCGGACGCACGGTCCTGCACGTGCTCGTCGACGGCCGGGTGGTCGCCGCGCTCGCGCTCGCCGACGAGGTCCGGCCCGAGTCCCGCGAGGCGGTCGCGGCGCTGCGCGATCGCGGCGTCGAGGTCGTCATGATCACCGGCGACGCCGAGCCGGTGGCCCGTGCGGTGGCCGCCGACCTCGGCATCACCGAGGTGTTCGCGGGGGTGCACCCCGAGCACAAGAGTGCGAAGGTGCGCCAGTTGCAGGAGCGGGGAGCCGCGGTGGCTATGGTCGGCGACGGTGTGAACGACGCACCGGCGCTGGCCCAGGCCGACGTCGGCATCGCGATCGGCGCGGGCACGGACGTCGCGATCGCGTCCGCGGGCGTGATCCTCGCCTCCGATGACCCCCGGGCCGTGCTCTCGATCATCGAGCTGTCCCGGGCCGCCTATCGCAAGATGAAGCAGAACCTGTGGTGGGCCGCCGGCTACAACCTGATCTCGGTGCCGCTCGCGGCCGGGCTGCTCGCACCGATCGGGTTCGTCATGCCGATGGCGGTCGGGGCGCTGCTCATGTCCGCCTCGACGGTGGTGGTGGCCCTGAACGCGCAGCTGCTGCGGCGCCTGGACCTGCGGCCGGACCGGCAGGGCTGATCACCCCGCCGGCCGGCGCGTCGGTCAGCTCACGCCGACAGCGACGACCGCCTCACCGGCGCCGTCGGAGTACTCCGACATCATCAGGATGTAGACGCCCGGATCGACGGCCTCCTCGACGAAGGGGTCGTAGGTGTCGCCACCGACCTGCCCGGCGATGTCCGGCCCCCGGTCGTCGTTGGCGATCCAGCCACCCAGCGGGCTGATCACGGTCATCAGGAGATCCGCGTCGTTGGTGGTCCGGGCGTCGATCGTCATGGTGCCGGCCGCGTCGACCACCACGTAGTTCACCCACACGTTCCCGGCGGTCATCGAGATCGTGACGTCGGTGTCCTGGGGTAGCTCCGGGATCGCGGTGAGATCCTCGGCGAGGACCTGGAACGAGGCCGGGGCACCGGCGAGCTCGGTGATCACCACCGCGTACTGCCCGGCCTCGAGATAGATCGGCAGCAACGGGTTCAGGGAGTTGGGCTGGAGGACGTCGGCACCCTGCGGGATGTCATCGATGAAGGAGATCGCATTGAGTCCCTCGTCGTACAACGTCAGCTCCAGGTCCTCGGCACCGTCGGCGAGCCCATGGAGGAGGTAGACGCCCGGCGTGGTGATCGGGAGCAGGGCCCCCCAACTCCCGTGCGCCGCGAAGGAGCCGGGCAGTGCCGTGCCCAGTGCGAGCGTCTCGACCATCTCCGGCATATCGCCGGTGGGAGCGTCGGTGGGGCCCTCGACGGGTTCGGTCGGGGCGTCCGTCGGGGCGTCGGTCGGCGCGCTGGTCGGCCCGGGTCCTGCGGTCGGCTCGGGATCGCCCGGGTTGAGGGCGCGGAACCCGAAGTAGCCGCCCACCCCGAGGACCACGACCAGGACGGCGACGAGAGCGACGATCAGACCGGTGTTCTTCTTCTGCGGCCCGCCGCTCTGACCGTAGCCACCGCCGTAGGCACCCGGGCCGCCGGGTTGCCCGTATCCTCCGGCCTGGCCATAGCCGGCAGGTGCGCCCGCCTGGCCGTAACCAGCCGGCGCGCTCGCCTGGCCGTAGCCGCCGGACGGGACTCCGGGCACGGGCGGCACGGTGGGACCGGCGCCAGGACCGCCGTACGGCCCCGCCTGTGGGTAGCCGGCGGGGGCCGGCGCCGCAACGGCCGGGGCAGCGACACCCGGGGCAGCGGCTGCGACCGCTGGGGCGGGCGTGGTCGGCGCAGGCGTGATCGGGGCGGTCGGCGCTGCCGACGCATCCGCGGTCGGGGCCGCCCCAGCGGGCCGGGGGGCGTAGTTCTCGGTCCAAACGGCGCCGTCCCAGTAGCGGAGGCGGTCCTGCCCCTCCGGATCGGGGAACCAGCCAGCAGGTGCACTCATGGAAACCTCCAACGCAGTTGGCCCAAGGGGACCGGTGAGATAGGGCGACGACGGGAGGCCGGGCCGCAGCCGAGGCATCTGGAGTCTATGGTTCGCGCGATCCCGGCGTCCGGTGATCGAGAGGACAGTTCCCCGCGGTCTGATCCGGCGGGGTGCGGGGGGGGTCAGTCCACCGTGACTGCGATACTCGCCTCGGACTCGGCTCCGGTCCAGTCGGAGACCATCACGAGGTACACCCCGGGTTCGACCGGGAAGGTGAGATACGGGTCCCACTGACTCCCGCCGTACTGGGCGGCCGACTCGCTGCCCCGGTCGTCCTGGTCCTGATACGTGCCATCCGGGGAGATCACGGTCAGGACCGGGTCGGCGTCGGTGGTGGTGCGAACGTCGACGGTGACCATTCCCGTGGCCGACACCGGAACGTAGCCGAGCCAGACGTTGTCCTCGGGGATGGCGATCGAGTGCGCTCCGCCGGTCGGGATCTCGGTGACGACGTCCAGGAGCGCGGCGGTGAAGTCGAACTCGGTCGCGTAGCCCCCGTACTCCTCGAGGCGGACCGTGTACTCCCCCGGCTCCAGGTACAGGCCCAGCAGCGGATCGCGGCGGTTGGACACCAGGACGTCGGCGTTGCCGGGCGGGTCGTCGTTGAAGGCGATCTGCTGACCGCTCCCGTCCAGCAGCGTGAGCGTCAGGTCGATGCCCTCCTCGGCATGACCGATGAACGCGTACACGCCTGCGGCAGCGATCGTGACGACGCCGTCCCAGGTGCCGTCCGCGGGCAGCGTGCCCGCGGTCGTGGCGCCCAGGGTCACCGGCGCCGGAGCGCTCTGCGTGGGCGCGGCCGTCGGCGTCGGCGTCGGCGTGGCTGTCGGCGTCGGTTCCGAGGTCGGTTGGCTGGTGGCGGTCGGGCCGGCCGTCGGGCCGGGCTCGCCGCGGTCCGTCAGCGCGCCGTACGCGAAGAAGACGGCCACGGCGATCACAAGCACCACGGCCACCGCGACCGCCACGATGACGGGTGTCTGGTTCGGGGACGGCGGCGCGCTGGCCGGGCCGTAGTAGCCGGCGCTACCGGGTGCACCGGCCTGGGTGCCCGGCGCGGCGTACCCGCCGGAGCCGCCGTAGGCGCTCGTGGTGTCGGCGCTGTACGCCGTCGGTGCTGCCGCGTAGCCGGACAGTCCGGCGCCGCCCGGCCCGCCGGCGTTCTGCCCGTACGCATGGGTCTGGGCGTGCCCGCCGGTGGCCAGCCCGTACGGATCAGCCTGCGTGTGACCCGGGGCAGCACTGGCCGGCCCGTACCCGCCAGGCGCACTCGCCTGCCCGAACCCGCCGGGCTGCGACCCGCTCGCACCGACGTGCTCCGACCAGTTGGCACCGTCCCAGTACCGGAGCTGGTCGGCGCCGCTCGGATCGGGGAACCAGCCGGCTGGTGTCGTCACAGGGGCCTCACAGGGTCGTCGGGTCCGGGGCGCGGATCGGCTCCGGTCGGGGCGAGATCCGCATGATCATACGATCCGCATCGGGGCCACCGGCGAGCGCGTCCACGGGCAGAACTCCCCTGACCGACCGGCGGATCGGTCCGTCAGCCCTCCCTCAGCACCGTGACGCTCCAGGGCGCCACCGCGTAGCCGCCGACCACATCGGCCGCCGTGGCGGTGGGCGCACCCGCCTCGTCGAGCCACACGTTGAACTCCGGCTCCGCCCACGGTGCGGTGTCGATGATCCGTCGCCAGCTGGCGCCGCGCGGACAATCCGGGACCGCAAACCCGACCTCCGCCGTCGACATGTTCACCAGGACCAGATAGTCGTGCCCGCCCACGCCGGAGCCGTCGATGTGCACCCGCACGGCACGTTCGCCCTCGCCGGGACCGTCGGAACCGTCCGGCCGGGCGAAGAAGTACGAGACGTCGTCGTCATCGTGGTCCAGGTCCCCGTAGCGCGCCTGCCGCAGCGAGGGCTCGGCCGCGCGCAGCCGCGCGAGCGCGACCGCGAACCGGAAGTACGGGTTGATGTCCGACGGCGTCGCGGCCGCTCCGAAGTTGTCGTGGTAGGCGATCTCGGGTCGGGCCGGGTCGACGCCGATCCGGTGCGGGGCATTCGTGGCCAGCATCCCGTAGTTGCTCCAGATCCCGATGGAGTTCAGGCTCCACGGGTTGTTGTTCCCGTTCTGGGTGCGTCCGAACTCGTCGCCGGAGACCGTCATCGGCACGCCGCGGGAGAGGAACAGGATCGCCCAGAAGTTGCGCAACCGGGCGCGGCGCAGCGCGTGGTCACCGCCGGAGTCCCAGGACTTGTTGTCGTCGCTGCCGCCGTCCGACGGTCCGAACGGTGGCGGGGAGTCGTTGACCTTGGCCGGGTAGCTCACCAGGTCCATCAGGGTGAACCCGTCGTGCGCCGTGATGAAGTTGATGGAGCGCTGCGCGCCGCCCTGGTCGGCGAAGTGGCGGTGGTCGCCGTTGAACGTGCGCATGAACTCGGCGACGTTGCCATCACCCTTGAGATACCCGCGCATGGTGTCCCGGTAGCGCCCGTTCCACTCACCCCAGCCCGGCGGGAAGTTGCCCACCTCGTAGCCCCACAGGTCCCACGCCTCCGCGATCACCTCGATGTGCCGGCGCCGGGCGAACTCCGCTATCTGGACCAGCAGCGGGTGCTCGGTGAGGAACCGGCGCTGAGCCTGCCAGTCCTCACGCCCGAAGGCGCTCGGGGTCCGGCCGAGCACGGTGGCGAGGTCGAACCGGAAACCGTCCACGTCCATCTCGTCGACCCAGTACCGCAACGAGTCCAGGACGAGGGCCTGACTCGCCGGCGAGGAGTGGTTCATCTGGTTCGAGGTGCCGGTCGCGCCGTCGATCAGGCGATGCTCGTCCGTCATCGAGTAGTACTCGGCGGTCGCGAAGTGGCCGAGGGAGGTGAACCCGGTGGTGTGCAGGTCGCCGGCCCAGTGCCCACCCTCACCGGTGTGGTTGTAGACCACGTCGAGGTACACCTCGAGTCCGTGGTCGTGGAACGCCCGGACCATCGCCTTGAACTCGTGCGTCGGACCCCCGGGCCGCTGGTCGTGCGCGTAGTCCCGGTTCGGCGCGAAGAAGGCGAGGGTCTGGTAGCCCCAGTAGTTCGAGGTGCCCGCGTCACCCGGCACGGCCGTGGTGTCCGACGCGTGCACGGGCAGCAGCTCCACGGTGGTGAATCCGGCAGCGCGCAGGTACGGCGCGAGCAGACCCAGCCCCGCGTAGGTGCCGCGGAGTTCTTCGGGGATGTCCACCACGTCCTCGAACCCGGGCACGCCAGCCAGGGTCTCCCGCAGGGCGCCTGCCGATGGGTGCGCCGTGGACGTGCGTACGTGCGCCTCGCAGATCACGGCGTCCTCGGCGCGCCGCCGGGGTCGCACGCCGGTGGGCGTCTGGTCGTGGACGAGGACGGACTTCGGCGCCCATCGGCCCGAGTCGAGCTCGCGTCGCGGCCTGCCCCGCACGATCTCGCCGCCGGTGCCGAGGACCTCCGCGGCGCCCTGGGGGCCGGCGAGCGCGGGGTGCGACAGGTTGTGGCTGATCTCCCGCGCGTACGGGTCGAACACCACCTTGTTCGGATTGAACCGGTTCCCGACCTCGTCGAAGTCTGCGCTGAATCCGGCGCCGCTGTCCCCGCGGGTCCACTCCGGCGCCACGTCCCAGCCCGGTCCCCAGACCCGGAACGCGTAGAGCACTCCCGGTTCGAGGCCGCCGATCCTTGCCCGCCAGACACCGTCCGCGCCGCGAGCCATCACCGCGTCGGCGGCTGCGTCCGCGCCGACCGCATCGGGATAGAACTCCAGGAGCACCCGGCTGGCGAGAGGTGCATGGACGGCGAACGAGGCGGTGCCGGTGGCCTCGTCCCACTCGGCCCCGAGCGGCCAGGTGGCCTGCGCCCACCCGGCGGCATCCTCGTTCGTGATCATCAGACCCATCAGACGTCCCCTCCAGCCCTTCAGCGACGGCGGCCCCCACGGCCCGGCGTTCCGGTGACGGTATCCAGGTGGGATGAAGTTCGCACGGACAGCGCGTGAACCTCGCCCCTACCGGACGTGACATGCGTCTCACAGAATTTAGTTGATGGACCTCAACCATCAGCGTATAGTTGCTGTCGATCAACTAATTCTTCGTCGTTAGGAGCACGCTCGCGTGAGCACCAACACCGCAAGCAGTGCCGGCCGGCCAGCCGACACCGTCACAGCCGCACCACCCTCCAACGAATCCCCCGCCCGGATGACGCACGCCGAGGTACTCCAGGCCCTCACCGGCCTGCTCCTGGCGATGTTCGTCTCCATGCTCGCCAGCACCGTTGTGGGCACGTCCCTGCCGGTCATCGTCTCGGACCTCGGCGGCTCCCAGACGTCCTACACCTGGGTGATCACGGCGACCCTGCTCGCGACCACCGTCTCGACCCCGATCTGGGGAAAGCTCGCCGACCTGTTCAACCGCAAGTTCCTCCTGCAGCTCGCGCTCGTCATCTTCGTGGTGGCCTCCGCGGCCGCGGGGTTCTCCCAGGACACGTCGATGCTGATCGGCATGCGCGTGATCCAGGGCCTCGGCGCCGGCGGCCTGGCGGCCCTGACCCAGATCGTCATGGCGGACATCGTGAGCCCGCGTGAGCGCGGCCGGTACATGGGGCTGTTCAGTGGTGTGATGGCCCTCGGCATCGTGGGCGGACCGCTGCTGGGCGGGTTCCTCACCGACACGATCAACTGGCGTTGGAACTTCTTCGTCGGCGTCCCGGTCGCGATCGTCGCGATCGTCATGCTGCAGAAGACGCTGCACCTGCCCGCGATCAGGCGGCGCACGGTCAAGATCGACTTCCTCGGCGTGGTGCTGCTTGCCGCCGGTGTCTCGCTCCTGCTCATCTGGGTCAGCCTGGCCGGCACCCAGTTCGAGTGGGCCTCGGCGACCACGGCCTGGATGGTCGGTGGCGCCGTCGTCGCCCTCGTCGCCCTGGTGTTCGTCGAGCTGCGTGCCGACGAACCGATCATCCCAATGTCCATGTTCAAGAACCGCACCTACACGTTCTCGGTGCTCGGTTCGATCGCGGTCGGCGTGGCCATGTTCGGCACGTCCGTGTTCCTCGCCCAGTACATGCAGCTCGCTCGCGGGGCCAGCGCCACCCAGTCCGGCCTGATGACCATCCCGATGGCCGCCGGCATGCTGATCCTCTCCGCCGTCGTCGGCGCCGTGATCACCCGGACCGGCGTCTGGAAGCGCTACATGGTGCTTGGCTCGATCCTGTTCACCGCGGGTCTGCTCCTGCTCAGCACGATCGCCTATGACACCAACTTCGCACTCGTCTCCCTCTACATGTTCATGCTCGGCGCCGGCGTCGGCATGGTGATGCAGAACCTCGTCCTGGTCGTGCAGAACGCCGTGCCGCCGGAGGAGATCGGCGTGGCCAGCTCCGGCGTCGCCTTCTTCCGCAGCCTCGGTGGCACGATCGGCATTGCGGTCCTGGGCACCGTCCTGGCGGACAAGGTCACCGAGCTTCTGACCGCTCGCCAGACCGAGCTCTTCGGTGCGATCGCTGCCCTCGGGGACGAGGGCACCCCGATCGCCGACGGGTTGGCCGCGGGCACCATTCCGGCCGTGCACTCCCTGCCCGAGTCCGTGAAGGTGATCATCGAGTCGGTCTACGGTGAGGCCGTCGCCCACGTGTTCCTCGTCGCCGCACCCCTGGCACTGCTGAGCATCGTGGCCGTGGCGCTGTTGCCGAACCTGCCGCTGAGCAACCAGACCCGCCACGAGCGCGAGCTCGACGAGGCCGGCACGGCCGAGGCGGAACTCGTCGGCGTGGCCGCGGCAAGCGCCGGGGTCGCCACCGTCGGCGACGGTCGCGATGGCGTACGAACCGAAACCTCGGACGGCGACGGACCCGCTACCGGCGAGCAGCCCCGCGTGGTCGTGCCGGCTCAGTAGGATGCCCACCATGACCCGGTCCGGATCCGATGTGGCCCAAGCCGCGTCGGGTCCGGACGACCCGGAGCTGCAGGAGGCCATCCGCGAGGTGGAGATCCAGTTCTCCAACCTGTTCGTGCACGCCAAGCAGTTGTTCCGGCGCCGCGCGCTGGGGATCCACCCGGACCTGTCCATCCTCGGATACCGGATCCTCGGCACCGTCGTCCGCGAGGGCGCCCTGCAGCAGGGGCACATCGCGGAACGGCTCGAGCTGGACAAGGCCGTGGCAAGCCGCACCATCAAGCACCTCGAGGACCTCGGCCTGGTGGAGCGGGCGGCGGATCCCAGCGACGGCCGCGCGTTCCTCGTCACGGCCTCCGAAGTGGGTCGGGCGCGCTACGACGCGGTCAGTCAGCGCGAGCGCGCGGTGCTGCAGGCGCGGCTCACCGAGTGGGGTGTGGAGGACCTCCACCGGTTCAGCGACCTCCTCGGCCGGCTCATGGATGGACTGGACGTACGCCACGGGGAGTAGGTCCGCCTGCACCCCGCAGCGGACGACGCCAGGGCCCGTACGGCCTAGCGTGGTCTGGTGACCTGGGCCTGGGACGAGCAGACGCGACTGCGACGGGGTCGACGCGCGGCCGTGTTCGGGCCGGTGGCGATCGCCGTCGTCGCGCTGTTCGGGACGTTCGGCGCCTGGCACAACCAGCCGGACGCCAGAGGGCCCGGGCCGCTCGGGGTGCTGCTGCTGCTGGCCGGCCCTGCCGCGCTCCTCGCGGCACGCCGGCGCCCCCGGGCCGTCCTGCTGGCGGTCCTCGCGATCACGCTCGGCTATCTGGCCCTCGGCTTCCCGTACGGGCCCGTACTCCTCTCGCTCGCCGCGGCCGTGATCGTCACGGTGGTGCGCGGGCATCGCGCGTTCGCCTGGCTGACCGCCGGTGTCGCCCTGCTCGGTGTTCAGCTCATCCGGGTGGGCCTGCGCGGCGAGGACTTCTCCTGGTTCGGTCTCACCGCGACCATCGCCTGGGGCCTGATCGTCCTCGGCGTCGGCGAGCTCATCCGGCTCAACCGGGCCCGGCAGGCGGAGTGGCGCCGCGCCCGCGCCGAGGCGCAGCGGCGCCGGGCGAGCGAGGACCAGCTCCGAGTGGCCCGCGAACTGCACGATGTGGTGGCCCACCACATGTCGCTCATCAACGTGCAGGCAGGCGTCGCCCTGCACCTGGTGGATCGGCGGCCCGAGCAGGTCGAGCTCGCGCTGACCACGATCAAGGACGCCTCCAAGGAGGCGCTCACCGAGCTCCGGGCGCTCATCGGGGTGCTGCGCGCCGAAGGGGAGGATGCGCCTCGCGCGCCCGCGGCAGACCTCGCCGGGCTCGCGCCGCTCATCAACCGCGCCTCCCAGGCGGGCGTCACTACCACCCTGGAGGTGGACGGCGACCTCGACGACGTGCCCGCCGCCGTCGGCGCCGTCGGCTTCCGGATCATCCAGGAGGCGATCACGAACGTGGTCCGCCACAGCGGCGCCACCCGCGCCCGGGTCCGGGTCACTGTCGGTCCCGGCACCCTGGACCTGGGCGTCACCGACAACGGTCACGGGCCGGGCCCAAACCCGGTGCCCGGCAACGGCCTGCGCGGCATGACCGAGCGGGCGACCGCCGTCGGCGGCACGGTCCGGCTGGACGACGGGCCCGACGGCGGGGCTGCTCTTGTCGCACATCTACCGTGGGGGATGGACTCATGATCCGGGTCGTGCTCGTGGACGATCAGGCGCTGCTGCGCGCGGGCTTCCGCGCGCTCATCGACGCCGAGGACGGCCTGGAGGTGGTCGGCGAGGCCGGTGACGGCCGCGACGCCGTCGAGGTGGTACGCCGCACCCGGCCGGACGTGGTGCTGATGGACATCCGGATGCCTCGCCTGGACGGGCTCGAGGCGACCGCCCGGATCACCGCCGACGCGGACCTGGGCGGCACCCGGATCATCATCCTGACCACCTTCGAGCTCGACGAGTACGTGTTCGAGGCGATCCGGCAGGGCGCGAGCGGTTTCCTGGTCAAGGACACCGAGCCGGTGGACCTGCTCGCCGCCATCCGCGCCGTGGCGGACGGTGACGCGTTGCTGTCGCCCTCGGTCACCCGCCGGCTCATCGGGGAGTTCGCGCAGCGTAGTCGCGCGGCCGCGCCGACCGGCCGACTGGACCGGCTCACCGACCGCGAGCGCGAGGTGGTGGCGCTCGTCGGCGAGGGCCTGAGCAACGACGAGATCGCGACCCGGCTGGTGCTCAGCCCCGCCACCGCGAAGACACACGTCTCCCGCGCCATGATCAAGGTCGGCGCCCGCGACCGCGCCCAGCTCGTCGTGCTCGCCTACGAGACCGGCCTGGTCCGGCCCGGCTGGGCACCCTGACCGGTTCCCGCCAACCCGTCAAGTACTCCCGCCGGGGTAGTTGCACGGCCCTCCGGTGGTCCCGGCGACGCAGCCGAAGTGTCCTCCCCCGCCCGACGACGTAGCGGCCCGCGATCGCGAGGATCGATCACGTCCCGAGACACGGGATCGAATCCGCACCGAAGGAGCACACCATGAACACCCTCACCGACATCGCGGCCCAGCACGGGCCGATGTGGGCCGGTGGCGGCGGACCTGGCTGGTGGATCGTCTTTCCCATCGTCTGGTTCCTCGTCATCGTGACCGTGATCCTGCTCGTCGGCCGGTTCGGCCGCCGCCGCTGGGCCGAGGCCCGCAGTGGCGTGGGAGCCGGGCGGTCCCGGCTCGCCGAGCGGTTCGCCGGCGGCGAGATCGACGAGCAGGAGTACCGCCAGCGCCTGGCCGTCCTGGACGAGGTTCGCCGCAAGTAGGCGGCCGGGCCACCCGAAGCCCGACCCTGCCGACCTCTCCACCGGGGGTGTTGCTGCGACCGTCGTGGTCCCGGCAACACCCCCGTTCGCGTCCGTGCCCACGCACCGCCCCACCTACACTGGCCGGGTGCGGAGGTTGTGGGCGTCACCGGCGGTCCGGATCGGCGCCTCGATCGCCGTCGCGACCGGGCTGTACGGCGTGTCGTTCGGCGCCCTCGCCGTCGCGTCCGGACTGAGCGTGCCCCAGACGATGGCACTCAGCCTGCTCATGTTCACCGGCGGCTCCCAGTTCGCCTTCATCGGCGTGATCTCCGGCGGCGGGACGGGCTCGGCGGCATTCGGCGCGGCCACGCTGCTCGGGCTCCGGAACGCCGTCTACGGCACCCAGATCAACCGGATGCTCAAGACCCGGTGGCCGCTCAAGCTGGCCGCCGCCCACGTCACCATCGACGAGTCCACCGCGACCGCCGTCGGGCAGGAGGACCCGGACGAGCAGCGCCGCGGGTTCTGGGTCGCCGGGGTCGGCATCTACGTGCTCTGGAACGCCTTCAGCCTCCTCGGTGCGATCCTGGGCGGCGCCTTGGGCGACCCGGCCCGGTGGGGGCTCGACGGCGCCGCCGTGGCCGCGTTCCTCGGCCTGCTCTGGCCCCGGCTGAAAGGGCGCGAGCCGGTGGCCATCGCCGTGGTGTGCGCGCTCGTCACGGTGCTCGCGGTGCCGCACCTGCCGCCGGGCGTACCGATCCTGGTGGCCGGCCTGGTCGCCGCGGTCTGGGGCTGGATCAGCCACGGCAGGGCGGACGAGGGTCTGGAACCGGACGTCGATCCGTACCCGTCGGACGGGCACGGCCCCACCGACCCGACCCACGGGGAGGTCCGGTGAGCACCGGCATCTGGTTCTGGATCCTGCTGGCCTGTGCCGTGGCGTTCCTGACGAAGCTCGTCGGCCACCTCGTACCGGCGCGGCTGCTGGAGGACGAGCGGATGACCCGGGTCGCAGGGGCTCTGACGATCGGCTTGCTGGCCTCCCTGGTCGCCATGAACACCGTCTCCAGTGGGCAGCAGGTCGTTCTGGACGCCCGCCTCGGCGCACTCGTCGCCGCGGCCATCGCCCTGGTGCTGCGGGCTCCGTTCCTCGTGGTTGTGCTCGTCGGTGCGGGCGCCGCCGCGCTGTTGCGCCTGACCGGGATCGGCTGACGAGCGGCTCAGGTCCGCCCGAGCCGCCGGGGCAGCAGCACCCACAGCCCGAGCAGGACCACGACCGCCAGCCCGGCGGCGATGAGCGCGGTCGTGCGGCCGGCCACGACGTCGAAGACGAACAACGCCGTCCCGGTGATCACGAGCGCCAGGGTGAGCAGGCCGACCTGCGCGAGCCGGTTCGCGGCCGAGACCAGCTCGGGCTTGCGCCGACGCCGGAACAGCACCCGGTGCAGGCTCACGGGTGCCACGACGAGGGCCGTCGCGGCGAGCGCCAGGGCGACCAGCACGAGGTAGATGGCCACCTGATCGGGGCGCAGGTCCGCGAACCGTTGCTGGAACGGCAGCGTGAGGAGGAAACCCGTGAGGATCTGGGCGCCCGTCTGGGTCACCCGAAGCTCCTGCATGAGTTCGTCCCAGTTGCGGTCGGCGCGCTCGGAGGCCGACTCGTCACGTCCGTCGCCGTGAGGTTCCGCGGTCATGACACCAGTGTGCCGCGCACCGGCGGGCGGCGCCCGTGGTGCGCACCACCGGCTGGACGTCGGAGGCGACGCCCTCGCCCGCCGGGTAGGTTGCCACGTGAGTGGCGGCCCCTGTGCCGCGGAGAGTGAGCATGGTGGCAGTAGGCAACGCGCCGGAGAACCGGCTGTGGACGAGGGACTTCGTGTTCTCGATCGTCACGAACTTCTTCATCGCGATGATCTTCTATCTCCTCATGACGACGATGGCCGTGTACGCCATCGACCGGTTCCAGGCCAGCCAGACGGCGGCCGGGCTGGCGTCCAGCGGCTTCATCCTCGGCGCGGTGGCCGGCCGGGTGTTCGCCGGGAAGCTGCTCGACGCGCTCGGGCGGCGCCGGATCCTGCTGGTCTGCCTCGCCCTCTTCGTGGTCATGTCACTGCTGTACATCCCGGCGCAGAGCCTCGGCCTGCTGATCACGGTCCGGGTCCTGCACGGGATCGCCTTCGGGGCCGGCACCACTGCGCTCGCCGCCTCCGTGATGGGCTTGATCCCACCCCTGCGCCGCGGCGAGGGCACCGCGTTCTTCGGCACCAGCAACACCCTCGCGACCGCGATCGGACCGTTCCTGGCGCTGCAGCTCGTGGCCGGCCCGGGCTACCCCACGCTGTTCGCGCTGTGTGCCGTCGTGTCCGCCCTGGCCATGGGCGTCGGGGTGCTGATCCGGTTCCCGACCGTGACGCTCTCGGTGGACCAGCGCGCCGCCGTCCGGCGCCTGCACCCGAAGGAGTTCGTCGAGGTCAGCGTCCTGCCGATCGCCTCGATGATGCTGCTCGTCGGACTCGCGTACTCCGGGATCCTCACCTTCATCAACTCCTACGCCCTCGAAACGGATCTGGTCGACGCGGCCAGCACGTTCTTCATCGTGTTCGCGGTGGTGACCCTGGTCTGCCGCCCGTTCGCGGGCCGCCTCCAGGACAGCCGCGGCGACAACATCGTGGTGATCCCGGCGATGCTGGCCTTCGCCGCCGGCCTGGCCGTCCTCGCCCTCGCGCAGTCCCCCGCGATGATGTGGACGTCAGGCGGCCTGGTCGGCCTCGGCTTCGGAACCCTGATGTCGAGTTCCCAGGCGATCGCGGTCACCTCCGCGCCGGTCCACCGGGTGGGGCTGGCGACGTCCACGTTCTACCTCGCGACCGACCTCGGTGTGGGCGTCGGCCCCCTCCTGCTCGGGCTGCTGCTCGGAGCGACCGACTACCGCACGATGTACCTGACCCTCACCTTCGTGGTGCTGGGCGGCATCGTGCTCTACTACGTGGTCCACGGCCGTGACCACCGGCGGCGGCGCGGCGCCGTGCAGCAGGCGGCCGACGACGACACCGACCCTGACGACACCCGAGGAGATCCTCAGGTGAATCCCTGACTCCCGACCGCCGTCGTCATCCGTTGGTAGGACGATCTCCGACGCTCGGTTCCGTCCACGGCGTGACGAGCGGCGGCCCGGTGCGCGGTTAGGCTCGTCGGGTGCGCAGCGACAACTCCGTGACGGTCCTCGCCGGTGGCGTGGGCGGCGCGAAACTCGCCGAGGGCTTCGCCCGCCTCGACGGCGACCTCAGCGTCATCGTGAACACCGCCGACGACGCGCGCGTCTACGGGCTGGCCATCAGCCCGGACCTCGACACCGTCATGTACACACTTGCTGGGATCGCGAACCCGCGGACCGGCTGGGGCATCGACGGAGACACCGTCGCCGTCCTTGACCAGATGCGCCGACTCGGCCAGGACACCTGGTTCACCCTCGGCGACGCCGACCTCGCCACCCACGTGCTGCGCACGGACCGGCTCCACCGTGGGATCCCGCTCTCGACGGTGACGGCGGAGCTCGCCACCGCACTCGGTGTGCGGGCCGCCCTGGTACCGATGACCGACGACCGGGTCGCGACACTCGTGGACACCACGGCGGGCCGGTTCGGGTTCCAGGAGTACTTCGTCGCCCGCCGGCACGCGGACACGGTCACCGCTCTGACGTTCGACGGCGTGGCCGACGCGACTCCGGCCCCGGGCGTCCTCGAAGGGTTGCGGGAGCCCGACGTGGTCGCCATCGCACCGTCCAACCCGTTCGTGAGCGTCGGGCCGATCCTGGCCGTCCCCGGCGTCCGGGCCGCGCTGGCCTCTTCGTCGGCCTGGCGGGTCGCGGTCAGCCCGGTGATCGGTGGTGCGGCGCTGAAGGGCCCGGCCGCCCAGATGCTCGCCGACCTCGGGCACGAGGTGTCCGCGCTCGGGGTCGCCCGGCTCTACACCGGCCTGATCGATGCCATGTGCATCGACGAGCGGGACGCCGGCCTCGCCCCCGCGATCGCCGACCTCGGCGTCGACGTCATCGTCACGAACACCGTGATGGCCGGCGGCGCCGACCGCGAGCGGCTCGCCCGCGAACTGCTCGCGGAGCGAGCCCGATGACCGCACCACCGACCAGCGTGACCGGGCAGCCGGCCACGGCGACCGCCGTCGTCCCCCTGCGGGACGGCCGCACCGGCAAGACCCGCCTCGCCGAGCACCTGCCCGCGGCCGAGCGCGGCCGGCTCGTGGTCGCCCTGGCCCGGCACGTCGTGGCCACCCTGCTCGCCGCCGACGGCGTCAGCCGGGTCCTGGTCGTGACCGCCGATCCGGCCTTCGTCACCGACGCCCTCGATGCCGATCCTCGGCTGGAGATCCTCACCCAGCCGTCCGCGCCCCCCGGCCTGAACGCGGCGGTGGAGTTCGGTCGCGAACAGGTCCGCCGGCGCTGGCCCGGCGACCGGCTGCTCGTCATCCACGCCGACCTGCCCGCCCTGACCACCGCCGACGTGGCGGCCCTGCTGGCGCCGGCCGCACCGGTCACGCTCGGCCCCGACCGCGCCGGCCTCGGCACGAACGCGGTGCTCCTGCGGCCCGGCACCGACGCCTTCACGTTCGCCTTCGGCCCGGACAGCCTCGCCCGGCACCGCCACGAAGCCCAGTCCTTGGGCTCCCCCGCCACCCTGGTCCGTCGGGACGGCACCGCGATCGACCTCGACACCGAGGCCGACTTCAGCGCGCTGGACCCCTTCGTACAGGAACGGCTCCGGGCCGCGATCGCAGCAACCGACCTTCTCCCGAGACTTCAGGCACTCCCATGACGTTCCCCGTTCACCAGCGCCCGACCCGCTATCTTCGAGGGGTTCACGCCACCGTCACCCACCAGGTCTTCAGTGAGTCACACCAACATCTGCGACTGGAAGTTGCTCTATGACGCTCGCCTTCATCCCGCCCACCCGCACTGGCATCGAACCGGAGGCAGTCCGCACGGACCTGCCCCGGATCAACCAGATGTCCGAGTCAGTGTTCGGTCCCAGGGGCCACGGGGTCCACACGGCATTCCTGGAGACCACCCAGGGGCTGCGTGACCTGGGCTACCAGGTGGGCACGAACGAGCGCTGGCGCGACGGCATCCTGCACGTGCACACTCTCGGGCCGTGGCCGCTGTACCGGCTGCGGACCCATCGGGGACCGAAGGTCGTCTCCGCGCACGTCACGGCGGACAGCCTGCGTGGCAGCCTGCGCGGCTCGACCCTGTTCCGCAAGCCCATCGAGGGCTACCTCCGGTACTTCTACGGCAGTGCCGACCATGTCGTCGCCGTCTCCGAGGCGGCGAAGGCCGAACTGCTCGAAGGCGGCGTGCGCACCCCGATCAGCGTGATCCCGAACGGGATCGACCGGCGGGCGTTCGCGCGCTCCGCCGACAGCCGGGGCCTCGCGCGGGCGGACCTGGGCGTGGGCACGGACGAGTTCGTGGTGCTCACCGTGGGCCAGGTGCAGCCCCGCAAGGGTGTGGAGACGTTCCTCGAGGTGGCCCGCACGCTGCCGCACGTGACGTTCGTGTGGGTCGGTTCGGTCCTGTTCGGCGCCCTGGCGTCCTCCCGCGGCCAGCTCGAGGCGCAGATGCGCTCGGCGCCGCCGAACGTCCGGTTCGTGGGGCAGCTCGACCGGGACCGGGTCGCGCAGTGGTACCTGGCCGCGGACGTGTTCACCTCGACGGCCCGCCAGGAGACCTTCGGGCTGGTGGCCCTCGAGGCAGCGGCTGCGAGCCTGCCGATCGTGCTCCGGGACATCACCGTGTTCCGGGAGCTGTTCGGCGCCGACGGCGCCCTGTTCCCGTCCGACGTGGCCGGGTTCGCCGAGGCCGTGGAGTCGCTGCGCCTGGATCCGAAGGCTCGGGCCACCGCGGCCACGAACGCGGAGCAGCTGGCGCACACCTATGGCGCAGAGGTCGTCGCCCAGTCCGCCGCGGACCTGTACCGGTCCGTCCTCGGCGCCCCGGCCCTGGTGCGCGCCCGCCGCTGAGCGCGCCCAGCGGCGCGCCAGCGCGCCGGTGTGACGTCACACGGCAGGTCAGAGCCGCCCACGTACCGGTGTCCGCTCGGCCGGGTCACCGCCGTCGGGCATGACCATCTCGGCCCGCACCCCGAGCAGCCGCACCTCCCGCTCGGGATCGAGGTCCGCGGTGAGCGCGAGCGCCGCCGCTACCACCTCGGCCCGGTCCCGGGTCGGCGCCGGCAGCTTGCGGGCCCGGGTGAACGTGAAGAACGGCGCGTACCGCACCTTCAGGGTCACCCGCATGACCGCGCGCCCTTCGGCGTCGGTGTCCGCGAACGCCTGCTCGGCAAGCACCGCGACGGCGTCGGCGACCTCCGCGGGCGTGGTCAGGTTGCGCTGGTAGGTGCTCTCCCGGCTGTGGCCTCGTGCGATCCATGGACTGTCGTCGACCTCCGTCGGGCCCTCGCCGCAGCCCAGATCGTGGTACCACCGGCCCATCCGCGGCCCGAACTCGGCGACCAGGACGTCCTCGTCGGCGGCCGCCAACTCACGCACGCTGCGGATCCCGTGGCCGAGCAGGCGCTTGGACACCTTCGAGCCAACGCCCCAGAGCGCGATGGTGTCCCGGTCCCCCATCACCTCGAACCAGTTCGCGGCCGTCAGCACGAACGTGCCGCGGGGCTTGCCGAAGTCGGTGGCGATCTTCGCCCGCACCTTGTTGTCCCCGACGCCCACCGAGCAGTGCAACTCGGTCGCGTCCAGGACGGCGGCACGGACCCTGGCGGCGAACGCCACGGGATCGGCGAACATGCCCGGGTCTGCTGCGGGGGCGCCGAGGAACGCCTCGTCCCAGCCGAGCACCTCCACGACCACGCCGAGGCCGCGCAGCGTCGCCATCACGTGTTCGGACGCCTCGTTGTAGGCGTCGTGGTCCACCGGCAGGATGACCGCGTCCGGCACCTTGCGCGCCGCGATCCGCAGCGGCATCCCGGACCGGGCGCCGAACTCACGCGCCTCGTAGGACGCAGTGGAGACCACGGCGCGCTCGGACGGGTCGCCCCGGCCGCCGACGATCACCGGCCTGCCGGCCAGCTCCGGCCGGCGCAGCACCTCGACGGCGGCGATGAACTGGTCGAGGTCGACGTGCAGCACCGGGTGCACGGTGGTGCCGGGCGTGCTCGGGCCCGGCTCGGCGCTCATCAGGTCAGTCTTGCGCCGATGCCGGTCCCTGTCACTCCCCTACCAGGCGTAGTCCTCCGGCGCCGTGCGGTGGCCGGGGAAGATCTCGTCCAGTCGCGCGAGCGCGTCGGCGTCGAGGCGCAAGTCCACGGCCCGGACGGCGGAGTCGAGCTGGTCCTGCACACGTGGCCCGACGATCGGTGCGGTGACCGCATCCTGGTGCAGCAACCACGCGAGCGCCACGTCCCCGGCCGGGTGGCCGAGCTCGTCCACGAAGTCCTCGTAGGCCTGCACCTGCTCGCGCCGCTCCGCGAGGACCTGGGCGGCCCGGCCCTCGGTGCGGCGCACGCCGTCGCGCTCCTTGCGCAGCACGCCGCCGAGCAGCCCGCCCTGCAGCGGGGACCAGGGCAGGATGCCGAGCCCGTAGTGCTGGGCGGCCGGGATCACCTCGAGCTCGATGTTGCGAGTGGCGAGGTTGTAGAGCGACTGCTCCGAGACGAGGCCCATGGTGTGCCGGGCCGTCGCCGCGGCCTGCGCCTGGGCGATGTGCCAGCCGGCGAAGTTGGAGGAACCGGCGTACAGGATCTTGCCCTGCGCGATCGCGACGTCGATCGCCTGCCAGATCTCCTCCCAGGGCGTGTTCCGGTCCACGTGGTGGAACTGGTACAGGTCGACGTAGTCGGTCTGGAGCCGCTGCAGGCTGGCATCAAGTGCCCGGCGGATGTTCAAGGCGGAGAGCTTGCCCTCGTTCGGCCACTCCCCCATGTCCCCGTACACCTTGGTCGCCAGCACCGTGCGCTCACGCCGGCCATCACCCTTGGCGAACCAGTTGCCGAGGATCTTCTCGGTGGCGCCCTTGCCCTTGTCCCGGCCGTAGCCGTTCGCGGTGTCGAAGAAGTTGATGCCGCTCGCGTGCGCGGAGTCCATGATCGCGTGCGCGTCCGGCTCGGAGGTGAACGGGCCGAAGTTCATCGTGCCCAGGCAGATGCGACTGACGGACAGGCCGGTGCGGCCGAGGTGGGTGTAATCCATGTCACCCAGCCTGACCCTCCCGGCCCGACGAACGCAACGTCGTCCACGGGCCGGACGATCCACGACGGCCCGGCGCCCTGCCCGAGCGGTGGATCGTGCATGATGGCGGCCATGCATCGACGCGCAGCGGGCCGCCCCGACGTGGCCACGATCAGGACCGAGTGGGAGATCAGGGACGAACGGTTCCGCGGCATCGGCGGGGACCGGTTCGTCCAGGTCCTCTTCGAGGGCGGCCGCTGGCTCGAGGGCCCGGTGTACTCGCCGGCCTGGCGTTCAGTACTGTTCTCCGACATCCCGAACAACCGGGTGCTGCGCTTCGACGAGACGACCGGTGCCGTCGGGGTCTGGCGCGAGGGCGCGGGCTACGCGAACGGGCGCACCCTGGACCGGGCCGGCCGGGTGATCACCTGCGAGCACGGGACGCGCTCGGTCTCCCGGATCGAGCCGGACGGCACCCGCACGGTGCTGGCCGACGCCTGGGACGGCCACCCGCTGAACAGCCCCAACGACGTGGTCACGCGGGCCGACGGGACCATCTGGTTCACCGACCCCGCCTACGGCATCGACTCCGTCTACGAGGGCCACCCGGGCGAGACCGAGACCGGCGGTTGCCACGTCTACCGGGTCGGGACCGACGGCGCCGTGACCCGGGTGGCGAACGACTTCGACCGACCGAACGGCCTCGCGTTCAGCGCCGACGAGCGCACCTTGTACATCACCGACACCGGGCGGCGCCACCTGCGCCGGTTCACGTTGGGCCCAGCGAGCACAGCGGGCACAGCGGGCACAGACGGCCCGCTCAGCGGCGGCGAAGTGATCGCCGAGTGCGACGCGGGCGGTTACGACGGGATCCGCCTCGACGCCGCAGGCCGGATCTGGGGCGCCGCGGCCGACGGCCTGCACTGTCTGGCCCCGGACGGCACCCTGCTGGGCAAGCTCCTGCTCCCGGAGATCTGCTCGAACCTGACCTTCGGCGGCCCGCGCGGGAACACGCTGTTCGTGACCGCGACGAACACGCTCTACTCGCTGATGGTGAACGTCACCGGGGCCCGCTACCCGGATGCGACGGCGCAGTGATCAGGTCTCCGGTCCGGGTCCGCACTCGTCGCGACGGATAGGCTCACCGGCATGGCCTGGCAGACCAACGACTCCCGCATCGTCTACGAGAACCCGTGGATCTCCGTGCGAGAGGATGCCGTCACCGGGCCCGCGGGCGACGGTATCTACGGGGTGGTGACGTTGCGGCACCCCGCCGTGTTCGTCGTCGCCATCGACGAGCGCGAACGTGTGTGCGTGGTCACGCTCGACCGCTACACGGTGGGACACTCCATCGAGGTTCCGGCCGGTGGCAGCGACGGCGAGGACCCGCTGCCCGCCGCTCAGCGCGAACTGCTCGAGGAGACCGGCCTACGTGCCGATGAATGGACCCCGATCGGCACGATGAACGCGCTGAACGGCGTGACGGTGGCCCCGGAACACGTGTTCCTGGCGCGCGGACTCCACGCCGCCGACGGCGAGGCGCGCGAGGAGGAGGGCATCGAGGACGTCTCGTGGGTGCCGTTCGACGAGGCACTGCGCATGGTCGCCGACGGCCGCATCAGCGACGGGGAGACCGTGGCCGCTCTCGCCTTCGCCGGTATCCGCCTCGGCAGGTTCCGCTGAGCGGTCAGGCGAAACTGATCTCGATCAGGTGCGGCACGTACACCGACGAGTCGATGAACGTCATGTAGGTGATCCTGCCGCCGTCGCGGGCGAACTCGGGGTGCTCCTTACCGGCGTTGAACAGCGACTCCGGGTGGGCCGGCTCGGGGCGGAACACGACCTGCGGCTTGCTCCACGGGCCGGTGAGCTCCGGGGCAGTGCGTATGACGAGCATGTTCTCGCGCCGGTACGTCGTCAGCGAGATGAACGCACCCAGGTGCTCGTTCCAGGACGAGGACATCTCGTTCGGTACGTCCGAGAACAGGCATGCGGTCGGGGTGAACGTCTGCGCCCATCGGGGCTGCACGCCCGGTCGCTGCAGGGTCGGCGCCTCCACCAGGTAGGAGTACGCGGAGAGGTCCTCGATCTCCTCCGGCCGGACCCGGGCCAGGTACATGTCGCCCGACGACTTCTCCGCCGGCTGGATGGAACCCCACAGGTAGAGGTGGTCACCGTGCTCCTGCACCCAGACGCCGAAGCCGGGCTCGTCCCCTTTCCACCACTCGTGAGTGCCGTCCGGTGCGGGCATCCGTTCGAAGTGGTGGTCCGGTCCCGCCTTGGCCACGCCCATGCCGTCGAGGACGAAGGTCTCGAAGACGTCGACCTCCGGGTCCATGGTGATCCGGTGATAGTAGAGGTACAGCTGGTCGCCGACCTGGGCGCCATGGATCGCCCACAGCCGCTGCCGCGCCCTGTGCTCCGGTGGGATGAACCGGATCAGCTGGCGGGCCCGGGTGCCGTCCGGCTCGGTCAGGTACCGGAACTCCTGGACCCCGTTCGAGATGTCCTGCAGCGGCACGATCGCCCCGGTGTTCGAGAGAACCTCGGTGAGCTCGAAACCGCGGATGGAGTCGAACGGGCCCTCGATGGTGTCCCCGAAGATCCAGAACGTCGTGCCGTCGGCGAGTTCCACCGAGCTCACTGCGTCCTGCCCCGTGATGTCGACGTCGTTCTTCAGGAACTGGACGCCGAGGTCCCGCACCGATGCCACCAGCGGACTGTCCTGCAACGTCATCGTCGCCTCCTGATCCAGTAGGTGCCCCCTCGAGCACCGGGATCAACACTAGCCAGCGGCAGTGGGCCGGCGGCTCGAATACCAGTCCGAGGCCACCTCGAACCCGGCCTCGGTCAGCTCTTCGGACAGTCCGGACCTCGGCGTCGCGGGGACCACGGCAAGGACGGCACCCCACTCGGCCGCGGCGGTCGCCACGGTGCTCGCCGCCGTGCCCTCGTCCACGCGATGGGCCAGGAACACCGGGCCGCCGGGGTCGTAGACGGGTGGTGCCGGGCCGAGGATCCCACTGAAGCCGTTCCCCTCACGCGGGCCGGTCCGGGGATCGTCCGTACCGGGCCGGAGTTCCTTCACCCACCACTGTTCGACGAGTCGCAGGCCGACCTCGCGTAGCAGCGCGCTCTTGGGGAGGTCCCGCTGCGCGGTCACGACGAGGACCTCCGCGGCCCCGCGAGCGTGCAGCTGCGCGAGGGCCGCTTCTAGGAGCGCCCGCCCGTGCGTCGGCCACAACGCGGGCGCGGCCACGGCGAAATCGTCGACAACGGCACCTTCGCCACGGACCTGCCCGACCAGGAATCCGCCATCGGTGCGCAGGGCGAGGGCATCGCCCTCGATCTGGTCGGCCAGGAACGCGGCATGCCCGGGCACCGGATCGGCCGCCGGGCGCCAGAACACCGGCGAATACGTTACGTATATCCGGCGGCGAGCGTCCATGAGCGCCGCAGCCCACTCGGCATCGGCGGGTGTCATCGACGCGACCTCCAGGGTCATCGGCGACCACCCGAACGCAGCATGGCCGGGCGCAGCCACGACTAGGCGTCGAGCTGGCCGGGCCTGCCGTAGGCCTCCAGCAGCCGCAGCCAGACCTCGCTCATGGTCGGGTAGGACGGCACCGCGTGCCAGAGCCGGTGCAGCGGCACCTCCCCGACCACGGCGACGGTCGCCGAGTGGAGCAGCTCGGCCACGTCCTGCCCCACGAACGTGACCCCGACCAGGACCTCGCGGTCGGTGTCCACGACGATCCGGGCCGTGCCCGTGTACCCGTCGGCCTGCAGTGAGCCCCCGGCGGTCTGCCCGATCTCGTAGTCGAGGACCCGGGTTCGCAGACCGGCCTGCTCGGCCGCGGCCGCGGTGAGCCCGATGGAGGCCACCTCCGGGTCGGCGAACGTGACCTGCGGGACACTGCGGTGATCGGCCGTGGCCACGTGGGTGCCCCAGGCTGCGTCGTCGACCGCCCGGCCGCGGGCACGCGCCGCGATCACATCGCCGGCGGCCCGGGCCTGATACTTGCCCTGGTGGGTGAGCAGGGCGCGGTGGTTCGCGTCCCCGACGGCGTACAGCCAGTCGATCGGCGCGCCGTCGGCGCCGAGGACCCGCAAACTATCGTCGGTGGGCAGCCAGGCGCCGTCGTCAAGCCCGACGGCGTCCAGCCCCAGGTCGTCAGTGCGCGGTTCGCGGCCGGTCGCCACGAGCACCTCGTCCGCGGTGAGCGTGCTGCCGTCGCTCAGCGCGAGCCGCACCTCGCCGCCCGCCTGCGGCCGGGTCACCTCGTCGACACTCACCCCGAGGCGCACGTCGACGCCGGCCTCGCGCAGGCCGGCGCCGACCAGCTCTCCTGCGAACGGTTCCTCCTTGGCGAGCAGTCCGCCGCGCACCAGGAGGGTGACTTCTCCGCCCAGGTCCGCGTACGCGGTGGCCATCTCGACGGCCACCACGCCCCCGCCGATGATGGCCAGCCGGCCGGGGATCTCCGTGGCGGACGTGGCCTCCCGCGAGGTCCACGGGCACGCGGCCCGCAGGCCGGGCGTATCGGGGACCGCGGCCCGCGACCCGGTGCAGACCGCGACGGCGTGCCGAGCCCGCACCGTGCGGACGGCCGTCTCGCTCGCGTCGTCGTCCGCGACGGTCGAGGTGGTCACCTCGACGGTCCGCTCACCGGCGAGACGCCCACGACCGCGCAACAGGTCGATCCCCGCCGATGCGACCCAGTCGACCTGCCCGGAGTCATCCCAGTCGCTGGTGAACGAGGTGCGCCGCGCGAGTACCGCAGCAACGTCCAGTGGGCCGGTGACGGCCTCCCGGGCGCCGGCGACCCGTTGAGCCGCGCGGCGGGCCGCCCCGCTGCGCAGCAGCGCCTTCGAAGGCATACACGCCCAGTAGGAGCAGTCTCCTCCGACGAGTTCGTTCTCCACGAGCAGCACGCTCAGTCCGCCCTGGACTGCGCGGTCTGCGACGTTCTCCCCGACCGCTCCGCCGCCGATGACGATCAGGTCGTACTCCGGCTCGATCCGGTCCTGCGTGGCACCCTGCTCGGACATGTGATTCCCCTCGGCGGATCGGCGTCGGGGCCGTCGGCTCGGCCTCAGTCACCGGACGGCCCGGTTCGCACCCTAACCCGCACCCCGTCCGCCGGGTAGGTCCACCGGTCCGGGGAACGACCCCGATGAGCCGGTGTCGGCGCCTCCCGTTACGCTCGGGCCCATGCCAGCGACACTTCGCCGACCCTCGCCGATGCCGTGATCGAGTTCCGCGGTGTCGGGAAACGCTTCGCGGACGGGACGGACGCCGTCATCGACTTCAGCCTGGTGATGCCCTCGCACCAGGTCACGGTGCTGGTGGGGTCATCCGGATCGGGCAAGACGACGATCCTGCGGATGATCAACCGGATGGTGGACGCCACCGAGGGCGCGGTGGAGATCGACGGTGAGAACGTCGCCACCCTGGAGCCGGTACAGCTGCGACGGCGGATCGGCTACGTCATGCAGAGCGCCGGTCTGCTGCCGCACCGGCGGGTGCTCGACAACATCACCACCGTGCCGCGCCTGAACGGTATGGGCCGCGCCACAGCCGACGAGCTCGGCCTGTCCCTGATGGACACCGTCGGGCTGGACCGGTCCCTTGCGCGCCGCTACCCGCACCAGCTCTCCGGTGGGCAGCAGCAGCGTGTCGGCGTGGCTCGCGGGCTCGCGGTGGACCCGAACATCCTGCTCATGGATGAGCCGTTCGGTGCCGTGGACCCGATCGTGCGCGCGGACCTGCAGGCCGAACTGATGCGCCTGCAGCGAGACATCGGCAAGACGGTGGTCTTTGTGACCCATGACATCGACGAGGCGTTCCTGCTCGGGGACCAGGTCGTGATCCTGGCCACCGGTGGGGTGATAGCCCAGAAGGGAACCCCAGCCGAGATCCTCGCCAACCCGGCCAGTGACTTCGTGGCCGACTTCATCGGCGCCGACCGTGGCCGGCGCTCGCTGCGGATCGTCGACCAGGGTGGGCGACGCATCGTGGTCGACGGCGACGGGCGGGCCGCCGGGGTGCTCACCGACGATTCGGCGGCCCGGTGAACTGGGTCGGCGCCAACCGCGACCTGATCGTCGAGCTGACGCTGACGCACGCCCGGCTCAGCCTCCTGCCGATCCTGATCGGGTTCGTCGTGGCCGTCCCGCTCGGCGCGTTCGCGTGGCGGTTCCGATGGGCGCGCGGTCTGACCCTGACCGTCGTCGGCCTGCTCTACACCATCCCCTCGCTGGCGCTGTTCGTGCTGCTCCCACCGATCATCGGGATCAGTTTCCTGAGCGAGCTGAACGTGACTATCGCGCTCAGCATCTATGCGGTCGCCCTGATGACGCGGTCCGCGACGGAGGCCCTGGAGTCAGTGGACCCGGACGTGCGCGGTGCCGCGGCGGCGATGGGCTACTCCGGGTGGGGGCGGTTCTGGGCGGTCGACCTGCCGCTCGCCGGTCCGGTGCTGCTCGCGGGCCTGCGGGTGGTGTCGGTCAGCACGGTCAGCCTCGTCACCGTCGGCGTACTGGTGGGTAGCCGTAACCTCGGCTATCTGTTCCTGAACGGCCTGCAGCGGGGCATCGTCGCCGAGATCGCCACCGGGATCGTCATGACCGTCCTGATCGCCGTGGTCTTCGATCTGCTCCTCGCCCTCGCCGGGCGCCTCGTGATGCCGTGGACCCGTGACGCCGCCGGCGGCCGGACCCGACGGGCCGCTCGACGCGTCGCCCTCACGGAGGGTCCGACATGAACCTGTTCCAGGACGCACTGGCCTGGCTCACCGACCCCGAGCGCAGCTCCGGTGCGAACCCGCTGGTGGACCGGATCGGCGAGCACCTCTGGTACACCGTGCTCGCCCTCGTGGTCTCCGCGCTCATCGCGATCCCGTTGGGCTACCTGATCGGACACACCGGGCGCGGGCGACAGCTGGCCGTCCTCGGGTCAGGGGCCGCGCGGGCGCTGCCCTCCCTGGGACTGCTCACGATCTTCACGCTGCTCGTCGGCGTCGGGAACGCCCAAGTCGCCGCGATCGCCGTGTTCGTGATCCTCGGCGTGCCCTCGATCCTCGCCGGGGCCTACGCGGGGGTGGAGGCCGTGGACCGCACCGTCGTGGACGCGGCCCGTGCGATGGGAATGACCGAGACACAGATCCTGTTCAGGGTTGAGGCGCCACTGGGCCTGCCGCTGCTGCTCGGCGGTCTGCGCAGTGCCGCGCTGCAGATCATCGCCACGGCGGTCCTCGCGGCCTACGTGGGCCTCGGCGGTCTGGGCATCTACATCCAACGGGGAATCTCGTTACGGACCTACGACGAGATGCTGGGCGGGGCGATCCTGATCGTCCTGCTCGCGCTGGCCGTGGACGCCCTGTTCGCCATCGGCGAGTGGGTCGCGCGGCGGGCCATCGGCTCCGGCCCGACCCGCTCCCGGCCTCACCCCGACCGAACCGAACCACTCACCACCGACCAGCAGTCAACACTGGAGGAGATCCGATGAGCATCCGAACCGTCCGGACGGGGCGCCTGGCCACAGGTGCATTCGCCGTCGGCGCCGTCCTTGCCCTGGCCGCCTGTGGCTCCGGCGACCCGCTCGCTCCGGAGGACTCCGACTCGCAGACCGGCGGCGGCAGTGCCTCCGGTCCGATCGTGATCGGCTCGCAGGCCTACTACTCGAACGAGATCATCGCCGAGATCTATGCCCAGGCCCTCGAGGCGGACGGGTTCGAGGTGGAGCGGCAGTTCCAGATCGGCCAGCGCGACGTCTACATGGCGGCCATGGAGGACGGCTCGGTCCAGCTGATCCCCGAGTACTCCGGCAACCTGCTGCAGTTCTACGACGCCGAGACGCAAGCCCGCAGCACCGAGGACGTCGCCGCCGCGCTGCCGGACGCCCTGCCCGACTCGCTCGCGGTGCTCGACCCGGCGGACGCCCAGGACGCCGACTCCTACAACGTGACCGCGGCCTTCTCCGAGGAGAACGGCATCACGTCGCTCGCCGACCTCGCCGGCTACGAGGGCACCGTCACCGTCGGCGGCAACGCCGAGCTCGAGTCGCGCCCGTACGGCCCCCCGGGACTGAGCGAGTTCTACGGCGTCGAGGTGGAGTTCCTCGCCATCGGGGACAGCGGTGGCCCGCTCACCAAGGACGCGATCCGTGACGGCACCATCACCATGGGCGACATCTACACCGCCGACCCGGACCTCGCCACCGGTGACTTCGTCACCCTCGAGGACCCGGAGAGCATGATCCTGGCGCAGAACGTGACCCCGGTGGTCGCGGCCGACCTGGCCGAGGACGTGGCACCCACCCTCGACGCGGTGAATGCCCTGCTCACCACGGAGGAGCTCATCTCTCTCAACGCGAGCAGTGTCAACGATGAGCAGGACTCGGCGACCATCGCGACCGCGTGGCTGACCGACAACGGGCTGCTCTGAGCCGATGAGCGTCAGCACGGACATCCTGACCGACGGATTCTCCCGCGTACAGGGAGTGGTCCACCGCATCCTTGAGGGCGCCGACGAGGCGGTCCTCACCGCTCGTCTGGACCCGGCGTCGAACACGATCGCCTGGCTGGTGTGGCACCTGACCCGGGTGCAGGACGACCACATCGCCGACGCCGCCGGATCGGACCAGGTGTGGACCTCGGCCGGTTGGGCGGACACGTTCGACCTGCCGCTGCCTGCCGCCGACACCGGCTACGGGCACTCGGCCGAGCAGGTGAGTCTGGTCCGCCCCGCCGCGGCGGACCTGCGCGGGTACCACGATGCTGTCCACGCCCGCACCCTCGGGTACGTGGCCGGGCTCACCGAGGACGAGCTCAAAGCCGTTATCGACACGAGCTGGGACCCGCCCGTCACCCTGGCGGTGCGCTTGGTCAGCGTCATCGCCGACGACCTGCAGCACGCGGGTCAGGCAGCGTTCATCAAGGGCGCGCTCGGCCGCACCTCCTGACCGTGCACGGACGGCTCGGGTCCACGGACCCGGGCCGTCCGGCCGTTCGCCTGCCTTGCTCGGCGGTGCGGATCAGCGCACCTCGGCGAAGAACTCCCGAACATCCGTCACGAACTCCTCCGGCGCCTCCATCGCGGGGAAGTGACCGCCGACCTCGTACTCGGTCCAGCGGCTGATGCTCCCGGTGTCGATGAGCGAGCGCACCGAGGTGTCGGCCGCGAACACGGCAACCGCGGTGGGCACCGACGGTTGTGACCACTGCTCGCCTGGATCCGTGGCCCCGGCATCGCCCTCCGCCTCAGGTCGCTCATCGCCCTCGACGCCCGGCGGAGCCCAGGCGAGTTCGCCGTTCATGGACTCGTAGACGAAGTTCGCCGAGCCTGCCCCGCCCTGGAAGAACCACGTGAGGGTGACGTTGGTGAGGAGTTGGTCGCGGTCCACGGCATCCTCGGGCAGCTGCTTGGCCGGATCGGTCCACGCCTGGAACTTCTCGACGATCCAGGACAGCTGCGCGACCGGTGAGTCGGTGAGCGCGACCGCGATCGTGGACGGCTGGTTGCTCTGCAGCAGGAGGTACCCGGACCTGTGCTCGCCGAGCTCCGCCTCCACGCTCAGGCGCTCCTGCTCCCGAGCCGTGAAGGTCTGACCCGCGGTGGGCTTGGCGAAGTTGGTCGGCCCGTTCATGTGGATCCCGACCACGGACTCCGGCGCCACCCCGGCCAGCATGCCGGCCACGCCGGCGCCGATGTCGCCGCCCTGAGTGCCGTACCGCTCATACCCCAGCCGGCGCATGAGCTCGGCGTACGCGTCGACCGTCCGCGGTAGACCCCAACCCGTGGCCGCCACCTCGGGCGAGAGCCCGAATCCCGGCAGACTCGGGATCACCAGGTGGAACGCCCGGCTCGGGTCGCCGCCGTGGGCCCGCGGATCCGTCAGCGGCCCGATGACCCTCTCGAACTCGGCGACCGTGCTCGGCCAGCCATGGCTCATCAGCAGGGGCAGCGCGTCCGGTTCGGGCGAGCGCACGTGCAGGAAGTGGATCGCCTGGCCGTCGATCTCGGTGGTGTAGTTCGCGTACGCGTTCAGCCGTGACTCCTGTGCCCGCCAGTCGAAGCCGGTGCGCCAGTACTCGGCCAGCTCGCGCAGGTAGCCGACCGGGGTGCCACGCTCCCAGCCGACGCCGGGCAGCGCGACCGGCCACCGGGTGCGGGCGAGGCGCTCGTGCAGGTCGTCCAGTTCGGCCTGCGCGATGCTGATGGAATAGGGCCTGATCTGCGTGTTCATCTCCATACCGACGACCGTACGAGCGAATGTGGCGGACTTGCTTCCGCATCTTCTGCCACGATCACGCAATGATCTCGACGTCGGCCCGACTGCTCCGGATGCTCTCCCTGCTGCACGCCCATCGCACCTGGTCCTCCCGGGACCTGTCGGAGCGCCTGGGCGTGAGCACCCGCACGGTGCGCGCCGACATCGAGGCGTTGCGCGAGCTCGGATACCCGGTCGGTGCGGTCCCCGGCCCGGGTGGCGGCTATCGGCTCGTGGCGGGCACGAAACTGCCACCGCTGCTGCTCGACGACGAGGAGGCCGTCGCCGTCGCCGTCGGGTTGCGCTCCGCGGCGACCGGCGTCGTGGGCGGGATCGAGGAGACCTCACTGCAGGCACTTGCCAAGCTCGAGCAGGTACTGCCCGGTCGGCTGCGGCACCGGGTCGCCACGTTCACCGAAGCCGTCGTGCCGATCCCGACGGCGGAGCCCACCGTCGCCGTCGACGTGCTGACCGCGATCGCGTCGGCCGCGCGCGAGCACCAGCGCCTCCGGTTCGACTACACCGACCACCGGGGCGCGATCACGCGGCGCGACGTCGAGCCGCTCCGACTCGTGCACACCGCCAGCCGCTGGTACCTGGTGGCATGGGACACCGATCGACGGGACTGGCGCACGTTCCGCGCCGACCGGATCGAGCCGAAGGTACCGGTCGGCCCTCGCTTCCCACCCCGCGAACCGCCCGCGACGGATCTCGCGGCGTATGTCAGCGAACGCACCGGGACCGCCGTCTGGCAGGTCCAGGCGCGCATTCGGCTGCACGCCCCGGCTGCCGCGGTGGCTGGGCGGGTCAACCCGACGATGGGGTCGGTGACACCGATCGACGACGAACACAGCGAGTTCCGCACCGGCGGCTCGAGTCTGGCCGTACTCGCGAGCTATCTCGGTCTGCTCGGCGTGGACTTCGAGGTGCTCGCCCCCGCGGCGCTCGTCGAGCACGTGCGCACGCTCGGCGACCGGTACCAGCGGGCGGCGGACGCCGCGGGGTGAGCCCCGCGGAAGGTGACGCGTCAGGACTCGGAGGGCTGCGCCGTCGGGGTTCTGATGCCGATCCAGGAGAACGCCGCACCGATCCCCATCAGGACGGCGCTGACCACCAGGCCGCGGTAGAACCCGGCCAGGTCGAGCGCCCCGCCGACGATCACGCCGATCATCGCCACAGCGACCAACCCGGCCACGCGGGCGATCGCGTTGTTGACGGCGGAGGCGATGCCGGCGCGCTCGGATGCCACGGCGCCGAGCACCGCGGACGTCAGTGGGGCCACGGTGACGCTCAGGCCGAGACCGAACACGATCACGCCGGGCAGCATCTGGGTCCAGTAGTTGAGTGGCTCGGTGACGCTGAGCATCAGCAGGAACCCGGCTCCGGCGAGCAGTGGTCCCACGGTCATGAACAGCCGCGGCCCGAACCGTCCGGCGAGCCGCCCGAATGTCGAGGAGAGGGCGATCATCAGGATCGTCGTCGGGATGGTGGCGAGCCCCGCGAGGGTGGCGCCGAAGCCGGCTTCCTGCTGCAGGTAGACGACGATCACGAACCCGGACAGGCCCAGCGCCGCGTAGATGAACGTGGTCGCGAGGTTGCCCCAGGCGAAGTTGCGCGCCCGGAACAGCCCGAGCGGCATGATCGGTTGGGCCGTGGTCGCCTGCCGGTGCAGGAACAGGGCCAGGGAGATGACGCCGACGGCCAGCGGCACCCAGATCGCCGGGTGTGACCAGCCCAGGTTCCCGTGCTCGATGAGCGCGAACACGGTGCCGCCAAGGCCCAGGACGGCCAGCACCGCGCCCGGGTAGTCGATCGTGGCACCGGGCCGACGGACGTCACGCTGTTCGAGCCGCCCGAGCAGGTACAGGCAGACCGCGATCGGCAGCACGTTGACCAGGAACGCCGCGCGCCACGAGAGCAGATCGATGAACCCACCACCGACCAGTGGCCCGGCGAGCTGGGCAACCGACGTCCACCCCGTCCACGACCCGATCGCGCGCGCCTGCGCAGCGCCCGAGAAGTTGGACATGATGAGGGCGAGCGAACTCGGCACCAGGAGCGCACCGGCGACACCCTGGAGCGCACGCAGCACCACGATGAACTCGACCGTCGGCGCGGCGGCGATCAGGGCCGATGTGACGCCGAACCCGATCAGCCCGACCCGCAGCACCACCAGGCGCCCGTACACGTCGGAGAGGGACCCTGCGATCAGGATCAGCGCCCCGAGCGTGATCAGATACGCGTCGACGATCCACTGCTGCGAGCTGAGGCCACCACCCAGTTCCTCGCGGATCGCGGGCAGCGCGACGGTCGCGAGCGTGCCGTCCAGGAACGAAACGAACGATCCGAGCACGGCGATCGCAAGTACCAGGCGCTGTTCGCGCGTCACGTCGGCAGCCTAGCGCGCGGTGGTCGGTAGGCTCGGGGCCGGGTTCGGCGCCGCGGCGGTGTGCCCCTGGGACCAGGCAGGCGATCGTCGACATCGAGGACCACACGTGAGCGAGAGTACGGCCGGAGCGGCACACCTCGGGGGCTTCCCGGGCACGCCGCCGCAGAGCGCGCCGCAGCAGTTCGACCACTGGGCGGACGGGGTCCGCATCACGGTGCGAGCGGCTCCCGAGCTCGCGGTCCAGGCGAACTCGTTCCTGGCGCACTTCGCCGCGAACGGCACCACGCTGCCCGACCTCGCAGGCTTCCCGATCCATGTCGGGTTCAGCCCGTACGTCATCCAGGAGATCGGTGCCGGCGCCTTCACGCTCCTGGGTGCGGACTATCGGCGGAACCCGCTGGCGGACACCACACCCGACCTGACCATCCCGCTGTGGATCCACGGGATCCAGCAGCGGTTGCTCGATGCGACCGGTGCGGCGACGGACCCGATCACGTCTGCGTCCGTGGTGCGCTGCCAGCGCGGCATCCTGGACACGATCATCGCCGGCGCCGCGCCGCCGCTCTACCTCGAGCGGATCACCGGTGCGACGCAGCGCGAGGATGGGGCCCAGCTGACCGGGTGGATGCTCGCGAACGCCGGTCCGGCGACCGGTGCGCAGGCCGAACTGGTGGATGTGCCGGCGGCTGCACTGGTCTCGTTCGCGCCGTACCTGGCCGCGCCGCTGATGCTCGGTGTCGACCATTTCGTGATGTTCAGCGGGGGGCTGATCGCCGGCGCCTGGCACATCCCGCCGGAGGGCCGACGGCGGCTGGACAGCGACCCCTCGCTCCGGGGCGCGAGCATGCTCGACGGCCTGCGACTCGTCGGCCGGCCGCTGTTCGGCGCGGGCGTACCGGTTCAGCCGGTTCAGCCGGTTCAGCCGGTTCAGGCCGCACCGGTTCAGGCCTCGCCCGCCCAGGTAGCACCCGCCCAGGCCGCCGCGGCCCAGGACGAACCGCCACCCCCGGACACGCCGACGACCCCGACGCGCGAGAAGTTCACCATCACCCTGTTCGGGCAGTCGTTCGCGGGCGAGGCCGACCCGCAGTTCCGCAAGGAGGCCGAGGAGATCGTCGGCCTCATCGGCAACCTGCACGCCGGCTCGATCAAGGACCTCGGCTCCTTCTGGGGCGGCTTCTGGTGGCACTCGATGCACGCCGTCGAGGGCGGCTACCGGGTGAGTCAGACGAACATCGACGCCGAGCGCGACTCCGCCAACCAGTGGGACCTGAGCCCGGCGGCGCGGCTACGACACGAACAGACCGCGATCTACCGGTACCTCAAGGACGCGGCGTGGAGTCCGGTCAACTTCAACAAGACGGTCCGGGTCGCCGCCGGCTCCGACCTGACCGCCCCGGAGATCGCCATGACGCGGACCCAACCCGACGGCGACTTCGGCGGCTGGGTCGTCGGCTCGCCGGCAGCGACCGAGTTCGAGGTCCTTCGCGGGCGTGACCTGCACCGGCGGAACCGGAACCTGGCCAAGTTCTTCGTGCTGCCGGTCGGTTACTCGGTCGTCGCCAGCGGCACCAGGATCGGGCGGCTCGTGGACCCCTCCGGCGCGGTGCGCTGGACGAAGAAGTGAGCGGCCGGGTCCCTCATCCGGTGGCGTCCAGGTAGCGGCTGAGCACCTGCGCCTCTTCGCGGAGCCGCGCGCTGCCTTCGGTCCGCCCGGCCGCCTCGTACTCGAGCGCTGCGTCGGTGCGCTCGCGCACCTCCCGCGCGACGATCGCAGCGATGTCGGCCTCGCTCAGGTCTCGGCGGGTCGTTTCCGCGGCGCCCAGCCCGACGGCGGAGCCTGCGATCGTGGGTCCGTCGCCGGGGTACTCCGGCTCGCCCTCGCGGCCGGTCGGCACCTCGACGGCCTCGGCATTGTCGATCGCGGCGAGCGCCGATCGCAGGGCAGCGACAGTGACCCGGTCCCTCGCCTTGAGTGCGACCAGGAGGTCGCGGCGCATGGTGGCGCGCATGACGGTCCCTTCGGGTGTTCTCGATGAAGCGCCTCAGGGTAGGGCGTGGCCCGCTGCCGTGAACAGCCGATACCACTCCTCCCGGGTCAGCGGGATCTCCGAGCCCGCCGCGGCGTCCGCCACCCGCTCGGGGTTGGTGGTGCCGAGCACCACCTGCATGTTCGAGGGGTGTCGGGTGATCCAGGCGACGGCGATCGCGGCCGGGGGGACCCGATAGGCTTCCGCCAGGTCGTCGATCTCGTCGTTGAGGGGGCCGAAGTGCTCCCGGTCGCCGAGGAATACCCCCGAGTCGAACCCGCTCTGGAACGGCGACCACGCCTGCAGGGTCATCCGGCTGAGCCGGGCGTGGTCGAGGATCCCGCTGCCGCGGTCGATCGAGGCGTCCAGGTGCGCGATGTTCGCGGAGAGCCCGCTCGCGATCAGCGGTGCGTGGACGAGGCTCAGTTGGACCTGGTTCACCGCCAGCGGCTGGCGAACCGAGCGGCGTAGCACCTCGATCTGGCCGGGTGTGTGGTTGGAGACCCCGAAGTTGCGGACCCTCCCGCTGGCCTGGAGCTCATCGAAGGCCTCGGCGACCTCATCCGGCTCCATCAGGGTGTCCGGTCGGTGCAACAGCAACAGGTCGAGGTACTCGGTGCGCAGGGCGAGCAGCGACTCCTCGACCGAGCGGACGATGTGGGCCTTGCTGAAGTCGTAGAAGCCGTGCCGGATCCCGACCTTCGACTGGATGACCACAGACTCGCGCTCGGACGGGCTGAGGCTGATCGCATCACCGAACCGTTGCTCGCAGGCGTGCCGCTGGCTCCCGTAGATGTCCGCGTGGTCGAACGTGTTCACGCCTGCATCGCGGGCCACAGCCACGAGGTGGCGGATCTCGTCGTCACGCAGCCGCTCGATGCGCATCATGCCGAGCACCACGTTGGAGGAGTGCAGGTCGGTGCCGTGGATGGGAAGGATCAACATGGGTCCATCTTGGCGGCTACTCGACGAGTTTGCCTTCCTGGCTCACGTCCCCGATGAGTTCGGTGATCTCCGCCGAAACAGGCGGGACCGGCTCGGCGACCACGCCCGCCCCCGGGGACCAGACCAGGTTGACCTGCAGGGCCGGATCCTGGTCCGGGTAGTCGCTGCGGTTGTGGCACCCGCGGGACTCCCGGCGCTCCAGCGCCGCCGCGAGGGTCGCGCGGGCCGCCAGCGCGGAGGCCTTGAGGTCGAACGCGTGGGCGAGATCGGCGTAACCGGCGATGTCCGGGTGGATCCCGACGTCCTCGATCCGCGCCTCGATCGCGTCGAGTTCGGCCAGGCCCGCGAGCAGGCCATCCTCGGAGCGGACCACGCCGGCGTGCTCGGTCATCGTGTTCCGGATCGCCCGCTGAAGGGCACGCACGTTCTCCGAGCCCTCGGCGGCCAGCAGGTCGTCGATCTCGGACCGGGCCCGGGCGACGGCGTCCGCGGACCGGTGCTGCGCCTCGAGTCCGGCCGAATACGCGGCCGCGGCCTGCCCGACGATCCGCCCGAACACGAGGAGTTCGATCAAGGAGTTCCCGCCGAGCCTGTTCGCGCCGTGCAGCCCACTGGAGGCCTCCCCGATCGCGTAGAGCCCGTCGACGTCGGTGCCGTGATCCTCCGGACGCACCCAGACCCCGCCCATCGAGTAGTGCGCGGTGGGTGCGATCTCGATCGGGCTCTTCGTGATGTCGAGCATCTGCAGCTCCAACAGGGTCTGGTACACCCGAGGCAGCCGGGTCATGATCGTCTCGCGCGGGAGATGGGACACGTCGAGCCAGACGCCGCCGTTCGCGGTGCCGCGGCCTTCGCTGATCTCGGTGTAGGCGGCCAGGGCCACCCGGTCCCGGGTGGACAGTTCCATCCGCTCGGGGTCGTAGCGGGACATGAACCGCTCACCGAGACCGTTGCGGAGGATCCCGCCCTCCCCACGGGCCGCCTCGGAGACGAGGGTGCCGGCCGCGTTCTGCGGTTCGAGGATGCCGGAGGGGTGGAACTGCACGAGTTCGGGATCCCGCAGCCTGCCGCCGGCCTCCACGGCGAGCCGGAACGAGTCGCCCGTGTTCTCGTCCCGACGGGAGGACGTGCGGCGCCAGATCCGGGTGTGCCCGCCGGCGGCGAGGATGACGGCGTCGGCGTGGATGAGGTAACGGGTGCCGTCCTCGAGGTCGAACCCGTACGCGCCGAAGACCACGTTGTCACGGACCAGGAGCCGGGTGATGTACACCCCGTCGAGGATCGGGACGTCGAGCTGCTCCGCGCGGCGGACCAGGGTCCGCTGGATCTCCAGGCCCGTGTAGTCGCCGGCGAACGCGGTCCGGCGGTAGGTGTGCGCGCCGAAGTACCGCTGCGAGATCCGGCCGTCGTCCTCGCGAGCGAACGCCATGCCGTAGCGCTCCAGGTCCGCGATCCCCTGGCCAGCGCCCTTGGTGACGATCTCCACGGTGTGCGGGTTCGCCAGGTAGTAGCTCTCCTTGATGGTGTCGGCCGCGTGCTGACGCCAGCTGTCCTGCGGGTCCATGGTGCCGAGCGCGGCGTTGATCCCGCCGGCGGCGAGCGCGGTGTGGGCGTCCATTCGGGGCCGCTTGCCGACCGCGAGCACATCGACACCGGACTCGGCGAGCTCGATGGCCGCCCGCAGTCCGGAGCCACCCGTCCCGATCACGAGGACGGAGGTGGAGAGGCGATGTTCAGCTGCAGGCATCGGATGGGTCCTTCGGGTCGCAGAGGCGGAACCTTTCACTCCTATGACCACGCTACGTCCGAGGACGTGACACCCCCCTGGGCCCAAGGTCCCTGGACACCGGTGACCCGGCCGCGGGAGGCTACCGGGTGTGGCGCGCACCGACCGGACCGGCATCTGGCCCCTGATCCACGCCGAACGAGCGGCACTCGCAGCCGACCTCGCCGACCTGGACGAGGATGCCTGGCGGACCCCCTCCCTGTGCGCGGGCCTGACCGTGCGCGAAGTGCTGGCCCACCTGACCGCGGGCGCCAGCCTGAACGGCATCCGGTGGTTGGCCGGGGTGGTCCGGTGCCGGTTCGACTTCGACAAACAGGTCCGGATGCGCCTGGACGAGCAGCTCGGGTCGTCCGGGGCGGACACGCTGGCGCGCTTCGACGCCGTCCGCGGCGGCACCACGACTCCCCCGCTGCCGCGCCAGGCGATCCTCGGCGAGACGATCGTGCATGGCAGCGACATCCGCCGTCCGCTCGGCCTGGTTCGGACCTTCCCCACCGACACGCTCGTCACGCTGGCCCGGTACTACGCAGGCACGGATCAGGTGGTCGTGGCGAAGGGCCGGATCGGCGGACTGCACCTGCGGGCCGACGACTCCGAGTTCGAGGCGGGCTCCGGCGCGCCCGTGATCGGATCGACGCTCGCACTGATCATGGCGATGACCGGTCGCGCCGACTACTGCGTGGAGCTCACTGGCGAGGGGGCCGCGGTCCTCGCCGAGCGGGCCGTGAGGTCCTGAACCCGGCCGGCGGCGCGGCGGGCCGGGACAGCGCCCCGGTGACCCGCCGTCACCCGAGATCCTTCTCGGCCAGCTCGCGGAAGTCGTCCGGCACACCTGCGCCCCGACCCAGCGTGGCCGGCAGGTAGCCGACCGCGTTCCTGCCGAACCGCGCCCGGGCCGCATCCATCGAGGCGTCGAGCGCCCACCGGGCCGAGCCGATCGCCGATCCGGGCCGCCACGGGTCCTCGGTGCCGAGCGGCAGTTCGAGCTGCACGCCGTGCTGGGGACCGAGGTTGGAGACCGAGATCGCGAGCAGGCTCACCTCGGGCACCGGCTCCCCCTGGTCGCCGAGCGCCTGCCAGACGAGACGCTCCGCCACCTCGGTGATCGTGAGCGTGGACGAGACGGGCGCGCCAAGGGTGCTCGAGCGGGTCACGGTCCGCATTCCTGCGAAGCGCACCCGCACGGTGATGGTGCGCCCGGCCCGGTCCTTCGCGCGCATCCGCCCACCGACCCGCTCGGCCAGGTGACCGAGCACGGATCGGACGAGCTCCGCCGTCGGCTCCCTCCGTCCGAGCGCGGACTGGGCGCCGACGGAACGGGCCCGCTGACCCGCGGACACCCGCCGGGGGTCGGTGTTGTGGGCGAGGGCGTGCAGCCGCTCGCCGGCGGCGGGGCCGAGCAGGGAGCGCAGCATGGCCGGGGTGGCCTGTCCGAGCTCGCCGATGGTGTGGATGCCACGATCGGCCAGGTGCTGCTGGGTCACCGGTCCGACGCCCCACATCAGGGCGACCGGCAACGGATCGAGGAACCCCCGCTCCCGCTCCGGTTCCACCACCACCAGCCCGTCGGGCTTCGCCACCTGGGAGGCGACCTTCGCCAGGTGCTTGGTCCGGGCGGCCCCGACCGAGATCGCGAGCCCGACCTCGGCCCGCACGCGGGCGCGTAGCCGGGCGCCGATCACACCGGGCGGCCCGAACAGGTGCACCGAACCGGACACGTCCAGGAACGCCTCGTCGATGGAGATCCGCTGCACGGCCGGGGTCAGGTCCCCGAGGATGTCCATGACCTGGTCAGCCAACGGCTGGTACCTCGAGAAGTTGCCGCGCACGAAGACCAGCTCCGGGCACAGCCGGGCGGCCCGCCAGCCCGGCATCCCACCCTGCACGCCGAACGCCTTCGCCTCGTACGACGCCGCGAGCACGACGCCCCCGTGCGCACTGCCGCCGACGGCGATCGGCCGGCCGCGCAGCGCAGGGTCCAGCAACTGCTCGACCGACGCGTAGAACGCGTCCAGGTCGGCGTGCAGGATGGTCGGTCCGACGAACACAGACCGAGTCTAATCGCACATCTGTTCGACGTCGAGAGAGTGCGCCGACCGGCCGACCGCGATCGCTATCAGAGGCACACCTCACCGGAACTAGTCATTGACAAGTTACCGTCTTGCCACCTAATCTAGACAGTGACAAGTTGGCGGGTGAGCCGCGCGAACGACTCTCAGCACAGGAGTGGACAGATGGAACCGGTGATCGTGTTGGTAGGGGTGACGGGCGTGCTCCTGGTCATCGGGCGGGTCGGGGTCCGACCACTGCGGCGCCCGGCCGTCGCTCTCCGTGGCGGCCTGGCGGCCATGTTCCTGCTCACCGGTGGTTCGCACTTCGTCGGCATGCGACCAGAGATGATCGCGATGGTGCCCGACTGGGTTCCCGCACCCGAGTTCGTCGTGACGCTGACCGGTCTCGCCGAGATCGCCGGCGCGATCGGCCTGCTGTGGCCGCGCACGGTGGCCGCGGCGGCCAGTTGCCTGACGCTACTGCTCGTCGTCATGTTCCCCGCGAACGTGCACCTTGCCCTCTCGGGCGGCCCGCTGCCCTGGTGGGACGAGCTACTTCCCCGCACCATCGCGCAACTGGTGTTCCTGGCGGCCACCACGACCGTCGCCGTCGATGCCTGGCGGCGACACAGCCGCGGTCTGCGGCGCCGGGACGAGGACGTGCGCGAGCCGGATGCGGTGCGCACCGGCGCCCGCTGAGGTTCAGCCCGCGGCGACGACCCAGGTGCCGACGTCCATCAGAGTGACACTCTCGAGCTCGGCGGAGTCCGCGGTCAGCAGTGCCACGCAGTCGACGAGTGGCTCGTCGTCGGTGAAGCCGGCGTTCGCGGAGCCGTCAACGGTGCAGTCGTAGTCGCCGATCACCTGCAACGGCTGCGCATCGGCGCCGTTCGAGACCTCGCCGGACCACTGGTCGGGTGCGAGCGATGGCATCAGGTCACGGTCGACGTCCTGGATCGTGCCCTCCGTCAGCCCCATGGTGACCGTCACGAACCACGGGACCCGGCCCGCCAACGAGGACGCGTCGACACCCATCGTGCTCAGGTCCTCGACCGTGCCTGCGCGAACGTCCGTCACGGTCACGGCGAGCGACGCCGCCTCCCCGGCGCTCACCTCGACCGACGTCCCGACGGCGAGGTCGTCACCGTCGCCGCTCGCCGCCGAGCAGGCGGACGTCAGCAGGAGGAGGGCCGTGGACGCGGCGGCGACAGGCAGGATGCGGCGCATCTGCACAGATTAGCGGTGGGTTCCGGCCCTGCGAGGCGTCCGACGACGCCAGAGGCGGGACCACCGCGATTCGATCTCGGCGACCACCCCTGGCCGCAGTTCATGGGCCCCGCCGGCCGTCGACCGGCCGGTGCTCCTACCGGCCTGAGCGGCCGCGGCGTCAGGCCGGCGGAGCCGGGTCCCTGCCCGCGCCCGCATCGCGGTGGATCGGGCCGCTCAGTTCCGCCAACGGACGACCGGACCCGCCCGCACGTGCCGCTACGACGTGCGACATGATCGACACGGCGGTCTCACGAGGGCTGCGGCCGGCCAGGTCGAGCCCGACCGGTGAGTGCAGCCGGGAGAGGGCTTGCTCGTCGAGGCCGCGCTCGCGCAGGCGCTCGAGCCGATCGGCGTGCGTGCGGCGCGAGCCCATCGCCCCGACGAAGCCGACGTCGGCGCCGAGCGCGACCTCGAGCAGCGGCTCGTCGAACTTCGGGTCGTGAGTGAGCACGAGGACCACGGTACGAGCGTCGACCCGGCCCGCGGCCTGCTCGCCGGCCAGGTAGCGGTGCGGCCAGTCGATCACGACCTCATGGGCGTCCGGGAACCGTGCGCGGGTGGCGAAGGCCGACCGCGCGTCACAGAGGGTCACCTCGAAGCCGAGGAACCTGGCCATCGACACCACGGCGGCGGCGAAGTCCGTGACCCCGGCGACGATCAGTCGCGGGGGCGGCGCGACGACGTCGACGAGCACGCGGATACCCACGCCCTGCCGGGACCCATCGACCCCGTAGGTGAGCTCCGCGGTCCGACCGGTCTCGAGCACCGCCGCGGCGTCGGCCGCCAGTGCCGCGTCCAGCCAGACCGACCCGGTCGCCCCGCTCGCCCGGCCCACGTCGTCGACACTCAGCACGGCACCCTGACTGGTCACCGCACCCTCGGCACCGTCGACCACGGTGGCCAGGGCCGTGGCGCGTCCGGCCGCCACGGCAGCTGCGAATGCCGTCAGCGCTGCCGCTGCAGCGTCGGCGTCGCCGGCAGGTGCGGACCCATCGCCCGGCTCCACCCGCTGGACGAGCACCTCGATCGTCCCCCCGCAGGTGAGCCCGACTGCGCCAGCCACCTCATCGCTGACGCCGTACCGCACGAGGCGAGGTGCGCCGTCGGCCAGGACCTCGCCCGCGAGGGCATAGACGTCCCCCTCCACGCAGCCGCCTGACACCGACCCGACCACGGACCCGTCGGAGCGCACGAGCATCCGCGCCCCACTCTCGCGCGGCGCCGAGCTCCAGGTGGAGACGACCGTGGCGAGCGCGAAGGGTTCCCGCTCACTCGCGATCGCATCGAGGACGGCGTACATCAGGCCTCGCGCACCGCCCGAGCCCGGAGCCGGGGCAGGATGTGCTCGGCGTAGCGCTCGATGAAGGCGGCCTGGTCCGCGCCGGGGTCGTGGAACACCAGGTGCGTGAAACCCATCTCGACGTAGGCCCAGATCGCGTCGACGTGCTCGTCCGGGTCGTCGGAGACGATCCATCGGCTCGCGGTCCGCTCAACCGGGAGGGCGTCGGAGAGCCGCTGCATCTCGACCGGGTCCTCGACACCGGTCTTCTCCTCCGACGTCAGCGCGAGCGCGCCCCAGTTCCGGGTGACGTCCATGGCGCGGGCACGGTCGGTGTCGAAGGACACCTTCACCTCGATCGTCAGGTCCAGGTCCGCGAGGGTCCGCGCGGACTTCGCGGCACCGTCGGCCAGCGCCGGCAGCAGCGTCTCGGTGTAGAGCTCGCGGCCCTTCCCGCTCGTGCAGATGAACCCGTCGCCGAGGCGGCCGGCCAGCCGGGTGGCCGCGGGGCCCGAGGCCGCGATGTAGATCGGCACCGGAGACTCGGGCAGGTCGTAGATGGTCGCGTTGCGGGTGCTGTAGTAGTTGCCCTCGATCGTGACCCGCTCACCGGCCCAGAGCGCCTGGATCAGCGCAATGGCCTCCTTGAACCGGGCGAACCGCTCCTTGCCGGCCGGCCACTCGAGTCCGAGCGGTGACTCGTTCATCGCCTCGCCGGACCCGACGCCGAGGATCACCCGCCCGGGGGCCAGGCAGCCGAGCGTCGCGAAAGCCTGCGCCACGACGCCGGGGTGGTAGCGCAGAGTCGGCGTCAGCACGCTGGTGCCCAGGAGCACCCGCTCCGTGCTGGCTGCCGCCGCACCGAGCCACGGCAGGGCGGCCGGTGCGTGGCCGCCGTCGTGGCGCCACGGCTGGAGGTGATCGCTGACGAAGACCGAGTCGAAGCCGGCCTGTTCGGCAAGCACGGTGTAGTCGAGCAGGTCGCGGGGGGCGAACTGCTCGGCGGAGGCCTTGTAGCCCAGGCGCAGCATGGTGTTCCTTCGGGGGTTCGTCGGGTCGGGGGAGGTCAGGTGGCGTCGAGCTCGGCGCGGATCACGTCCCGCACGAGCGCGCGCACGCGTTGGCGGGCCTGCTCGGTGCCGGCGGCGATGTGCGGTGTCAGGAAGACGTTGTCCAGGTCCAGCAACGGGCTGAACGCCGGCAGCGGCTCGGTCGCGAACACGTCCAGCGCCGCGGCCGCCGGGCGGCCGGCCCGGAGGGCGTCGACCAGCGCGGCCTCGTCGACGAGTTCGCCGCGGGCGGCATTCACGAGGACGCTGCCCTCCCGCATGCCCGCCAGGCGGGCGGCGTTGAGCAGGTGCCGGGTGCCGTCGGTGAGCGGGGCGTGCAGAGTGACCAGGTCGCTGCCGGCGAGCAGCTCGTCGAGGTCCACCTGGGTCGCCCCCTCGGCGTCCGCGGCGGTCAGCGGGCGCGGGTCGCTGCACAGCACCCTGGCGCCGAAACCTCGCACCCGCCGGTGCACGGCGCGGCCGATCGCGCCGAAGCCGACGATGCCCACGGTCATGGCGCCGAGCTCCCGGCCGAGTGGGCGGGCGTGCCAGCCGTCGCTGCGCAGGTCCCGGTCCGCGCCGACGCCGTCCCGAAGGGTGGTCAGCATCGCCAGCAGGGTCCAGTCCGCGACCGCCTCGGCGTTGTAGCCGGGAGCGTTGACGACCCGGATGCCCGCGGCCGCCGCAGCGGCCAGGTCCACGACGCCGTCGAGCCCGACAGCGGGGTGCACGAGCAGCCGGCAGCGCCCCATCCGGGCCAGCACGGCGGCATCCAGGGGGTAGCGCCGCGCCGCGTCGCCGACCACGATGTCCGCGCGTTCGAGGTCGGGGAGGAGGTGCCCGATCGGGGCACCGTCGGCGAGCACCACCTCGACACGCGCGGCGCGCTCCACCCAGGACTCCACCAGGTCCCTCGGGTAGGCGGACAGGCACACCAGCACGGTGCCGGTGGGGCTCGTGGTGTTCATGCGCCGGTCCCGACCACACGCTCGGAGACGACGGTCGCCGGATCGATCGCCATCCCGAGGCCGGGCCGTGTCGGCGCGGCGATGCGACCGTTGACCGGACGGACCGGCGCGGCGAGGAAGTGCTGGTACATCGGCATCAGCCGGTGCAGGTACTCCATCTGCGGGATCAGGGCGGGCGAGGCCGCGAACGAGACCGCTGCGTTGCACTGCAGCGACTGCCCGTGCGGGATGAGCTGCCCGCCGGCCGCGCTGATCAGAGCCATGATCTTCGTGGTCTCGGAGATGCCACCGTCCCAGTGCGGGTCGGGCTGGTACAGGTCGAGGGTGTCGGTGGCGATCAGGTCGGCGTAGCCCCAGCGCCCGTACTCATGCTCGCCGCCGGCGATCCGGACGCCGACGGGCAGGCGGCTGCGCAGGGTTCGGTAGCCGGCCACCTCGTCCGCGAGCAGCGGCTCCTCGATCCAGGCCACGCGCAGGTCCCGGGTGGCGTGCGCGACGTCGAGGGTGAACGGCACGTCCCACCCGCTCCACGCGTCGAGCATGATGTCGACGTCCGGGCCCGCCGCGTCCCGCACGGTGCCGACGAGTGCGACGACGGCGTCCAACCCGGCCCGCCCGTCCTCGGGGCCCCAGCGCGGGAACCACTTCAGGCCGCGGTAACCCTGCTCGACCAGGTCGGCCGTGCGGGCCGAGACCTGCTTCAGCTCGAGGCTGTCACCCAGCGTGGACACGTACGCCGGGATGTCGGTCCGGGTGGGCCCGCCGAGGAGCACGTGCGCCGGCACCGCGAGGTGCTGGCCGCGAAGGTCCCAGAGAGCGCAGTCGACGGCGGAGAGCGCCACCATCCCGGCACCCCGGCGGCCGTGGATCGAGGAGCGGTACAGCACGTCCCAGATCCGTTCGGTCGCGAGCGGGTCCGCGCCGAGCAGCAGCGGCCGGAGCGTGCGCATGATGATGAACGCCTGCTCGCCGGACAGTTGCGCGGTGCTCCCGACCAGGCCGGTGTCGGTCTCGATGTGCAGGAAAGTCGATCGGATCTCGTACCGCCCCGGGGCCACCTCGGGAAACTCCTGCGCTCCGGCGGCGCGGAACTCCGGGTACACGTCGCTCGGGCGGCGCAGCCGGTCGGCGAAGATCGGCTCCGGGGCGTCGATGTGCCCCACGTACTCGACGCACCTGACGTCGGTGATGATCACGGGGTGTCCTCTCGATCGGTGGGTGCGGGAGCCCGGCGCGCAAGCACCGGTGCGAGCCCCATGATGCCCACGACTGCGACGGCTACCGCACCGGCGAGCAGTGCGCCGTCACCGCTCCAGGCGGTACCGGCCGCGAAACCGAGCACGGACGCTCCGGCCGCGGTGCCGCCGTCGAACGCCGCGTTCCAGACCGCACTCGCGGTGGGCGCGTCCTGCTCGGGCACGGCGCTGTAACTCAGGTCCAGCAGCACCGTCTGCATGCCGCCGTAGGTGAGCCCGAACAGGGCGGCGCCCACCATGAGCGTGGCGACCGTTCCTCCTGCGAGGCCGTGCGCGGTCAGGATCAGGCCGGCGACCCCGACGACCAGCAGCAGCGGGTACAGGCCGCGGTGCCCGATCCGGTCGGTGAGATGGCCGATCCGCCATCGCGCCACCATCCCCACGGCCCCGTACAGGAGCAGCGCGGTACCGGCTGTGCCGCCCGCGGGCAGCTGGAGCGGCAGGATCGTGACCAGACCTCCCCCGGCGGCCGTGACGGTGAGCAGCACCGCGGCCGGGATCAGCAGTGGAAGCAGGACCCGCCGCCAGGGGCCGGATCCGTTCGCCGGGCCACCGAGCGGGGTGCGGGAGACAGGGTGGGCCGCGACCAGCGCCACCACCGGCACGAAGCCGAGCGTCGCGACGACGGCGAAAGACCCGCCAAGGGTCAGCGCGGCGCCGCCGGCGATGCCGAGCATCATCGGGACCGCGGCCGCCAGGCCGAAGATGCCGATGGCCTCGCCCCGCCGGTGCGCGGGGGCGGCGCGCGGGATCGCGAGCGCGCCGACAACCGTGACCAGGGCGAACCCGACACCTCGCACCGCGGAGATCGCATACAGCGCCCAGAGATCGGTGCCGAGCAGGTACAGCGGCGACGGCAGGCCGAGCAGCAGACAACCCACGATCAGCAGGGTGCGCGTGGAGTACCTGCGCATGAGCGTGGCCGAGCAGAGCTGGACGAGGACGGTGACGCCGAGCATCACCCCCGTCACGGTGCCGACCACGGTGTCCGCGTGGCCGTGCTGGGCGGCCCAGGCAGGCAGCGCGGCGAGCGTGATGGAGAAGCTGGTCAGGCCCGCGAAGCACAGCACGAAGACCGCGCGGATCTCCTCGATCGCCCACAGCGACCCGGGGCGGGTGGTGGCGACGCTCATCCGGTCACCTCGTGCACGGGACCGGAACGGTCGACGGCGGTGCGTGCGACGAGCCGTCCGGCTCGCCAGACGAGCCGCTCGGCCGAGGCGAGGGCGACGGCGTCGCCCACGGAGTCGGCGCGGATCGCGACCAGGTCCGCGCGCGCCCCTGGCACGGGGCCGGCCGGTGGGTGGCCGATGACGGCGCGGGCGTCGGTCCCGATCATCGACCAGGCACGCTCCGGGCTCTGGTGCGCCGCGGTGACGGCCAGCGACGCGGTCTCGAGCGGGTCGAGCCGGCCGGCCGGGTTGAACGGGTCGCGCACGTTGTCGCCACCTGCCGCGACGCGCACCCCCGCCGCCAGGAGGGCGTCGACCGCGGTCAGGCCCCGAGGCCGGGGCCACGTGCGGCGGCCCTGCAGGTAGAGGTTCGTCGCCGGCAGGGTCACCACGGACACCCCGGCCGCGGCGACCTCGGCGGCCACGTCCGCGGCCACGCCGGGATCCTGGAAGCCGAGCGAGACGCAGTGGCTCGCGGTGACCGGCACGCCCACCTGCGTGGCCAGAACGGCGAGGCGGCGCAGCAGCAGCATGGAAGGGTCCGTGGTCTCGTCGACGTGCAGGTCCACGGGCACACCACGCTCGGCGGCGACCGCGACGCACTCCTCCAGCGCCGCGACCGGGTCCGCCTCGTTCGAGGGGTTGCCGCCCACGACGTCGGCCCCGGCGTCGAGGGCGTCGGTCAGCCGGCGCCGGTGCACCCGCCACGTCTCCCCCGCGCCCGGGCCGCCGACGTGCGCGACCAGTTCCAGGTCCACGAGGTCCCGCAGGTCCTCCCGCACGGCCACGAGCGAGAGCACCGCACGCACCCCGAGGAGGCGACCGCACCCGACGTGGCTGCGCACCGCCGTCGTCCCGTTGGAGACAAGGGTACGCAGCGCGCGCCGCGCCCGGGACTGCACGTCCGCATCGGACGCGTCCGCGAGGATCGTCTGATAGCCGGCCATCGCCCCGGCGAGGGTGCCGTCACCGGTGGGTACCCGGTCCGCGGTGAACACCTTGTCCAGGTGCGCGTGCGGCTCGACGAACGCCCCGGCGAGCAGGTACCCGGTCAGATCCGTGCTCGAGCCGGCGGGTTCATCCGTGCTGCTGTCCGGCGTGCCCGCGGGGAGCACGGCGGCGACCTGTTCACCCTCGATGCGGACGTCAACGCGTTCACCGGAGGCCAGGTGCGCGCCGCGTAGGAGATGTGCCGCCATTCAGCCCTTCACCCCGCCGCCCGCGATCTGGGTGACGTACCGCTGCAGGTATCCGAAGATGGCGAGCACCGGGATCATCACAAGCACTCCGGCCGCCAGCAGGCGGCCCCAGTCGGTGGTGAACTCCCCGATCAGGGAGTTCAGGCCCACGGACAGGGTGCGCTTGGCGTCGGTGTCGATGAACGTGTTGGCGTAGAGGAACTCCTCCCACACCTGGATGATCGTGAACACCGCCGCGGCCATCACACCGGGCATCGCCGGGGGCAGGACCACCTGCCACAGCGCCCGGAACCGGGAGCAGCCGTCGATGAAGGCAGCTTCCTCGGTCTCCACCGGTACCGCCATGAAGTAGTTGCGCATCAGCCAGATACAGAACGGCAGCGCGAACGAGATGTAGACCAGGATCAGGCCGGTCAGCGAGTCGAGCAGGCCGAGCGTCTTGACCGTGATGAACAGCGGGATCGCGAGCATGACCGCCGGGAACATCTGTGCGGCCACGACGATGAGCAGCATGCCGCGGTTCCCGATGAACGTGAACCGGGCGAAGCCGTAGCCCGCCAGGATCGCGAGCAGCAGGGCGATCGTGGTCGTGGCCGCCGCGACGATCACCGAGTTCAGGAAGTACGTGAAGAAGTTCGTGTCCGCGATCTTCTCGAAGTTGCCGAGGTAGAACCCACTGGGCAGCAGCCGCTTGTCGACGCCGTTGAGCTCCATCGGGGTCTTGAACGCGGACAGCACCATCCACGCGAACGGCAGCAGAGTGCCGAGCAGGAGCAGGATCGCGAAGGCGTGGGCGCCGGGCGAGGCGTAGCGCCGGTCCCGGCGGCGCGGGCGTGTGGTCGGGGTGGTCACCGCTTGTCTCCCTTGCGTCCCTCGACCACGTAGAAGTACACGACGGCGACCGCCATCATCATCACGAAGATGATCACGGAGATGGCCGCGGCCTTGCCGAAGTCGAACTCGGTGAACGCGGTCCGGTAGGCCATCGTGGTCAGGATCTCCGTGGCTCCCACGGGACCGCCGCGAGTGAACAGCCAGATGCCGTTGAAGTTGTTGATCGCGCCGGAGATCGTGGTCAGCGTGACCAGCGCGAGCGAGGTGCGGATGCCGGGTACGGTCACGTTCCGGAACCGCTGCCAGGCGTTCGCGCCGTCCATCATCGCGGCCTCGTGCTGCTCCGGCGGGATCTGCTGCATCCCCGCGAGCAGGATCACGGCGGTGAACGGCGTCCACTTCCAGGCACTGATCAGGACCAGGACGCCGAGGACGAACCGGGTGTCGGCCAGCCAGACCGGCGGGTTCTCCCAGAGCCCGGTGCCGCGCAGGATCTCGTTGATGGGGCCGGAGACCGGGTCCAGGAGGAACCGCCAGATCAGCGCGACCAGCACGGTCGGCACCACCCACGGCACGATGAGCGTGGTCCGGATCGCACCCCGGGCGAACAGCTTCTTGTTCAGCGTGTTCGCGATGACGAGCCCGAGGCCGACCTGCACGATGAGCGCGGCGCCCGCCCAGACCAGAGTGCGGCCCATGACGACCCAGAACGCCGGGTCGCGGAAGAGTCCCGTGAAGTTGTCGAACCCGGCGAACGTGTCCTGCCCCGGCGCGAGCAGGCTCGCGTTCAGGAAGCTGGTGCCGATCGCGTTGAACACCGGGTACCCGATGATCAGTGCGATGGCCACGAAGGCCGGTCCGATGTAGAGGATCGGTGCGAGGCGTTGCCTGCGGACGCGCTGCTTGCGCGCGTGGGCTGCGTGTTCGGGCGACGTGCGCGGGCGCTCAGTGGTGATGGTTGCCATGGTCTTCCTGGCTCGGGTCCGGAGCCGGTCGCCGCCAGGGGCGGGGCGACCGGCTCGGTGGCGGACTAGCTGGAGAGCTTCTGATTGGTCTCTTCGGCGGCAGCGGCCAGGGCGTCGGCGGGTGCCTGCTGCCCCTGGATCACCGCGTCCCACATATTGGCCATGACGCCCCACTCGATGTCGCCCCAGACGGGCAGCGCCGGGCGTGCCCTGGAGACCTCCATCTGCTCGACGAACACGAGCCGGTCGGGATCCTCGGAGGCCCAGTCGGAGTCGATGACGTCCCGGCGGCCCGGGATGTTGCCGGTGTCCTGGATGTAGGGCATCTGGTCGGAGGCGGTCAGCCAGCTGACGAGCTCCCAGGCCAGATCGCTCTGGCCGGAGTTGTGCCCGACGCTGATCGTCGCGCCGCCGAGGACGGATGCCTGCGAGGCGCCGCCGGGCAGCGGAGCCACCGCCCAGTCCAGCTCCGGGTTTCCCTCGACGACGGGCGCCGTGCCCCACGGCCCGATCGCCATCATGGCGCAGCGACCCTGGACGAACGGAGCCACGTACTGGTCCCAGCTCGCGTTGGAGCCGACGAACTCCGGCGGTGCCACCTTGTCACCGACCGCGAGGCCGGCGTAGAACGCGAAGGCCTCCTGGCCCAGGTCGTCGGCGAACGTCGCGGTGGTGAGATCCTCGCTGAGGATGGTCCCGCCGTTCTGCCAGAGCCACGGCCAGAACAGGAACGCACCCTGACCCTGGGCGCCCATCATGTACCCGTACTGGTCCCCACCCGTGAGCTCGATCGCGGCCTCTCGCAGCTCGTCCCAGGTGGTCGGCACCGCGATGCCGGCACCGTCGAGTAGCTCACGGTTGTAGTAGAGGCCCACGTTGTTCGTCGTGTACGGGAGCCCGAAGAGGCTGCCGTCGTAGCTCGAGCTGGCGAGCAACTCGTCGCCGAAGTCGCCGGTCACCGAGCTCGCCTGGTCCGTGACGTCGGCGAGCACCTGCGCGGCCGCGAGCTGCGGCACCGAGGAGACGTCCACGATCGCCACGTCCGGGCCGGACCCGCCACTGCTCGTGGTGGTCAGCTTCGGGACGAGATCCTGGGTGGGGATGCCCTGGACGTTCACGGTGACGCCGTTGGCCTCACCCCACGCCAGGACGGCGCGCTGCAGACCCGAGTCGGAGTCGCCGGCGATCGCCGCGTTCGCCCAGAGTTCCAGGGTGCCACCGCCGGAACCGGAGCCGCCGCCGGTCGGGTCGTCACCGCCGCCACCGGAGCCGGTGCCGCAGGCGGCGAGGGTGAGGCCGGACGCGACGCCGCCACCGATGGCGAGCAGCTGACGGCGGCTGAGGCGGGGAGAGGAAGTGCTCATGTTCTTCGTTCCTTGTCTCTTCACTGAGGGGGAGCTGTGCGGGAGGGGATGTCCCAGAACTGCGGGACGCTGGAACCGGTGCGAGCGGCGAGACTCCGGATCACGGAGGCCGCCTCCTCGGCGATGGCGACGTCGTCAGCAGCCGTGAGCTCGCCGTCGCGCAGGATGTGCCGGCCGGCCACGACCACGTCGGTGACGTGGGCGGGCGCGGCGCGGTGGACGACGGACCACACGGGGTCCGCCAGGGGCTGCAGGGCCGGTGCAGTGAGGTCGATGCGGACCAGGTCTGCGCCGTCGAGCCCCTCCGGCAGCCCGAGGGCGCGGGCGCCGGCGCCGGTGGCCATGTCGAAGGCCTGGGCCGAGGTCAGCGCGCCGGGGTCACCGGCTGCCTGCCCCTGGGCGTAGACCGCCTGGCGCATCTCGTGGAACGGGCTCTCCATGCCGTCGACGCCGAGCGTGACGGCGGCGCCCGCGGCGAGCAGGTCGGTGACCGGCGCGAACCCCTTCGCGAAGCGAAGGTGGTTCGTGGGGCAGTACGCCAGTACTGCACCGCTGCCTGCGATCAGGGCGATCTCGGCGTCGCTGAGGCGGACGCCGTGGACCAGGACCGTACCGGGGCGCAGGAAGCCAGAGTGGTGGAGCAGTTCCACGGGCCGGACCCCGTGCTCGGCGTGGCAGGCGTCCACCTCGGCCTGGGTCTCGGCGATGTGGGTGTACAACCGCACGCCGAGCCGCTCGGCCGCCCGCGCCGCGACCGCGTAGTCGTCCGGGGCGTTGGACCGCATGGAGACCGGCGCCAGGTAGAGCTGCTCGCGGGGCAGCAGTACGTCGGCCGCCCGCTCGGCGAGGCCGATCACGTCTTCCACCGAGGTGCACAGATCCGCCGCACCGCGGGTCATGATCCCGAGCGCGACGTACCCGCGCAGGCCGACGGCCCGGTGTCCCTCGACGACCGCCTCGAGCAGGCCGTCCCGGTGCAGCGGGTACACGTGGTCCACGACGGTGGTCACGCCGGCGTGGACCTGACGGGCGGCGCCCAACGCGGTCAGGGCCCGGTAGTCGTCCTGCCCGGCGACCGCTTGGGCAGCCGCCGAGGAGGTGATCGCGGTGGCGAGCGGCATCCCCTCGGACGCGCGCCCGGTGGGCAGGAACGCCCGCAGGTGGTCGTGCATGTTGACCAGTCCGGGCAACAGAGCGGCCCCGGCCACGTGCGCGCCGAGGTCTGCCCCGCCGGTGAGCGTCTGGACGCGCACCGCACCACCGGCGACCGTCGCGGTCGCCGGCACGGGCTCGCTCGTCGCGTCGGCGACGGCGAGACCGGTCAGTACGGTCGGGGAACCCACGCCGGTCACCACCACCCGGTCCGGGTGGCCTCGAGCAGACCGTCCCGGCCCACGCCGTCGAGCCCGAACGTGGCCAGCGTGCGCCCCTGCGCCCGGTAGTCCGTCCCGGTCGCGATGCCCGCGAGGTGGATCATCGCGTCGACCGTCGGGGTCGGCACACCGACCTCTCGGCCGATGGAGGCCATCAGGCACAGTGCGTAGGGCACGTCCTCGGTGATGTACCGGCTCTCGAGCGCGTTCGGGCCGGTGCCGAACGTGGAGTCGGAGAACGCCGACGACTGCAACGTGGCGTGCAGGTCGCCGAGGAACGTCGGCGCGAAGCCCTGCTCCACGAGGTAGGTCTCGTAGCCCTTGAGGTTGGCGAATCCCAGGGTCCGGCGGATGTCGATGAGCTCGGCGTCGATCGCGCCGATGAAACGGGCCACCGCGGGGCTGGCGCCCTCGCCCCAGAGGAGGAACTTGCCCGGCCGGCCCTCGATGGCGCCCAGGTTGGCCAGGATCGGGGGCACGTGGTCGATCGCGTTGAAGTTCAGCAGCACGGTCTCCAGGACGCTCTCCCCCGCGCTCACGGAGGACCAGATCGCACACGCGGTCCGCACGGCGCGGTTCCCGGCCGGCATCCCCGCCACGATCGTGCCGCCGATCTTGCGGGAGGCGGTGATCAGTCCTGGTTCCCGGACCCGCGCGCCGTACGGCAGGCTGTTCAGCTCGGCGATGTCGACCTCGACGCGGCGGCCGGCACGGCGCATGGCGGCCACGAGTGCGAGGCTGCCACCGCCCTCACCGGCGAAGATGACCTGCTCGCCTCCGGACAGGTTCGCCGCGAGGAGGTCCGCGAACGTGTCGTGCCCGAACGCGGGCACCGACACCACGATCACGTCGGCGTCGCGGATGGCGGCGGCCGGGTCGAGGCTGCCGCGCGCTGGGCTCTCGGTGATCCGGTGCCACGGCGTCTTCAGGCGGATCACGCCGTGGGCATTGATCGCGTCGATGTTCGTGCGGAACCGCTCGAAGTCGGCGACGGTCACGTCCACGCCGGCCAGCGAGAGCTCCATGGCGCTGGACAGGGCTCCGGCGCCGGAGCCGAGGACGGTGACGGACTGGGGCAGTGTGGTCAAGAGGAGAGGGCCTCCGAAAGAGCGGTGAGCTGGTGTGCGGTCTGGTCGGGAGTCGAGCCGCCGACGCTGACGATGACCTCGTCGACGCCCGCCTCGAACAGGGTGTGCAGCCCGGCGGCGACCTGCTCGGCAGACCCGGCGAGGCCGAATGCCTCCGCCATCGAGTCGGTGACCTGGGTCGCGGCCGCGGCGCGGTCGCCGCTGCGCACCGTGGCACGCAGGGCCCGGACCTCGTCGGCGTCGAGGCCGTAGATCCCGATGAGCTCGTCCGCGTAGGAGCCGCCGGCCATGGTGACGCAGCGGGGCGCCAGGGCCCGCAGGGCCTCGGTCCGGTCGTCGTTGATCTCGACGTCGAGCATGAGGCAGATCGCCGCCGAGTCGGCGCGACCGGCGCCGCCGGCGGCGACCTTGTCCTTGACGAAGTCGATGTGCCCGGCGGAGATGCCGTGCGTGATCACGCCGTCGGAGATCGCACCGGCGAGCTCGAGCATCTTCGGGCCGCGGGCGGCGAGGTAGAGCGGGCCGTCCTGCGGTGCCCAGCGCAGCGCGGAGCCGTCGGCGGAGAACGTCTCGCCGGTCACATGGGCCGCGCCACGACCGAGTTCTCGGGCGATCTGCACGGTCTCACGGGTGATCTGCAGCGGGCGACGCATCGAGATGCCCATCTCGCCCGCGAACTCGTAACCGCCGGTGCCCAGTCCAAGCACGAACCGGTCCGGTCCGATCTCGCGCAGGGTGGCGGCGAGACTCGCGAGCAGCGTGGGATGACGTAGGAACGGGGACATCACCGCGGTGCCGAGCCGGACCCGCTCGGTGCTCGCCATCATCAGGGCGAGCGCCGCGGACACGTCCCGGTGGAAGTAGTGGTCCGCGAGCCACACGGTCGAGAACCCGAGGTCTTCGGCTCGCTGCGCGCCCTCGGCGGCGGCCGTGATGGGCTGGTCCAGGCGGACGGTGACGCCTACGTTCACTGGTTCTTCTCTCTCGTGGTGGGGGTCACGTACTGGTCGGCTCGGGCGGTGCCCGACGGCGGCAGGAGGGCCTCGCGCAGAAGCCCGGCCGCGCATCGGCGGCGGTAGTGCGCGCTGGCGCGCAGGTCGTCGATCGGGCTGATGTCGGCGTCGATCGCGGCGACGGCTGCGTCCACGACGTCCTGGGTGGGTAGCTGTGCCTCGAGGAGCGCCGCCGCGGTGCGCAGCCGCACCACCGTGGGTGCGACGGATCCCATCGCGAGCCGCACGCCGGTCAGCCGGCCGTCGGGCTCCCGGTGCCACTGCCACGCGAGGTTGAGGAACGAGATCGCCTGCGCGCGCCGGCCGCCGATCTTGCGGAACCCACCCTCGACCGGCGGCTGTGCGACGCGCACGCTCGTGACCCACTCGCCGGCGGCCAGGTCCACGCGCCGGGGGCCGAGCAGGAACGCTGCGAGGTCCACGGTGCGCAGGCCGCCGTCTGGCGTCACGATGTCGATGGCCGCACCCGCCGCGAGCAGGGCCGGCACGGTGTCCGCGGCCGGGGAACCGGTGACCAGGTTGCCGCCGATGGTGGCGCGGTTGCGGATCGTGGTCGAGGCGAACTGGCCGATGGCGGCACTCAGCGCGGGGAACGCGCCGGCGGCTCCGTCGGTGAGGCCGGTCGCGAGGTCGGTGAGCGGGTGCACGGCGGAGATCGTCAGCTCGCCGGTCGCGTCATCGGAGGTGACGGCCGGGCGCGTGCGGGCGAGCCCGGTGAGGTCCACCAGCGTGGGCACCTCGGCGCCGGCGCGGCGCTGCACGAGCAGGTCGGTGCCACCGGCGACGGCGCGTGCCCCGGCCAGCAGTCCGGACACGGCCGCGGGGTCCGTGGGCCGCAGCAGCGTCGGGGTCGCGGGCGTCATGCGCCGGCCCCGTTCGGATGGCGGGCCGCGGCGGCGTCGTGGACCGCGTCGTAGAACCGGTTGTAGGCGGTGCAGCGGCACAGGTTGCCGTCGAGCGCTTGGCAGATCTGGGCGTCGCTCGGGTCGCTCTCGCGGTCCAGCAGCGCGGCGCAGGAGTTCAGCACGCCGGGGATGCAGTAGCCGCACTGCACCGCCTGCCGCGCGACGAACGCGTCCTGGAGCGGGCCATGCCCGGCCGCGGCGAGGCCCTCGACGGTGCGGATCTCGGCGTCCAGCACCTGACCGACGAGCACCAGGCAGGACGTCATCGCCCGGCCGTCGATGATGACGGTGCAGCTGCCGCACTCCCCCATGCCGCACCCTTCCTTCGCGCCGGTCAGGCCGAGGACCTCGCGCAGGTAGTCGAGCAGACGTAGGCCGTGGTCGGCTTCGGCGGGCGTGGCGACCGGGGCTCCGTTCACACGCATGGTGCCTCCTCGATCAGGGCGAGCATTCGTTCCGGTGTGATGGGCAGTTCCTGCGGGAGCACCCCGACGGCGTCCAGGATCGCGGCGGCGATCGCCGGCGGGGTCGGCACCACGACGACCTCGGACATGCCCTTCGCGCCGAACGGTCCGGAGTCCTCGCTGCCCTCGATGAACAGCGTGTGCATGCGTGGGGTGTCCGCGATGGTCGGCACCAGGTAGTTCTCGAGGCTGGTGGTGCGGGGTATCCCCTCGCTGACGCGGTGGTCCTCCATGATCGCCAGGCCGAGGCCCTGCAGGATTCCGCCCTCCGCCTGTCCGATCGTGGCCGCCGGGTTGATCGGGGTGCCGCAGTCGAGCACGCACAGCAGTTCCGGGACCCGGACCTCCCCGGTGAGGACGTTCACCTCGACGCGGACCACCTGGGTGCAGGTGCCGTACACGCGGTGCGGTGCGAACGTGGCGAGCTGCTCCGGCGGGACGATGCCGATGTCGTCGGTGTCCGGGAGCCGGAACTCGGCGTTCACCTCGGCCTCGCCGAGCTCGAGGAGCTTCGTCCCGACGCCCGCGGCGTCGGTGCTCAGCGGCAGGCCGAGTCCGCGGCACCGTGCGACGAGCTCGTCGCACGCCGCACGTACCGCGGCGCCGCCGGCATAGGTGGACCTGGACGCCGCCGTCGGGCCTGATTCCGGCACCCCGCCGGTGTCCCCGACGCGCACGTCGATGGTCTCGATGGGCAGGCCGAGCGCGTCCGCGGCGACCTGCCCGTAGGTGGTCTGGATGGACTGGCCGGTATGGTTCGGCCCGGCCCAGATGATGACGTGCCCGCGGTCGTCGATGTGCAGCCGGGCACGCGCGGTGTCGCCGGTCCCGGAGCCCATCCCGACGCCCTTCATGGCGACCGCGATCCCGGTGCCGCGGCGCCACGGGCCGACGGCGCCGGCCTGCCACGGGCGCCGCTGCGCCCAGAGCGGATGCTCGACGGCGGTGCGCAGGGTCTCGCGCACGTTCAGGCTCGTCGTGGTCCGGTGCCGGTACAGGCTGTGGCGGTCGCCGCCGTCGAGCACGTTCCGTAGCCGGACCTCGGCCGGGTCGAGGCCGAGCTCGTGCGCGGCCTCGGTGATCGCGTTCTCGATCGCGAAGGCGACCTGGGGCACGCCGTAGCCGCGGAACGCGCCGGCGTTGGCGTTGTTCGTGTAGTAGACGGTGCCGTCGAAGGAGGCCACGGCGAACCCGTACGGGCCGGTGGACATCTCCGCCGAGGTCTTCATCACGTTCGGGCCCGAGGTGATGATGGGGCCGGTGTCGGCGATGGCGCGCACGGCCGAGCCGAGGATGCGGCCGGCAGCGGTGAACCCGATGTCGATCGACGTCCAGAACGGGTGCCGCTTGGCGCCGGCGGCCATGACGTCCTCGCGGGTCATGTGCACGTGCACCGGGGCACCGGCCGCGCGGGCCAGGAGCGCGAGGAAGACCGGCATCGGGTCGTCGTTGCGGGAGCCGAACGCACCGCCGACGGGGTTGGCGATCATCCGCACCGACTCCGGCGGGATGTCCAGGGCGCGGGCCACCTTGCGCTGGTGCAGGCCCGGGTTCTGGGATCCGCACCAGATGGTCACCGAGGTCGCGTCGGCATCCCAGCGGGCCACCCCGCCAGGGGTCTCGATCGCGACGTGCTCCTGGGCCGGCGTGCGTACGCGGCGGCGCAGCACCAGGTGGGCGTCGGCGAGGGCCGCATCGACGTCTCCCGAGGAGAACGCGATGGCGCCCGAGACGTTGCCGCCCTCGTGCAGCTGCGGTGCGCCGGGTGCGGCGGCGGCGGTCGGGCAGTCGACGACCGGCAGCGGGGTGAGGTCGAGCCGGATCAGGCGGGCGGCCGCTTCCGCGGTCCGGGCGTCGGTGGCCGCGATGAGCGCGATCGCCTCGCCGACCTGGCGGATCACCGTGTCGGCGAGTGCGGGGCCGTCGACGTCTCGCGGGCCGAGGGCGTTGACGGGCACGTCGGCCGCGGTGACCACGGTGACCACGCCGGGCAGGGCGAGCGCCTCGCTGACGTCGATCCCATCGATGCGTGCATGCGGCACCGTGCTGCGCAGCACGGAGCCGTGCAGCATGCCGTCCTCGCGCCGGTCGGTCACGTAGGTGATGGCGCCGGTGACGATGTCGTTGCCCTCGAGCGAGGGGCGGGACCGGCCGACCCACGGTGCGGGTGCCGTCCCGATGGCGTGCGCGTCCGCCGTCATGATTCCTCGTCCGTGGCCCAGGCCAAGGCGGCCGCTGCGGTCCAGGACTGGTTCCTGCTGCCGAGCGGTGCGCCGGTGACCGCGTCGTAGTACTCGGAGAACGTGCCGTCGGCGAGCTGGTCGCGGCCGGCGGCCGCGATTGTCTTGGCCGCCTCGGCGTGGCCGTGGTGACGCAGGGCCCAGGTGAACAACCAGGTGATGACCGGCCACTGCGGACCACGCCAGTAGTTGCGGCTGACGAACGCTGGACTGTCCGGGGACGTGGTGGGCGGCAGCGGATTGGCCAGGCGCGGGTGTCCGCACCAGTCGGGACCGAGCAGGTCGCTCGTCAGAGCGGCGTAGACGTCCGGCTCTGCGCCGCAGATCAGCGCCGCGAAGCCCCCGATCGTATCGGCGCGCAACCACTCCTCGGCCCGCATGTCGAAGTCCCGGGCGTGCCCGGTCTCGGGGTCCGCCGTGGCGGCGACGGCGGCCCTCGCCCGCGCGGCCATCCCCCGCAGCGTGTTGGCCTGCGCCGTCCGGCCGAGTCGGTCGCCCAACGTCGCCAGGACTGCGGCGGACAGCGCGTGGGTGGCGGTGAAGAACACGTCGCCGACCCGGAAGTCGATCACCTCGCGCGCCGCCGCGTCCTCGTACCCGACCGAGACGAGCTGCTCGACGAGCCAGAGGTAGCGGTCGTAGTCGGCGTCCGCCGGCCGTTGCTCCACGTCCGCGACGTGCTTGGTGTCCTCCCGCACGTACGGCGCCATCTGCCCGACCCGCACCCTGGCGCACGCGGCGTCCCAGCGGGGCGAGTTGTCCATGCCGGACTCCCACGGGTGATGGATCTCGATGAGCCCGCTCGGGTGCGACCCGCGAGCGTCGTCCAGCCACACGTGCCAGCGGAACCACGCCTCGAACGTGTCGGCGAGGAACGCCTCGAACGCCTCTGCGTCGGCGCCGCCGTTGCGGCGGGCCTGTTCCCCGATCACCCAGACCGCGAGGCTATGTACGGCCGGTTGACAGATTCCCGAAGTCTGGACGTCGGTCGGCACGGTTGGCAGGCCCTGCGTCCGCCACCGGTCCGGGCCCGGGAAGTAGCCGGGCTCGGCGCTGAAGACGATCTGCGGGATCATCCCGGTCGCCCACTGGCCACGAAGGAGGTGCCGGAGCTCGTCGAGCGCCCGCGGCACCGACACGGTTCCCCAGCCGATCGCCACAAACGCGGCATCCCACGACCATTGGTGCGGGTACAGCCGCGGCGCAGCAACCGTGCGTTCGCCCCGGTCATTGGCACGCAGCACATCGGCTGCGGCGTACATGAGCGGGATGGCGACGTCGGGCATCTTCGTCCTTCGTGGGGCTGGCATCGGTATCGCGAATTGTGTTCGCGCCCTGAACATAACTGCTTGTTCGAGGGACGTCAACGTGTCATCATTGCGACACGCCGCGGCGCTCACGCCGAGCCGCCGGCGCAAGGGGACCGGCACTCGTTCGCCTCTCCCGGACCGGATCGAGGAAGGCAGTCGATGGCTACGGACCCAACCGCATCGCCGCCCGCCGCACCTGTGCCGACCCTGACCGCAACGCTCCCGGCGACCTCCCACGGGGCACTCGTGTCCTTCATCCGGTCCCGGCCGGGCTGGACGCGGCAGCAGTTGCTGTCCGCGACGGGGTTGTCCCGGACCACCCTGTTCGACCGCCTCGACGGCCTCTTCCAGCACGGCTACGTCTACCAGGACGGGTCCGCACCCCCCGGCGGGGGATCGCGAGGACCGGGCCGACGCTCCGAACTGCTGCGCTGGGACACGCGTGGTCGGGTCGTCCTGGTGCTCGATCTCGGCCAGACCCACGCGCGGATCTGTGTGACCGGGGTGGACGGCGGGATCCGACGGATGCGAGACGTCGCTCTCGATATCGACACCGACGCGAAGGGCTACCTGGAGCAGGTCGCCCAGATCGGCGACGTACTTCTGCGGGCCGGAGGGGACGAGACCCTGATCGGCGTCGCCCTCGGCATCCCGGGCCCGGTCGACCCGGGCACCGGCGTGCTCGGCACCTCCACCACGATGCCGCGGTGGGACGGGTATCCGGTGTTCCAGAGCCTGCGCGAGCGTTGGGGGGTGCCCGTGGTGATCGAGAACGATGCCCGCGCCTTCGCCCTGGGCGAATCGAGTGTGATCGGTGCGGACCGCTCCGTACTCGCGATCAAGTACGCGACCGGAATCGGCGCCGGCATCGTCGACACGGGGCACGTGCTCGAGGGTTCCGACGGTGCCGCCGGGGACATCGGCCACGTCCGGATCAGCGACGAGGGTCCGATGTGCACCTGCGGGCGGCGCGGCTGCCTCGCCGCCTGGGCGTCCGGGCACGCGCTGATCCGTCGGCTCTCCGACACCGGGGTACGGGACCTGAAGGACATCACCGAACGCGTCGCGGCCGGGGACCCGGTCGTGTGCGCGGCCGTGGACGATGCAGCCGCGCGCCTGTCCCGGGTGCTCGCCACCGTGGTGGCGGCGGTCAACCCCGACAATCTCGTCCTGGGCGGTTCCCTCGGTCGGCTGCCCCGGGTGGTGGCCCGGATCGATGCGCTGATCCGCGAGGACGTGACCGAGCGGGCCCGGCGACATCTGGTGGTGGGCGCGGCGCACCTCGGGGCCGACGGTGCGGTCGTCGGTCTCACCCGCAAGGTCGTCGACCTCGTGTACGACCCGGCCGTGATCGACGCCGCCATCGCCGCCCGCGTGGCCGCGGCCCGGGCGGGTACGAGCGCCGAGCCGGCACCGGCGTGACCTCGGTGTGGCACGGATCTCACCGCCCCGGGCGGCCGGAACCATGCCGACCATCGGCATAATGGAGCCGTACGACAACTGAATGCCACCGAACCGCGGCGGGAGAGTCCCGCACCAGCGGGCGCCGAAGGAGCAACCTCCCCGGGAAACTCTCAGGCCCCTTGGACCGCCAGCGGCGAGGCTCCTCTGGAAAGCAGCCCTTCGGGGCTCACCGACGGTGTAAGCGGGTCACGGCTCGCGAAAACTCTCAGGTCCGATGACAGAGCGGGGAACCACCGCCCCGTCCCAGGCGTCCCCGCGCCCTGTCCCAAGGAGTCCCGTGGCACTCACCGTCGGCACGCCCCCGCTCTCCGCAGAGGGAGCTCATGTGCCCCATCCCGGGGCCACTCGCGAGCCGGACCCTGCCCGCCTCGGCCCGAACCGGCGGCTCGGCATCCTGGCGATCATCGTGTCCGCCACCGCGATGGGTGCGGCCGGACTGTTCAGCCGGATGGCGACGCCGTCCGGCGCCGTGATCGGCGAGTCCTTGACTCTCGGCCGGATGCTGGTCGGCGCGATCGGAACCTTCCTGGTTCTCGCGCTGGCCGGTCGGCTCGGGCAGCTGCGCCGCGTGCGACTGTCACCATCGGTGGTCCTCGGCGGCGTGTTCCTCGGCCTCTCGCTGGCCACCTATCTGTCCGCGACAGTGCTCGCGGACCTCTCCCGCGCCGTCGTGCTCCACTACATCGGACCGGTCTTGGCAACCGTGCTCGCCCGGGTGCTGCTGAAGGAGCGTCCGGGCCGGGTGGACGTGCTGTCCCTGGGGATCGGTTCGATCGGGATGGTCCTGGCTGCCGGGCTGCTCACCTCGGGAGCCGGCTCGTCCCACCCGCCGGAGCAGGAGACGCTCGGCACGATCCTCGGAGTGATCTCCGGTGTCTGCTACGCGGTCGCGCTGCTCTGCTACCGGTACCGGACCGACATGCCCGCCGACGTGCGAAGCTTCTGGAACTTCGTCTTCGGGGCCCTCGGCACCGGCGCGATGGTGGCGCTGACCCGGCCGGACCTGTCCGGTATGACGTCGCAGAACTGGGCCTGGGCCGGCGCGTTCTTCCTGATCTGCGGGCTCCTCGCCCTCGGCCTGCTGGTCGTCGCGGGCAAGCACCTGCGTGCCGCCGAGCTCTCTGGCCTGTCCTACTGGGAGGTGGTCGTGGCGATCGGTATCGGCGCGGCCGTGTTCGGTGAGGGCATCTCCCCCGTCGCCGCCGTCGGCGCCGCGCTCATCGCCCTCGCGATGGTGCCGATGCTGGCGCGCCGGCAGCCCGGGGCAGGTCCGCCGGCGCCGGAGGCCTGAGCCTGACCGGCGTCCTGAAACCAGGACCGGCACACACCGGACCCACCAGATTGCTGCACCGTGCCTCATGAACCCGGCTCCACGCCGTCGACCCCGTCCCTGATCCTCAACGGCGTCCCCCGGTTCGATGACCGGGGACGGACCGAGAACGCCCACGGCGCCTGCATCGTCGCGGACGGCGAGGGGTACCACCCGCGGGCACAAGACCGACGGCGGGCGGCCGGAACCGGGCCGCATCGGCGAGTGGGGGAAGGAGATGGGGGTGCCCCTCGATCGGGCGGCTCATCAACTACCACCTCAGCGCCCGGGCGGTAGCCGGCACGTCGACTCACTGGGATCTGCTCGCACCAGGCGCCCGCGGCCACGTACGTATGGCGGCCGATCAGCGTCGACGGGACCCGCCTGACCATCGGCGAGTACTGGGCGGCCCGGGACGTTGCCCGCGTGCGGCCCGTCACACCGGAGTCGGTGTTCGATGGACCACCGATCGAGGTGAGGTTCTCGTTCCGAGAAGTCAGGGGACGCCGTCGGCGTGCCGTTCGCACGCATGTCACGGTCACCGGGGACGGGGTCCGTGTTCTAAGAGGAGGACGAACGCGACTCGGCACCCAGGGATGCCGAGTCGCGTTGGACCGCCTGCTCGTGCGGCCCGAGGTCAGGCCTTCTTCGCGAAGTCCTCCGGGAAGCCGTTGAACTCGTCCGGATGGAAGCCCGTCCGGTCGCCGCGCTCGAGGCCGTTGATCTGGTCGATGTCGGCGTCGGTCAGCTCGAAGTCGAAGACGGCGATGTTCTCCTTGACGCGCTCGGGCGTCACGGACTTCGGGATCACGATGTTGCCCAGCTGCAGGTGCCAGCGCAGCACCACCTGCGCGGGGCTGCGGCCCAGCCGCTCGGCGATCGCGGTGATGACCGGGTCGGCCAGCACCCGCCCCTGACCGAGCGGGCTGTAGGCCTCGGTCGCGATCCCCCGCGCGGCGTTGAACTCGCGGACCTCGCGCTGCTGCAGGTAGGGGTGCACCTCGATCTGGTTGACGGCGGGCAGCGGCAGGCCCGCGTCGAGGAGCTGCTGGATGTGGTGCGGCAGGAAGTTGGAGACGCCGATCGAACGGATCCGGCCGGCCTCCTTCAACTCGCTGATCGCGCGCCAGGAGTTCGCGGCCTCGCCGCGCTTCGGGCAGGGCCAGTGGATCAGGTAGAGGTCGACGACGTCCCGGCCGAGGGCCGTCGCACTCGCGTCGAACGCCGCGAGGGTGCTGTCGTAGCCCTGGTCGTCGTTGGCGAGTTTCGTCGTCACGAAGACCTCGTCGGTGCCGAGCTCGGAGGCGGCGAGCGCTGCCCCGACGCCGGCCTCGTTGCGATAGCGGGCGGCCGTGTCGATAGCGCGGTAGCCCGCCTCGAGCGCGTGGGTCACCGCGATCTGGGTCTCCTCCGGCGGCACCTGGAACACTCCGAAGCCGAGCTGCGGGATCGTCACGCCATCGTTCAGTGTCACCTGGGGCAGGGTCATGGTGCTCCTTCTCTTGTATCCGGTGGTTAAGTATGACCATAGGCGACGGCGTGGGACCCGCGGCTGCCGATCTCGCCCTCTGAGCCGGCCGGGTGGGCGGCGCGTCGGGCGCACGGTCACCTCCTCTGGTCGGGCTCGGCTCTTGGCCGCGTACTCGTCCTGCGCGAGCGCGTCGTCGCGGCGGCACCGATACTGACCACGTGACCACCGAACCGACGTCCTCCTCCCACCCCGAACTCAGGCGCCTCGCCGGCAACGGACCCCGCCCATCCGCCGTGATCGTCAACCCGCACCGGCTTGACGACGTCGAGGGACTGCGCCGGACCATCAGCGCCGTGCTCTCCGATGCCGACTGGCCCACGCCGATCTGGCTGGAGACCACCCAGGACGATCCAGGTACCGGGCAGGCCCGTGAGGCCGTCGCCCGCGGCGCCGAGGTGGTGTTCGTCAGCGGGGGCGACGGCACGGTGCGGGCCTGCGTCGAAGGGCTGGCCGGGAGCGATGCCGCCCTGGCCATCCTGCCGGGCGGAACCGGGAACCTGCTGGCGGGGAACTTCGAGGTCCCCACCGATCCCGCCGAAGGGGTGCGCCTGGCGGTCGCTGGCGGGCGTCGCCGCATCGACGTCGGTGAGGTCGGCGGCCAGGTGTTCGCGGTGATGGCGGGCATGGGCTTCGATGCCAAGATGCTCGACAGTGCGTCCACGGAGTTGAAGGCACGGATCGGCACTCCTGCGTACGTGTTGTCCGCCGGCAAGCACCTGCTCGACCACCCGATGCGGGTGCAGGTCACGGTCGACGACGCCGAGCCGCTGGTGCGCAAGGCCCGTTCGGTCATCGTCGGCAACGTCGGGCAGATCCAGGCAGGCGTGGCCCTGTTCCCGGACGCCGAGCCGGACGATGGCTACCTCGACGTGGCGATCCTCGCGCCGAAGCACCTCGGCCACTGGGTCTCGACCGTGGCTGGAGTCCTCACACGACAGAAGCGGGTGCCGAACCTCGAGATCCTGCGCGGCAAGCGCATCCGGGTGCGGAGCACGCAGGAACAGGAGCGTGAGCTCGACGGCGACGTGGTCGAGCCGGGCCGGGAGCTCGTGGCCACCATCCGTCCGGCCTCGCTCTGGCTGTGCGTGCCGATCGACGATGCCCTGGACGCAGGCTGACCCGTCCCCGCTCGACCGGTCGAGAGGAGCTCGAGTTCGTCTACCTCCCGTGCGCGCCGGCGGGGTTGCGGCGATCTCGGCGGCCGAGGCGCCGGCGCGCCCGGCCCGAGGATGGCCAGCGAGCCGACGTCGAGCGCCGGCAGACGCTCGGCCAGTGAGCCGGTCAGCGTGCGGCCGGTGAGCCCCAGCAGCAGACCGAGCTCGCAGTTGGCGGCTTCACCGTCCTCGACGACATCCAGCGGCATGGTGTCCTCGTGACCGTCCACGAACATCAGCCCGGACGGAACTACCGCTCCGCCGTCGTCCCTCGACCAAGAGCAGCCACCGCGGCCTCGACCGCAACCGCGCGGGCCTGCTCGTCCTCGATCTCCGGCAGCACGAGCGCCCTGGTGAGGCCACCGACGGCGACGGCGGTGCGCACCCGGCTCTCCGCCGTCGCCTCCTCGTACCCGAGCAGGGCGGACAGCTTGGCCAGCCACCGGAAGCTCGCGCCCTCAAGGTCGAGGTCGGCCACGGCGCCCGGGTCGCGGAGCGTGGCCGCGAGCGCCCCACGGTGCGGCAGGAGTGCGCCGGCGTAGGCAGCCAGCACGTCCTCGGCTGGAAGCCGCCGACCGCCCAGATCGTCCAGGACGGCATCGACATCGTCGATGAACGGCTGGAAGACACCACGCGCTAGGTCCGCCTTGGCCGGGAAGTGGTAGTAGAGGGCCGCCTTCGTGATGCCGAGCTCGTCGGCGATGTCCTTCAGGCTGGTGGCGGCGAAGCCCTTGGTCACGAACAGCTGCAACGCCGTGGACTCGATGCGTTGGCGCGTGTCGGTCGTCCGACCGTCGCGACGGGGCGTGGAGTCTCCCACGGGCATGGTCACCACCTTCCTCGAACTCGGTCCCCAGAGACTACGAGACGTGTGCCACCGAACCGTTCATTGATATCTAGCCGGTCGGCAAGTAATCTACTCCCATGGCACACAACATCCTCATCTCCGGTGCCGGCATCGCGGGATCGGTCCTCGCGTACTGGCTCGCAGAACGCGGCTTCAACCCCACCGTCGTCGAGAAGCGGCCACACCTGCGCCAGACCGGCGGCCACGCCGTCGACCTCGCCGGCGTCTCGATCGAGGTCATCGAGCGGATGGGCATCCTGCCCGCCGTCTCCGACGCCCACGTCCGGCACGATCGAATGGTCTTCCACCAGCGCCGGGGGCGCCCGATCGAGATGCCCCGCCTGACCGCCACGCTCGCGGACCGGCACGTGGAGATCCAGCGGGACGCGCTCGTCGAGCTCCTCCACGGCGCGGCCGGCCCGCACGCCGAGTACATCTTCGGGGACACCATCACCGCCATCACGGACGGCCCGGACGCCGTCACGGTCGAGTTCGAGAGTTCGGCCCCGCGCGCGTTCGACCTCGTGCTCGGCGCGGACGGTCTGCACTCGATGGTCCGGCGTCTCGTGTTCGGTCCCGAGGACGCGTACCGCCACGACCTCGGTGCCTACCTGTCCGTCTACAGCTACCCGAACACCGTCGGCCTCGGCAGTGAGGTGGTCGGCTACTTCGACGTCGACCGCGCCGCTTTCACCTACCCCGTCGACGACGGGCGCCTCGCCCGTGCACTGCTGCTCTTCCGTGGCGGACCCATGGGCGATCTGCGCGACCCGGCACGCCAGATGCGCACGGTTCGGGACGCCTTCGCGGGCATCGAGAGCCACCTGCCGTTCCCGATCGACGAGCTGCACCAGTCCGAGGACTTCTACTTCGACTCGATCAGCCAGATCCAGATGAACACGTGGTCGAAGGGACGCGTCAGCCTCGTCGGTGACGCCGCCTACTCCCCCGGTCCCGCCGTCGGCGGCGGCACGGCGATGGCGGTTCTCGGCGCATACGTGCTCGCGAACGAGTTGGCGCTCGCCCGCGATGACCACACCGCGGCCTTCGCGAGCACCGAGGCCGTCATGGGTCCGGCGGTCGCGCAGAGCCGGAAGGTCGGTCCGAGTTCGCTCCGCCAACTCGTGCCCGGCAACCGTCTCACCGCCTGGCTGACCCCGCGCTCCCTCCGGCTCCTCGTCCGGCTACCGAGGCCGGTCGCGCTGGCCCTGTTCTCCCTCCAGGGCAGCGACACGAGCCGGCTCGACGACTTCTCCTCCGAGCGCCTCCCCCTGGGCTGACCGGGCCCAGCACCCCGATCGCGGCGGGCAGCAGGCCCGCGTGCCGGCACGCAGGCACTACCGTGAGCGCGGGCATCCCCGCCCCTCCGCTCAGCCCGAAGGATCCTGCGTGTCGAACGATGCTCCACTGAGAGTCCCCGATCCGGCCACCGACCCGCAGAGGGGCACCGGCTCCCCCGAGGCCGACGAGTCCTTCTCCGTCCGCGCCGCGCTGCGCTCCCCCCGCCGCCTGCGCACGGAGGTGCTCGGCGGACTGGTGGTCGCCCTCGCGCTGATCCCGGAGGCGATCTCGTTCTCGATCATCGCGGGGGTGGACCCGCGGCTCGGGCTCTTCGCGTCGTTCACGATGGCGGTCACGATCGCGTTCGTCGGCGGCCGCCCGGCGATGATCTCGGCCGCCACCGGCGCCGTCGCCCTGGTGGTGGCGCCCGTGGTTCGTGATCACGGCGTCGACTACCTGATCGCCACCGTGATCCTCGGCGGGATCCTCCAGGTCGTGTTCGGATTGCTCGGCGTCGCCAAGCTGATGCGGTTCATCCCGCGCATGGTCATGGTCGGCTTCGTCAACGCGCTCGCGATCCTGATCTTCATCGCCCAACTGCCGCACCTGCTCGGGGTGACCTGGATCGTCTACCCGTTGCTCGCCGTCGGCATCGCGATCATCGTGCTCTTCCCCCGCCTGACGAAGGTGGTACCCGCGCCCCTCGTCGCGATCGTGGTCCTCACCGCGTTCACGGTGCTCGCCGGTGTGACGGTGCCCACCGTCGGCGACGAGGGCGAGCTGCCCGAGTCGCTGCCCTCCCTGCTGTTCCCGGACGTGCCGCTGTCCTTCGAGACGCTGCGGATCATCGCGCCGTTCGCGCTCGCGATGGCGCTCGTCGGGCTTCTCGAGTCCCTGCTGACCGCGAAACTCGTCGACGACGTCACGGACACCCACTCGAACAAGACGCGCGAGGCGTGGGGCCAGGGCATCGCGAACATCGTGACCGGCTTCTTCGGAGGGATGGGCGGCTGCGCGATGATCGGCCAGACCATGATCAACGTCAAGGCCTCCGGCGCCCGCACCCGTATCTCCACCTTCCTGGCCGGGCTGTTCCTGCTCGTCCTCGTGGTCGGCCTCGGCGACCTCGTGGCGATCATGCCGATGGCCGCCCTCGTGGCCGTGATGGTCATGGTCTCGGTGGGCACGTTCGACTGGCACTCGATCCGGCCCTCGACGCTGCGCCGACTGCCGAGGTCCGAGGTCGCGGTGATGGTCGCGACGGTCGTGGTCACGGTCGCCACCAGCAACCTCGCCTACGGCGTGCTCGTCGGGGTGCTCATCGCCATGGTGCTGTTCGCACGCCGGGTCGCCCACTTCACGTCGGTCACCCGGCTGGACGCCTCGGACGACGACGGCGAACGCGTCTACGCGGTCGAGGGCGAGCTGTTCTTCGCGTCCTCGAACGACCTCGTCTACCAGTTCGACTACGCCGGCGACCCGAGCCGGGTGGTTATCGACATGACCAACGCGCACATCTGGGATGCCTCCACCGTCGCGACCCTCGACGCGATCACCACGAAGTACGAGGCCAAGGGCAAACAGGTCCGGATCGTCGGACTGAACCCGGACAGTGCCGCCCGCCACGACCGGCTCAGCGGCAACCTCGGTTCCTGACCCGGGTCACGAGGGCGGGGCCATCTCGAGCGAGGACACCAGCACCGCGACCGCCTCGAGCGCGCCCTGCAGGTCGGCACGGGTGAGCGGCCCGAGGTGCCGGGCCGCGGTGAGCAGCCCGATCGTCGTCGCGGACAGCGCGAGTGCGAGCGGTTCGGGCGCCACCCGCGTGCTCAGCGAGCCCTGCTGCTGCAGGTCGGCGATCCACGCCACCACGGCGCGGTGCCGCTCGGCGTACCTGTCGTCGGTGACGCCGTCGACGTAGGAGCCGAGCACGCCGTGGTCGTCGAGGAACGCGGCGGTCATGAGCTCGTCGTCGAGGAGTACCTCCACGGCGACGGCGTAGGCCCGGCTCGGCGAGGGCGGCTCCGCGTCCCCGAGCCGCTGCCTTGCGGCGGCGTTCATCCGGTCCATCGAGCGGGCCAGCAGGACGTCGAGGATCTCGCGCTTGCTGGCGAACTCCCGGTACACCGCCCCTTTGGCGATGCCGACCTCGGTCGCGACGGCCTGGATGCTCATCGCGTCGAAGCCCTGGGCGAGGACGAGCGCCTGAGCCGCGTCGAGGACCTTCGTCCGCCGGTCAGGGATGAGCGGGCGCGGCATCGTCGCCTCCGTCCAACTCACCCCGGGTGTCGAGGAACCGCACGACGGCGGGGGTCACCAGGTCCGGCCGGTCCCGTTGGACCCAGTGCCCGGCTCCGTCGACGACGAGCAGGTGGGCGTCGGGGATGCGGGCCGCGGCTTCTCGAGCACGGGCGACCGGCACGCCGGAGTCCTGTGAGCCGTGCACGACGAGCGTCGGCGCAGCGACGTCGTGGAGCCGGTCCTGGTAGTTCGTGCGGGTCCGGTTCCACAGGACCTGGTCGCGCTGCCACTGCTCGAATGCCACCCGGGCGCCCTTGCGCCCCGCTGCCACGGTGATCTCCGCGAGGAGGTCCTCGGTCAGCCGGTCGGGACTGCGGACGATCTGCCGCATGCCGCTGGCCAGCAGTCGCGGGCTACGCGCGTACGCCTCCTGGGCCAGGCCGAGCAGGCCCGTGCGCAGCGCCAGCCAGGTCAGGGTCTGGGTGGGCAGGCTGAGCCACCCGCCGGTGAGGCGGTCCTGGAGCCCGTAGCTACCGAACAGCATGGCGCCCGTGACGCGCTCGGGACGGGCGAGGACGTGCCCGATGGTGAGCCCGCCACCGAGCGAAAGGCCGCCGATCACGTAGTACTCCAGCCCGAGGGCGTCCACGAGCTCCCCGACGTAGGCGACGAGTCGGTCCTGGGTCGCCGTCCAGGGGGCGCGCGGACTCTCGCCGAATCCCGGGTGGTCGGGCGCGACCACCCGGTGCCCGGCCGCGGCCAGGTGACTACCCAGCTCGCCCCAGGACAGCGACGCGCTGTCGGCGTTCCCGCCGTGCAGAAGCACCACGACGGACGGTGAGGACGAAGCCTTCGCCGCCGGCGACCAGTGCAGGTAGGAGACCGGCCCCCACGGCAGGTCGATGATCGATCGGCTCGGTTCCATGACACCCTTTCCGTTATGACCAGGATAACTTATCTGGTCATAACGGTGGGTCTACTCGGCTCCGAGCACCCCGCCGAGCCCGATCTCGTTCCCGTCAGGATCGCGGTAGATCATCTTGCGCACCCCGTTCCCGAAGTTCTCCTCGCTCTCCGCGTGGATGCCCCGCCGGGCCGCCGCATCGACCATCGCGGTGAGGTTCCCCACGTACAGGGTGACCAGCGCGTGGCCCGCGTGTTCGGGCAGCACGATCACGTACAGGTGCCGACGTTCGGCGACCGTCCACACCCGCTCGACGTCGTTCGGCTCGAACGTCTCGACCTCGCCGAAGAGCCGGTCGTACCACCCGACGGCGCGGCCGAGATCGGTCACCGCGACGCCGGCGAACAGGTCCAGTTCCCTCTCGGTATCCATGTCGGTACGGACCTGGGCCGGAACCGGAACTCATCGCCGGACGCTACTGGTCGATCCGCACGACCGTGCCGAGTCCTCCCCCGAACAATGTGCCGGTCGTGACGTAGACGGCGCCGTCGCGCCCCACCGCGATCCCGCCGGGCGCCACCAGCGCCCCGTCCGCGACCTCGCTGCGCACGCCGTCCGGTGTCACCTTGATCAGGGCGCCCTCGAAGTCGCCGGTCGAGAATGCGTTGAGCAGGCCCTGCTCGGCGATCTCCAGGACGTACAGGTTGCCGTCGGAGTCGAACGCGACGTCGATGATCGACGTGAAGCCCTCCGCGTAGACCTCGGCAGAGCCGTCGGGCGTCACTCGGTACACCCGCGACTCGCCGGGTGCGAACGGAAACCCGAGCAGTTCACCGACGTAGTACGCGCCGTCCGGCCCCACGGTCACGGCGTCCGGCACGGACTGCGCGAGCACCGTGCCACCGGCGAACGGCACCTCCCGGTCGGCGAAGGTCGCGAGGGTGCGCAAGTCGCCCGAGTTCGCCAGGAACAACAGTGCGTTCGCGCCGGGGTCGGCGATCACCACGCCGCCGGGAACGGCGGCCGCGGAGTGCGGATTGGAGTCCGGTAGACCGCCGTCGGGATTCACGGCGGCCTCGTAGGCAGCCAGGTCGACAACCGTCCTCGTCCGGCCGTTCGGCGACACCCGGAGCAGGACGCCGAGCCCTTCCGTGGGCCGGGCGGCCGGATCGTCGCCCAGGCCGACCGGCACAAACATGTTGCCCCGGCCCTGGAACGTCACGTCGTGCGCCCCGACGACGTCTCCCGCCGGTGCGAGGTAGGTCGGCAGTCCGTCAACGACGGTCGTCATGGTGCCGGTCCGTGGCGCGAGCCGCACGACCGCACCATCGTCGGAGCCGTTGCCGACCGTGGCGACGTACAGTCCGCCGTCGGGGCCGAAGGCGAGCCCGCGAGGATTGTTCAGACCGTCGGCGACGACCGTCACCGTGTCCGACTCGTCGGCGACGGCAGGCCCCGCCTGCGCACCGATCAGCAGCACGACACCCGCTAGAAGCGCGATTCCGCGTCGAGTCCTCATCTGGCACCTCTCCACCACACGTCGGAGGCCGACGCGTCATCAGGCAACGTGGCCTCGAGAAGTCGGGGCGTGCTCGTCCCGCGCGAAGAACCCTACGACCGGCAGCGAGGCGGGCACCAGAGCGTGGTCGGGTGAGGTGGGGTGATCCTTGCGGTGCCGAGCCCGGTGACGGACGGCTCGGCACCGCAAGGAGGCGGTCGTCGGATCAGGGACGACCCTGTCCCGGACCGTCGGGGTAGAGCCGGTAGGGCTCGGCGAGCGCGTCGAAAGCAGCGAGGTCATCCTGCCATCCGGCGATGATCTCGTCCGGCGTGACGCCCGCCTCGAGCTGGGCGCGTACGTCCCGGGTACCGGTGAGCTGGTCGATCCAGCACCTGTCCGCCGCGGTGCGGCAGGCGGCGCCCTCCCGCCAGTCGACCTCGTCGATCTGGTCGAACAGGACGTCGAGGACGTGCAACCCGGTCCGGATCGGCTCGTAGGCGGCCGCGTCGGTGAAGTGGATCTGGACGCCGCCCGAGAACGCACCGGCGTGCTTGCTCGAGGTCGGCGTGGCGGACATCGGCCGGAAGGTCACTCCGGGCAGCCCACGGGAGTTGAGCTCGGCGGCCAGCGCATAGGACTCCGCCTCGTCGATGTACGGTGCGCCGAACCAGAGGAACGGCGTGGTCGTCCCACGGCCCTCGGAGACGTTGATGGACTCGATGAGCCCCGTGCCGGGATACACCAGCGCCGTCTCCCGGGTTGGGATGTTCGGCGACGGCAGCACCCAGGGCAGGTCCCAGTCCTCCACGATGCTGGCGGCGTCGTAGTTGCGCATCGTGACCACGTGCAGATCCGCCGGCGTCTCGAGGAACTCCCCGTTGAACACCTGGGCCAGCTCACCGACCGTGAGGCCGTGCTGCAGCGGGATCTCCCGGAGCCCGACGAACGAGCTCAGCTCCGGGTACTCGAGGACCGGACCGTCCATCCGGTCGCCGAGCGGGTTCGGCCGGTCCAGCACCACGAACGGCTTGCCCTGCTCGGCGGCCGCCTCCATCGCGTAGTACATCGTCCAGATGTAGGTGTAGAAGCGTGCGCCGATGTCCTGGATGTCGAACACCAGCACATCCACGTCCTCCAGCATCTCGGCGGTGGGCTTGCGGGTGGGTCCGTACAGGGAGTACACCGGCAGACCGGTGCGCTCGTCGACGTAACTCTCGACGTACGCACCCGCCGGGACCCCGCCGCGCACCCCGTGCTCCGGCCCGTAGAGCGCGGTGAGCTCGTAGTCGCCCTCGGCCTCCCCGGCGATCAGGGCGTCGATGGTGTGGGTGAGGTCGCTCGTGGTTCCGGTCGGGTTCGTGATCAGGCCCACCCGCTGGCCGGCCAGGAGGTCGAGTTCGTCGGCGAGCAGGACCTCCACGCCGAGCTGGAGCGGGCGGTCATGCCCGGGTGGCGTCTCCGGCCGCCCTCCGGGCCCGCCGCCCAGGGGCGCGATCACGCCGGCGACTCCGACGGCGGCCGCGGCCGCGACGGCCAGAGCACTCATCAGCATCGGTCGTTTCCTGGACATTGCGGTCCTCATCTCACTCGGGATCGGGGGTCTAGTCGGTCGGGCGGCCCGGGTGCGAGCACCCGCCCGGTCCGGCGTGGTCCGGTGGTCCGGCGTGGTCCGGCGGTCCGGCGTGCGGCGGTCGCCCGTCCGGCGGTCCGGCGTTCGTCGGTGGTCCGGCGTGCTGCGGCGGCCCGGGGTAGGAAAGACCGCTGCCGAGCGGGAGCAGGACGCCGTCGCCGTCGGCCTCGGGGACGTCCACCGGGAGCCGGCCCGCAGGGTTGATGTCCCCGGCGATCGCCCTGACGACCCCCTGGAAGTTGATCACCCCGGTGCCGTAGCTGTTGATCACCGCGTCCGCACCGGGCAGCACGCTGATGTCATACGGGTTGCGGGTCGCGATGACGACCACCGGGACCCCGGTCGCGGCGAGCTCGGCGACCATCTGCTGCTGTGCCGCGTTGCTGGTCGCGTTGTTCGACGTGAACACGATGACATCGGCCTCGGCGGCGGCCGCCACGGCGCGCGCGCGGTACGCGGCCGACGGCGAGGAACCGTTCTCGTAGTCCTCGATCACCTGGTAGCCGTGGTCGGCGAGCATCGGACCGACCCGCTCGGGCCAGCCGGAGCCGGCACCGACCATCAGGATCGTTTCGTCGCAGCCGAGCGGCAGCACGCGTGCCTCGTTCCGCAGCAGCGTGGCGGCCCGGTCGGAGATCGTCGCCGCCGTGGCTTGGTGTTCCGCGGAGCCGACCACGTCGTCGATTGCGTCGGGGTCGGTGAACGGGTCCACCAGGATCCCCCGCTCGGCCTTCCAGGTGAGGATCCGGCGGACCGACTCCTGCAGCCGCTCAATGGTGATCTCGCCGTCCGTGACCGCCTGGCGGACGCCGGCGAACGAGGCGTCCACGTCCGGGGAGTTCAGCAGGATGTCCGAACCGGCCAGGATGGTCAGGCGAGCGATGTCCTCCTGGCTCCAGTTCGCCGCGAGCGCGGCCATGTCCAGGGCGTCGGTGGTGACGATCCCCTCGAAGCCCATCTCCTCACGCAGCAGACCGGTCAGCACGGCGCGCGAGAGCGTGCCGGGCATCGTCGGGTCGATCGCCTCCACGATGATGTGCGCGCTCATGATCATGTCCACCCCGCCGTCGATCGCGGCCTGGAACGGCGCGAGGTGCTCCTCGAGGGTGGCCCGGTCGTAGGTGACCACGGGTAGCCCGTAGTGCGAGTCCTCGGCGGTGTCGCCGTGGCCGGGGAAGTGCTTCGCGGCAGCCGCGATGTACTCCTGGATCCCCTGGATCTGAGCGACCCCGAGTTCGCTGACGACGTCCGGGTCCTCGCCCATCGATCGGATCCCGATCACGGGGTTGTCCGGGTTGGAGTTCAGGTCGAGCACGGGAGCGAAGTCGACGTTCACGCCGAGTGCCTGCATCTCGGCGCCGAGCACCTCGCCCTGTCGTCGGGCCAGGTCCTCGTCGAACGTCGCGCCCAGCGCCATGTTCCCGGGCAGCAGCGTGGCCGGCGGTCCGACCCGGGCGACGAGGCCGCCCTCCTGGTCGATCGTGACCGCGAGCGGGATGCCCGGGCCGCCCTCGCCGATCGCCGCCTCCTGCAGACCGTTCGACAGCGTGACGGTCTGCGCGGGGCTGCCGGTGTTGCCGGACCAGGCGAAGTAGAGGACGCCGCCGAGGTGGTACTTCTCGACCACCTCGGCCGGGGTGTCCACCCCGTAGCGGGCCTGGTTGCTGGCGGCCATCGACGTGTCGTCGGCGGACGCGCCGTAGACGTGCGTCCAGGTCATCTGACCGATGAGTTCGTCGAGGCTCATGGCCGCGACGATGGCGTCGATCTCGGCCGCGGTGGGCGTGTCCCCGACCTCCATCACCGCGACGCCGCCCGGGTCGGGCGCCCGGTTGGCACCGGCAGCGGGCGCGAGAGCGGAAAGGACAAGGGCTCCGGTCGCGAGCGCGGTGAGGCCGGCTCGGACCGTTCGCGAACCTGTCAGAGTCACGGTGTGTCTCCTCGGTCATGCCCCGGGCGACAACGACGTCACTCCGACGGCTCTCCGCACGGCCGGACCTCGTTGCCCAACCGCCTGTCCGGGACACTATTGAGGGCCGGACGCTGCGTCAAGTACTTCCGGATCTTTGCGGGCCTGTGAAAACTACTTCCGTAATCGCCGAGTCAGGACAAGACGTCCTTCGTGCTGAACCGCCCGTAGGCGAGCGCCCCGAAGAACGCGACGTACGCGGCCTGGAGCAGGGCGTTCTCGGTGAACGAGGTCCACACGATCGGCTCCCGGAGCAGGTCGGCGAACGCGAGCCAGTGGTGCGTGAACAGCCACGGGTGCAGCCAGGCGAGCTGGTCCAGCTGGCCGAGTACCTGCGCGACGATCGTGAGCACGGCCACGGCGGCCATGGCGCCCACCCCTGCGTCGGTCAGGGTCGAGATGAACAGCCCGACGGCGGCCAGCCCCAGCATGCAGATCGTCACATGGGCGCCCACGAGCAGGGACCGGACGACGGCGTCGCCGACGCCGATCGTGTCCCCGGAGAGCAGCGTCGCCTCCCCCGTGCCGAACAGCGCCGCGCCGATGAGCCAACCGGTGAGGAGCACCGTGCCACTCGCGGCAACGCAGAACGCGACGGTGGAGACGTACTTCACCAGGAGCAGCCGCACCCGGCCGGCCGGTGCGACGAGGAGATAGCGCAGCGTGCCGAGGCTCGCCTCGCCGGCGATCGTGTCCCCGGAAACGACGGCGACGGTCAGGGGCAGGAACAGCGGCGTCGTCAGCACGAGCGCGGTGACGGCAACGAACATGCCGTTGTTGGTCACCTGGTCCAGGAACGGCGGGCCCTCCCCCGGTCCCGGCGGCTCGGAGGAGAGCCGTACCACGACGGCCATGAGCACCGGGATCGACGCCAGCGCGGCCAGCATCGCCCAGGTGCGCCAGCGGCGGAAGAGCACCCGCAGCTCCGAGGCGAGCAGGGCGCCGCCATGGGTCCGGGCGGAGGCAGTGTCAGCGTCAGCGTGCAACGTCGAACCCCTCCCCGGTCAGGGCCACGAACCGGTCCTCGAGACTGGGCCGCGCCAGGTCGAAGCCCCGCACCCGCACCCCGGCGGCCACCAGCGCTGCGACGAGATCCTCGGCGGCCGGCCCGTCGTCGGGCAGCGGCGCCTCCACCACGACCTCGCCCGGCCCGGCCCGCAGGGCCGGACCCGCCAGCGCCGCGTCCAGCCCGAGGCGCGCGAACTCGGCAACCGTTCGATCGCCGTCGGGCGTCTCGACCCGGACCACCCGGCCACCTGTGCCCCGCAGGTCGTCAAGGCTGCCCTGCGCGACGAGCGAGCCGACGTGCATCACGGCCGCGTGCGTGCAGATCTGCTCGACCTCGGCGAGCAGGTGGCTGGACACGAACACGGTGGTGCCCTCGGCGGCCACGGCACGGATGAGCGAGCGCACCTCGCGGGTTCCCTGCGGGTCGAGGCCGTTCGTGGGCTCGTCGAGCACGAGCAGGTCGCGCGGGGTGAGCAGAGCGGCGGCGATACCGAGTCGCTGCTTCATGCCGAGCGAGTAGGCGCGCGCCTTCTTCCTGGCGGCGTGCGAGAGGCCGACACGGTCCAGCGCGCGGGCGACCCGGGCATCGCGGGTCGCGGGATCGGCGCGGGCGTCGGCCGAGTCGAGTCGGCGCAGGTTGTCCGCCCCGGACAGGAACGGGTAGAACGCGGGCCCCTCGATGAGCGCCCCGACCCGCGGCAAGGCCTCGGCCAGTTGGGTGGGCACGTCGTTGCCGAGCAGGCGGGCGCTGCCGCTGGTGGCTGCGGCGAGGCCGAGCAGGACCCGGATCGTGGTGGTCTTTCCGGAGCCGTTCGGGCCGAGGAACCCGAACACGGAGCCACGGGGCACGGCCAGGTCGATGGCGTTGACGGCGATCTGGTGGCCGAACCGCTTGGTCAGGCCGGTCGTCGCGATCGCGAGGTCGGCGGCGTGCGTGTCCGCCTCATCCGCGGCGGTCGCGGTCTCGCTCACTCAGCGGCCGCGGCCTGGAGCCGCTCGAGCGGCACCGCCCCGACCAGGACCCTGCCGTCGTCGGCGATCAGCACGTTCACGAGATCGGTGCCGAGCAGGCGACCCCCGTCGACGGCGGTGGTCAACTGTGCGAGGAGCGGTTCGGCTCCGATGTCTGTGGTGCCGGCGTCGAGGATCGCCACGGACTCCCAGCCGGTCCCGACCACGGTCGGTTCCGGGTGTTCGACCTGCTCGGCGTCGTCGCGTCCCTGGTCCTGCGCCGGCGGCGCGATCTCCTCGACCTCGGCACCCGCCGGCGGGGTGAACTCGAACAGGTCGGCATCGGGGGCGGCCAGATCGAGCGAGGTGTAGCCGAGCTGGAAGGCGGGCGCGTGCTCGCCGCGGGCGGTGACGCTCACCCGCAGCGGTTGGCCGGTCTCACCGTCGACGGCGATCGCCACCTCGGCCACGAGCGTCGCGTCGGTGCGTGGGGTCAGGACGAGGTCGTAGGCGGCGCGGCCGGCGACCTCCACGTCCTCGCGGACACTCAACTCCGTGCTGGGGCCGACGGCCTCGATGAACCGGTCGGCGACCTCGTCCGGTGTCAACTGCTGGTCGAGGGGGGCTGTGCGGGCGTCGGCGGGCACGGTCGCATGGGTGGCGGCATTCTCGTCGGAGTCATAGACCCAGACCTCGTCGCCGTTGACGATGACGTCGCGCTCGCCGAAGCTCTCGAACACCTGGACTCGGGCCTGGTCCTGCTCGCCGACCAACACCCGCCCGCCGTGATCACTGGTGAGCGCCTCGAGGGCTGCGGTCACGGCGGCGGCGTCACCGTCGGCATCCGGGAGGTCCACGCCACCGGGCAACTGCGGGAGGCCGAGGTCGGAGGTCTGTTCGAACTCGCCGGAGTACGGTTGGTGGTCCCGGTCGGCGAGAAGCGTCAGGACGTCCTCTGGAGTGCGTTCGGGCAACTCGTCGGCCCCCGCCTGCGCGGCGAACGCGACCGAACCGGCGACCACGAGTGGGACGGCCGCAGCCGGTAGCCAGCGGGACCAGGTGCGTGCCATGAAGATTCACTCCCTCGAAGACGTACGTCTGGTCCGACGGTACGTCGCGAGGACGGCGATCACCAGTGCATCGGTGCGGAGGATCTGTGTGGAAGGCGACGGATCGCGCTCACGCGCCCGGCTCGGCCTCGCGTCGTGCCGCCCCATGGAGTGCCTGATCGACCAGGCGCGGGGCGAGTGTCTCGTCGAACGGCACCCGGAGCACGAGCATCCGGTGGTAGACGGCACCCCACAGCTGGTCGACCATCACGTCGAGGTCGACACCCTCGCGCAGCTCGCCCCGGTCGCGGGCGATCCGGAGCCGAACACGGGCGAGCTCGCGGCGCGGGAGCGCGTAACTCTCCGACCACGCGCGGCCCAGCTCGGGGTCCAGCTGAGCCGCACCGATGAGTTCGGAGACCGGCCGGCCGGCCCCTGCGACCGTGAGCAGCCTCACGAACGCGGTCAGCTGGGCCGTCAGGTCCGCCGCCAGGTCGCCGCTGTCGTGGAAGTCGAGCGCTTCCTCGCTGCCGGCGAAGTACGCCTCGGCCGCAAGTGCGCCGGGCGAGGGCCACCACTTGTAGAGGGTCATCTTGCTCGACCCGGCCTCCCGGGCGATACGGTCGAACGTGACCGCCGGCAGGCCCTCCTCGAGGAGGACGCGACCCGCCGCCTCGAGGACGCTCGCGCGTACCTCGGCCGCCGGCCGCCGGCCGCGGCCGCGCCGCGGCGCTTGGTGACCCGTCATCGTTCGTGCTCCTATCTGGACAGGGTGTACATTTCCGTGTCACCATGAAAATGTACACGTAGTCCACATACTAGCGGGAGGTTCAGACCATGACGAACAACGGGGATCGCGTCGCGATCGTGACCGGCGGCTCGGGCGCCATCGGGAGCATCAGTGCCGGACGCCTGGCCGCGGACGGCTTCGCCGTCGTCGTGCACCACGGGGGTGGCCGCGAGCGCGCGGACGAGGTGGTCGCCGCGATCCGAGCCGGCGGCGGCCGCGCGGTCACCGCCGGGGGCGACGTGGCGGACGAGACGGCGATGGCGGCACTGTTCGATGTCGCCGAGCGAGAGTTCGGCGGCGTCGACGTGCTGGTGCACACGGCCGGCATCATGCCGCTGGCGCCGGTCGCGCAGATGGACCTGGACGCGTTCGACCGGGTTCAGCGCGTCAACGTCCGCGGGACGTTCGTGGTCGACCAGCTCGCCGCGCGCCGTCTGCGGGCGGGCGGGGCGATCATCAACCTGTCCACGTCGATCACCCGGCTCCAGACGCCGACCTACGGCGCCTACGCCGCCTCGAAGGGCGCCGTTGAGGCGATGTCGCTCATCCTCGCCCGCGAACTACGGGGCCGGGACATCACGGTCAACGCCGTCGCGCCCGGTCCCACCGCGACGCCCCTGTTCTTCGAGGGCAAGAGCCAGGAGCTGGTCGAGGCGATCGCGGCCGCGAACCCGATGGGGCGCCTCGGCAGTGCCGAGGACACCGCGGAGGTGATCGCGTTCCTCGCCGGGCCGGCCCGGTGGGTGAACGGCCAGGTCCTCCACGTCAACGGTGGCGCCGCCTGAGCACACGCGGCCGGGGCAGCCGGTCGGTCTCACGCTCGCACAGCGCACTTCTGTCTGACGCCGTGTGGCGCTATCATCGCCATATGACGATGCCGCAACTCGAGGCGGAGAGCGCCCAATCGCAGGACCTGGCGCCGGCGGCGGCGCTGTTCCACGGCCTGTCCGACCCGACCCGGTTGGCGATCCTGCAGCACCTGACGCTCGGCGAGCACAAGGTCCGTGACCTCACCGAGCACCTCGGTCTCGCCCAGTCGACGGTCAGCGCACACCTCGCCTGCTTGCGCGACTGCGGCCTCGTGGCGTCCCGGCCACAGGGTCGCGCCTCGATGTTCTCGCTGAGCACCTCCGCCGAGCTGCTCGATGTGCTCGCGAGCGCAGAACGCCTGCTCGCGGCCACCGGATACGTCGTGACCCTGTGTCCGAACTACGGCATCGGGACCACCTCGAACCCGGCCCCGGCGGACCTGCGGGCCCACCCGAACAGGGCACCGTGACCATGGGTGAGCACAGCCACGCACACCCGCCGACCACGCACCGGGGCCGGTTGGCGATCGCGTTCGCTATCACGGCCACCATCCTGGTCTCCCAGGTGATCGGAGCCCTGATCACCGGGAGCCTGGCGCTGCTCGTCGATGCCGGCCATATGGTCACCGACGCGGGCGGCCTACTCATGGCCCTGCTGGCCGCGACCCTGATGGCCCGGCCGGCGACCTCCCGGCGCACCTGGGGCTGGCGCCGCATCGAGATCCTGGCCGCCGGCGCGCAGGCGGCGCTGCTGTTCGCGGTCGGCATCTATGCCTTGATCGAGGGTGTCCGGCGGCTCCTCGATCCACCCGAGATCGCTGCGACCGGCACGCTCGTCTTCGGCATCATCGGCCTGGCCGGGAACGTTGCCGCCATCGCCGTCCTCAGTACCGGCCGCGACGCGAACCTGAACATGCGAGCCGCGTTCCTCGAGGTGGTCAACGACGCGCTCGGCTCGGTGGCCGTGATCGTCAGCGCGCTGATCATCACGTTCACCGGGTGGACCCGAGCGGACGCACTCGCCGGCATCGCCATCGCCGTCCTGATCGCACCCCGGGCGCTCGCGGTCCTGCGCACGGCCGGGCGCGTGCTCCTGGAGACCACGCCCGAAGGGCTCGACCTGGACGTCGTGCGCGACCATCTCCTCGCCCAGCCGCACGTCCGGGGCGTGCACGACCTGCACGCCTCGCAGATCGCCACCGGACTGCCCGTCCTGACCGCCCACATCGTGCTCGACGACGAGTGCTTCCAGGACGGCCACGCGCCCCGCATCCTCGACGACCTCCAGGCCTGCGTCGCCGAGCACTTCGACGTCGGCGTGCAGCACTCGACGTTCCAGCTCGAACCCTCGACCCACTCGGGGCACGAGCACGGCATGCACGACTGAGCCGGCCGCGCCCCACATGTCCTGCAGCCGTTCGGTGACGATGCGGGTGACGGCGCAGACGAGGAGGAGGTCGGTGGCGGCCCCGTTCGCCGAGCTCCAGCGCGAGCAGATCGAGACGGGACACCCCGCCGCTGGCGAGCATGACCGAGCTGGCTGCCGAGCTGCGTTCGTGGCTCCGGACCGCCGATCCGGCTGCGCGTGCCGCCGGCACGCCCGCGTAGCGGCACTCGCCATCTCCCCCACTGCCGCGACCTGATGATCCCGCCTGCCTGGCGGGACGTTTGGATCTGTCCCGACGAGAGCGGGCACATCCAGACCGTCGGCACCTGCGACGCCGGCCGCCGCCAGTACCTCTCTCACCCATCGTGGAGCGCGGAGCGGGATGCGGCGAAGCACGAACGGATCCGCGAGATCTGGCCACGCGTTCCTGCTCCTCGAATCAGGGACTGTTCCGGATCGGCGGCGAGGCCTACCGCGCCGACAACGGTAGTTTTGGGAATGGCGACGGGCGGTGATGGCGAACTGTTGGCCTACCGGGAGGGTTCGCAGCGGGGCGGCACTTGGCGCGGCCTGTGCAGCACCGACATCGGGGCTTCCGTCAAGGAGCGTCTCGGCGAGGATGCCTCCGCCAAGGACTTCCGGACCTGGCACGGCACCGTCCTGGCCCCAGTCACCCTCGCGCACGGCGAGCGCGACCCAGGTCCTGAGCAGGACCGCAGCGTGCGGGACGCCGTCGCCGAGGTGGCCGAACGGCTCGGCAACACCCCTGCGGTCAGTCGCTCCGCCCACATCGACCCGCGGGTGATCGTGGCCTACGAGCAGGACGCCGTGATCGCGAGCCTGCCGGTACCGGACACGGCAACGACCACTCCTGCGCCACCTCGTGTCGAGGCGGCGATGCTCGAGGTCCTCGGCGGCACCGACCCGTCGTCCTGGCCCTGCTCGACATGCGGGCCGTGGCGCACTGACCTAGCGTCGAAGGAGTACGGACCCACACCGGGTCCGGCGGAAGGAGGCCGAGATGGGCATCGACGACAAGATCCGCAACGCCGCCGAAGACGCCAAGGGCAAGGTCAAGGAGGCCGCAGGCAAGGCGACCGACAACGAACGGCTGCAGGCCGAGGGCAATGCCGAACAGACGGAGGCCAACGTCAAGAAGGCCGGCGAGAACGTCAAGGACGCCTTCAAGTAGGAGTTCCGACGTCTGCTGGGCCCGCGGGATGCAGCCCCCCGCGGGCCTTGCGTTGTGTCCTGAGCAACGCGCGACGACCGAGCCTAGGCCCGGTCGTCCGCCTGGGATGCGGCACATGCCGAGCACCGGCATCCGGTGGTCCTCGTCCGGAGCATCTCGGCCACGGCGTGTCCGTCCCCACTACGGCCTCCATCGTGACCACGCCGGTCGTCCGGACCGCGTGCGTCAGTTCCGGTCAGCGACTGGGTATCGATGATGTCGACCAATTCGTTCAACTGCGTCGCCTCAAGGAGGAACAGTACGAGCGCGGGTGGGTCGATCATCCGCACGCGACTGGGCAGCCGAGTCGCCAACAGGGCGAGGGCGGCGATCGCCGCCGAGTCCATGTACGTGACCTCGGCGGTGTGGACCTCGAGCGGCCGACCCAGTTCCAAGACCTCCTCGACGACGGCGGTCAGGCGTCTGTTCATCGCGATATCCACCTCACCACGAAGCACCAAACGTGTCGCGGCTCCCGACACGAGCAGGCTCACCGAGCCATCGCCTGCGGTGTTGTTCTCCCGTGACGTCCCAAGCACTGCCATCTCGCGTTGTCCCGCCCGTCGCCTTCGGTGGCGTCGCCGGGGTCAGGAGCAACTTGTGACCGTCACGTCGAACGCGCGGTGCTGAGTTGATATTACGACGGGCCGGCTCATGCACACAAACGGCACGACCGGGCGCGGGCCCGGTGATCGGTGCGCTCAGCGGCTCCGGGCCGATCTCCCCACGCCATCCCGACCTGCGGGAAGGGTCGCCTGGATGGACCCTCGATCACGGGTCCATGCGACGAAGGGACCGACATGTCGGATCAAGGCGAGACGAAGACGGCTACCGAGCTCATCAGGCGCAGCCCAATCGCGATGTCGAGCACCCGTCGGAGCCCTCAACGAAGGTCAATGCAGCGACCGGCGCTGCTGGTTGGATCTGACGAGGAGGAAATGCAAGAACCGTACGACGGCGCCGACTGGCACAGCGTGGACCTCGCCGCACACTCGGGGTGGTCGAGGCTTTGGCGGGGCGTCCCAAGGTGCGGATGCCGGGATCCACCTGGTCTGGGCGACCCAACCCAACACCGATCACAGGGCCGCGCAGGAGCGGTTGCTCGACGAGATCGAGGCAGCAGGCCCAAGTCTCACCGTCACCCGGATGCGGACCGCGCTGATCTTCCAGGTGACGCCGGCGCCCAGATCGTGCGCTACTTCCTCGGCCCGTGCGCACCGACGTCGTCGCTGCGCACCGGTGCCGTACCGGCACCTCCCCTGCCGTGGGGCCTGAGCCTGCAGGTGGTCCACGCGGACGACGTGGGCCGCGCCTGCGCCACCGTCGTCGCGCGGCGTGCCGGTGGGGCGTTCAAGCAGCGCACCGCCGAGGATGTCCAACGTGAGCTGCTCGTCGGGATGAGGGAGTGCCGAGGCATGCCGAGCCCCTCCCTGCGGGCCGGCGACACCCTGCACCTCACGCACCATCAGGTGGCGGCCGGCGAACGTCGCTCCGACACGCATGCGGCTGGCGGGAGCAACACCGGCACTACGCACCGGTTCCCGGAGGCCGACCAGTTTACGTGTGTCTCCAGGTGGGCACCGCGTAAACTTGCACCCACTGACCTGGCACTTCACCTGCGATCGACTCGTCGGCAGGGCACCACATACAGCCGCTGTTCGAAGGAGATCAACCCTCGTGTATGACCACGCAGAGTTCGTCCGCACGACGTCGGAGTTCGCGCAGAAACTCATCGAGCCCTACGAGGTCCATGAGGTGCTCGGCGATCTCGCGGAACGGACGTCGCAGTTGTTGGCGCTGGCAGGCGGCGGCGTCACGGTCGAGGTTGACGACCGAGTGCGGGCCATCACCACGGTCCCGGAGTGGCTTGCGGACCTGGGACGGCACCAGGAGGACACCCAGAGGGGCCCGTGCATCGACGCCTCCGCCACGGGCGCCGTGGTGGCGGTCGCCGACCTCCGAGCAGATATGAGGTGGCCGGACTATCGCACGGTGGCCGCGCGCATCGGCGTGCGGTCCGCCGCTGGGATCCCGATGCACCTCGGCACTCACACGCTGGGCGCCCTGAATCTGTACGGCGAGGCTCCACGCATCTGGGACGCCGAGGACCTGGCCGCGGCTCAGGTCCTGACCGATCTGGCAACCGGCTTCCTGATCAACGCCTCCTCGCACGCCAAGCAGGCACTGGTCACCGAGCAACTGCAGCACGCCTTGGACAGCCGGATCGTGATCGAGCAGGCGAAGGGGATTCTTGCGGAAGCACGCGGCCTGGAGGTCGCTCGGGCCTTCGACGTGATGCGTAAGTACGCACGGGATCGGAACCTGAGGCTGGTCGAGGTTGCACGTGCGATCGTGCACATGGGTCTGCGGCCCTAACCCCTCAGCAGTTCCAGGCACGAGTCCTGGTCCAGCACCGGCTGACGCATCTCCTCGCTGAGGAAGGTCAGGGCTGCCTCGGACAAGTACGGGTTCTCTGAGGCGATCACGTCCCCCGCGATCGCAACGTGCAGGTCCTCCGCGAAAGCGGCCATCGCCGTCTGGGCGACACAACTATGAGTGGACACTCCGCCGATCAGCAGATGGCGAACGCCGAGTTCCACGATGACCTCGCGCAGACGGGTTCCATGGAACGCGTTGTCACGTGTCTTGCCGATGTCGGCGGCGTCCCCGACCTGCAGGCCTTCGACGTAGGCCGCCTGCTCGGTGCCCGGGAACGCAAAACCCTCGTCGTCGTCGAGCATGTTCAAGGTCCACGTGGATCGGTCGCGTGCGTGGACGGTCCGGACCAGGATCACCGGCCGGCCGGCCGCACGCGCCGCACGGATGAGTTCGTTGGCGTGCTCGAGAAGGGCAGGCAGCACGGCGGCGAGAGCGGGATTCTCGAAGTAGGCGTTCTGCATGTCGATGATGAGCAGAGCCATGCCGTTGCGCGTCGGCCCGTGCATCTTGGGGCGCAGCCACGTGTCCCGCGGGTCATGGGTGTCGCCCGCGTGTTCCGTCATGACACCCAACGGTATGCGCCGACGGTGCCTCCCACACCCGGGGCGCGGGGTAGGTCAGGACGGCGCGGTGATCGGGTACCCGGCGCTCGGTGATCGGTCCGGCTCGCGGGTTCCGAGGATGTCCGCAACCATGACCCGATGACCGAAGCCGAACCATCGCCCACACGTCTTCGCCAAGGCATCGGCGCGGGCTTGTTGTTCGCGTTCATCCTCGGTGACGTGCTCGGCGCCGGCGTCTATGCGTTGACCGGAGAGCTCGCTGCCGACGCGGGCGGCCTGATGTGGGTACCGATCGTCATCGCGATGGGCATGGCATTGCTCACTGCGGGCTCCTACGCCGAGCTCGTCACGAAGTACCCGCGCGCCGGCGGGTCGGCCATCTTCGCCCAGCGCGCATTCGGCCGACCGGTCGTCTCCTTCCTGGTCGGCTACTGCATGCTGTGTGCGGGCATCGTGAGTGTGGCGGGACTCGCGATCGCATTCAGCGGCGATTACCTGGCCACGTTCCACGTGATCCCCGTTCCCGTGGCTGCTCCCATTTTCCTGCTCCTGCTCGCCCTCCTGAACCTGCGTGGCATCAGGGAGTCGGTGACGTCGAACCTGGTGATGACCATCATCGAGGTCAGCGGTCTGGTTCTGGTGATCGTTCTCGTCGGACTGGCCCTCGGAGCGGGTCGCGGCGACGTGGCTCGGGTGCTGGAACCGCCGCCGGGTCCCGGGGCCGGCTTCGCGGTGCTGGGTGCGGCGCTCCTCGCGTTCTACAGTTTCGTCGGGTTCGAGACCTCGGCCAATGTGGCCGAGGAGGTTCGTGACGTCTCACGGGTGTACCCACGCGCTCTGTTCGGCGCCTTGATCGTGGCTGGTGTCGTCTACGTCCTCATCGCTCTCGCCTCGGCGGCGATGCTTCCGGCCCAGGACCTCGCCGGCTCGAGCGGTCCGCTGCTCGACGTCGTCAACGCCACCGGGTTCTCGGTCCCCAACTGGCTGTTCAGCGCGATCGCCCTGATCGCCGTCGCGAACGGGGCACTGCTGACATCGATCATGAGTTCCCGCCTCACCTACGGCATGGCCGATGAAGGGCTCCTCCCCACCGTGTTCGCCCGGCTGCTGCCCGGGCGCCGCACTCCGTGGGTGGCCATCCTCGCGACAACGGCGCTGTCCGCGCTCCTGGCCGCTGTCGGCACCCTTGAACTGCTTGCCGAGACCGTCGTGTTGTTCCTGCTCTTCGTCTTCATCTCAACAAACCTGGCGGTCCTGCTGCTGCGACGCGACGAACCCGGGCACACGCACTTCCGGGTCCCCAGCGTTGTTCCGGTCCTCGCCCTGATCAGCTGCCTGATCCTGCTGGTCCAACAGTCCTGGCAGGTGTGGGCGCTGGGTGGCGGCCTGATCATCCTCGGTCTCGTCCTGCATGGCGTCCATCGGCGGTTCAGCGACGCGAACGACTAGGCCGCACCGACGTCAGCCCGCCCTGACATCGGTCCGCATCCGAGCGTTACTTGAGTCGTTCACGATTTCGATCTACGGTGCGGGTATGACCGCGATCGCCGACCCGTCGGATCTCGAGGCGCTGCGCGCCTCGGGGCTGCGGGCGACCTCGGGACGTCTGGCGGTCCTGGCGGTCCTTGACGAGACCCCCCACCTCGACGCCGAAACGCTGCGGCGACGCCTCGGCGAACACGCACCGAGCCTGCAGGCGGTGCACAACATCCTGGCCGACCTGCACCGAGCCGGGCTGGTCCGCCGGTTCGAGCCGGCGCGGTCATCCGCGCGGTTCGAGCGCTTGGTGCATGACAATCACCATCACGCCGTCTGCTCGGTGTGTGGGAAGGTGACGGACGTCGCATGTACGACCGGCGAGGCACCCTGCCTGCACGGGCCCACCCCGCCCGGCTTCGCGGTGGCAACCGCGGAGGTCATCTTCTGGGGCATCTGCGACGAGTGCGTCCGACCTGCATCCGAATAGGCACGCCTCTCCTTGCTGGCGCGAGTGAACCGACCGTCCTAAACTGGAGTCGTTCACGAAAACAGCACCAGCACCGCCGCCCGACCGGCGGCCAGAAAGGCAGGATCTCGTGTCCATCACCACCACGACAGCCTCAGAGAAGCTGCGCGCCAACCTCCAGCGGGTCCTGGTCGCACTGGTCGACCTGCACGTCATGGGCAAGCAGGCCCATTGGAACGTGACCGGCCGCGGCTTCCGGGACCTGCACCTGCAGCTCGACGAACTGGTCGACGTGGCGCGTGAGCAGAGCGACGTCGTCGCCGAGCGCATGCGCGCGCTGCAGGTCGTGCCGGACGGCCGGACCGAGACCGTCGCCGCCACCACCGACCTGAGCCCCTACCCCGCCGACCTCGTTTCCGTCGGCGACACGGTCGAGACCATCGTCGAGCGCATCGCCCAGGCGACCGCCGTCGCCCGCGAGGTCCACGACGACGTCGATGCAGAGGACCCGACGACGGCCGACCTCCTGCACGCGATCATCGCCGACCTGGAGAAGCAGGCGTGGATGATCTCCTCGGAGAACCGCGAGGTCTGATCCCGCGACACCCGGCCGCATCGGCCCACCGCCCGAATGCCCGGTCCGCTCGGTGCGGACCGGGCGTTCGTGCCATCACCGGGGCATGGCGTGCCTAACGATCGGCGAGATAGGCGATCTCCTCGAGGATCGCCGCCCGTGCGGTCTCGTCCGGGATGCGGCGCCCCGCCGCCGAGGCCAGTTCGTCCCAGTCCTCGTTGTCGAGCGCGGTGAGGAGTTGCCTCTGGAAGCCGGTGGGCAGGTCGACCGCGATGATCCGCTCCCGAAGACCCTCGACCGTGACGACCACGGTGAACGCGACCTCGTCGGTGGCGGTACCGCGCTCCCCCTCGGCGGTCGCGGTCAGCAGGTGGGCCCCCAGGGCCAGGTCGGACGCGGCGACCACATCGCCGACGGACACGGCCACGCCGTCGAGCTCGTAGGCGACGGACGTGACATCGGTGCTCGCCGCGGCCACGATGATCTGCCCGCCCCGCTCGACCTCGGCATCGTCGGCGACCGCGACCAGGTCGACGGTCGGCTCGCTCGGCTCACCCGGCTCGGCCGCGTACTGGGCCTCGCGCCAGCCGACGTAGGCACCTGGGCGGTCGGTGACGATGCCGTCGACACCCAGGTCCGTCAGTTCCTGCCAGGCGCTCACGCCGTTCACGGTGTAGGGCAGCACCGCGATGCCGGCCTCGTGCAGCCGATCGATGATCTCGGCAGTCAGGCCACCGGTCGCAGAGGGGTTGTACATGGTGGCGCCCACGGACTGGGCAATCGCTACCGGGTCGGCATCCACCGCGCCACGGAGCACCCCGCGCGGGATCTCGGGGGCGTAGTCGCGGGCGTAGCCCACGGCAGCGAGGTCGAAGGACTCGATGACCACGCGGTCGGACATACCGGCGGCGCGGATCAGATCGAGCATGTGCTCGACCTCGGCGCGGGTCTCCGGGCCCTTGATCTCGAGCATCAGGGTGGCCGGGTTGCGCTGCATCAGCTCGAGGATCTGCGCGAACGTGGGCAGCGGCTCACCCGCGAAGACGGGATCGCGCCACGACCCGGCATCGAGGGTCTGCAGATAGCTGCTCTCGAGCAGTGCCACGTCGCCGGTGCCGTCGGTGGTCCGGTCGACCGTCTGGTCGTGCAGCACGATCGGTACCCCGTCGGCCGTGGTGTGCACGTCTATCTCGAAGTACTCCGCGCCGGACTGCATGGCGGCCGCCTCCGAGATCAGAGTGTTCTCGGGCAGGACCTGCGAGTACCCGCGGTGGGCGATGGCCACCGGCAGTTCCCCCTCCTCGAGGATGAAGTCTGCCGGCTCGATCTCGGTGACGAGAATGTCGTCGAAGCTGACGGTCGAGTTGTCCGCGACGAGGCCGAGAACCCCGGCCTCGGAACGCTGGATCTGACCCCGCAGGACGAGCTCGCCGTCGAAGTACCACCTCGCCGTGGTGCCCTGGACCTCGACGGCGACGCGGACATCCTGGCCGACGCCGGCGTCGTACCGGGCGGCACCGGTGTAGGGCACGTTCCAACTGCCGGCCGCCGTTCGGTTGGCGAGCTCGATGCCGTTGCTCGCCGAACTCGCGGTCCGCAGCGCCGCCTGCCACCACGGCGCCGAACCGTCACCGGCGATGTCGAGAGCGATGGCCGCCCACCTTGTGGCGTTGGCGACCTCCTCGAAACGGACGGTCGCCTCGATCCGGTAGTTGTTCAGGTGGGTACCGAAGGTGAGCTGGTCGATGCCGCCGGCCGTGACGACGAGGCGACCCTCCTCGACCCTCCAGTCCCCCTCGACCGGGTTCCAGCCGTCGGGCAACTCGCCCGAGTCGAAGTCCTCCGAGATGACGATCTCGCCGGGATCGGCGGATGACGCGGCTGGGAAGGCGACGACGATCCCTGTTGCGGCGAGCGTCATCGCGGCCAGACCCGTGATCGTGCGCCGTGGTGTGCTGTTCATGGGAGCTCCAAGTTCTCCGGTGAAGGTTGGCGCCTCGATCCTATGAAGCCCGCATGGCCCGCCATGGTCCGTCAGAAGAACACCGGGTGGCGCATCGACGGCGAGCGTGCGATGCACGGCCAGGTGCGTACGGGGATCACGATGCAGCGGTCCGCATCGGCGCCGCGACCTTGCAACTGGTCACGAGTTGATCAGGCCGCCGTCGTCACGGTGGCCGAGAACACGACCGTGACGACGACGATCACCGTCACGGCCACCACCCGGGCCACCGCCCGCCGACTGCTGCCGGCCGCCCAGCCTGCCCCGGCTGCACCGAGCCCGAGCGGCAGTCCGTAGGCGATACCGATCGGCAGTCCCACGCCCCAGGAGACCCAGCCCGCCAGCGCGAGCCCGGCGAGGATCGCCGTCGGCGCCATCGACAGTGGTCTGCCGGAGCCGAGCGAGACGACGCAGACGACCACGACTGTCACGAGCACGGGCAGGAGGGCCCAGACCAACAACGCGTAGCCGACGAAAGCGGGAAGCGACGACACGCCAAGCGACCGCACGGCCGCACTCGCCGCCAGCACGAGCACGATACCGAGGGACGCCCAGGCCGCCCGCCGCAGGCTCATTCGCACGGCGCCGGCTCGCTGCGAGTTCGACCCGGTGGGCTGTGCCGACATCGCGGTGGTCACCTCCCCAAGGTATCCCCCCGCCCGGGCCGGCACCGGTAGGGTCGTGACTCACGTCGAGGAGGGGCCATGGGGGCCGGTACGGGCGGGGATGGGCAGCGACTGCTCGAGAACGACCTGGGCGCGCCCCCGGGCGCATCGCTGGTGCTCCCGTCGGGACCGCTCGGCCTGGTGGTGCGCGCGCTGATCGCCGTCCTGATGGTCGCGGGCCTCGTCCAGATCGCCCTGCAACCTGTGGAGCGGACGGTCGACGAACTGCGCAACGACCTACGCGCCGGTCGCGTGTCCGAACTGACGATCGAGCGGCTGCCGGCCGGCGGGGAGGGCCAGGGAACGTTCTGGGTGGAGTGGTCCGGTGACTCCGGTCATGGCGTGGCCCGCTACGAGCTCTCGACCTTCGCCGGGTCGCCATACGTCGACGAGGGCGCCACCATCCTCGCGGCCGCCGAGGACTCGCCGGCGCCCGTGGCGGTCACCCAACGCCAGGGCTGGGATCAGCCGGGCGTCCAGGTCAGCCTCGCCGCGTTCGCCGCCACGGCTGCGCTGATCCTGCTCGTCGTGGGCCCGCAACCCCGGCTCGCGACGAAGTGGGCGTGGTTCTGGCTCACCTGCGCGGCAGCCCCGATCTGGCTGGCCTACCTGATCCTCGAGCCGGTCCCATGGTGGCAGCGGAAGCTGGTGCCGCCCAGGCCCCGCCGGCTCACTGGTGGCTGGGCTTTCGCAGCCGCACTGTTCCTCGTTCCGTTCGTGCTCGCGATGATCCCGGGTGGCTCGCGCTTCTACGGGTGGTGATGCCCGCGCTTGACCTTCTCACTGTGACAAGGTCTGTCATGGAGGGTGGAGGTGGTCACCATGACCCATACGCGTCACCACGGCGCACAGTCCCTACGAACGCGGCTGCAGGCCCCCGACCCGTCGGCGCGCCTGCAGGCGGCGCTGTCCGCCGGAACATACCCCAGGCCCGAGTACGTCGAGGTGCTGGTGGAGCGGTGCGCGGTCGAACCGGACTTCTACGTCCGCGACATGCTCACCTGGGCGCTCACCCGGCACGGCGCGCCGGCCACCGTCGACCGGGTACTGCGCGAGCTGACGTCGCAGATCCCGCAGGCGCGGAGCCAGTCGCTGCACACGCTGTCGAAGTTCGGCGACCCGCGGACCTGGCCAGCGATCACCACTGCGCTGCTCCAGGACGACGACGCGGAGGTCGCCCGCGCCGCGTGGCGCGCCGCCGTCGCCGTCGTCCCGCCGGATGGCGTCGCCGAGCTCGCCGAGGTCCTGGCAACGCAGTTCGACCGGGGCGACCACGATGTCCAACGCAGCCTCAGCCGGGCCCTCGTCGCCCTCGGGGACCCGGCCTCCGCCGTCGTGGAGCGGGCGAAGGCACACCCGGACACCGGGGTGCGCAGGCACGCGATGGCGACCGAACGGCTCATCGAGAACCCCGACGAGGGGTTCGAGGCGGCGGTCCATGAGGCGAACCGGGTCCTCGCACTCCTCGGTTCGCCCGAGGTGCGGGAATGAGCCGATGCTGATCGGCGAGGTCTCCGAGCGGTCCGGGATCAGCGCCCGGATGTTGCGACACTACGACGCCATCGGGCTGGTCCGACCGACCGGGCGGACGGCAGGCGGGTACCGGCAGTACTCGCCAGACGACGTCCGGCGTCTCTTCCACGTGGAAGGGCTCCGGGCGCTCGGACTCACTCTTGCCGAGATCGGCGGTGCGCTCGAGGACCTCTCGTTCAGCCCGGCGGCCATGGTGGTGCAGCTCCTCGAGCGCACCAGCGAGCGTCTCGCGCGCGAGCAGGAGCTGCTCGGCCGGCTCGGGCAGGTGCGCGCGAGCGAACCCGCCGACTGGTCCGACGTGCTGCGCACGATCGGCCTCATGCGGGCGCTCGACGCGGGCAGCGCGGCGCGTCAGCGCGTCGCGCTGTCGATGCCCGACGGCGGCCGGTCGAGTGACGCGGTCGTCCTCGCCGAGGCTGTGCTCTCCGAGGCGGAGCCCAATGCTGCCGGCGCGCTCCAGTGGGCCCTCGCCCGGACCGGGGAGGCAGCCCTCGGGGTGCTCGCGCACGCGCTGGCCTCCGCCGACGCCGATCGGCGGCAACGCGCGGTGGTCGCACTGACGAAGTTCGAGTCGTCCGGCGCCGACGCGATCCTTGCCGGTGCCCTCCGGCACGAGGACCCGATCGTTCGGGCGCGCGCGGCCCTCGCGCGGGGGTCGCGGGGCGATCTCGACGCCGTCCCAGAGCTCGTCGCCATGGTCGTCGACGGTTCCGACGACGTGGCAGCCGCCGGCGCGCTGGGCACGCTCGCCGAACGCCACGACCGCGGCGACGAGATCGCGGGCGCTCTCGCCGACGCGCTGCCCGGGGCGGGCGCCGCGTCCAGACAGCGCCTCGCGACCGCGCTCGCGGACGTCCCCGGCGTCGCGGCCAGGACCATCCTCGAGGCACTCGTCGACGATCCGGACCGGCCGGTCTCGCTCACAGCGACCGCCGTGCTCCGCACTCGAAGCTCCGTATGACGACGCCGACCTGAGAAATCGCTTTCGCGCGGCATCCGCCCAATGCGGTGGCCGACGCACTACGATTGCGACCATGGCGGTCTCGAAGAAGAAGGTCACGCTCAGCGACGTCGCGGCAGTCGCCGGCGTGTCGCTCTCGACCGCTTCGAAGGCACTCAACGGCGGAGGTCGGATTTCGGCAGCAACGCGTCAGCGGATCGAGGAGACAGCCCTTCGGCTCGACTTCCGACCGAACGGGCTGGCGCAGTCCCTCGCGCTCGGCCGGAGTCGGACGGTGGCCGTCCTCACCGACCGCGCCGAGAGCACGTTCGCCCGCCCCGTGATCATCGGCGCCGCGACCTACCTCGGCCAGCATGAGCAAGCGGTATTGCTCTACGACGCCCGCCTGCGGCGCCGAGACGACATGGCGGAGAGCATCCGGGCCCTGAACGCCCGCCGGATCGACGGCGTGCTGGTGGTCGGCGAGGGTCTGCATCACCGGACCCGTTCGGTCTCCGCCGAGTTCTCGGTGCCGGTCACCTACGCGTTCACCCTTTCCGACGAACCGGACGACGTCATGTTCGTCCCGGACAATCGGGCGATCGGGCGGATGGCGGGTGACCACCTGCTAGCCCTCGGGCGCCGACGCATCGCGCACGTCACCGCCGAGGCGGACGACCTGGCGGCCCAGCTGCGCATCGAAGGGCTGCGAGAGACTCTCTCGGAGGCCGGCGTGACCCTCACGCACGAGGTGCTCCACGGATCGTGGACCGAGGCATGGGGACGAACCGCGGCCCAACGGATGCTCGCGGAGAACTGGGAGATCGACGCGGTGTTCGGCGGGAACGACCACATCGCCCGAGGCGTTGAGAACGTGTTCGCCGCCGCCGGCGTGCAGGTGCCGCAGGATGTCGCCCTCGTCGGCGTCGACAACTGGGAGGGTCTGATCATCAACCAGTCCGAGCGCCACCTGACCACGATCGACGTCGGTCTGACCGGGATGGGCGAGGCGGCCGCTGCGCACCTGCTCGGTGGCGAACAGTCGCCCGGGCTGCACTACCAGCCACCCACGCTGATCGTCGGCGAGACGACCGGCTGAGACACCTCAGCCCTTGATCGCCCCAGCGCTGCCGGCGGCCCGCAGGAACTGGCGCTGGAACGCCAGGAACAGTGCGACCGGGATGACCACCGAGATGAACAGGGCCGCCATGAACACTCCGAGGTCGGTGCTGGACTCCACCCGAGGCAGAGCCACCGAGATCGGCTGCAGGTCGTGGTCGGGCAGCGCCAGCAGGGGCCACAGGAAGTCCTTGTACGCGCCGATGATCGTCAGCAGGGACACCACCCCGAGGATCGGCTTGGCAAGCGGTAGGACCAGGCTCCAGAACACCCGGAAAGCACCGGCGCCGTCGATCCGGGCAGCCTCGAACAGCTCACGTGGGATGGCCTGGAAGTAGCGCGAGACGAGAAGCACGTTGAAGGCGCTCGCCGAAGCCGGGAGCCAGACCGCCCAGAACGTGTTCAGCAGGTTCACGTTCAGCAGCGGCAGGTTCACCACGGTCAGGTACAACGCGACCAGCGAGATCACACCCGGGATGAACAGGGTCGCCAGCACCGCGATCTCGACCACCTTCGCGTAGGCGGGCCGCAGCACCGCGATGCCGTAGCCACCGGTCGTGGCGACGAGGAGCCCGAAGAACCACGACCCCGCACAGATGATGAGCGTGTTGCGCAGGTAGGTGCCGAACCTGACCGTGCTCCACGCGGCGGTCACGTTCTCCCAGTGCAACCCGCTCGGCCACAGTCCGAACGGCTGCGCGAGGGTCTCGGTCGACGTGGAGGTCGCCGCCTTGAAGAGCCAGAACAGCGGTCCGGCACACGTGATCACGAGGGCGACCAGCAGCAGTCCACCGGCGACGGCAACCACCCCCCGTACGAGTGGTGACTTGCGGTCCATCGTGGAGATGATGCTGCGTTCGTCGCGCACATCCTCCGGCCTGGCGCGACGTCGGCGGGGAGGGGTCGGCGCCACGGTCGCCGGCTGGGTCGTCGCGTTCGTCATGAGGTGCTCCAACGTCGGGTGGCCCAGAGGTAGATCGCCGAGAGCAGCGAGAGCGCCAGCGCGAGCAACAGGCTCAGCGCGGTGGCCCGGCCGTAGTCCCCGGAGACGAAGGCGTAACGGTAGATGAGCAGGAGCAGGGTCATGCTCCGGTTCTCGGGCCCGCCGCCTGTCATGATGTAGGGCTCGGTGAACACCTGGAACGTCCCGATCAGCTGCAGCAGCAGCATGATGAGCAGGATGCCTCGCATCTGCGGCAGGGTGACGTGCCAGAACCTGCGCAGGATGCTCGCGCCGTCGATCTCGGCGGCCTCGTAGAGCTCCGTGCGGATCGTCATCAGCGTCGCTAGGTAGATGATGACGGCGGTACCGAAGCTCGCCCAGGTGGCCTGCACGACGATGGCCGGGATGACCAGGTTCGGATCGTTCAGCCAGGGCAAAGGTCCGAGCCCGAACCACCCAAGGATCGTGTTGAACAGGCCGGCCTCGTCGGGACGGTAGAAGGTCTTCCAGAGCAGCACCGAGACCACCGGCGGGATGATGACCGGCAGGTAGGCGAGCACCGAGGCGAAGCCACGGGTCCGGCGCATCTCGGCGATGAGCACGGCGAGCAGGATCGGCACCGGGAACCCGATGGCGACGGCGAGCAGGGTGAAGTAGGTGGTGTTCCAGACCGCCGTCAGCAGAAGCGGGTCGGCGAGAACACGCTCGAAGTTGGCCAGTCCGACCCACTCTGTGACGATGAAGTTCGTCTGCTGGAGGCTGAGCACGAGGCTACGCAGGATCGGCCACCAGGAGAAGTACGCGAATGAGAGCAGGAGCGGAAGGAAAAACACGAGGGTGGTGAGCCCGCCACGCCGCAGCCACGTCATCGGGGAACGCTGGCGACGGCGCGTCGGGCTGGATCGGTGCGCGACGGCCGGTGGGTCATCGAGGGCAACCATGCAGGACCTCCTATCGGGGACGGCGGCGGCGCGGCCCATCGGCGACCGCGCCGCCGTGGACTCATCCGGCGTCGAGCGCTGCCTGCACGGTGCCCTGTGCATCGGTCAGGAGCTGGTCGATGTCCGCGTCCTCCCGGGTCAGGACCGCCTGCACCACCGGGTCGAGGCTCGCGTACAGTTCCTGAGCCTTCACGGAAGGTTCGGGGATCAGGGGGATGTCCTCGACCGTGCTGAGGTACAGCTCGTAGTTCTCACGCGGCACATTGATCACCGGGGCGATCCATTCGAGGTACTGCGCGTCCAGTTCCGCGTTGACCACCGGCAGCCCGGGCGCCCCGACAGCCAGCCCGTCCGCGGCCGCCGCCTCGGCGTTCGCGACTGCGACCTCCTCGTCCGTGAACTGTTGGAAGCTCCGGAACTCGATCCACTCGAGCCCGGCGGCGATCTCCTCCGGCGTCGCGGTGGGGTTGATGATCGAGATCGTGCCACCGCCGAGCGTGCCGAGACCCTCATCGGTCTGCGGGAGCGGGGCAACCCCGAAGTCCTGCGGGTCCATGCCCCGGTTCACGACCATGTTGCTGTAGTTGTCGGCCCCCTGGACGAACATGCCCATCTGTCCCGACGCGAACGCGTTCACCGCGTCGTCGTAGTTCAGCAGGAAGTTCGAGCCCATGCTGTTGTCCTCCCACCGCAGCGAGCGGTAGAACTCGAGCACCTCGGTCGTGGCCGGGTTGTCGATCGTGGCCGTTGCGCCGTCGTCGCTCTGCAACGTGCTGCCGAACGCGTACGACGTCGTGGTGAGGATCCACCCGCCGGTGTTGTCCAGCGTCATGGTGCCGAAGCCCTGGGCGTCCGTGGCCTCATCGATCGCCTGCGCCGCGGCCCGGACCTCCTCCCAGGTCTGTGGCGGTGCGTCCGGGTCGAGTCCGGCCTGCTCGAACAGGGCACGGTTGTAGAGCAGACCCATGGTGTACGCGGCGATCGGGACACCGAAGATGCGATCGCTGTCATCGGTCACGACGTCCATCACCGTGGGGTTGAGGTGCTGAAGGACCTCGCTCCCCTCGATCTGGTCGGTGATGTCCGCGACCTGTTGACGTTCGATCAGTGCGCCGATCTCCGTGAACGGGACCTGCATCACCGTCGGCATCGTGCCGCCGGCGAGGAGCGCCTGGAAGGTGTCAGCCTCCCACAGCGTCTCCTCCGCCTCCACGGTGATGTTGGGGTGGTCCGCGGTGAACTCGTCCAGTCGGCGCTCGAAGTCGGCGAGCTGTTCGGGGTTCTCGGTGGTCGGCTTGCCGCCGACGGAGATGGTGACCGGTGCATCGGTGTCGGCCGGGGCACCATCGGTGGGGTCGTCGCCGCTTCCGCCGCCGCTGCACGCGGAGAGGATCATGGCGGCAACGCCCAGGAGAGCGAGCGGTGCCGCTCGTCGTGTCCTGCGTCTCATCGTTGAAACTCCTTCAGGGTTGGGTAGGTGAATCAGGTCAGGGGGCGATGAGCCCCCCGTCGAGGCCGCGCACCTGCGCGGCCCATTCGTCGTGCCTGGACAGTTCCGCCGGGAATCGCGCTGCGGCGATCTCATCGATCTCGATGCCCCAGCCGGGCGCCTCGTTCGGCCGGAGCCAGCCGTTCTCGATCCGCAGCGTGCCGGGGAACACCTCGTGTACCGCCTCGTGGTACACGTGCCCTTCCTGGATCCCGAATGCGGCGGACGTCACGTCGAGGGCGACGTTGGCCGCAGCCCCGATCGGGGACGTGTCCCCGGGGGCGTGCCAGGCGGTGCGCACTCCGACGAGTTCGGCGGCGGCAGCCAGTTTCCGCGCGGGAGTGAGTCCGCCGAGCATGGACACGTGTGACCGGATCAGGTCCACTCCCCCGTCCAGGACCAGCCGGGTGGCGTCGGTCATCGACGTGGTCAGCTCGCCGACCGCGATCGGCACCGGGGACGCGGCCCGGACCTGGGGCAGCGCATCCCAGTGTTCCGGCGGCAGCACGTCCTCGAGGAAGAACAGCCGGTACGGCTCGAGCGCACGCGCGAGCGTGACCGCCTGCTTCGGATCCAGCCTCGAATGGACGTCGTGCAGGAGTTCGACGTCCTCCCCCAGCCGCTCCCGCGCGGCCTCGAACAGCTGCGGCGTCCGGCGCAGATACTCGGAGACCCGCCAGCCGCGCGGGTAGGGCGCCGTCGCGTCCGTGACGGTGTCCAACCTCGGTGCCCCGTAGCTGCCGGCACCCGCCTGGGCAACCTGCAGGCGCACGTGCCGCCACCCTGCCGCAACGAACCCCTCTGCCTGGTCGAGGGTCGCTTCGATGTCCGCCCCACCAGCGTGGATGTAGGTGTCCGCGGCAGCCCGCACCCGCCCGCCGAGGAGTTCGTGGACCGGGAGCCCGGCCCGCTTGCCGGCGATGTCCCAGAGCGCCTGGTCGAGCCCGGAGATGGCATTGTTGCCGACCGGCCCCTCCCGCCAGTACGCGGAGAACCGGGCCAGGCGGGTGAGGTCCTCGATGTCACCCGGGTACCGGCCGATCACGAGCCGCGCGAGGTGGTCCTCGACGAAGCTGACGACCGCGCGCCAGCGCTGGGTGAAGGTGGCGCAGCCGAGTCCGTACAGGCCCTCGTCGGAGGTGTCCACCCGGACCACTACGAGCGGGATCCCTTCGGGTGCGGTCACGATGGCCCGCACCCCGGTGATCCGCACGTCCGTGCGCGCCTCCCACGGCTGCGTGAAGGCAGCGGTTTCGATGGTCTGGGTGGTCACTGCGGGGCTCCGACGGGTGCGGGCGCCGGGCCTGAGCCCTCGGACGCGTGGATCGAGTGACGCGGGCTGAAGCCGAGCAGGTTCGCCGCTCGGGTGGTGTCGATGAGGCTGTCGCGGCCTGTGAAGGCCCGACGGCGGGGCACGTCTGGGGCGTACCGGTCCAGCAGGGTGGTGGTGTCGGTCGCGAGAAGCGTGTCCCGCGCTGCGACCGCGATCACATGGGCGCCGTCGAATGGGACGACCAGGCCGAGCAGCAGGACGCGCACGGCGTCGCGCAGGTCGAGGTAGGACCAGCCCTCCCGGACCAGGCGCGCCGGGGCCAGCGCCGCCCGCGCCGCGTAGTCGCACAGGTTGTCAAGGGGCGCGACGTGCGGAAGCCGGACGGCCAGCACGTCGATGCCCCAGTGGCTCGCCGCCATCGCGGCGGTCAGCTCGTCGCTGCGCTTGGACAGCGAGTACCAGTCGTCGATCTGAGTCGGGATCTCCTCGTCGATCGGGAAGTACGCGGGCTGGACGTCATGGTGGTTCATCGGCACGCCGAACGCGTTGATGCTGCTCGCGATGACCGCCCGCGAGATGCCACGCTGCCCGGCCTGGGAGAGCACGTTGAAGGTGGCGCTCGTGTTCGTCCGGTACACCTCGTAGGGCGGCGCAAGATCACGGTGGGCGATCGCGCCGAGATGCACCACGGCATCGACGTCGGCAAGTCCGTCGGAGACGTCGGCGACCTCGGTGGCGTCACCGGTCACGATCCGGTCGGCAGGGCTGGGTCGGTCCCACTTCGGGGACAGCGCCGTGACGCCGACCCCTGCCTCCACCAGCTCAGCCACCACGGCTCGTCCGATCAGGCCGTCGGCGCCGGTGACCAGGACCCGTCCGGGTCGGACGACCGAGCGGTCGGACCAGGCGTCCAGGGACTCGGACGAGTTCACAGTGATCCCTTCAGCAGCGTTGCTCAGGTCTTGATGCTCTTGCGAAAGTGCTTTCGCACACGAGCATGGCGGCACTTGGCGCTACCTGTCAAGCCCTGGAGCGAAGATTGCGAAAGCGCCAGCCCGATGCTGCTGCTGGTGTCGGGGCTGGATCCGCGCGCACCGCTCCAGGTTCGGGCGGGTCGACCCGGCATCGTCCGCGCCCGCGGATGGAAGGGATCATCCAATATGACGATGCGCGATGTCAGACCCCTGATCTAACCTCGACGACGGCTCGAACCTCACCTCCCGGGAGCACCCTTCATGACCTTGCTTCGACTCTCCCTTCAGTACGCCTCCCCCTACAAGCGCTGGGTGGCCGCCGTTGTCGTCCTCCAGCTGATCTCCACGATCGCCGCCCTCTACCTGCCCAGCCTCAACGGCCGGATCATCGACGAAGGTGTCAGCACCGGCAACGTCGACCTGATCTGGGAACTCGGCCGGCAGATGTTGATCTGGTGTGGTGTCCAGGCCGTCACCGCCGTCGCCGCCGTGTACTTCGGCGCCAAGACTGCGATGGCGGTCGGCCGCGACATCCGACGCGACATCTACCGCAAGGTGGACAGCCTCGGCGCGCTGGACATCTCCTCGATCGGCACCGGCTCACTGATCACCCGCAACACCAACGACGTGCAACAGGTCCAGATGCTCGTGCTGATGACCCTGAACTTCATGGTGTCGACGCCGATCATGTGCATCGGTGGCATCATCATGGCCCTGCGCGAGGACCCCGGCCTGTCCTGGCTGGTCTGGGTCTCGGTGCCCGCCCTGTTCATCATCGTGGGCTTGCTGGTGCGGATCCTGCTGCCCCTGTTCCGTCTGATGCAGGACCGGATCGACCGCATCAACGACGTCACCCGCGAGCAGATCGTCGGCCTGCGGGTCATCCGCGCGTTCGTGCGCGAGCCGTTCGAGGAGGACCGGTACCGCGACGCGAATCTTGCGATCACCGAGACCTCGGTCAAGGTCGGCAACGTCTTCGTGCTGATGTTCCCGATCATCATGATGGTGCTGCACATCGTGACGGCAGCCGTGCTGTGGTTCGGCGGCCACCGGGTCGACGCCGGCCAGATGGACGTCGGTCAGCTGAGCGCGTTCCTGCAGTACGTGCTGCAGATCCTCGTCGCCGTGATGATGGGGACGTTCATGGTCATGATGATCCCCCGAGCGGTGGTCTGTGCGGAGCGCATCGACGAACTGCTCGTGACCGAGACCTCGATGCCGGTCCACGAGCGGGGCACGGAGGACTTCCCGGCGAGCGGTCGCGTCGTCTTCGACCACGTCACCTTCGGGTACCCGGGCGCCGAGCTTCCGGTGCTCGACGACATCAGCTTCGTCGCCGAGCCCGGCACGACCACGGCGATCGTCGGCTCGACGGGAGCGGGAAAGACCACGCTGGTCAAGCTGATCCCCCGGCTCTTCGACCCGCAGTCGGGTCAGGTGACGATCGACGGCGTCTCCGTGAGTTCGCTCACCCGTCACCAGATCGCGGGGCTGGTCGGACTCGTTCCGCAGCGCCCGTATCTGTTCTCGGGAACCATCGGTTCGAACCTCCGGTTCGGCAACACCGAGGCCGACGACGAGGACCTGTGGCAGGCACTGGACGTCGCGCAGGGCGCCGACTTCGTCCGTGACAAGCCGGGCGGGCTCGATGCCAAGGTCGCACAGGGCGGGACGAACGTCTCCGGGGGTCAACGGCAGCGCCTGTGCATCGCCCGGGCCCTCGTCGCCCAGCCGAAGGTGTACGTGTTCGACGACTCGTTCTCGGCCCTCGACGTCGCGACGGATGCCCGGCTCCGGGCCGCGCTCGACGACGCCACCGGTGGTGCGACCGTGATCATCGTTGCCCAGCGCATCTCGACGATCTCGGAGGCGGACAACATCGTCGTCCTCGACGACGGCGCCGTGGTCGGCCAGGGCCGGCACGAGGAACTGCTCGAGTCCAACGAGACCTACCGCGAGATCGTCGAGTCCCAGATGAGCATCGAGGCCGCACGATGAGCCCCCGCAAGCGTTCCGAGGAGAGCCCGAACGTGAACAACAACCGCGTCGACCCGGCCGACGGCCCGGGTGCGTCGACCACGAAGCCAGGCGTCGCCGTCGCCGTGGCCGAGGCACCCGAGGACGAACTGGAGGAGTTCACCCCCGGCGAGGCCGACATGGGGATGTTCGGCGAGGGCGCACCCGCGCGCAAGCCGAAGGCCTTCTGGCCCTCGGCGAAGCGGCTGTTCGGGTTGTTCGGACCACACCGGGTGCGGTTCGCCCTGGTCGTGGTGCTGGTGGCCGCGTCGGTGGTGCTCACCGTGATCGCGCCCAAGGTGCTCGGCCAGGCCATGGACGTCATCTTCGACGGCGCCCTCGGCCGACAGCTGGGCGACCAGTTCCCGGGCATGTCCCTCGCGGAGATCATCGAGGTCCTGCGGGCCAGCGATGACCCGGGGGCCGACCGGTTCGCCGACGTCCTGTCCGGCGCCGCGGGCATCGTGCCCGGCATGGGGATCGACTTCGCCCTGCTGGCCCGGCTGATCCTGACCGTCCTCGTCATGTACGTGGTCGCGTCGATCCTCATGTGGGCGCAGGGGTTCATCCTCAATGCGCTCACCATGCAGGTCATCTACGACCTGCGTCGGCAGATCGAGGAGAAGATCCACCGGCTGCCGCTGTCCTACTTCGACACCCGGCAGCGCGGCGACCTGATGTCGCGGGTCACGAACGACGTCGACAACATGCAGCAGGCACTGCAGCAGGCCTTCAGCCAGCTGGTGCAGTCCGCGCTCCAGGTGATCGGTATCGGCATCATGATGTTCATCGTCAGCTGGCAGCTCGCGCTCCTCGCGCTCATCGCGCTGCCGTTGTCGGCCATCATCGCCGGCGTGGTCGGCTCCCAGTCGCAGAAGCTGTTCACCAAGCAGTGGAAGAGCACCGGCGAGCTGAACGGGCACATCGAGGAGTCCTACTCGGGACTGGAACTGGTGCGCGTGTTCGGCCGCGACAAGGAGATGCTCGAGGAGTTCGACAAGCGCAACGACGGACTGTTCACCAGCTCGTTCGGCGCCCAGTTCGTCAGCGGCATCATCATGCCGGCGATGCAGTTCGTGAACTACCTGCAGTACGTGCTGATCGCGGTCGCCGGCGGCCTCCGCGTCGCGTCGGGCACGCTGACGATCGGCGACGCGACGGCGTTCATCCAGTACTCGCGCGAGTTCTCCCAGCCGCTCGGTCAGATCGCCGGGATGGCGAACATGCTGATCTCGGGGGTCGCCTCGGCGGAGCGGACGTTCGAGCTGCTCGACGCCGAGGAGGAGGACCCGGACAGCGACGACGCGCACCTGCCGGAGCGCACCGACGGGCACGTGGAGTTCCAGGGGGTGTCGTTCTCCTACAGCAAGGACACGCCGCTCATCGAGGACCTGTCGTTCTCGGTCCAGCCGGGTCAGACGGTCGCTATCGTCGGCCCGACCGGCGCCGGCAAGACCACGCTGGTCAACCTGGTGATGCGCTTCTACGAGCTCGATGGCGGTCGGATCCTGATCGATGGCGTGGACACCCGCAAGCTCAGCCGTGCCGCCCTGCGCAGCCAGGTCGGCATGGTGCTGCAGGACACGTGGCTGTTCCAGGGCTCGATCATGGAGAACATCCGGTACGGCCGGCTGGACGCGACGGACGAGGAGGTCATCGCTGCCGCCGAGGCCACGATGGTCGACCGGTTCGTGCGTCAGCTCCCCGAGGGCTACGACACCGAGGTGAGCGCCGAGGGTGGCTCGATCTCTGCCGGCGAGCGGCAGCTGATCACCATCGCGCGCGCGTTCATCGCGAACCCGTCGCTGCTGATCCTCGACGAGGCGACCTCGAGCGTGGACACGCGCACCGAGTTGCTCGTCCAGCACGCGATGAACGCGCTCCGCACCGACCGGACCAGCTTCGTCATCGCGCACCGGTTGTCCACGATCCGCGACGCGGACACCATCCTGATGATGGAGGACGGCCGGATCGTGGAACGCGGCACGCACGACGATCTGATCGCGGACAAGGGGGCCTACCACGACCTCTACATGACGCAGTTCCTCGGTGGTCACGCGCACCCGGAGGACGAGCTGGCCGCCGTCGGCGAGGCTGCGCCGGAGATGGGGCCGGAGGCCGCCGAGGAGGCGCCGGCACAGGGCTGACGGGCTCGGGGTTGATACCGTTCCGAACGTGACCGACCCCGATCCCACCCCGTCCGGTGGGCCAGGAGGTCCGGGGTGGTCGTTCGATCCCCGGACGCTCCTGCCCCGGATCGACGACCTCTCGGCGTTCCATGCCGCGCACCGCGACGACGAGGCCCTGCAGGTGCTGGAGGAGCTCTGGAGTGGCCGACCGGACCGAGCCCTCCCCCATGCCGAGATGCTGCTCGCCACGAACGACACCCCTCGTCATCGCGCGCTGGTCGCTGATGTGCTGCGGGACCTCGGCCGCCACGACGAGGCAATCGCCAGGTACGAGGAACTGGTGGCACAGGCCGGCGTGGGACCTCGGCAGGCGGTGATGGTCCAACACCTGGGCAAGGCCCTCTTTGCCGCCGGCCGGATCGAGGACGCCGCCGGGGCGTTCCGTCGCGCTCTGGAGCTTCGGCAAGCCGCGGGCGCGGGCGCCGAACTCATCGCCTCGTCGCAGTTCGCGCTCGACCGGACGAGCTCGCTACTCCACCGAAATGACCCCTCGCGCGCGACGATCCGGCAGTCCACCGCCTCGGACGCGAGTTCCCTGGCACGCATCAACCGTGCGACGTTCCGGGAGACGTACGGCGATCGCCTGGGAACCGCGTTCTGGGACCGCTTCACTCTGGAGCGAGCGGAGGAAGCCTGGCGAACGTGGCTTGCTGACGGCGCCGTCCGCTGGGTAGCCCTCGTGGCCGAGGAGATCGTTGGGTTCGCCTTCGCGCGGACGGCTCGACCGACCGGTGCCCACGGGCCGGTACGGGACGTCGAGCTGTACTCGCTCTACGTCCTCGCCGCGTACCACGGCAGCGGGGTCGGCCAACGGCTGCTGGATCGAGTGGTCCTGCCCGGCACGCCGGCCCAGCTGTGGGTCGCGAGTGACAATCCGCGCGCCCTCCGGTTCTACGAGCGCAATGGCTTCCGGCCGGACGGCGTCACCGACGACGGCGCCGCGTTCAATGGCCTGCCGGCGCTTCGCATGGTCCGCTGAGCTCACGCCGGACAGTGATCGATCCGTCTGGCCCGCTCCGGCGACCAGTCACCAGGGCAAGCGACCGTCCGCGCTGAAGAACCCGCCGGTCGGTCCATCCGTGCCGATCGTGGCCGAACCAGGACTGCCGCACTCTGCGCGGGCGTGAGGTTGCCGCTGTGCTTGTTGCTGTCGGTTTCGACAAAACCGGGAGCGACGGCGTTGACGACAGCGGGCCGTCCGGGACGCTGCTGATCGTCAGCGACGCGGCATGACTACTCACGTTGACAATCCGCGGCGCCTGGGAGTTCCGGAGCAGCGGGAGCATGGCATTGATCACCGCGATGACCCCGAGGACATTCGTCTCGAACACCGATCGGACCATGTCCAGGTCGACGGAGCTCGGGACCTGATCCAGGGCGTCCTGGGGTGCGACCTGGCCGGAGCCGGTGATGCCGGCATTGTTGATCAGCACGTCGAGGTGCCCGAAGCGTGCCTCGACCTCCCTCGCAGCCGCCTGGGCGGTGGCCGGGTCGGTGACGTCCAGGGCGACGGCGTGGACGTCACCGCCGACCGCGCGCAGGTCCGCAGCCGCCTGCTCGCGACGTCGTGCATCTCTGGTGCCGATCAGTACCGTCATGCCCAGCGCCGACAGTTGCGCGGCGGTGGCACGTCCGATGCCCTTGTTCGCCCGGGTGATCAGCGCGATCGTGCGTGTGGTCTGCTCTCCCATGCCCAGCTCCTTGCTCTGCAACAGTGTTCAGGAGACCTGCCTTCGGGACCTGTGACGAAGCAGAGCGACCGTCTGTGACATGGGAGCGGAGCAGCCTGAGTGCCTACCTGAGCGGCGCTGGGATGACGTGGACGGTCGCCCGATCCAAATGCGGCACTGTCTGGACGAGGGTCCGGTTCACACCGTCGGCGATGGCGTGTGCGGCTTCGACCGTGAGGGTCGGATCGACGCTGATGTCGAGGTCGGCCTCGAGTCGGTGGCCCATCCAGCGGGCCCGGGCCCGGTCCACCGAGACCACGCCGTCGACCCCGACGGTGGCCGTCTCGATGCGGTCAAGGGTGCCGTCGTCAACGCCATCCATAAGCCGACGTACCACGGTGCGCATCGAGGCGATCAGCACCGCGATGATGACCGCAGCGATGACCAGCCCCACCGCCGCGTCCAACTGCGGTAGACCGAGCCAGGCACCAGCGACGCTGATGACGACGGCCAGGGAGGTCAGCGCGTCTGTGCGTGCATGTTGTCCTTCGGCCACGAGCGCGACCGAGCCGATGCGCCGGCCGGCACGGATCCGATAGCGCGCGACGACCTCGTTGCCGGCCGCGCCGACGATGGCGGCGGCGAGGACCCAGCCCAAGTGAGACAGCGGACGAGGGTCGGCCAGAGCCCTGACGGACTCCCAGATGATCAGAGCCGCCGAAACTGCGATCACCACCCCGATGAACAGCCCGACCAGGTCCTCGGCGCGGCGGAACCCGTAGCTGTAGCGCCGGGTGGGCGCCCTGCGCCCGAGCCGGAACGCCAGGATCAACGGGATGGTCGTCGCCAGATGTCCCAGGTTGTGCACAGTGTCGGCAAGCAGCGCCATCGAACCGCTCAGCGCGACGATGACGATCTGCAGCACCGCGGTCGCGCCCATCCCGGCCAGGCTGAACCAAGCCGCCCGGATCCCCAGGCTGCTGGCCTCGTCCGCGGTCTGGATCGCCTCGGTGTGATCATGGCTGTGCGGCGTGAACGCGTGCCGCGCCCGAGCCCACACGCCGTGCTCGTGCTCGTGCTCGTGCTCGTGCTCGTGCTCGTGCTCGTGCTCGTGCTCGTGCTCGTGCTCGTGGCTATTGTGATGGCTCTGCTGATCGCGCCGCTCGGGGGCGCTCTCGCGTGGTGACGACCTCTGCATAACGCCATGCTACCTGCGTATATGTGCAGGTATTGACGTCCCGGTACTATCAATGCCGTGCATGACAACCCGATCCTTGCCGTACCGGACGACAAGCACGCCCGCGTCGCTGCCGACTCCTTCCGCATGCTGGCCGACCCGACTCGGGTCAAGATCCTCTGGGCCCTGCTGCAGGGCGAGACCAGCGTCAGCTCACTCGCAGAACTGGTGGACTCCTCCCCCACTGCCGTCAGCCAGCACCTGTCCAAACTACGGCTGGCGGGACTGGTCGACAGCCGCCGTCAGGGCACGTTCGTCTATTACTCGGCGACGGACCGGCACGTGCACCGCCTCCTCGCCGAAGCCCTCTCCCACGCCGAGCACAAGACCGGTGTCGCGACCGGGGACGACCGGCACACCTTCCGCGCCTGATCCCGCCTTGCCTAGGGTGCGAGGAAGCCTGACATCGCGTCCGGTGCGCTGGCGAGGGACAATGTCGTTGCCATGGACCTCCGCCAGGTCGAGCAGGAGTTGGAGCGTGCCCGGCGCACCTTCCACGACCTGGTCGCGCAGGCGTCCGCCGAGGGTTTGCGCCGTCGGTCCGACGGAACCCGGTGGACCAACCGGCAGTTGCTCTACCACATGGTCTTCGGCTACGTGATCGTCCGCGCCCTGGTCCCCCTGGTGCGCGTGCTCGGGCGGCTCGGGTGGAGCCGGCGCTTCGCCGCTTCGCTGGACGCCTGCCGCGGGCCGTTCCATCTGGTCAACTACCTCGGCTCCTGCCTCGGTGGCCAGATCCTGCCCGCCGGAACCGTCGGCATTCTCATGGATCGCACCATCGACGCGCTGCAGCGTCAGCTCCGAACCGCTAGCCCTGGCACGCTGGCTCTGACGATGCACTTCCCGACCAGTTGGGATCCCTATTTCACTCCCACCATGAGCGTCCTGGACGTCTACCGCTACGGCACCCGGCACTTCGAGCACCACCGCAGCCAACTCACGCTGTGACTGTGCGGTCGCATGCCTCTGGAGTTGGCGTCATATGTCAGCCGAGCTCGGCATCGATGATCCTCGCAAGCGCCCCGATGAGCGGCCAGGCGCCCTCGGAACTGTTCCCGAGCACACTCACCGTGGTCTGTGACTCGATGATGTGTGTCGAGCGGAAGGACGCGCCGGCGTCGTAGCCCTCGAGGACCAACGCCGGTGCGGTCCGGTGCAGCCAGAATCCCATGCCGTAGCGCATTCCCTCGTCGGGCACGTCGTGCCGCGGGCGGGTCATCGCCTCGACGCCGGCTCTGGAGACGATGCGCCCGTCGAGCAGTGCCAGCCAGAACCGGTGCAGGTCGGCTGCCGTCGTGAACGCTCCGCCATCCCCGTTTCCGAGCACGGGCAGGTGCAGTGTGTTGACGAGGTCGCCCTCGTCGAAGACGTATCCGGGTGCGGCATCGGCCGGCAGAGCGTTCAACGGCAGGAAGTCGGTGGCCTCAAGACCGGCAGGTGCGAGGACCAGGCGCCGCACCACGTCGTGATACGTCTCGCCGGTCAGCCGCTCGATCAGGACCGCGAGCACCATGTAGCCGCCGTTACAGTACGAGAACCGCTCGCCGGGTGGAAACTTCTGCTCGTGTCCGTCGAGCATCGACAGGAAGGCGACGGCGGTCGTGAGCGTGTGCGCCGGCACGGTGAGCACGTAGTCGGGTGCGTCCCAGTCGGCCTCCTCGTCGAGGTAGTCGCCGATGCCGGAGGTATGGGTGAGTAGGTGCTCGACCGTCACGCCGTCGTCGATGAGCGGCAGGTCGTCACCGAGCAGGTCGCGGACCACCTGGTCGAGTCGCAGCGCACCGTCCTCGACGAGCCGCATCACCGCCAGGGCGGTGAACGACTTGCTGCCGCTGGCGATGGCGATCCGGGCCTTGGCGGTCATCGGCACGCCGAGCGCTCGGTGCAGAAAGCCCTCGGTCCGCTCGAGGGTGCGTTGGCCGGCGACGTCCACCGTCACCACCCCCGAGAAGGTCGCCTTGGCGACAGCTTCGTCGAGGTCGGCAGTGTCGATGTGCATCTCAGGCTCCGTGCTGTTCGTGGGTGGTGTCAACCCTTCGGCTCAACGGCAGTTCGTTGCGCGCTCCGGAGCAAACCTGTCACGTAGCCGGTCCGTGAGGCCATCGAATATCGCTCCCCACCGCTGCCACCAGCGGCTCACGGCTCGCGCGCAACGCTGACGCCCTGCGCCTGGATCACCTGCCACCCGCCATCTTCGAACAGCCAGGTGCGGGTGTAGACCATCTCCGCTTCGAACGCTTGGCCGCCCGCAAGACCCGCGATCCTGACCCGTGTCCGGGTGACCCCCGCAGAGTCGAACTGACGGGCGACGCTCCGGACTGGATCCAGCCTGGTCAGGCGAAGCTGCCCGGAGGAATGTGACTCCAGGTCCTGTGCCTTGCCGAACTCGGCTCCATCGGGGCCGATGTAGACGACGTCGGCATCCAGCAGGGAGTCCAGCGCGAGGACGTCGCCCGCCAGTTGGGCACGCTGCAGTTCGGTCTCGGCCGCCGCCAGTGAGCCATCCGCGGGGACGGTCCGACCACCGCTGTCCAGCACGTGACGCAACGTGGCGGCGAAGGCCGCCGGGTCATTGTCCGGAGTCCACTCGTTGGCGGCGAAGCCACCATGGTCACCAGGAAAGGTGACGGGCGCGATGCCCAACAACCTCGCGAAGGCCTCGCCGCCGCGGCGTGCCATGGCGCCCTCACCCTCGGCACCGACGGCCGGCACGATCCGCACTCCTGATGAGATCAGTGCCGCCGCGTCCGGGTTGTACGGCGGCATGGCCATGTTGTAGGCGAGCAGGGCGTCGTCGCGTGATCCGTCGTCCTCGGTGGGCAGTCCGAACTGTGCCGGGTCAGGGTCGGGCCCGTCCAGGTAGTCCGACGGCAAGGGGCCCGGGTGGCTCACCAGTTGGATGAACTTGGCCATCGCGGGGCCGAATCCGCGCCGCCGGTAGGTGTCGACGATGTCCGCGTTGACCTTCAGGAGGATGTCGGCGTCCTCCAGCAGCACCGCAAGGGGAGGCTCGTGCGCGACTAAGGTGCGGATCTCGTCCGGGTGCTGCAGCACCCACGGCAGTGCGGACACGGCGCCGCCGCTCGACCCGAACGCGTCGACGGTTCCGAGACCGGCAGCCTCGGCGACGCGGTGGAGGTCATCACCGTGGGTCTCCGTGCTCACCGTGCCACCGTCCTCGAGGTGGCTGCGTTCCGTCATGCGTGGGTCGTAGGTGATCACGACGCGGTCGTCGAAGTGCAGTGCCAGCTGCTCGAACCCGGATGCGCCCATCGGCGAGCCGAAGATGAACAGTGGCGGGTGGTCGCCCGGCCGGTCCGGCTCCCGAATGTCGTAGGTGAGCACCGCACCGGGCACGGCCAGGGTGTGAGTCGTGGTCGTGGGCATGCTCGGGTCCTCTCGGCCGGCGATCAGTCGTGTCGACTGTGGGTCAGGAGCAGTGTGCCACTCGGGGTGTGCTCCGCCGCCGCGAGTTCGAGCCTGAGATGGCGGCCCACTCCGTCGAACGGCCGCCGCCCGCTCCCGGCGATCGCCGCTGAGACCACCAACCGCAACTCATCGACAAGACCGGCGGACAAGACAAACTGCGCCAGGTTGATACTGCCGGTGCATGCCGATATCGCCGCCGTCCGCGCGCTTGAGCTCCGCGACGTACTCCGTGGCTGGCCGATCGACGGCGAACGTGTCCGCCCATTCCTGATCCAACGGCCGCCCACTCCTGATCCAACGGCGCGGAGGTGAAGAGGTGCTTGGGTGTCTGGTTGATGAGGTTCGCCTTGCCCCGAGCTACCCCACGGCGCAGGCTGTACGGGTGAGACGCGATCGGGTGAGTTCGGAGGCGGTCGCCTCCGTCGGGTACGACGCTACGACGAATGAACTCGACATCGAGTACATCAGCGGGGACGTCTACCGCTACGCGATGGTGCCGCCCTCGGTCCATCGGGACCTCCTGGCGGCGAGGTCGATCGGCGCGTTCGTCAACCGTTTCATCAAACCCCACTACCCGGGCCGGGAGACCTTCGACAGCTGACCCGCTGACGGTGAAACGCGATGAGCGAACAGTCGTGGACGAGCTAGCAATCGCGGCCACGGGGCGCGCTGCACGTCAGATCTTGTGTCGGACACGAGAGAGCCGCACCGGATCTCCTCCAGCGAGGCTCAGACCCGAAACACGTCAGGCTGACAGGATTTGAATCTGCGACCCCTGCCCCCTAGACGCCAGGAATAGGGCTCCCAGGCCTCTTGACCTTGGGTCTTGCCTTTCAATGCACGCGCTGCGCGACGGAATCGAGGTTGCTCATCCACCCGTTATTGCACGAGGCACAGAAGCTCTTCACAGTTTGCCGGTACGGCGGCCTGCTCCCCGTTTCGCGCGGCAGAGAATTCAGCGGGACATGCTCGCGGATCAGGGGCCCTGTGGAAACACAGAATGCACAAGAATCAGGCATGCGCCCATTCTCCATCACCTGGGCCGCTCCCCGACCTGCAAGTGGCGCGGAACTCCGAAACGACGGTGCTCCAGAGAGCCGTCGCGAGCCCGACTGACTGGAGACGAGAGGTGCGGCGTCGAGATCCGCCGGGCGACAAGGTGGAAGCCCGCGCTCAACGCATTCGCGATCACTTTCGCCGGAAAGGTCGAGAGAACCGCTCACAGATGAAACGCCAGACTCCACACACCGTATTTCGGACATCCCCTTCTACGTCGCTGCACCGATGGTTGTGATCCGCTGGGTCACCGCGCCGGCGGTTGGCGCCTCTGCGCGCCAAGCGATGTAACCGTCGGGTCGCACGAGCAGGGCGGCCCCGGGCCGTGCGCGATAGCTCTTGCGGAATGTGCCGTCGCAGTCCCTGACCACCCGTCCAGGGAAGGAACTGGGCGAGTCGTCGGCGATGAGGTAGGCGTCCACGTCCTCCTCCAGGTCGTCGACGCTGAGGTGGCGCGTGGCCTGGTCGCCCACGAGCAGCAGGGTCCAGTGGGGGCCGCGGAGCAGGTCGTGCAGTCGCAGCCCCCGCCCGCTGGAGGGGTCGGTGAGGCGGGCGTCGGGGGCGCGGTCGCCGGGGTGCACTCGCCCCCCGGGCGAGTCGTCGTGGGCCAGTGGGCCGCCGCGGTAGCCGATGTCGATCTGGGATACACGGCTGGCCAAGGCGCGGTTGATCGCGGGGCGGCTCAGCAGGGGGAGCAGAAGACGTTGCATCGCGAGTCGGACAAGGGGGTTGCGGCTGGTGACAGCGTCGAGGATATCGGTGCTTTGCTCGAGCGCGCGGCGCGCGACTGGGTGACGTTCGGCCTGGTATGTGTCGAGCAGGGCGTCGTCGTGGCCGCGGAGGCCCGCGGCAAGTTTCCAGCCCAGGTTGTAGGCGTCCTGAATCCCGGTGTTCATGCCCTGTCCACCGGTCGGCGGGTGCACGTGTGCGGCGTCGCCGGCAAGCAGGACCCGGCCGTGACGGTATTGCTCGACCATGCGGACGTTGACGCGGAAATTCGACAGCCAGGTCGCATCTGTGAGCCGGACCTCCGGGTGGCCGGACCGTTCGTCCCACAGTCGCTGCAGGGCCATGAGGTTCGGTTCGGACTCGTCGTCGGCGTCGAGGCTGGCACCGATCTGCCACTGCCCGGTGCCGGGAAGGCCGGCCAGCCCGAGGAATGACCCGTCGGTACCGAGCCAGGCATGGGAACGGACGGTGTCGTCGGTCTCGGGTTCCCAGCCGGGGATGGTGACGTCGCCGAGCAGGTAGCGTTGCGAGTTGTCGGTGATGCCAGCGAACTCGAGAGAGAGCGTTCGGCGTACCCGGCTGTGTCCGCCGTCGCAGCCGACGAGGTAGCGGGCTGTGACTTCCTCTCGCTCACCCTGGGGGTTGGCCACCAGGACCCGGACGGCGCCACTGCTCGTGGCGAACGACTCCAAACGGGTGCTGAACTGGATCGCGCCGCCGAGTTCGTGCAGGCGGTCGGCGAGCACGGTGGTGGTTCGCCACTGGGGGATCATCACGATGTTCGGGTATGGCAGGTCGGGTCGCGGGTCGGCCAGTCCGGCGGGCAGCCGGGCCAGGCGCCGCCGGTCTCGGTAGAGAGTGATGTCTTGGCGTGTCTTACCGTTGGCAAGTAGGGCATTGACGACGCCGAGGTCGTCGAGCACCTCCAAGCTACGTGGTTGCAATCCCTTCCCGCGGGACTGGCGGGGCAGCGCGGACGCGGCCTCGATCAGCGTCACCTTGACCCCCCGGCGGGCCAGGTCGACCGCCAGAGTAAGCCCGGTCGGGCCAGCCCCAACGATCAGTACGTCGGTATCGGTCATCTCGTTCTCCTCGCCGGATAGGTTCTGCGAGCGGGAGTGCTCGCTAGATGGACTCCGGCTGGGCGACCGCGTCCACCAAGAGCGCCGTGCCCACAGCCGGGTTGTGTACCAATCGCGCAGTGCATCCGTTACGTGGCCTCGGATGGCGGGCCGACCCGCGGTTGCTCGGTCCTGGTTTCCGAGGGGGCTGTGCTGTGCCTAGATCGAGAATCGGTAGGTCGACTGGACGGCACCGGCGTTGAGTTGCCGTGTCTGCTCGAGCTCGGCATGGACGGGCGAGGGAAGCGAACCGAACAGGGGGATTCCGTTGCCGAGGAGGATGGGGAGCCGCGTGATGATGAGGTCGGATAGCAGGCCGGCTGCGAGGAATGCCTGAACCGTTCGGCCCCCGTCGACGTATGCGCGCGTCACTGCGTCGGAGGTGAGGGCGTCACGCAGCGCGGCAATGTCGGCGTGGACCGTCACCGTGGATCGACCCATGGGGTTTCGGGCCCCCGGGGCGAGGGTGTGGGAGAGGACGTGGATCGGGGTGCCCTTGTAGAACTCCGGGTCCGAGTCGCGCATGGTGTCGTAGGTGGCGCGTCCCATCACCAGGGCATCGACCGAAGTGAAGAAGTCGTTGTATCCGGTGTCGCCGAGTCGTTCGTCGAACTCGAACAGCCACTCCAGTTCGCCACCGGGACCGGCGATGAAACCGTCGAGGCTGCAGCCGAGAAACGCGTGGAAGCTGGTCACCTGCCCACTGCCTAGGGGGTGCCTGGTGGTGCGCTCGTCGATGGTCCGTTCGTGCATGGCGTCTCCAGTGCTTGTTGGGTGCGGGTCGGGTCTGATCTGACTCATTCGTCAGAGCTCGTGCGGACGTGAGGGACGAGCTGCGTCAGCAAGCGAAGACGCGGCCTAGCTCGAGAGTTGTTGGGGTCGGCTGTGCGACGGAGGCGCCGATAATCACGAGGTGGGGGGCCGAGCGCGGCGATACGCGCTCGGTCCGCGTCGCCCGCCGACCACCGGATCCGCGCTTCCAGTGTCGGCTTGAAGCGGGTGCCTGCTGATGGCCCGCCGTTGGCGAAACGGTGATGGAACGAGCCCTTCGTCCGCTGCAGGGTCGGCGCCGGCCGGTCGATCCGGACAGCATCGATGCCGCCCTCGCGCAGCGCCTCGAGGCCTACATCGATCCACTCATCTCGCACAGTCACTCACCAAACCATACCATGCCGTATGGTCCGGTCGGAGCCGCGACCTTCACTACCGATCCCCCGGCGCAGCTCATCGCCAAGTGCTTCCGCGACGTCGGCTGGGACTGCTGCAGGTTCGGTTGCCACGGGGTGAGCGTGATCATGCCGCAACGGTTGCGGTCTGGGCGGTGAAGGCGAGTTCGGACTGGACGGGCGTGAGTTTGCCGAGGGCGCGCTGGCGTCTGCGGCGGTTGTAGGTGCGCTCGGTCCAGAGCACGATCGCTTGGTGCAGTTCGTCGCGAGTGCGCCCGCGACGACGGTCCGGGACGTTCTTCAGCAGCAAGGCGTGCCAGGACTCCATGGCGGCGTTATCGCAGGCGCAGGCGAGGCGTCCCATCGAGTTCTCGCGCCCGGCAGCGGTCAGGACGGCGCGGAAGCTTCGTGCTCGAGATTGAGCCTCGGTCCGACTGGACCACGACGACGCCGGTCGGCTTCCGCCTGGCGTCGGCGGTGCGCAGCGCGGTGACGGCGAGTTGTGCGGTCATCGGCTCGTCTAGGGCGTGGGCGAGGATTCGGTTGCAGAACAGGGCCATGATGGCGCAGCGGTAGGGCTTGCCTTCCGCGGCGGGGCGCCGTCGTGACCGGCTCGTTCGAGCTCGTCGGCCAGGAGCCGGTATCCGAACTCCGAGTCGTCCCCGTGGGCGTCGATCGGAGCGTTGGGCAGATAGGCGTCGTCCATCTCGCGCTGGCTGATCGGGCGCGGTAAGTCAGCCTGGAGTGGCCGAGCACCCTGCAGGTCAACCGCACCCGGATGCCCTCGGCGGCCAGGTCACGGACCAGCGGGTAGCTCATTTCGGGAGCGATCCGGCAGCGAAGTACGCCGCGGCTCGGTGCAGGATCCCGTTCTCGAGGTCCAGCCGGCGCTTGTCAAGGCGCAGCTGTATGAGCTCGTTCAGCCGGCTGCTCGTCTGGCCGCCGGTGGCGCCGTCGTCGAGGTCGGCCTGGCGCACCCAGCGCCCGACCGACTCCACGGAGATGTCGAATTCGGTGGCGACCTCGCCGGGGCTCAGGTCGCCGCGGCGGGCGACGCGCACGATGTCACGCTTGAACTCGAGGAGAACCTCTTGGGCACAGCGACATCCTTGCAGCGGGAGCTGGTCCCACAGATGGAGCGTCGACCAGCCCTGCAGCAGTCCCACGAAGCCCTGGTGAAAGTTGCCTCTCACCAGGGCTTTTGTCGGGATGACAGGATTTGAACCTGCGACCCCTTGACCCCCAGTCAAGTGCGCTACCAAGCTGCGCCACATCCCGTTGTTCAGTTTCGAGCCATCTCGCCGCTTCAACTCACCTGAGCCCAGTCAAGTGCGCTACCAAGTTGCGCCACAGCCCGCCGGCCCGCGTGAACGGGCCTGGATGAGACTACCGCAGCGATGGCGTGGAACCGAATCCGCCACGTGTCAGATCCATGATGCAGACTGGATCCGTGGGACAGATCACAGGACTGCGGAACCGGCTCAGCCACTCCCTGCTGGAGAAGGTCGCCGGGCCGAACGGCACCGAGCAGAAACGCCGCATCCATCACACCCCGGGGCCGAGGTGGTTCCCGCAGGGGTCGCCGATCCGGGTGGTGCACGCCGATGAGTCGATGTACATCGGCGGGATGCGAGCGCTGCTGCTGCAGGCGCTGCACCCGCTCGCGATGGCCGCCGTCGAGGAGCACTCCGACTACCGGGAGAACACCTGGGGGCGGCTGGCACGCACCGCCACCTACATCGCCGAGACCACCTACGGCACCATCGAGCACGCGGAGCGGGCGATCCGGATCGTGCAGGCCGTGCACAAGCGGGTGCATGGCACCGCCCCGGACGGGCGGCCCTACCGGGCGGACGACCCGCACCTGCTCACCTGGGTGCACGTCGCCGAGATCGACTCCTTCCTCGTCGCCCACGAGCATTTCGGCAGCAAGCATCTGACCGCGGCGCAGTTCGACGAATACGTGGCGCAGGCGGGCGAGGTCGCGACCCGGCTCGGCGCGGTCGACGTGCCGACCACGCGGGCCGGCCTGACCGCCACGATCGAAGCGTTCCGCCCGGAACTGCAGGGCACCCCGGCAGCGGCCGACGTGGCCCAGTTCCTGCTCCGGCACGCGCCCCTGTCCCGGCCGATCAAGCCGGCGTACTGGCTCCTCGGCCGCGCCGCCGTCGCGACCCTGCCGCGGTGGGCACGCGAGCCGCTGCGGGTGGCCGACCACCCCCTCCGCGACCGCATGTCCCTGCTTGGCGGGCGGATCGGCACCGCCGGGCTCCGCTGGCTCACCGACGCCGAGCCGATGCGTAACCCCGCACCCCCGCCGAACCCGGGTAGCACCCCAGTAGCGGCCGGCCACGACACCCGGGAGACCCGATGACGCTGCCCCCGATCCCCGAGGACTGGACCAAGGCGCTCGCCGTCGTAGCCCACCCGGACGACCTCGAGTTCGGCACGGCCGCCGCCATCGCCCGGTGGACCGGCCAGGGCAAGGAGGTCGTCTACTGCATGGTCACCTCTGGCGAGGCCGGCATCGACGGCATCCACCCGGACGAGTCCGGACCGCTGCGCGAGGCCGAGGAGGTCGCCTCCGCGCGCGCCGTCGGCGTGGACACGGTCGAGTTCCTGCACCTGCCGGACGGCGTCCTCGAGTACGGCGTCGACCTGCGGCGGGCGATCGCGAAGGTGGTGCGCGTACACCGGCCGGAGATCGTCATCACCATCAACTTCGCCGAGTCCTTCCCCGGCGGTGGGCTGAACCAGGCCGACCACATCGCCACCGGCCGCGCCACCCTGGACGCGGTCCGGGATGCGGGCAACCGGTGGGTGTTCCACGACCAGCTCACCGACGGCCTCGAACCGTGGAGCGGGGTCCGCCAGGTCTGGGTGGCCGGCTCCCCCGACGCCACGCACGGCGTCGACACCACCGACACATTCGACGCCGGTCTCGCATCGCTCTCCGAGCACAGGGCCTACATCGACGGGCTCTCCTGGCATTTCGACCCCGAGGAGTTCCTCACCGGGCTCGGCACGGCCGGCGGCGAGGCAACCGGCACCCGCTATGGCACCACGTTCGAGGTGATCGGGCTCGGCTTCGGCTCCGACGACTGAACACCGTCCGGAGACTCGGCGTCGAAACCCTTGTCCGGTCGCCCGTGAGCACGTAGCGTGAACGTTCACCAGATCAGCGTCCCGATGTTGGTCCGCGTCCTTGTCGAACCGTCGTTCCCCGAGTCTCAAAGGTGATCTCCCCCATGACCTCCCCCGTTCGCTGGGCCGTGCTCGGCCCCGGCCGCATCGCCCGTCGCTTCGCCACCCAGCTCTCCGCCAGCGCCCACGGCACCCTCGTTGCCGTCGGCAGTTCGGACCCCGGCCGAGCCAGGACCTTCGCCGAGGAGTTCGCCGCCCAGCACGGCGAGCTGCGCACGGGTGACTACGAGCAGATCCTCGCCGATCCAGAGGTGGACGCCGTCTACATCGCCACGGTGCACACCACGCACGCCGAACTGGCCATCGCGGCGCTGACCGCGGGCAAGCATGTGCTCAGCGAGAAGCCGCTCGCCCCCAACCACGCCCAGGCGATGGCCATGGCCGACGCCGCCCGCACCAGCGGCAAGGTGCTCCTCGAGGCGTTCATGTACCGGTTCCACCCTCAGACGACCAGGGTCCTCGAGCTCGTCGCCACCGGTGCCATCGGCGAATTGCGCCACGTCGACGCGGCGTTCGCGTTCGCCACCGGATCCACCGAGGGCCGGCTGTTCGAGCCGGATCTGGCCGGCGGCGGCATCCTCGACGTGGGCGGCTACCCGGTCTCCTACGCCCGCGCCATCGCCGGCGCCGCCGCCGGGACCGCGTTCGCCGACCCGGTCGAGGTCAGGGCTGCCGGCACCGTCGAGAACGGCGTCGACACCTGGGCCGTCGCGGACCTGACTTTCGCCGGCGGGACGACGGCGTCGGTGCGCACCGGCGTGCGCCTCGCCGACGTCGCGCTCACCGTCCACGGCTCGGCCGGCTACATCCGCCTGAAGAACCCCTGGACGATCGCGGACGACAACGTACTGACGCTCGCCGTCGTCGGGCAGGAACCGGTCACGGAGACGTTCGACGGGCACCAGCCCTACGCCCTCGAGGCTGACGCCCTCGCGGAGGCGATCGACACCGGTGAGGTGGCTCGGGTGAGCCTGGCGGACTCCCTCGGCAACGCCCTGGTCCTCGACGAGTGGCGCGCCCAGATCGGTCTGACCTACCCGTTCGAGCGGGACGAGGCGCAGATCCACACCGTCTCGGGTACCCCGCTCACGTTCGGTCGCGACGCCATGCGCTACGGCCGCATCCCCGGCGTGGACAAGGACATCTCCCGCGTGGTGATGGGCTGCGACAACCAGCGCACCCTCCCCCACGCCGCCGCGATGTTCGACCACTTCGCCCAGGCCGGCGGGAACGCCTTCGACACCGCGTTCCAGTACGGCGGCGGCCGGATGGAGACCCTGCTCGGGCGCTGGCTCGCCACCCGTGGTGTGCGCGACGAGGTGGTCGTGATCGCCAAGGGCGCACACACCCCGAACTGCAATCCTGAGGCGCTCAGCAGCCAGTTGCTCACGTCACTGGACCGGCTCGGCATCGACGGCGCGGACGTCTACATGATGCACCGGGACAACCCGGACATTCCGGTCGGGGAGTTCGTGGACGTCCTCGACGAGCACGCCAGGGCGGGCCGGATCGGGGTGTTCGGCGGGTCCAACTGGACCATCGAGCGGTTCGAGGAGGCGAACGCTTACGCCGCGGCGAACGGCCGGCAGGGCTTCAGCGTGCTGAGCAACCACTTCGGGCTCGCCGAGGCGTACGACGTGCCGTGGGCGGGCTGCCGGCACGCCACCGACCCCGAGTCGAAGGCGTGGCTGACCCGCACCGGGACACCATTGCTGCCGTGGTCCTCCCAGGCCCGCGGGTTCTTCGCCCGCGCCGATCCGGAGGACCGCTCCGACCCCGAGCTCGTGCGCTGCTACTACAGCGACGAAAACTTCGAGCGGCTGAGGCGCGCCCGCGAGCTCGGGCAGGAGTTCGGGGTGCACCCGACCGCGATCGCGCTCGCCTTCGTGCTGCACCAGCCGTTCCCGACGTTCCCGCTGATCGGGCCGCGCACGATCGCCGAGACCCGGTCCTCGCTGGAGGCGCTAGCCATCGACCTCACCCCGGGGCAGGTGGACTACCTGGACCTGCGCTCGGACACGCCATGAGCGCGCGCGCCGACCGGCCCGGGTCCGGCCCGGCCACGATCATCGACGTGGCCGAGGCGGCCGGGGTGTCCCGGCAGACGGTGACCCGGGCCATGAACGACATGCCCGGGATCAAGGAGGCGACCAAGGAGCGGGTGCTCGCGGCCGCGAAGGAGCTCGCCTACCGCCCGTCCCGGTTCGGGCGCGGCCTCGTCGGCCACACCCAGCGCACGGTCGGTCTCGTGGTCGACGATCTGATGAACCCGTACTACCCACAGTTGGCGTCCGCCGTCGTCTCCAGCGCCCGTGACCGCGGCTGGAACGTGGTCCTCGCCCAGACCGCGAAGGCGGCGGACCAGTACACGCTCATCGCGGACCTCGCCAAGCAGGCGGACGTGGTGGTCGGGTACCCGGCGCTGACCGACAACCAGGCGCAGGAGGTCCTCGCGGGGGTGCCGTTCGTGCGCATCGACATGGGCGAGTACACCTACGGTGGCGGCATCCAGATGGACGTGGGCGACGCGATGGGCGCCATGGCCGACCACCTGCTCGAACGGGGATCCCGGCGCCCGGTGTTGCTGGACGTGGGCCTGCCGGGGTTCCCGTCCGCGCGGGGGAAGTCCTTCCTGGCGGCGATGTCCGCGCGTGGCGTGCAGGTCCCGACGGTCAGCGCCGCGACCAAGTCACTGAGTTCCGGGGTGGCCGGCGCGAACGCCCTGCTCGAGGCGCACCCGGACGTCGACGCCATCATGACCTTCAACGACATCGTCGCCTGCGGCGCACTGAAGGCGTTGCACGAGGCCGGTGTGGACGTGCCCGGGCAGGTGCGTCTGGCCGGCTGCGACGGGCTCAACCTCGGCCGGTTCGTCTCCCCCGAGCTGACCACGCTCGCGGTGGACATGGGCGCAGTGGCCGAGGCCGCCGTCGGGATGGCCCTGGCCATGTACGCCGGCGAGGTGCCGCTGCAGGGCGCCCGCACGCAGGTGGCCCATCACCTGCTGGTCCGCGCATCGACATGACACCCGGTGGCGCCGGTTCGCTCAGTCGCGCGGATTGCGGCCCGCGATGGTCGCGTTCAGGACGGTCGCGAATGCGCACCACAGCGGATACGGCACGAGCGCGCGGGCCGCGCCTCGATGCACCCGGCGGATCCGGCGGACGAGCAGTGCCGAGTGGCCGGCGAGGACGAGGCACTCGACGGTCGCCAGCCACGGGCGGCGGGTCCGCCAGAACAGCCAGCTCCAGGTGCCGTTCAGGACGAGGTTCACGGCGAGCGAGCGCCGCAGCGCTGCCCGCTCGGCCGGGTCGGTGCAGGCGTCGATCGCTACGGCACCGGCCACGGCCAGGTCCGTGTAGAGGGCGGTCCAGACGATCGGGAAGGTCGCCGCCGGCGGGTAGAAGTCGGGCAGGTCCAGGGAACGGAACCAGTCGCCATCCGGATCCGTCGCCACCGAACCTGCGACGGCGGTGGCAGCAGTGGCCAGGGACGTGGCAAGCAGAGTACGTGCGCGCATGGTCCCAAGGCTCATCCCGGGCGGCCACTGCCGCAAGCCGGGCGCCGACCGCCGCCGAACATCAGGCGCGCGTGAGCGCGCCCACCTGCTCCTTGAGCAGGTCCACGACCCGGAGCGCGGCGGGGTGCTGAGCCGCCGAGTCCTTGACCGCGACCCCGATCCGGCGCGACGGCGCCGGCGCCACCACGGGCACGGCCCGCACGTTCGCGGGCAGCAGCCCGACGGCGAGCGAGGGCATCACGGCCACGCCAACCCCGGCCGCCACGAAAGAGATCGCGGTGGCGTACTCGGGTGCCTGCACCCGGAACTGCGGGGTGAAGCCTGCTTCGGCGCACGCACTCATCGTCACCTGCCGGCAGTACCCGGCGTAGGGATCGCTGTCCACCCAGCGCTCCCCGGCGAGGTCGGCCAGCGGGACCTGCCCGACCGCGACCGCCGGGTGCGTCCGGGGCAGGATGGCAAGGTACTCGTCGCGCATCAGCGGGTGCACCCGGTAGCCGCCGAGCACCGCGTCGTACTGCTCGTCCACCACGATCTCCACGTCCGCGCCGGCGGTGTTCGTACCGCCCACGTCGTTCAGGCCAAGGTCCACCCGCAGCTCGGGGAACTCCTGCACCAGAGCCGCCACCACGGTGGGGATCCAGGCGGTGCCGGCGCTGCTGAAGTAGCCGAGGGAGAGCGTGCCCACCCGGCCTGCTCGAAGGTCCGCGACCAGCGACTCCATCCCGCTCAGCGAGACCATCACGTGTTCGGCTTCGGCGGCCAGGGCCCGCCCGGCCGCGGTCAGGTTGATGCCGCGGCCGGCTCGTTCGGTCAGGCGCAGGCCGGTCTCGCGTTGCAGCGCGCTCACGTGCTGGCTGATCGCGGACGGGCTCTAGCCGAGCAGGGCGGCGGCGGCGCTGACCGAGCCGGTGGCCGCGACGGATCGCAGGATGCGCAGGCGGTGGATGTCGAGCATGCCGCGATACTACAGCGCTGCTTACGAATGGTGCAGAAAGCCGTGCTTGTCCTTACGGGTTATAGGTCGCAGGATGGTGTCCATGGTCGCCTCCCCCACTACTCGCACCGGTTCGGGACCTGCCCGCCCGACGGCGCCCCGCACCTCGATCCCGCGTCTCGCCCTGGTCGCCGCGGGGGTCACCGCCCTGTTGTGGGGTTCGGCGTTCGTGGTGATCCGCGGCGTGGGCGCGGAGTTCGCGCCGGGCCCGATGGCGCTGGCACGGGTGGGCGTGGCGGCGTTGGCGCTGACCCCGTTGGCGCTACGCGCCGGGGGGCTGCGTGGCCTGCCGCGGGGCCGGGTGCTGCTGCTCGTCGGCCTGTACGGCGCCCTCTGGTTCGGCGGCTACAACCTCGTGCTGAACACCGCGGAACGCTCCATCGACGCCGGCACGGCCGCGATGCTGGTTAACACGGCGCCGATCCTGATCGCGGTCGGAGCCGGCGTGTTCCTCGGCGAGGGGTTCCCGCGCCCGGTGCTGATCGGGACGGTGGTGGCGTTCGCCGGCGTGGCGCTGATGTCCCTGAGCGGACGCGGGCCCGGCGGGCTGGATCCAGCCGGGCTGGCGCTGGCGTTGCTGGCGGCGCTGCTGTACGCCGTGTCCGTGCTGATCCAGAAGGTGCTGCTGCGTGACCTCGATGGGTTACGGGCCACCTGGCTGGGCGCGGTGGTGGGCACGATCGTGCTGCTCCCGTTCGCGCCGGCGCTGCTGGCCGCGCTGCCGACCACCCCTGGTGGCGCCGTGGCCGGGACCGTCTACCTCGGCCTGTTCCCGACCGCCATCGCGTTCCTCACCTGGGCCTACGCGCTGCGGCGGCTGCCCGCCGGGCGCGCCGCCCTGGTGGGATACGTGGCCACGCTCTGCTCGGTGCTGCTGTCCTGGGCGTTCCTCGGCGAGGTGCCCACCGCCGTCGTGCTCGCCGGTGGGGCGCTGTGCCTGGCAGGTGTTGCGCTGACCAGGTTGCCGGCCCGGTCCGCGCGCCGTCCCTGACCGCCCGGCGGGCCGGCCCGACGTGCCTCAGCGCTTGCGCTTCTCCCGGACCCGGACGCTGATCTCGATCGGGGTGCCCTCGAATCCGAACGTCTCCCGCAGCCGACGCTCGATGAACCGTCGGTAGGCGGGGTCGAGGAATCCGCTCGCGAACACCACGAACCGCGGCGGCCGGGTGCTCGCCTGGGTGGCGAACAGGATCCGGGGCTGCTTGCCACCGCGCACAGGGTGCGGGTGCGCCGCGGTCAGCTCGCCGAGGAACGCGTTCAGACGCCCGGTGGGGATGCGGGTGTCCCAGGAGGCCAGTGCCGTGTCCAGGGCGCGGGTGAGCCGGTCCACGTGCCAGCGCGTCTTCGCGGAGAAGTTCACACGCGGCGCCCACTGCACCTGGACGAGCTGCTGCTCGATCTCGCGCTCAAGGAACGGGCGCCGGTCCTCGTCCATCAGGTCCCACTTGTTGTACGCGATCACGAGGGCCCGGCCGGCATCGATGACCTGCTGCACCACGCGGATGTCCTGCTCGGTCATCGGGGTGCTCGCGTCGACGAGCACGACGGCGACCTCCGCCTTCTCCAGCGCGCCCTGGGTGCGCAGGGAGGCGTAGAAGTCGGCGCCGGAGGTCTGGTGCACGCGGCGCCGGATACCGGCGGTGTCCACGAACCACCAGGCCCGGTCCCCCATCGTGACGAGTTCGTCGACCGGGTCGCGCGTGGTACCGGCGACGCTGTCCACGACCACCCGGTCCGTGCGCGTGATCGCGTTCAGCAGCGAGGACTTGCCCACGTTCGGCCGGCCGATCAGGGCGACCCGGCGCGGACCGCCCTCGGGGATCCGGGTACCGACTGCAGAGACCTCCGGCAGGAGCGCCATGGCGGCGTCGAGCAGGTCGCCGGCCCCGCGCCCGTGCAGCGCCGAGACGACGAACGGCTCGCCGAGACCGAGCGACCACAGCATCGCCGCGTCGGCCTCGCCACGCTGGTCGTCAACCTTGTTCGCGACCAGGATGGTCGGCTTGTTCGCGCGACGGAGCAGGTTCACGACGTAGGAGTCGGTGTCGGTGGGACCGACGGTGGCGTCCACCACGAACAGCACCGCGTCGGCGAGCTCGATCGCGATCTCGGCCTGGTCGGCCACGCGGGAGGCGAGCCCCTTGACGTCACGTTCCCAACCGCCGGTGTCCACCAGGGTGAAGTTGCGCCCGGCCCAGTCGGCCGCGTAGCCGACGCGGTCCCGGGTGACGCCCGGGACGTCCTGGACCACGGCCTCACGGCGGCCGAGGATCCGGTTCACGAGGGTCGACTTGCCCACGTTCGGGCGCCCGATGACCGCGAGCACGGGCAACGGGCCCTTGGCGCCCGAGTCGACGCCGTCGCCCTCGCCCTGCTCGAGCAGACTGAGGTCCGCCTCGTCCAGGTCGTAGTCTGACAGTCCGGCCCGGAGCGCATCGGCGCGCTGGACGTCGTCGGTCGTGTCGGCCACGTCGTAGCGCTCGTCGCGCTGCTCGGCCGCCGTTGCGTCGAGGTCATCGACGGCGGCGCGCGGGAACTCGGCGGGGGCTGACGGGTCGTTCTGCTGCTCGTTCACCCGCCCATTGTTCCCGCTCGACGCCCGATGACCTAACGCGCCGCCGTGTCCGCCACCCTCGCGCGCCGTCAGTGGTTACGCAGTGCGTCGATCAACTCGGACTTCTTCATCTTCGAGCGGCCCTCGATTCCGATCTCCTTCGCGCGCTCGCGCAGCTCGGAGACGGTCCGGTCCTCGTAGTCCTCGGCCGTGCCGCCGCGCTTGCCCACCTTGGACCGGGACGAGGACGCCGCCTCGTTCGCGATCCGGGCGGACTTCTCCTTCGAGTTGCCCTCGTCACGGAGCTTCTCGTAGAGCTCGGGGTCCTTCACGCTCGGTCCGGGACTCTTCCTGCCAGGCATACCTGCTCCCTCCGCAATTGCCCGAGCGGTGCGTGTCTCGTACCGCCGGGTCACTTCAGCGTGCGCCCACAGCGGCCCGGGCGCATCTGGGGGAACTCAGATCTCGGTGCTCCCCGGCAGTTCCACGCCGGTCAGCTCCGACGCCGCGTGGACGTGCTCGCTCATCCGGGTCTGGATGGTCTCCATCGCCTCGGCCACGGCCTTGCGGCCCTTCCCCGTGGCCGGATCGGCCGCGACGAACGGCTCCCCGAACACCACGTGCAACCGGGTCCGGAAGAACGGGATGTGCCCGGGCTTCTTGCCGGTGGGCCGAGTGCCAAGGATCGCCGCCGGCACGACCGGGGCACCGGAGTGCACGGCGAGCCAGGCGATTCCGGCCTTGGTGTCCTTGACGTCACCGCGCCCGCGGGTGCCCTCGGGGAACACCCCGACGAGCCGGTCCTCCTTGAGCAGCGCGAGCGCCGTCTGCAGGGCGGCCCGGCCGTTCTTGCGGTCCACCGGGATCTGACCCGCGCCACGCATCAGGAAGCCGATGATCCCGGAGAACATCTCCTCCTTGATGATGATGTGCGAACTGCGCGGGATCACGCCGTGCAGCAACGGCCCGTCGATGACGCCGGTGTGGTTCGCCGCGATCAGCAGCCGCCCGGTCCGCGGGATGTGTTCGGCCCCGATGACCGTCGTGTTCCAGAACACGTGGGCGAGCATCCAGCCCACCCGGCGCGACCACACCGGGCCCCAGCGCCGGATGTCGTCCGGGGTGACGATCTGACCGGGCGAACCGGCCGGCTTCGCGGACCTGGCGGCGCCGGCGTCCTTCGGCTCCGTCATCGGGCGCCCTCCTCGATCGTGGCCAGGGCCCGGGTGACGATGCCACGCACGGTGTCCACGGACTCCTCCAGGGTCATCGTGGAGGTGTCCACGGTCAGGACACCGTCCGCAGCGGTGGTGAAGTTGGAGACGGTGGAGTCGTCCGCGTCGCGACGCACCACCTGGTCCCGGGTCGCCTCCAGTGCGGCCGAGTCCGTGGTTCCGTGCAGTTCCCTGGCACGGCGGGCGAGCCGGGCCGCCTCGTCCGCGAGGAGCAGGATCCGCACCTGCGCGTCCGGGGCCACCACCGTGGTGATGTCCCGCCCCTCGGCCACGATGCCACGGCCGCCGGAGAACCCGTCCGGGCGCTGCTCGGCGGCGATCGCGGCACGCTGACGGTCCTGCAGCTGCGCGCGCACGTCCAGGTTCGTCGCGACGGCGCTGACCATCGTGGAGATCTCGGTGCTTCGGATCACGACGCTCACGTCCTCGCCGCCGACGGCGAAGCTAGGCTCACGCGGGTCCGTCCCGATCTGCAGGGGTAGCTCACGCACCTGCGCGGCGACGGCGGCCGTGTCGGCCAGGTCGATGCCCTCGCGCACGCACCACCAGGCGGCGGCCCGGTACATGGCGCCGGTGTCGAGGTAGGCGAGGCCGAACTCGGCGGCGATCCGCCGGCTGATCGTGGACTTGCCGGTGCCGGACGGTCCGTCGATCGCCACCACCAGCGCCGTCACGGCGCCACCACGCGCCAGCCCCGCTCCTCCAACGCCACCTCGAGCGTCGTAGCCGACGCCGGGATCACCGACACGATCGCCATCCCCACTCTCTGCCTGGTGGCATGTTCCATCTGGAAGTCCTCGATGTTGACGCCGATCTCACCGATCTCGGTGAACAGCCGACCGAGCTCACCCGGCTCGTCGGGTACCAGCACGGTGACCTCGCTGTAGCGCTTGCGCAGACCGCCGTGCTTGCCGGGGATCCGCGCAGCACCGTCGTTGCCGGCGGAGATCACGCCGGCCATGCCGGCGATCGCGCCGAGTGCGAGCGGCCCGTCGACGGCGGCCCGGTCCAGGGCCTCGAGCAGCCCGTCCAGATCGTCACGGACGCCACGCAGGTGCGTACCCACAGCGGCGGCGTTCCCGGTCAGGATCGCCGACCACAGCCGCGGGTCGCTCGCGGCGATCCGGGTGACGTCGCGCAGGCCCTGGCCGGCCAGGCCGAGCGCCGCCTCCGGTGCCTCGACCAGCCGCCCGGCGGTGAGGGAGGCCATCAGCTGCGGTAAATGGGAGACCAGGGCTACCGCGTCATCGTGCTCGGCCGGAGTCATCTGCACCGGGCCGGCGCCGAGGTCCACGGCCAGGGACCGCACGGCCAGGAGCGCCTGGGGGTGCAGGCCGGCACGGGTGGTGATCACCCAGGGCCGTCCGACGAACAGGTCCGCGGAGGCCGCCCCGGCCCCGGAGCGCTCCCGGCCGGCCATCGGGTGCGACCCGACGTAGCGGCTCAGGTCGAGGGAGTCCATCGCAACGAGCTCGGCGAGGATGACCGACTTCACGCTCGCCACGTCCGTCACGACGGCGCCGGGGTATGCCCGCAGCTCGCCGGCCACGACCTGCGCGGCGACGTCGGGCGGCACCGCCACGACGACGAGCGTCGGGACCGCGTCCTCCGTCCGTGCGATCGCCCCGGCACCCACATCCCGGGCCAGGGCCTGCGCCGTGGGCGAGGCGTCCGAGAGCGTGACCGGGACCCCCTGCGCGGACAGGCCGAGCCCGATGCTGGCACCGAGCAACCCAGCGCCGACGATCCGGACCGGACCGTGGGTCGCAGCGACGTTGCTCGGCTCGGCGTTCACGAGGGCTCACCCTACCGTCGGCGGTGGCCACCCCGGCGCATCAGCGGTGCGACCAGCTCCGCGGCCGGTCCAGGTCCGCGTGCCGGCCGTCGGCCTCGGACCAGTCCAGGTCGCGGCCATGCGGATCCGCCGTGCCCAGGACGCGGTCGTCGAGACTGAGCACGAAGCGCCCGCCGGCGTCGGGGACACCCGCCAGGCCGAGGTCACGGGTCACCTGGGCGCCCTCCAGGCCGAGCCTGCGCACGTCGAGCACGGCCAACACCGCGGCAAGCTGGGCGCGGGCGTCGGCATCGGCGTAGGCGACGGCGGCGCTGTGCAGCACCACGACCGTCGCCCCGGGTGCCCGCTCGTGCAGGTGGTCGACGGCGGCCGGCACGTCGGCCGGGAAGAGTCCGGTCCGGATCGGGGGCGGGTCGGCGGCGGCCGCCGCCAGAGCGGCGTGCAGCCGTTCGGCCCGCTCGGTGTGCTCCGGCCAGATCAGGCACTCCAGCCAGCGCTGCTGGTCCGGGGCGGCGGCGTCGATCGGATTCGCGTCGAGGCCGAGTCGGGCGACCACGTCCGGCATCACCGTCGGCAGCGGCGCCGGCCCGCTGACCCTGGCGCCCACGCTCACCTGGTCGGGCCCACCGGAGCCGAGACGCACCAGGCTCCCATCGGGCCGGGTCCACTCGTAGGACCAGCGGTCCGGGAGCAGGCACAACCCGGCGCTCGCCCCGAGCTCGAGCAGGGCCACCGGGCCGGGCACGAGCGCGAGGGCGGGCAGCATCACCGCGCACCGGGCCACCTCGTTCGTCTGGGTGGCGTGGTCGAGCATGAAGCAGCGCAGGTCCTCGGCGCGGTCCGCGATGAAGGCGAGGGCCGCCGTCGGCTCCTCGACGGGCGCACCGAACCAGCGCAGTGCGCCGAGCAGCAGGTTCGGCTGGCGCTTGTGGCGCGGCAGCGAGGCGAGCACGGCGAGCGTCGGCGCCGACTCGGCGATCGCGAGGCAGAGCGCCTCGTAGATCGGCGAGGAACCGCGGGCCTCGAGCCGCGCGAACCGGCGGTACAGGCCGGCGGTGTCCGGCGCCTGCGTCTCCACGGGCCTGGCTACATGCCGACCGCGGACATCAGGGACCCGAGCTCGCGTCCCTCGATGACCCGGGTGCGCCCGACCTTGAGGTGACCGAGGCGGATCGGGCCGATCTGGGTGCGGGAGAGCTTGACCACGGGGTGGCCGACCTCCTCGAACATGCGACGCACGATGTGGTTGCGGCCCTCGTGCAGCACGACCTCGACGATGGAGGCACCGGGGGTGGTCTCGAGCACCTTGAAGGAGTCGACCTTCACGGGGCCGTCCTCGAGTTCCACGCCCTCCATGAGCTGGCGGCCCAGTCCACGCGCGACCCGGCCGTCGACCTCGGCCAGGTAGGTCTTGGCGACCTCGTAGGAGGGGTGGGTGAGCCGGTGCGCGAGCTCGCCGTCGTTCGTGAGCAGGATCAGGCCCTCGGTCTCGGCGTCGAGGCGGCCGACGTGGAACATCCGCTCGGTCCGATCCGCCACGAACTGGGCGAGGTCGGGGCGGCCCTGCTCGTCGCGCATGCTCGAGTAGACGCCGAAGGGCTTGTTCAGCGCGATGGTCACGACGCTGTCGTCGAGCTGCACGCGGTCCCCATCCACGTGGATGACGGCGGTGGTCGGGTCCACTCGGACGCCGAGTTCGCGCACCTGGACACCGTCGACGGTGACCCGGCCGGCGGTGATGATGTCCTCGCAGGCCCGGCGGGAACCGAGGCCGGCGCCGGCGAGCACCTTCTGGAGGCGGACACCGTCGGGGTCGTGGACATCTCTGGGCGGATTGTTCGGTCGCTGGGATCGGGGGGTCATCGGGTGGCTCCGTCAATGTCGTCGAACGCGTCGATATCGGGCAGGTAGGGGGCGAGTGGCGGGAGGTCCTCCAGGGAACGGAGCCCGAGCCGCTCGAGGAAGTAGGAACTGGTCCGGTACAGGATCGCCCCGCTCTCGGAGTCGGTACCCGCCTCCTCGATCAGACCACGGGTGAGCAGGGTCCGCACCACCGAGTCCACGTTCACACCGCGGATGGCCGCGATCCGACCGCGGGCCACCGGCTGACGGTACGCGATCACGGCCAGGGTCTCCAACGAGGCCTGGGTGAGCCGGGCCGTCTGCCCATCCAGCACGAACGCGTCCACGGCCGCGGCGAACGCGGGCGCGGAGTAGAACCGCCACCCGCCGGCGACCTCCCGCAGCTCGAAGCCGCGTGGCCGGGAGCCACCGGTGTAGTCGGCGACCAGGTCCGCGAGCGCCTCGGCCACCTCGACCTCGGGAACGGTCAGGACCGTGGCCAGCTGGGCGGCGGCGATCGGGGTCTCGGTGACCATGAGGATCGCCTCGAGCGCCGCGTGCAGCCCGCCCGGGGCGTCCAGGACACCGGCTGCGGCCGGCGCAGCGGGCTCCGCTGCTGAGCCCTCGTCCGCGGGAAGGTCCTCCCCTGTTGGGCGTTCGCCGGGGGGCGCCGCGGTGGACGCACCGTCGGTCTCGCTCGGCTCCGTGGTGAACTCGGTCATCCTTGCTCCTGCTCTCCGGCCGGGTCGGGCGCTCCGGCCGGGTCGGCCTCGTCCTGCGGCACCACCGGTCCGTCCTCGTAGTCGTCCTCGACGGCGACGTCCCCCTCGTCGGCGCCGGTCCAGCGCACGGTCAGCTCCCCCAGCGCGTCGGCCTGATCGAACGCGACGGCGCTCTCCCGGTACAGCTCCAGCAGCGCGAGGAACCGGGCCACGACCACGTTCGTGCCGTCGGCGTCATCGGTGAGGGCCCGGAAGGACAGCGATCCCGACCGGCGCAACCGGTCGACGATGTGGGCCGCCTGCTCCCGCACGCTCACCACCGGGTTGTGCAGGTGGCTGAGGTCCACGCCGGGTGGCGGGGCCTTCGGGGCGAGCGCCGTCGCGGCCAGTGCGGCCAGCTCGGCAGGGCCCACCTGCATCACGAGCTCAGGCAACAGCGCCGCGAACCGCGCCTCGAGGGCCACGCTGCGGGGGTAGGACCTGCCCATCCGGACCCATTCGGCGTCCAGGTGCCCGGCGACCTCCTTGAACGCCCGGTACTGCAACAGCCGTGCGAACAGCAGGTCTCGGGCCTCGAGCAGTTCCAGGTCCTCGGCGTCGTCCACCACGCCCCGGGGCAGCAGCCGGGCCGCCTTCAGGTCCAGCAGGGTCGCGGCGATCACCAGGAACTCGCTCGCCTGGGACAGGTCCCACTCCTCCTGCGCGCGGATGTGCGCGATGAAATCGTCGGTGACGACGGCGAGGGCCACCTCGGTCACGTCCATCTTGTGCTTCGCGATCAGCGAGAGCAGCACGTCGAACGGACCCGAGAAGTTGACCAGGCTCACCTCGAAGGTGGCCCGCCGCACCGCCTCGTCGGTGGGCGTGTCGCCGGCGAGGGTGTCTTCAGGCGACGTCGCCACGGGAGATGAGTTCGCGGGCGAGCTTGCGGTAGTTGTACGCACCTGCGTGGTTCGGGGCGTAGGTGGTGATCGGCTCGGTCGCCACGGATGCGTCCGGGAACTTCACGGTCCGGGTGATCACCGTGTCGAACACCGTGTCACCGAACGCCTCCCGCACCCGGGCGAGCACTTCCCGCGAGTGCAGCGTGCGGGCGTCGTACATGGTCGCCAGGATGCCGTCGGTGTGCAGGCGCGGGTTGAGCCGGTCGCGCACCTTGTCGATCGTCTCGACCAGCAGCGCGACGCCACGCAGCGCGAAGAACTCGGTCTCGAGCGGGATGATGACACCGTGCGCGGCGGTCAGCGCGTTCACCGTGAGCAGTCCGAGCGAGGGCTGGCAGTCGATCAGGATGACGTCGTAGTCGTCGGTGATCGGGCGCAGCACCCGGCCGAGGGCCTGCTCCCGGGCCACCTCGTTGACCAGCTGCACCTCGGCCGCGGACAGGTCGATGTTCGCGGGGATCAGGTCCAGGTTCGGTACGCCGGTCTCCCGGATCACCTGGTGCACGTCCGGCTTCGCCGCCATCAGTTCCGTGTAGATGGTGTCGTCGAGCTCGTGGGCGGCCACCCCGAGTCCTGCGGACGCCGCGCCCTGCGGGTCGAAGTCCACGATGAGCACCTTGCGGCCGTACTCCGCCAGCGTGGCACCCAGGTTGATCGTGGTGGTGGTCTTGCCCACCCCGCCCTTCTGGTTGCACATCGCGATGATCCGAGCCGGACCGTGACCGTTCAACGGCTGGGGCACCGGGAAGTCGCGTTCGGTCCTGGTGTCGGAGGCTTCGGTACTCACCCCGCCAAACTACTGTCCTGACCGGACATCACCAACTGCGCGCGCCGCACACGTTCGGTTTCCGCGCCCCCTACGCTGGCCCGATGACCTTCACCACGCGGGAGCTCGGCCCCGACGACATCGCGGCCAGCCGCCGCCTCGGCGCGGAGGCCTTCGGCATGCCAGCAGGCGGCCTGACCGCCCCACAACCGGTCTCCTACCCGGCCGGGATGCACCTGTGGGGCACCTTCGACGACGACCGGCTCGCCGCCCGCGTCATCGGCCGCGAGTACGAGTCCTGGTGGGACGGCGCCTCGATCCCCACCTGCGGCATCGCCGGCGTCACCGTGGCGGCCGAGTACCGCGGCCGGGGACTGCTCGAGGCCCTGTTCGAGCGGGTGCTGGGCGGGGCCCGCGAGCGCGGCGAGGTCATCTCGACGCTCTTCCCCACGGCGCCCGGGATCTACCGCCGGTTCGGCTACGAGCAGATCGGGGCCGCGGACACCGTCGAGGTGCCGACCACGGCGGCCGCTGCCGTGCGGCCCGGCACCGGCGTCACCACGCGTCGCGCCGGCGCCGCGGACATCCCCGCCGCGCGAGCCGTCTACGACGCGTGGGCCTCGCTCCAGCGTGGCCCGCTGAGCCGCCGCGGGGTGTCCTTCCCGGCCACGGACGCCGAGGTCGTCGACGCCTTCACCGGGGTGAGCGTCGCGCACGACGCGAGCGGCGCCGTCGTCGGCTACGTCAGCTGGACTCGCGGACCGGACGAGCGCGACCCGCTCGAGGTCGAGGACCTGCTCGCGCTGACCCCGGACGCCTACCGTGAGCTGTGGCGGGTGCTCGGCTCGTTCTCCTCCATCATCGAGACGATCAAGCTGGAGACCTCCGGGGCGGACCCCGCCCGCCTGGTGCTGCCGTCCGCCGCGTGGCGGCAGGTGCGCACCGAGGGGTACATGCTCCGTGTCGACGACGTCGCCGGGGCGTTCGCGGCCCGCCGCTCGCACGGCTCGGCGCGGGCGAGGTTCGCGGTCGCCGGGGACCGGCTCGCCTCGATGAACGGCGTGTACGACGTGCGGGTCGACGGCGGAGCGATCGACTGCGCGCGGGTGGCGGCCGGCCCGGGCTCGCCCGAGCAGGTCACGACGTTCACACCGCAGGGGCTTGCCCTGGCCTGGGCGGGGGTGCAGTCCTGCGCGAACCTGCGCCTGGTCGGGCACCTGAGCGGCCCGACCGAGGCCGACCAGGTGATCGACCACCTGTTCGGCCCCGGCCAGGTACACATCCGCGACCACTTCTGAGGGGCGGAGAACTGCTGACCGGTGCGTCGGCAACGAACCACACCCGCTCCGGCTCCAGTCGTGCGTCACCGCAGCGCCATCGATTGACAGTCCCCAATCACTTGCGCATGCTGATCGGCATGCCCCAGTCAGGCGATCCGAGCGCGGCCGCGGACGACCCCGTCGGGTCGATCGAGGCGACCGAGCCGACGACGGCACGCGATGCGCCGCGGGGCTCGCTCTGGCGCGACCGGAACTTCATCACCATGTGGTCCGGGCAGGCGCTCGCGCAGGTCGGCTCGCAGGTCACCGAGCTCGCGATCCCCGTGCTCGCAGTGCTGCTGTTGCACGCGACCGAGTTCGAGGTCGGACTCCTGAACGCCGCCGCTGTCGCCGCGTTCCTCGTCGTCGGGCTTCCGGCCGGCGCCTGGATCGACCGCATGCGCAAGCGTCGGGTGATGATCTGGGCGGACGCGGTGCGCGCGACCGCACTGCTCACCCTGCCGCTGCTGTGGTGGGCGGACCTGCTCGAAATGTGGCACCTCTACGCCGTGGCGCTCGTGGTCGGGATCGCCACGGTCTTCTTCGACGTCTCGTACCAGAGCATCATCCCCTCGCTCGTGCGCGAGAACCAGATCGCCGAGGCGAACGGAAAGCTCGAGGCAACCCGCGAGCTCGCCAACATCAGCGGGCCGGCCCTGGGAGGGTGGCTCATCGGCCTGATCACCGCACCCTTCGCGATCCTGGCGACGGTGGGCACCTACATCACGTCGCTCATCGCGCTGCTGCTCACTCGCGATCACGAACAGTCGCGCGCTCCCGAGGACCGCGCTCCGATCCTGCAGGAGATCGGGGAAGGGCTGCGCTGGGTGTTCGGCAACGAGCTGCTGCGGCGCATCGTCGGCACCACCGGCATCTCGAACTTCTTCAACACGATGTCCTTCACGTTGCTGCCGATCTTCCTGCTGCGCGAGCTGGGGTTGACACCCGCCGCCATGGGCCTGATCTTCTCGCTCGGCTCGATCGGCGGCCTCGCCGGCGCCGTCGCGACCCCGCACATCGTGCGGTGGATCGGCGAGGCGCGCGCGATCCCTGTGAGTGCGGTCGCCTTCAGCACGGTCGCGTGCCTGCTGCCACTCGCCGCCACCTTCCCCGCCGTCGCGTTCCCGCTCCTGGTCGTGCAGGGCTTCATCGGCAGTTTCACCGTGCTCCTCTACAACATAACGCAGGTCACCTTCCGCCAGCGCATCACGCCGCCCCGCCTGCTCGGCCGCATGAACGCCTCCGTGCGCTTCTGTGTGTGGGGTGTGATGCCGATCGCTGCGCTGCTCGCAGGCGCCCTCGGCACGTGGGTGGGTGTCGTCGCGACGATGTGGATCGGAGCGGCTGGGCAGCTGCTGTCTGCCCTGTGCGTGGTGATCGGGCCGTTCTGGACCATGCGTCAGTTGCCCGACGCGCAGCACTGAGCCCGGCGGTGGACCGCCCACTACTCGTCCAGGAAAGCCACCCAGACCGGCGACGGCACGCAGGCACGCCCGCCCGGACCGATGACGAGATCGTCGTCGCGTAGGGCGATGTAGGGCTCGTTGTGCCGTAGCGCGACGTGCTGCGGCCACGAGCCGCCGGCATCGATCTCCGTGTCGAACCTCAGTCCCGCCGCGCCACCACTGACGTCGAGGAGCCCGAGCGTGCCGGCGCCACGGTTGGCGACGAACACCCGGCCGGACGCAGCAACGGTGATCTCACCGGGATGCGTCAACGGTCCGTCGCCGTCGTGCGCCGAGGTGAAGGCCGTACGGCTTGCCGGTTGCGCCCGCCACTGCGCCGCACCCGCCAGCACGTCCGCGAGCGGTGCCGCGAGCACCTCGTTCGACAGTTCGGCGCTCACCACCAGGCTCGCCCCATGGACCGCGAGGTGTCGTGGCCCGGACCCTGGTGGGGTCGCACAGGCGCCGACCTGTGCGACCGCGCGACCGTCCCATCGGAACAGTCGCAACGCATCGCAACCGAGGTCGGAGACCACCACCCAATCGCCGGTGACGAGGGCGAAGTGGGGGTGCGGAGCCTCCTGCCGACCGGGCACCACTTCGGCACCGGGGCCGGCGAGCACGATCCGCTGCACGATGCGGGGGCTGCCGGTCAACCCGACCACGAGCAGTGAACCCTCGAGGTAGTAGTTGACGACCACGAGGTGCTCACGGTCGGGCAGCAGCGCCGCGTGGCACGGCTGCCCGCCCTTGGTCGCGAGTTCTGCCACGACGGCGTACCGGTCTGCGCGGCGCTCAAAGATCCGCAGGTGCCCGTCCTCCTCGCCGCCGAGGGTGATGACCCGACCGTCCGGGAGCGGGAGCACGAAGGCCGTGTCGGGCGCGTCCGCGACCTGCTCCGCCGGCCCGGTCGCGCCGTCCCAGCGCCACAGGCCGCCGGTCGGAGTGCGTGCGGCGATCAGCAGCGTCGGCTGTGCGGTCATTGGTGCGCTTCCTCCACGTCGGCTGTCATGCTCGGTACTTCCCCACCATCGACGCGACGAAGGAATGCGACATGACCACCTCCCGCCCCGCCCCGGGAGCGTACCGCCGACCGTCCTCCTCGGGACCGCGGGCCTCCGATGGCTGACGCCTTGGACCTGGCCGGCCTCGGCCTGCTGCCGCCGGATCCACTGGGCAAGGTCATCGGGCCCGGATTCGACGGCGTCGCTCGCGGTGATCTCGCGTCGACCACACCGCCGGTCGCGGCACTGTCGTCGCCGTACCTGACGATCGAGGCAGACGCCGTTGCCGCGAACATCGCGGCGCTGCAACGCTGGTGCGACGACCGCGGCTACCTGCTGGCCCCGCACGGGAAAACGACCATGGCGCCACAACTGTGGTCGCGGCAGGTGCAGGCGGGCGCTTGGGGCATCACGGTGGCCACGCTGCCGCAACTGCGGGTCGCGCTCGCGTTCGGGGTCCGACGCATCCTGCTCGCGAACCCGTTGGCCACCGCATCCGCGGCGCAGCGCGTCCGGGACGCCCTCGGCGACGATCCGCGACCCGAGATCCTGTCGTGGGTGGACAGTGAGGCGGCCGTCGACGCCCTTGCCGCCGAGAACGGGCCCGACCTCCCCGTCCTGCTCGACATCGGCCGCCCCGGTGGCCGGACCGGCGTTCGCGACCTCGACGAGGCGCGCGCCGTGGTCGCCCGCGTGCGGGCCACCCGCGGCGTTCGCCTCGCCGGGTCGGCCGCCTACGAAGGTGCGATCGGGGGTGATCCGAGCCGCGCCGACATCGCTGGCTTCGCCACGCACGTGCTCGCGACGCACCGGGAGGTCGTGCTACCGGTGATCGGACCGGACGCCTACCTGAGCATCGGGGGCAGCGACCACCTCGGTGAGGTCACCGACGGTCTCTCTGACGCCACGGCAGCGGACGGGCGGGTCCTCGTGCGCTCCGGAGTCAGCATCGCCCACGACGACTGGCACTACCGGCACGCGCAGGACCAGGCGCCGCCGAACGCACCGCGGTTCCGCCCCGCGCTGCGCCTGGTGGCCACTGTCCTCGCGGTGCACGACGACGGCGTTGCCCTGCTCGACGTGGGGCGGCGCGACGCCGGCCACGACAACGGGCTGCCGGTACCGCTCGAGCTGTGGCGCCATGGCGAGGTCCTCGACGTCTCCGGCGCGGATCAGCGGCCGGTGTCCGCGATGAACGATCAGCACACGTTCGTGCCGTCCGGCACCTTCGGCAGGCAGCCGGTGGTCGGCGATCTCATCGTGCTCGGCATCTCCCACCCGTGCACGACCTTCGACAAGTGGCGCGACATCGTCGAGGTCGATGGCCGGCTGACACCGGACTCCGTGGCCGTGGGGCTCGTGCGCACGTACTTCTGAGCGACGCCGCCGCACTGGGTTGACCCTCCCCCAGGGGCAGGGCCAACACTGGGGTCATGACCGCGACGGACCACTTCACGATCGGCGAGTTCGCGCGCCGGACGGGCCTGTCCCTGAAGGCGCTGCGAGGCTACGACGAGTCCGGCCTGTTGGTGCCGGCCTCGGTGGACCCCTACACGGGCTACCGCTACTACTCCCCCGCCCAGGAGCCGACGGCCCGGCGGATCTCCCTGCTGCGTCGCCTCGACATGCCGCTGGCCAGGGTCCGGGCGATCCTGGCCGCGCAGAACCCGGCTGCCGCCACCGATGACCTGATCGCGTGGTGGGCCGAGCAGGAGCGCGCGCTCGCCACCAGGCGTGGCACCGTGGAGTATCTCGTCGAGCAGTGGCGCGACGGCGCCACCTCCCCCACGTTCGACGTCGCCGCCCGGGTGGTTCCCGAGCGACTGCTGGCGTCGATCACCACGCACGTGCTGCAGACCGAGCTCATGGGGACCCTGAACGGCTCCGTGAGCCGCATCCGCGACCACCTGGGCACCCAGGAGGCCACGTTCGGCGACGAATGGTGGGCGGTCTTCCACGGCGTGGTCTCCCCGGACAGCGACGGCCCCATCGAGGTGTGCGTGCCGTACGAGGGCACCGCTGGCCCGTCGGGTCCGATCGTGATCCGCCTAGAGCCGGCGGGTACGGAGGCCGCCACCACGATCACCCGGGCTCAGTGCGCCTATCCCCAGATCCTGCATGCCTACGACGCCGTCGGGCGCTGGGCCCGCGCGCACGGGACCGTGACCAGGCCTCCGCGCGAGGTCTACCCGACGCCCTGGCCCGACACACCGTCCGCGCCCGCCGCCCAGATCGCCCTGCCCTATCGAGAGGATCACCGATGACTACGACACCCCAGACCCTGCCCGACCAGGCAGGCATGCCCGCACCGGCGCCGGACGCCGTGGCCCACTATGCCCGGCACTCCCGGTACAGCGACCCCGGGCCCCACGCCGACCTGCTGCGGGCCGTGAACCCGACCATCGCCGAGGTCTCCGCGGCCGCGCGGAACCTGATCGCGCACTACCGGGGTGAACAGGCCCAGCTGCCCGAGTCCACCCGCGGCGACATCGACCTGCGCTGGCTCGCCGACCAGCTCGCCACCGACCAGGCCCGGCACGGCCAGCCGCTGAGCGCACCCCGGGCACTGCCCGAGCGGCTCCAGGGCTGCTGTCGGGACCACTCACTGTTCAGCGTCGGGGTGCTGCGCGAGCACGGCGTGCCGGCCCGGACCCGGATCGGGTTCGCCGACTACTTCCGGGCCGGGTTCCACCACGATCACGTGGTCGTCGAGGTGTTCGACGGCGGACGCTGGGTCCGCTTCGACCCCGAGTTGGACGTCGGTTACGCGCCCGGATTCCGGCCACCGTTCGACGTCACCGACATCCCGACCGGCCTGGGTACCCCGTTCGAGACGGCCGCGCAGGTGTGGCTCGCCCACCGCGCCGGCACCCTCGACGCGGACACCTACGGGGTGGACCCGACGCTGCCGCTGCGTGGCCCGGTGTTCGTTGCCGAGTACGTGGTCTTCGAGGCGGCCCACCGGCACCGCGACGAGCTGCTCCTGTGGGACATCTGGGGGCTCCTGAACGAGGGACCGCCGCCCGGCGATGTCGATGGCCTCGCGCCCTTCCTCGACCGGATCGACCGTGTGGCCTCGCTGCTCGTGGCGGTCGACGACGAGGAGGCGAACGGCGTGCACGGTGGGCCGGCCGCCGTCGAGCTGGAGGAGCTGTACCGCACCGAGACCCTGCTACACCCGGGGAACGAGATCCGCACCGCCGATCCGTTCCACCCCGACGCACCGCCACGGGTCACGACCCTGCGCTGACCCGGGCCCGCAGGGCGGGAGTCAACGCCCGAGCGCGCGCTCGAGCCCAGCCAGGTACGCCGACACCGGGCCGAGGGTGAACAGGCCCGTTCCGGCTCCGGCCTGCTCCTCTGCGGCCGGGCCGAGGGCCGCCTTGGCGCGCCGCATCGTTGGCCGGTCCCCGACGGCGATCGCGGCGTGGGCGATCAGGCACCACATCGCCTCGAGCAGGTGGTCCGGTGGCGGGTCCGGCAGGTCGGCGAGCGTGGCCGCGGCCGCGTCGCGATCCACTGCGAGCAGGCGCACCGGGCGGGTCCAACGGGCGTACGGACCGTCCCGGGCGCCGACCGCGTCGGGTCCGCCAGGGCCGCGGTCGCAGGCCTGATCAGCGGTGCCACGAGCTGCCGCCGGTGCGGATCCGCGCTGGATCTGCGCGGCGAGCAGCATCACCGGCAGCAGTCCACGCTGCAAGCCGGGCATGCCCGCGCCCTCGAGCCGGGCTGCGGTGGCCCGGTAGGCGGCGGACACCTCGGCGACCCCTGCACCGGTGCCGGCCAGGCGCAGCGCCCGGTACCCCTGCGTGAATACGCCCACGAGCGGCGCGTCGTGGCACTGCGCGAGCGCGTCGGCGGCCGCGGCGTGGGCGTCCGCCCCGTCCCAGTCCGCCATGGCGCTCCTGGCCTGCAGCCGGATCAGGCGCCCGAGCATCGCGTAGGTGGCGAGGTCGTGCCGGGTGGCGAGTGCGATGAGCTCGGCGCCGATGGCGTCCCGACGCGCAGCCGACCCGGTGCGATGGAACGACTGCATGAACACCCCGTTCAGGGCGAATGCGAGCAGGCCAGGATCGCCGGCCCGGCGGGCGATCTGCTCGGCGAGGCGCGCCGACGTGCGGGCTCGCTCGGGGCTGTCGGCATCGCCGCCGCGGGACTCGACCGCGATCGTGGCGAGCAGCCGCGCCCGGGTGGTCTCCGCAGCCTCCGGGGGCAGCGCGGCGAGCGTCCGCTCCGCGGCGGCCACGATCCCGGCGGCCTGGGCCGGGTCGTCGGAGCGGGTCCAGATCGCCGGGACGTCGTAACCGCCGATGATCGCGGCCGTGAGGCTCGCCTCCCCCAGGTCCTCGGCGGCGAGGATGGTGGCCAGCCGCTGCTCGCGCGCCGCCACGAGCCCGTCGCCACCGGTGATGGCGAGGCCCCGCAGCAGGTCCACCGTGGAGCGCAACCGGGCCCGGGCACCGCCTGCCACGGCACGGTCGTAGCTCGCCGCCGCCTCGGCCCAGACCCGGTCCGCCGAGCGCTCCGGCCACGGACCGGCCTCCAGTGACGTGGACTGGGCCAGGACGTCGGTCTCCAACCGACGCAACGCCGCACCGGGGTCCACGCCCAGGTCGTCGACCAGCAGTGCCCGGGCCCGGCGCAGCACGTCGAGCGCGTCCCCCTGGCGGCCGGCCCGGTAGAGGGCGAGCGCCAGCAGTCGCCAACCCTCCTCGCGCCAGGGGTGTGACATGACGTGCGCCTCCAGGTCGGCGACCGCCTCGGCGGCCCGGCCCAGGTCGAGGCGGGCACCTGCCTGCAACTCGATGGCGTGCAGGCGCAGTTCGCGCAGCCGCGCGCCTTCTGCCCGTGCCCACGACGCTTCGGCGACGTCAGCGAGCGCGGGACCGCGCCAGCGCGCCAGCGCCCGGCCCAGGTTCGCCAGCGCCCGCGCGGGCACCAGACCGGCTGCTGCCGAGACCTCCTCGGCGAACCGGTCCGCATCGATCACGGCTCCGCGCAGCGCGTAGCCGTTGCCGACCGTGACCAGCAGGCGCGGCGGGGTGCGTGGGGGGCGATCGGGCTCCAGGGCGCGTCGCAGGGCCGCCACGAACGTGCGCACCGCGGCCACCGCGCCGACCGGAGGATCCTCCCAGAGGTCCTCGACCAGCATCGAGGTGGGAACCGCGTGCGGGTGGGCCACGAGAAGCCGGGCCAGCACCGCTCGGTGCCGGGGTCCCCTCAGGCCGACCTCGAGGCCGTCGATCCACGCGGTCACCGGCCCGAGCACCCCGAGCTCCACCACCGGCTCGTCGTTGCTCATCCGATACTCATTCACGCCATGGACTCTTGTCACTCCCGCACCACCGAGCCGAAGGACGACCCATGACGACCATCATCCCCGACTTCACCGACGAACGGATCACCGTCGCCGACGGCGTCCAGCTGCAGGTCTCCATCGGCGGATCCGGGCCCCCCGTCGTCCTCCTGCACGGCTTCCCGCAGACCCGCCTGATGTGGGCGAGGGTGGCCGCGGAACTCGCCACCGATCACACCGTGATCTGCCCGGACCTGCGCGGCTACGGCGAGAGCGACAAGCCGGCCGGGACCGATCCCACCAGTTACTCCAAGCGGACCATGGCCGCGGACGTGGTGGCGCTCGCGGCCGCTCTCGGACACCCCCGGTTCGCGCTCGTCGGGCACGACCGCGGCGCCCTCGTCGCCTTCCGGGCGGGCCTCGACCACCCCGGCGCCATCACCCAGCTGGCCTGCCTCGACGTGCTGGCGACGCTGGACATGTGGGACGTCATGCACGGCGCGAGCGCCGCCGTCGGTTTCCACCTGTACCTGATGGCGCAGCCGCCCGGCCTGCCGGAAGCCCTCATCGGCGCATGTCCGGACGCATTCTTCGGCCACTTCCTGGACGTCTGGACGAAGGACCCGAACGCGATCGGAGCGCAAGCCAGGGCGCACTACCTGCGTGCGAGTGCAGCGGCCGTGCCCTCGATCGTGGCCGACTTCCGCGCTTCGGCGGGCATCGACGTCGACCATGACCGCGCGGACCGCGATGCGGGTCGAACGCTGCGGATGCCGGTGAGCGTGCTCCAGCAGGACTGGGGCGCCGCGCTGGGCTACGACGCCGCCCAGCTGTGGGGCGCCTGGGCACCCGACCTCGTGCACCGGACCACCGACGCCGGGCACTTCATGGCGGAGGAGGCACCGGCTGAGGTGGCTGCCACGATCCGGGACCTGCTCGCCCGGTGATGCTCACGCCCGTTCGTCAGCCCCGAGCCCGCGGGTGTGCCGCGGCGTACACCTCGCGCAGCGTGTCCGGGGTGACCAGGGTGTAGATCTGCGTGGTCGTGACCGAGGCATGCCCGAGCAGCTCCTGCACCACCCGGACGTCGGCCCCGCCGGCGAGCAGGTGGGTGGCGTAGGAGTGCCGCAGGGTGTGCGGGGAGATGTGCGCGGTGACTCCCCCGCGCTCGGCCGCGGTCTGCAGCACCGCCCACGCGCTCTGCCTGCTGAGCGGGTTGCCCCGCTGGTTCAGGAACGCCGTCGGCGTGCCCCGCCCGGACTGGGCGAGCACCGGCCGAGCCCGCACCAGGTAGGCCTCCAGCGCCTCGACGGCGAACCGTCCCATCGGGACGATCCGCTCCTTGCGACCCTTGCCGAACAGCCGCACCGACGGTGCCGCATGGTCCAGGTCCAGATCGTCGATGGCCAGCCCGACGGCCTCGCTGATCCGGGCGCCGGTGCCGTAGAGCACCTCCACCAGGGCACGGTCACGAAGACCGAGCACGCCGTCGGCGGCCGAGGCCCCGGTCAGCAGCCGGTCCACCTCGTCGGTGGAGATCGCCTTCGGCAGGCGCTTCGCGCCGCTCGGCGGGCGGACGGCGGCGGCCGGGTCATGGTCGGTGCGTCCCTCGAGGGCTTCGAAGCGGTGCCAGCCCCGCACCGCCACCACCGCCCGGGACGTCGACGACGCCGAGAGCGGGCTGCCGCCGTCGGACCCGGCGCGCAGCGCCTCGACGTACGCGCCGACGTCCGCCTCGGTGACCTCGGCGAACGAGGTCCGCCCGAGCGATCCCAGGAACGCCGCATACCTCAGCAGGTCCCGCCGGTAGGCGGCGAGGGTGTGCACGGACAGGCCGCGTTCGATGCCGAGGTGCGCGAGGTATTCGCGCAGTTGCGCACCGAAGGGAGCGGACTCGTCGGCCGGCATCGGGTCAGAACGGCAGGAACGGGTCGATCGAGAGCGCCACGAACACCAGGGTCAGGTACGTGATGGAGCCGTGGAACACCTTCATGGCGCCCAGCTTGCGTGTGGTGCCGGCCACCGCCCGGCGGTACAGGTTGATGCACAGGATCAGGAACCAGCCACCGGCGGCGACCGCGGCGACCGTGTAGAGCAGGCCCATCTGGGCGACCGGGATCAGCGCGAGGGAGCAGGCGATCATCGCGACCGTGTAACCGATCATCTGCCGGGCCACCCGGGTGTCCGCGCTCACCACGGGCAGCATCGGCACCCCGGCGGCGGCGTAGTCCTTCTTGAACTTCATCGACAGCGGCCAGTAGTGCGGCGGTGTCCAGAAGAAGATGATCCCGAACAGCAGGAACGGCGCCCAGTCCAGGGAGCCGGTGACCGCGGCCCAGCCGATCAGGACCGGCATGCAACCCGCGGCCCCGCCCCAGACGATGTTCTGGGAGGTGTGTCGCTTCAGCAGGATCGTGTATCCGACCGAGTACATGATGTTCGCGGCGAACGCCAGGCCGGCGGCCACCCAGTTCACTGCGAGGCCGAGCCACAGGACCGAGAACACCCCGAGGGCGATGCCGAAGATCAGCGCGCCCGTCGGGCTCACCGCGCCGGTGACCAGCGGCCGCTTCTTCGTGCGGTTCATCAGGGCGTCGATGTCGCGGTCGTAGTACATGTTCAGCGTGTTCGCGGAACCGGCCGCGGCGGTGCCACCGACGAGGGTCGCGATGATCAGCCACCAGGACGGGAACCCGCCCTGGGCCAGGATCATGGTCGGCACGGTGGTGACCAGAAGCAGCTCGATGATCCGTGGCTTCGTGAGCGCGATGTAGGCCCCGACCTTGGCTCGCCAGCCCGACCGCGCGGGTCCGGCGAGGGCCGGCCCACCATGGAACGAGGAGGTGGCGCCGTCGGACCGGTCGTTCGGCACGGTCCGGTCAGGCCGATCAGGCACGGTCACGGGGCGGTGGTCAGCCACTGGGTCAACATCTCCGGATCATCATGCGCCGAACGACGGCGCCATCGGGCGGGCATGACCCGCCTTCGCCAGTGTAGGGCGCGGTGAGGCAACTGCGGGCAACCACGTGCCCTCCGGCCGAATATGAGTAGGGTCGGGACCAGCGTCGGACCGCTGTGAGCGGACCGCCTCCCGAACCCGCAACAGATCCCATTCGCGCCCGCACGCACGCGGACGCAGGAAGAGAAGGCTTCAGTGAACGCGCAAGCCCCGAAGTCGGACACCGTCGGCTGGAACGAACTCGACCACAAGGCCGTCGACACCGTCCGAGTCCTCGCCGCTGACGCCGTCGAGAAGGTCGGCAACGGCCACCCCGGCACCGCGATCAGCCTCGCGCCGCTGGCGTACCTGCTGTACCAGAACGAGATGACGATCGATCCGAGCGACCCGGAGTGGCTGGGCCGGGACCGGTTCGTGCTGTCCGCCGGACACTCCTCGATCACCCAGTACATCCAGCTCTACCTGTCCGGATACGGCCTCGAGCTCGAGGACCTGGAGTCGCTGCGTACCTGGGGATCGCTGACCCCCGGGCACCCCGAGTGGGGTCACACCAAGGGAGTCGAGACCACCACCGGCCCGCTCGGCCAGGGTGTCGCGACCGCCGTCGGGATCGCCATGGCGCAGCGCCGCGTCCGCGGGCTGCTGGACCCGGACGCCGCTCCCGGTGAGTCGCCCTTCGACCACCGCGTCTATGTGATCGCCTCCGACGGCGACCTGCAGGAGGGCGTCAGCGGCGAGGCCTCCTCGCTGGCCGGCACCCAGAACCTCGGCAACCTCGTGGTCGTCTGGGACGACAACCACATCTCGATCGAGGGCGACACCGACATCGCGTTCACCGAAGACGTCGTGGCACGCTACGCCGCCTACGGCTGGAACACGATCCGGGTCGACTGGACCCAGGCCGATGGCAGTTACCGCGAGGACGTCGACGCCCTGAACGCCGCGCTGGCGCAGGCACGCACGGTCACGGACAAGCCGACGTTCATCGCGTTGCGCACCATCATCGCGTGGCCCTCCCCCGGCAAGCAGGGCTCGCACTCCGCACACGGCTCCAAGCTGGGCGGCGACGAGGTCAAGGCGCTCAAGGAGATCGTCGGGTTCGACCCGGAGAAGTCCTTCGACGTGGACGCCGAGGTGCTCGCGCACACCCGTGAGGTCGCCGAGCGCGGCGCCAAGGCGCACGCCGAGTGGGATGCGGCACTGGCCACCTGGTCGGCCGCGAACCCCGAGCGGGCCGCTCTGCTGGCCCGGCTCCAGGCGCACGAGCTGCCGGACGGCTGGGCGCAGGCCCTGCCCACGTTCGAGGCCGGCAAGGACGTGGCCACCCGTGCCGCGTCCGGAAGCGTCCTCAGCGCCCTCGCCCCCGTGCTGCCCGAGCTGTGGGGCGGCAGCGCCGACCTGGCCGGGTCCAACAACACCACGATGAAGGGCGAGCCGTCCTTCGTGCCGGTCGAACGCTCCACCGAGGAGTTCTCCGGCACGCCGTACGGACGCACGCTGCACTTCGGGATCCGCGAGCACGCGATGGGCGCGATCGTCAACGGCATCGCCGTCGACGGCCTGACCCGAGCCTATGGCGGCACGTTCTTCACCTTCAGCGACTACATGCGCGGCGCCGTCCGCCTCGCCGCGCTGATGAAGGCGCCGTCGATCTACGTGTGGACGCACGACTCGATCGGCCTCGGTGAGGACGGTCCCACCCACCAGCCGGTGGAGCACCTCGCCGCGGTGCGCGCGATCCCGGGCCTGGCCCTGGTCCGCCCCGCCGACGCCAACGAGACCGCGCAGGCCTGGAAGGCCATCCTGGAGCGCCGCGACGGCCCGGCCGGGATCGTCCTGACCCGGCAGAACGTGCCCACCTTCCCGCGCGGCACCGACGGCTTCGCCGAGGCCGACGGCGTCGCGAAGGGTGCGTACGTGCTGCTGGAGTCCTCCACGGACACGCCGGAGGTCATCCTGATCGCGACCGGCTCCGAGGTCCAGATCGCCGTGGCCGCCCGGGAGCAGCTCGAGGCGAAGGGGGTGGGCACCCGGGTGGTGTCCGCGCCGAGCCTCGAGTGGTTCGAGGAGCAGGACGCCGACTACCGAGAGTCCGTGCTGCCCAGCGCGGTACGGGCCCGGGTCAGCATCGAGGCCGGTATCGCGCTGTCCTGGTACAAGTACCTGGGCGACGCCGGACGCGCCGTGTCCCTCGAGCACTACGGCGCCTCCGCCGACTACAAGGTCCTGTTCGCCGAGTTCGGCATCACCGCGGAGGCGACCGTCGCCGCGGCCAAGGAATCGATCGCCGCAGCCAGGGCCTGAGCCTGGTGCCGACGGCGGCCGCGTGCCGCCGTCGGCACCATCGACCGCAACGAGGGAGACCACGATGACCCAACCGTCCGCGACCACCGCCAACGCCCTGACCGCCATCAGCGAGGCCGGGGTGTCCGTCTGGCTCGATGACCTGTCTCGCGAGGCGCTGACCTCCGGCGCCCTGCAGAACCTCATCGACACCCGGTCCGTGGTGGGCGTCACCACGAACCCGACGATCTTCGCCAAGGCCATCGCCGAGGGGAACGCCTACGACACGCAGCTGCGCGAGCTCGCCGCTTCCGGCACGGCCCTCGATGACGCGGTCCTGACCCTGACCACCGACGACGTGCGCAACGCGTGCGACCTCTTCGCCGGGATCCACGCCGCGACGGGCGGCCAGGACGGGCGTGTCTCGATCGAGGTCGACCCGCGCCTGGCCCGCGAGACCCAGGCCACCATCGCCTCCGCGCACACGCTGTGGGACACCGTCGACCGGCCGAACCTGTTCGTCAAGATTCCCGCCACGGTGGAGGGTCTGCCTGCCATCACCGCTGCGATCGCGGACGGCATCAGCGTCAACGTCACCCTGGTGTTCAGCCTGGACCGGTTCCGTGCCGTGGCGCAGGCCTACATCGACGGGCTGGAGCTGGCGCACCAGGCGGGCAAGGACCTGTCCGCCATCCGCTCGGTCTCCTCGCTGTTCCTGTCCCGCATCGACACCCAGGTCGACAAGGCACTGGCCGAGATCGGCACCGAGGAGGCGCTCGCGCTCCGGGGCAAGGCCGCGATCGCGAACGCGCGACTGGCCTACGAGGTCTACGAGGAGGTGTTCGCCACCCCCAGGTACGAGGCGCTGGCAGCCGCGGGCGCGCACACCCAGCGCCCGCTGTGGGCCTCCACCGGCACCAAGGATCCCGCGTACCCGGACACGATGTACGTCGACGAGCTCGTCGTGGCCGACGTCGTGAACACCATGCCCGCCAAGACCCTCGAGGCGGTCGCCGACCACTCACCGGCCGACGGCACCGACACCGTGCACGGAACGTTCGAGGAATCGCGCCAGATACTGGACACCATCGAGCGTCTCGGGGTCCCGTACGGCAAGATCCTGGAGGGTCTGGAGGACTCCGGCGTCGACTCGTTCGAGAAGAGCTGGGCGGAGCTGCTGGGGGACGTCACCGACGGCCTCGCGGCCGCCGGCTCCTGACCTGACCAGGCGAGACAGCAACGAAGGGTGGTACCACCGGATGGCACCGGCGAAGGTGACGAACGGGCACAACCCGCTCCGTGACCCATCCGATCGGCGACTGCCGAAGATCGCCGGGCCCAGCGGCCTGGTGATCTTCGGCGTCACCGGCGATCTGGCGCAGAAGAAACTGCTGCCGGCGGTCTACGACCTGGCGAACCGAGGGCTCCTCCCCCCGGCCTTCGGCCTCACCGGGTTCGCCCGGCGGGACTGGGAGGACCAGGACTTCCGCAAGATCGCGCACGACGCGATCTCCAAACACTCGCGCACCCCGTTCGACGAGGGTGTCTGGGAGCAATTGTCCAAGGGCTTCCGGTTCGTCTCCGGGGAGTTCTCCGACGACTCCGCCTTCGAGCGGCTCGCACAGACGGTGCAACGTCTCGATGACGAGCGCGGCACGCGGGGCAACCACGCCTTCTACCTGTCCGTGCCGCCCGGGCAGTTCCCGCTGGTGCTCCAGCAGCTCGCGAAGGTGGGCCTGTCCACGCCAGCCGAGGGCACGTGGCGGCGGGTGGTCGTGGAGAAGCCGTTCGGCCACGACCTCACCAGCGCCCGGGAGCTGAACGACGTGGTGGAACAGGTCTTCCCACCGGAGTCGGTCTTCCGCATCGACCACTACCTCGGCAAGGAGACGGTCCAGAACCTGCTGGCGCTGAGGTTCGCGAACCAGATGTTCGAACCGATCTGGAACGCCAACTACGTCGATCACGTCCAGATCACGATGGCCGAGGACATCGGCATCGGTTCGCGGGCGGGCTACTACGACGGCATCGGCGCGGCCCGGGACGTCATCCAGAACCACCTGCTCCAACTGCTCGCACTGACCGCCATGGAAGAGCCGGTCTCCTTCGAGGCCGACGAACTGCGCGCCGAGAAGGAGAAGGTGCTCTCCGCCGTCACCATCCCACGGGACATCGGCCGGCACACCGCCCGCGGTCAGTACGAGGCGGGTTGGCAGGGCGGCGAGGAAGTCCTCGGCTATCTGCAGGAACAGGGCATGAGCACCGGCTCGATCACCGAGACCTACGCGGCCATCCGCCTCGACGTCGACACCCGGCGCTGGGCCGGGGTGCCGTTCTACCTGCGCGCCGGCAAGCGCCTCGGCCGCCGCGTCACCGAGATCGCCATCGTCTTCAAACGGGCGCCACACCTGCCGTTCGATCTGAACGAGACCCAGGAGCTCGGCCAGAACGCCATCGTGATCCGCGTGCAGCCGGACGAGGGTGTGACCATCCGGTTCGGCTCGAAGGTGCCCGGCACGGCAATGGAGGTCCGCGACGTCACCATGGACTTCGGCTACGGCCACGCGTTCACCGAGTCCTCGCCCGAGGCATACGAGCGGCTCATCCTGGACATGCTCCTGGGCGACCCGCCGCTGTTCCCGCGCCAGCGCGAGGTCGAGCTCTCCTGGCAGATCCTCGACCCGATCATCGACTACTGGGCGAAGCACGGGAAGCCGGAGCAGTACCGTCCGGGCACCTGGGGCCCGCCCTCGGCCGACGCCATGCTGGCCCGCGACGGACGCACGTGGAGGCGGCCATGATCATCACCCTCGAGGACACCACCAGCTCCGCCATCGGTGCCAAGCTCGTCGCGCTGCGCGAGGAGGGTGGCGCCGTGGCCCTCGGCCGGGTACTGACTCTGGTCATCGTGGCGACCGGCGAGGACGTCGAGTCGGCCGTGGAGGCCGCCAACGACGCCAGCCGGGAGCACCCGTGCCGGGTGATCGTGGTCGACCCGGGCGACGGTCGCAAGGCCGCCGGGCTGGACGCCGAGATTCGGATCGGCGGCGACGCCGGGGCCAGCGAGGTCATCGTGCTGCGCCCGTTGGGTGCCGCCCGCGACGAGGTGGACACACTCGTGGTCCCGCTGCTCCTGCCCGATGCGCCCATCGTGGTGTGGTGGCCGCACGAACCGCCCGAGAACATGGCCGCCGACCCACTCGGCGCGATGGCCCAGCGCCGGATCAGCGACGTGGGCACCTGTGCCAAGCCCATCGAGCACCTTGCCGGGCTGGCCGACACCTACGCGCCGGGCGACACCGACCTGTCCTGGGCCCGCACCACGTTGTGGCGTGGCCTCGCCGCCGCGGCGTTGGACGAGCCGCCCTACGAGACGGTCCGGGCCGTACGGGTCATCGGCAGCCGGGACCGCCCGTCCACACACCTGTTCGCGGCGTGGCTCGCGGCGAATCTGAAGGCCCCGGTCACCATCGAACACGACCCGGAGGCGTCCGCGATCACCGGGCTCGACCTGGAACGGCGCAACGGGTCGATCACGATGCGCCGCCCGGAGGGCAGCGCGGTGGTGACCGTCACCCAGGACGGCACACCGACGCAGCAGATCGCCATGGCCAAGCGACCGATCGCCGACTGTCTGATGGAGGATCTGCGCCGACTCGACCCGGACGAGACCTACGCCCGCAGCCTGCTCAAGGGCCTGCCGAAGGTGGCCGGGGAGTGAGCCCGGTGGACGGCGCCGGCCCGGCCCACCAAGGGCCCGCGCGCGCCGTGGTCGTGCACCCATCTGCCGACGCTCTGGCCGAGGCCACGGCCGCTCGGCTGCTCCTGGCCATCCTCGACGCCCAGTCCGTGCGCCACCCCGTCCACGTCGCGCTCACCGGCGGCACGGTCGGGATCCGGCTCCTCGAGCGGGCCCGGCGGACCCCGTTGACCGAGGCCGTCGACTGGACCGGGGTACACCTGTGGTGGGGCGACGAACGGTTCGTGCCGCGCGCCGACCCCGAGCGCAACGAAGGTCAAGCCCGAGCGGCCCTGATCGACCACCTACCGATCCCGGCCCAGAACGTCCACCCGATGGCGGCGACCGAGGACGTCGCCACGGCGGAGGAGGGCGCCGCCGCCTACGCGGCCGAACTGGCCGCGTACGGGGGCGCCGACGGGCCCCTCGTGTTCGACGTGGTCCTGCTGGGCATGGGCCCGGATGCCCACGTCGCCTCGTTGTTCCCCGGCCACCCCGCGCTGGGCGCGACCGGCACCACCGCCGTCGCGGTCCACGACTCGCCCAAACCGCCGCCGGACCGGATCTCGCTGACCTTCGAGGCACTCGAGTCGGCCCGCCAGGTGTGGCTCGTCGTCGCGGGAGCGGAGAAGTCGGGCGCGGTGCGCCGCGCCCTCGGCGGTGCCACCGACGCGCAGGAGACGCCCGCCGCCGTCGTCGCCGGACGGGACGTGACGCTATGGCTGCTGGACACCGCAGCGGCCGGAGCCGACCCCGGGCTCGTCTGACGATCGCCCTGCTCTCCGATAAGGTGAGCCGGGCATTTGCCTCACGACATCAAGGGGATGGAACAGGGTGGACTTCGAGCCGGGCCAGGTCTTTGCTGGCTACACCATCGAGCGCGAGCTCGGGCGTGGCGGCATGGGCTCGGTATATCTGGCCAAGCACCCGCGGCTCCCCCGCCGCGACGCACTCAAGATGCTCAGCACGTCCCTGTCGTCCGACGAGAGTTTCCGGACCCGGTTCGAGCGCGAGGCCGACCTCGCCGCACAGCTCTTCCACCGGAACATCGTCGCCGTCTACGACCGCGGTGAGTTCGAGGGTCAACTCTGGATCGCGATGCAGTACGTCGAGGGTACCGATGCCTCGCACGCGATCGCAGCCGCCGGCGGCGGTCTCGACCCGGCCCGGGTCGTGCACATCGTCACCGAGGTCGGCAACGGACTCGACTTCGCCCACCGGGCAGGCCTGTTGCACCGGGACGTCAAGCCCGCCAACATCCTGCTGGCCCCCGGCCTGGACCCGGACGATCCCGAGGAGCCGGAGCAGGTCCTGCTGACCGACTTCGGGATAGCCAAGGCCATCGACGATCGCGACAACAACCTCACCGGCACCGGCAACATGCTCGCCACCTTGGCGTACGCCGCTCCCGAGCAGATCGAGGCCCGCTCCCTCGGCCACGAGGTCGACGTCTACGCGCTCGGTTGCGTGCTGTACGAACTCCTCACCGGCAGCGTGCCGTTCGTCGCCGACTCACCGTTCGCCAAGATGACTGCCCATCTCACCCAGGACCCGCCGAAACCGTCCGAGGCCCGGCCCGGACTGGGCACGAGTTTCGATGCCGTCGTCGCGAAGGCGATGGCCAAGAAGCCCGAGGACCGGTACCAGAGCTGCCGGGCGCTGAGCCGGGCAGCCGCTGCCGCGCTGAAGACGCTGACCGAACAGTCCGAGACCGAGACGGTGCTGCAGCCCGCCCGGACGCCCGCGGCGGCACCGGGCGAGCAGCCCGGCAGCCCGCACCCGACGCCCACGCCGAGCCGGGCACACACCGGCCCGCGGCCGCCGTTCACGCTGAAGGTCCGCCGCTACTTCGCCGACGGCCGCCAGAGCCAGGAGGTCGGCCCGGTCGACACCCGGAACGTGCCGATGGCCGACCGCACCGCACTCGAGGCGCTCCTGCACGAGGCCCGCTTCTTCGACCTGCCGCCGCGCCTGCCGCTCGAGCGTCAGATCACCGGCGACTACCTCGAGGAGATCACCGTCGGCGCCGGCGAGCGCACCTGGACGGTCGCATACGAGCACCAGGGGTCAAGGCACCCACTGGTGCTGGACCAGATCGCACCGCGCCTGGCCCGGATCTCACCCTGGCACGTCACCTCGGCGGCCCCGGCCGCGTACCTGCGGGCGAACAACGCACCGGGCAACCGCAGCTGGTCACCGAACGCCACCATCGGCCCGATCGGACAGGGCGGCCGCGACACCGGCCCGAACGCGACCGGTCAGGTCCCACCCGTGCCGATGCCGACCGGACCGATCCCGGCCAGCCCGATGCCGACCGGCCCGATGCCGACCGGCGCGATGCCGACCGGCGCGATGCCGACCGGCGCGGCGCCGACCGGCGCGGCGCCCACCCGGAGCACCGGCGGCATGCCGAGCTACCTCTCCGCGCCCGCCATGCCCACCGCCCAGCACACCGGCATCCATGCCGTGGGTCACAAGGCCCCCCTCCGCCGCGGACCGAACCCCGCCATGATCACGGGGTTCGCGGTGGCGCTGGTCGCCATCATCGTGCTCATCGTGATCGCCGCCAACGGCGGGTTCGGCGGCGCGAACGACGATCCAGACGGGATCGAGGCGCCGGCCGACCTCACGATCACCGTGAACGGCGACGGCGAGACGGTCGTCAACTGGAGCTCCGTGCCGGACGCCACAGGCTACGAGCTGGACCGGGACGGTGAGCTCGTCTACGAGGGCACCGCGCGCCAGTTCGTCGACACGGCCCCCAGCGGGCAGGAGTACACCGTCCGCGCCATCGGGCCGGAAGGTGAGACCTCGGATGACAGCACCCCCGCCGTCGCCGAAGCGTCGCTGGATCCGGGCAGCTGGGGTGATGCCGAGTTCATGCGCACGGCGTTCCCGAGCCTCGTGCCCGACGGTCCGAACCTGGCCGGTCACAACGACGCCACCTGCGCGCTCGGCAGTTCCGAGCAGCTGCCACAGCCGGACACCGTCGACGCCGCGATCACCTGCACCCAGTCGGACGGCCTGGTGTTCACACTGCTGCACTTCACCTCGGCGGACGCGTTGGCCACGTTCGGCTCCGAGGGTGTGGCCAACGAGGGGTGGTTCAGCCAGGAGTGGTTCTACGACTCCGCTCCGGATGACCCGGCCGGGACCGAGTACGGCAGCCAGGACGGCGTGACCGACCCCGGCTTCCTGTACACCACATTCGTCCACCCAGACCGCACCCAGTACATGGTGGCCGTGTGGTGGCCCGACCACGAACGACTCGACATCCGCCGGGACTGGTGGGTCGGCGCCCCGTTCTGAGGGCTCCGCGGCTTGATCAGGCGCGCAGGCCGGCGATCGCCTGCGCGACGGCCTGCGCCGTCTCGTAGCGCTGCCCGAGCGGCGCGAGGCAGCGACTGACCACCTCGGCCTCGGCCGGGGACAGTCGCTCGGACAACGTCGGACCATCGGCCTTGAGCACCGTGCGGATGGCCAGCAGCGGCTGGTTCTCGGGCAGGTCGCCGTACAGTCCGACACCCGCGAGGACGCGGTGCGCGGTGGCGCCCAGGCCCCAGATGTCCGTGGCGCGTGAGGGTGGCTCCCCCAGGAGCAACTCGGGATCGACGAACTCGACGGAGGTCTCCGGTGCCATCCCCGTCAGTGTGGCGCCGGCCGCGAACACCCGGGCCAGGCCGAGGTCGGACACCTTGCCACCGGTCTCGGTGATCATCACGTTCGCGGGCTTGACGTCGCCGTGCGCGAGCCCTGCCTCGTGCAGGGCGTCGATCGCGAGGGCGGCGTGTTCCATCACGGTGAGCGCCCGGGCCCGTTCCAACGGCCGCGCCGGGCTGGCCAGTGAACCGAGCGGGAAGTACTCCATCGCGTAGAAGAACCGGTCGTCCAGCACTGCGTCGTACACGGTCGCCAGGTACGGCGAGTCGACGGCGGCGAACGCACGCAGCTCGCGGGCCCCGCGCCGGTAAGCATCCTCGGTGACCTGGCCGGCGAAGACCTTGACGGCGACGTACTCGTCGGCGATCCCCAGCCGCGCCGGCGGGCGCGCCAGGAAGAACTGCCCGTGGTTACCGTCACCGATCGGCCGCACCACCTCGAAGTCGGCCAGGACGGGCAGGTCGCGGACACGCTGATCACGCAACGACATCTGACTTCCCCAAACGTGGACTCGGTGGGTCACGGACCCAATATCATTCGTGGCAGATCAGGCGAAAGTCTATCGGGCAGGCTCCTCCACCACGAGGGGAACCGTCCCCATTCCGCCGGCCACAAGGGACTCCAACGGTCATGCACACAGCGGCGCACGTGTTCCTGGCGATCGCCGTCATCATGCTCATCGCGCGGCTCTTCGCCCGGCTCGCCGGAAAGATCCACCAGCCCCCGGTGGTGGGTGAGATCATCGCCGGTATCGCGCTCGGGCCGAGCGTCCTCGGGCTGTTTCCGGGCGATTTGGACGCGAGACTGTTCCCCCCGGAGATCCTTCCGTATCTGGACATGCTCGCCCAGCTCGGCCTGGTGCTGTTCATGTTCATCGTCGGGCTCGAACTCGACGTGACGCTGGTTCGAGGCCGGGAGAAGCTCGCCGGCACGATCTCGTTGAGCTCGGTCATCCTGCCGTTCGCGATGGGCTTCGGTCTCACGTTCGTGCTGTACCCGTTCCACAACGAGACGGACGCGGGCACGGTGCCGTTCCTGGGCCTGGCCCTGTTCCTCGGGATCGCGATGGCCATCACGGCCTTCCCGGTCCTCGCTCGGATCCTCACCGACCGAGGAATGCACCGCACCACCACGGGCGTGCTCGCACTGGCCTGCGCCGCGGTGGACGACATCCTCGCCTGGACCCTGCTGGCGTTCGTGGTGGCGGTGGTCCAGGGCGAGGGACCGGCCGACGTGATCCGGATCGTCGTCCTCACCGCCGCGTTCGCGGCCCTGATGTTCGGAATCGTGCGGCCACTGCTGAAGCGGCTGGTCGACGCCTACCAGCGGGCCGGCCGCCTCACCCCCAACATCCTCGCGATCGTCCTGATCGGTGTGCTGGCCTCGTCGGTCATGACCGATGTCATCGGCATCCACGCCATCTTCGGTGCGTTCATCTTCGGCGCGATCATGCCGCGCCAGGGCGCCGCAGACCTCACCCGGGAGATCCTCGAACGGCTCGAGCAGGTGAGTGTCCTGCTCCTGCTCCCGCTGTTCTTCGTGGTCACCGGCCTCAGCACGGACATCGGCGGCATCACCGGCGCCGGGCTCTGGCAGTTGGCGCTGATCATGCTGGTGGCGGTCGGCGGCAAGTTCGGCGGCGCGTTCGTCGCGGCCCGCCTGATGAAGGTGCCGAGCCGGCAGGCCACCGCGCTCGGCGTCCTGATGAACACCCGCGGGCTCACCGAGCTGGTGATCCTGCAGATCGGCCGCCAGCTCGGCGTCCTCGACGGGGAACTGTTCACCCTGCTCGTGCTGATGGCGATCCTGACCACGATGATGACCGGCCCGCTGCTGCGCCGCGTCTACCCGGACCGGGCGATCGCCAAGGATATCGCCGCCGCCGAGCGGGCCGCGCTCGGTGTGGACGAGTCCTACCGGGTGCTGGTCCTGGTCGACGACCCCGCCAGGGCGGACCGGATGGCTGCGATCGCCGGCACCCTGCTCGGCACCGGCCGACCCGGCAAGGTCGTGCTCAGCCGGTTCGTGGCCCGCGAGGCCTCACCGGTGGAACTCGGCGCCGGCCTGTCCTCGAACCTCACCCTGATGGCCGCCACGGTTGACGACCTCAACGCCCTCGCCTCCCGTGTTCAGGCGACCGGGGTTCCGGCGACGGTGCTGTCACGGTTCACCGCGGATCCCTGGTCCGATCTCCTTGGTCAGGCCGACACGGCCGAGGCCGCCGTGGTGCTGGTGGACGCGGACTGGTTCGCAGCCAACGCACCGGCCGGCACCGGCGAGGGAACCGGCACCGACCTGTCCGGGCACCGGTTCAGCGTGGCCACCGTGCGCCTGCCCGAGGCTGATGCCGCGGCAGACGCACCCGTTGTCGTCATCGCCGGCGGCGACCCGGACGGTCGTGGCGCGGTGCTCGCAGGAGCCGCGGCGGCCCGCGCCCGGGGGACGGAACTGCTCCTGCACCTGCCGGACGGGGTCCGGCTCGCCCGGCGTTTCGGCGCTGCGCTGGCGGCGCTGCACGCGGACGGCCTCGGCTACCGTGTGGTCGAGCGCGGCGAGGCGGACGCCGCGGGCGCGGCCATCCGGGTGGTGGCAGCAGGCCTGGCCGACGGCGCCGCATCCTCGCCGGGTACCGCTGCGGTCACGCTGTGGGCGGGTCAGGACGTGGCGGACGCCGAGCTCACCGAGGCCCTCGGCGCGCTCGTCACCGAGGACGAGGAGACCACCGGGGCGCCGAGGACGTGAGGTTCCGGCCGGAATACCGCCTCCGGGACCCTGCCGCAGGCAGCCTCAACGCAGGCGGGCCGCAGAGGACTCGAACGTGAACGTCCGCTGCCCCACCCGCACGTGCGTGCCCGGCGTGAGCACGAAGTGCTGGTTCGGTGCCAACCGCTGCCAGGACTGCTCGTCCGTGGCCGCCACGTAGGTGCCGTTCGCTGAACCGCGGTCGATGAGCACGACGTCCCAGCCGGAGAGCCGGATCTCCGCATGCACCCGGGAGAGCGCGCCCGAGGTGTCATCGAGCCGGACCGGACGGAGCGTGCCCTCGCGGACCGCGGCGTCCGACTCGGGGTTGCGGCCGAGCACGTAGTTGTCGTCAAGCACGAACGTCGCGCCGACGTCGAGCACCAGCAGACCGAGCGGCGGGCGCCGCTCCTCGACGAGTACGCCGGTCATCTGGTCCATCCTGATGCCACAGACGCGGCAGAACGAGACCCGCGGGTCGTTGAGGTGCTTGCGGGAGCACCGGAAACCCTGGACGTAGTCCTGTGGGCGCTCCTTGACGCCGGCGGCCTTCTCCGCGGCCTTCTGCTGTGCGGTCTGGCGCGGAGCCGGCGCGGCCGGCGGGAGCGGCGCCCGCGGGGGTTCCGGGGGGCCGTCCTGGATCAGTTCGGACAACCGTGGCGGCGCGAGCGCGGCCGCGGGCGTGCCCGCTGACGGAGGCGGGGGCACCACGGGTGCACCGGTCGGCGGTGGCGGCACCACCGGAGTACCGGCGGACGGCGCCGGCGGCACCACGGACCTTCCCGAGGGCGGTGGCGGAGGCACGGCACGTGCCGAGGGCGGCGCCGGCACGGAGGAGCCGGCCGCCGCGGACGGCGGCGGAACCTGAGCGCCCGCACCCTCAGCCATCGGCTCGCCGTCAGCCATTGCCTCGCCGTCAGCCACCGCCTCACCGGACGCCGGCTCGGCAGCCATCGCCTCGCCGTCGGACATCGCCTCGGCGTCGTACGCGGCTGAGGAGAGGGTCGCGGACGAGCCGGGCACGGGGCCGTGGGCACCCGGGCCGGACGGCACCGGTACGTCGGGCCCGGCCAGGTGGCTGCCGGACGTGGCCGGGACGTCGGCGACGGCCGGCTCGCTCATGTGGTCGGTGACCGGCCCGAACAGCAGCCCGCCGCCGGGGGTCACGCCGCGGTGGAAGCCGGCCCAGGCAGGCATCGGACCGTCGGCGGAGGCGAGCGCGTCGGCGGCGTGCTCGGGGATGTCCAGCTCGCCGTCGGCGTCGTCGTCGGCGATCAACTGCAGAGCGCCCGCGGGCCACGGCAGCAGCCGGTCCACGGTGAACGCCGCATCCTTGCCGAACAGCGCGACCCGCTCCTCGGGCGACGTCGCGGCATCAGCGACGCGCTCGGTGACGCTGATATCGCCGTACAGGAAGATCGCGACGCCGTTCTCGCTGGCGGAGATGGAGCCGAACCCCGGGGCGACTCCGTTCGTCTCCTCGAACCGGCTCAGCCAGATCGACAGCTGCCGGGCGAGGTCGCGCCCCGGCGCCGTCGGCGCGGTCCGGGACGACGTCTGGATGCGCTCGAGGAGGTCGTTGGCGGCGTCCGGGTCGGTCCCGGGGTCGGTGCGGATGATGGCGACCACCCCCGGCAGACGCACCAGGTGATGGCGGCCCGGGTGGACCCGAGCCGGGACATCGTCGAAGTTCACCTTCACAGGAAACGACCTCCATTGAAGCGCCAGCGGATGAACGGGACCCGCAGGGGTCCGTTCTGGACCGCCCAGATGAGGATCCATGTGGTGCAGAACTGGATCACGAACGCCCAGCCCGGCACATGTTCGACGCCGGGGATCCAGCCGAGGTTGATCAGCAGCCAGATCAGCAGGCCCTCGTTGATCCCGGTGAACAGACCCCAGATCGTGGGCCAGTCCTTCTCCCACCGGAACTGCTGGAGGAAGTGGTAGAGGAACTCCCAGAGCACGCCGAGCACGATGACCGTGAGCAGGATGATGAACGTCGTCCGGTAGCTCTCGCCCAGGGGTGCGCCGGTCGGCAGCACCGGGGTGATGATCAGCGTCCAGATCCCGCCCAGGATGGCGGTGACGAGAATCCGTGATTGGAGTCGCCCGTTGAGGGTGGGTAGCACGGTTCGCCTTCCTAGATCGGCCGGTTCCGGGCCCAGCGCCACCACTGGGCGATGGATCGACCCGGACCCAGTCTCTTCACGAAGCCCAGTCGGGCGAGGTCGTCCGCGATCTCCTGCGCGGAGATCTGCAGACCGAGGAACGTGTCCACACCGGGGAACGGGCCACCGAGGGTCGAGCTCCCGGAGGCGTACAGACGGCCCGGGCGGCTGCGGGTGCCGATCACCTCGAACTGCTTGTTCACGTCGAGTCGGCCCTTCGGGTTCCGGCCGGCACCACTGTGGTCGAGCAGGTCGGCGAGCACCCGGCTCTCCCGGATGTCCGCCTCCAGGCCGGTGCAGTCGACCACGAAGTCCGCGTACTCCTCGAGGGCGCCGTGCTGGGTGCTCATCGCGACCACCACGCCGGCGCCGTTCGGTCCCGGGCGGAGCGAGTCGAACGCGCCCTGCATCTCGCGGTACCAACCCTGTGACCGGCCGCGCTTGAGCTGCTCGAGCCAGTTCTTTCGGAACGGCGTGTTCGTGCCGCCCATCTCCTCATAGGCCTGCGCGCGGGCGTCGCCCTCGAGCTTGGCCATCTTCTCCTTGAGCTGACCGCCCCACACCGACTTCGGGTAGTTGAAGCCCTGATAGGCCCAGCCATGGCCGCCGGGGCGCCGGTTGAATATGTCCTTCCCGTGCGGCCCGGTATAGAACGTGCGGAACACCTGGAGGATCTCCGTCTGCAGGTTGTACTTGTCCCGGTCGTCGATGAGCCGCTGCAGCACCCGCGAGGCGACGATGCCGCCGCCACGCACGATCACCTTGCCCGGGCGGATCCGGAGCTGGTCGTAGACCTGCTCGTGCGGCTCGTAGGCGTTGACCACCTTCGTGGGGTCGCGGTAGCGCTCCCGGTAGTCCTGCAGGTCCTTGAGCAGCCTCAGGCCGGGGTATCCGATCGCGATGTGCACGTACTGGCTCTGGTAGGCGATGCGCTTGGTCTGCGCGGCCCCCGCGGGCGGGGTCAGGATCGTGTAGTACCCGCCGCCCGCACGCCGGCGGACCATCCGGACCTGCCCCTTGCGCACGGACTGGAGGTAGCCGATCCGGTTCATCTCCTTCTCCATCGAGGAGAACGCCTGGCCGGCCCTCGGGGTGAAGTAGTTCGTCAGGATCGGCTCCGTGAACACGTTCCAGAGCGGCCACACGAACTCCTTGAGGCTCTTCGCCGCGAACGCCTCGGAGAGCGCATAGGACGGGAAGCCCCAGATGTTGTCCGGCCGCGACTGGGAGTCCGAGCGCAGCCGCTCGTTGCGGGGGATCTGGGAGACCCGCGTCAGGTACTCGTAGCTCTGCCACGGCACGTCAAGACCGGTCAGGACCACGATCTGCTGCGCCGGCACTCCGTAGATCCGTAGATAGTCCACGGTCACGAAGGAACCGATGCCGCCGCCCACCGTCACGAACGGCACCGGCACCACGGGGATGCCCGCGCGCGCCACCATCTCGTCCGTCCAGATGTCGGTGTCGATGAGTTCCGGGGTGAGGTCACCCGGTTCTGTCGTCGGTGCTGCGGATTGCGGGAGTGGCTGATCGCCGCTCATCCGTTCTCCCTTCGATGCAACGTGTTCTGTGTTCGCACAGGGCGAGGATCGCCCGCAGGGAGCACGCTATCGACTCAACGCAACCGACGGGGGCGCTTTCCGGCGGTCCGCGCGGGCAGATCGCCCCATCGACTCCCCTCGACCGTCACCGTAGCGGATGCGCCCTCACCCCTAGTCAGGGCAGGCGCCGTTTGTCAGGATCGAGGCATGGACACAGAAGGATGGACAGAAGTCGACCGGTACTTCGCCGACCGCCTCCGACCTCGCGACCACGCCCTCACCGAGGCCGTCGCGGCCGGCTCCGAGCTCCCGCAGATCCAGGTCTCCGACCTGCTCGGTGGGCTGCTCGGCGTGTTGGCCCGGACCGTCTCGGCCCGGCGCATCCTGGAGGTCGGCACCCTGTTCGGATTCTCCGCGATCCACCTGGCCCGGGCGCTTCCTCTGGACGGCAGGCTCATCTCGCTGGAGTACTCCCCCGAGCACGCCAGGATCGCCCGGGAGAACATCGAGCGGGCCGGCCTGCAGGACTTGGTCGAGGTGCGGGTCGGGGCCGCCCTGGACACGTTGCCGGGCGTCGCCGCCGACATCGACGCACCGTTCGACCTGGTCTTCGTCGACGCCGACAAGCAGAACAATCCGGGCTACCTCGACTGGGCGTTGCGCCTGACCCGGCCCGGCGGGCTGATCATCGTGGACAACGTGGTGCGCGGCGGCGCCGTCGCCGACCCCGACAGTGACCGCCCGGACGTCCGGGGCACGCGCACCATGGTCGATGCCGTGGCGACGGCGGTCGCCGAGCAGCGTCTCGACGCAACCGCCCTGCAGACCGTCGGGAGCAAGGGATACGACGGCATCCTGCTCGCCTACGTGCGCTGATGTCGGATCCGCAGACGACCGTGCTGCAGCTGCGGCCGCCACGGAACCGGTACGACCACCGCGTGGTCGCCTGGTGGCGCTGGAGCGCGATCTGCTGGACCTCGGTCATCGCACTCCCCCTCGTGATCCTCGGCATCATCATCGCGCCGGCCCGCGTCTGGCTGCTCGGGCCGGCCGCAGTCGTGATCGTGATCGGCGCAGCCCTCGCCGTGGCGCTGCCCAAGTGGTGGTACGCCAAGCACCGGTGGGAGGTCACCTCCCACGCCGTCTACACCCGCACCGGCTACTTCTGGCAGACCTGGCGGGTGGCGCCGATGAGCCGGATCCAGACGGTGGACACCACCCGCGGGCCGTTGCAGCGGGCGTTCGGGCTCGCCACCGTGGTGGTCACGACGGCGTCTGCGGCGGGCCCGGTGTCGATCGCCGGGCTCGACGACGAGCAGGCGGCCGAGATCGCGCACGGGCTGACGATCGTCACGAACGCGACCCCCGGCGACGCGACGTGAGCGCACCCGAGGAGGAGTCCCCCACGCCCACGGGGGCCGACGGCGGTCCGAACCCTGAGGACTGGCACCCGCTCGACCGCCGGACCGCGCTCGTCACGGCCATCCTGCTGTTCGCGATCTTCGCGGGAAGCTCGGTCCTCATCGTCGTCCCGATCTGGGCACAGAGTGACGCGGGCCCGGCCGCGCTCGCCTGGAGCGTGGCCGGCACCGTGCTGATCACGGCGGGCTCCGCCGTCGCCGACCACCTGCGCTGGCGCACCACCCGGTACCGCCTCACGGACACCCGCCTGGAGATGCACAGCGGCATCCTGTTCAAGCGGCGCCGGTCCCTGGCCCGGGAGCGAATCCGGAACGTGGACCTGACCGCCAACATCCTGCTGCGGGCGTTCGGGCTGGTACGCCTGTCCATCGGCACCGGGGAGAAGGTCAGTGAGAGCGAGGGCCAGTCGATCGTGCTCGACCCGGTCGCCAGGGCCGAGGGCGAGCGCCTGCGCACGGACCTGCTCCGCCGCGCCGGCCCCGCCGCGGATCCGGCCGACGAGACGGCGCTGGCCGTCTGGTCCCCGCGCTGGATCCGGTACGTCCCGATATCCGTCTTCACATTGCTGATCGCCGCCGGCGCGGCGGGCGCCGTGTTCCAGGTCACGGAGTGGTTCGGCGTCCCCGAACTGCCGGTGACGTGGGCGCGCTCGCTCGCGGACCGGTTCGGCGCCTGGCCCGCGCTCCTGGGTGCCAGCGTGGTGTTCGTCGTGGCCGGCGCGGTCGGCCTGACGGCGCTCGGACTGGAGTCCTGGTGGAACTACCGGCTGGAACGGGCCGACGGCGTGCTCCGGGTCCGACGCGGACTGCTCACGTCCCGCTCGACCAGCTTCGAGGAGTCCCGGGTCCGGGGCGTCGAACTCGTGGAGCCGCTCGGCATCCGCCTCGCGGGCGCGGCGCGCCTGGACGTGCTGGCGACCGGCCTGCGCGCGGACGCGGAGAAGCAGGACGCGGCCACGCTGGTGCCGGGATCACCGCGGGACGTCCCCCTCGCAGTGGCCGAACGAATCCTCGGCGTGCCGCTGCCGGCGGACCTGCGCCCGCACCCGCGCGCGGCACGCAACCGCCGCCTGTTCCGGGCCGCCCTGGTGATCGTCGGGCTCGTCGCCGTGGTCTGCATGCTGGTGCTCACGGTACGCCCGACGGCGTTCTGGACGTCGGTCATCATTGTCGCCGCCGTGGTCGGCTCGATGATCGCGGTCGCAGTCGCCGTGGACGGCGCCCGCAGCCTCGGGCACGCGCTCACACCCGACCACCTGGTGGCCCGGCGCGGCAGCATCCGACGGAGCACCGTGTCGCTGTCCCGGCCCGGGATCATCGGCTGGCGGATCCGGCAGTCGGTCTTCCAGCGCCGGGTGGGCGTGCTCACCGTGACGGCCACCACCGCAGCGAGCCGCGGCAGGTACTCCGTCGTGGATGTCGGATCGGCCACCGGTCTCGGACTCGCCGATGAGGCCGTGCCGGGGTTGCTGCGACCGTTCCTGATGGCGGCTGAACCGATGGGCGCCGACACGGAGGGTGTCGGCGCCCGTGGGGACCAGGTGGGCCGGCGGCCATAGTGGCGAGAACGGTGCGTTTCCGACGTGCCAGGTACGTCGGAGTCACACCACAACAGGGCGGTGGGCCAACCTCGGAGCCGGCCGCAGGCACTGGGCCCGTCGGGCCCCGCACGAGTAGCAGGGCTCGACTGGCCGCTCGCTTCGGTTCAGCCGCCCCGGCGGGCGCGGAGCGCCGCGAGAGCCTCGTCGAGGAGCGCGGCGCCGTCGGAATCGGTCCGACGCTCCTTCACGTACGCGAGGTGGGTCTTGTACGGCTCGTTCTTGGGAGCCGAGGGCGGGTTCGCCTGGTCCTGACCGGCGGGCAGCCCGCAGCGTGGGCAGTCCCAGGTCTCCGGGACCACCATGCCGGGCTCCTGCGCGAAACTCGGCCGGGTCTCGTGACCCGACGCGCACCAGTAGGAGATCCACACCCGCGGTGCGGCGTCTCCCCGTTCGGCCTCGCCCATCGGTCCGGCGCCGACGCGCGAACCTCGAATTGCACTACCACCAGCCACGTGAAGACTCCCTGCTCAGATCGTGAACTTCTGGATGAGACCCAACAGCACGACCACAACGCCCCAGATCACGGCGGAGCCGATCGTGATCCGGTTGAGGTTGCGCTCGGCCACTCCGGACGAACCGAGGCTGGAGGACATGCCACCGCCGAACATGTCGGAGAGGCCACCGCCCTTGCCCTTGTGCATGAGGATCGTCATGATCAGCACGCCGCTGGTCATCACCAGCAGGACCTGCAGGATGATGGTCATTACCGTCACGTCGTCAGTACTTCCTCACGTCTTATGGGCATGCGCGGACGGCGCACAACCTTGGAACCCTCGGTGAGTTTACGCGATCGGCGCGGGGACTTCACGCCTTGCCCCCGCGCCGACGCGCACACCTGCCTACAGACCCACGTCGTGGGACTGGTACCGCGCGATCGCGGCGAACTCCGTCGGGTCGAGACTCGCCCCACCGACGAGCGCGCCGTCGACGTCCGGCTGGGCCATGATCGTGGCCACGTTGCCGGACTTCACCGAGCCGCCGTAGAGGACCCGGACGGCGTCGGCGACCTCGGCCGAGTACAACTCGGCGAGCCGGCCACGGATCGCGCCGCAGACCTCCTGGGCGTCCTCCGGGGTCGCGACCTCGCCGGTGCCGATCGCCCAGACCGGCTCGTAGGCGATCACGGAGCGGGCGGCGTCCTGCTCGGAGATCCCGTCGAAGGCACCGTCCACCTGGGCGAGGGTGTAGGCCACCTGCTCGCCCGCCTGACGGATCTCCAAGCCCTCGCCGACGCAGACGATCGGGATGATGTCCGCGGCCAGCGCCGCCTTGGCCTTCGCACCCACGAGCGCGTCGTCCTCAGCGTGGTACTGGCGGCGCTCCGAGTGACCGACGACGGCGTAGCCCACACCGAGCTTGGCCAGCATCGCCGCGGAGATCTCGCCCGTGTAGGCGCCCTTGGCGTGCGCGGAGATGTCCTGCGCGCCATAGCCGATCTCGAGCTTGTCGGAGTCGACCAGGGTCTGCACCGAACGCAGGTCGGTGAACGGCGGGCAGACCACGACCTCGACGGCGTTGAAGTCGTGCTTCGCGTCCTTGAGGGTCCAGGCCAGTTTCTGGACGGTGTGCGTGGCCTCGTGGTGGTCGAGGTTCATCTTCCAGTTCCCCGCCATCAGCGGGGTGCGGTTCTTTGCCATCTTCGGTGGCGCCTTCCTGCTTCGTCCGGTCGGGGTCAGTTGAGAACGTCGATGCCGGGCAGGACCTTGCCCTCGAGGAACTCGAGGGAGGCTCCGCCACCGGTGGAGATGTGGCTGAAGCCGGCTTCGTCGAAGTCCAGCTGACGCACCGCCGCCGCCGAGTCACCGCCACCGACGATGGTGAACGCGCCGGCCGCGGTCGCGTCGACGAGGCCCTGCGCGACGGCCTTCGTACCGCCGGCGAACGCGGGGAACTCGAAGACGCCCATCGGGCCGTTCCAGACGACGGTCCTCGCTGACGCGATCGCCGCGGCGAACGCGGCACCGGACTCGGGGCCGATGTCCAGCCCGATCTGGTCGTCGGGGATCTCGCTCGCGGGCACGACGGTGGCCGGGGAATCCGCCTTGAACTCGGGCGCCACGATGATGTCCGTGGGCAGCACGATGTCCACGCCCTTCTCGGCGGCCGTGGCGAGGTAGCCCTTGACCGTTTCGATCTGGTCCTCCTCGAGCAGCGACTTGCCGACGCTGTACCCCTGGGCGGCGAGGAAGGTGAAGACCATGCCGCCGCCGATGAGTAGGCGGTCCGCCTTGCCGAGCAGGTTCGCGATCACGCCGAGCTTGTCGGAGACCTTGGACCCGCCGAGGACGACGACGTAGGGCCGCTCCGGGTTGTCGGTCGCGCGCCGCAGCGCCTCGATCTCGGTCTGCACGAGACCGCCGACGGCGGCGGGCAGCTTGGTCGCGACGTCGTAGACGCTGGCCTGCTTGCGGTGCACGACGCCGAACCCGTCGGAGACGTAGGCGTCCGCCAGCGTTGCGAGGTCGTCCGCGAGCGCGCCGCGCTCGGCGTCGTCCTTGGACGTCTCGCGTGGGTCGAACCGGATGTTCTCCAGGAGCACGACGTCGCCGTCGGCGGCAGCGGCCACAGCCGCCTGCGCACCCGGGCCGATCGTGTCGGGCGCGAGGACGACCTCTTGGCCGAGCAGCTCACCGAGGCGGGCCGCCACCGGCGCGAGGGAGTACTTGTCCTCGGGCGCACCCTTGGGGCGACCGAGGTGAGCCGTCACGACGACCTTCGCTCCGCCGTCGACCAGCGTCTTGATGGTGGGCAGGGCGGCACGGATGCGGCCGTCGTCGGTGATCGTGGTGCCGTCCAGCGGCACGTTGAAGTCGGAGCGGACGAGCACGCGCTTGCCGCGCAGGTCGCCGAGGTCGGAGATGGTCTTCATGGTTGCCACGGTTCCCGTGGATCCCTTCTGGGAGTGGTTCGGTTCGGGACATGACGACGCCCGCGTACACACCGGTACGCGGGCGCCATCATGAGCGGAGCGAGGGTCAGAGCTTCTCGCCGACGTAGACCGTGAGGTCCACGAGACGGTTCGAGTAACCCCACTCGTTGTCGTACCAGGCCACGACCTTGACCTGGTCGCCGATCACCTTGGTCAGGCCGGAGTCGAAGATGCTCGACGCCGGGTCGGTGACGATGTCGGTGGAGACCAGCGGGTCCTCCGAGTACACGAGCAGGCCCTTGAGCTCGTCGGTCTCGGCGGCCTCCTTGACGGCGGCGTTGATCTCCTCGACCGTGACCTCGCGGGAGGCGGTGAAGGTGAGGTCGGTGGCCGAGCCCGTCGGGACCGGCACGCGCAGCGCGTAGCCGTCCAGCTTGCCCTTGAGCTGCGGGAGCACGAGGGACACGGCCTTGGCCGCTCCGGTGGAGGTCGGGACGATGTTCAGGGCGGCGGCGCGGGCGCGACGCGGGTCCTTGTGCGGGCCGTCCTGCAGGTTCTGGTCGGCCGTGTAGGCGTGGATCGTGGTCATCAGGCCACGCACGATTCCGAACTTCTCGTCCATGACCTTGGCCAGCGGCGCGAGGCAGTTGGTGGTGCAGGACGCGTTCGAGATGATGTGGTGGTTCGCCGGGTCGTAGTCGGTGTGGTTCACACCCACCACGAAGGTGGCGTCCTCGTTCTTCGCCGGGGCGGAGATGATGACCTTCTTGGCGCCCGCGTCGATGTGCGCCTTGGCCTTGGTCGCGTCCGTGAAGATGCCGGTCGACTCGATGACGATGTCCGCACCGAGCTCGCCCCAGGGCAGAGCGGACGGGTCACGCTCGGCGAGTGCCTTGAACGTGTGGTCACCGACGGTGATGGTGTCCTCGCCGTAGGACACGGGTCGGTCGAGCCTGCCGAGGATCGAGTCGAACTTCAGCAGGTTCGCCAGGGTCTCGTTGCTCGTCAGGTCGTTGACACCGACGACCTCGATGTCAGCACCGCTGGCCAGGACGGCGCGGTAGAAGTTCCGTCCGATGCGGCCGAAGCCGTTGATTCCGACGCGGATGGTCACGTTTTCCTCCTCGCGCGCTCACTGCGCGCATAGCGTCTGTCGGTCTTCGCGCTCACGCGCGAGTTTGTGGGGAGTGTGATGACCCTTCGATTGTTGCTTCATGGTGGGTCATTCACCAGATCCAAAGGTACACCCGCTCCAGGGCCCCGCTCCCGTGCCGAAGGTCCCACGGTGGTGGGCGTTCACATGTCGAGCATGTCCTGCGTCAGGTTGCTCTCGGTGTCCGGGATGCCCTGCTCCGCGGCCTTCTTGTCGGCCATCGCCAGGAGCCGGCGGATCCGCCCGGCGACGGCATCCTTCGTCAGCGGCGGGTCGGAGATCTGCCCGAGCTCCTCCAGGCTCGCCTCCTTGTGCTCCAGCCGCAGCCGGCCGGCCTTGAGCAGGTGCCCGGGGACGTCCTCACCGAGAATCTCGAAGGCCCGCTCCACGCGCGCACCGGCGGCGACGGCGGCCTGTGCGGAGCGGCGCAGGTTCGCGTCGTCGAAGTTGGCGAGCCGGTTCGCGGTGCCCCGCACCTCCCGGCGCATCCGCCGTTCCTCCCAAGCCATCACCGCGTCATGGGCTCCCATCCGGGTGAGCATGGCGCCGATGGCGTCCCCGTCGCGGATCACGACCCGGTCCACGCCGCGGACCTCCCGGGCCTTCGCGCCGATGCCGAGGCGCCGGGCGGCGCCGACAAGTGCGAGAGCGGCTTCCGGGCCGGGGCAGGTCACCTCGAGGGCCGAGGACCGGCCGGGCTCGGTGAGGGAGCCGTGGGCGAGGAACGCGCCCCGCCAGGCGGCGACGGCGTCGCCGAGGCTCGCGTTGACGACGTGCGGCGGGAGGCCGCGCACAGGTCGCCCCCTTGAGTCGAGCAGGCCGGTCTGCCGCGCGAGCGCCTCGCCGTCCTTGACCACGCGGACCACGTACCGGTTCCCGCGCCGGAGCGCTCCGCCGGAGACGACTATCACCTCGCTGGTGTGCCCGAAGACCTCGTGGATGGCCTGCCGGAGCCGGCGTGCGGCGATGCCGGTGTCCAGCTCGGCCTCGATCACGATCCGTCCGGAGATGATGTGCAGACCGCCGGCGAACCGCAGGGTCGCCGCCACCTCGGCCTTGCGCGCGGACATCTTGTCCACGCGGAGCCGGGCCAGCTCATCCTTCACCTCGGCCGTCAGGGACATGAGGGTCATCCTCCCACTCATCGCGACCGCTCCCCCACGTCGGAGAGGAAGCGGTCGAAGGCATCACGGTAGGCGGCCGCGAGCCGCAACGTGTCATGGTGCGGGGTGCCGTCGCCCGCGGAGACCTGGCGCAGCAGCATGGCGCCGCCGACGTCCTCGGCAGCGGCGCTGAGGTCGTCTAGGTCCTCGACGGCACCCGGATCGGCGATCACGACGTCGACCCTCAGGTCGGGCGCGTACTCGCGTAGCGACCGCAGGTGGTCCGCGGCACTGAAGCCGTCCGTCTCGCCCTGCTGGGGGGAGAGGTTGAGGGTCAGCGCGAGCCGCGCGGAGGTCTCGTGCAGAGCTCGGGCGATCCCGGGCACGAGCAGGTGCGGCATCACCGACGTGTACCAGGAGCCGGGTCCGAGGATCACCCAGTCGGCCCCCATGATCGAGGCGACGGCCTCGGTGCACGCGGGCGGTTCCTCGGGCAGCAGCCGGACCTTCGTGACCCGGCCGGAGGTCACCGCGACCCGGCTCTGTCCGCGCACGAGCGTCGCCTGGTCGGCGGGCCCGTTCGGCAGTTCCACGTCCGCCTCGATCTCCAGTGGCACGGAGGCCATCGGCAGCACCCGGCCGCGGGAACCGAGCAGCTGGCCGATCAGGTCGAGGCCCGCCACCGAGTCCCCGAGCAGCTCCCACACGGCGACGATCAGCAGGTTCCCGACCGCGTGCCCGTCGAGCGGGCCCTCGGACGTGAACCGGTGCTGCAGGACGTCGCGCCAGATGTGGCCCCACTCGGACTCATCACACAGCGCCGACAGCGCCATCCGCAGGTCCCCGGGTGGAAGCACGCCGAGTTCCTGGCGCAGCCTCCCGGAGGATCCGCCGTCGTCGGCCACGGTCACCACGGCGGTCACGTCGCGGGTCACGTGCCGGAGGGCGCCGAGCGTCGCGGCGAGTCCGTGGCCGCCGCCGAGGGCAACCACACGCAGGGCGTCGGGGCGGGCGGCACCCAGCCAGGCCGGAGCGGTCGCCCTCATTCGCGGCCCAGATCACGATGGACGGTGCGCACGCTCTGTCCGCCCTCCCGCAGCCGGGCGGCGATCGCCTCGCTGATGGCGACGGAGCGGTGCTTGCCGCCCGTGCATCCCACGGCGATCGTGACGTAGGGCTTCTGCTCGGTGAGGTAGCCCTGGAGCACGGGTTCGATCGCTGCGACGTACCGCTCGACGAACTCCTCCGCCCCGGGCAGGCCGAGCACGTAGTCCCGCACCGGTTCGTCCTTGCCGTTCAGGTGCCGTAGCTCGGTGACCCAGTACGGGTTCGAGAGGAACCGCACGTCGACGACGTGGTCGGCGTCCAGCGGCAGGCCGTACTTGAACCCGAACGAGACGGTGGTGATCCGGATCCTGCGGTCCCCGGCCTCCCCCGCGACGACGTCCCGGACCTGCCGGGCGAGATCGTGCACGGACAGGTCGCTGGTGTCGATCACGACGTCGGCGCGCGAGCGCAGATGGTCCAGGAGCCGGCGCTCCTGTGCGATGCCGTCGAGCATCCGGCCGTCGCCCTGCAGCGGGTGCGGGCGGCGCACCTGCTCGAACCGGCGGACCAGCACCTCGTCGGCCGCGTCCAGGAACACGATCCGGTAGTCCACCTGCCGGGTGCGCAGGTCGGCGAGCACCTGGACCAGGTCGGAGAAGAACTCGCGGCTGCGTACGTCCACGACGGCGGCGAGGCGACGCACGCCGCCGTCGGCCTGGGTCATCATCCCGGAGAGCGCAAGCAGCATCTTGGGCGGCAGGTTGTCCACCACGTACCAGTCGAGATCCTCGAGCACGGCCGCCGTGCGGCTCCGCCCGGCGCCCGACATGCCGGTGATGATGAGCACCTCGGGGCGGGCATCCTCGGCCGGCGGGGTGTCGCGCTCGAGCAGCGGGATGCCTTCCGGGACGGTCGGGGGCAGCGCGGGATCGGTCGCCTCGGTCATGGGTCTCAGAATGTCACGTTCGGGCAACGTCGGCCCGCCGGTCCGCCTCCGGAGCCAGCGCTTCCGCGATGGTCGCGGCCATCTTCGGCCCGATCCCGGGCACCTGTCCGATCTCGGCCACGGAGGCCGCCCGGATCGCCCGCACCGAGCCGAACGCCTTGAGCAGCGCGGACTGGCGGGTCGGGCCGAGACCGGGCACCGAGTCCAGCGCGGACCGGGTCATGCCCTTGGCGCGGCGCTTGCGGTGGTGGGTGATCGCGAACCTGTGGGCCTCATCACGCAGCCGTTGTAGCAGGAACAGCCCGTCGCTGGTACGGGGCAGCACGAGCGGGAACTCCTCCCCCGGCACCCAGACCTCCTCGAGCCGCTTGGCCAGCCCGACCAGCGCCACATCCACGATGCCCAGCGCATCCAGCGCGGACTGGGCGGCCGCGACCTGCGGTGCACCGCCGTCGACCACCACGAGGTTCGGCGGATAGGCGAACCTCTTCTTCGGCGCCCCCGCGCCGGCCTCACCCGGGGACAGGTCGAGGGGACCCGACGGCGTCACCCGAGCTGCGCCGTCGACCGTGGTCTCGTCCACGGCCACGGACGCGGCCGCACCGTCGAGGCCGAGCGGGGCACCGCCGTCGACCTCCTCCTGGGTCGGCGACCCGGCCGGCTCGGCGAGGTAGCGCCGGAACCGGCGGGTGAGGACCTCGTTCATGGCCTCGGTGTCATCGCGGGCTCCGGTGCCGTCCGGGCCGCGCACCACGAAGTGCCGGTACTCGCTCTTGCGGGGCAGCCCGTCCTCGAACACGACCATCGAGCCGACCTGCTCGGTGCCCTGGGTGTGGGAGATGTCGTAGCACTCGATCCGCAGCGGTGACTCGCTCAGGCCGAGGTGCTCCTGGAGGTCGGCGAGCGCGTGCGACCGGGCGGTGAGGTCGCCGGCCCGGCGGGTCTTGTGCAGGGCGAGCGCCGCCTTGGCGTTGCTCTCGACGGTCTCGGCGAGGGCACGCTTGTCACCGCGCTGGGCCATCCGCACGCGGACCTTCGCACCGCGGATCTCGCTGAGCCACAGTTCGATCTGGGCCACGTTGTCCGGGACGGTTGGCACGATGATCTCCCGCGGCACGGCCCGCTCGGAGCTCTCGGCGTCGGGGCTCGCGGCGATGTCGCCGTAGACCTGCTCGAGGAGACGCTCGACGAGTTCCCCGGGGCGGAGGTCCTCGACCCGCTCGGTCACCCAGCCGCGCTGACCGCGGACCCGGCCGCCGCGCACGTGGAACACCTGCACCGAGGCCTCGAGGTCGTCGCTGGCCATCGCGAACACGTCCACATCGGTGTCGTCGCCGAGCACGACGGCGTTCTTCTCGACCACCTTGCGCAGCGCCCCGAGGTCGTCGCGCAGGCGCGCGGCCCGCTCGAAGTCGAGCTCACCCGCGGCGGCCTTCATCTGCGCCTCGAGGCGGCTCACCGCGGACCCGGTGTTGCCGGCCATGAAGTCGCAGAAGTCGTCGGCGAGGTCGCGGTGGTCCTCGACCGAGATCCGGCCGACACAGGGCGCCGCGCACTTGTCGATGTAGCCGAGCAGGCACGGCCGCCCGGACTGCGCGGCGCGCTTGTAGACCCCGGGTGAGCAGCTGCGGATCGGGAAGACCCGCAGCAGCAGGTCGACGGTCTCGCGGATCGCCCAGGCGTGGGAGTAGGGGCCGAAGTAGCGGGTGCCCTTGCGCTTCGCACCGCGCATCACCTGCACCCGCGGCACCTCCTCGCCCATCGTGACGGCAAGGTACGGGTAGGACTTGTCGTCGCGGTACTTGACGTTGAACCGGGGGTCGTACTCCTTGATCCAGGAGTACTCCAGCGCCAGTGACTCGACCTCGGTCGCCACGACGGTCCACTCCACCGAGCTCGCGGTGGTGACCATCTGCTGGGTGCGGGGGTGCAGGGCGGTGATGTTCTGGAAGTAACTGCTCAGCCGGGAGCGGAGGTTGATCGCCTTGCCCACGTAGATGACCCGTCCGTGCGGGTCCCGGAACCGGTAGACGCCGGGTGACTCGGGGATCTCCCCCGGCTTGGGTCGGTACGTGGAGGGATCAGCCATGCCCTCAAGACTAGTTCGCGCTAGCGTGTGTCAATGGGCCCGCTGCACATGTACACGGTCAACGTGGACTGGACCGGCGCCGGAGAGCACGGCACCGAGACCTACACCTCATACACCCGAGATCACGTGGTGCAGATCGGCGAAAAGCCGCCGCTGCCGGGATCCTCGGACGCTGCGTTCCGCGGGGACCCCTCGCGGTACTCGCCGGAGGAGCTGTTCGTCGCCTCGCTGAGCCAGTGCCACATGCTCTGGTTCCTGCACCGAGCTGCGATGGCGGGCGTGGTGGTGGTCGGTTACACGGACCGGGCCACCGGGACGATGCGCGTGGAGACGGCGGGTGCCGGGCAGTTCACCGAGGTGGTGCTGCACCCCGGGGTGACCGTGGCGGCGGAGGTCTCCGAGGAGCAGATCGCCACGCTGCACCAGGAGGCGCACGACCACTGCTTCATCGCACGGTCCGTGAACTTCCCCGTGCGGCACGCGCCGCTGGCAACCGAGGTGGGAGCACCCCAGGGCGTGTGAGGAGCGACCGGCCGGCGGCTGGGGTCCCGAGGGTGTCATCTTGCGGCTCATGCGACGGATGGGCCGCAAGATCGCACGGTCGCACAGTCGCGCCATCCGCGAGGGTGCCATTCCGCGGCCCAAGCAGCCCATCCGCCGCACGACCGCACCCTCGCGCGGCCACGTCCCGGTGAGCCGGGGCGGATCGCTCGTCACGGTCGACCCGGAGGTGGAGGTCCTGCTCGAGGAACGGCGAGCCGCCACACCCCGGCCAGGGGTGTCGCGGGCCACCTCAGGCGGTCTTGGCCTTCTGCGCCCGGCGTACCGAGCGTGCCTTCGGCTTCGCGAGGTCGGCCACCTTCGTGATCGGCTTCAGCTCGGCCACCGCGTCCGTGCCGAGGATCTCGGCGAGGAACTTCCCGGTGTGCGACGCGGGCACGGCCGCGACCTGCTCCGGAGTTCCCTGCGCCACGACGGTCCCGCCGCCGTTACCGCCCTCGGGGCCCATGTCGATGATCCAGTCGGCGTTCTTGATCACGTCGAGGTTGTGCTCGATCACGATGACGGTGTTGCCCTTGTCCACCAGGCCCTGGAGCACGTCCATCAGCTTGCGGATGTCCTCGAAGTGCAGGCCGGTGGTGGGCTCGTCGAGCACGTACACGGTGCGGCCGGTGGACCGCTTCTGCAGCTCCGACGCGAGCTTGACCCGCTGCGCCTCACCACCGGAGAGCGTCGGCGCCGGCTGACCCAGGCGCACGTATCCGAGACCCACGTCGACGAGGGTGTTCAGGTGGCGGGCGATCGCCGGCACGGCGGCGAAGAACTCCGCGCCCTCCGAGATCGGCATGTCCAGCACCTCGGCGACCGTCCTGCCCTTGAAGTGCACCTCCAGGGTCTCCCGGTTGTACCGGGCGCCGTGGCACACCTCGCAGGGCACGTACACGTCGGGCAGGAAGTTCATCTCGATCTTGAGCGTCCCGTCACCGGAGCAGGCCTCGCAGCGGCCGCCCTTGACGTTGAACGAGAACCGGCCAGGGGTGTACCCACGGACCTTGGCCTCGGTGGTCTCCGCGAACAGCCGGCGCACGTGGTCCCAGACACCCGTGTAGGTGGCCGGGTTCGACCTCGGGGTTCGACCGATCGGGCTCTGGTCCACGTGCACGACCTTGTCCAGCTGGTCCAGACCGGTGACCCGCTTGTGCCGGCCGGGCACGTGCCGGGCGCCGTTCAGCTCGTTCGCGAGCACGTTGTAGAGGATGGTGTTGACCAGGGTCGACTTCCCGGACCCGGACACCCCCGTGACGGACACGAAGCACCCGAGCGGGAACGAGACATCCACACCCTGGAGATTGTTCTCCCGGGCGCCCTCGACGGTCATGTATCGCCCCTTCTCGGGCCGACGGCGCTTGGCCGGCATCGGGATGGAGCGTCGCCCGGAGAGGTATGCCCCGGTCATCGAGCCCTCGTTGGCGAGCAGCCCGGCGTAGTCACCGGAGTGCACGATGTGCCCACCGAGCTCGCCTGCACCAGGACCGATGTCCACGATCCAGTCGGCCGCGCGGATGGTGTCCTCGTCGTGCTCGACCACGATCAACGTGTTGCCGAGGTCACGCAGCCGGGTCAGCGTCTCGATCAGGCGCCGGTTGTCCCGCTGGTGCAGGCCGATGCTCGGCTCGTCCAGCACGTACAGGACGCCGACCAGACCGGACCCGATCTGGGTGGCCAGCCGGATCCGCTGCGCCTCGCCACCGGAGAGTGTGGCTGCCGGGCGGGACATGGACAGGTAGTCGAGACCGACGTCCAGCAGGAACCCCATCCGGGCGTGGATCTCCTTGAGCACCTGCCCGGCGATCGCGGCCTCCCGCTCACCGAGCTCGAGGCCGTCCAGGAACGTCTTCGCCTCGTCGATGGGCAGGGCGCACACATCCGCGATCGACTTGCCGCCGATCTTCACGGCAAGCACCTCAGGCTTGAGCCGGGTGCCCTCGCACACCGGGCACGGCACCTCCCGCATGTACTCCTCGTACTTCTCCCGCGACCACTCCGAGTCCGTCTCGGAGTGTCGCCGCTCGAGGAAGGCGATGACCCCCTCGAACCCGGTGGAGTACGAGCGTTCGCGGCCCCACCGGTTCTTGTACTTCACGTGCACCTTGTGGTCCTTGCCGTACAGGACCGCTTCCTTCGCGCGCTGGGGCAGGGCCCGCCACGGGGTGTCGATGGAGAACCCGAAGTCGTCCGCGAGCGCGGCGAGGACCCGGTCGAAGTACTGCGAGGAACTCTGTGCCCACGGGGCGATCGCTCCGCCGGCAAGGCTCAACTCGTCGTCGGAGACGACGAGGTCGGGGTCCACTTCGAGTCGGGTGCCGATCCCGGTGCACTCCGGGCACGCGCCATAGGGGGCGTTGAACGAGAACGTGCGCGGCTCGATCTCATCGAGCGTGAGCGGGTGTTCGTTGGGGCAGGCGCGCTTCTCCGAGAACCGCCGTTCCCGGCCCGGGTCATCGACGTCGGCGTCCACGAGGTCCACGATCACGAGGCCCTCGGCAAGCCCGAGCGCCGTCTCGACCGAGTCGGTGAGCCGCTGACGCATGTTCTCGCGCACCACGAGCCGGTCGACGACCACCTCGATGCTGTGCTTGAGCTTCTTCTCCAGCACCGGCGGCTCGCTCAGCTGGACGACCTCGCCGTCCACCCGGGCGCGGCTGAACCCGCGCGACTGCAGGTCCCGGAACAGGTCCGCGTACTCCCCCTTGCGGCCGCGGATCACCGGCGCCAGCACCTGGAACCGGGTGCCCTCGGGCATCTCCCGGAGCTGGTCGACGATCTGCTGCGGCGTCTGCGCCGTGACCCGCTCGCCACAGACCGGGCAGAACTGGGTGCCCGCACGCGCGAACAGCAGGCGGAGGTAGTCGTAGACCTCCGTGATCGTGCCCACCGTCGACCGGGGGTTCCGGTTCGTCGACTTCTGGTCGATCGAGACCGCGGGCGACAGCCCTTCGATGAAGTCCACGTCCGGCTTGTCCATCTGGCCGAGGAACTGCCGCGCATAGGCGGACAGCGACTCGACGTACCGGCGCTGCCCCTCCGCGAAGATCGTGTCGAAGGCCAGCGAGGACTTCCCCGAGCCGGAGAGCCCGGTGAACACGATCAGCTGATCCCGGGGTAGGTCGATGCTGACGTTCTTGAGGTTGTGCTCGCGTGCGCCGCGGACGAGAAGGGTGTCACTCACGCCCAACATGGTAAGTCGAATCTCGGACATCGTACAACCGTTCGACGGCGTGTCGGTGCCGACTCGGCGCGCCGTGCGCCTGCGCTGCCCACCGGCACCGGCCACAATGGCTGGGATGAGCAGCCCAGGCACAGCCGCATCGCGCACGCCGATCGAGGACTACGCCGTCCTCGGAGACTCCCGCACCGCCGCCCTCGTCAGCCGGACCGGCTCCATCGACTGGCTGTGTCTGCCCGCCCTGGACTCGCCGGCGTGCTTCGCGAACCTCCTCGGCACCCCCGAGAACGGCCGGTGGCTCATCACCGCCCCGGACGCGACCGACGTGCGACGCACCTACGACGGCGGGTCGTTCGTGCTGACCACCGTGTACACCACCGCGACCGGCCGGGCCCGGGTGACCGAGTGGATGCCGATGGAGGACGAGCGCGCCGACGTGCTGCGCCGCATCGAGGGCCTCGAGGGCACGGTGTCGTTCCGACACGAACTGGTCATCCGGTTCGGGTACGGCGCCATCGCGCCGTGGGTACGCCGCACCGAGGATCCGAACGGGAAGCCGGTGATCCGGGCGGTCGCCGGCCCGGACGCGCTGACCCTGCACGGTGACCGGCTCCCCCGCGCCACCGACAAGCGCCACGAGGACGACTTCGACGTCCTCGCCGGCGAGCGGATCCAGTTCAGCCTGACCTGGACCCCCTCGTGGGCGGACGTCCCGGAGTCGCTTCCGGCCGACGACTTCCTCGGTGCCACGGCCGGCATCTGGGACGCCTGGGCGTCGGCGGGTGAGTACGGCGGCGCGTACCCCGACGCCGTCAAGCGGTCGCTGCTCGTGCTGCGTCTGCTCACGAACGACGAGACCGGCGGGATCGCGGCCGCGGTCACCACGTCACTTCCGGAGGAGTTCGGTGGGGTGCGCAACTGGGACTACCGCTACTGCTGGCTGCGGGACGCCTCGCTCACGCTCGAGGCGCTGCTCGACTTCGGGTACCGCGAGGAGGCAGCCGGCTGGCGGTCCTGGCTGCTGCGCGCCGTCGCCGGCGACTACGAGGACCTGCAGATCATGTACCGCATGGACGGCGGTCGCGACCTGCCCGAGCGGGAACTGCCCCACCTACCCGGCTACGCGGCCTCCGCCCCGGTACGGATCGGGAACGGCGCCGTCGGGCAGGTCCAGAACGACGTCCTCGGTGAGGTGATGGTCGCTCTCGACCAGGCTCGCGAGGCCGGCCTGGTCGAGAGCGAGGATTCCTGGTCGCTGCAGGTCCACCTGGTGGAGGACATGCTCGAGCGGTGGCGCGACCCCGACCACGGCATCTGGGAGATCCGCGGCGAGAGGCAGCACTTCACCCAGTCGAAGGTGATGTGCTGGGCCGCCGTCGACCGGGCCATCCACGGCGTGGCGGCGCACGGCCTGCCCGGCCCGATCAAGAAGTGGCACGCCGCGCGCGAGGAGATCCGCGCGGACATCCTCGCCCACGGCTACGACCCCGCGACCAACAGTTTCACGCAGCACTACGGGTCCACCGAGGTGGACGCTTCCCTCCTGCAGTTGCTCCAGGTGCACTTCCTGCCACCCGATGACCCGCGGATCGTCGGTACGGTGACCCGGATCGACGCGGAACTCGCGCACGGGCCGCACGTGCTGCGCTACCACACCGCCACCGGCGTGGACGGGCTGCCCGCGGGCGAGCACCACTTCTATGCGTGCTCGTTCTGGCTGGTGGACGCGCTCGCGCGGATCGGGCGCACGGACGAGGCCGCCCGGCGGATGTCCGAGCTCGTCGCCACCGTCAACGACCTCGGGCTGCTCGCCGAGGAGTACGACCCGACCAACGCCCGGTTCGCGGGCAACTTCCCACAGGCGCTCTCCCACCTCGCACTGGTGCGCGCCGCCCACACCCTGGAGGCCACGGCGTGAACAGCGCAGCGTTCGTGCCCGGGCACGTCAGTCCGGGCGGTCCGTCCGCCCACTGGGTGGTGCCGGGCCTGGAGATCCGCAAGGCCAGCGTGTCCGCGCAGGACAACAACTGCTACGTGCTCACCGAGCCGGACGGCGGCGCGCACCTGATCATCGACGCCGCCGACGACGCCGCACGGGTGCTGGCGCTCGTCGCCGAGGCGGGCGGTGGGCCGGTCACGGCCGTCGTCACCACCCACCGGCACTGGGACCACCACCGTGCGCTGGCCGAGGTGGCCGCCGAGACCGGCGCGCGGGTGCTCGCTGGCACCGCCGACGCCGACGAGCTGCCGATCCCGGCCGACGGCGAACTCGCCCATGGCGACACGCTCACCCTCGGCGGGGTGGACCTCGCCGTGGTCGGCCTGCGCGGACACACGCCGGGTTCGGTGGCGCTCGCCTTCCGCGAGGACCGGGGCGACGGCGGAGGCCGGGTTCATCTGTTCACGGGCGACTCGCTGTTCCCGGGTGGGGTGGGCAGGACCGGCTCGCCCGCCGAGTTCGCCTCGCTCATCGACGACGTCGAGGACCGGCTCTTCGGCGTGTACGACGACGACGCGGTGGTCCACCCCGGGCACGGCGACAACACGACGCTGGGCGCCGAACGCGGACAGCTGGCGCAGTGGCGCGAGCGCGGCTGGTGACGCGCTAGCGGTCCTCGCCCGGCCCACCGGGTGCCTCGCGGCCGATCATCCGCTCGCTCATGGCCCAGAGGCGCCGGGCGGATCCGGGATCGATGGCGTGCGGCGCCACGTCGACCGGGACGTCGACGCCGGGATCGGTGAGGTCGATGGGCCGCAGGTCCGGGTCGACGGGTGAGATGTCGGAGTTGTTCAGGTACACGCCGCCGATACCGTCGAGCAGCGGGCTGGTGGCTGCGAACACGATCGTCGCGGCCCCCTGCTCCGGGGTCTTCTTGCCTCGGTCCGGCTCGATGATCGGCCGGCCGGCAGCGTCGATGAGGAGCATGGCGCGCTGCGCGTCCTCGCCGACCGACCGGTTGAACGAGGTGGCCGGCACGATGCCCGGGTGCGGGGCGTACCCGCGGATGCCGTCGGCGGCCCAGCGCCGGTCGAGTTCGACGGAGAACAGCACGTTCGCGGTCTTCGACTGTGCGTAGGAGAGGCCGAAGTCGTGGGCCCCGGTGGTGAAGTTCGGGTCGTCCCACAGGATGTCGGAGGCCCGCTGGGCGCCGGAGGTGGTGGTCACGACCCGGGCCCCGCGTGCGGCACGGAGGGCGGGATACAGGGCGAGTGTCAGCTGGAAGTGGCCGAGGTGGTTCACCGCGAACTGCGCCTCATAACCACGCGCGTCCCGGACGATCTCGGCCGAGCCGGGGAAGCCCGCGTTGTTGATCAGGATGTGCAGCGGCCGCCCGGTGTCTAGGAAGCACGCCGCGAAGTCGGCGATCGAGCCCGGGTCCAGCAGGTCCAGCCGGCCGACCTCGACGTGCTCGATGCCGGCGACCGCCTCGGCTGCCCGGTCGATGTCACGGGATCCCACGGTGACCGAGGCACCGACCCGGGCCAGCGCGCGGGTGGCCACCAGGCCGAGCCCGGAATGGCCTCCGGTGATGATCACGTTGTGGCCGGTCAGGTCGATGCCCGCGAGTACGTCGTCCGCCGTCGAGGAGGGGGTGAATCCGGACCCGACCGGGTACTGCTGGCGTGTGGTGGTGTCTCTCATGCCTCCATCGTCGTCAGCGGCGGCGGGACCTTGAATACTTGTGGATCCATATTTCCTTCGCGATAGTACGAACATGAGCGCAGACCAGCTGTCCGAGGTGTTCGATCTGGTCGAGGTCCGCGGCGTGCTCTCCGGCGGTTTCGTGGCCCGCGACCGGTGGGTCTCGCGAGGTCCGCTCCAGACGCCGCTCAAGTTCTTCGCCGTCGTCAGCGGCCGAGCACGGCTGACCACGGACGGCATCGACGCTCCCCTCGAGCTCGAGCCGGGCGATGTCGCCATGCTGAACAACCGGGCCTGGCTCGAGCTGGAGGGTGGCAGCGGCGATGGGCCACCTCGCGAGATCCGGCCCGAGGAGAACGGCCCGCTCACCGACCCTGCCGTCACCGACCACCGCACCGACGCCATCGTTGGCGGTCGGATCGACCTCAACCCGGCCGGCCGGACGCTGCTGATGCAGGCACTGCCACCGGTGGCACACCTGCGCGGATCCGACCCGAGCGCCACCAGCCTGCGCGGCACGCTCCACCGCCTGTTCGAGGAGGTGCGGTTGCCTCGGATCGGCGCCGAGTTCGCGATCCGACAGCACGTCCAGCTCCTCGTGCTCGAGATGGTGCGCGCCCACGCCGGGCAGGCGGACCTGCCGCCGGGCTGGCTTCGGGTCCTGACGAACGAGCGGTTGCGGCCAGCCATCGCCATGATGCACGCCGAGCCCGGCGCGCCCTGGAGCCTCGCGGACCTGGCCGGGGCGGCGGCGATGTCGCGCACGTCGTTCGCCGAGCATTTCCGGAGCGTGGCGGGCATCCCGCCGCTGACCTACCTCGCCCGGTGGCGGATGCTGCTCGCCCAACGGGCACTGCGCGACGACGAGGTTCGCGTCGGAACCCTCGCCGCGCAGCTCGGGTACGCGTCCGAAAGTGCGTTCAGCACCGCGTTCAAACGGCAGGTCGGACTGTCACCGTTGCGGTACCGGCAGAGCCTGACCAGCGCGCCGCGAGGCCTGCCGGGCCAGTAATGTCGCAGGCATGCTGACTACCTTCGCCGTCGAGTACACCTACGACATCACCCGCACCGCCGAGATGGACGAACTCCGCCCGGACCACCGCGCCTACCTGCGCGACCTCCTCGAGAAGGGCACGCTCCTGGCCTCCGGGCCGTGGCTCGACAGCGCCACGCCCGGTGCGCTGCTCCTCGTGGCGGCCGACGACGCGGACGCGGCGCGCCGGATCCTCGACCAGGACCCGTTCCAGCGGGCGAAGTTCATCACGCACCGGACGGTACGTGCGTGGAACCCCGTGATCGGGCCGTTCGCCGCGCAGAACGACTGATCCGCGACGACGCACGAATGCCGGCGGGCAGGGCCCGCCGGCACTCGCGTGTCGTGACTGAGGAGCGGGTCAGCGAGGGTCGAGCTCGCGCTCCTGCTCCTGTGCAGTGGCCGCTGCCTCGGCGCGCTTCTTGCCGAAGGTGAGCGAGGCGACCGTCGTGACGGCGAGGATGCCGACGATCACGACCAGCGAGACGTTCGTACTGATCTCCGGGATGGCGTGGATCGGCTCGCCCCCGTTGATGAACGGCACCTCGTTCTCGTGCATGGCGTGGATCACCAGCTTGGCGCCGATGAAGGCCAGGATCGCGGCCAGCCCGTAGTTGAGGTAGACGAGCTTGTCGAGGAGCCCGTCGATGAGGAAGAACAGCTGCCGCAGGCCGAGCAAGGAGAACGCGTTCGCTGCGAAGATCAGGTAGGTCTCCTGGGTGAGCCCGAAGATCGCCGGGATCGAGTCGACGGCGAAGAGGATGTCCGCGCTGCCGATCGCCAGCATCACGATCAGCATCGGCGTGATGTGACGCCGTCCGTCCTGGACCACGAGCATCTTGTCCCCCACGAAGCCCTCCGTGGTGGGGAAGATCCGACGGACCAGACGCAGGACGGCGTTCTCCTTGAACTCCTCGTCGTCGGAGTCCTTGGCCTTGATCTGCGTGTACGCCGTGTAGAGCAGGAACGCGCCGAAGATGTAGAAGACCCAGGCGAACTCGTTCACGATCGCGGCGCCCAGGAAGATGAAGACGGTGCGCAGCGCGAGCGCGATCACGATGCCGATCAGCAGCACCTTCTGCTGATACTCCCGGGGTACCCGGAAGCTGGCCATGATCAGGACGAACACGAACAGGTTGTCGACCGAGAGTGACTTCTCGGTGATGTAGCCGGCGAAGTACTGGTTGCCGAAGTCGCCGCCCCAGACCATCCAGACGTACACGCCGAACAACAGCGCGATTCCGACGTAGCCGGCGGACCAGAGTGCCGCCTCCTTGAGACTGGGGGCGTGTGGCTTGCGCACGTGGCCGACGAAGTCGACGGTGAGCATGATGACGATCAGGCCGAGGGTTACGCCCCAGGCCCAGGGGTGGACATCCACTTATTCAACCTCCGGTGAGCGGTACTGGACACCGGAGGTCTCCCTCACCCGAGAATCGGGCCGGTGGCACCGAGTCGATCCGAGATCGACTGTGATGACGACACCACCGCTTGTGAGGTACTCCCCTCCAACACCGGACACCTTACGCCATCGCAGGGCCGGCGCCCCACCGGTTGCGGCGTGTTGCCGCGGCTTCGCCCCAGGCGTACTCCGATCGACGTCCGGCGCCGGTTTCGTCGGTGACACTTAGCGGGTGCGTACCCTTGGTGTCGAGGAAGAATTCCTGATCGTAGATCCCTACAACGGCGCTCCCCTGCCCCTGGCCGCGGACCTGCTGCGCCTGGAGGACCCGGGCCGCGAGCCCGTCGACGCCACCGCTCACCCCACGCTCACGGCCGAGCTGCATCAGGAACAGCTCGAGGTCATCACCCGCCCGCACAGCAGCCTGAGCGCACTCGCGGACGAGATCGTGGCCGGACGCGCGTTCGCCGACTCCCTCGCCCGAAGCGCGGGCGCGCGGATCGTGGCTCTCGCCACATCGCCGCTGGCCCTCGTACCCCACCCCACCAGCACCGACCGCTACGATGCGCTGCTGGTGAAGTACGCCCTGACCGCACGCGAGCAACTGACCTGCGGCTTGCATGTCCACGTCTGCATCGGCTCGGACGAGGAGGGCGTCGCGATCCTGGACCGCATCAGGGCGTGGTTACCACCGCTGATCGCCCTGAGCTCGAACTCGCCGTTCTGGCACGGCGCGGACAGCGGCTACGCCAGCTTCCGCACACAGGCCTGGAACCGGTGGTCCACCGCCGGTCCGACGGAGGTCTTCGGCTCGGCGCAGGCCTACCAGGCACTGATCGCGGACCTCTCGGGCACCGGTGTGGTCGTCAGCCCGGACTTCGATGCACGCCTGTCGGCCCGGCACCCGACCGTTGAGATCCGGGTCTCCGACGTGTGCCTTGACCCCCGCGATACCGTGCTGATCGCGGCCCTGGTGCGGGCGCTGGCAGAGACCGCTGCCCGGGAGTGGAGGGCCGGAACGGCGCCGGACCCGGTTCCGGCCATCGTCCTGCGTCAGGCGGCGTGGCAGGCCAGCCGATGGGGCCTGGCCGGTGACCTGCTCCACCCGGAGACCCATCGGCCGGTCCCCGCGAGGCGTGCGATCACGGCACTCCAGAACCATGTCCGGGTTGCCCTGGACGAGGCCGGTGACGCGACGCACGTCGAGGAGTCCCTGCAGCGGATCCTCGGAGACGGGACGGGGGCGACCCGCCAGCGGCGGGCCTACGAACGCCGCGGCCTCCTGGCCGACGTCGTCAGCGAGGCCATCGCCATCACCCACGGGCTACCCGCCGAGGACGCCCGTCGGGTGGAACGGCTTCTCGTGTCGGACCGTGCGGCCGGCGCTGCCCGCGGCGATAGCCACCGTACTCCGATCAGTCTCTAGGAAGGGCCGGCGCCGCCCCAGCGGCACCGGCCCTTGCCCGCCAGAACTGCTACTTCATGGTGCCCTGGGACACCGAGCCCTGGAGCTGACGCTGGAAGACGACGTACACGATGAGCACCGGAACCACGGTGATCACCACTGCGGCGAACAACGAGCCGAAGTCGACGGCGTAACCAGCCGACGACGCGAATCCCGCCATCCCCTGGGACAACACGTAGTTGTCCTGGTTCGTGTTCAACGCAACCGGGAGCAGGAACTGGTTCCAGAGCCCGAGGAAGTTGAAGATCGCGACGGACGCCATGCCTGGCCTGGCCATGGGCAACATCACCTGGAAGAACGTGCGCCACTCCCCCGCCCCGTCGACGGCAGCCGCCTCGGAGATCTCCTCCGGGAGCCCTCGGAAGAACGAGTAGAGGAAGAACACCGTGAACGGCAGCGCGAACGCGACGTAGGTGAGGATCAGGCCGGGCAGCGTGTTCAGCATGCCGATGTTCCGCAGCACGAAGAACAGCGGCACGATCGCCAGGAACACCGGAAAGGTGAGCCCGGCCAACATCAGGTAGTAGATCGCCCGCCGGCCGGGGAACGCGAACCGAGCCAGCACGTACGCGCACATGCCGCCGAGCAGCATCACGAGCACGAGCGCGAACCCGACCACGATGACCGTGTTCAGGAACATCCCGCCGATACCGGCCTCGGACCACGCCGAGACGTAGTTGTCGAAACTCCACTCCGCCGGCAGAGCGAACGGCGACGCGAAGATCTCCGAGGAGGTCTTGAACGAGGACAGCAGGGTCCACAACAGCGGCAGGATGACGATGATCGACCAGATGATCAGCACGGTGTGCGAGACCGTGGCGACCGCGCGGTCCCCACCGGCAGTGTCGCCCTTCCTGGCTGGAACCACCACGGGCGGGCCAGGGGTACTGGTCCGGGTGAGCGTGGTCATGCTCGTCCTCCTTCGTCGCGGCCGCCGGTCGCCCAGTTGATGACGAACACCAGGGCGGCGAAGAGCAGGGTGATGATGGCCAGCACCACACCCATCGCACTCGCGTACCCGAACTGCCCTTGCGTGAACGCGGTCCGGAACAGTTGCTGGGACATCACCAGGGTGGAGTTGTCCGGCCCGCCGCTCGGATTCAGGGCCTGCACGAACACAAACGCGTCGAGCGCCATGATGCCGAGGTAGATGAACGCCGTCTGCACGTTGTCCCGGATCAGCGGGATGACGATCGAGACCGCGGAACGGAACCGTCCGGCACCGTCGATCCGGGCGGCCTCGAGCGTCTCCGCCGGCACGCCCTTGATCGCCGCGATGAACAGCAGCATGTAGAAGCCGACGGCGCCCCAGATGATCACGAACATGGTCACCGGCAGCGCCGTGCCCACCTTGCCCAGCCAGGCGTAGGACTCGAACTGTTCGAAGCCGAGCCCGGTCAGGATGCCGTTCAGCAGCCCGGCGGAGGGGTCGAACATCTGCCGCCAGATCAGGGCGATCACGATGGCGGGGATCACGTACGGGAAGAACGAGACGACCCGGTAGAAGCTGGAGTTGCGGATGCCTCGGATCTGGCCCCGGCTGGAGCCGCCCACGGTGATCAGGGTCGCGAACGTCAGTGCGATCACGATCGTCACGAGCGGCACCACGATCGCGATCTTGATGCTGTTGCCCATTGCCCGCATGAAGATCGGATCGTTGATCAGCTTCTCGAAGTTGCCCAGGCCGATCACGTTGAACTCGGCCGTGAAGCCGGTCCAGTCCGTCATCGAGTAGAACACGGCCTGGATGAACGGCCAGATGACGAAGATCAGGAAGATCGCCAGCGGCAGCCCGAGGAACACCAGCATGAAACTGACGTAGTCGAAGGACAGCTTGCGCCGCCGGGGCCCCCGGGACGGCATGCGCCGCCTCCGGGGGCCCACCTGGACGCCGAGCGCGTCCGCGGCGTCGGTCGCGGTCATTGGACTTCGATCTTGGTGATCGAGTCATCCTCCCGGATCCGGTCGGTGAGGCCCTGCAGATCGGCGGTGAGCTTCTCCACGGTGCTCTGCCCGTCCAGGAAGGAGTTCCAGAACACGAGCTGCTCCTGGTTCATGCCGTAGGTGGCGACGAAGTTGTAGGTGAAGATGTCGTCGCCGGCGGCCGAGAGCATGTCCGTCTGCGAGACCAGGGCGGTGGACCCGAAGCCGTCCTCGGGCACGAGGTCCTTGATCACGGTCGGCGCGAGCTTCGTCTTGCTGAAGTTCTCCGCCGACTCCTTCGAGAGCATCGTGCGCAGCAGCTCCTTGCCGCCCTCGACGCTGGCGGCGTCGGACGGCACGATGAACGGCTCGCCCGCCGTCGAGTGCAGCGCGGTGGCCGGGAACGTCGAGTCCGCGGTGACGGGGAACGTGTTCGTTCCCGTCATCTCGAAGCCCTCCGCCGTCTGATCCTTCATCTCGTTCTCGATCCAGGAGCCCGACGGGTACAGCAGTGCCTCCTGGCCGTTGCTCCACTGTGCCTGCGCAGCGGTGAACTGGGTGCCGGAGCCACCGGGCTTCATGTAGCCGAGGTCGATGATCTCCTTGAACGCCGTGAACACCGACTGGATGGCCGGGTGGGACCAGCAGCCCTCCTCCAGGTTCTCCAGGGCAAGACGCACCTCGTCCCCGCCCTCGATGATCGCGGAGTCGATGCAGAGCGTCTGGTAGTAGGTGGCCGCCTCGGTGCCGAACAGGAACAGGTACTTGCCCTGCTCCGCCGCCGCGGCACCGAGCTCCTTCGCCTCCGCCCACGTCGTGGGCGGGGTCCAGCTGTTCTCCTCGAACAGGCTCGCGGAGTACCAGAGCGCGTACACGGTGAGGACGTAGTTGATCGCGGCGAGCTTGCCGTCGAACGTGCCCGGCGCGAGCACCCCGCCGTACAGCGTGTCCCGGATCGTGGTGCCCTCGAGGTTGGGTGCATCGATGACGTCGGTGAGGTCCTCGAGCTGGTCCAGGATGGTGTTGAAGCCCATGGACTGAGCGCCGGAGTTGTCGATCAGGTCGGGCGGGTTGCCGCCGACGAATCGCGGCTGCAGCTCCGTGGCGATCTGGGTGGAGGATTGCACCTCGACGCTGGAGCCGGAGTGGGTCTCGGCGAGGATCGCAGCGGCGAACTCGACATAGTCGATGCCGTATCCACCGTCGAAGATGACGGCGTCCACGACGGTGTTCTCCGCCATGCCGAACGGGTTGGTGTCCGACGCCTCGCCGGTGTTGCCACCGTCGGTCGGGTCGTCGTCGCCTGCGCCACCGGTGGCGCAGGAGGCGAGGGCGCCCGCCGTCGGGATGCCGATCGCGGCGGCGAACGCGCCGCGCAGAACGGTGCGCCGATTCATTGGAACGTGTTGGACGGTCATGGTGGTGGTTACCTTTCTTGGGGGGTAGGCGGCGGAGGTTACCGAGACGCCTGCGGGTCAGACACTCCAGCGGATCCTGTCGCGGTACAGGTGCTGCAGTGCCCGGTTGTGCTCATCGCCGCCAGGGACATTGGCGGAGAGGTAGACGGGTGGCGTGCCACCCGCATCGGCGAGGCGCTGGGCCACGCCGAGGGTCAACAGTTGGGCGACGAACGCCCCGGTGATCGAGGAGACCGCACCCACGCCCACGCCGTCGGCGATGGTCAGGGTGGTGTCCCCACGAGGAGCGAGGTTGTCGACGACGACGTCGGCAACCTCGGCCAGTCGGACCCCGCTCGGGTGCTGGGGCTCGACGCTGTTGGTGTGCTCGAGGCTGGTCACTGCGATCACCTTGTGGCCGCGCTCCTTGACCGCGAGCGCGAGCCCCACGATCGACCCGTTCACACCGGAGTTCGAGGCGATCAGGAAGACGTCCTCCTCCCCGATCCGGGTGACGCGGAGCAGTTCGCCGACGACGTTCGGGTCGCGCTCGAGCTCGCTTCCGAACAAGGCGGCGGGCTCCCGGTTCCCGAACAGGACGACGTCACGGAGCGCGATGCCGTTCGTCGGGATGAGCCCGCCGGCGCGGCCCGCCATCTCCATGGCGAACGCCTGGGAGTGCCCGGTCCCGAACGCCTGGATCACCCCTCCGGCGTCGATCGCGTCGACCATGAGGTCGATCGCGGGGTCGTAGGCCCCGTCGGCGGCCGCGGCTGCGAGCCGCTCCAGGCGACCGGTTGCCTCGGTGAGGAGATCGGGTGCGCCGGCGATCATGACGCGCTCGGATCGTTGCGGTCCGCCGAGGCGAACCGACGGTGCCCGGAGACTGCGCGGGCGGACGCCGCGATCTTGTTCACGCTGTCAGTGAAGTCCTGCTGGATTACCAGGAGGTAAATCAGGTCCAGGACGAACAACTGGGAGTGCTTCGCGGAGAGGTCGGCGGGGTGCAGGTACTGCTCCGGCACGGACGCGGTCAGGCAGACGTCCGCGAGTTGTCCCAGTGGGGAGGTGTGCCGGTTCGTGATGGCCACCGTGAACGCCCCGGACGCCTTCGCGCGGGCGAGCATCTCGATCGTCTCCTTGGTGCGGCCACTGTTGGAGATGCCGATCGCGATGGTGCGCTCGTCCTGGATCGAAGCGCTCGCCAGACCGGCGTGCACATCGCCCCAGGAGTGCACGTTGACGCCGATCCGGTAGAGCCGGTTCTCGAGCTCGTCGGCCATCGCGGCGCTGCCGCCGGTCCCATAGATGTCCAGGTGCCGGGAGTTGGCGATGCGCTCCGCCACGGCCGCGCACTCGGCAACGTCGACCGTGCCCGCCGTGGCGCGCAGCGAGCGGATGTGGGCATTCAGCAACGTCCGCAGCACGGCCTGCGGCGGGTCGGTCGGAGAGAGTGTCCGCCCGATCTCGTCGCGCCACTGGTCGTCGGCCTCGCCGCGGCCGCTGTCCGCCGCGACGGCGACCCGGAACTGGACGTAGCCGGGATACCCGAGCTGGCGGCAGAACCGGGTCACGGTGGCCGCCGAGGTCCCGGCCCGGTCGGCGAGCTCGGTGATGGAGAGTTCGAGCGGTGCGGCCGGCTCGGCGAGCAGCAGGTCACCGATCTTCGACATCGTCGCGGACATCTGTGGGAGGTTCGCCTGGATGCGCTCGACCATGCGGAGCGTGCCGTCCGCTGTCTCGACAGAATCCAGTTCCACTGAAAATTCCTCTCACGACGCCGTGGGTATCGCTGAAAGGTATTCTCGCAACGGGGGCGCGTCAAGTCGTTCCGGTCCGGATGAGGTCCCGATTTGGTAACGACTCGGCGGACGGCGCGTCAGGCGCTCGGGCCGGCCAGCACCACGGTGTGCCAGAACCCCGGCAGATTCTGCTCCACGGCGGTCCGGATCGCGTTCGAACTGACCATCCGGGCCAGATCCGTGGGTGCGGTCGGCCCGTTCACGCGTGCGTTGCTCGCATTCAGGTTCATCCCGAACACGTCACCACGGGCAGGCGGCGCGGCCACGTTCAGGGTGCTCCACGGGAACGCCGCCTCGATCAGGTACCCCTGCTCGGTGAACTGCAGCCCGGTGTCGACGCCGAGATCTCCGATCGCGGCCTCGAACGTGCCCCGCCCGCCCGGGGCGTTCGCGGCGGTCAGCACACGCTCCGCGGTGACCCCGAGCAACACGTGCAGGTCATCGGGGCGCAGCCGCTCGGTGTCGGCGAGCGCGCGGGGGTCCGGGCCGAACTCGAACGAGACCCCGTCGCCCTCCCAGAACGCGGACGGTGAGTACGGGTCGACCGGCGTATGGGCGGGGTCCAGGACCTCGACGTGGACGAACAGGAAGTCCCTGGTCCACACCAGATACCAGGCGCTCGCGAAGTCGGTGGCGCCGGCATCCTCAGGGTTCGCGTACACCGTCTCGCTCGCGTGCCAGGCCGGCACATCCCCCCAGTCCGACATGTCCCCGTCCATCACCGGCGCCTGCAGGGCGCACGGGATGCTGACGAGGTCCGGGCTCGGATCGGGCAGCTCGGCCTCCTCGCCGCACGCGGTGACCACGTAGTCCTGGTCCACGCTCGGACTCGCACCGCTCGCCGAGTCGGCCGGCTGGACCGACCTCCACAGCGCATAGCCACCGACGCCCCCGAGGACCAGAGCCGCGGTGAGCACGACGGCGGTGGTGAGCCTGCGTCGTCGGCGTGGGTCCGTGTGCGGCGTGCTCGGGCCGACGGGTGGGAGCGTCTCCGGCGGTGCCGGCGGGGCAGGCTGGGGTGCCCGGTAGCGCGGCTGCGGTCCGGGCTGGACCGGAGGATCTGCGTGCCCGTCGGGCCGGACCCGGTGGGTGGGGTCACGGGTGGTATCGGCGCGTGCGTCGGTCTGCACCCGGGCGAGCAACGCCGTCGCCCCGTCGTCAGCGGGGTTCTCGGCCACCAGCTGCTGCAACAACGGCACCGCGACCCGGTCGGAGCCGGCCGCTGCCGCCTCCTGGGCAGCGGCGCGCATCGCGGCCCAGTGCTGGTCCCGGGTGGGCAGCGCAGCCGGCCGGGTGAGCAGGAACGGCTGCTCCTCGGCCGCGGACCGCAACAGCACCGGGGTGCCCCACTCGGAGTCCTCGTAGGTGAGGTAGATGGCCTTGCGCGCCTCGACGACCGCCTCCTCGACCGAGCGACCGCTCGCGAGCACGTAGTAGAACTCGTGCGAGAACGCCACTGCGGCGCGGTCGGAGATCTCCGACTGCATCGCCACCACCGCCGGCAACCCCTGCCGGATCAGCGTCTGTCCGACGCCGGAGAAGACGTCCTGGCCCGACGTCTGCGCACCCTCGCACGCGTTCAGCACGGCGAGTTGGCAGCTCTTGGCATCGTGCAGGAGCGTGCCCAGCTTCGCCGCCGAGACCAGGTGGGAGGTGCCGTCCTCGCGCTCCAGGACGAGGACCCCGGTGCCGGCCGCCCGGTCGAAGCCGCCGTGCCCGATGAAATGGAAGACGTGGAAGCGCTGATTGATCGCGTGCTGCAGCCCGGTCAGGGTCGCGGACTCGAGGAACACCAGTTCGAGCGAGCCGGCCGCGGTCAGGTCCGCCGTCGTCGTGCGGAGCAGTTCTGCCTCGCGGTGCACATCCAGTCGGGCGGCGTCGCTCGGGCTGGAGATCATCACGAGAACGCGCAGCGGCGGGTCCAGACCGGCCGGCGTCGACCGCGCCGGGGTATCCAGGAAGCGCACCAGCGGAGTGTCGGTGGACAGGGTGAGGAACCGGCTCAGCGCGTGCGAGTACAGGTACTCCCAGGGCACGCCGGCCAGGTCCGGGGCGCCGCTCAGGTTCAGCCGGATCCTCAGCCCCTTCCCCTGCTGCTCGGCGAGCGTGAGGCTGCGCTGGAAGCAGGCTCGGATGTCACCGGCGAAGATCGCGTCGTTGAGCCGGCCGCCGATCTCCTGGAGGTCGAGCGGGCTCGGGCTCAGCGAGATACCCCTCGCCGGCGTTCGTGCGGGGCCGGTGGCGACCAGGAATCGAGCCAGCTCCATCGGCGTGACGGGCAGCTCGAACGCGGCCTCCGCAACGCCTGCGGGCGAACTCGTGACGCGCGCGTGGACCGCGCCGCCGCGCTCGGAGACGAGGGCCAGATCCAGATCGAGATATGCACGCACGAGTAACACCTCCGCTCCGCGGACCGCGTTCATCGGTGAACGCCGAGGACGGCTCGGTTCCATTGTCCGACCACTGCGCAGCCCGGCACAGCGAATTCCCGTGTGATTCCCGTGAGCCGGCGGATTCACCCGGGGACGATCGCCGAATCACCCGTCGCGGCAGGTCCGACCGCGCGAGACTTGAGCATCACGGCCGGCGACAAGGGAGGAACACATGGCCGGCACCGTTCGCGCACTTCTCGTGGGTATCGACGACTACCTCGCGATCACGCCTCTCGCGGGCTGCGGCAACGATGTCGCGGCGGCTGAGCAGGTTCTGCGGGTGCGCGCGGAGTCCGCGGGGGCCACGCTGGAGGTGCGCACCCTCCGTGACGCCGAGGCGACCAGGGAGGCTCTGATCGCTGCGTTCGTCGAACACCTGGGCGGCACCGGGCCGGACGATGTCGCCGTGTTCTGGTACAGCGGGCACGGCTCCCAGGAGCAGGCACCGGAGTCGATCTGGCACGCCGAGCCCGATCGACTGATCGAGACCCTGGTCCCCTACGACGCCCGCACTCCCGGCGTGTTCGACCTGGCGGACAAGGAGCTCTCGCAACTGCTCGGCCTGGCCGCGGGGCACGGTGGTCATGTGCTCGCCGTGCTCGACTGCTGCCACTCGGGGGGCGGGACCCGCACGATCGACGACGACACCGGCGGTGTCCGCGCGGCGCCTGCGGACGAGCGGATCCGCCCGCCGGGGGTGAGCCTGTCCCTGCCGACCACCAGGGGCCTTGGCGAGGCGAGGCCGCCCGGACCCGGCGGCGGTCCGGCCGCCCGCTGGGTGGCGTTGTCCGCCTGCCGGTCGGACCAGAAGGCCAAGGAGCGACCGGTGCGGGGTGTTATCAGGGGTGTGCTCTCGGCGGGCCTCGAGCGGGCTCTCACGGGTGCGATCGGGCCGCTCTCCTACCGGGACATCCACCGGATGTGCAGCGCGGCCACCCTGGACCTCGTCGCAGATCAGAGCCCGCAGCTCGAAGTCTCCGAGCCGGGCGACCTCGACCGGCCGTTCCTCGGCGGAGCCGCGGTGCTGGCCGCGCACCCGTTCACGGTGAGCATCCGCGGTGGTGGGTGGCTGCTCGACGGCGGGGCGGTGCACGGACTCCCGGACGTCGCCGTTGGCCGCACGGAGATCGCACTGTTCCCGATCGGTACCCCGCGGGCCGGTACGCCGCAGAGCGGAGCGCCGCCAACCTCGGCCGGACCGCTCGCGCGGGGTGTTCTCACGCAGGTGCGGGTCGGCGAGAGCGACGTCCGGATCACCGACGGCGAGGGCGCCCTCGATCCCGCGCGCACGTATCGCGCGAGCGTCGGCCGTGCGGGCCACGCCCCGGGCGGCCCGGCTGGCGGCACGGCGAGTGCTGGCCCGGTCGGCGGCCGCACGGACGCCGGCGACGTGGGCGGTGGCACGGCCGGTGACCTCTCCGGCGACGCAGGCGGGGATCCCGGACGGGCGGCGCACATCGGTCGCTGGCACGACCTGCTCGACCGGCGCAACCCGGGCACCATGATCCCGGTGGGGACCGTCGACGTCGCCGTCGAGCAGCCGGACGGCACCCCGCTACCCGTGGACGGCACCGTGGAGGTGCGGTGCCCACGCGGGCAACGGTGGGCGCCCGCGCGGATCCGGGTGGTCAACCGGCTCGGGCCCAGGCTGTTCTGTGCGTTGTTCGCGCTCACCCAGGACCACGGCGTGGTGCCGCTGCTGCCGGGTGGCGGCGCCTGGCTCGGGGCCGGCGAGGAGGCCTGGGTCCTCGACGCCGCCGGAGAGCCGATGGTGCGGATGACGGTGGCCCCGGGCCGGTCTCGCGCGGTCGACGTTCTCAAACTGTTCATCAGCACGGTCGAGTTCGACGCCCAGCAGATGCAGCAGGCCGAGCTCGGCGCCGACGCCAGCCGGGGGCTGACCCTTGATCCCGCGGCCCTCGTCGCGGACGCCGCCGCGGTATCCGCGCAGGACTGGACCGCGGCGGAGTGGGTGATCACGACCCTGGCGCCGTGACGGTCGCGTTGCCCCAGCACACCCCGCGCGGGCGGGCCCCAGGTCTCAGGCCGTCGCCTGCGTCATCTGCCGCAGTTCCTTCTTCAGGTCGGAGACCTCGTCGCGGAGCCGGGCCGCGAGCTCGAACTGCAACTCCTCCGCCGCCGCGTGCATCTGGTCGTTCAGCTCCTGGATGAGGTCCGCGAGATCCGATGCAGCCGCCCCCGCGAGCTTCTCGCGAGTGGTGCTCGGCGTGGGCGCCTTCCCACCGCGTCCCTTGCCCTGCTGGCGGTAGCCACCGGACAGGAGCTCCTTCGTGTCGATCTCCTCGCGGGCGAGCATCTCGGTGATGTCCCCGATCCGCTTCCGCAGCGGGGTCGGGTCGATGCCGTTCGCCGTGTTGTAGGCGACCTGCTTCTCCCTGCGCCGGTCGGTCTCCTCCAGTGCCATCTTCATGGACGGCGTGATCGAGTCCGCGTACATGTGCACCTCACCGGACACGTTCCGTGCGGCCCGCCCGATCGTCTGGATCAGGGACGTGGACGAGCGCAGGAAGCCCTCCTTGTCCGCGTCCAGGATGCTCACCAGGGACACCTCGGGGAGGTCGAGACCCTCCCGGAGGAGGTTGATGCCGACGAGCACGTCGAACACACCCGAGCGCAGCTCGCGGAGCAGTTCCACCCGGCGCAGCGTGTCCACCTCGGAGTGCAGGTAGCGCACCCGCACGTCCCGTTCCAGGAAGTAGTCGGTGAGGTCCTCAGCCATCTTCTTGGTGAGCGTGGTGACCAGCACCCGCTCGTCCCGACCCGCGCGCTCCCGGATCTCGGCGAGCAGGTCGTCGATCTGGCCCTGGGTCGGCTTGACGACCACCTTCGGGTCGACCAGACCGGTGGGCCGGATGATCTGCTCGACGACGCCGTCGGACTGGGACAGCTCGTAGGAGCCCGGGGTGGCGGACAGGTATACCGTCTGCCCGATCCGGTCCAGGAACTCCTCCCACCGCAGCGGACGGTTGTCCATCGCGCTCGGCAGCCGGAACCCGTGTTCGACCAGGGTGCGCTTACGGGAGGAGTCCCCTTCGAACATGGCTCCGATCTGCGGCACGGTGACGTGTGACTCGTCGATGACGAGCAGGAAGTCCTCGGGGAAGTAGTCCAGCAGCGTGTGCGGGGCGGAGCCCGCCTCGCGCCCGTCGATGTGCCGCGAGTAGTTCTCGATCCCGGAGCAGGATCCGATCTGGCGCATCATCTCGATGTCGTACGTGGTGCGCATCCGCAGCCGCTGCGCCTCGAGGAGCTTGCCCTGAGCCTCGAACTCGGCCAGCCGCTCGGCGAGCTCGACCTCGATCGTCCCGATCGCCCGTTCCATCCGCTCCGGCCCCGCCACGTAATGGGTGGCCGGGAACAGGTGCGTCTCGGTCTCCGAGCGCACCACCTCACCCGTGAGCGGGTTCAGCGTCTGGATGGACTCGATCTCGTCCCCGAACATCTCGATCCGGATCGCGAGCTCCTCGTAGACGGGGATGATCTCGATGGTGTCTCCGCGGACCCGGAACGTGCCCCGGGTGAAGGCCATGTCGTTGCGGGTGTACTGCATGGTCACGAAGTGGCGGAGCAGATCGTCGCGGTCGATGCTGTCCCCGACCCGCAGCGGCACCATCCGGTCCACGTACTCCTGCGGGGTGCCGAGACCGTAGATGCAGGACACCGACGCGACCACGATGACGTCGCGCCGGGTGAGCAGGTTGTTCGTGGCCGAGTGCCGCAGCCGCTCGACCTCATCGTTGATCGAGGAGTCCTTCTCGATGTAGGTGTCCGACTGCGGGACGTACGCCTCGGGCTGGTAGTAGTCGTAGTAGGAGACGAAGTACTCGACGGCGTTGTTCGGCAGGAGCTCGCGGAACTCCGTTGCCAACTGGGCGGCCAGGGTCTTGTTCGGCGCCATCACCAGAGTGGGCCGTTGCACCTGTTCGATCAGCCAGGCCGTGGTCGCCGACTTCCCGGTACCGGTCGCACCGAGGAGCACCACGTCCTTCTCCCCCGCCTTCAACCGCTCCGTGAGGTCGGCGATGGCGGTCGGCTGGTCCCCCGAGGGGGTGTACTCGGAGATCACCTCGAACGGGGCGACGGTCCGCTGCAGATCGGTGACAGGGCGCATGAGACAAAGGTACGTCGGACCGCTGACATTCATCGATCGCGCCGGTACGCCGTCGGCCGAACGAGGCATGCCAGACTTCCGCCATGTCGACACTTCGCCCCGAGACCCTGCCGCTGGACGCCGGGGCGACGGTCTGGTCGGTACCGCCGAACCGGGTCGACGCGGCGCTCGACGCGCGTCCGCTGCTCGTCCTGCTGCACGGCTTCGGCTCCAACGAGGCCGACCTCGCCGGCCTGATCCCGCACCTGCCGGCTGAGTTCGTGATCGCGAGTCTGCGGGCGCCGCTGCCGGTCGAGGTCGGCGCCGGCCGCGGTTACGCCTGGTTCCCGATCACTGACCCGGGCCGCCCGGACCCGGCCTACCTCGACGCCGGTGTGCGGGGGATCCGCCGCTGGCTGGAGCACACGCACGCACGGGTCCGCACACCGGGGCCGGTCGCCCTGCTGGGGTTCTCCCAGGGCGGCGCAATGGTGACCCACCTACTGCGACACAACCCCGAGGACTACGCGTGCGGCGTGGTCCTGTCCGGCTTCACCGCCGGTGGACTCGTGGCCGGCGACGAGGCCCTCTCGCAGATCCGCCCGCCGGTGTTCTGGGGCCGCGACGAGGCCGATCCGGTCATCCCGGCCATCGCCGTCCAACGCACGACGGCGTTCCTCACCTCACACGTCGACCTCACCGAGCGCCGATACCCCGGTGTGGGCCACTCCGTCGCCGCCGCCGAGCTCGAGGACGTGGCCCGATTCCTCCGCGAGCACGTCGGTGCGCCCGGGTCCTGAACCGCGCTGTCGCGAAGGCGGCCGGCGGGGCAGACTGGCTCACGACGCCGCGCACGGAACGTCCGGGCGGGCGAAGGAGGAATCGACAGATGGCACTCGTCAGCCGTGCAAGCGCATCCTGGTCCGGGAACCTGTTCCAGGGGTCGGGCTCAGCGAGCCTGGACAGCTCCAAGCTCGCGACCTTCGACATCAACTGGAAGGCGCGCACCGAGGAGAACGGCGGTACCACCAACCCCGAGGAGCTCATCGGTGCCGCGCACGCCGCGTGCTACTCGATGGCGTTCTCGAACGTGCTCGACTCCAACGGCACTCCGCCGACGCAGATAAACACCGGCGCCAAGGTCACGTTCGACCCGGGCGCCGAGGGTGGCGCCGCGATCACCGGCATCCACCTGACCGTCTCGGCGACGGTCGAGAACCTCTCGGAGGAGGACTTCCAGAAGCTCGCCGTCGCGGCGAAGGAGGGCTGCCCGGTCTCGAAGGCCCTCGCGGGCACCGAGATCACGCTGACGGCGTCGCTCGCCTGACCCTGCCCGATCCGGTTCGCGCCGCGGGGGCCGCTCAGCCGGCCTCCGCGGCTGCGTCGATGGACATCTCGACCACGTCCAGTAGCCGCTCCAAGGTCGTCTCGAACGCACCGGCATCGTTGTCGAAGGCGCCCGCGAGATAGATCCCGGTCATCACCGGATACCGCTCGACGTCGAACCAGTCCTCCCAGAAGCTGCTCATCGACTCCCAGTAGTCGTCCTGCCCGACCCCACTGGCGTCGCGGTCGACGGACTCGGCGATCGAGCTGCGCGCGAGGCCCTGCAGCACCGTGTCCACCAGGCCGATGGTCTGCACCACCTGGACAGGGGCCAGCGACGTGCGGATCAGGGTGCGCAGACCCGCCTCCTGGGCATCGAGCACGCGCGGTGACAGCGGGGCACGCCACATGTTCGTCTGGAGCAGCCAAGGCTCGCGCTCGTAGAGCGCCCAGAACCCGCGGCAGTACTGCGCCAGTGCCGTCCGCCAGGGTTCACCCGCCTCGGGCAGTCCGAGTCCGCCATAGACGCTGTCGATCATCAGGTCGATGAGCTCGGCGCGGCCGGGTACGTAGGTGTACAGCGACATCGCGCCGACGCCGAGCTCCTTGGCCACCTTGCGCATGGACAGCGCCTCGAGGCCCTCCGCCCGCACCACCGCCAGCCCCGCCGAGATCACCTCCGCGAGGCTCGTGCTGGCCGGCCGGCCCTTCATCGACGGCCCCGGCGGCGACCAGAGCAGCGCGAGCCGGCGAGTCACCTCAGGCGTGCGGGTGACGAACGGGTACCCGTCGGCGCGCGCCTTCTGCGCGGCGAGCTGCTTCAGCCCGTCACCGCCGTCCGCATCGTGATCCTCGATCGTCACCGGCCCTCATCCCTTCTGCGTCGCGTGCGGAGCAATCTGACCACATCTGCTGGCCGCCACTTTCCGTACAGCGTATGATATCGTCCGTTACTCAGTTTCAGTACACCGTACGAGAGGAAGCTCCAGGGTGATCCGCGCACGAGGCCTGACCAAGACCTTCCAACGCAAGAAGGAGACCGTCGAGGCGGTCAAGAGCATCGACGTCGACGTCCACGAGGGTGAGCTCGTCGCGTTCCTCGGCCCGAACGGAGCCGGGAAGTCCACCACGCTGCGCATGCTCACCAGCCTGCTCGAACCCAGCTCCGGCACCGCCGAGGTGGCGGGTTGGGACGTCACCGCCGACCCGGCGCAGGTGCGCGCTCGGATCGGTTACATCGGACAGGGGAACGGCGGCGGCTACTCCTACCGGGTACTCGACGAGGTGCACAACCAGGGCCGGTTCTACGGGCTGCCCGCCGAGGAGTACCGGCGCCGCACCTCGGACCTGCTCGAAGCGCTCGAACTCACCGGCCTCGAGAAGCGCACGGTGCAGAGCCTCTCCGGGGGCCAGCGCCGCCGTCTGGACGTGGCGATGGGACTGATGAACCACCCGCCGCTGCTGTTCCTCGACGAACCCACCACCGGGCTGGACCCGCACAGCCGGGCCAACCTGTGGGAGCACATCGGCGCGATGAGACAGCGCTACGGCATGACCATCGTGCTCACCACGCACTACCTGGACGAGGCGGACACCATGGCCGAACGCGTGGTGGTCATCGACCACGGCACGATCATCGCCGATGCACCGCCGTCAGTCCTCAAGCGCGAGTACGCCGACGACGTGATCACGTTAACGCTGGCCTCCGGCGGCCGAGCCGAGGAGATCACCGCGCTGCTCGCGGGCGCCGGTGGCGAGGTGCGCACCGAACCGGGACCGGGCGCCGCGCTGGTCGCCGTGATCACCACCGCGCACGGATCGGACCGGTTGCCGGCCGCGATCGAGGCGCTGCGCCTGGCGGGACACACGGTCACCTCGGCCGACCTCAGGCGGGCCAGCCTGGATGACGTCTTCCTCAACCTGACCGGGCGCAGCCTGCGAGAGGAGGCCGCGTGATGTCCACGCTCACCCAGGAGCCCGAACGCGAGGTCCGGACCGTGCTGCTGCACACCGGCGCCAGCAAGTTCATCGGCGACGTCGGCGCCGTGTTCGTTCGGGAGATCCTGCTCGTCATCCGCGACCCGTTCACGCTGATCTTCTCGTTGCTGCAGCCGCTGGTCTTCCTCGGCCTGTTCGCGCCGATGCTGACCGGCGCAGTCGGCGGCCTCGGTGGTGGCGGCGGTTCCACGGCCGAGACGCTGCAGTGGTTCGTGCCCGGGGTGATCGTGATGATCTCCCTGTTCGGTACCTCGATGACCGGATCGAACCTGCTGTACGAACTGATGACCGGGTCCTACGAGCGGGTACTGGCCACGCCGCTGAACAGGTCCGCGATCCTGATCGGGCGCTCGCTCAAGGAGTTCGCACCGCTGGTGGTGCAGGGGCTGATCATCGTGCTGATCTGTGTGCCGTTCGGCTTCCGTCTCTACCCACTGCACCTGCTCGTCGGCCTGGCCCTGCTCGGCCTGTTCGGGATCGGCGTGGGTGCGCTGTCGATGGCGCTGGCGCTGGCCGCGAAGAGCCGGGAGTGGCTGTTCTGGGGGGTGCAGCAGGCGCTCCTGTTCCCGCTGCTCATCCTCTCCGGCATGATGCTGCCGCTGGAGAGCGCACCGAGTTGGATGCAGGTCGCGGCGCAGTTCAACCCGCTGACCTACATCGTGGAGGCGGAGCGAGCCCTGCTCAGCGGGTCCTTCGGAGCCGCCGAGGTGCTGTGGGGCTGGGTGGCGGCGGCGCTGACCTGCGCCGTCGGGCTGTGGGTGGGTATCCACCGCACCCGCAAGACGGTCTGAGCGCGCGGCGCTCCCGTGCCGTTCCGATCGGCACGGGAGCGCCGGTGCGTCCTTCAACGGGCCGGTGGCCGCCACCGTTCGGCCCCGACCCACGCCTGCAGGCGCGGCCAGACCTGGGTGAACCAGGGTTCCTTCGCTGCCGCGTAGGCGCCGGTGTCGGCAGTGCCCGACGCGGTGCGGCGTTTCAGTGCCGCGTACTCCTCGCGGGCGGCATCGTCGGCGCGGAGCCAGTCCCGGAAGGCAAGGGCGTAGGTCCAGCCGGGTCCGTCCACCACCCGCACGTGCAGGTTCACCGCTCGGCCTGGATCGGCGTTGCCGTGCAGCCGCTTGTCCCAGCGGCGCGCATCGGGTTCGTTCGGCTTCGGGGTGTCGACCCACTCCCCCGCTCGCACCGGGAACCCGGCCCGGCCGAGCGCTTCGGCGATCCGGTCCGCATCCGCGAGGGTGTCCACACCGAGCTGCAGGTCGAGCACGTCCTTGGCCACCAGCCCCGGCACCGCGGTGGACCCGATGTGCTCCGCCGAGCGGACCCGTTCCCCGCCGGCGCGGCGCAACCGGGCGAGGATCTGGTCTGCCTGCACCGCCCAGGTACGCGGCGGCTCGGGTGGTTCGAGCAGCACTGCCGGCCCGGATCGGGCCGCCACGACGCCCGCCTCGAGGTTGCGCGCGTACGGCGCGATCCGGCTCCTCCACAGCTGCCCGACGGCGGCACGCACCTCGTCCGGATGCCGTTCGTTGTCGATCCAGACGTCGGCGACCCGGCGCCGGGCATCGTCGTCGGCCTGGGCGGCGATCCGGGCCTGGGCGTCCTCGGGCAGCATGCCACGGTCGGTGACCAGCCGGTCCAGCCGCACGTCCGCGGACGCGCCGACCACCAGGACGAGGTGGTAGTTGGCCGCCAGATCGTTCTCCACGATGAGCGGGACGTCGTGCACCGCGATCGCGTCGGCCGGGAGCGCACGAACCCGGGCCTTCGTGGCCTCGCCGACGAGCGGGTGCACAATGGCGTTCAGCCGCTTCCGGGCATCGTCGTCACGGAAGATCAGCCGGCCGAGAGCGGGCCGGTCCAGGGCGCCGTCGGCCGTCAGCACGCCGTCGCCGAACGCCTCGACCACGGTCCGCAGACCCGGGGTGCCCGGCTCCACCACGTCGCGAGCGATCGCGTCCGCGTCGATGAGGTGCGCGCCGAGCTCGGTGAGCATGGTGGCGATGGTCGACTTGCCTGCGGCGATCCCGCCGGTCAGTCCGAGGTGCAGCACGCATCCACCCTAGGGCGTCCACCCGACGGTGATCGCCCCGTCGCGACCGAGCGCATGACCGCCGAGCGAGATCTGCACCGGGTTCTCGCTCGGCTCGAACCTCCGGATCGAGCCCGGTGTGCTCCAGTTCGACGGCACGGTGTACCGGTGGCGCGTGTTCGCCGGGGCCGGTCCCTACGCCCGACCCCAGGACGAAACGGACCGTGCCTTCCGGACGCTCTCCTGACCCGCGTGCCTGGTCAGTCGGGCTCGCCCGCGGCGAGCCGCAGGTCCACCGCGACGTCCAACGCGGCATCGGCGCTGACGCGCACCGCGCGGGCGAGCGTCGCCAGACCGGGCGAGCCGACGCCGTCGGGCATCGGCACATGCACGAAGCCGGCGCGGCGGCCCTGCGCGAGGCCCGCCCACGCCGTCGCGCGGAAGAACATCGCGTTGCACACGAACGTGCCCGCGGTCATCGACAGCTCCGCCTCCACGCCGGCCTCCGCGAGCAGGGCCCGGGTGGCCTTGACCGGCAGCGACGTGAACAGGGCGGTCGGCTGCCCGACGAGCACCGGTGCCTCGGCGGGCTGGGCACCGTCGTTGTCGGGGATCCGGGCGTCGCACAGGTTCACGGCGAGCCGCTCGAGACTGACCCGGTCCCGCCCCGGGGCAAGGCCGACGCCGATCACGACGTCCGGCTGGTGCTCGCCGAGCAGGGCGTCCAGGTCGGCGCCCATCCGCTCATAGGCCACCGGTAGCTCGGCCGCGACGAGCCGCTCGGCACGGTCCCAGTCGCGCTCGACCGCGCGCACCGCCTCGATCGAGGGGTTGCGGGTGGCACCGTCGAAGGGCTCGAAGCCGGTGAGGAGCACGGTGCGGTTCAGGGCGGGCACCCGTGCAGCCTACGTGCGCCGACGGCGACGGCCCGCCACCCCGGTGCGGGGTGACGGGCCGTCGAGGTACTGCGTTGGGTGCGGATCAGCCGCCGGTCAGCTTCTCGCGCAGCGCGGCGAGGGCCTCGTCGGAGGCCAGCGTGCCGGCCGCCTCGACCGGAGCCGAGCTGTAGGACGAGGAGTCCGAGCCCGAGTCCGAGGAGGAGGACGACGACGACGAGGAGCTACTGGAGGAGGTGCCCGGGTCGGCGTCGGCCTCGATGGCCGCCGCGACCTGCTGCTTGTGGGCCTCCCAGCGAGCCTGGGCCAGCGCGTACTGCGCCTCCCATGCCTCGCGCTGGGTGTCGTAGCCCTCGAGCCACTCGTTCGTCTCCGGGTCGAAGCCCTCGGGGTACTTGTAGTTGCCCTGCTCGTCGTACTCCGCCGCCATGCCGTACATGGACGGGTCGAAGTCGTCGCTGCTGGGGTCGACGCCCTCGTTGGCCTGCTTGAGGGACAGCGAGATCCGGCGACGCTCGAGGTCGATGTCGATGACCTTGACGAACACCTCGTCGTCGACCTTCGCGACCTGCTCCGGCAGCTCCACGTGGCGCTGGGCCAGCTCGGAGATGTGGACCAGGCCCTCGATGCCGTCCTCGACGCGCACGAACGCACCGAACGGAACGAGCTTGGTGACCTTACCCGGCACGACCTGCCCGATGGCGTGGGTGCGGGCGAACGCCTGCCACGGGTCCTCCTGGGTCGCCTTCAGCGACAGGGAGACACGCTCGCGGTCGAAGTCGACGTCGAGGACCTCGACGGTGACCTCCTGGCCGACCTCCACGATCTCGTTCGGGTGGTCGATGTGCTTCCAGGACAGTTCGGAGACGTGCACGAGACCGTCGACGCCGCCGAGGTCCACGAACGCACCGAAGTTGACGATGGAGGAGACCACACCGGGGCGGACCTGGCCCTTCTGCAGCGTCTGCAGGAAGGTGGAACGAACCTCGGACTGGGTCTGCTCGAGCCAGGCGCGACGGGACAGGACCACGTTGTTGCGGTTCTTGTCCAGCTCGATGATCTTGGCCTCGATCTCCTGGCCGATGTACGGCTGGAGGTCGCGGACGCGGCGCATCTCCACGAGGGAGGCGGGCAGGAACCCACGCAGGCCGATGTCGAGGATGAGGCCGCCCTTGACGACCTCGATGACGGTGCCGGTGACGACGCCGTCCTCCTCCTTGATCTTCTCGATCGTGCCCCAGGCCCGCTCGTACTGCGCGCGCTTCTTGGACAGGAGCAGACGACCCTCCTTGTCCTCCTTCTGGAGGACGAGGGCCTCGACGCGCTCACCCACGGAGACGACCTCATCGGGGTCGACGTCGTGCTTGATGGAGAGCTCGCGGGAAAGGATGACGCCTTCGGTCTTGTAGCCGATGTCGAGGAGGACCTCGTCCCGGTCGACCTTGACGACGGTGCCCTCGACGATGTCTCCGTCGTTGAAGTACTTGATGGTCGCATCGACGGCTGCGAGGAAGTCTTCTTCCGAGCCGATGTCGTTGATCGCGACCTGCGGGACCTTCGTCGTGGCGGGGGTGGTGATAGTCATAGAGTGTTGGACTCCGATGTGGACAGGAATAGTACGGACAGGGGCTGGTGGCACGCGTAGCCCCCGCGAACCGTGTGTTCCCATGGTGATCGGAGTTCCGATCGCCGGGCGGCGCAGGAGGGCACGAAAAGCCGTCTACTAGTCTATCGTGTCCGGCCAGGCATCGCTACCAGCCTCCGATGTCGGCCGCGACACCCGGGCACCGCGGCTCACGCGAGCGCGGACGCGACCGCGATCAGCTCGTCCGGGACCCGCTTGAGTCTGCCCGCGACCTCGCTCAGCGGCACCAGTTCGACCCGGTCCCCGCGCAGCGCGGTCATGACGGCACTGCGACCCTCGGCGAGGGCCTCCACCGCGGCGTAGCCGAACCGGGAGGCGAGGATCCGGTCACCCGGGAGCGGCGTGCCCCCGCGCTGCACGTGACCGAGCACGGTGACCCGGGTCTCGAACCCGGTCCGCTCGGCGATCGCGGCGGCGACGCGCTCCCCCGTGGAGCCGGCGATGATCTCGCCGTGCGGACCGAGCCGGGTCTCGAAATCCAGCGACGTTCCCTCGGCGGGGACCGCACCCTCGGCCACCACCACGATGGAGAACGACGCGTGCGCCCGGTGCCGGTGCTTGAGCGTGCGGACCACTCGGTCCATGTCGAACGGTGCCTCCGGTGCGAGCACGATCTCGGCGCCGCCGGCGATGCCGGCCTGCACGGCGATCCAGCCGGCGTGCCGGCCCATCACCTCGACCACCATGACCCGGTTGTGCGACTCGGCGGTGGTGTGCAGGCGGTCGATCGCCTCCGTGGCGACGTGCACGGCGGTCTCGAACCCGATCGAGGCGTCCGTGCCCTCGACGTCGTTGTCGATGGTCTTCGGGATCCCGATGACGTTCACCCCGTGCTCGGCCACGACACTGGCCGCGTGCAGCGTGCCGTCCCCGCCCACGCAGATCATCGCGTCGATCCGCTCCGCCTCCAGGGTGGCCAGGACCGCGTCCATGCCACCGGGCTCCGAGTGCGGGTGGAACCGTGCGGTGCCGAGCAGGGTTCCGCCGAGCGCCAGCACACCGCGGATGTCGTCGCGGGCGAGCGGTCGGACGTCGCCCTCCGCCACGCCGCGCCAGCCGTTGCGGAAGCCGGTCACCGAATGTCCGTAGGAGCCGTGCGCATGCTTGACGACCGCCCGGATCGCGGCATTCAGTCCGGCGCAGTCGCCGCCCCCGGTGATCAGTCCGATGCGCATGGCCACTCCCTGATGTCGATTCCCGTCGGCTGGTCGCTCGGCATCAGGGCCGCCCGGGTTCGAGTCTAGGCTGACGCCGAACGAGGGAGGACCCATGTGGACCGATCGGCGCGGGCCGTTGGCGAGGGCCGGGTACCAGCAGGTCGACGGCGGCCGCGCGGCGGGCGCGAACGCCGCCTGGTGGAGCGAGGGTGCGCGGGAGTACCTGGACGAGCACGGCGAGTTCCTGGGTGCGGCGGACTTCTGCTGGTGTCCGGAGGGGTTGCGGGAGGAGCGGGCCCAGTTGTTGGGGCCGACGGCGGACCTCGCCTCCCGCTCGGTGCTGGAGGTCGGCGCCGGGGCGGCGCAGTGCTCCCGGTGGTTGCGTTCGCGAGGTGTACTGGATGTGGTCGCCACGGACGTGGCGCCCGGGATGGTGGCCGCGGCCGCGGCGCTGGACGCCGCCACCGGGATCGGCGTGCCGACCGTGGTGGCCGACGCCCGCGACCTGCCCTTCGCGGACGCCTCCTTCGACGTGGTGTTCACGGCGTTCGGGGCACTGTCGTTCGTGCCCGACGCCGACCGGGTGCACGCCGCGGTGGCGAGCGTGCTGCGCCCGGGCGGGTTGTGGGTGTTCTCGGTGACCCACCCGATCCGGTGGGCGTTTCCCGACGACCCGAGCGCACACGGGCTGACCGCGGCCCGGTCCTACTTCGACCGCACTCCCTACGTCGAGACCGACGACGCCGGTGAGCCCCTCTACGCCGAGTTCCACCGGACCCTGGGCGACCATGTGCGGGACGTCATCGGGGCCGGCCTCGTCATCGAGGACCTGATCGAGCCGGAGTGGCCGTCGGACAACACGAACGTGTGGGGTGGCTGGGGCCCGGAGCGGGGAGCCCTGCTGCCCGGGACCGTGATCCTGCGGACCCGGCTGCCGGGCTGACCTCCTGGCCCGACCCGCGGCGACAACTGCACCAGGACGGCCGCGGTGCCCTGGGTGCCACGACCGGTCCACATCCGTCAGTGACCAGCGTCGCGCCAGCTCTTCCCGGTGCCGACTGAGACGTCCAGCGGCACCGCGAGGTCCGCGGCAGCACCCATCTGCTCGCGCAGCACCGCCTCCGCCGCCTCGGCCTCACCGGGCGCGACCTCGACCACGAGCTCGTCGTGCACCTGGAGCAGCAGGCGGGACTTCAGCCCCTGCTCGCGCAGGGCCCGCTCCACCCCGATCATCGCGACCTTGATGATGTCCGCCGCGCTGCCCTGGATCGGTGCGTTCAGGGCCATCCGCTCGGCCATCTCCCGACGCTGTCGGTTGTCCGAGGTGAGGTCCGGCAGGTACCGCCGGCGGCCGAGGATGGTCTCGGTGTAACCGGTGGTGCGGGCCTGCGCGACCACGGAGGCGAGGTAGTCGCGGACGCCGCCGAAACGCTCGAAGTAGCCGTCCATGAGGGTGCGCGCCTCGGACGTCTCGATCTTCAACTGCTTGGACAACCCGAACGCGGACAGACCGTAGGCGAGCCCGTAGGACATCGCCTTGATCTTCGAGCGCATCGCGGCTGTGACCTCCTCCGGCTCCACCTCGAACACCCGCGACCCGACGAACGAGTGCAGGTCCTCCCCCGACCGGAACGCCTCGATGAGACCGGCATCCCCGGACAGGTGCGCCATGATGCGCATCTCGATCTGGGAGTAGTCGGCCGTGAGCAGGTTCTCGTAGCCGGAGCCGACCACGAACGCGGCTCGGATCCGAGTCCCCTCCTCGGTGCGGATCGGGATGTTCTGGAGGTTCGGGTCCGCCGACGACAGCCGGCCGGTGGCTGCGATCGTCTGGGAGTAGGTGGTGTGGATCCGCCCGTCCGGGGCCACGGTACGCAGGAGTCCCTCGACCGTCTGCCTGAGCCGGATCTGGTCCCGGTGGATGAGCAGGTGCTCCAGGAAGGGGTGCTCGGTCTTGGCGTACAGGTCCGCGAGGGCGTCGGCGTCCGTGGTGTACCCGGTCTTCGTCTTTCGGGTCTTTGGCATCCCGAGCTCGTCGAAGAGGACCTCCTGGAGTTGCTTCGGGGAGGACAGGTTCACCTCGCGGCCGATCACCTCGTAGGCCTTGGTCGCGGCGTCGGTGACCGCGTCGCCGAACTGGCTCTCGAGCTCGTTGAGGTAGTCGACGTCCGCGGCGATGCCGGCCTTCTCCATCTCGGCGAGGACCACGGCCACCGGAAGCTCGAGGTCGGTGAGCAGCTCGGCCGCACCCCGGTCCGTGAGGTCCGTGCGCAGAGCGGCGGCCAGATCGAGGACGGCGGCAGCCCGGACGGCGCCGATCTCATCCTCCGCGGGACCCTCCAGGACGAGCATCTGCTGACCCGAGTCGTCCTCGCCGACGCGCAGTTCCCGGTGCAGGTACCGCACGGACAGGTCCGCCAGCGTGAAGCTGCGCTGGTCCGGGTGGCACAGGTAGGCACCGATGGCAGTGTCGAGTGTGATGCCGTTGAGAACGAGGCCGCGCCCGTCCAGGCTGTGCCACGCGGCCTTGGCCTCGTGCACCACCTTCGGCGCGGCCGGGTCCGCGAGCCACGCCGCGAGCGCCGTCTCGTCCTCGACCGAGATGTCGGCGAGGTCGATCGTGAGGGCGGTGCCGCCGTCGGCCGCCAGCGCCAGGCCCCACGCGTCTCCGCTGCCCTGGGCCGCGGAGCCGCGCACATCCAGACCCACCTCGGCACCGGCGCCCGCTTCCAGCCAGGCGGACAGGCCACCCGGCGCGAGCGCTGTGACGTCCAGGTCGAAACCCTCGGACGCCTCGGTCTCGGCGTCCTGCGGGGTCATCTCGAACAGCCGGTCCCGCAGGACCCGGAACTCCAGCGCGTCGAAGACCTGATGCACCTTCTCCCGTTCGAACGGGCGGCGGGCCAGGTCGTCGACGCCGAGCGGAAGCTCCATGTCCCGGAGCAGGTGGTTCAGCTGCCGGTTCAGGATCACCTGGTCCAGGTGGGCCCGCAGGCTCTCCCCCGCCTTGCCTGCGATGGCGGGGGCGTTCGCGATGATGCCCTCGAGACCGCCGTGGGTGTTGATCCACTTCGCCGCCGTCTTCGGACCGACGCCGGGGATCCCGGGCAGGTTGTCGCTCGTCTCCCCCACAAGGGCGGCCAGGTCCGAGTACTCCGCGGGCGTGACGCCGTACTTCTCGGTGACCGCCTCCGGGGTCATCCGGACCAGATCGGAGACCCCCTTGCGCGGGTAGAGCACCGTGACCGATTCCCCGACGAGCTGGTAGGTGTCCCGGTCCCCGGAACAGATGAGCACGTCCAGACCGGCGGCGCTGGCCTGGGTGGCAAGGGTGGCGAGGATGTCGTCCGCCTCGAAGCCCTCCTTGCCAAGGGTCGGGACCGCGAGCGCGGCCATGACCTCCTCGATCAGCGGGATCTGTCCGCGGAACTCCTGCGGGGTCTCGCTCCGGGTGCCCTTGTACTCTGCGTAGGTCTCCTTGCGGAACGTCTGACTCGAGACGTCGAACGCGACGGCGACGTGCGTGGGCTCCTCGTCACGGAGCAGGTTGATCATCATCGAGGTGAACCCGTAGACGGCGTTCGTGGCCTGCCCCGTCGAGGTGGAGAAGTTCTCCACGGGCAGGGCGAAGAAGGCGCGGTACGCCATCGAGTGCCCGTCGATCAGCAGGAGCTTGGGTCGCACGTTCTCACTCACAGGTGCCACCCTATGCGTCATGACTGACATCGCGGACCTGGCCGACCTGACCCGGGGCACGCTCATCGAGAAGCTCGGTATCGAGATGCTCGAGATCAGCGCGGACCGGGCCGTCGGCCGGATGCCGGTAGCCGGGAACACCCAGCCGGTCGGCCTCCTGCACGGCGGTGCGACCGCCGCGCTCGCGGAGACGCTCGGCTCCTTCGCGGCGATCGCGCACGCGGGACCCGGTCGCTACGCCGTCGGGCTGGAGCTGAACGCCACCCACCACCGCGCCGCACGGGAGGGCTGGGTGACCGGGACGGCGACGGCCATCCACCTGGGCCGCTCGACGGCGACCTACGAGATCGCGGTGGCGGACGAGTCCGGTCGGCGGGTATGCACGTCCCGGTTGACCTGCATGCTGCTCGACGCCCCGTCCTGATCGGCCCGGTCGGTCCGCTCCGCGCGGTCTGCCAGGTCCACCAGGCTGAGTCCACGAGGCGGCGTCTCGGGCAGTCCACGGGACCGCCGACGGCGCGCGATCAGTTCGTCGATGCCACGGACCCGCTTGTCACGGCCGCCGGCCGGCTGCTCCAGGCGGCGGAGCAGGGCGGCCGTCTCGGCGATCCGACGGGAACCTGCCGGGATGAACCCGAGCCCGGAGAGGAAGCGTTGTTCGCTGCGGGCACCGGTGAGCGGCATGGTCACGACGCGCTCGCCGGCGCAGCGGGCGGCGACCACCGCGATCTGGTGCATCAGCGCCCGACCCACGCCCCGCCGTCGGTGCTCGTTGTCGACGTAGAGCGCCTCGATGTGCAGGTAGGCGATATCCGAGAACAGGTTCACGTCGATCTGCTGGACGAGGGCAAGCCCGACGATCGTCTCGTCCACCTCGGCGATGATCAGGCTCGAGTTCTCCATCCCGAACCAGGCCCGCAGAAGCTCGTTGAGGGCCCCGGAGTCGGGGTTGATCAGCTGGACGCCGAGCGGCGAGTCGGCTCGCGCGGCCCGGAGGACGGGGAGGACGGCCTCGAGGTCCTCGGCGTGTGCCACCCGTGCGGTCACACCACCCATCCGAACCAACCGTCTCACCACCGTTCGTCGTCCGTTCCAGCGAGGTCGGCCCCCACCATACGCCCGATGGGGCCACGGGCAGAAGTCCCGATATGCATTCGAACGAATGAAACCCGGACCAGGATTGAAACGCCACACCAACGGCCGACGACCATGACCGCGGGTGCGGTGGCTCGGGTCGTCGGCCGCTGCGTGCGTCAGTCCTTGGCCGCGCCGACCTGCGCGATGACGGCGTCGGCGACCTCACGCATGGTGAGGCGCCGGTCCATCGAGGTCTTCTGGATCCACCGGAAGGACTCCGGCTCGGACAGGCCCATCTTCGTCATCAGCAGGCCCTTGGCCCGGTCCACTCGCTTGCGGGTCTCGAAGCGGTCGGTCAGGTCAGCGACCTCGGACTCCAGGGCCGCGATCTCCTGGTGCCGCGAGAGGGCGATCTCCAGGGCGGGCAGCAGGTCGTTCGGGGTGAACGGCTTGACGACGTACGCCATGGCGCCGGCGTCCCGGGCGCGCTCCACGAGTTCGGTCTGGGAGAAGGCGGTCAGCAGCACGACCGGGGCGATCCGTGCCTTCGTGATGCGCTCGGCCGCGGAGATGCCGTCCAGGATGGGCATCTTCACGTCCATCACCACGATGTCCGGCTCGAGCTCGGTGGCGAGCCGCACCGCGGTCTCCCCGTCACCGGCCTCGCCGACCACTTCGTACCCGGCCTCGTTGAGCGTCTCGACCACGTCGAGCCGGATCAGGGCCTCGTCCTCGGCCACGACCACGCGTCGGGTCCGCGCCGCCTTGGGCTTCGACGCCGGCTCGGCCGCAGGGGCCGTGTCGAGGTCGAGGAGATCTGCGTCGTTCGACGCCTTCTTGCCCGGCTTCCCGCCGGTGGTCTCATCCGTGCTCACGATCGCCTAGCCTAGTGCCTGTGCCAGAATGGCACGACAGAGATCGCAGTGACGCGGCGCACTGGCCCCGATAGCCCAACCGGCAGAGGCGTTCGGCTCAAACCCGATCCAGTGTGGGTTCGAATCCCACTCGGGGCACCAGCAGCGAGGTACAACCAGACCCACCGGGTGGCACTTTCCGGCTTCATCAAGGGGCCCTGAACAAGCCCCCGCAGGCTACTCCAACTGGCTACATCTGGCCCATGCTTCGCGAGGGGCTATGACAGTCGCGACACAGACCGTCACCTTCGCCGTCGACGGCGTGAGTTACGAGATCGACCTCATCGACGACAACGCCGCCCAGTTGCGCGAGGCAGTGACCGCCCGACCGGTTGTCGGCGAGCCGGCCACGGGCAGGTCCAACAGGGCGACTCTGGTGACCGCGTCCACCCGGGTGCGGAACCCGGCCTGGCCCCGATCGACCGACACCCAGGTCATCGGTGGATCAAGGCTAAGGGAGTGTGTGCAGCGAGACCTGCAGGAGGTTGCGCCCGGTGATGGTGAAGAGGTCGGCCCCGTCCGCGGCCACCATGGGAAAGCTGGTCGGGTCTGCAGCCAGTTCATCCACCAGTGTCTCGGCGCTCAACGTGGTCGGGTCGATCCTCCAGAGACGTTGGTGATCAACGGCGTAGAGCACGTCGTCAGAGACCGTGAGATCCACACGGGCCGTGCCGATCTCGGCCGTTCGGAGCAGTTCGCCGCTGCGGGTGTCGATCCTGAACAACAGGCCATCATTCGTCGTGCCGTAGAGCGCGTCGCGCAGGACGACCAGCGACGGGATCGACGTCGCCGCACTGTCGGGCACCGTGGTGCCGACTCGGGTCCGGGTCCCCAGGTCGAAGATCGCCACGGTTGCCGGACCGTACGAACTGTCGGCCGGAGCACTCCCGACGTACGCGAGGCCGCGCCGCTCATGGGCGGCGACCGAGACCAACGCGTGGTTCTCGACCAGGTTGCGGTAGACATCGAGCTTCCGGGTGCGCACGTCCAGCGTCGACAGCGCTCCACCCAGCTGGCCGTAGCCAGGGCTGGTCGGGACGAGGAGAAGCTGGCTCCGGCGATGGTAGGTGATGTCGCCGGGGCGGTTCTGGTCGTGTCCGATCGACGCGATCGTGTTCAGGGCACCCGTGGTCGGGTTGTAGGCCACGATCGTCGCCGAGGGATACATCGCGAGATAGAGCGTGTTCCGCACTGCCTGCATCGCCTTGACCTCACCACCGAGGCGGACTCGATCCGTGGCAGCCGGCACCCTCCGGTGGTGGATCTGGAAGCCACCGTGCCCTCCGACATAGACACTGTCGGCGTGGACGGCGATCGACTGTGGCAGATCGGGTGCGGAAGGCATCCCGGCCGCCTGGAGATCAGCCATGGACATGGTTCCCGTGCTGCGGTCGTAGGTCCACATGGTCGCCGAGTTGGTGAAGACGGCGACCGTGGTGGCGCGAATGCTGACCGCGGTGATGAAGTCCCCGCCGGCCGTGGCGCCGACAGCTTCTGCGACCCCAGTGATGAGGTCGAGGTGCCAGAGAGAATCACCGGCGCCGTAGTAGACATCGTCGTCCTGCGCTGCCATCTTGCCGATGGTGATGCCCGAGTCGGGGTGCACGATCCGATAGTCGCCCGGATCCGCCTTCGAGATGATCGCGATCACACCGGAGCCATGGGTGCCGCCGATCACGTGGCTGTCGGTCTGAGTCAGTTGATAGATGAAGGCTTCACCGCTGAGCTCCGGCGGTGTGATGTCGGTCCGCGTGCCGGTCCCGCGGTCATAGGCCACCAGGGTGGCTTGCGCCCCCACGCCCGCATAGACGGTGGTGTCGTCGGCGACGATGCTGCGCACGTATTTCTGCCCAGCGACGGCGACGCCCCTGTCGATCAGGGTGTTGTCGGCGGGCCGGTACTCCCAGACCTTCCCGTCCGGGTAGGTGCCCAGGAAGATGGTGCCATCCGAGGTGCGCGTCATATCCCAGATGTACGTCGCTCCTGCCGGGCTGGCCAGCTTGTCGAGCCGGTGCGTGGTCGTGTCGAAGGCGTACAGGTCGGCGACGGTGTGCGTACCGACGTAGATCCGCTCGGCGTCCACGAGACTTGCCCAGGCTCCTCCGCCGGAAGGGATCTCCACCAGGTCGACGATCTGGTCCGCGGCGGGAGTGAACACGCCGAGTCGCACGGGCTGCAACAAATGGGAAACGATGTAGGGACGATCGCCGACGAAACCTCCCGAGAGGGTCGTGCAGGCCAACGTGGCGGGTCCGCGGTCAACGGTCTCTACCGGCTCTTGCGCGCCGGCGCTCGAGCTCGAGGTCCACGCCATCCCCGTGCCCGCCCCGGCGGCCAGCACGGTCACGCGCAACATGGTCCGACGATCCATCTCGTCTCCTAATTTTAGACCCAACATAATCAACCATTGGGGCGACTGTAATTGGATCTGACTGATCGTAGGTGCGGTGCCGATGGGCGTCAAGGATGCGCGTTGACTCATGACGACCTCCGCGTGGATCCAGACGTTGCCCCAGTTGAACCTCTGAGAACGTCCGCATGTCGGTGTGGCGTCGCGTGGTGGTGGGTGGAGTGCTCGACGCCAGATGGATGGGTCTGACTTTCACCGGCTGTGCGGGTGTGGGTTCGATTCCCACTCGAGGCACCGCATACTCGCAGTTCAGAGGACCAGCTATAGGCCCGTGTAATGATCGTGTCATTGCGTCTCGTCGTCGAGCAGCCTTAAGGCCTGGTCGACTGGTCGACTGCGTTCAATTTAGAGCGGCCTCGTGCGGTGTCAAACGTGCCGGTGATGTACGGGGCGGGGTCGCTGGGCCGAGGACGGCGGGACCCGCGTGGCGTCTGCGACGTAGCCCATGACGAGGCACGACCGATCTGCGGCGCGACCTACTCCACACACTCGGGGCGCAGTGCTCGCGGTTCGTCCGGGTCGACGCCATCACCGCCGGCTGCGAGTTCGTCATCGCGTCCGTCCGCTTGGACGTCAGCGAGCACGCATCGACGGGACTGTCTCGATGCCGCTCTGGCTTCGGACAAGTACATCCTCGTCGACGGGTCGTTCACCGCGAAGGATGGGCGCAACCTGGTTGCGTTGCTGCCGGATGGCTTTCCGCCGTTGCGGACCCACCAGCCCGCAATCGGGCGCCCGCTGTCGATCGGGTCCGAGCCGGACGGGTCCTTCATGGAGGTCGACATGAACCCGCCGTGCGTGGCCAGCTCGCCGGTGGCGATGATGTCGGGGCCGTTCCTGTTCGGTGAGGTCAGGAAGCCTGGTCCGAGGTGGGTTGCCGGCGAGGGCTGTCCCGAGGCAGCCCCGCGCATCTTCCGTGACGTGCCGTTGTCGGTGTCGTTCGCCGTGTGCCCCGGTCGAGGCGGGGGGTCGCAGCGTGACCTCGTAGTCGAGGGGCGTCGGGCTGTCCCTGGATGTGGCGGGGACGCGGTTCGACACCATCCTCGCCACGCGACCCGGGTGCCGAGGGTCGCAGGCCTGCACGGCAAGGTCGCGGCGTTCACGCAGGCCGCCAACACAGCGGTCCAGGCGGGCTGCGAGGGATCGTTCAGGTCGGCGACTTCGGCACCGGCCCATTCGGTGACGACTACAGGTAGAGCGCCATGTACTTCGGAGAGCAGTTCGACGATGTCACGGCTGTGGCCGGCTACATCCTGGGTGACCGTGGCCTGGTGATGCTGGTGGTGCCCGGGAACCACGACAACTACGACCGCATCTTCGACCGGGACATCACGCCAGGTGTCGATGCCGATTCTCGCCGTGCTGGCGGGCACTGCTACGCGGGTTCCGGTTCGAGGTGGGTGGACGCCGATTCGGTGCGGTTGGCGGTGCGCACTCCATCGACCGTGACTCCCCTCCCCCCGTACCTGTCCTGGTGGGAGCAAGAACCTGTCACCCAAGCTGACATCGACACGCTGGGTGACGAACTGCTCGAGGTGCTCCTCACCCATGACGCGCCGGAGGGTACCCGGTGAAGTCCCACCCGCAGTTGCCCGAGATCCACGAGCGCCTACCCCGGGACGGCCAGTTTGCTGCTGGCGGAAGCAGCACGGCGTAATCAGCCGCAGATGGTGTTCTCCGGGCATTGGCACCAGCGAGTGTCCGGGGCACTGAACGAGCGGCGAACCCGTGTCGAGGTCGTCAACATGGATCGCGCGACCGGGTCGACGGTGGTGCTGAACCTGGCGGGCCTGAGGGTCGACCGGAAGTCCATCTGCGCACACTCGCGTGCAAGAACCATTGATTCCCTAGTCAATCTTGACAGCATGGAGGACCCGCCTGTCTACTCAGTACATAGTTGCGACGGTGCCACCCGACCTTCTGTCACCTCAGCGGCGCGGCCGGGCGCATTCTGCGCAGGCAGCAGCGGGTCAGTGTTCGGCACTTCGTTCGGAAGGTCCTACCGAAGAGCAGTCACGACTCGCTCACGAGACACCTGGGAGAACACATATGGCCCGCTCCGAACATCGGAGTTCGCTTCACGAGCCGAGACGGCAGATCCCGCTCGACGACGAGTCCGACGTTGTCGTGTGTGGAGGGGGACCGGCTGGCGTCGCTGCCGCACTAGGTGCTGCGCGGCTCGGCGCGCGCACCACGCTCGTCGAGTCTCAGGGCACGCTGGGCGGAGTCTGGACCTCGGGCGCGTTGTCCTGGATCATCGATGCCGCTCTAAAGCCAGGAGTCATGGCTGAGATCGTGGAAGCGCTGGAGGCAGCTGGTGCGGACACCCCCGTCGGCTTCCCCGACTTCTCCTACGACGTCGAGAGAATGAAACTGGTGCTCGAGAGTCTGTGTACAGACGCCGGGATACGGATGCTGTTCAACACCGATGTAGTAGGCGCTCGGGTCCACGAGGGCCAACTCCAGGCAATCATCACTGAGTCGAAGAGTGGCCGCATTGCCTTCTCCGCGTCGACTTTCGTCGACTGCACGGGCGACGGCGACGTCGCTGCACTGGCCGGATGCCAGTTCGAGATCGGCCACCCTCAGACTGGGCAACTGCAACCCATGTCTCTCATGGCGCTGGTCAGCGGCATCTCCGTCGACGAGATGCACGACGTTATTATCGCCAACGACGTAGTTCGCGCAGATGAGGAGAACTTTTCACTGGCACGAAGGCGCAAGATCTCCAAGCACAATCTACTTCGCGAGCTCGGTAAGGCTGGATTCGACCCGAGCTATACGGGTATCAGTCTCTTCAAGGTTCACGACGATGTCTTCGCGCTGATGGCGAACCACCAGTACGGCGTTCGGCCGGACGATGTCGGGGCGATTACCTCGGCAACGATCGAGGCGCGCCGCGAGATCAACCAGGTGGTCGAGGCCCTCCGTCTATTGGGGGGCCGCTGGTCGGGTCTGCGCCTCATCAACACTGCTGCTCAAATAGGGGTACGTGAAGGGCGGCGCATTGCTGGGCGCTACCACATCACGCGAGACGACGTCATGCGGGGCGCTCAGCACGAGGACGCTGTGGCGCGAGTCGCCTTCGGCTTTGACGTGCACGCGCTCACACGCGCGGAAGGCGGCTACCGCAGTCCGACAATGTCTGATGTCGAGACGCGTGCGAGGCCCTACGAGATCCCGCTTCGCGCCCTCATCGCGCGGGATGTCGATGGCTTGCTGATGGCCGGACGGTGCATATCTGGCGACTTCTGGGCACACTCCAGTTACCGCGTCACGGGCAATGCCGTTGCCACCGGCGAGGCAGCAGGGGTCGCCGCGGCTGTAGCAAGCTCATTGGGATGCACGGTCGCCCAGACCCCGTGGGCCGAGATCTCCAAGGCACTGCCATACCAAGCTGTACGAACTCTCGAACGGGTCTAAGCCCCGCTGAGCACCCGCTCGCCCAGGCTAGGGGCGCTCCGCGCGTGACATACATCTACTCGGTGGACGCCGCCCACCAACGACTGGTGCTCGCTGGGTCCCTAAGCCCGGGTGTACGCAGGGGACTTCAGAGCCTCCGCAACCGGATCCAAGGCATCTCCTGCAGCCTGTTCCACGCCAGCACACCTCACGGTTGCACCTCCGCCTCGCTTACGATGAAGACCACGTGAGTCCAGTTACGCGACGCGAGCCACGACCGAAGGGGATCGTCAGCTGAGGCTGTTGGTAGGCGGGCCACTCGCTATTGGGCAGTTGCGGCGGGCTCTGGAGCCGCATCACGCCACTGACCTACCGGATTGACGGGGCAAGCCTCGGGCGCCTACCTCGGGTTCAATGTTGACAGTTGGCCGCAGTCCGGCCTGCCCCCGCAGGTAGGCCAGAGTTGGTCCAACTCCTCGGATATAACGCCGACCTGTTCTGCCCAGCGAGATGGCTGGCTGTACCAGAGTCCGGATCCGGAGCCGGCTGGCTCGGTGAACAAGCGCTACCGGTTGCCGAACGACTGCACGGGTCACTGTGTGGTTGGAGCGCCTCCGGGGCCGCGTCAGCCAGCGACGAGCATGCCTTCCCGTCGGCAGCAACGGCAGTAGGTGTCTGCGATGAACGGCGAGGCGCCCGAGATCGGGACTCGCGAGCCGACGGGCCCACTGGCGCGGGGACCTGACCTGCGTGTTCTGAGTTGCGAGGTCTTCGACCAGGGCAGCCACGAGCGGCAATGTGTTGATTGCCCGATCAATCTTGACTCAACTGGATCGGAACAGTTGACTCAGCTGGTCGAGCCGTCCGGTTCCCCTGCCCGCCAGGTGGGGCCCACACATCCTGGCGGAACGGCACACCACAGCAGGATTTCAGCGCTTCACCATGGCGTTGAAGCCACGAGAAGGAGTAGCAGTCAATGGCGAAGCATCTACTCTTCGGCAGCTCATACAGTCGGCGGACCGCGCTGAAGGTGGTCGCAGCGACGTCCGCCGCCGTGGTGGCCGGGCCGCCGGCGCTGGCACAAGCGTCGAGTCATGGGGCCGGCCCCCAGTACCTCCGCGATTCCCATCCGCGGCTCCTCGCGAAGCCCAGCGACTTCGACGCTGTGGCCTCCCGAGTCGTCGCGGACGAGGTATCCCAGGGATGGTTCAGCACACTGGAGGAACTCGGCACGGAGTTGTTGGCTGCCCCCACGCCGGCCTTCCCGAACAACGCCAGTTTGCTCAGCACCGCCAGAACAGCCGTCAATCGCATCTACACACTCGCCCTGCTTGAGCAACTTGGGGGCGACCCCGCCTACGCGCAACGCGCACGTGCGGAGATCGCGGCAATCGCGGAGTTCCCACAATGGAGCCGAACGAACCCACCGAAGCTCGCCGACGACTTCCTCTCGATCGCGGAGATGACCCACGCGATGGCCATCGGGTACGACTGGCTCTACCACACCATGAGCGAGGACGAACGTGCCGATGCCCGCGACGCCATCATTGACAAGGGGCTGCAGACTGCCCTGAACGCGTACCGGGAAGACTCGATCTACACGAGTTCCCCCAACAACGTGGGGATCGTCACCAACGCTGGATTCGGGGTGGGGGCACTCGCCATAGCGCCAGAGTCTCCTTCGATTGCAAGAGAGGTCCTACGGAAGAGCCTGCACAGCATCCGACCTGCCGTTGAGCAGCTCAGCCCAGACGGGAGCAGCCCAGAGGGAGGGTACTGGGGCTACGTCATCAGGTACCTCAGCATCTACCTCGCAGCCTTGGAGTCCTCTGACGTACGCGACCGTGGGCTCTCGCACGTCGTCGGGCTGTCCGAAACAGGCAACTATGCGATCTACCTGACGGGTCCGTCGGGGCAGTTCTTCAACTACTCAGACTCCGACCCAACTTCGCAGCAGCCTCCGGAACTGCTTTGGTTGTCGGAGCGGTACTCGAAGCCTGTCTACACGTGGTGGGGAAGCCGAAGCAGGTCAACAAGCACCCTCTACTTGCCTCGCTACTTGTTGTGGTACGACCCGAGTAAGGACGTCGGTCCGCTGGAGTCTGAGCTTCCTCTCGACATCCATTTCGCGAGCGTGGAGGTTGCAACTTTCCGCAGTGCGTGGGAGGACCCGAACGCCTTGTTCGCCGGCTTCAAGGCGGGCGACAACGCCAGCAGCCACGGCGACCTCGATGAGGGCACCTTCGTTATCGATGCGAATGGGCGCAGGTGGGCGACGGAGCTGGGCAAAGACAACTACGGCCTTTCCGGCTACTTCGACTACGATGGCGGCAGGCGCTGGAACTACTACCGCAAGCGTGCCGAGGGCCAGAACACACTGGTCATCAACCCAAGTTCGGCACCTGACCAACTCCCCGACGCCTCTTGCACCATCCCCCGCTATGAGTCATCCGCATCGGGTGGATACGCAATCGCGGACCTAACGAGCGCTGTTCCCGGAGATGCAGTCACGTCCTGGAAGCGCGGCCTCGCTATGGTCGACCAGCGCCAGCGCATCCTGGTGCAGGACGAGGTGAGTCCCAACGGTCACGTTGCGGCGTGGTGGTTCATGCACACGACAGCACAGGTTGCGATTTCCGAGGATGGCCGGTCTGCATGGTTGACCATGGAGGACGAGGACGGCGGTAACCCTGCAAACCTCCTGGTCCAGATGTTGTCCGCTCCCCCGGGCTCGGTTTTCACACTTCGTGACGCAGCACCACTTCCGACATCTCCCCACCCCCAGGGGCAATCGCCGAACACCGGTGTCTCGAAACTCGCGATCGAGGTGTCTGCTGATGAAGCGTTCAGGCTGGCAGTGCTCTTCACCCCTATTACGGCGCCAGTAGACCAGGACTTGCCGATTCCTAGCGTCATCGCGCTCCAGGATTGGTCGACGGACATGTAGTGAGTTCTCGTTCTGGTTTGCAGGCGCGTGGCCAGACCGACTCAGCGACTTCTCCCATTGGCGGCCGTCCTGTCGCCTAGCACCAGCACGACGCAACTCCGACGGAAGACCGTCGGAACTCACCGAAGCGATCACAGCGCCGACGGCGGCCGCCAAACGTATGCCTGCCATCTGTGGGCGTAGACCCACGCCCCTCCTAGACCTCTCCGCACAAGATTCAGGAGCATCACATGCATCACCCATCCTTCGACCGACGCACTTTCCTCCTCGGAGCGGGCGGAGCTTTCGCCCTTGCCGCGTTGCCAAGCTGCTCCACCGGAGGCAGCGGCTCCCAAGGTCCGACAACTGCCAACAGCGGTGTCGTGTTGCCCTCGTACATCCCCTACACGGGTATTGAGCCGGACCTCCAGGGTACGCCGGAGGGCGTGCCGGACGGGTTCTTCAATTACCCCGTCGATCAGCACCGTTCCGTCACCGAGACGCCGGGGGCAGGTGAATCGATCAGCGGGATGGCGATGATCTCCACGGCCGTACCGCCGACACGGTCCCAGAACGCCTATTGGCGAGAGGTGGAGAACCAGCTCGGCGTATCGCTTGACCTCACGATGACCCCGTCGGCTGATTACGATCAGAAATTGGCCACAGTCGTTGCGGGCGGCGACATCCCAGACATGGTTCAGATTCAGGACGCGCCGGATCTTCCTCGACTACTCGAGTCGCAGTTTCAAGACTTGTCCGAGTACCTGTCTGGCGACGCGGTAAAGGACTACCCGAATCTGGCGAGCCTGCCGCCCCTGACTTGGCGGGGGGCCGTCTACAACGGGGGGATCTACGGCATTCCGAATCCACGGCAGGCGGTCGGGAGCTACGTGTTTGTGCGCCAAGACACCTTCGACTCGCTAGGCCTGTCGACCGAGCCAGAGAACCTCGAGGAGTTCCTCGAGACCTGTCGTGCCCTCACCAACGAACAGGAGAATAGGTGGGCGATGGGCGATTCGGGATCCGCAGCGGCGCTCGTGATCATGGGCATGATGTCCGGAGTGCCAAACGAATGGCGCAACGACGACGGCTCGCTCACTCATAAGTACGAGACCGAGGAGTTCTCACGCTCGGTCGAATGGGTGACGCAACTCTGGCAAGACGGCTTGATGCACCCCGACACGTTCGCGAGTTCAGATACGAGCGGTCAGTGGTTCCATGCCGGCCGAACCGGGATCTGGCTGACGGGCAACGGCCACTGGAACAGCGCGTTGAAGAACCACCCGACGTCGGAACTCGGCCTCATGACCTTGCCGAGGTGGGATGGCGGTGGCCTCGCGCCGTGGAGGCTCGGGTCAGGTTTCTTCTCGATCAATGCCTTCAAGAAGGCCGAACCCGAACGAATCCGACTGCTGCTCCGGGTCTGCGACTGGCTTGCCGCGCCGTTCGGCAGCGAGGAGAACTACCTCCGCGCGTATGGTCTGGAAGGCGTGCATCACACCGTCGACGCCGATGGGAACCCGGCTCTCACCGAGTTGGGTCAGGCAGAGTTGCGGCTCCCGATCAGTTACCTGGCGGCGCCACCTGCTCCGTTGTACACGCCCGGGCAACCCGACGATACCCGCGTCCAGCATGCCTATCAGTCCAAGTTGATCCCCGTGGGAGAACCTAACCCGGTGATCGGTCTCTACTCGGCGACCGACGCCGAAGACGGTGTCCGGCTGAAGCAGACGTTCGACGATTCCGTCAACGACATCATCACTGGCCGGGCAACCATCTCGACGCTCACTGATGCCGTGGACGGGTGGAAACGCGATGGGGGCGACACGATGAGGGCCGAGTACGAGGAACAACTCGCTGCCTACCAGATCGACTGAGCGAGAGGCAATGCGATGACACGTGCTGTGATAACACACGGTGACCTCGGAACCGAGATGTCGCGTCCAGGCCCACCGACATGGCCAACACAAATCGATGCCCCCGCAGTTTACTGGCTGCCGGCGGATGGGCACAGCCCGATCCGGATCGGTTGCCAGGGCAATGTCCCACCCGCGATCGGTGCGGTCGCGGTGCTGGCCGAGCGGCGGGGATGACGATGGTGATCGTCAAGACCCGTCCGAGCGCGGGGCAACGGGAGCAGATGACGCATTCCGGTGGCCCCAACCCTTCGGTGGAACGACGTGTGCGGCGTCGTGGTCGCTGGCGGCGGGACAGATTGCTGCTGCTGTTGGGGTTGCCGGGCCTCGCGGTGGTACTGCTGTTCAACTACGTCCCGCTTCTGGGGAATATCATTGCCTTCAAGGACTATGTGCCGTATGTCGGGATTCTGGAGTCTCCTTGGGTGGGCTGGGAGAATTTTCAGGTCATCTTCAATGGAGATCCGGAGTTCCTGACGGCACTGTCGAACACGCTGATCATCTCGCTGGTGCAAATTGCGTTCGTGTTTCCAGTGCCCATCGCGCTCGCGCTGCTTCTGAACAGTCTCGTCAGTGAGCGAATTAAGCGCGTGGTGCAGTCGGTTCTATACTTGCCGCACTTCATGTCGTGGGTGGTCGTCGTCGCGATCTTCCAGCACATGCTCGGCAATGCTGGGCTGTTGAACAGCTGGCTACGCTCGCAAGAGTTGATCACACTCCCGATTATCGGCAACCCCGACCTGTTCATTGGGCTGATCACGTCGCAGGTGATCTGGAAGGATGCAGGTTGGGGCACGATCATCTTCCTGGCGGCGTTGTCCAACATCGACGTGCAACTCTACGAGGCAGCCGCGGTCGACGGTGCCAGTAGGTTGCGGCAGCTTTGGCATGTCACCCTGCCGGGAATCCGGAGCGTGATCTTCCTGATGCTCATCCTCAAGCTGGGTGACGTACTGACGGTCGGGTTCGAGCAGATTCTGCTGCAGCAGGGTCCGGTCGGGCTGCATGCGTCAGAAGTGCTGGACACCTACGTGTACCGGAACGGTGTCTTGAGCGGCGACTGGGGTGTGGCCGCGGCCGTCGGCCTGGTTAAGGGCCTCGTCGGAGTGATGCTGGTTCTTGGTGCCAACAGACTGGCCCACGTGTTCGGCGAACGAGGGGTGTACTCACGATGAGAGCCAAGATCATTCCCGGGCGTCCCGCCAAGGCGTTGCGCACGGCCGGTGCGTTGACTCCGCCAAACCCGCTGGTGAGTGGTAGCAAGGGTCTCGTGTTGCTGCTGTGCTGCGCCGTGGTCATCGTCCCATTCCTATCGGTGGTCTCGACCAGCCTGGCAAGCCCGGCCGAGGTCACGGCCGCCGGCGGGTACGTGCTCTGGCCATCGCAGCCAAGCCTGGATGCCTACCGTGCGATTTTCGCCGGTGGGGTGGTCACCCGCGCGCTGCTAGTTTCGGTTGGGATCACAGTGGTGGGCACCACACTCTCGCTGGTTTGCACGACCCTCTTGGCCTACTCACTCAGCCGGCCAGATTCGTTCGGCAGCAAGCCCGCACTGATGATCGTGCTGTTCACTCTGCTGTTCAGCCCCGGCATGATCCCCATGTACTTGCTGATCAAGCAGCTTGGGTTGCTCGACTCCTACTGGTCGCTCATCCTGCCTGGGCTCATCAGCGGATTCCTGGTGATCATCATGCGCGGGTTCTTCCTCGACCTCCCCCGTGAGCTGTTCGACGCAGCGCGTATCGACGGCGCCAATGAGCTACAGACCCTGCTACGTATCGCGGTGCCGCTGTCGAAGGCAGTGATGGCCGTTGTCGGCCTGTTTATGGCTGTGGCGTACTGGAATGCGTTCTTCAGCGCGTTGCTGTACATCAACGACACAGACAAGTGGCCACTACAGCTCGTGCTACGCAGTTACGTCGTGAACAACACCCCGGTCGGCGCCGAGGGCTTCGCTGGCGAGATCGCACCTCCCCAACAGTCCCTGCAAATGGCGATCCTCGTTGTCAGCCTGGTCCCGATCGTCCTCGTCTACCCGTTCCTGCAACGTCACTTCGCCAAGGGCATGCTCATCGGCGCCGTCAAGGGGTGAGCATTCACCACGCTGCGAGCAATCGAATCGCGAACCTAGCGCGCGTCCGGCCGTGCTGCTGGGGCAGGCTTGGAGGGCGCACCGGTTAGACAAACTCGACGAGAAGCGCGGGGCGCGGCGCCCGCGCCCGCCCCCCGCG
>NZ_CACRYJ010000067.1 GCF_902703175.1 Occultella aeris | reverse complement strand
GGGGGGGGGCCCCCCCCCCGGCCGGGGCGCGGGGCCACCGGGGGTGTGGCGAAGGGCCAGTTCGGCTCCCGCGCGGAGGTCGGCCGCCATCGTTGAGCGGTCGATGAGGGGCAGCTCGATGACGAGGTAGCCCGTGTATCCGTTCGATACGGCTGTCGAGAGGGTGGCGTCGAAGTCGACGATGCCGTGACCGAAACGGACAAACTCTGGTTCGCCGTGGCGCGGGCCGGCGCAGTCCTTGAGGTCGAGGTGGGCCAGCCGGCCGGCGTACTGCGTGGCGATCGCCACCGGATCGTGCCCCGAGGCGGCGAAGTGCCCGGTGTCGAGGCACATGCCGACCGCGGGGGAGTCGATCGCGGAGAACAGTTCGTCGTAGTCCTCCGGATGTTCGAGGACGTTGTTGGCGTGGTTCTCCACCGCGATCGTCAGCCCGCGCCCGGCCGCTATCGGGGCGATGACGCGCAGCAGGTCGATCACCGCGCCGAGGCCCCCGCGGGTGCCTCGAGCCGAGCCGGTGGCCTTGATCACGCCGACCCCGAGGCGCTCCGCGGCGTCGAGGAGCCACAACCACCGGCAGGCCTCTCTGGTCAGGTCGGCGCTGTCGGGACCGGGTGCGAACGGTGACACCTGCAGCGTGGCGGGCCGTAGCCCACTCTGCTCGCAACGCTGCCGCATCGAGTCCAGGCCGGGGGGCGTGAGGTTGCGCGGGTACCACGCGTTGAACTCGATCTCGCGGATCCCGAGGGCGGGAGCGTGGACGAAGGTGGGCTCGAAGTTCTCGTCCCCGAATCCGTCGAAGCAGATCGTGGCGACGGACACCCGTGGTCCGGTGCTCATATCCGCACCGCCGCGAAGTCCGGGATCTGGATCCGCGTCCCGCCGGTCATGGCGGACTCGTGGGCGCAGATGCCCACGGAGGTCCAGTTGGCCGCGGTGGGGGCGTCGATCGCGCTGGGGCGACCCTCGACGATGCTTCGCACGAACTCATGGGCCAGGTGCGGGTGGGAGCCACCGTGCCCGCTGCCCTGGACGAATGACAGGTGCTGGTTGTCGTCGTCGTAGACGCCGCGCGTGGTGAACGGTGCGATCTCGGCGGGCAACAGGTGGGCGAAGTCCGGGACCTCCACCCGCTCGGGGCGCTCACCCACGTGGAGCACGTGACCCACTCCTTGGGTCTGTTCCCACTCGAAGGTGGCGTGCTCCCCGAAGACGCTGAAGCTCTCCACGTACTCTCGGGCGGTCTCGAACAACGACCGCGCCACCTCGGCGGCGACGGGGGAGTCGCGCAAGGTGAGCAGCGCCGACTCGACCGCGAACGGCGAGCCGTACTTCGCCGTCAGGTCTTCCGAGATCCGGCCGGACCCCTGGCACACCACGCTCTCGGCGAGGGTGCCGGCGATCGCGAGCAGCGGGCTGACGGCGTGGGTCGCGTAGTGCATCGGCGGCAGTCCCTCCCAGTACCCGGGCCACCCGGCCATCTCCTGGTGGTGTGCCCCGCGCAGGAACTGGATCCGGCCGAGCGTGCCGTCGTCGAGGAGCTGCTTGGCGTACAGGAACTCGCGGGAGTAGACGACCGTCTCCATCATCATGTAGTTCCGCCCGCTCTCCTGGGCAGCCCGGACGATGGCCTGGCACTCCTCCACGGTGGTCGCCATCGGCACGGTGCAGGCGACGTGCTTGCCCGCGCGCAGTGCGGCGATCGACTGGGCTGCGTGATCGGGGATCGGGGTGTTGATGTGCACCGCGTCGATATCCGGGTTCTCGAGCATCGCGTCGAAGCTCGTGTACCGGCCGGCTATGCCGAAGTGGTCGGCGGTCCGCCGCAGGGCATCCTCGCTGCGCTGGCAGACGGCCACGAGTTCCGTGTCCGGGTGTGCCTGGTAGATGGGAATGAACTCGGCTCCGAAGCCGAGACCGGCGATGGCTATGCGAACGCTTGTCGTCATCGTTGACCTCCTGCTGCAACCGTAGGAATCCGCGCAGTCGATAACCATGCGTAATTTAGAAGGACTCCATAGAATATTTACGTGCTTGGATCGGAGCGGACGAGGCACGTGGCCCTGCTGGTGGAGACCTCCAACGGGTACGCGCGCGGCCTTCTGCACGGGGTGCGTGAGTACGTTGCCGCGCACCGCGGCTGGTCGCTGTATCTGGTGGAGCACTCGCGGCTCGAGACCGACTTCTCCTGGCTGGAGGGATGGGCCGGGGACGGCGTGCTGGCGAGGATCGAGAGCCCGGAGGCGGCAGCCTTCGTCCGACGCCTGGGTCTACCCGCGGTGGACCTGAGTGCCGGGCGACTGGTGCCGGAGCTGCCCGGAGCGGAGACGGACGACGACCAGATCGCCCGGTGGGCGGTCGAGCACTTCGCCGAGCGGGGGATCCGGAACTTCGCCTTCTGCGGTGACCCTCGCTATGGGTGGTCCGTCAAGCGGGCGGTGGGATTCGCCGAGCACGCTCGAGCCTACGGAACGCCGGCGCCGGAGTTCCGGCTCCGGCCGACCGGCAAGAAGGCCACCGACCGTGACCGCCTGGTCCGATGGCTGACGGGCCTGCCGAAGCCGGTCGGAGTGCTCGCCGCATACGACATCGCGGGTCAGGAGGTGCTTGAGGCCTGCAAGATCGCCGACCTGGCCGTGCCGGACGAGGTGGCCGTGATCGGCGTCGACAACGACGAGCTGCTCGGCACCCTCTCCTCGCCGGCGTTGTCCAGCATCGAGCCGAACACCCGACGGACCGGCTACCTCGCGGCGGAACTCCTCGACCGGATGATGTCCGGCGAGGTCGTCGAGCCCGGTCTGCGGCTGATCCCCCCGGTGCGAGTGGTGGTGCGGCAATCCTCGGACCTGCTCTCCGTGGACGACGTGACCGTGGCGCATGCCCTGCGGTTCATACGCGACCACGCCGGGCAACACGTCACGGTGACGGAGGTGCTGCGCGAGGTGGGCCTGTCCCGCCGAGCCCTCGACCTGCGTTTCCTCAAGCACCTCGGCAGGACGGTGCACTCCGAGATCCGGCGGGTACGGATGAACCAGGTGGCCGAACTCCTCGGCTCCACCGACTGGACCATGACCCGCATCTCCGAGCACCTGGGCTTCCCACACGCCGAGTACATGGGCGCGGCGTTCAAGAAGCACACCGGTCGATCACCCGGCCGGTACCGCCGCGATGTCACCGGGTCCGTGGTCGCACAGGGAGGCTGGCGCTAGCCGACGGCGCACCGATCCGTGAATACCTGGTCTCGCACCGCCTCGTGATTCGCCAGTCGACGAGGACGGACTCGACGTCTGACGTCGGCAGCTGAGAACCGCGGTCGGTCGTGGCGACCCATGTCCTCCCGACCGTGGAACTGGTGCCCGTCGGGTGCGCCCTGATAAGCGCTTCCCGCATTCCCCTATCCGGTAGGGTTGTGATTAGTGCAACGAACATGTGATTACGGCAACCCGAGCGCCGCTCGGTAGGGTCCGAAACACCTCGGAACGGCGCCGGCACGATGCGCCACCAAGGCAAGGAGTGTCATGCCAGCAGCGCCCAAGCCCGACGAGGCGAGCGCCTCGCCACCCGGGGCAGCCAGCACGCTCGTGCGCGGCCTGTCCGTCCTGGAGATGGTGGCAGCAGCGGGTGACGGGATCAGCGTGACCGAGGTGGCGGCCCAGGCCGGCACCGACAAGAGCACCGCATCCCGGTTGCTCGCCACGATGCGCGAGCTCGGCTACGTGCAGCAGCGGGTGCGCGACCGGCGCTACGTACTCGGGTCCCGCTGCCTGTGGCTGGCACAGGCGTATCAGGCCACCCACGAGCACCTGGTCGACCTGGCTCGCCCGCATCTGGTGGGCCTGCGTGATGCCACCGGCGAGACCGTGCACCTGGCGGTGCGCGAGGGCGTGCACGTGGTCTACGTGGCGCAGGAGGACTCCGGGCAGTCGGTGACCGTTCAGTCCGTCATCGGCACGCGGACGCCGCTGCAGCGCACCGCGATGGGTCGCGCCATCCTTGCCACGATGAGCGAGCGTGACCGGGACCGGCTGCTGGAGCAGATGCGCACCAGCGCGGCCGTCAGTCGCGCCGCCCTGGATCTGGAGGAGATGCGCGCGGACGTGCGCCAGGCCGGGATCCGGGGGTGGGCCGCCGTGGACCGCCACGACGACGTCACCCGCCTGGCCGCCGCCATCACCGACGTGCGCGGCGAGCCGATCGCCGCGATCACGATCTCCGGTCCGTCCTACCGGGTCGACCCGCACGTGGAGGAACTCGGAGCGGCGGTTGCCCGGGTGGCGGGTGAGGTGTCCGAGGCGCTCGTCGCCTGACCTGCTCACGACGTCATCCCGCCGTCCACCACGAGGTCCTGGCCGGTGAGGTAACCGGCCCCCTCGGAGCACAGCAGCAGCGCGGCGCCGACCAGATCCGCCGGCGCTCCGATCCGGCCGGCCGGGATCTGCGCGAGAACCTGCGCGCGGTAGTCGGGTTCCGACAGTGCCTGCGTGTTCCGCGGCGTCTCGATCACCCCGGGCGAGAGCGTATTGACGGTGATTCCCGACGGCGCCAGCTGGGTAGCGAGGCCCAGCACCAGGTTGTGCTGGGCTGCCTTGGTCGCCGCGTAGATCGCCATCTCCGGGTGCGGCGCACGCCGCTGCACGCTCCCGATCGCGAGGATCCGGCCCCACCCTCGCTCGGCCATCGGCGGCACGAGGACCTGCAGGAGTTCGACCGCGGAGAGCAGGTTCACCTGGATCTGGCGGCGTGCGTCCGCCGGGTCGATCTGGGTCCACGGCGCGCGGACCTGGATCGAGGCTGCGTGCACCACGATGTCCACCGGACCCAGGCGCAACGCCTGCTCGGCCAACGCGGCGCCGGCGCCCTCGACCGCGAGGTCCTCGGTGAGCGGCGCCGGTTCGAGCGCACCCGGACCAACGGCGCCGGACCCGCCCGGGCCGGCTACCGCCGTCGGGCCTTGGAGACCGTGCCCGATGACGACGGCGCCCGCCTCGGCCAGGGCGGTCGCGATCGCAGCCCCGATGCCGCTGGTGGATCCGGTGACCAGCGCGGTGCGGCCCGCCAGGGAGGTCGGCACGGGTCAGAGCCGGCCGTGCTTGCGGTAGACCGCCACCGGGTCCGGGCTCGCCAGGAACTCCGCCCGCACCTCGTCCTCGCGCTGCACCAGTTCCTCGGTGCGCTCGAGCACCTCCACCGTGAGGTCCTTCGGGATCACCACCACGCCGTCGAGGTCGCCGAGGATGAAGTCGCCGGGGGAGACCGGCACCACGGACGTGAGCGCGCCACGCAGGCCGACCGTGATCTGCCAGTCGTAGTAGCTCCAGCGCTTCACCGCCTCCACCGGGGTGAGGTAGCGGCAGAACACTGGGAAGTCCCGGTCCACCAGGAACCGGGTGTCGCGCGATCCGCCGTCGACCACGGCGCCCACCACGCCGTTGGCCGCCCCGACGGTGGCGTTCATCTCGCCGTAGTGGGCGGCCTGGTTGTCGAAGCTGGTGTCGCGCACATCAACGATCGGGACGCCGGCGGCCTTCATGGCCTCGAACATGTGGATGCGCCGCTCGCGCAGGCTCGGGTCGCCGGTGGGGTCCGGGATGCCCTTGAGGGTGAACGCCGGTCCGGCGATGACCCAGTGGTCCTTCACCGGCTTCAGCTCGGTGGCCAGGGCCTGGTGGGGATAGCCCATCTCGTCGAGGATGTCGTACACGGCGCCCGAGTAGGTCCTGCGGTAGCGCTCGATGAGCTCGGGAACGGGCAGGGCGTACTCGTAGGGGTTCATCGCGATGACCTCGTCGTCGTAGTTGTGATGGGTGCACCACAAGGTAACATTCGTTGTGATGAACGCAAGCATGTTCTGAATAGCGCAACACATGGGAGTGTGGATCGATGAAGATCGTGGACTTGAGGGTGCGCACGGTGGCGATCCCCACCAACGCGAAACTGCGTCACAACACGGGGGTGCACCCCGGCTACTTCATCCGCACGATCCTGGAACTCATCACCGACGAGGGCCTCGTGGGCCTGGGCGAGGTGGGTGGTGGCGACCAGCGCGGCGCGTTCGAGCGGCTACGCCCCCGCATCATCGGCGCGGACCCGTTCCGGCTCGAGCTGCTGAAGCTGAAGACGCTGAAGGCCATCTACTACCTCTCCAACGACCGGCTCTACGCAGCGATCGAGATGGCCTGCCTGGACATCCAGGGCAAGGCGCTGGGCCGTCCCCTCTCCGATCTGCTCGGCGGCCGGGTGCGGGAGCGGATCCCGTTCATCGCGTACCTGTTCTGGCGCTACGACCGGCCCGGAGGCGGTGACGACACCACCGCCGAGGACATGGCCGATCAGTGCGAGGAGCTGACCGAGACGCTCGGGGTGAGCGCGATGAAGCTCAAGGCCGGGGTGCTGGACCCGGCGGAGGAGGCGCGAGTGCTCGAGCTCTGCCGGGACCGGTTCGGCTCCTCCTACCGGCTCCGCATCGATCCCAACGGCGGGTGGTCGGTGCCGACCGCGGTGCGGATCGGGCGCCGGTTGGAGGCGGTCGCCCCGGAGTGGTTCGAGGACCCGGCCTGGGGGCTGACGGGCAACGCCGCGGTGCGGGCGCAGGTGCGCATCCCGATCGCGACGAACATGTACCCGGCGAGGTTCGACGACCTCGGCCCGGCCGTCCGGATGGACGCCGTGGACATCGTGCTCACCGACATCCACTACTGGCAGGGACCACGCGGGGTGAAGGACCTTGCCGCCGTGTGCCGCACGTTCGGGCTCGGGGTGGCGATGCACTCCGGGGTCGAGTTCGGCGTGGAGCTGGCCGCGATGCTGCACACGGCGTCGACCATTCCGGAGATGACGACGGCCGGGGACGCGCACTACCACTACCTCACCGATGACATCATCGCGGGCGGCAAGCTGCCCTATGTCGACGGCGCCATCGCGGTCCCGACCGGACCCGGCCTCGGGGTTGAGCTGGATCCCGAGAAGATGGACAAGTACGAGCGCCACTTCGGCGAGGTGGGCGACTACTACGCCCGGTTCCATGTGGACGAGCGCAACCCGGACTGGCTTCCGACGAGCTTCTGATTGGGGGCCGCTGATCGCGAACGGTGGCGGTCTCTCAGGTCTGTTCCACGTCGGCAAACACGATACGAACGCCGCCGGACGCGATCCCGAGGATTGCCGGGAACAGCGCGGCTGCTGCAGCGGTGGTGACCGCTGCCGACGCTGTGTCGTAGTCGGGAAAGTACAGGTCGATGAGGCGGTGGGCAGGAGTTGGCGAGCCGTCTTCCTTCGGCCAGACCTTGGACGACTCCAGGCGTTCGAGGCCGGGGAGCGCGCGTGCCAGTTCCACCTGGTTCGAGTCCGTGAAGGCCCGCTCGAATGCCTCGGGGTCGGTCGGGTTGTCGTAGATGACTGTGATCTTGGTGGTCATGTGGCTTGTCCGATCTGTGATTGGCGTGGCGATGCGAACGACGCAACAGTGGCATCATCCTCCGTCGCGCCCGGGGCGGGGCGGGCATCACGATCGCTCGAGCCACACGCTCGCACGACCCGGGTCCGGACGCCCGCGCCGCTGCGGCGAGCGGCACCGTCCGGCCACCCGGTGACCGAGACGCTCGACCACGGCTTCGGGCGCCAGTGCCGGCCGCACCGGACCGTACTGACTGAGGAGCAGCCGCCCGCCCGGGGCGACCACCTCTGCCAACAGGTGGTCGATCAGTTGTGCGTGCCGATCTTCAGGGATCACGTCGAGCAGCATGTGGACCAGGTCGAACTGCTTGTCGTCGGGGTGTTGCCACGTCAGTGCGTCGCCGATCCAGAAGTGGTCGGCGACCTCGGGATGCAGCTCCCGGGCCCGCTCGACGAGTTCCGGGGCGATGTCGACGCCGTACGGGATCACCTCGGCGCCCCGCTCGGCGCCCCAGCCGACCATGCTGACCGCAAGGTGCCCGTTGGCACACGCGAGGTCGAGGAAGGTGCTCGACGCCCGCCCGGGATCGAGGGCGTCGGCGAGCACGCCACGGGCGTCGCGCCAGTCGCGGGCGGTACCGCCGAAGCCGGATCCTCCCTGCGGGGTGTCCGCCCGCAGGTAGGGGCCGACCAGGGTGCGCTGGTTGTCGGCTACCACCTGGTCGTAGGTGATTGTGCGGCGAGCCTCGTCCGCTGCCAGCACGAGCCGGGCGAGAGCGCCGTCTCCCTGGGCCGCCAGCAGTTCGGCCGCCGCATCGGCGGGACCGGTCCACCACTGCGCGTCACCGCGGTGGGGGCGCTCACCCTGGTAGGGGTCCCCGTCCACCCAGAACACACAGTGGCGACGGCTCGCATCGACGGCGAGCAGATGGGTGCCCTGACGTCGGAACCCCATCCGCGCCAGGGCAATCCGCAGCACGCTGTCGTCCCAGACATCCTCCCCGGGAAGACGACGATCACTCGGGAGCAGCCACCCGCCGTCGTGCCGGTAGAGCGCGACGACGGCGCCGGACTCGGCGCCCGGGTCGGTGCGGAAGCACACGATCGACACTCGGGTGATGCGGTGCCAGGCGAAGCCGTCCGGCGCGGCCGCCGTGAAGCGCTCGTTGGCGCGGACCAGGGCCGGCCAGGTGCTGAAGCCGAGCCCCTGCGCGACCCGGTGCTGGGCCAAGGCGAGCTTGGTCGCCGGCTCGTGACGGCGCAACTCGGTGAGTAGTTCCCGGGCTCGCTTGCGGGCCTGGTCAAGGTCGATGTGCTCGGGGATGGTTGCGTGCCCGGTCATGACGGTTCCCTCCGTGACGCCGACGTCCGCTGTCCGGCAAGAGAGACCGTTGGTCAACTCGAGGGGAGATCGGGTGGGCTCGGCCCTTTCCGCGGACGGGTGGCACCCCAAAGTGCGCCCGACCACGCTAGCACCGGGGGCGGCTGTCGGACCATGCGGCACGGTTCGAGGAATGGATCTCGACGTCGTGCCCGAACGCGTCAGCCGGAGGACTCCGCCACGGCCGCCCGCAGCGCGGCGACGGTTGCCTCGGCGCGGTAGCCCGGCTTGACCCCGGTCAGCACCGCAAGCGTGGAACGTGAGTGCGCGACCCGCAGTTCGACGATCTCCTGGTAGGCGGGTGAGGCGTACCAGCGATGTGCCGCGTCCGGGCTCGGGAACGCGATGATGACGATGTTGCCCGGCACGTGCCCCTCGAGTACCTGCGGGAGCGTTCCGTGGACGAGCCACTCGCCGCCGAACGGGGCGAACGTGGACTCGATGCGCGACATGTACTCGAGAATCTCCGGTCCGACCTCGACGTCCTCCAGCTGGGCGATGGCATAGCCGCGTTCGTTCTCGTTGGTCATGCTGAGGGCTCCTTGCGTAGGTGAGGGTGCGCAACCAGATCGTCACGGGTGACGATCTGATCGGCGCCCGGAGTTCTTCCTGCAGTCTGTCCGCCCCAGCACATCGTCGCATCGTCTTTTGCATGCCACCCCGCGACGCCCGAGTTCGCATCGTTCGCCGCCGTCCATCCCACCCCAGATTTGATCTCAACTGCGGTTGAGGTTCTACCGTCGTGGGACGACCACTCGAAAGGATCGTCCATGACCACGTACTCGCTGCCCGACCTGCCCTACGACTACTCCGCGCTCGCCCCGCACATCTCGGCGGAGGTGATGGAGTTGCACCACTCCAAGCACCACCAGGCCTACGTGACCGGCGCGAACACCGCGCTGGAGCAACTCGAGGAGGCCCGGGCCACGGGGAACTTCGCGAACGTGAACAAGCTGGAGAAGGACCTCGCGTTCAACCTGGGCGGGCACCTCAACCACAGCGTGTTCTGGCAGAACCTCTCCCCGGACGGTGGCGGTGCTCCCGAGGGCGAGCTCGCCGCGGCGATCGGCGACCACTTCGGCTCGTTCGAGGCGTTCAGGGCGTACTTCACCGCCACCGCATTGGGGGTGCAAGGGTCCGGATGGGCAGTGCTCGCCTGGGATCACCTGGGCGCGAAGCCCGTGGTGTTCCAGTTGTTCGATCAGCAGGGCAACGCGCCACTCGGCGTGACGCCGCTGCTGCAGTTGGACGTGTGGGAGCACGCCTACTACCTGGACTACCGGAACGTGCGCGCGGACTACGTGAAGGCATTCTGGGAGATCGCGAGCTGGGCCGACGTGGCCACCCGGTTCGCCGCCGTCACCAGGTGAGTGGTCATCGCACAGCCGGAGTGACCCAGCGGGACGTGCCCTCGCTCTATGACAGCTTCGCCCTCTACGGGAGCGGAGTGACGTTGGTGTCCGTCCGCGACGACGCCGGCGACCGGTTCTTCATCGCCGCGTCCGTGCTGACCGCCTCCGTGGACCCGTTCACCATCGCCCTGTCCGTCGGCGGGAACCGGGACGCGCTTCCGGTCATTACCGGCGGGGCGACCTGGGCCGTGTCGGTGCTCGGCACCCAGCACCTGCCGCTGGTGCGGGCGCTCACCACCCGCACCTCGCCCGCCGAACGGCTCGACGCGCTCGCTGCGACGGGAGCGGAGTCCTCACCGGAAGGGCCGCTCTGGCTGCCCGACGCGCTCGTGACACTCTGGGCGCGGGCCCATACGGTGCTGCCGGTGCACGACCAGTTCCTCCTGGTCGGGGAGGTCACCCGTGGCAGCGTCCATCAGCACAGCACCCCGCTGCTGCGATGGAACCGCGACTTCCGCACGACGACAGCGGTGCCCGCGACGCGGGCGAGCGTCGCGTGACCTTCACCCACCGCCTTGCTTCTCGCAGTGACGAAGGATCTCGTCCACGACCTGCCCGATCGGCGCGGTGGAGTCGATGGCGACGCCACCGGCCGGGACGTCCCCGTTCGTGTGGTGCCAGCCGATGATGCGATCGCGTTCCGTCGGTTGCCCGCCGCCCCAGTCCTCGTCCGGGCGCTCGTCGAGCCGCCGGTTCAGGGTGCCGAGGTCGACGTGGAGGACGAAGACGCCGTCGAACAGGTCGATGAACTTCGAGAAGTTCCGCGAGCCGCCACAGAAGAAGGTGGCGGCGTGGTCCCGGTCGGCGACCAGGGCCTGCACCTTGTCGACGTCCCAGATGTGGTGCTCGTGCCCGAAGCCCGCCCTGGGTTCACCGGTCTCCGGGTCACCTCGGTAGGCCAGCTCGCGGTCGCCGTGCACGGCGTGGTGTCCGCGCCGCTGCAGCTCGTTGCAGACCGTGGTCTTGCCGGTGCCGGAGAGGCCCTCGATCAGATAGTTCCTCCTGCCCATGCGCCGGAACGTAACACCGGCAGCTCACCGTGGTCACCGGGAATTCTCCGCGGCAGGTTCGGAGACGCCGAGCGAGAGGATGGTGGCGCCGATGTCACGAAGCGTGGCTAGGACGGCGTGAAGCTGGGCCTGATCGGCAAGCGGTCCGGTCAGGGTGCTGGTGCCGTCGTGTTCACGGGTGACCGTGAGGTTGCCCAGCAAAGTGGACCAGTGGTCATCCAGGTGCCCATCGACCCGCAACTGGTACGTGCTCGGCCCGGAGGCGTTCATGTCTGGGCCTCCGCCCGTGGGACCTGAGCACGCTGGCCGGGTCGGCGCGACCGGCGCCGGGGAGCGGTGCGCCTGCGGATTACCCACTCCGCCACAGCGAGGTTGATCACCCAGCCGGCACCCTTGGCCAGGTCTCCGGTGAGCTCCCCGGCGCCGAAGACGGCGATGCTGACGCCCTCGGTGAAGACCTGGGTGCCGGCCGCCAGACCGATCGCGTAGGCCCGGATCATCCAGGCACGGTGGGCTCCGATGTCACGGCGCCGCGCGGCCGTGAAGCCGAGGATCAGGAAGGCGGCCATGGCGCTCGCGAAGACGAGCCGCGACACGTACAGCAGGTCACCGGTTCCGGGTTTGGCCGCGTACAGCAGCGTCATCCACAGCGCGGACCCGGCCACCAGCAGACCCGCGACCGCCAGCACCCGGCCGGCACGCCGGTGCCAGGCGAGGTGGGTGCGCCGCAGCCGCGGCACGAACTGGAAGGGGGCGACCGGGACCGGCCAGCCGGCTGCCCGGGTGGGCGAGCCGACCGGCCTGGCCGCGGTTGTTGCGGAGGCGTTCACGGGACCGCGGGCTCACGGACCGAGGCGATGGACGCCGTCGGGGTGGGGGAGCGGTCCACGCTGCGCCACACCGAGACGCCGAGGCCGATCAGAGCGATGCCGACCGGGACGGCGAGCGGTCGGTTGTACCCTTCGGGCAGCACGGCGAGGGCGGCGGTGCCGACGGCGCCGACGGCGAGCAGGATGCTGGCCCAGCGGGCCAGGATGCCGGTCCGGAACAGGGCGATGCCGAACGTGAGGCCGCCGAGCAGGTAGCCGATGCCGGCGAGGTTCAGCAGGATCTGCATGCCGCCGATGTCACCGGCTGGGGTGCCGCCGGCGGCGGAGACGAGCACGTCGTTCACGTATCCGGGCTGGCTGCCGACCACGGTGGGCAGGACGGCCGCGGCGATGACCTCGCTGGCGAACATGGCCAGGTATCCAGCGGCGAAGAGCAGGTAGCCGACCAGGCCGAGCCACCCCGCGCGGCGGCGGGTGTGCAGGTACATGCCGGTGATGCCGGCCAGTGCGAGAGCCGACATCACCGCCTTCGCCGTGGAGCGGATGACCCACTCGCTGGTCTCGACCGAGGCCGCGACCATCGGCGGGTGGTTGATCTGGACGGCGACGAAGATGGCGCCGGCGGTCGCGGCCGCGACGCCGGCGGCCTTGGTCAGGCCGGTGCTGGTGATGGTCATGGTGTGCTCCGTGTGCTCCGGGCCGGGGGAGTCCGGCGATGTTCGGGACGCTACGGAACGCGGTGGTGAGGGCACATCACCAGACGATGTGAACGAGGTGGTGACGCGGTCCGTGATGTCTGAGGCGGTTGGCGCGCCATGGGCACGACCCGGTCATACTCGAGAGTATGAGGACGGCCATCTCGCTACCCGACGCAACGTTCGCCCGTGCCGAACGTGCGGCCAAGGAACTCCGGATGACTCGGTCCGAGTTCTATGCGCGGGCCATCGAGAAGTATCTCGATGCTGCCGAACAGGAGTCGGTCACTGGGCGCCCCAACGACGCGATCGCGCGCGGCGGTGACGATGAGGAACTCACCGCTGAGGTCACGGCTGCAAGTCGCCGTGCGCTCTTCGTCGACGGTCAGGAGTGGTGATCAGGCGAGCCTCAACTCGTCCGCGCGCTGCACCGCGGCCCGACGCGTATTGACCTCGAGCTTGGTGAAGATGTGCTTCGTGTGGGTGCGTAGCGTGTTGACGGAGACGAACAGGCGCTGCGCGATCTCGGGGCCGGTCAGGTCGGTCGCCAGCAGGCGCAGCACCTCGAGTTCGCGGTCGCTGAGCTGGTCGTCGCGGGGCGCGACCGGAGCTGCTTCGCCGGCCGCGTCCTGCCCGACGGCGTCCAGTAGTTCGCGCGCGGGTGCGGCCTGGTCGGGGCGGGCGACGGCCGCCCGCAACAGTTCGAGCATCGGCTCGCCCTCGTCGAGGAACAGCCGCCGGTAGCCGGCTGGCACGCCGAGCGTCAGGGCGCGACCGAGGTCAACGAGCGCGGCATCGAGGTCTCCGCTCGCGTGCTGGGCGAGGGCGCGGACCACAAGCGCGTCGATCGCGCTGCCGGTGCGCCCGGCCGCCTCGGCGGCCGCCGCGAGGCGACCCAACCGGTCGGTGACATCGCCCAACGAAGCAGCCCCGCCGTCGGGGCGGCTTTCGGCGACCTCGAGCCGGGCCAGGGTGAGTTGGTCGAACTCGGCAAGGTAGGCGGGTTCGCCGTCTGGCCTGAGGTGGTGCGAACGGGCCCAGTCGCGGGCGTCGGCGAGTCGGCCCTGCGTGATCCGGATGCGCGCTCGGGACGCCGGGATCGGGTGGACGTCGGGGAAGAAACCTGGCATGAACAGCGGCTCGGCGGCGTCGAGCAGGTCGACCGCCCCGTCGGAGTCGCCACGGGCACGAAGCAGGGCGGCGCTCGCGATGAACCAGCGGTGCCGATTCTCCAGCAACCCCGTTGCCTCGCCGAGGTCGGTGGCCGCTTGGAGGTGCAGTGCCGCGCCGTCGAGGTCGCTCCGCTCGCACAGCACGCCGGCCAGGCCGACGTGCAGGTCACGAAAGGTGGACAGCCCCGGGTGCTGCTCGGCGGTCTCGAGGGCCCGGCGGTAGTGCCGTTCCGCCTCGTCGGGTCGGCCCCGGGCCAGCCACATCTCGGCCAGGACGACGGTGGCGCCGAGGGCGTCGGCGACGTTCCCGGCGGCGCGCAGGCTGTGGACCGCCTCGCCGAACGTGTCGACGGCGGTCGGGAGGTCCCCGGCGGCCCACGCGGCCATGCCGAGGAAGCCCGCCGCGGCGGCCCGCGACATGTGATCCTCGCCGGCCAGGTCCAGGGCGCGCCGCGCGTGCGCGACCGTGCTCGTGATGTCACCGCGGGCCTGGGCGATGGAGGCGCGATAGACCGCGAGCAGGGAGCGCAGGGCCCGCAGTTCGTTCTCGTGGTCGCGGAGGAGGTCTGCCGGAAGTGCTCCGCCGTCGGGGCTGGCCGGGCGGTGGGAGCGCAGTGCTTCCTCGGCCGCGTCCAGCCAGGTTTCGACGCCGTCGACGTTCCCCTCGGACAGGTACGCCCAGGCCAGGGAGGTGGCGAGCAGTGGCCGGCGGCGTGCGACGTCCTCGGGCAGGGCGCGGGTCCAGTCCCGCAGGATGCGGTCCTCGCGTCGGCGTCGCAGTCCCGGGATGGCCAGGTCGACCAAGGCGGCCGCCTGCTCGGTGTCGCCGCCCGCGAGGGCGTGCGGGACGCCGTCGGCCAGCCTGCCCTGACCCGCGTACCAGGCCGCGGCCGCCCGGTGCAGCCGCGCCACCCGGCCCGGGTCCTGCGCGGTGAGCCTGGCCGTGAGGGCAGTGGCGAACAGGTGGTGGTAGCGGTACCAGCGTCGCTCGTCGTCGAGCGGTGCGACGAACAGGTTCGCGCGCTCGAGGGCGTTCAGGGTGGCGTTCCCATCGGTGCGGCCGGTGACGGCGTCGCACAGCGGCCCGGTGAGCTCGGCCAGGATCGAGGTATCCAGCAGGAACTGGCGGACCTCCTCGGGCTGGGCGTCGACGACCTCCTCCATCAGATAGTCGAGCACGAACCGGTGACTGCCGGCGAACGCCTCGACGAAACGGTCCAGGTCGGCGGCGTCGGCGCCGGACCGCGCGCGTGCGGACAACGCCGCCAGTTGCAGCCCGGCGGCCCAGCCCTCGGTGCGTGCCTCGAGCGCGGTGATGTGGTGCGGTTCGAGGTCCAGTCCCATCACGTCCGTCAGGAAGGTGGTCGCCTCGGCCTCGGTGAACCGCAGGTCGGCGGCGCGGAGCTCGAGGAGGTCGCCGCGGGCGCGCAGCCGCGACAGGGGTAGTGGCGGGTCCGACCGGGTCGTGATCGCGAGGGTGACCTGCGGCGGGAGGTTGTCGAGCAGGAACGTCACCGCCTCGTGGACCGATTCGGCGTCAATGAGGTGGTAGTCGTCGAGAGCGATGACCGTGCGGCCGGGCAGGGCGTCGAGGTCGTTGACGAGGCCGACCAGGACCTGCTCGGTGGGTACCGCGGCGCCGCTGGCGTCCAGCTGTGCCATCACCTCGGCCCCGGTCTCCGGGGTGGTTCGCTGCACGGCGGCCAGGAGGTGGGTGAGGAAGCGGCGCGGGTCGGCATCGGCCGCGTCGAGGGAGAGCCACGCGACCCTTGTGGAATCGGCGCCGGCCAGCCACTGGGACAACAGCGTGGTCTTGCCGAAGCCCGCGGGTGCGGCGACGAGCACGAGCCGCGGCGCCGCGCCGTCGGGCGTTCGAAGACGGCCGGTCAGCCGCGACCGCGCGACGAGCTCCCGGCGTGGCGACGGCACGTGCAACTTCGTGCCGAGGAGGGGCATCGGGCCAGCCTACGGGGACCGCATGAACCTGACGCGGGCGCCGGCGAGAGGCGGTTGTCGGACCCGGCGCGCAGACTGGTCGCATGGATCTCGACGAGGCACGTGAAGTCAAGGGACAGGTCATCGCGTCGGTGAGCGAGTGGCGCTCCAGCGAGCTCGGTACCATGGCCACGCCCGGGTTCGCGCCGTTCGCTGTCGGCATCGCGACCCGCGCCGGGGCCGGCTTCGGGGTGGCGGTGCGCTACGACCAGAGTGATGAGCGCATCGTCTCCCGGGCGGAGGCGCTCGCGGTGGAGCTCGGCCCCGACGCCGACGTGCGGGCGGTCGGGCGCGTGCGGGCGCTGTCCATCGGGCCGGTGGTGCCGACCGCGCTGACCATGGGAGAGACGGGCCGGGTGCGCCCGCTGCGGCCGGGGATCTCGATCGCCCACGTCGCCGTGACCGCCGGCACGCTCGGTGCGTTCGTCACCCTGCCCGACGGCGTCCCGCACGTTCTCTCGAACTTCCACGTTCTCGCGGGGTCGCCTTCCGCGCAGCTCGGCGACGCCGTGCTCCAGCCCGGCCCGGCCGACGGCGGTCAGTCGCCGCAGGACCGGATCGGCTCGCTGGCCGCCGTGGTTCCGTTGTCACCCGGGCAGCCGGCGACGGTCGACGCTGCCCTCGCCTCGCTCGAGGACGTCGAGTTCGACGCCACCTACCCGGCGGGGACCCTGACCGGCACGGCCGTCGTGGAGGGGGAGGAGGCGGTGCAGAAGGTCGGCCGCACCACCGGCGTCACCGACGGACGGGTGAGCGCCATCGAGCTGGACGGGCTCGTCATCGAATACGGCGAGGGCCTCGGCCAGTTGCGGTTCGACGACCAGATCGAGGTCGAGTCCACCGGCGATGGGCCGTTCTCCCAGGGCGGCGACAGCGGGTCGCTCGTGTACCTGGTGGACGGAGTGCGCGCCGTCGGGCTGCTCTTCGCGGGCAGCGAGACCGGTGGCCCGAGCGGTACCGGGCTGACCTATCTGAACCCCATCGAGACGGTGCTGGCCGCGCTCGACGCGACGCTGGTGTGAGCCGGCGATGAGCGATCTCGCTGAGGCGCGAGCGGCCAAGGAGCGGCTCGCCGCGGAGCTCGGCGACCGGGTCGGTGTGATCGGCGTCGGGTTGGAGCGAGTGCCGGACGGGTACTGCGTCCGGGTGAACGTGCGCGACGAGGCGACCGGCGAGCAGGTTCCGGCGACCGTCGACGGCGTGGAGGTGCGCGTCGCCGTCGTCGGCACCATCCGCATCGAGGGCTGAGCTCGGCGGGCCCTCCTCGTGGCGCAACGGATCCGGGTCAACCGCTCAAGTCGCCCGGCCGCACCAGCCATCGTTCCGCGTCGGCGAGCGCCTCTTCGAGGATGCTGAGCGCACCGCCGCGCATGGCGGCGTGTGAGGACGTGATCGAAGCCTCGAGGCGGGGTCGCACGACGTGGCCCGCCGGCAGACGCTGCCGCAGCGCCACGTCGACCTGGTCGCCGACGAACGGCAGGATGGCGGCGAGGGTATCGCCGAAGACGACGACCGGGGTGCTGACCAGCGTCATCATCGTCGCGACCACGTCGCCGAGCGCCGCGCCGGCATCGGACAGCGCAGTCTGGAGGGCGGGTACGGTCCCGGCGTGGGCGATTTCGGCGAGTTCTTCGATGGTGGTCGTCGGCGGGAGCCCGGCGCGCCGGAGCAGCGCACGCCGTCCGACGTAGTCGTCGAGGGCGTGTCGTTGGAGTGGCCGTCCACCGACGACGGTGCCGCCGACGGGAATCGAGCCGACGTTCCCGTCCCAGCCCTTGACGTCGGTGATGAGCTGCCCGTCGACGATGATCGAGGACCCGACGCTGTTGTCGCCCGACACCCACGCGAACGAGCCGCCGCCGCTGGATGTCTCCCGGTAGCGGCTCTCGGCGAGCGCCGACATCGGTCCGACCGAGCCGAGCCGGAGCGGTCGCGCGCCCAGCCGGGCGTTCTCACCCAGCCGGCCGAGGATGTCGACGTCGTGCCAGCCGAGTTTGCGTGCCACGACGATCGTTCCCCGGTCGACCGCCCCGGGCAGTGACACGTGCGAGCCGACGTGGCGCAGCCCGCTCGCCGATGGCCCGGTCAGCAACGCCACGGCGAGCGTCGCGAGATCGGCGAGCACCGCCGTCGGGTCGCTGGCGAAGTAGTCGCCGTCCACGATGCGCTCAGCCACCACGTTCCCGGCCAGATCCACCAGGCACCCGCCGAGGCTCGTCGTGTTGACCTCGAGCCCGAGCGCGACGTGCGTCCCGGCGGCCGGAGCGAGCGGCCGCACCGGCCGTCCCGCGCCCCGCGACGGCGGCGGCTCGCGCTCCTCGACCACGGCAGCGGCGAGCAGCGCCTCGACCAGGCGTGACACGGTGGCCCGTGTCAGCCCGCTCGCGGCGACGATCTGTGCGCGCGAGACCGGCTCGTCGGCGGTGAAGATGTGCGACGCGACGAGAGCGAGGTTGGAGTGCCGCAGGCTCTGTTGGCGCACCGGCCGGCGCAACAGACCGGCACCGCCGAGCCGGGGCCGCTCGGGGTGGACCCCCCTCTCGGTACCGGAACCACCCCGAGCGCTCACGGCAGGCGTGTTCGCGCCCTAGAACCGGGGCAGCGCGAGGGTCGCGCCGCCCTGCATCGCCGACTCGTGGGCCAGCAGGCCGACCGACGTCCAGTTCGCCGCCGTCCGAGCGTCGATCGACGGCGCCCGAGCCTCAACAAGGCTCCGCACGAACTCGTGGGCGAGGTGCGGGTGCGAGCCGCCGTGCCCGCTGCCCTGCGCGAACGAGAGGTGCGCATTCTCCGCATCGTATACACCGCGCGTGGTGTACGCCCGGATCTCCTCGGGCAGGAGGTTGGCGTAGTCCGGGACCGTCAGCGCGGACGCCTCCTCCCCGCGGAACAGCACCGGCTCGCCCGCCTCGGTCTGCGCCCACTCGAACGACGCGAGCGAGCCGTACACGTCGAAGCTCTCCACGTACTCGCGGGCCGTCGCGAACAGTGACCGGCTGGCCTCGGCGGCGAGGTCACTGTCCCGAACCGTGATGTGCGCGCTCTCCACCGCGAACGGTGACCCGTACCGGGCCGCAAGCTCCTGCGGGATCCGCCCCGATCCGACGCACGTCACCGTGTCCGCGGGTGCGCCGGCCAGGGCCAACAGCGGGCCGACGGCGTGCGTCGCGTAGTGCATCGGCGGTAGGCCCGCCCAGTAGTCGGGCCAGCCCGTCATGTCCTGGTGGTGCGCCCCGCGCAGGAACTGCAGACGCCCGAGCTCGCCTTCGCGATAGAGCCGCTGCACGTGCAGGAACTCACGCGAGTAGACGACCGTCTCCATCATCATGTACGTCCGCCCGCTCGCGTCGGCGGCCGCGACCACCCGAGCGCAGTCCTGGACCGACGTCGCCATGGGCACGGTGCAGGCCACGTGCTTGCCGGCCTCGAGCGCAGCCACCGACTGATCGGCGTGCAGCGGGATCGGCGTGTTGAGATGGACGGCGTCCACCTCCTCATCGCGCAGCAGGTCCTCGTAGGAGGTGTACCGCCGCTCGACGCCGAAGGCCTCCCCGATCGCGTCGAGCTTGCCCTGGTCCCGCTGGCAGATCGCGACGAGCTCGGCGTCCGGGTGCGCCTGGTAGATCGGGATGAACTCGGCGCCGAACCCGAGCCCGACCAGGGCCACCCGGACCGTCACGGGATGCCCCCGAGCGCCGCCGTCGACCAACCGAGCACGCTCATCCGAGCCTGCCGGACAGCGCAGCCAGCCCGCCGTCGACGGACAGGCATGCTCCCGTGATGTAGGAGGCGTGGTCGCTCGCGAGGAAGGCGACCGCGTGCGCGACCTCCTCGGGCCTGCCCTGACGGCGCAGCACGCCCGGGCCGCCCTCGTGGGGCTCGGTGATGGTCGGGTCGATCTCCCGGCCGGCCTCGGCCGCGCGGTCCTTGTGGAAGTCGGTCAGCGTAGGCCCCGGCAGGATGGCGTTGACGCGGATGCCCTGGTCGGCATGGTCGCAGGCGAGCGACCGGGTGAGGCCGAGCACGCCCGCCTTGGTGGCGTCGTACTGCGCCATTCCCGGGCGCCCGACGACGCCGTTCGCCGACGAGATGTTGACGATCGATGCGCTACGTCCCGCCATCAGCGGGATGAGGTGCTTGCAGGTGAGCCCCGGGCCGATGAGGTTGACGTCGGTGATGAACTTCCAGGACTCGAGGGTGGCCTCGGTCACCGGGCCGTAGACCCGCGCCGCCGCGTTGTTGACGAGGACGTCGACGCCGCCGAACCGGTCCCGGCACAGCGTCGCCAACGCGATCGCGTCCTCCTCCGACGCGATGTCGATCTGGATGGCAGCAGCGTCCGGCGCGCCGAGCTCCAGTGCCGCCGCACGTGCCTTCTCGGCGCGCTCGGCGTCGAAGTCCGCGACGACGACGATCGCTCCTTCCGCGGCGAGGATGTTGACGGTCTGTCGGCCGATGCCGGCGCCGCCACCGGTGACGACGGCGACCTTGTTGCTGAAACGCATGGTTCTCCTTCTGGATGGGTGGTGCGGGTCTGAGGTCAGGCGAGGGTCGAGGCGGCCTGGTCGAAGAAGCTGTCGACCGCCGTCGGGATGTCGGTCTGGCCGAAGCGGACCTCCTCGGCGACCCGGCCGAGGAGCTGGTAGACGTCACGGCCGGAGCGTGGCGTCAGGTAGTCCATCGGCGAGCCGATCTCGGTGATGAGCGCGAGGTACTCCGAGGGTGTGCGCAGACCCGACGGGTCGGGGTCGTCCTCGACGAGGGCGGCGGCTTCCGGGCTCGGCGGCACGCCACGCGAGTTGCCGATGACCTCCACGGCCTCCGGGTCGTTGATCCAGAAGTCGAGGAACCGTGCGCACTCGGTCGGGTACGGCGTGCCGGCCCAGGCGCTCATGAAGAGGTTCGGCCGCACGAAGTTCGCCGCCTTGGAGCCGCCCGCCGTGTCGGGCATCGGGACCGCCTGGATCGACGACTCCATCAACGCCCGGACACCGGTCAGCTCGCTCGTCGTGGTGAAGTACAGCGGCGCGCGACCCCCGACGAGTGGGCTGGTCTCGTGACTGAGGTTCTCGGCCTCGATGTCGGGGGTGACGCAGCCGCCGTCGGCCCGCATGGCCGCCCACCACTCCCAGAACTCGGCGAGGTCCTCCTTCTCGAAACCGAGGGTGACCGGGCTGTCCTCGGCGTTGAAGAACCGCTTGCCGCGGCCGCGTACCCAGGGCTCGAGCAGTTCGTAGCGCCCGGATCCGTCGGACATGCCGTACAGGTCGCCGCCACCGCCCTCGCGGATCGCCAGGGCGAGCCCGGCCAGGTCGTCCCAGGTCCAACCCTCATCGGGCAGGGTCAGCCCGAGCTCCTCGACCCGGTCGCGATCGGCCAGCACGGTGAAGGCGTCGGTGCTGATCGGGACGCCGGCGCGGATGCCGTCGATCACGCCGTAGGACTGCAGGTCCTCGTTCCAGGTGCTGGTGTCGATGACGTCGCCGATGTACTCCTCGAGATCGAGCAGCGCACCGCGCTGGGCGTAGTCGACGATCATCTGGTTCGACATCTGCATCGCGTCCGGGCCGTTGTCGCCCGCGATCTGGGTCGCCATCCGGTCCCAGAAGTCGTCCCAGGACGCGTTCTCGCCGGTGATGGTGACGTTCTCCGACCGGCTGTTGTAGAGCTCGATGGCCTCGGTGGTGGTGCGGTTCATCTCCTCGTGTCCCCACCAGGCGAAGCGCATGTCCTTGGGTGCGTCGTCGTCCTCGGGGCTGGCGTCGCCGCCGCCCTGCCCGCAGGCGGCGGTGGCGCCGATAGCGGCGGCGCCGAACGCGACACCGGTGGACTGGAGCAGGAGTCTTCTGCTGATCATGGTCGTTCCTCTCGGAGAGGTCGCGTCGTCGCGACCGGGTCGGGTGATGCGGGGGTGGTGTTGTGCGTGTCGGTGCTCAGGTCATCGGGCAACGGCTGAGGCGGACGTGGGGTGTACTGCTGGGTTGGTCCCCGGGAGTTCGGAGGCGGCCAGGGCCGCCTCGATGACGGCGAGCGTGCGGGCGCCGTCGGCGATGTCGACCGGGCTCGGCGCGGTGCCATGGACGGCATCGATGAAGGCGGCCATCCCGCGCCGCATCAGCTCGACGTTCTCGGCGGCCATGCATGCCGTGATGGCGTCGGCGTCGTCCGGTGCGACCGGAGAGATCACCTCCGGGACGTGTGTCCCGGTGCCGAGCGCCGTGCGGGCGGGGGTGACGTGGAAGCGGAGCGTGGCGGCGTCGCCGAAGAGCTCGCCACCCCAGCCCGTGTTCCACGGGTCGGCCTCGTGGGCGGTGAAGTCGATGGTGACGACCGCGTCGCCGATGCGCATTGTCGCGGCGAGCGCGTCCTCCCCGGGACTGGGTGTGCCGGGTCGGCGGACGCGGGTCGCGCGGATGTCGGTGGGCTCGCCGAGCAGGTGCCGGACGACGTCGACCATGTGACAGCCGGCCTCCATGAACGGTGTGACGACGTTGGTGCCGTCGGCGAACCAGTGCGCCATGGTGCTCCACGCCCGGTGGGGGATCGCGGAGTGGAACCGGGCCAGGTAGACCTCTCCGAGCGTGCCTTCGGCCAGCGTGCGCGCGGTGCGCTCGACGGAGTCGGAGTAGCGGGCGAAGTAGCCCATCTGGCTGACGAGGCCGGCCTCGCGAGCACGCGCCCCGACCTCGGCCAGGTCGGCGGCCGTGCGTGCGCCGGTCTTCTCGACGAAGACCGGGAGCCCGGCGTCGATCGCGGCGTGCGCGTACCCGGCCGCCTCGTCGTTGCGGCCGTCGACGACGACGGCGTCGACGTCACGTAGCGCGTCACTCACCGAGGCCACGGCGGCGGCGTCGTACCGGGCCGCGAAGGTGCGACCGGCGTCCGCGTCGGCGTCGTGGACGGTCGTGATCGTCGTGCGCGAGTCGGTGCGGGCGGCATCGGCCCAGGCGGCGGCGTGGGGATGGGTCACGCCGAGGAAGGTCAGGCGGAGGGGGATGGTCACGAAGTCACCTCTCGAGCGGATGGGGTTGGGCTGGGATCGGCGAGCCGACCGGCGTGCAGAGCGAGCGCCGGGGCGAACACGGCGGCGAGGAGCGGACTGACCAGCACGAGCCCCGCACCGACGACCACCGCGAGGGCGAGCGCCACGTGCCAGCGGCCGAAGCTCAGGGCCCGGGCGGTGGCCCGGCGGATGAGGGCCGATCGAGTGAGCATGGGTTCGTCCGCGAGTTCACGGGCGCAGGCGGCGGTCCACCAGCCGCCGAGCGTGACGACGGCCAGGTTCACGGCCACGAGCGCGGCGGCGAGGGTACTCGGTTGCTGTCCGAGGAAGAGGAGATTGGCCGTCACCGCGACGAGGCCGAGTGCGACCGCGACGCTGATCGGCCAGGTGGTCGCCGCCGTCCGTCGCACGAGCGCGAGGGAGTCGCGCAGCGGGCGGACCGGGTGACCGGCGCGGTCGTCGGCGAGTAGCCGCGACCCGGCGGCGAGGCCGGGTAGCAGGGTGACCACGCCTGCGGCGAGGGTGAGAACGATCACGCTGACGGCGGCGAGCATCGTCACGGTTCGGGTGCCCTCGAGCAGCCGCTCGGCGAACGGGGCGCGGGGGACCGCGGGACGGGCGGGCCGCCGTCGGGGGCGCGTGGTTGCTGTCTCCGGTCGAGCCCCCGTGGTGCCCCGGAGGAGGTCTGCGACCGTGGCCTCACGCCAGTTCAACGGTCCGCCCCTCTCGTGCCGAGCGGTAGGCCGCGTCGAGGGTGCGCATCGAGGCGAGCGCGTCCTCGACGGTGACCTGCGGTGCAGCGTCGCCGGCGGCGCAGTCGAGCGCGTGCGCCAGCGATCGGCGCACGGAACGGGCGAACCAGTCCTCCTCGACGGCGAGCACCTGGTCGGTGCCGTCCCGGCCGCGCAGCCGAAGGGCGTTGCTGGCGCCGGTCTCGACCGACAGCCGGGCCTGATGGGAGGTGAAGACCTCCTTGCGCCAGTCCCATCCCGGTGCGCCCCAGAACCCGACGAGCGTCATGACGGCGCCGTTCGTGAACTGGACGACGAGGGTGGCGGTGTCCTCGCCCTTGTCCGGGTTCGCGGCCGCGAGCTGGTGGGTGGTCGCGGTCACGCGCGCGGCGGGCCCGAACCAGAAGTGGGCGAGGTCGATGAGGTGCGAGCCGGACTCGAAGAGGCAGCCGCCGCCGGTCAGGCGCGGATCGCCGCGCCAGTGCTCACGTGAGCGCAGCGCGGCGAGGTGGTCGCCGAGGATCTCGATGTGGGCGACCAGCCCAGTGCCGTGGGTGCCGTCGGCGAGCAGGTCCCGCATCCGCTCGTGGACCGGGTCGAAGCGCTGGTGGTACTTGACCAGCAGTTCACCGGGCGAGGATGCGGCGATCTCGGCGAGCGCGAGTGCCTCCGGCAGGTCGAGCGCCATCGGCTTCTCGCACACCACCGAGCGACCGGCCTCGAGTGCTGCCTTCGCCTGCGGTGCGTGCAGCGCGACCGGGGTGACGAGATCGACCACCTGGACGCCGTCGTCGGCCAGCACGGCCTCCAGGTCGGCAGCGACGTTCGGGACGCCGAACTCGGTGGCCGCCCGCCGGGCTGCGTCGACGTCGGGATCGCACACCCAGACGACGTCGGCCCGGTCGAGCTGGGCGTAGGCACGCAGGTGGGCCTGCCCGAACGCGCCGGCGCCGACGACGGCGACGCGCACCTTCTCCGCGGCCATCACTTCAGTCCCGTCGTCGCGATGCCGCGGATCAGGTAGCGCTGACCGAAGACGAAGAAGATGAAGATCGGCAGCAGCGAGAGCACCGACATCGCGAACAGGGCGCCCCAGTCGGTGCCACCGATATCGGCGAACAGCCGCACCGCCAGCGGGACAGTGAAGAGGCTGTTGTCGGTGAGGAAGATCAGCGGGCGGAAGAAGTCGTTCCAGGTCCAGATGAAGGAGAAGATCGCCGTCGTCGCCAGCGCCGGCGTGATGAGCGGCAGCATGATGCGCGAGTAGGTCTGGAACGGGCCGCAGCCGTCGAGTGCGGCCGCCTCATCGATGTCGCGGGGGATGCCGCGCATGAACTGCACGATGAGGAAGACGAAGAAGGCCTCGGTGGCGAAGAACTTCGGCACCGTCAGCGGTAGGAAGGTGTTGAGCCAGCCGAGCTCGGAGAAGAGCACGTACTGCGGCACGATCGTGACGTGCTCGGGCAGCATGATCGTGCCGAGCAGGATCGCCATGAAGAGCGCCTTCAGGCGGAACGTCATGCGGGCGAAGGCATAGGCGGTGAGGGAGCAGGCGGCGATGTTCGCGACGATCGCGAGCCCGGTGATCAGGAAGCTGTTGCCGAAGTAGGTGGCGAAGGAGTTCTGCTGGGCGTCCCAGCCGCGGGCGTAGTTGTCGAGGCTGAGGTTGCGCAGCGCGAGCGAGGCGTCGCTGAAGATCGCGGAGTTGTCACGCAACGAGCTGACGATCATCCACAGCAGCGGGTAGAGCATCCCGAGCGCGAGCAGGATCAGGAGCACGTGCATCGCGATACGGCGAGCGAGCGAGCTCTGGCGCCGCGGGGCGTCGGCGAGGTCGGCGGCGCTCATCGGTCACCGTCCCCGTAGAAGACCCAGTACTTGGAGAGCAGGAAGTTGAGGCCGGTGACGATCGCAATGGCGACCAGGAGCACCCAGGCCATCGCCGAGGCGTATCCCATCTGGAAGCTCGTGAAGCCCTGCTGGTACAGGTAGAGCGTGTAGAAGAGGGTGGAGTCGGCCGGGCCACCGGAGCCGTTGCTGACGATGTAGGCGGGCACGAACGCCTGGAAGGCGTAGATCGTCTGCAGGATCAGGTTGAAGAACACGATCGGCGTCAGCAGCGGGACGGTGATGTTGAGGAACCGCCGGATCGGGCCGGCACCGTCGACCTCCGCGGCCTCGTAGTAGGAGCGCGGGATCTGCCGCAGTCCGGCGAGGAAGATGATCATCGGCGACCCGAAGGTCCACACGTTCAGGGCGATGATCGTCATGAGCGCGGTGTCGGGGTTGCCGACCCAGCTGCGGGTGGACTCGATCCCGAGCAGGCCGAGTGCGGAGTTGACCAGGCCGTCGGCACCGAAGACGGTGCGCCACAGCACCGCCACCGCCACGCTCGAGCCGATCAGCGAGGGCAGGTAGAAGACCGCTCGGTAGATCGAGATGCCCGCGATCGCACGGTCGAGCAGGAGCGCCAGGCCGAGCGCGAAGGCCAGTTGGAGGGGCACCGAGACCAGCACGTAGACCGCCGTCACGCCGACGGAGGCGAGGTAGCGAGGGTCGCTCGTGAACATCCGGACGTAGTTGTCGAACCCGATGAAGGTGGGGTCCTGCAAGAAGTTGTAGTCCGTCATGGACAGGTACAGCGAGACGATCATCGGCCCGACCACGAACGCGAGCAGGCCGATGAGCCAGGGCGTCAGGAAGAGGTAGGGGGCGATCGCGCGTCGACCGGCCGGGCGCCGTCGTGGTGGTTCGGGCGAAGCCGTGAGTGGCCGGCCTTCCAAGGTGGTGGTGGTCATGTGGTTCCCGTTCGCGTCGTTGCTGACAGGGGCGGGCGCTGGTACGCGCTCGATGGGATTATGTGTTCCCATGAGAAAAATTACTCGGTCGGAGTATTCGGGAGGTTCCTGTGATGGCTGGGGCGTCGTTGCTGGGCGGGCTGCTGCCGTCTGGTCTCCATGTTAGGGACGCCGGGCGGGCCGGTGCGATGCGATATATAGCCGAGTTCCTTCGAGTTCTGGCATGAGCGTCGGCGCTCATCCGGTGCGTCAGGTGGCGCTGCTCATCGAGACATCGAACGCGTATGCGCGTGGGCTGCTCGCCGGGATCCAGACGTACGTGCGGGCGCACCACGGCTGGTCGCTGTACCTGGTTGAGCACAGCCGGAACGAGACCGACTTCTCGTGGCTGGAGGGCTGGCAGGGGGACGGGCTGATCGCGCGGGTCGAGAACGCCGAGACTGCGGAACTGGTGCGGCAACTGGCACTGCCCACAGTTGATCTGTCGGCCGCGAGGTTGGTGCCGGAGCTGCCGGGCGCCGAGACCGACGACGACGACATCGCGAGGATCGCGGTTGAGCATTTCGCAGAACGTGGTCTGCGTGAGTTCGCCTTCTGCGGTGACGAGCGGTTCGGGTGGTCGCGCACGCGCGGTGAGCGGTTCGTGCACCACGTGGCCGAGCGGGGTGGGCAGGCGCACGTGTTCGCGATGCAGCGGTCGGGGATGCGGTCGCGGGACCGGCAGTGGCTGGCGCGCTGGCTCGAGGACCTGCCGAAGCCAGTGGGCGTGCTGGGCTGCTATGACATCGCCGGGCAGGAGATTCTCGAGGCCTGCAGGTTGGCCGACATCCCGGTACCGGACGCGGTGGCCGTGCTCGGGGTGGACAACGACGAGCTGATCGCGACGCTGACATCACCGTCGCTGTCGAGCATCCAGCCGGACACCACACGCACCGGCTACCTCGCGGCGGCGATGCTCGACCGCATGATGACGGGCGAGGTGCTGGAGCCGGGCCTGCGGCTCATCCCACCGGTTCGGATCGTGGCGCGGCAGTCGTCCGAGATCCTCTCGGTCGACGACCCGCAGGTGGTGGCGGCCCTGCGGTTCGTCCGGGATCGCGCGCACGGCGACGTCGCCGTGGGTGACGTACTGCGGCATGTGGGCTCGTCGCGGCGTGCCCTCGACCAACGATTCGTGCGGATCCTCGGTCGCACGGTCCATGCCGAGATCACGCGGGTTCGAATGGAACGAGTCGCCGACCTGCTCTCGACCACGGATCTGACGCTGCCTCAGGTGGCCGAGCGGTTGGGGTTCAGCCACAGCGAGTACATGGGCGTCGCGTTCAAGCGGGTGACCGGGAGGTCGCCTGGTCAGTACCGAAAGGACGTGCGTGGGACCTCGGTGCATGGTGTCCAGCACGGTGGAGCGCCGGCACCTTCCGCACTTGGGGCAGAGCGCGCGCAGCCTGCCACTTTCGACTGAGCCGTCGCGATACCCCCTGCCTCCGATGGCCGAGCCGGGTTCGGCACTTTGCGCCGATCCGCCTGCGCCCCAGCCCGCCTAGCGTGGCGACAGCGCCGCTTCGGCGCTGTCACGACCGGCGGGAGTCAGGGTATGGAGAAGCAACCCAGGGTGCGCAGGACAAGGACGGCTGCGATCGTGCTCGCCGCGGTGGCCGCCGCCGGCACGGCGGCGACGATCACCGCGATGTCGGCCGATCCGGCGCCGGCGGATGCCCCGGCCGCACACTTCAGCGCCGCCCGCGGCGTGGAACAACTCGAGCAGCTCGGGCCCGACCCCCGCACGCCCGGCTCGGCGGCGCACGCGCAGGCCCGCGCGTACCTGGTCACCGAACTCGACGCCCTCGGGTGGGAGACGGACATGCACGAGTCCGTCGGCACCTTCGACGAGGACCCGACCGCTGTCTCGATGGCCACGGTGTCCAACGTGATCGCCACCCTGCCCGGCACCGACCCCACCGGCACCGTGATCCTGGCCGCCCACTATGACTCGGTGCCCGGCTCACCGGGTGCCGCCGACGACGGCATCGGGATCGCAGCCGCCCTGGAGTCCGCGCGGGCACTGACCGCGGGTGAGCCGCCACGCAACGACGTGATGGTGCTGCTCACCGACGCCGAGGAGCCCGGCCTGCTCGGGGCGGACGCGTTCGTCCACGACCGGGCGGAGCAGCTGGGACCCGCGGTGCTCGTCAACCTGGAGGCCCGGGGCGCCGGTGGGTTGCCGGCGTCGGTGCGGCTGACCGAGCCGAACGGGATGCTGCTCGACCTGCTCGCGCGAACACCCCGACCGGTGGTGGACTCGTTCTCCGACGCGTTGTTCGCACTCCTGCCCAATGACACCGACCTGACCCGGTTCACCGCCGGCGGGATCGCCGGCTTCGACACCGCCATCACCGGCGCGGGCGCCTACTACCACTCGCCGCTTGACGACATCGAGCACCTCAGTGCCGCCTCCCTGCAGGAGATGGGCGCCGGCACCCTCGCGTTCGCCCGCGCCGCCGCCGGCGCGGACCTCACCCGACTGCCCGACGGCGGAACTGACGTGGTCACGTCCCTCCCGTGGGGTCTGCTGCGCGTCCCGGAAGGCCTTGAGCTGCCGCTCGCCGCCCTCACCGTGCTGCTCGCCCTCGCGGTGGTGGCCCGGGCCCGGCGCCGCCGGGAGATGAGCCTGCCGCGGGTCGCGCTCGGAGCAGCCACCGCAGCGGTGAGCCTGCCGCTCGTGGCGACGGCCGCCGTCGGGCTCTGGCAGCTCGCGCTGGCGATCGACCCCGGTCAGGCGAGCGCGGTGGTGGGCGAGCCCTTCGTGCCCTGGCCCTACCAGGTGGGCGTCGTCGCACTCACGCTCGGCCTGATCCTCGGGCTGCGGGCGGCGCTGCGCCGCGTGCTGCCCGACGGCGAACTCGCGCTGGGCGGGCTGCTCACCCTGGCCCTGGCCGGGCTCGGGCTCGCCCTGACGCTGCCCGGTGCCGCGTTCGTGCTGGTGGTCGCCGTGTTCCCGGCGGCCATCGCCGCCCTGATCGGCGCAGGGCTGCCGGCCCGGGCCCGGGCGGTCGTGCTCGGGGCGGGGCTGCTGCCCGCCGCGGTCATGTTCTTCCCGGCCGTGGTCGGCATGTTCGAGGTGGGGCTGGGCACCGGCGGGCCGTTGGCCGCGGTGTTCGTAGCCGTGGTGGCCCTGCTCGCGCTCCCGCTGGTGGACGCGGCACGGCTCGTGCGGCCTGAGCGGGAGGCTCCGTCGCGCCATCGGGCCGTGGTGCCGGCGGCGCTGCTGGCCGTGGTGGTGGTGGCCGCCGCCGGCGGGCTCGTCGCCAACGGCGAGGGGCGCACCGACCCGCGCCAGGAGATGCTCTCCTACTCCCTGGACGCCGACTCCGGAGAGGCGCTGTGGACGTCCTGGTCACCGTCCGGCTCCGCCTGGTCTCAGGACCTGCTGCCGTCACTGTCCAGCGATCTCGCCGACCAGCCGTGGCTGGGCGGCGGCGCCATCGCGAACGGGCCGGCCGCGGCCGCCGACCTTCCTGCTCCCGACGTGGAAGTGGTCTCCGACCGGGACACCGGCACGCACCGGGAACTGGTGCTGGAACTGACCTCGGCCCGCGGCGCACCCGCGATCGGACTCTGGGTTGCCACTCGCAGCGCCGACGTCGTCTCGGCCACGGTGCACGGGCGCGCCCTGCCCACCGTGACGCCCGGCCCGCCACCGGGTGCCGACGACGGGCCCTGGGACTTCGGCTTCCTGCTGCGCGGCGTGCAGCAGACCCGGGTCACGCTGGTCCTGGACCCGCGCGCGCCGCAGACGCAGATCCGCGTGGTCGACCTCACCCATGAGCTCGAGGTGGTCCCGGGCTTCGAAGGGCCGCCGCATGGCCGGGTGCTGGTGACGCCGAACGTGTATGTCTACCGAACGGTGGAGGTGTGATGGGGGCTAGAGACCTGTCTGACTCACTCCGTACTCGGCGGACCGCAGCGCATTCTGCTGGGCGACCGTCCCGTCCGCTGCTGCTTCCTCGGCGGCGACGTGTTCGGCCTTCCGCACCTGGGCCTGGTTCGGGCTACCCCGTCGGCGACACTTCGAGTCAGGGGAGTCACGAGCGCGCCGGTTCCCCTGACGCGGGATGCGGGTTGCGCACGCACTTATCGACAGTTCGAGTCAGGGGAGTCACGAGTGCGCTGGTTCCCCTGACGCGGGATGCGGGTTGCGCGGGGACTGATCGACACTTCGAGTCAGGGGAGTCACGAGTGCGCTGGTTCCCCTGACGCGGGATGCGGGTTGCGCGGGGACTGATCGACAGTTCGAGTCAGGGGAGTCACGAGCGCGCTGGTTCCCCTGACGCGGGATGCGGGTTGCGCGGGGACTGATCGACAGTTCGAGTCAGGGGAGTCACGAGCGCGCTGGTTCCCCTGAGGCAGGATGCGGGTTGCGTACGGACCGATCGACATCTCGCGACAGGGGAACCGAGCGAGGGCATGGGCGCAACATTCGGCCTCGACGCGCACCGACGGTGATCAGGGCTCGGGAACCTCGATGCCCGTCCTAGCGCCATCGGAAGTGCTCGCTGCACCGGCCCGCCGCGCCGCCCGGGCCTCGAGGAACGCCGTCATCCGCTCCCCGAACTCGGTGCCCTGCAACGTCTCGCGCGACAGCTCGGTCAGTGCCGCGGCCGCGTCCGGCATGCCGCTCGCGAGCAGCTCGCGGTTCAGCCACCGCTTGCTGCGAGCGGTCGCGTCGGGTGCGGCCGCACCGATGCCCGCCAGGACCTGCTCGAGCGTCGCTTCGACGTCGTCGACGGCGTAGCTGACCAGGTCGTGCTGGAGCGCCTCGGCCGGGCCGATCGTGTCGCCGACGAGCGCCAGGCGGGCGGCGAGGCGCCGGGTGGAGGAGGACGGGACCGCCGCGAGGAAGACCGTCGGCCACGCCCCGATCCGGGTCTCCGGCAGCCCGAACGTGGCGCCGGGGCCGGCGATCACGACGTCGCTGACCACCACGATCTCCAGCCCGCCGCCTAGCGCGGCGCCCTCGACCACGGTGATCACGGGTAGGGGAGAGGCGGCCATCGCGGCGAAGGTCGGCAGCATCCCGTCGACGAAGTAGGCGACGGCGGCGTCCGGGCCGGCCAGGTCACGCATGGAGTCGATGTCGTTGCCGGCGCAGAACGAGCGGGCGTCGCCACGGATCACGACGGCTCGGTTGGCCGCGTTCCCGGACGCGGCCTCGACGGCCTGACCCAGACCCGTCCACGCATCCAGGTCCATCGAGTTGCGCTTGGCGGGACGGTCCAGCGTCACCACGACGTGGTCGGACTTGTGCTCGATGATCACGATTGCTGCTCCAGGACGACAGGGTTGATGGGGGTGAACACCGCGGCGGGCATCGGACGCACGTCCCGCATGATCGGACGCCAGGGCAGGTGCGCGAGGACATCGCGCTCGAGGTCGATCCCGGGCGCCACCTCGATCAGCGCGAGACCGTCCGGGGTCAGTTCGAAGACGCACCGCTCGGTGACGTAGAGCGCGCGCCGGCCCTCCTCGATAGCGAGGCGCCCGGAGAAGGTGACGTCCTCGACATCGGCGACGAACTTCGCGACCTGACCCTCCCGCACGACCCGGGCTCCGCCGTCGAGCAACTCGATCTGGAGCCCTTTCGCGCGGAAGGCGCCGCAGAAGACCGACGTGCGCGCGTACTGGCTGATGTCGACGAAGCCGCCGGGGCCCATCACCTTGCCGCCGAACGCGGACACGTTCACGTTGCCGTGGCGGTCGGCTTGCGCCATGCCCAGGCAGGTCACGTCGATCAGGCCGGTCGCGAAGGAGTCGAACTGGACCGCGGAACTGACCCGCGCGGACGGCCCGACGGACATCCCGAACAGGTCACCCAGCTCCGGAGCGCCGTCGTAAAGACCCTGCTCGACGGCGAGGGTCACCTCGTGCAGGCGGCCCTCCTCTCGTAGCACCGCGCCGACGTCGGCGCTCATTCCGAAGCCGAGGTTGAGCACGTCGCCCGCGCGGACCTCCATGGCCGCCCGGCGGGCGACGATGGCCCGGATCGGGTCGGTGAAGCCGGCCGGTACCGCGACCAGGGCGGGCGGTGCCGCGTCGAAGAGCGTGAGGTCCTCCTCGGTGAGGTAGGTCTGGTGCTGCTCGGGAACGACCACGACGTAGTCCACGAGCGCGGCCGGGATGAAGACCCGGCGCGGGTCCAGCGGCGCCGCGGTGCGGCGTTTGACCTGGACGATGACAATGCCGCCCGAGCCCCTGGCGGCCTGGGCGCACTCGAGGGCGTCGAGAGTCGCGGGCTCGGCGTCGGCGCCGATGTTGCCGTGCTCGTCGACCTCGGTGCCGCGGATGATCGCGACGTCGACCTTGAACGGGCGGTAGCGCAGGTACTCGGTGCCGTCGAGCTCGAGCAGTTCGACGACCTCCTCGCGGGCGCTGGCGTTGGCGCGGCAGCCCTTCAGGCGCGGGTCGGCGAACGTGTGCAGACCGGTCCGGGTGATCAGCCCCGGCCGTCGGGCTCCGGACTCGCGCAGCAGGTGCGTGATGACGCCGGCCGGCATCGTGTACGCCTCGATCTTCTCCTCGGCGGCCAGGCGCATCATGGCCGGCGACCAGGTCCAGTGCCCGCCGGTGACCCGCCGGACCATCCCCTCGTGGGCGAAGCCGTTCAGGCCCCGCGAGGCGCGGTCGCCGGCGCCGAGGGCATGCACGACGTGCAGGGCGCGGGGGGAGGAGGTCGCCAGGAAGCGTTGCTCGACGGCGCCGATCAGCTCGGTGGGCTCGAGCATCCCGCCGCCGTTCGCGGCCAGCGCCACGGTGGCACCGTCCTTGACCAACGCCGCCGCGTCGTCGACCGAGAGCAACTCTGCTCGCATGGGCTGTCCTTCCAGCTGGGGTGTCCTCAACTATGACACCGGTTTCCATTCCAAGTGTCAAGTTGGACGTCCGTATCGCCAAGCGACTCACGGGATCGGCGCAAACTAGACGAGTTCATCGTACGAACCGATGCCTTGACAGATGGAAACCGGTGTTAGACAGTGTGCGGACAACGCTCTCCGAACTCCCGTGATGGAGGGCACCGGGTGCATCGCCTCCGGCCTCGTGCCGTTCGCCGATGCTCCGGAACCAACCCGGCAAGGAGGCCGTATGCGTAGGAAAGCCCGCTTGGTAACGACGGTGGCGATCGCGACCACCGCCGCACTCACGGCGTGTTCGGGCTCGGGCACGCCCGGCGCCGACGAAGGAGACGGCAGCGCCACGATCAACCTGTGGCACACCGAGTCCACGCCCATCACCGTCGAGGCGATGCAGGAGATCATCGACGAGTACGAGGCCGCCAACCCCGGCGTCGAGATCATCCAGGAGACGGTCGCGTGGGGTGACCTGCAGGTGAAGTTCCAGGCCGCACTCGCCGCCGGCGACCTGCCCGAGATCACCCACGTCGAGCCGATGTTCGTGCGCACGCTGTACGGCCAGGATCTGCTGCTCCCGCTCGACGAGGTCGTCGAGTCCTTCGACGGCGACTACCTGCCGCAGCTGCAGGAGATGTTCGAGCTCGAGGACGGCCACACCTACGGCGTGGTGCACGCCTGGGGCACCGACACCACCACCTACCGCGCCGACATGTACGCGAACGCACCCGAGGCCGGCACCCCCGAGGACGTCACCACCTGGGACGAGTCCATCGAGCAGTGGTCCGCCGTGGCGGAGGCGAACCCCGGGGTCTCCCCGCTCCTGCTCGCCGGCTCCGCCGCGCACAACGTCAACGAGGATCTCTACCTCTGGCTCGGTTCGAACGGCGGCACGCTGTTCGACGAGAACGGTCACGTCACCATCGACACCCCGGAGATGATCGAGGTCCTGGAGTACTGGAAGGAGCTCAAGGACACCGGCATCCTCGCCCCCGAGTGGTCCTCCGCCGCCTACGCGGACAGCCTGAGCGGCCTTGCGAACGGCGATGCGGCGACCATCTACTCCTTCGGCCGCGCGGTGTACACGTTCCAGGAGCAGGCCCCGGACCTGGTGCCGGGCGAGGACATCCAGGTCTACGGCCCGCGTCCCGTCGGCCCTTCCGGCGACGACTGGATCACCCAGCTCGACGCGGAGCCGTTCGTGGTGTTCAAGGACTCCCCGGACGCGGATGCGACCATCGACTTTCTGAAGTTCTTCTACGAGCACGACAACTACCTCAGCTGGATCGGCACCGTGCCCACGCAGTTGCTGCCGGTCATGCCGTCGATGTTCGAGGACCCGGAGTGGCAGGCGCTGCCCGAGGTGCAGGACTGGGGCTTCTGGATCGACGTGCAGCGTGAGGCACTCGAGTCCGGGCACGCCTACCCGCTCATGGTGACCAGCGCCGACGAGATGTCGCTGCCTTACCTGAGCGACCTGTACGGCTCGGCGATCCTCGTCGACATGGTGATGGAGGTCGTCGAGAGCGGCGTCGATCCCGCCGAGGCCGCCGCCACCGCGCAGCAGCGGGCCGACGAGCTGCTCTCCCCGCAGTACCAGGACTGAGCAACGCCGTTGCGGCCCTGACCGGGCTCCCGGCTGCCGCCGGCGGCCACCCGCCCGGCCAGGGCCGCAACGCCACCGCTCCCGACCCCCTCCCGAGGATTCCCATGCTCACAGACACCCCCGTGCGTGCCGAGACCGGCACCGGCCCGCCGCTGAAGGCGGCTCGCAAGCCCCGCATGCCCCAATGGTTCTGGGGCGTGCTGCTGGTCATCCCGTCAGCCGTCCTGGTCCTCGGCGTCATCGCCGTGCCGATCGTGTACCTGGCGCGGCTCAGCCTGACCGATGCCCACGCCTACCTGCCCCGGATCAATGACATCGGGCTCGGCAACTTCGCCAACCTCGCGGCGTCGCCGCAGTTCTGGCAGAGCCTGCGCACGACCCTGCTCTACGCGGTCCTGACCGTGGTGATCCAGCTCGTCCTCGGCGTCGTCGTGGCCCTGCTGATGCACCAGAACTTCCGCGGCCGCGGGGTCGTCCGGCTGATCGCGATCGCGCCCTACATGATCCCGGCGATCATCGTCGCCCTGGTGTGGCGCTGGCTGCTCGAGCCGAACAACGGCGCGTACTCCTGGTTCGTGCGGACCGTGGTGCCCGGGGCGGACGCGGTGAACCTGCTCAGTCCGACCTGGATCTTCGCGTCCCTGGTGGTGGTCTCGGTCTGGATGTACACGCCGTTCGTGGTGATCAGCGTCCTGGCCCGGCTGCAGACCGTCGATCCGTCCGTGATCGAGGCCTCCACCGTCGACGGCGCCGGCCCGTGGCGCCGGTTCTGGCACATCATCCTGCCCGAGCTGAGCGCGGTGCTGCTGACCCTGGCGCTGCTGCGGTTCATGTTCATGTTCACGAAGTTCGACATCGTCTACCTCTTCGCCGGGACCGGCCAGGAGGTCCGGACGCTGCCGCTGCTGACGTTCCAGACGATCTTCGGGGAGTCCCGGCTGGGCGCCGGTGCGAGCCTGGCGATGGTGATGTTCGTCCTGCTCGTCGTCTTCACGACGGTCTATCTCAAGACGCTGCACCGACGCTCGGAGGACACCGAATGAGCACCCTGAAGCGACTCACCCAGCCGCGGTACGTCCTGGCCATCGGCATCGCCATCGTCGTGGCGGTGAACCTGTTCCCGTTCTACTGGATGGTCCTGACGTCGGTGAAGCCCGGCACCGAGCTGTTCTCGAACCCGCCGCGGTTCTTCACCACGATGCCGGACTTCGGCGCCTACGTCCGGCTCATCGAGAGCACCGGATTCCTGACCTACGCCAAGAACAGCGTGATCATCTCCACCGGAGCCACGCTGCTGTCCATCGCCGTCTCGGCGATGGCCGCCTACGGGCTCACCCGCTTCAAGTTCCCCGGCAGCAAGGCCTTCACCACCGGGATCCTGTACGCGTACACGTTCGCCCCGATCGTCGTGGTGGTCCCGCTGTACGGGCTGTTCCGCGACCTGGGCCTGATCAACACCTACGGCGGCATGATCCTGGCGTACGCCTCGTTCGGGGTGCCGTTCAGCATGTGGCTGCTGCGTCCGTTCTTCAACTCCATCCCGAAGGAACTCGAGGAGGCCGCGTTCCTGGACGGCGCGAACCGGGTCAAGAGCGCCTGGTACGTCGTCCTGCCGCAGGCCACCCCCGGCATCATCGCCGTCTCGGTGTTCACGTTCCTGCTCGCCTGGGAGGACTACCTGTTCGCCCGGGTGCTCATCACCGACACGAACATGAAGACGCTGCCGGTCGCCCTGCACGACCTGCAGAACGCGAGCCTGCAGGACTGGCCGCTGCTGATGGCCGCCGCGGCCCTGGTCAGCCTGCCCGTGCTGCTCGCCTTCCTTTACCTGCAGAAGTACCTGATCGCCGGCTGGGGCGCCGGCGCGATCAAGTGAGTACCACCGATGAAGCCCGCCACCCCCGATACGAGGAGCAGTCGCAGATGTATGTGAAGTTCGAGGTCCGGGACGATGCCGCCTGGATCATCATCGACCGGCCGGGCAAGCTCAACGCCCTGGACCTGGACGGGTGGCACGGGATCACGGCAGCTCTGCACCAGGCCGCCGCCGAGGCCCCCGGACCCGTGGTCCTGACCGGCACCGGCCGCGCCTTCTGCGCAGGCGACGACATCGCCACCTTCGCCCAGCACACCAGTCGCGAACGCGCCCACGACTTCTTCATCGGTGGCCTGCTCGGCACCATGGAGGCCATCGCCACCCACCCCTACCCGGTCATCGCCGGCGTGAACGGGCTGGCCGTCGGCGGCGGCTGCGAACTCGTGCTCGTCTCCGACCTCGCGGTCGCGGCCTCCTCCGCCAGGTTCGCGCTGCCCGAGGGCCGCATCGGGGCCTGGCCCACCGTCCAGGTCGGCGTCGCGGCGCACGAGAGCGGACGCAAGCTGGCCAACGAGATGGCGTTCGAGATGGGCTGGGTACCGGCCGCTGACGCCCCTCGGTTCGGGCTCGTCAACCGGGTGGTGCCGGATGAGGACCTCAAGAGCGAGATCGAGCGGACGATTGCGCGGATCCGCGCCGCCTCCCCGCAGGCGCAGCGGCTGACGAAGCGGTTCCTCAACGAGGAGCTCGTCGCGACGGGCCTGCCGAAGGTCCGTCGCGCGCTCGAGGCCCTCATCGACGAGACCCTGCCCACGCGTGACCTGCAGGAGGGCACCAGCGCCTTCCTCGCCAAGCGCCTGCCGACCTTCATCGACGCGTAAGGACGCCCTCCATGACGAACACCCTTCCCCTCGAGGGCATCCGCGTCCTCGACTTCGCCCACATGATGCAGGGCCCCTGGGCGGCCGAGATGCTCGCCGACCTCGGCGCCGACGTGATCAAGGTCGAAGCGGTCGACGGCGGTGAGCGGGGCCGCCTGTCCGGCACCACGTTCCTGAACGGCCACAGCTCGCAGTTCCTCTCGATGAACCGGAACAAGCGGTCGGTCGCGGTCAACCTCAAGGACCCGGACGGGCTGCGGATCGCGCTGCGCCTCATCGAGACCGCGGACGTGCTGGTGCAGAACTTCCGGCCCGGCGTGATGGAGCGCCTGGGCCTCGGTTGGTACCGGGTCCACGACCTGAACCCCCGGCTGGTGTACTGCTCGGCCTCCGGGTACGGGCCGCACGCCGCCGACCAGCGGATGCCGGGCCAGGACCTGCTCGCCCAGGCCCGCACCGGCGCGCTCTGGCTGACCGGGACCCGCGACGCCGACCCGACCCCCGCCGGCCCGTTCGTCGCCGACGTGCACGCCGCCACCATGCTCGCCCTCGGCGCCGCCGCGGCGCTCGTGGAGCGGACCCGCACCGGCATCGGCCGGCTGATCGAGGTCGACCTGGTCGGCGCCATGTTGCACCAGACCACTCAGGAGGTCGTCACCGCGATCAACTCCGGAACGGCGCCGGTCCGGCCGACGGTGCCCGGCAGCGCATCCATCGAGGCCCCCTACGGTGTCCACGCCACCCGCGACGGTTACATCGCGATCTCGTTGACGACCATGCAAGCGTTGGCGGACGGTCTCGACCGGCCGGACCTCCTTGCGGACTTCCCGGACAAGGAGGCCGCGACCGAACGCCGCGAAGAACTGAATGCCCGTGTCAGCGCTCTGGTCGCGACCATGGACTCGGCCCCGTGCCTGGACGCGCTGACCGCGGCGGGCGTGTGGTGCGCACCGGTCAACGACTATCCGGCGATGATGGCCGACCCGATGGTCGCGTGGCCGGAGCGTCGCGTGCAGGTGGACCACCCCGAGGCGGGCCGCCTCGACCTGGTCGGCAACCCGATCAGGCTCGACGGCGCGCAGCTGCCGGCCCGGCGGCCGGCCCCGCTGCTCGGCGAGCACACCGGCGAACTGATCGCCGAACTCGGCCTCACCGACGAGCTCGACGCACTCCTGGCGACGGGCGCCCTCGGCGCCGGCGCCGGGCACGTTGCCGAGCGAGTGACCTCATGAGTGCCACCGGACGGCGCGACGGACTCCCCGCCGTCGGCTCGGCAGTTGTCTTCCGCAAGACGGTCACCGAGGCCGACGTCGGCCTGTTCGCCGGGATCACCGGTGACTTCGCGCCGCAGCACACCGACGAGGAGTACATGCAGGGCCGTCCGCAGGGCCGACGGATGGCGCACGGCACCCTCGTGCTCGCGCTCACCTCCACCGCGGCCGCCCGGCTGTGCACCGAGCACGACGTCACGGCGGTCTCCTACGGCTACGACCGGGTCCGGTTCATCCGGCCGGTGTTCCTCGGGGACACCGTCCGGGTGGAGTACACGATCGCCTCCGTCGATCCCGAGCGCCGCCAGGCCCTCGCCGAGATGCGCGCGACCACCCGCCAGGGCGAGGAACTCGTCCTGGTCGGTACCCACATCCTGTACTGCTACCCCGACGAGGATGGTGCCTGATGATCAGCGGACTCGATGAGTTCATCCGCACCGACGTCGCGCCACGGGCGCAGGATATCGACCGCGACGCGACCATCCCACCGGAGCTGGTCGAGACGGCCGCCGCGCTCGGCCTGCAGCGAATCCTCGCCGGCCCCGGCGGTCGCCCGGACGCGGCCAGGATCGAGGAGGCCTGTGAGGTGTCCCAGGCCATCGCCGCCCACTCGCCCGCGGTCGCGCTCGTCATCGCCGGGACCAGGCTGACGACGTACCTGCTCGGCAAGTACGCGCCGGTCCATCTGGTCGACCGGTGGCTCGAGCCGACGCTCGCCGGGCGGACGTTCGGGTCGTTCGCGATCACCGAGCCGCACGCCGGCACCGACATCCGGGGGATGAGCACCGTCGCCGAGCTCGACGGGGACCGGTACGTCCTGAACGGCGGCAAGTGCTGGGTCGGCTTCGCCCCGGTCGCCGACTTCGCGATCGTCCTCGCCAAGGTCGGGTCCACCGACCGGGACGCGCCGATGGTCGCCCTCGTGGTCGACATGTCGAGCCCCGGCGCGTCCGGGCGTCCAGGGCCGGAACTCTCCGGCTTCCGGGGCATGCCCAACGGTGAGCTGAGCTTCACCGACGTGTCCGTGCCCGCCACCGACCGCCTGGAGGTGGAGGGCTTCGCAGGCATGATGGACGGGCTCAACATGGCTCGGATCGACGCCGCCGCCTACGCGTGCGGGCTGCTCCGTGGGGCACTGGTCGCCAGCCTCGAACGGGCCAACGGACGGGCGGCGTTCGCGCGGCCGCTCGCCGACCTGGCGATCATCCAGCGCAAGATCGGCCGCATCGCCACCGACTACCACGCGGCCCGGGCCCTGACCCAGCGGGCGGCGCGCTCGTTCGCCGAGGGAGACGGGGGAGACCAGGACCTCATCTCGATGGCGAAGATGTTCTCCTCCGACGCGGCCCGGCGGGCGACCGACGAGGCCATGCAGATCCATGGCGCGCTCGGCATCGTGACCGACGAGCCGGTGAACCGGATGCACCGCGATGCGAAGGTGACCCAGATCTTCGACGGCACCAGCGAGATCCACGAGACCATGCTCGGCCGACGTGCCCTTCGGGCGCAGTCCGCCGGCCGCCTTGTACCGTTCGTGGACGACGAGCCGGCCGCTGAGCCCAGCGCGCCCGGAGTAGGGGGCAGGCGATGACCGACGGCGATCGAACAGGCCCGACGGCGCAGGCACCGCTGGGCGGGTCGGTGGCCCTGGTCACCGGCGCGGTGGGCGCCCTCGGGGCGGCCATCTGCCGCGACCTCGCCCGAGACGGGGCCGACATCGTGGTGCACCACCTGCGTCAGGACGACGAGGCTCGCGCCCTGTGCGGCGAGCTGGAGGGCCTCGGGGCCCGAACGGTCTCGGTGTCCGCGGACGTGACGGATACCGAGGAGGTCGCCGCGGCGTTGTCCCGCGCGCAGGATCAGCTCGGTCCGATCGATATCCTGGTCAACAACGCGGGATGGATGGAGTCACGGCGACTCGTCGACACCGACCTGGCCCAGTGGCGCCGGACCATGTCCGTCGACCTGGACGGGGTCTTCATCGTCACCCGCCAGGTCGTTCCGGGGATGCTCGAGCGAGGGGAGGGGCGCATCGTGAACGTGAGTTCGCAACTCGCCTTCAAGGGAGCCACGGACTTCGTCGCCTACTGCACGGCGAAGGCCGGGCTGCTCGGCTTCACCCGGGCGCTGGCCCGCGAGATCGGCCCGACCGTGCGCGTCAACGCCATTGCACCCGGGCCGATCGACACCCCGATGGTAACCCCGCACGCGACGCCGGACTGGGTCCACGCACGCACCCGCGACTCCGTGATCGGCAGGCTCGGCCTGCCCGAGGAGATCGGCCCCGCGGTCACCTTCCTGGTCGGGCCCGGCGCGTCGCTGTTCCATGGACAGACGCTGCACCTGAACGGTGGCGGGGTACTCGGGTGAGCAGCAAACCCACGATCAACGACGTCGCTGCGCGGGCGGGGGTGTCGAAGGCGACCGTCTCCAAGTACCTCAATGTCGCGCTGGGCTACTCGGTCGCACCGAAGACGCGGAAGAAGATCGAGGACGCGATCCGCGAGCTCGACTTCCACCCGAACCCGATCGCCCGCAGCCTGACCAGCGGCTCCTCGATGACCATCGGCCTGGTCATCGCCGACATCAAGAACCCGTTCTTCCCCGATCTGGTCGCCAGCGTGCAGGAGGTTGTCGAGGCCGGCGGCTACAACCTGATCCTGGGCAGTTCCGGTCGCGACACCGGCCGGGAGATCGAGATCATCCGGTCGATGGTCCAGCGGCGCGTCGACGGCCTGGTCCTGGCCTCGGTGCAGGGCGGCTCCCGGGACCTCGAGTTCGTCGAGGAGCTCGGCCTGCCGACCGTGCTCGCCAGCCGCGACCTACCCGAGCTCATCTGGGACACCGTGGTGATCGACAACATCCAGGGTGCCGAGATCGCGGTCAAGCACCTGCGCGACCTCGGCCACACCCGGATCGGGTACGTCGGCAGCAACCCGACGGTCAAGCCGTTCCTGGACCGGCTGCACGGCTTCGAGGCGGCGACGGCGGACCTCCCGGAGGCCGTCACGGTCACCGTGGGCTCCATGATGGAGGACGGGCGGCTCGGCACGCACGAGCTGCTCGCGCGCACGCCGCGGCCCACCGCGCTGCACTTCGCCAACGACGTGATGGCGCTCGGTGGGCTCGTCGCCTGCGCGGAACTGGCCCTGAGCGTGCCCTGGGACGTGTCGATCATCGGGCACGACAACATCACGGCCGGATCCCTGCCCGGCATCGGGCTCACGACCGTCGACAGTGCCGCCGCCTGGGTGGGTGCCCGAGCCGCGGAGATGCTCCTGCAGCGGATCCGCGGCGAGGTGGTCGAGCGCGAGTCCCCGCAACTGGTGATGCGCCCGGCCAAGCTGATCCTGCGATCCTCGACGGCTCCACCCCCCGGGAGCCGCAACGGTGGGCAGGGACCCGCGCGCTAGCGCCTGCTAGGGCAGGTCCGCGCGGGACGCAGTAGGCGTCGTCAGGGCTTCGCCGGTTTCGGCTTCGGCCCGGTGTTGCGCAGCGACCCCAGCCGATTGAGAGCGTCGTACCAGAACGGTGCCCCGAGGGCGGCGGCAGCGGCCGTGATCGCCAGGCCGAGCGCCTTGAGCAGCCAGCCGGCGAACGTCGTGGGCCTGCTGTCCTCGGACCAACCGAGCGGGAGGCCGTTGCTGGCACCCAGTTCCGTGAGCGTGGACCTCACACACTCGCGGGTCTCGTCGAACGACTCGTCCTGATCGCAGAGGCTCTCGTTGGCGGCGGCCGCCACGACCGCGGCACGCAGCGGTGCATCCTCGTACAGCGATCGCCCGATCGAGAGCGTGTCGAGCCCGGCAGCCCCGACCAGGACGACGGCGATGACCACCAGCCAGCGCTTGGACCAGCGCTTGTATGAGCCGCTGATCCGGTCCATCTGGTCGTCGTACCACTCCTCGAGCGCGGAGACGAAGCTCTTCACGTCTCCCTCGGTCCGCTTGAGGATGCTGGTCAAGGCTCCCTTGAACGGGGTGGAATCGTCCAGAGCGGCGACGTGGCCGCGGATCGCCGTGAGCGTCGTCTCGCCGTCCGTGTCGGGCACGATCAGGTCCACCAGGACCGAGGCGAACGCACGCGCGGGAAGGTAACTGGGGTTTCGGGTCTTCTGCCGGGTGGAGCGGGCTTCCTTGAACGGTCTGACGAGGGCGTGACCCATGACCGCCGTCGTCCATGGATCTGACGCGCCGTCGGCGGCCGCAGAGGTGGGCGGGACGGTCGTCGCGTTGGCCGCCAGCGCCTGGCTGTAGAGCGCCTGCTCGGCCACGATCGGGGCCACGGGCGCGACGATGCTCGGCCCGGTCCCCGTATCTCCGGGGTCGTCGAGTAGTTCGCGCAGGCCGCGCAGCAGATACTTGGCCCTCTTTCTCATCGCGTTCGCGATCGCCTCGGTGAGGGCGCTGCACACCAGGGCCATCAGATAGAAGATCAACGCGAGTCCGATCGCGGTCTCCAGGACGATGGAGAGCATGGCAACCTCCACTCCTTCGCGAGCGACGGTGCCCTGCGATCAGCGAATTTTACCGGCGACGGGGCGCCACAGTCCCGAGATTCGCGGCGCCGGCCGGCACGGGTTGGCTACCCGTGGCAGGGCCACGGCACGACGATGTTCGGCGAGGGCACACGCGCTCAACCTGGATCAGATATCACCCATCGGTGCAGTAGACCCTACGACTGAACCCCGAGTCGACACCTGCGATCGCTACCAGCCACCTGGCCGTCAGTCCGCGATGTGGGCCGTATTGGCAACCCAATGACCGACGAGCTCGGCATCGCCGTCGAGGCGCACCACGTCGGGGCTCACGGCGCTGAGCGGAAGACGACGGGTCAGGATCAGCAGCAGCACGCCCGCCGGTCCCCGCACGGTCGCATCCGCTGTGCCGTGCCCGGGCTGCCACGTCGCACCGTCGGTGCCGCGTTCGATCAGCCATTCGCCCGAGGCGTCGAGATCGTCGGCGTGCCAGTGCAACGACTCTCCGGCGCCACCCACTGCCATGGCGGACTCCGGTCGCAGGGCCGCCCAGGTCGGCGAGGTGAGCATGGCCAGATGGTTGGTGATGAGCTCGGCGGCCACGTCGGCGTCGATGTCGAAGTCGACCGCGATGTCGCCGACCGCTGCCGCGGCGGCGTCGTAACCGTGGATGACCGCCTCGTTGAGCTGGCTCTGCAACCAGAACACCCCGCCGGTGCGGTCATCACCTGCGGCGTTGAAGACCGGCTCCACCAGCGCCGCGTCGTCGAACGCTGCGACCACCCGGGCACCGCCGTCGACCAGCCAGGCCGGCCATGCCGAGGCGTCTGTGGGCACCTCGGCCATCTCGGTGGGCAACTGGCTCGGGTCGGCGATGCGGTGCTCGACGATGTCCGCCACCCAGTGCTGGGTCTGGCCGACGTGCGCGACCAGGTCCGCCACGGTCCAGCCCGGGCAGGTCGGCACCGGTGCGTCCGGCTCGGCCGCTCCGGCAGCCTCGGCCAGCCGTCGGGTGTGCTCGGTCAGTGCCTGCCGGGAGCGTTCCGCGCTCAGGTTGCTCATCCTTCGAGGCTAGATCGTTCGTCCGATTTCTTGAGGCTGCGTTCGAGCCGGGTCGGCCAGGTTTCCGGACACGTACGGTGCGTGCGAACGGAGCCGGCTGCGACCGCGATGCGATCGTGAGAGGGGTACTGACAGGGGCTCCCCGCACAAGGTCGGTCGGCATAGTGTCGAGGACGTGTCCGCGCGCACGAGACGCACCCAGCACCACGTGATCGCGCGGACGAGACAAGGAAGACCATGACATCGATCGCGATCATCGGCGCCGGCACCGGCCTGGGCTTCGCCGCTGCCCAACGGTTCGGACGCGAGGGTTTCGCCGTCGCCCTCATCTCCCGCAACCAGGAAAAGCTGGACGAGATGGCCCGCGCCCTGGCCGTGGAAGGGATCGAGGCGGGCGGCTTCGCCGCCGACGTCCGGGACCGAGAAGCGTTGGTCGACGCACTGGAGGCAGCGGCGGCGGATCTGGGGACCATCGAGGTGTTGCAGTACAGCCCGATACCCAGCCGGGAGTTCCTCCGGCCGGTGCTGGAGACGACCGTCGAGGACCTCTCGGCCGCCACCGAGTTCTCGATCCTCGCGCCCGCGGCGGCGGTCAGCCAGGTGCTACCCGGCATGGCCGAGCTGAGCCGGGGCACGATCCTGCTCGTGAACGGCTCCAGCGCCGCGACCCCGAACGGCAAGGTCGCGGGTACGTCCACCGCGTTCGCCGCCGAGTCCGCCTACGGGATGATGCTCCACGACGCGCTGGCACCGCAGGGCATCCACGTGGGGCAGCTGATCATCCCGGGTGCGATCGGCGGGGGCGACCCGCGCTTCGCACCCGAGGCGCTCGCCGACCGGCTGTGGCGGATCCACACGGGTCGCGACTCGTTCCGGACCACCGTCGGAGACTCCGCTGCCCCCTGAGAGGCGCGACGGCGGGCGGGCGACCCCGCGGTAGGTAACGGACCTGATCCGAGGCGCGATGCGGTGATAGCATTTGCTATCGGGAGGCGGACAATGAATCTGACGGACGAACTGGCTCGCACGGCGGCTCGGGCTGACCGGTTGCGTGCCGATGCGTCTCGCGATCTTCGAAATGCCGCCGCCCGGGCAACCCGCCAGGGGATGAGCCAACGCACGATTGCCGCGGCCATGAATCGCAGTCAGCCGGAGATCAGCCGTCTCCTGGCCAGGTCTGAGGCCAGGGATGCCAACGGGGACCACAGACGGTGGATGACTGCGAGGTCTGCATCCGATGCGATGTCGGCCGCCCTTGCGCGTGGGGATGAGACCACCGCGTTCAAGATGCTCATCCAGGCTCTCGATCACCTCAGGTCGTTGCGGGATCCGCGGGACATCGCCGAGTGGGGAGTGGAGCCCGCACCGATCAAGGATCCGAGATTCGACACCCTGTTGCGGGCTCTTACCAAGCGGACACTTGTTCAGTTGGACCTAGACGTGCCCGAGTGGGCGGAGTCGGCGACGAGGCTCGAGCACGAGTGGCTCATCCCGCGGGCTCCGTCGCGCCGCGCACGCGCCAAGCGAGAGTCGCCGCCTGAACTGGCGGCCCTGAACGTCTTCGTCACCGAGAACGACCTAGCCACCCTGTGACCGAGCGGCGGGAACTCAACGCGACCGAGATCCGCGACCTGCTCGATGACATCGGTCGACGCCTGGCGAGCCGAGGCCTGGAGGTCACCGCGCTCGTGGTCGGAGGAGCTGCGATCGCCCTCACGATCGGGACGCGAGACGCGACCACAGACGTCGATGCTGTCGCACGGCAAGCACCCGAGGTCTATGCAATTGCTGACGAGATCGCTGCCGAACATGGACTGCTCGAAGGTTGGTTCAACCCCGCGGCCGCGCCGTGGGTGCCACCAGTCGCCTACGAGTGGTCCACGGTGCAGATCGTCACCGGAGGGCTCACCGCCCACCTTGCTGATCCGAGGACGCTGCTCGCGATGAAGATGCTGGCCAACCGCGCACGAGACTTCGATGACCTGATCGACTTGGCTCGTGAGCTGGGGCTCAAGGAGCCAGCCGAGTTGCTGCAGATAGTTCACGCGGCGTACCCGGATGGCGTCGGTTCGAAAATGCCGACCGACGAGGACATCCTGATTGACGCGGCCGAGATCATCAGGTTCGCGCAGGACGCCTGAGCCTGGTCAACCCGGTGCTGGACGGGCCGGCCGCGGTGCAGTGGTGGCGCACGGTTACCGACGCGCTGACACGTGTAGGAAACCTGTCCCGCCTAACGTCGATGTCAGTTCCACTGAAACTTCGATGCGCTCAGGAGACCTGACGATGACCACCGCGACCGCCTCGTTCTCCTGCCCCAAGTCGATGACCTACGGTCCCTGCGCCGGCGTGCACGAGGATGGGCGCTGTGAGGTGGCCGAGCATCCGTGCGTCTTCCTGGACGGGCGCCCACGCGCGTGGGCCGGTGTGCACCGGCCGATGGGGGAGCCGGTCCACCCCGAGCCGATCCCGCTGACACCGGCCGGCGCCGACTTCGCCGACGTGCTGGCCCGCCGGCAGATCGTCACCAGCGACTTCCCGATCCGGGCCGCCCGCCGCGACGCCGTGGTGGCCGGGGCCGCGGCGTTGCGCGAGCACGTGGACGCCGTGCTCATCGGGGAGCCGCCGAGCGTGCGGGTGCAGTTCCCTCCCGCCTACCGCACCCGCCTGCTGCGCGCGGAAGGGGTGGGCGTGTGGTCGAGCCTGAACTGTCGCGATCGGAACCGGGTGGCCCTCGAGGGTGAGCTCGCGGCGCTGGCCGATGCGGGCGTCAGTGCCGTGCACTGCATCACCGGGGACCACAACCGCAGCGGCCGCCGGCCCGAGGCGATGCCGGTGTTCGACCTCGACTCCACCGAACTGACGTCGATCGCCAAGGCGAACGGCCTGCTCGTCTCGGTGGCCGAGTCGCCCGAGGCCCAACCCCGGGTGCAGCGCCCGGCACGGTTCGCGCAGAAGGCCGCCGCCGGCGCGGACCTCTGCTTCATCAACATCAACTCGGGCCCGCACATCGTGGACGGCTTCCTGCGCGCGGTCGAAGCGCTCGGCACCCGTACCCGGGCCGTGGTCTGTGTCCCGTTCGTGGTCGACGTGGGCAGCGCCGCGATCATGACCGGCCTCGACTCGCACCTGATGCCCGAGCGCTTCATCGAGGGCGTCCTCGATGCGGACGATCCTCGGGAGGCAGGAATCCGCGCCGCCGTCGCACTGGCCGAGCAGTACCTCGCGGTGCCCGGCGTGGCCGGTGTGTGCATGTCCGGAGGTGCCGGTCGGGGTCTCGAACTGGACTACGCACGGGCGATGGCCGAGGCGGCCCGGCGCCTCGGGCTGCGCTGAACGACCCAGGGCGGGAGCCCATCGGCACACTGGCCCGATCGACACACGTTCGTAACCGGCCCGGCTCCTGAGGACACCGAGCCGAAACACGCACCTCCTACCGTGCGGAATGTAAGTGGCAGTGACATCGGTTACTGACCCCCGCCGCCCCCACCCCGTCAGGAGCGTTTCCATGCTTCGCACCTCTCGCCCCGCCGTCGCCCTCACCTGCGCCGGAGGCCTCGCCCTGATCCTGGCGAGCTGCTCCGGCGGAGCCGCCGGAACCGAATCCGAGACCGATGGAGGGGCCGACTCCACCTCGAGCGGCCCGGTCACGGTGCGCGTCAGCACTCTCGGGTTCTGCGACGACCCCATCGTCTGGGGCATCGACCAGGGCATCTTCGCCGAGCACGGCATCGAGGTGGAACTCACCACCGTGCAGTCCGGTGCGGCGGGCGTCTCGGCGCTGCAGGCCGGCGAGATCGACATCGCCTACGCCAACCCGCTGACCAGCCTGCAGGCCATCGACACCGGCATCGACCTGCAGATCCTCTCCGGCAGCTCGCTGAGCAACGAGACCTCGAACGAGGTGATCGTCCTTGCGGACAGCGACATCCAGGGCGCCGCGGACCTCGACGGCACCACGATTGCGCTGAACGCTCTCGGTGGCCTCGCCGAGATCCTCACCGCGGCGTGGGTCGCGACCGAGGGCGACGGCGCAGCGGTCGAGTTCGTTGCCGTCCCCTTCGCCGACCAGGTCACCAGCGTCGAGAACGGCACGGTCGCGAGCGCCGAGATCGGCGCGTCCCAGGGCGCCGCCGCGCACGAGGCCGGCACCATCCGCTCACTCGGCAACCCGTTCTTCGACGGCGTCGGCGAGATCCCGACGTCGTTCTACGTGGCCCCGACCGAGTGGACTGAGGCCAACCCCGACGCCGCGGTCTCCTTCGCCGAGGCGATGACCGAGGTCGCCGCCTCCGCCAACGACGACGCCAACGACGAGGCCCGCTTCGCCGTCACCGCGCAGGCGTGCGGCTCAACCGCCGAGGACCTCGCCGCCAGCGCCGAACCCACCTACGCCGGCCGGCTCACCGTGGAGCAGTTCGAGACCCTCACCGGGCTCCTCGCCGACGCCGAGGTGATCGGCGCCGTCGACACCGACGCGGTCCTGCCCGAGAGCGCCCGCGCCTGATGAGCGGACGGCTCGTCGCACCCGCGGCTTCGGCGCGTCGCGCCGCCGGTCACCCTCTGGTGCCCGACGGCGTGGCGCGGCCGGTGCGGGGGCTGCGCACGGCTGTCGGGGCTGCTTGGGCCCGCCACCGCGCCACGATCGCACCCGTGCTGCTCGGCATTGTCGGCACCGGCACCGTGATCGCAGGCTGGGCAATGATCACGGCGACCGGTCTCGTCTCGGAACGCTCCCTGCCGTCACCGACGGCCGTGGCCACGAGCCTGCCGCTGGTGCTCGCCGACCCGGACCTGCACGCGGGCCTGGCCGACACTCTGCTCACCTGGCTCGGCGCGCTCGCCCTGGCCTCCGCCGTCGCCATCGTCCTCGGTGTCCTCATCGGCACCGTGCCCTGGCTCGCGAGGCCGGCCATGGTGGCCGTCAACGCACTGCGCTCGATCCCGTCCACCGCGCTCATCCCGCTCGCGATCCTGCTGTTCGGGCTCGGCCCCGCGATGAAGGGCGCGGTCGCGGTCTACGCGGTGGCACCGATCGTGCTCATCAACACCATCTACGGCGTCGCCGGCACCGAGCCGATGCGGATCGACGCGGCCCGGTCCATGCACTGGCCGTGGTGGCGACGCTGGGCCTGGCTCGTGCTGCCCTCGGCCACGCCCGCGATCGTCACGGGCATCCGGGTGGCGTCCGGCATCGCGTTGGTGGTGGTCGTGAGCGCCGAGCTGCTCGGCGGGCGCAGCGGCGCCGGGCTGATCCTGGTCCAGTACCAGCAGGCGCTACGGATCGACATGGCGTACGCCTGCATCACGGTGATCGGCGTGGTCGGGATGGCCCTGTACGGGCTGCTCACGCTCGCCGAACGGCGCACGATCGCGAGGATCCACCTTGTCTGAGGCGACCATGACCAAGGCGACCGGCACCGCGTCGACCACGGCAGCGGCGACCACCGCGTCGGCGACCGACCCGGCGGCCGCGACCTCCGCCGTCGGGCATCGGCGAACGGGAGCACGGACTCGGCGAGCATTGAGCGCCGTCGGCTCGCTCTGGCTGCTCGCAGCGCTGCTGGTGGCATGGGAGATCGTGGCGCGCCTCTCGCCGAGCGTGTTCTTCCCACCGTTCTCGGTCGTCCTCGGCCAGTTCGGCCAGGACTGGTTCGCCGCCCGGCCGCAGACCCTGTTCGCCTCCGACCGGTTCCTCGAGAGCGTGCCGGTGAGCCTGTCCCGGCTCGCGCGGGGCTGGCTGCTGGCCGCGGTACTCGGCGTCGCCATCGGGGTGGTGCTGGGCCGCAGCCGGGTCGCGCGCCACCTCTACAGCCCGGTCATCCGGTTCTGGATGTCCGTGCCGAACGCCGCGCTGCTACCGATCGCGCTGCAGTTCTTCGGCATCACCGAGGCCATGAACATCTTCCTCATCACGTTCGGCAGCATGTGGCTCATCGCGGTGAACACCGCCGACGGCGTGGCCGGGGTGGACCCGAGTTGGCTGCGGGCGGCGCGCAGCATGCGCCTGCCGCGGCCGGTCCTGTACCTGCGGGTGATCCTGCCCGCGGCGGCTCCGCACATCCTCGCCGGCCTGCGGATCAGCCTCGGATTCGGCCTCATCCTGATGATCGTCGCCGAGCTGTACGCCACCACAGCGGGCCTCGGCCACGACGTGGCGCTCTACCAGCAGACGTTCCGCTACCGCGAGATGTGGTCCGCGTTCCTGCTGATCGCCCTCATCGGCATCGCCCTCAACGCCGCCGTGGACCTGCTCGAGCGGCGGCTGCTGCGCTGGCAGCGGCGCACCGGCCTCGCCTCCCTCTGAACCTCTTCCGAAGGACATCCATGGACATCACTGTCGACGGACTCGCCAAGCGCTACGGCGAGCACCTCGCGCTCGAACCCGTCTCCATCAAGATCGGGCAGGGGGAGTTCGTCACGATCGTCGGGCCCTCGGGCTGCGGCAAGAGCACCCTGCTGATGATGATGGCCGGCCTCCTCGCGCCGAGCGAGGGCGTGGTGCGCCTCGACGACACCCCCGTCGATGGCCCACCGCAGGGCGTCAGCGTCGTGTTCCAGGACTACGGCCGCTCACTGTTCCCGTGGCTCACGGTGCGGCGCAACCTCGCCATGGCCGCGGTCGCGCAGAAGCTGCCGCGGCCGGTGCTGGAGGCGCGGATCGAGCGGGTGCTCGCCAGCGTGGGCCTCGCCGGGCAGGGCGCGAAGCATCCGTGGCAGCTCTCCGGCGGCATGCAGCAGCGCGTCGCGATCGCCAGGGCGCTCGTCGCCGAGCCCAGGGTGCTGCTCATGGACGAGCCGTTCGCTGCCGTCGACGCGCAGACCCGGGCCGACCTCGAGGACCTGGTGCTGCGGCTGCGGGACGAGTACGGCGTCACCATCGCGCTCGTCACCCATGACATCGACGAGTCGGTGTACCTCGCCGACCGGGTCCTCGTGCTCGCGGCCGGCCCGGGCCGACTCATCCGGGACATCGCCGTTGACTTGCCCACCCCGCGCGGGCAGCTCACCACCAAGCGGCTGCCGCGATTCGCGGACCTGCGCGCGGAGGTCTTCTCCCTCGTGATGCGCCCAGAACTTCAGGAGGTGCGATGACCGCTGACGTCTCTGTGGGGGCCGGTCGTCCGGACGTGAACGACGGCGTCGACCGGGCCTCGATGCCATGGCTCGGTCTTTGAGGGGGCCGGCTTGGGCAACACGGCGGTCGGCGCGCCTGCGGCGCCGCCGAGCGCCGCGGTCCTGGAGGTGCGCGCCATCGCGGCCCGCCGCCCGCTCGTGCTCACCGGGCTCCCGGTGCCGCCACTGGACTCCGGTGCGTTCGCGGTGGCCGCCGACCATCTCGCCGGAGTGGCCGACGCCGTGCTCACCGGGGACTCCGCGAGGGCACGGGTGCAGTTCCCACCGTCCTACCGGGCCGCCCTGATGCAGCAGCACGGCATGCGTGGCTGGCTCGGGATCAACTGCCGAGACCGGAACCGGGTCGCCATCGAGGGCGAGCTGCTGGCCATCGCGGACTGCGGTGCGGCGGGCGTGCTGTGCGTCACCGGGGACCCGGTCACCGCCGGGCACCGGCCGGACGCCAAAGGAGTGTTCGACCTCGACGGGATCAGTGCGGCTCACCTCGCGAGCCGGGCCGGCCTGTTCACCGCGGTGCCCGAGGCGCCGCTCTCCGCGCCGGTGCAGGGCCGGGCGCTGCGGGCGCTGCACAAGCAGCAGGCCGGCGCCGAGCTGCTGTTCCTGCAGTACGCCGGGGACGCGGGCCGGCACGCCGAGTTCATCGGCGAGCTGCGTGATGTGGGCTGCACCCTGTCGGTGCTGCCGGGTATCCCGGTGGTCATCGACCACGACGGCGCCGCGGTGCTCGCCTCGTTCGGTGACGCCGTACTACCTGATGGGTACGTGCAGAGGGTGCTGGACGCCGTCGACCCGTTCGCGGAGGGGGTCCGCGCGGCGATCGAGTTCGGCCAGTCCCTGCTCGCGCTGACGGACGTGGGCGGGGTCGTCGCAGCCGGCGGTGCGTCGCCCGGCCAGGACGCAGAGTTCGCCAGGGCGCTGGGTATTATCGCCCGGGAACTCGGCGGGGGTTCATGACGGGAGGGCGCGGGCATGGGTGCCGTCGCGGACTTTGAACAGGGGCTCGGCGCGAGCATCCGCGAACGTCGCCGCGCGCTCGGCCTGACCCTGGTGCAGGTGGCCGAGCAGACCGGGCTCACCCACTCCTTCCTCAGCCAGCTCGAGCGTGGCCTGACCCGGGCCAGCATGCGCTCGCTGTTCGCGATCGCGAAGGCGCTCGAGACCACCCAGGAGGAGCTGATCGCGAGCGCGTCCGCCGAACCCGCGCGGAGCACCGTGACCGGGGGCCAGGCCCGCGCCCGGCTGCTCATGCACGTGGGGGACACGCTCGACGTGACCGAGTACAGCGCCCTCCCGGCCGAACACGGTGACTTCTTCGACCACGAGCGCCCGGAGTTCGTGTACGTCGTCTCCGGGCGGATCGAGTTCGAGCTGCGTGCCTCAGCGGCGGACGCGGTGACCACGCTGCAGCTCGAGGCGGGGGAGACGTTCACCTGCCCCGGCGGGATGCAGCACCGGTACCGGTCGGTCGGGGCGCCGGCGAAGGTGCTGATGTTGCACTACGACGTGTGAGAGCCCGACGGCGGAGTCACCGACGATCGTCGGGCGCCCTGACGCCACGTTCGGGTGGGGCCGCCTCGGCAACGAAGTCATCGAGGATCGCCGCCAGCCGCGATGGCTGGTCCTGGGGCACGAGCGTGTAGGAGTCGGCCACCTCGATCAGTCGGCCCTGCGGGAACAGGCCGGCCAGCGCGGGCCCGTGCTCGCGGGGCATCATCCGGTCCTCGGTCGCCCAGACCACCAGAGCCGGGCGGTCGAAGCGGCGGAGCCCTTCGGTCAGTTCTCGCAGTTCCCCCGGTGCGGGCGTGGACAGGGCGAACGTCCGCAGGTCCCGGCGCACGAGCGGGTCGCTGCGGGACGGCTCGAACCACCGGTCCATCAGCGGCTTCGCGACGGGGCGCTTGCTCATCCAACCCCACCCGCCCGGCGCGCGCCGGAACCAGGTGAACCGCTGAAGTTGCATGGCCAACCAGAGCAGTGCCGGTACTCGCGCGGAGATCGCGATGGCCTTGCCGGGCTGCCCCGGCGGGAAGTTGTCGAACGCTTCGCACGCCACCAGCACCGCAGACCCGATCCGCGTCGAGTCGTCGCCCGCGAGGAGGAACTGGGCTCCGCCCCAGTCGTTGAGGACCAACGTCACGTCGTGGAGGTCGAGTTCCTCGAGCAGTTCACCGACCATCGCGGCGACGCCACGATGGGTGACGAGCTCGGGACGGTCCATCGGGCGGCGGTGGCTGCCCAATGGCAGCGTGGGGCTGATGCACCGGTATCGCGGGGCGAGGATCTCCACCACGCCGTGCCACAGGCTCGCGTCCATGTTCACACCGTGCAGCAGCACGAGAACGGGGCCGTCCCCGCCGGTGTCCTCGTAGTCGATGGTGCCTGCGGTCAGGGTTGCGCGGGGCATCAGTTCTCCAGGGTGGGTTCGCCGGCCACGAGCACCGCGAGGTCGCGTACCGCATAGCGGTGGTGCTCAGCCTCTTCCTTCAGTACGACCTTGAGGCAGCGGCGCACGACGTACTCCCGGTCGGGGTAGTTGTCCGCTGGTCGCCGACCGCAGACCCGACCGAGCTCGGCCTCGGTGAGCCCGTCGACCGTGTGCCGCATCGTTGACATGCGGGCGGACCGCGCCGCGAGCACGTCATCGAGAGTCGGCGTGGCTTCGATGGTGAGTCCGAGTTTCGTGATCGCATCCGGCGGGGTGCCGCCCGCCGGGAAGCCCAACGGGTGGAACGGCGCCCTCTCCTCGAGCACGGAACTGCCCAGCCAGGCATCGCCGGCGAACAGCAGGTGCCGTTGGGTCTCGACGAACGACCACTCGCCGTCGACCCGCTCCTGCAGTGCCGCCTCGGGCAACAACCTGGCCCGGACGAGAGTCGCCTCCCACTGCGTCTCGATGGCATCCCAGGCAGCGCGGTAGTCGTCGGGGGACGCGGCGTCACGTGCGAGCACGCGCGTGGGGTGCAGCTGGTCGAGTTCGGCCTCGACGTAGGCCGTCACGTCGACGTCGTTGACGACGACACGCTCGAAGTCGCCGCCGAGGTAGACGCCGCTCCCGTAGCAGTCGACGATCTTCAGACCGCTGACCTCGCAGTCGCGGATCTCGAGGCCGGACAGGTCGGAAAGATGGATCCGGGCGTCGTGGAACTGGTCACTCTCGGTGTACGCGGCAGCCATCGAGGCAGCGTCTCACATCGGTGCCGCCCGGTCACGGAGCAGGGTAGCTCGCGCGATGGCTGCTGGTGGGCCGGAACGATGTCGCGCGACTGCCTGCGGATTCGTAGGCCGCAGTCGTGGAATCACTCAGCACGCTGGCGTTCGGACTCGACCTGCGCCTCGTCCCGACGGTCGACGGCGGTCGGACGAAACCGTTGGGGGCTGGGGCACGACCGGTCATGAGGAGGTCCACGGGGCCGACGTCTCTGCACTGACGCCGCGCCGGGAGAGGTGAGGCACAAGCAAGAGGCAAGCTCCGGCGTCGGGCGGCCTCTGCCGCGCCACGAGCACCGGAGCTTGCCTCCTCCGGGCCGGCCTACTCGAAGAGACGGATCGAGTTGATCGGGGTGAGGGAGACATCGCGGTAGCTGCCGGCGTACAGCTCGGACCCGCACAGCGTCCCGTTGGTGGCCCAGCACATCCGCGCACCGGCGCCACCGGTCTGGTTGTTGTAGACGCGGTGCACGCCGTACTGGTTGTAGATCTTGTGGGCGCCGTAGGAGTAGAAGACGTACGAGGGGGTGCCGCCGTTCCAGCCGGCACCCGGGTACACGCACACCGCGCCGGACGGACAGCCGGGGTCCTCCCCACCGGGCGGATCGTTCTCGGAGGCTTGGGCGGCGCCGGAGACGCCGGCGACGGCGGTCAGCGCGAGCGCCAGGACCGCGAGCGTGCGGAGACTGCTCCTGCGAAGGTTGGCCATGGTCATCGGGTGGTGCTCCTCATCAATCGGGTGTTCGGTCGCGACCACCCTGAGGGCGCTGGGTTTCACCCGGCTTACATGGCACTTACACCGCGCCGGTTGCGGCCCAGGACTGGCGCACCGAGCCCAGCCGGCGCCTCCGGGCGTACCGGAGTTGGACCACGATGCCGATGACGGCGAGCACGATCTGCCCGACGTACCACAGCGGCTGGTCGCCGATCCGGAGTTCGGCGTCGGTCAGGGTGTTGAGGTCGAGGGCGTTGAACAGCAGTAGGAGCCCGGCGACGGCCACACCGGCCCCGGCGAGGGCGCTGACCACGATGAGCACCAGCTCGGGAAGGTTCGTCGCGATCGCGAGCAGTCCCAGCACGATGCCGCCGACGAGCCCGACGACGACGAGCAGCCACGGCTGCGAGACGCCGAGCGCCGAGGCGATCGTCTGGCCGACGACGAACCCCATGGAGGCGAACGCGAGCACGATGGCGATGGCGAAGAAGAAGTAGGCGAGCGCCGCGAACACCACGGCCAGGACGATCGCAGCGATCCAGCCCGCGGCGGTGGCCAGGTACCCCTGATCGGCGAGTGCCGCCACGAGCACCGCGCCGAGTCCGAATCCGATGAAGGCGCCCCACAGGGCGAGCAGTACCCGCATCGCTCCGCTTCCGCGGAAGCACAGCAGCAGGCCGATCACGAGAGCGAGCACACCCACGACGACGTCGGTCATGTGGTCTCCGTCCTGGTCCGAAGGGCGCGGCACCGACTCCGGGGACGGCGCCGCTCCACGATTGTGCCGCGCCCGCCTGGGAAACGGGCGGACATCGGTGCGGAGCCGCCGGGCCGAGGGGTCGCCCCGGTCGTCATGGTCGCCACCGGCACGGCAGGATACAACCCATGACTCTCAGCGACGACGAGCTCGCCGTCAGCGCGATCGGGCAGACCGTGCGGGCCGGGCGCAAGCGACTCGGGCTGTCCGTGCAGCAGTTCGCGGACCGCGCGGACGTGAGCCTCGGCCTGGTCAGCACGCTGGAGCGCGGGCACGGCAACCCGTCGCTGCACACGCTGCGCCGGCTCGCCGCAGTGCTCGGCGTGGGCGTCGCGGACCTGCTCGAACCGGCGCTGGAGGATGTTGGCGTGGTGCGTGCGGCCGATCGGCACCGGCTCCCGGTGCGCGACGGTGCCGAGTCGCAGCGTGTGGTCCGCGAGCTGCTCACGCCGCGCGGCGAGACTCGTCTGCAGGTGATCCGCTCGACCCTGCCGGTGGGATTCTCGAACGAGGCACAGCCGTTCCGGCACCTGGCCACCGAGTCCATCACCGTGGAGAGCGGGCGCCTGTTGCTCGCGCACGGGGACCGGCGCGAGACCCTCGAGCCGGGCGACTCCGCGACCTATGGATGCGAGACGCCGCACTGGTGGGCGAACGTGGCCGACACGCCCACAGTCGTGCTCGGCGCGGTCACTGCGTCTGAGCGGTGACCACCGCGTTCCCGGGGGCGCTTCCCCGGTGACGCTTCCGCGGAAGCGCCCGTGACCTAGTACGTCAGTCGCCGACTTCGTACGCGCGGAGGTACTAGGTGATGGTGCGTAGGTACGATCTCGCCGGGCGCGTGACCTCGTGGCGGGCAGGCCCAACACGGCGCAGGTGCGACCTCGCCGCGCCGGGTCCGATCTCAGCGGGCTGGACTGCCGTCTGCGGCGCGCAGCCGCACCAGGTCCGCGAGCCGCGCGAGCGGGTCCACGTCGTCGTCCACGCGCAGATCGTAGGCCAGCGCGTCGGCCCCGACCTCGGCGGCGAGCAGCGCCGCGCTCTGCCGGCCACGGGTGTCGCCCCCGGCCTCCTGGCCGGCCACGAGCGAACGCAACAGGGCCCGCGCGAGCGAGTGGACGCCGTCGGGCGCGGCGGGCTGCCCGAACTGGGCGAGCATCGCCTCGAGCACCTCGGCCCCGGTGAGCACATTGCCCAGCACGATGACGCCGTCGTGCAGCAGGTGCCCGCGCCACGCGGTGGTGGCCCGCCCCGTGTGCGCGGCCCCACGCGCGTCCAGCGCGAGCACCGCGGCCTGCCGCAGCTCCGGCTCGTCGTCCCAGTCGCCGACGCCGGCGATCGCCTGTTCGGGGGAGCGTCCGGTCCGCACGGCGTCCAGCAGCAGGGCGCGCAGGCGCGGGTTCGTCCAGGCCTGGCTGGCGGCGGCACCGACCGCGGGATCGAGCGCCGGCACCGTCGCGCCGACGGCGAGGGACCGGCTCGCGGTGGCGACGCCGATGGCGGTGTGGTCGCGGTCGAGCGCGATCACCGTGTAGGTCATGGTTACCCGTGTGTTTCGCTTTGGTGACGGTCGTGCGGTCGTCTTGCCTCAAGCCGAAGTCTCGCACATACTGATCAAATCATCATTAGAGTGATCGAAGGAGCCCTCATGCGCCGCGCCGCATCCCTGATCGCAGGCCTGGCAAGCCTCGCGCTGTTGGCCGCATGCTCGGCCGGCGAACCCGTCGACCTGGACGACGACTCCGGTACTGGCCCGGGCCAGTCCGCCGGCGAGATCCTGAACGTCGCGATCGGCGGCGAGCCCGACCAGCTCGACCCGAACAAGACCTCCTCCTACTTCTCCTTCCAGGTCCTCGAGAACGTCTACGACACCCTCGTGGAGACCGACGCCAACCTCGAGATGCAGCCCGCCCTCGCGCAGGCGTGGGAGACGAGCGACGACCAGCTCACCTGGACCTTCCACCTGCGTGAGGGGGTCACGTTCCACGACGGGTCGGAGTTCACCAGCGAGGACGTGCTCTACAGCTACAACCGCATCATCGACGAGGAACTCTCGAACGCCTGGAAGTTCGCGGCCATCAGCGACATCCAGGCCCCGGACGAGTACACGGTCGAGATCAGCCTGTCCCAGCCCACCCCGAACCTGCTCTCCAACCTCGGCGGCTTCAAGGGCATGGCCATCGTGAGCCAGGAGAACGTGGAGTCCGGGGAGATCACCACGGCCCCCATCGGCACCGGCCCGTTCTCCCTGACCGAGTACGCCTCCGGCGACCACATCAGCCTCACCGCGAACCCCGACTACTGGGGCGGCGCACCGTCCATCGGCGGCGTCGAGTTCCAGTTCATCTCCGAGCCGTCCACGGCCCTGGCCGCGCTCCGCTCCGGGGAGATCGCCTGGACCGACGTGGTCCCACCGCAGCAGGTCGAAGAGCTCGAGGGTGACGACGCGGTCGAGCTCGGCGTCGCGCCGTCGAGCGACTACTGGTACCTCGCCCTGAACCAGGCCCGTGAGCCGTGGAGCGACGCGCGGGTGCGGCAGGCGATCGCGTTCGCGATCGACCGGGACGCGATCATCCAGGCGGTCAGCTACGGCACCGCCACCGCGAACCAGCTCGCGATCCCCGAGCAGAGCATCTGGTACACCGAGTACGACAACTACTCCCTCGATGCCGCCAGGGCCCAGGAACTGTTCGACGAGGCCGGCTTCACCGGCGGCACCCTCGACCTGCTCGTCACCACCGACTATCCCGAGACGGTCACGGCCGCGCAGATCATCGCCGCCAACCTGGAGCCGTTCGGGATCGAGGTGTCGATCCGGCAGCCGGACTTCTCCACCTGGCTCGACGAACAGAACACCGGGAACTTCGACATGCTGATGATGGGCTGGCTCGGCAACATCGACCCGGACGACTTCTACTACTCCCAGCACCACACCGACGGCGCCTCGAACGCGCAGGGCTACTCCAACACCGAGGTCGACGAGCTGCTCGACGCCGGCCGGGTGGAGACCGACCAGGCCGCCCGCGCCGATCTGTACGCCCGGGCTGCGACGATCATCGCCGACGAAGCCAGTTACATCTACCTCTACAACCCCTCGGTGATCCAGGCGTGGAGCCCGGATCTGACCGGCTACGAGGTGCTGCCGGACCGGGCCATCCGGTTCCGGTCCGTGGAGCTCGCAGCGTCGTGAGGTCGGGCTCGCCCCGGGCGCTCGTGGTCTTCCTGGGCAGGCGGCTGCTGTACTCGGCGGTGGTCCTGTTCGGGGTGCTCGTGGTGACGTTCGCGATCGTGCAGCTGGTGCCCGGTGACCCGATCCGGCTCGCGCTCGGCACCCGGTTCAACCAGGAGGCCTACGACGCGCTCCGGGCCGCGAGCGGCCTCGACCGGCCGCTGTCCGAACAGTTCTTCTCCTACGTCACCGGGGCGCTGACCGGGGACCTCGGGGTGAGCTTCCGCAGCGGGCAACCGGTCACGCTGCTGCTGCTCGAACGGCTGCCCGCCACGATCTCGCTGGCCCTGGTGGGGGTGCTGATCGCGTTGCTGATCTCGGTGCCCGCCGGGATCTGGGCCGGGCTGCGAGAGGGGCGCCTGGCCGACGGGATCGTGCGGGTCACCTCGCAGTTCGGGGTGTCCATCCCGGACTTCTGGATGGGACTGCTGCTGATCACGCTGTTCGCCGGAGTGCTCGGTTGGCTGCCGTCCAGCGGATACGCCCCGCTCGCCGAGGACCCGGCCGGATGGGCGCGCCGGGTGATCCTGCCGGCCCTGACCGTGGGGCTGGTGGCCGCGGCGATCCTGACCCGGTACATCCGCGCCGCCGTGCTCGAGGTGGCGCACGCCGGCTTCGTGCGGACCGCGCGCTCCAAGGGCCTCGCGCCGAGCGTGGTCACTGGGCGGCACATCGTGCGCAACGCGCTGGTGCCGGTGCTGACCATCGTCGGGATCCAGCTCGCGACGATCCTGTCCGGCGTGATCGTGGTGGAGGTCGTATTCGCCTGGCCCGGGCTCGGCCGGCTCGTCTACGACGCCGTCGCCGCCCGCGACTATGCCCTCATCCAGGGCGCCGTGCTGCTGATCGCGGTCCTGTTCCTGCTCGTGAACCTGATCGTGGACGTGCTCTACGCGATCGTCGATCCGCGGATCCGGCTCTCATGACGGCCGACCAACGCCCGACGGCGGAGCCTGGTCTGGGCGCTTCGGCGTCCGTCGGCGGGGTGGACCCGGTGGGTGGACCCGGCGTTGCCGGTCCGGGCGGGGTGGACGGTTCCGTGCCCGAGCGCCGGGTCGCCTCGTGGCGGCTGCTCGCCGCCAACCCGGTCACCGTGGCCGCGGCCGTGGTGCTCGCGGTAGTGGTGTTCGTCGCGCTGTTCGCCCCGTGGCTCGCGCCGTACGGGGTGAACGAGGTGGACGTCGCCGGTGCGCTGCAGTCGCCGACCTGGGCGCACCCGTTCGGCACCGACGATCTCGGCCGCGACATCCTGTCCCGGGTGATGCTCGCCGCCGGCACCTCGCTGCAGGTCGCCGTCGTCTCGGTGACCTTCGCGTTCTGCGTAGGAGTGCCGCTCGGGATCATCTCCGGCTACGTCGGCGGGTGGCTCGACACCGTCTCGATGCGCGTGGTGGACGTGATGTTCGCGTTCCCGGTGCTGCTGCTCGCACTCGCGATCGTGGCCATCCTGCAACCCGGCATCGCGACCACGATGCTCGCCATCGGGATCGTGTACACCCCGATCTTCGCCCGGGTTGCCCGGGCCAGCACCCTGTCGGTCCGCACCGAGCCCTTCGTGCAGGTGGCCCAGACGATGGGCACGCCGTGGTGGCGGATCATGCGCCGGCACGTACTGCCGAACATCGCCGGACCGCTGATCGTGCAGACGTCGCTGTCCCTGGCGTTCGCGATCCTGTCCGAGGCGGCGCTGTCCTTCCTCGGCCTGGGCATCCAGCCGCCGCAGCCGTCCTGGGGCGGGATGCTGTTCGCCGCCCAGGGGTTCGTCACCCAGGCGTGGTGGATGAGCGTGTTCCCGGGCCTGGCGATCTTCGTCACCGTGCTCGCGTTCAACCTGCTCGGCGACGGCCTGCGGGACGTCCTCGACCCCAAGCAGCGCACCCGGATGGAGTCCCGGCACCGATGAACATCCTCGAGGTCACCGACCTGCACGTGTCCATCGGCCGCACCGACATCGTCCGCGGAGTCTCCTTCGCCCTGGAGCAGGAGCAGACCCTCGGCATCGTGGGGGAGTCCGGCTCCGGCAAGTCCATGACCGTGCTCGCCGCCACCGGGCTGCTCGATGCGCCCGGTGCCCGCGTCAGCGGCTCCTCGTTCCTGCACGACGAGCGGCTCGGCGACTCCCAACTCGTAGGTCAGACCCCGAAGGCGCTGCGCCGGGTGCACGGGGATGCGATCGGGTTCGTGTTCCAGGACCCGTCAACCTCGCTGAACCCGCTACTCACCCTGGAACGGCAGATCACCGAGTCCCTCGAGGCCCATCGCAACCTGACCCGCCGCGCGGCCCGCACCCGCGCGCTCGAGCTGCTCACCGCCGTCGGGCTCCCGAACCCGCAGGACCGGCTCGACGCCTACCCGCACCAGCTCTCCGGCGGGCAGCGCCAGCGCGTCATGATCGCCATCGCCCTCGCATGCGACCCCGCGCTGCTGATCGCCGACGAGCCGACCACCGCCCTGGACGTGACCACGCAGGCGCAGATCATCGCCCTCGTGCGGGAACTGCAGGAACAGCGCGGTACTGCGGTGGTCTGGATCAGTCACGACCTCGGCGTGATCGGCCAGGTGGCCGACTCCTGTGTCGTGCTGCAGCAGGGCGAGGTGGTCGAGCACCGGCCGATCGTCGACCTCGTGGACGCCCCGGCGCACCCGTACACGCAGGTGCTGCTCGCCGCCCGGCCCCAGCTCGGCGGCTCGCCCCCGCCGCCGGTGGACGACTCCGGAGCCGTGCTGCTGGACGTGGCGAACCTGGACGTGCGGTTCCCGGTCTCCACGCCCACCGGCCGGACCCATGTGCACGCCGTGCAGGACGTCTCGTTCCAGGTCCGGCGTGGCACCACCCTCGGGCTGGTGGGGGAGTCCGGCTCCGGCAAGTCCACGATCGCGAACGCCCTCACCGGGCTGGTGCGGGCGAACGGGAACGCCCACCTCGACGGGCAGCCGCTGCTCGGCAAGGTGCCGCGGGACCGACGGCGGCGCCTGGCCATGGTCTTCCAGGACCCGTTCTCCTCGCTCGATCCGCGTATCCGCGCCGGCGACGCCGTCGCCGAGCCGCTGCGGGTGCATCGACTCCAGCCCGGCCGGCACCGCGAGCGCGTGGCCGAGCTGTTCGACCTGGTGCGCCTGCCCGGGGCGTTCGCGTCCCGGTTCCCGCACGAACTCTCCGGCGGTCAGCGCCAGCGGGTCTCGATCGCGCGCGCCCTTGCGCTCGAGCCGGATCTGCTCATCCTCGACGAGGCCACCGCCTCCCTGGACGCATCGATCCAGGCGCAGGTGCTGCACCTGCTGCGCGACCTCCAGCAAGAGTTGGCGCTGACCTCCCTGTTCATCGCGCACGACCTGGCGATCGTGCAGGACATGAGCCACGACGTGCTGGTCATGCACGAGGGCGTCGCCGTCGAGTACCGGCCCGCTGCCGAACTGTTCGGCGACCCGCGGCAGGAGTACACGCAGCGGCTGCTTGCGGCGATCCCGCCGGAACGGCCGCGGGCGGCGCTGGAGCGGTGACCGCGCCGCCTTCGCCGGGGGCAGCCGTCAGGCGAGACCCGACTGGAACGCGAACACGACGAGCTGGGCGCGGTCACGGGCGCCGAGCTTGATCATCGCCCGGCTCACGTGCGTCCGCGCGGTTGCGGGGCTCAGGAACAGGCGCTCGGCGATCTCGTGGTTGTTGAGGCCCTCCGCGACGAGGGTGACGATCTCGACCTCGCGCGTCGTCAGCTGGTCGAGTTGGGGATGCGGCGTGAGGGGGCGTCGTCCTGCCGAGATGAACTCGGCGATGAGGGTCCGGGTCACGCTCGGCGCCAGCAACGCACCGCCGTCCACGACGGTACGGATGGCTTCGAGGAGCTGGGCGGGCGGGGTGTCCTTGAGAAGGAACCCGGAGGCGCCGACATGGAGGGCTTCGAAGACGTACTCGTCGCGTTCGAACGTCGTCAGCACGATCACCCGGGTCTGCGCGAGCGTCTCCTGCGCGACGATCCGCCGGGTCGCCTCGAGTCCGTCGATCCCGGGCATCCGGATATCCATCAGGACGACGTCGGGTCGGACGCGGATGGCCTCGTCGACCGCGGCGAGCCCGTCCGCGGCCTCGCCGGCGACGTCGAACCCGTCCTCGTTCTCGAGCAGCGTCCGCAGACCGATCCGGACGAGGTCCTGGTCGTCGACCAGCAGCACGCGAATCACCGCGCGGCCGCCGTTCCTCGGCGCCGGCCCCAGGGCTTGACGACCGACAATGTCATCGCGAACAGCAGGGCGAGCGACGACACCACCGGTGGGAAGACCATCTGCCGATCCAGCTCGAACTCGCCGGAGGACCCGAGTGCGGCGCTCGCGGTCGTCGTGAACTGGGCCACCGACGGGACCAGCACCCCAACCACGAGTCCGATCAGGACCAGCGTGATGATGAGCTTGACCAGCACCCACCGGTAGCGCACCAGCCCGTACTTCGAGCCGAGACCGAGCACGACGCCGCTGAGCAGGGTGAGTAGCGCGGCGCCCACGAGCGGCCAGCCGACGAACGTGCCGATCGCGATCGCGAGGGCTGCGGCGGGAGTGGACGGGGCGTTGAGCGCGAACATCACGAGGATGCCGAGGACGACGTCCATGCCCAGCCAGGCGCCCGCCGATGCGAGATGCACGATCAGGGTGATCCTCCGGGCGCGTGCGCCGAGCCGCGGCAGGACACGACGTGCGGACGGCGTGGGCCGGCTCTCGGGCGACGCGTGGCGTACCGGGGTGGTCACGGTCATCTCAGCTCCTCTCGTCCGCAGTCGACACCCCAGTATCGGCACTAGGGTCCGGCGGCGCATACGTCCTCGGACGTATCCCGACCTACGCCCCCGGCACGGTGACGCCCGGCCGCGGCACGGTGAGGCTGGGGCGCATGAATACACGCAGACTGTCGCCGCTGATCGGCGCCCTGGCCTTCCTGCTCTGTTACCTGGCGGTATCGCCGATCGCCGGAGCGTTCAGCGTCGGCGAGCTGCCGCTGCCGGGATCCCCGCCCACCCAGGTCCATCACTACCTCGCGGCCAACACGGTTCCGTCACTTCTCACCGGGTTGCTCCAGGGCCTCTCGGGGCTCGGCCTCGCGGTGGTCGTCGGCGGACCCTTGACCAGCGAGTTCGTGGCTCCCGCCAGGCGTGCATGGCTGGGAGGGCTCGGGCGGATGGCGGGCTGGCTCGCGGTGGCCGCGATCCTGACCAGTGCCGCGATGTCCATCGTGCTCGCCCTCATCGCGACCACGGCGGACACCGAACTCGTCTCGGGCATCCGCAACGTCTCCTTCTACTCCGGCGGGGTGACCCACGTCGTCGCGCTCGGTGTGTTCGTGCTCGCGATCGTCGCCTCGGGCGGCCTGAACCGGTCCGTGCGCGTCGTCGCATGGATCGCGGGCAGCCTGGCCGTGCTCTCACTCCTGTCCACCGTGATCTACTACGCGTCCCTGTTCCTGCCGCTCGGGCGCCTCGCCTGCATGGTCGCGCTCGTCGTTGCCGGCGTCAGCATCGCCCGCCGCGGAGCCCTCGTGACGGCGGCCTGACTGCGGCAGCATGGTGGGGTGACGATGCACACGGGCCGGGAACTCGTCGGGAGCCTCATCCTGACGGTGGTCCTGTTGCTCGTGGCCGTGGGGAGCCTGCCGTTCCTGGTGACCTGGGGGACCCAGACCCGCCCGGTGGACGCGTGGGCCGTCGTCCTCGTCGTCGTGGCCGCGGGCTCGGCGGCGTTGCGCCGGTGGCCGGTGGTCTCCTTCGGCATCTGCACCGTCGCGACCTCGGTGTACCTGATGCTCGGCTACCCCTACGGAGGGATCCTGCTCTGCCTCGCCGTGGCGGCCTACACGGTCGCCCGCCGGACACCGCTCCGGGTGGCCGTGGTGGCCGCAGCAGCAGCGCTGGCGCTGCTGCTCGCGCACGTGTTCACCAACGGCACCGCGATCGAAGGGCTGATGACGTTCCTACCCGGGTCCGCCTGGGTCGTGGTGCCGTTCAGCATCGGGCTCGCCCGCCGTCTCGTCGTCGAGGCCGCGCAGCGTCAGCGTGCCGAGTCCGAGCGGCGCGCCCTGGACGACGAGAGGCTGCGGCTTGCGTCCGAGGTCCATGACGTCGTGGGCCACGGGTTGGCGGCGATCCAGATGCAGGCCGACATCGCCCGGCACGTCCGGGACCGCAAGCCCGAGCAGGCGGACATCGCCCTGGATGCGATCAGCCGCACCAGTGCCGAGGCGCTCGCCGAGCTGCGTGCGACCCTTGCCGCGATCGCGCCGAGCGAGGCGGCCGTCGCGCGGGAATCGCGTGCTCCGACACCCGGCTTGGCCCGCGTCGGGGATCTGTGCGCTCGGATGCGTGAGTCCGGCGTGGACGTCGATCTGGCCGTCACCGGGACGCCGCGGGCGCTCGATCCGGCGGTCGACGTCGCCGCCTACCGGGTGTTGCAGGAGTCGCTGACGAACGTGGCCAAGCACGCGGCGCAGCGGCACGCGAGCGTTGCGGTGCGGTACACGGCCGATGCCGTCGAGGTCGACGTTGCCAATCCGATGGCGCCGCTGGCGGAGGTGACCGAGGGCTTCGGGATCGCCGGCATGCGTCGGCGGATCGACGACGTGGGAGGTGCGATCACGGTGAGCACAGGTGGCGGTGAGTTCCGGGTGGCCGCGGTGCTTCCCGGCTGATCGCGGGACCATCGGATGACGCGGTTTGCCGCGAGCTCCGGCGGACGGACGGTCGTCATCGAAAACCGACTACCGGCAGGATGGGCATCAATGCGGCTTCGAAGGCTGAAACCAGGCGACTGGATCACTGCCGGACTGGTGGTCGTCTTCACCGTTCCGACGTCGATCAGTCTGCTTGCGTCCGCGGCACCGTGGGTCGTCGCCCTGGGCGGCGCGTGCATCGCCGTCCTGACGGCACTGCTGTTCGTGCGACGCGCGCTGCCGCGTGTGAGCTTCCTGATCTGCTGCGGGACGCTGCTGGTGCTGCTCGCACTGCCCGACCTTCCGGACGGTGTGCCGATGATCTTGCTGCCGATCAGCCTGTGCCACCTTCCGGTGCTGCATGCCGTCGTCGCCGAGACCGGCCGGTGGCGTCTGCCGCTCGTGGTCACGATGATCGGCCTCGGCTTGATCCTGTTACGTGCCACGTCGGCAGTACCCGACCCGCTGAGTTGGGGCGCGTTCTGGGCGCTTGTTCCGCTCGCGGCAACGGTTGTTCTGAGCACTGTGGCGCTCGGCGTCCGAGACTGGGAGAACCGGCAAGCGCAGGAGCAGCGCCTGATCGACGCCGTGAACCGCGAACGGACGTTGATGGCTCAGGAGGTCCACGACGTGGTCGCACATTCGGTGGCCGTCATGGTGGCGCAGGCGGATGCGGCGCTCCTGGTGGGCGAGCGGGACCCGGCTCGGGCTCGTGAGCTGCTGGAGAACGCGGTCCGCACCGGGCGGGATGCGATGACGGAGATGCGATCGGCGGTGCGGCTGCTCCGGGACGGTGAACCGCCCGAGACCGCGCCGGTGACCTCGCTGCGTGACCTGGACCGGCTGATTCCGGCGATCCGGACGCCGCAGCTCGAGGTCGAGCTCGCCGTCGCCGGTGACGCCGAACGCGTGACCACCGAGACGGCCCGCGCCGCGTACCGCATCGTCCAGGAGTCGTTGACCAACGCTGCCAAGCACGGCACGGTTCCGGTGCGTTGCGAGGTCCGGGTGGAGGTGGACGAGCGGGAGGTCCGGCTCCGGATCCGCGACAACGGCCCCGGGATCCGGGCCGACGCAGCGGCATCGCTGGGCCTCGGCATCGCCGGCATGCGCGAGCGGGCGCGAACCGTCGGTGGACGCCTGGACATTGCCGCGGACCGCTCCGGGACACAGGTGCGGGCATGGCTGCCGATCGCTTGATCCGGGTGCTGATCGCCGATGACCAGGAGTTGATGCGACATGCGCTCGAAGCCGTCATCGGCGTGCAGGATGACCAGGAGGTGGTGGGTTCCGTCGGATCCGGCGAGGATGCGGTGCGAACCGCACTCGAGACGAACGTCGACGTCGTTCTGATGGACATCCGGATGGGACAGCTGGACGGGATCGCCGCGTGTGCCGAGATCCGCAGGCACCGACCCCAGTGCCGTGTCCTGATCCTGACGACGTTCGACCTCGACGAGTACCTGTTCCGATCGGTGGCGGCGGGAGCGTCCGGATTCCTCACCAAGGACACCCCTTCGGCGGACGTCGCAGCGGCCGTTCGCGAGGTTCATGCCGGCCGCTCGATGGTGTCGCCGCGCGCGACGAGGGCGCTCATCGACCGGATCGCACGGGTCGCTCCGGACGCCGCCGGGGTCGCTGCGGCTCTGACCGACCGCGAGCGGGACGTCCTGGCGCTCCTGGCCCGGGGCTTCTCGAACGCCGAGATCGCCCGCGAGCTGTTCGTCGCGGAGTCCACGGTGAAGAGCCACATCGGCAGCCTGACCAGGAAGGTCGGCGTACGGGACCGGCTGCACGTCGTGGTCTGGGCCTACCAGAACGGGATCTTCTGACTCCAACCTTCGGGGGAGGGCCTCGGCACTTCAGGTGGAGGCTGTCCGCACCGACGGCGAACGAGGCTGGACGCCATGATGATCCGCACTGCACTTCCTGTCCTGATCGCGCCCCTCTCGCTGACCTTGGCCGCGGCCCGCGGCTTCGGCGCCGACACACCGCATCCCCTCGCCGACCCGGACGACAACTTCGGCCGCGCGCTGGCACCGTTCGGCGATACTGCCGGTGGCATCTGGAGCGTGCTCGTCGCGGCCGCCTTCCTGGCCGCCTTCGCCGCCGTTGTGGGCGACGCCGACCGGCGATGGCCGGCGCGCCGTGTCGTGGTGGGTGCCGCCGCGATCCTCGGGCTGCTGACCCTCGACCACACCCTGTTGATGCTGCTCGGCTATCTGCCGATGCTCGTCGGAAGGTTGATCGCGGGCAACACCGATGCCGTGGCCGACCTCGCCTCGCCGGGCCTCGCCGTACAGGTGTCGGTCGCCGTCGGTGTCGTGGCGCTGCTGCTCGCGCTGCGGCGCCGGGCGCCCGCCGAACAGCCCGCAGACGTCGGGTCCGCGCTGGTTGCGGCAACCGCGCGGACCCGCCGGTGGACCATGATCGCGATGGAGGCGCCGCTGGTGTACGCGGCGACCCGGCTCTTGATGTTCTTCGAGGCGCCAGGCTTCGGTGGGTTCGACGAGATGACCCGGCTCGCAGGGCTGGGCCTGGCCTTCGCCTCGATCACGGGCGCGATCCTGACCTGGGGACTGATGCGCCCATGGGGTGAGCGGTTCCCACGCTGGATGGTGGGACTCGCGGGGCGCCGGGTGCCCGTGGACCTCGCCGTGATCCCGGCGATGGCCGTCGCCGGTCTGGTGCTGGCCGCATCGCGAGCCGTCCTGATCGGCATGCTCGAAGCCCCTGCTGGCGCCTGGGACCGGGTCCTCGGGTCTCCCTTGGTGTCGCTGCCGCACCTGCTCTGGCCGTTGTGGGGTGTGTCGCTGGCGCTCGCCGCGCTGTCCTACCAACGTCGCCGGCGGCTCTCCGACCAGCTGTCGCGGTCGGCCGGGGCCGCAGCCGGCCGCGACGCCGGCGCTCACAGGAGATCGGCGGGGGTGACCTCTTGAGTGTGGACCAGGACATCGAACCAGTCCCGAAGGGTGCCACCGTGGGCGACGGACTCGCTTCCGTACTCCGGAAGACCCCGCGTCGTCAACGGAGCATCGAGCCAGTCGCGTACCTCCCGTGGGACGTGCCGGTCCAACCTGAGGACGAACTGGGCGTACCCGACGTCGGCGAGCGGCTGCTCGAACCAGCCCGCAGACGCCGGCGGCAGCTCGATCGTCGCACCGTCCTCGGTGCGGTAGGTGCCGTGGTCGAAGGTGAACCCGATGGGCACATAGCCTCGCCCGTACCAGTCCTCGAGGTGGGAACCCGCGCTCGCGAACGTCGTGTCCGGCTCACCCGGCTCGGTGATCGTCAGTTGCGGTGCGTCGGCGACGTGCGCCGACGCGGCCCAGTAGATGGTGCGGGCACCGGTGTACTGCTGCCACCAGCGAACGTTCTCCGCGGCGCGGGCGTCCCGGTAGTCCGGGATGTCGCCCCAGGGCAGACTGAAGCCCTCGTACCAGGAATGGATCTGCCGGGCGTGGTGCGCGGCGACGTCGTGTCCGTCGCCTCCGATGGAGTCGACGAGGCGCTCGACCGCGGCTGCGGCCTCCGCGTAGGGCGTCTTGTCCACGATCGACATGTACTCGCCCAGGTGGGTGCCGATGTCGACGTCGGGATCCGGCCGCACCCACTCGAAGTGGCTCAGGAGCTCGGCCATCCGGTCGGGTGCGTTGGCGGCGACGTAGGCCTCGACCGCGTCGTAGGCGGCCTGACCGGTCGCGAAGTACTCGGATCCCGCGACGCGGACATCGTCGGCGTGCGTGTCGTTGTAGTGGCGCAGCCACCCGAGCACACCACGCACCTCGGCCGTCTGCCAGATTCGTTCCTGCACGTCGAGCACGGCGTCGAGGTCGTCGCGGAGCCCGAGCACGTAGTCGTTGACGCCGAGGGCGAGCGTCCAGTCCATCTCGAACGCGATCGCCCGGACCCCTTCATGGGTGACGAGGTGTCGCAGGTAGCGGGCCTGCAGCGTGGTGACCTCGCCGATCGTGTGGCCGGGTTCGCCGAGCCCGATCACGTCAGCGCCGGCGGTGGCTCGAGCGATCGCCGCGAGATCGCGACCCGGTCGGTCCGGATCGTCGGGGACGGCGACGGCGTGACACTCGGCCCACCGCGTGACCGGTGCTGTCGATGTCGGCGGCGACGCTTGCGCGGGTGCGGCAGGCGCGGCGAGGGCGAGCGCGAGCACGCCGGCGGCGAGGCCGAACGCGTTACGTCGGATTCTCATGATGACCTCCTTGATCGGTTCGTTGACGATCTACGCTGGCGCGTCCGGGGACCGACGAGGTACCGCGAGCCGCGACATTTCGCCTACGTCGTGTGACGTACCTCGGTGCGACCCGGACGAGGACCGGCCGACTTCGGCACTACCGAAGAGAGCCTGACCGCGGGACCATCGCCTGGCGTGGTCGGTACGTCGGACGACGTAGCGGCGCTTACGTTCATCAGCCGACGCGACCCGGCTGACCCGCTCATATCGTCAACGGGTCTTCGCTGGTCTCCGCACTCGTGTCGAAAGGTGTGGCATGCAGATCGAGAGCCTCCACCGTGGTTCTGACTCGCCCTATGTGGACCGGGTCTGGCGCGGTCGCACCTGCGGCGTCGGGAGCATGACTTCGGTCGCGACGTCGACGTGGGAGCTCGTGTTCTGGGAGGACGAGGGTGTCGGCCACGCAGCCGTCCGAGGACCGGAGACGACCGCGTCCACCGTGCCGATCACCGGCGACTCCGAGGCGTTCGGGATCACGTTCGCGCATGGAACGTCCATGCCGCACCTGCCGATCGCCGGCCTCGTCGATGGCGAGTTGGAGAGCCCGCGCGTCACCGGGCGCACGTTCGCGCTGCGGGACGACGTGTGGGAGATCCCCGACCTCGACGACGCCGAGTTCCTGGTCCGCAAACTGGTCGGCGCCGGGGTACTCGTCCGGGACCCGCTGGTGGACGAGGTGGTGTGGGGCGGCATCGCGAAGGTGGGCTCGCGGTCCGTGCAGCGCCGGGTGGCCGCGGCGACCGGGCTCACCCAGGGCGCGATCCGGCAGATTCACCGGGCGCGGGAAGCGGCAGTGCTGCTCGGCGACGGCGCCGCACCACTCGACGCCGTGCACCGGCTCGGCTACTACGACCAGCCGCATCTGGCGCGGTCGCTCCAGCGGTTCATCGGCCGCACCGCGACCCAGCTCCAGCAGCGCGACGCCGCCGCCGAGCCGATGTCGCTCCTGTACAAGCCACGGGAGCCGGTGGGTTCCTAGCGTCATCTCATGGCGGTGATCGACACCGCGAGTCCCAACAATGAGGAGAATCATCAATGTCCGAAGGCACTGTCACCTCGGTCGACGGCACCACCATCGCCTACACGGCGTGGGGTGACGGCGATCCGATCGTCATCATCGACGGCGCGACCGCGTACCGCGCAAGCACCCCCGAGAACGAGAGGACGGCGGACCTGCTCGCCGAGGAGTTCCTCGTCATCAACTACGACCGCCGCGGACGCGGCGAGAGCGGCGACAAGTTGCCCTACGCCGTCGGGCGTGAGTTCGAGGACCTGGCCGCGATCATCGACCAGGCCGGCCACGGCCGTCCGGCGACGGTCTTTGGCTGGTCGTCCGGAGGCAACCTGGCCCTGAACGCTGCCCAGTCCGGCGTCCCGATCGCGCGGCTGGCCGTGTTCGAGGCGAACGCCGTGACCGACGACTCACGTCCGCCGCTGCCTTCGGACTACGTCGAGCGCCTCGAGGCTGCCGTGGCCGCCGGCCGGCCGGGTGATGCCGTCGCCCTGTTCATGACCGCCGCCGTGATGATGCCGGAGGAGATGGTCGCCGGGATGCGGGATGAGGACTTCTGGCCGGGCCTCGAGGCGATCGCCCCGACGATCGCCTACGACGCCCGTCAGGTCGGCGACGCCATGTCCGGCAGGCCGTTGCGCGCCGATCTCTGGGACCGGGTGGAGGTACCCGTGCTGGCCATGCACGGCATCGACACCTGGCCGTTCCTCGCCGACGCGGCGCGGGCGATCGCCGCGCACCTGCCCACCGCGACCCTCAAGCCGGTTCCCGGTGAGGAACACAGCACCACTCCCGAGGTGCTCGCCGACGCGCTGCGCACCTTCATCAAGGAGAACTGACGTGGGCACGATCGTCGTCGCAGGAGCGACCGGCCGCGTCGGGTCGGCCACCGCGAGAAGCCTGCTCGCCGCGGGTGCGAACGTTCGAGTGCTGGTTCGCCGTCACGCCGATGCGCAAGCCTGGCAGGCACGGGGTGCCGAAGCGCGTGTGGTCACTCTCGATGACCGTCCCCGCCTGGGCGGAGCGCTCGACGGCTGCTCGGGACTCTTCGTCCTGTTGCCCTTCGACCTGACCGTCGACGACCTCGACGAGCACGCCGACAGGTTGATCGACTCGATCGCCGGTGCGGTCGCCGACCGACAGGTGCCGCATGTGGTCATGCTCTCCTCCGGAGGGGCTGATCTGGCCGAGGGAACCGGGCCGATCACCGGACTGCACCGATTGGAGCGGGCGCTGCTCGCCACCGGAACGACCCTGACGGCCCTGCGTCCCGGCCACTTCCAGGAGAAGGTCACCAACCTGATCGAGGTCGCACGCGAGAGCGGTGTCTACCCGGTGTTCGCGGCATCCGCCGACATTTCAAAGCCGATGGTCGCCACCCAGGACATCGGGGCCGTAGCTGCCGGCGCACTCCTCTCACCCCCCGCCGCGAGCGAAGCGGTCGACATCATCGGCCCCGCGTACTCCGAGCGGGCGGTCGCCGTGGCGCTAGGTGCGGCGCTCGGCCGCCAGCTCCACGTCGCCACGCTCCCCGACGAGGCCTGGGCCGGTGCGCTCCAGGACGCGGGCTTGCGCCCGCACATCGCAACGAGCGTCGCCGACCTCTACCGCGCCGACGAGCAAGGGCTGCTGGCACCTCGAGGGGACCGGCGCGTCCACGGGCACACCAGCTTCGAAGCCACCCTCGACCGGCTCCTCGACACAGTGGGTTCCGACAACCGGACCAAGGAGAACTGACATGGGCAAGATCGTGATCACCGAATTCATCTCCATCGACGGCGTCGTGGAGGCACCGGGCGGCGAGGACTTCAAGTACCCGGACTGGAGCTTCGAGATCGACCGCGGACCCGAGGGCGAACGGTTCAAGGAGGTCGAAGCGCTCCAGTCCGCCGCGCTGCTGCTCGGCCGCAAGACCTACGAGGGGTTCGCCCAGGCCTGGCCGCAGTACGAGGGTGAGCTCGCCGACAAGTACAACAGCATGCCGAAGTACGTGGTCTCCAGCACCCTCACCGACCCGACGTGGACCAATACCACCGTGCTCTCCGGCGACCTCGTGGAGGACGTGTCCCGGCTCAAGAGGGAGGTCGACGGCGAGATCTCCGTGGCCGGAAGCATCCAGCTCGCCCAGGGGTTGCTCGCGCACGACCTGGTGGACGAGATCCACCTGATGGTCTCGCCCTTCATCCTCGGGTTCGGCCGGACCCTGTGGGCGCCGACACCCGACAAGAGCGCCTGGAGGCTGACCGAGGCGACGACGTACGGGGACGGCGTGCTGGTCACCATCCACCAGCGCATCCGGTGACGGCCATGACTGCGATCGACCTGCAGACTGCGACGCTCGACGTCACCGACAGCGGCGGCGAGGGACCCGTGCTGGTGCTTCTGCACGGGCCCCTCCTGGACGGCAGCATCTGGGCTGGGGTGGTCGACCGGCTGCCGGACATGCGGTGCATCGCCCCGACCCTGCCGCTCGGGGCACACCGCCGACCGGCACCCGGGAACGACCTGACCAACGAGTCACTGACCCGGCTCGTCGCGGACCTGCTCGTCGCGCTCGACCTGCATGACGTGACGCTGGTGCTCAACGACTGGGGTGGCGCGCAGATCATCGTCGAGCTGGGCCTCACCGATCGGGTCACCCGGCTTGCCCTGGTCGCCTGTGAGGCGTTCGACAACGTGCCCGCCGGGCAACCGGGGCGCATGCTGGCGCGAATGGCCAGGATCCCCGGTGGGCTCGCCGTACAGGGCCAGCTGACGAAGGTGCGGGCGGTGCGGCGCCGCCTTGCTGCCTCGATGGCCGCCCATCCCATCCCGGACGAACACATGCGTCGATGGTTCGAGCCCTCACGCGAGCCGAGCATTCGGGAGGACCTGCGCCGCTTCAGCGCTCGGTTCCCGATCCCCGCCACTCGGGACTGGTCGAGCGGACTCGCCGCGTTCACCGGACCCACGCTCGTGGCGTGGGCCGACGACGACCGGATGATGCCGGCCGAACACGGTCCGCGCCTGGCGGACCTGTTGCCCGACGCCGAGCTCGTGCGGATCCCGGACGCGGCGACGCTCGTGCCGCTCGACCAGCCGGACCTGCTGGCCCGTCACCTGCGAGAGTTGGTGCATCGGCCGGTGCGCGCCGCGGCGTGAGAGATCCGCCACGGCCGGTCAGGAATCGAGAAGCACCGTGCAGCGGGGTAGACCTAGCGTGGTGGACACGCCAGATCGCCACCTCGTTGGCCGATCCGGCGCTCCACCCAGAGTCGATCAGAACAGGTGAACCCGATGAGCTCCATCACGACCTTGACCCTTGAGTCCACCGACCCGGAAGCAACGGCCGCCGTGTGCGACGCCCTCGGTGTGAGCGACCGGATCGGCGTGCGCGCCGGCGGCGCGCCGAGCCAGGGCTTCCGCGGGTACGCCATCTCCCTGGTGACGGCGCAGCCGGGTAACGTCGACGCGCTCGTCGCGGCCGCCGTCGCGGCCGGTGCGAGCGTGCTCAAGCCCGCCGAGAAGTCCTTCTGGGGCTACGGAGCCGTGGTCCAGTCACCCGACGGAGCGATCTGGAAGATCGCGAGCTCGTCGAAGAAGGACTCCGGCCCGGCCACCCGCGAGTTCGACGACCTCGTCCTCCTGCTCGGCGTCGCCGACGTGAAGGCGAGCAAGGCCTCCTACGTCGCGCGCGGCTTCGAGGTCGCGCGTAGTTTCGGCGGCAAGTACGCCGAGTTCACCGCGGCCCCGGGCGACGTGAAGCTCGCGCTGTACCCGCGCAAGGGCGCCGCGAAGGACGCCGGAGTATCACCCGAAGGCTCGGGGTCACACCGGCTGGCGATCGGGGCCGACGCGGACCCGTTCACGGACCCGGACGGGTACACCTGGGAGGCCGCGCCGCAACGGGTGGGCTGACGCTGTCCCGCAGACCGTACGCCCTAGCGTCCGCCGGCGAGGTTGCGGTGGCGTTGCCGTGTGCCCGGCGCGCCGTAGGGGTAGTCCTCGATGTCTGGGGCACTTGCGGCGGTGAGCCGGTCGAGCTGTTCGGCGGTCAGGGCAAGGGTGGCTGCGGCCATGTTGTCCTCGAGCTGTTCGATGGTTCGGACGCCGAGGATGACGGACGTGACCGCGGGCTGCGCGGCCACCCAGGCCAGCGACACCTGCGACGGAGTCACTGCGTGCTCGTCGGCCACGGCGGACACCGCGTCGATGACCCGCCAGGTGCGCTCGTCGGCGTTGCGCTTGTCCCAGGCCTCCATGCCGCGGTTCGGATTCTCGCCCAGACGTGTCGCACCGGCCGGGGTCTGATCGCGGCGGTACTTCCCGCTGAGCCAGCCGCCGCCGAGCGGCGACCATGGCAGCAGCCCGATGCCGGCGTCGAGGGCCGCGGGCACGATCTCGAGTTCGATCCCCCGGACGAGGAGGTTGTACTGCGGTTGGAGGGTCACCGGTGGCGCCCAGCCCTGTTCCCGGGCGATGTGGACGGCCTTGGTGAGCTGCCAGCCGGTGAAGTTCGAGAATCCGTAGTAGCCGATCTTCCCGGCCGTGACGGCGTCGTCGAGGAACCGCAGCGTCTCGTCCAACGGCGTGATCGCGTCCCATGCGTGGAGCTGGTACAGGTCGATGTGTTCGACACCGAGCCGTTGCAGGGAGGCGTCGAGGGCGGCGCGAAGGTGGCGCCGGGAGGTTCCGAGGTCGTTGGGACCCTCGCCCATCGGGAAGCGTCCCTTCGTCGCGAGGACGAGCTGGTCGGCTTCGGTGGGGTGTGCGGCCAGCCACCGGCCGATGATCTCCTCACTGACCCCGGCACTGTAGACGTCGGCGGTGTCGATGAAGTTACCGCCGGCGGCGACGTAGGCGTCAAGCAGTGCGTGCGACGTGGCCTCGTCGGCCTCGGCGCCGAAGGTCATCGTGCCGAGCGCCTGGGTTGAGACGGCCGTCCCGCTGCGGCCGAGGGTGCGGTAGGTGACGGAGTCCTGGGTCATGACATGTTCTCCTGGAGCTGGATGGTGGATGGTGGATGGTGCACGCTGACTAAGGGCGTCACGGGCACCCTGACGGGGGAACAGCGTTACGGAACGAGGTGCCCGGACGCGCGGAACAGCTCGTACCACTCGGCACGGGTCAGTGGAATCTCGGAACCTTGCGCGGCGCCCGCGACACGCTCGGGGTTGGTTGTCCCGAGCACGACCTGCATCTGGGCCGGGTGGCGGGTGATCCACGCGGTCGCGATCGCGATCGGTGGCACGTCGTAGCGGGTGGCGAGCCGGTCGATCACGGCGTTGAGCTCCGGGTAGTCGGGCGAGTCGAGGAACACCCCGTTGAAGAAGCCCGCCTGGAACGGGGACCACGCCTGGATCGTGATGTCGTGGAGGCGGCAGTAGTCGAGGATGCCGCCGCCGTCGCGCGTGACGGACTGCTGCTCGGCGAGCATGTTCGCGGCGACGCCCTGGGCGACGATGGGTTCGTGCGTGATCGACAGCTGCAGTTGGTTGGCGACGATCGGCTGGCGCACGTACTTGCGGAGCAGGTCGATCTGCCGCGGCGTCTGGTTCGACACACCGAAGGCTCGCACCTTGCCGGAGGACTGGAGCTCGTCGAACGCGCGGGCGACCTCTTCCGGTTCGACCAGTGCATCGGGGCGGTGCAGCAGCAGGATGTCGATGTGGTCCGTCTGCAGGGCTGCAAGCGACCCTTCGACGGACTCGATGAGATGTTCGTAGGAGAAGTCGAAGTACGGACCCTCCCGGACGATGCCCGCCTTCGTCTGGATGGTGATCTCGTCGCGCTGCGACGGGGTCAGGTGCATCGCCTCGGCGAAGCGGCGCTCGCATCCGTGCAGGTCGTTGCCGTAGACGTCGGCGTGGTCGAAGAAGTCGATACCGGCGTCGCGGGCGGCACCGACCAGGGCACGCACCTCATCGTCGCCCTTGTCGGCGATGCGCATCAGGCCGAGCACGACATTGGGAGCGACGATCTCGGTTCCCGGCAGGGTGAAGGTCTTCATGAGGGTTGTCCTTTCAGAGGGTTGGGCTGCCGGGCGCGGCGTCAGCCGTCACTCGACAGGGCGGCACGTTCGTCGGCGTTCAGTACCAGCTCGGTGGCCTGCACCGAGTCGGTGATGCTGGTGGGGCGGGAGGCGCCGGGGATGGGGATGACGACCGGCGCCAGGGACAGCTCCCATGCGAGTGCGATCTGCTGGGGGCTGACCCCGTGGGCGTCGGCGACGGTCTGGACCGCCGTGTGATGCTCGCCGACCGCGCCCGCGCGTCGGATGCCACCCAACGGCGACCACGGAAGGAACGCGACGCCGAGAGCAGCGCAGTGCTCGAGTTCGACAAGACTGGAGCGGAACGCCGGCGAGAACTGGTTCTGGACCGAGACCAGACGTCCACCGAGCACCTCGTTGGCCTCGTCGATCTGGGCGACGGTCGCGTTCGAGATGCCCGCCATGACGATCACGCCCTCATCGAGGAGATCGCGAAGCGCGCCGATCGAGTCCGCGTAGGGGACATCGGGGTCGGGCCGGTGGAACTGATAGAGGCCGATCGCCTCGACGCCGAGCCGGCGTGCGGACGCCTTGGCCGCCTCCTTCAGGTACTCCGGCCGACCGTTCAGGGTCCACGAGCCGTCACCGGGACGCAGGTGCCCGCCCTTGGTCGCGACGAGCACATCATCGGCCGCTCCCGGGTAGGTGCGCAGGGCTCGGGCGATGAGCTCCTCGTTGTGACCGACCTCGCCGGCGTCGCGGTGGTAGGCATCGGCCGTGTCGACGAGGGTGACGCCGGCGTCGAGGGCCGCGTGGATCGTCGCGATCGACCGGCTCTCATCCGGCCGCCCTTCGATCGACATCGGCATGCCGCCGAGTCCGATCGCGCCGACGGTACGCGTGCCCAGGGTTCGTTGCTGCAAGACATGTCCTTCGGTCGATGACGTGTACATCTACGCTAAGGAGCGGCAGACTAGAAGTAAAACAACTAGTTGTAATGCGATTGAGAAAGGGCATCGATCAATGGATCTCCGGCAGCTGGAGTACGTCGTCGCTCTCGCCGATGAGCAGCAGTTCACCCGCGCCGCGGCGGTCTGCCGAGTCTCGCAGTCGGGTCTGTCCGCCGCGATCCGTAACCTCGAAGACGAACTCGGCACACCGCTGTTCACCCGGACCACCCGTCGCGTGGACACCACCGATGCCGGGCTTGCTCTGCTGCCGTTCGCGCGGGCCACGCTCGCCCAGGCAGCCGCGGGCCGTGACGCCGTCGTGCGTGCGACCCATTCGCTCTCCGGCAGGCTGCACGTCGGAGCCGAGCAGTGCCTCGGCATCGTCGACGTGCCCCCGCTGCTCGAGCGGTTCCATCGCCGGTATCCACTCGTCGACATCAACTTCACCCAGGCCGGCTCGCATGACCTCGTCTCGCAGATCCGCGCGGGCGACCTGGACATCGCGTTCGTTGCCACGACCGAGCACCTGGCCACCGCCCAGAGTGTTGAGCTCGGGCGGCGGCCGGTCGTGCTGCTCGTGCCACCGGGGCATCCCCTCGGGGTCGCCGCGAGCGTGGAATGGGCTCAGCTACGCGATCACGAGTTCATCGACTTCCGCGAGTCGTGGGGGGTGCGATCGCTCAACGACGCGGCCTGTTCGGCGCGTGGTGTGTCGAGAAGAGTCCGGTGCACCGTCGATGACATCCATACGCTCCTCGACCTGATCCATCGCGGCCTGGGAATCGCCCTGGTGCCGCAACACGTGGCGGAGAAGCCCCAAGCCGCCGGTCTCACCGCGGTGCACCTGCCCGGCGAGTCAACCCCCGAGTGGGTCGTCTCCGTCGTCTCCGCAAATCAGGCCGACGCCTCAGCGGCACGGCTGCTCGAACTCCTCGACCCACCCAAGAGCCAGCCACAGGTCACCCCGGAGCCAGCCGTGCTGCGCGCTGGCGGAGCCTGACCCAGCGGGTCCCTCACCGGCGAACGGCGCCCGACACGGGGAACGTCGAAGGACGTTTCCCGTATCAGGCGCCGTTCTCGGCAAGCAGCCGCAGGTCAGGAAGACCGCGGTCTAGATGTCGTAGTACAGCTCGAACTCGTGCGGGTGCGGGCGCAGCCGCAGCGCGTCGACCTCGTTGGAGCGCTTGTAGTCGATCCACGTCTCGATCAGGTCGGGGGTGAACACGTCACCCTCGGTGAGGAAGTCGTGGTCGGCCTCGAGCGCGTCCAGTACGGCCGGCAGCGAGTCCGGCACCTGGGCGATCTGCGCGTGCTCCTCAGGCGGCAGCTCGTACAGGTCCTTGTCGACCGGCTCCGGCGGCTCGATCCGGTTCTTGATGCCGTCGATGCCGGCCATCAGCATCGCGGAGAACGCGAGGTAGGGGTTGGACGACGGGTCCGGCACGCGGAACTCGACGCGCTTGGCCTTCGGCGAGGTGCCGGTGACCGGGATCCGGATGCACGCGGAGCGGTTGCGCGCCGAGTAGACCAGGTTGACCGGGGCCTCGAAGCCGGGCACCAGGCGGTGGTAGGAGTTCACCGACGGGTTCGTGAACGCCAGCAGCGACGGGGCGTGCTTGAGCAGTCCGCCGATGTACCAGCGGGCGATGTCGGACAGGCCGCCGTAGCCCCGCTCGTCGTAGAACAGCGGCTCGCCGTTCTTCCACAGGCTCTGGTGCGAGTGCATGCCGGAGCCGTTGTCACCGAACAGCGGCTTGGGCATGAACGTGGCGGACTTGCCGGCCTCCCAGGCGACGTTCTTGATGACGTACTTGAACTTCATCACGTCGTCGGCGGCGGCGCGCAGGCTGTCGAAGCGGTAGTTGATCTCCTGCTGGCCTGCCGTGCCCACCTCGTGGTGCGCACGCTCGACCTCGAGGCCGACCTCCTGCAGCTGGGTGACCATGGAGTCGCGCAGGTCCGCCATCTGGTCGTTGGGGGAGACGGGGAAGTAGCCGCCCTTGAAGCGGGTCTTGTACCCGAGGTTGCCACCCTCCTCCTCACGGCCGGTGTTCCAGGCGGCCTCGTTGGAGTTGAGGTAGTAGAAGGAGTGCTGCGCGCTGGTGGAGAAACGCACGTCGTCGAAGATGTAGAACTCGGCCTCGGCGCCGAAGTAGACGGTGTCCGCGATGCCGGTGGAGGCGAGGTAGGCCTCGGCCTTGGCCGCGATGTTGCGCGGGTCGCGGGAGTAGGGCTCGTCGGTGAACGGGTCCACGATGGAGAAGTTGACCACGAGGGTCTTCTGCTTGCGGAACGGGTCCACGAACGCGCTGGAGACGTCCGGCACGAGCTTCATGTCCGACTCATGGATGGCCTGGAAGCCACGGATCGAGGATCCGTCGAACATCAAACCCTCGGTGAAGGCGTCCTCCGTGAAGGCCTCGACCGGAATGTTGAAGTGCTGCATCACCCCCGGCAGGTCGCAGAACCGGACGTCGACGAACTTGACGCCCTGCTCCTTGGTGAAGGCAATGGCCTCCTCGGCAGTACTGAACATCCGTTGCTCCTTGGTCTAGGACACCCGTCCTGGGTTCGGACACACGGTAGGGGCGCGGCATTTCCCTACCGTGACCCGTATGTGTCCGCCATGTTAAACGCGACGCGACCTGCGCCGTCGGGCCGTCTCGTCCGGGCCGCGGCGGGACTACGCTCTCGAAGTATGAGTGGTGGACCCGCCGGGACGAAAGGCAGAGCAACGCCCGACGGCGGAGCGTCCGTCGCGAACGCGCCGCTCGGTCGGCGTCTGGTCGCCCTGGCGATCGACTGGGCCCTCGCGAGCGTCATCAGCTACGCGTTCCTGGACTACCACCCGCTCGCCACGCTCGGTGTGTTCGCGCTGATGACGTACCTGCTTGTGGCGACCCTCGGGTTCACGATCGGGCACCGGTTGCTCGGCATCGGGGTGCGCGGGATCGAGGGCGGGGCATCCGGGCCGCTGCGCGCAGCCGTGCGGACGGTGGCGATCTGCCTGGTGCTGCCGCCGGTGATCACCGGTCCCGACGGGCGCGGGCTCCACGACATCTGGGCCAAGACCCGGATCGTTCGGCTCTGACCTGGACACCCGCTGCCCTACAGAGGCGTCAGGGTGTCGAGGAGTAGACTAAGTCCATGACTAAGTCAACGGTGCGCAGCGTGGGCGTCCATGAGGCGAAGACACGTCTCTCCGAGTTGCTGCGCCTTGTCGACGCCGGCGAAGAGGTTGAAATTCGTCGTGGAGGGCAGCCTGTGGCTCGCCTGGTGCCCGCCTCGCTCCCTTCGGTGCGAAGTCTGGGACTGGACGAAGGAGTTTTCGTCGTCCCGGACGACTTCGACGAGCCACTCCCAGACGATGTACTCGCGGAGTTCCAGGCGTGAGCAGGGTGCTCGTCGACACGCACGTCTGGCTCTGGATGCAGGCTGAGCCGGGTCGCCTGCGAGCCGAGGTGCAGTCCTTGCTTGCGGACACGCGCACCGAGATCCTGTTCTCGGCGGCGAGCGCATGGGAGATCGCAATCAAGTGCCGCCTCGGAAAGCTGAGTCTGCCCGAGGTCCCCTCCGCGTATGTGCCAGACCGAATGCGTCGATCGGCAACGACTGCCATCGGGGTGGAGCACGCCCATGCGCTCCGCGCCGGGGAGTTGCCGGACCACCATCGCGACCCCTTCGATCGCATCCTCGTGGCACAGGCACAGATGCTCGGGATGCCGCTTGTCACTGCCGATCGGATCCTGCAGCAGTACGAGGTCGACATCATTCCGGCATGACTCGGCGGCACCTGACCGTGGCGCGACGGTAGCGCCCCTCCTGTTGCGACAGCGGCGGCGGCACTAGGTTCGAGCCCATGGGCAACGAGGCGATGCGTGAGGTCTGGGCGTCCGGCTCCGCGGGCTGGGTGCGGCACCAGCGCATCTACGACGCCGCGTTCGCGCCGTTCACGACGGCGGTGCTCGCCGCTGCGGAGCTGGCTCCCGGTCAGCGGGTCCTCGATGTGGGCTGCGGCACCGGCACCCTGCTCGAGGCGGCGGCCACGGCCGGTGCACACCCGGTCGGCGTCGACATCTCCGACGACATGGTCGCCGCGGCCCGGCTCCGGGTGCCCGGAGCCTCGGTCATCATCGCCGACGCGCAGGACGGCGATCTCCTCGCCGCTGCTCCGGGCGCCCCGTTCGACCGGGTCGTGTCCCGGTTCGGGGTGATGTTCTTCGCCGACCCGTGCGCCGCCTTCGCCAACCTCCGCACGGCCGCGGTGCCGGACGCCCGCCTCGCGTTCGTGTGCTGGCGCGAGGAGGAGCGGGACCTGTTCGAGCTCGGCCTGCGCACGCTCCTGGCGAGGCACGAGGACCCGCCCGGCCCACCGCCGTCGGGCGTTCCGGGCCCCTTGGGCCTCGGCGAGGCGGCACACGTGCGACAGGTGCTCGCGGACGCTGGCTGGCGTGACGTGGCGGTCGAGCCGGTCGACGGCGTCTGCGACTACGGCGTGGACGGCAGCGACGGCGTGGCGGAGCGTCTGGCGATCGTGCTCGGCGGACAGACCGGCCGAGCCCTACGCGCCGACCTCGAACCTCGCCTCGGCGCTGCGGGCTGGGACGCAGCGGTCGAGGAGGCACGAGCGGAGGTGCGCGAGCGGATGGTCGACGGCGTCGTCCGGTTCGTCGCCCGCGCCTGGCTGGTCACGGCAACGAACTGAGCGGAAGTGGCAGGCACAACAGCACTCGCGTATGCGGAGGGCGAGGGGCCGCCGTCGGGCATTTGCTGGTCCGTTCGCCGGACCTGACGCCGCCCGCGATGCGAACATGACCGGGTGACCAAGACCGGATTGCGGGTGGTGATCCTCGGCGCCGGTTTCGGTGGCCTGGAGGTGGCGTCGAAGCTCTCGGAGGCGCTCGGCGAGGACGTGGACACCACGCTCGTCGACCGTGCGGAGAGTTTCGTGTTCGGGTTCTCGAAACTCGACTTCATGTTCGGGCACACGAGCGCCGAGCGGGTACATCTGGCCTACGCGGACGTCGCCCACCCGGGCGTGCGGATGGTGCGCGCCGAGGTGGTCGGCATCGACCCGGTCGCGCGGACCGTCGCGCTGGACACGGGGGAGACGCTGGAGGCGGACGCCCTCGTGGTGGCGCTCGGCGCGGACCTCGACCCGTCCGCGACACCGGGACTGGTCGAGGCGGGCCACGAGTTCTACACGGTGCCCGGCGCGATCGCCGCGCGGGATGCGCTCGACGCCTTCGACGGCGGCCGGGTGGTGATCGCCGTGACGTCGACTCCGTTCAAGTGCCCGCCCGCGCCGAGCGAGACCGCACTGCTGGTGCACGACTTCCTGACCGAGCGGGGCCTGCGTCGGCGCTCGAGCATCGACCTCGTGATGCCGCTGCCGAGGCCGATCCCGCCGTCGCCCCTTGCGTCGGAGGCGATCCTCGCCGCGTTCGAGGAGCGGGGGATCGGGTGGCACCCGGGGTCATTGGTGCGCTCGCTGGATCCGGCGCGTCGGGTCGCGGTGCTCGGCGACGGCGAGGAGATCGGCTTCGATCTGCTCCTCGCGGTGCCCAAGCACGTCGCGCCGCCGGTCGTGGTCGAGGCCGGGTTGACCGAGGACGGCTGGATCCCGGTGGACCCGAGGACACTGCGGACGAAGTTCGGTGACGTGTTCGCGATCGGGGACGTGACGAGCGTTGGCACGCCCAAGGCGGGTGTGTTCTCCGAGGGCCAGGCGAGGGTCGTGGCCGCACAGCTCATCGCGCGAGTCAACGGAAGCACCTCCGACGCCGAGTACGGCGGGCAGGGCATCTGCTACATGGAGTTCGGCGGCGGGCAGGTCGCGAAGGTGGACGTGACCTTCCAGCCGGGGCAAGCGCCGTTCGGTGGGATGGACGGGCCCTCGCTGCCGAACGGGGCGGAGAAACAGGCGTTCGGGGCGGACCGGGCGCGGCGATGGTTCGGTCGGGACTGGGTGCCGGTGGAGGCTCGGGCGTAACGCGCCGCTGGATTACGGCGCGCGGGTCCGCCGCGATGGGCCGTGCTGGGCATGCCCGATCGGGCGAGCGATGCGTCCCCGACGGAGGGCCGTCGACGCTGGATCCGATCGGCTGCATCGGCGAGATTGATCTCCCACGGTAGGTGCTCGTCGTTGATGTGCGCCGTTGGGACAGCCGGAAGGGATCGATACGAGATGGCCGCTGGCAGTCGACCCCTGACACCCGGCGTGCACGTCCGCACCGACGACCGACGTGCGGTCCGCTCGGGGGCCGAGGCGGGGCGACCGGTCGATCAGATCCTGCAGCTGCAGAAACAACTCGGGAATCGGGCCGTCCAACGTGTCCTCGACCGCGCCGGCGAGCCCAGCGTTCAGGGCCTCTTCAACGTGATGCCGGCTGCCCATGTCGGCAACAACGCCGCGACGGCGTTCGTGCGCCTGTCGGCGTACATCGAGTCGCTGGCCGTCTCGGACCAGGCCGCGACGCGGAAGTTCCAGCCGGAGGCCAGGCGTATCGCCGCGGGCCTGAAGCGTCACCAACCGAGCGTGGCAACACAACTGATGGCCAGCCTCAAGATGATCGACGTGAAGGATCCGGCGCTTGCGGTCGCCAGCGCGCAGACGCTCGACGCTTGGGTGACCGAGGCGAATCGTCTGGCTGCACTCTTCCAGCTGGACCAGGCGCGCACAGCTGTCGCCGGTGATGCCGAAGTAGACCTCAAGCACCACTGGAAATACGAGTTCGACATCGGCGGGCAAGGACCGATCGGCTTCAACCTGGACGAGTGGAGCCGCAAGACGAACGCCAGTGCGAACAGTCCCTCCCTCGGTGTCCTCGTGAAGGGGATCGTCGACGAGGCGGTCACCGACTGGGACCCCGCGAACGGTGCGATCGTGCCGACTCTCGTGGCTCGTCTGCTCTCGCCGAGTGCGGAGGCCGCCGGGCGCTCCGACGTGGCACCGTTGCTGACAGCGTCCCCGCTCGGGCAGACGTACCTCAAGGTACTGCTTGCCGCGAAGCACATCCTCGTGATCCGTGAGAAGGACATCGGTGGCCGAACCGTCCACTACCAGAAGTCGACGAAGGGCTCGCAGACGCGGACCGACCTGACAGCTGACATCAACTGGAGCAGGCTGCTCCCGCTGGCGCGAGCGGCACTCAAGGTCAAGTTGACCGCAGGCGAGATCGCCGACGAGACCGCCGCGCGTCGGCTGATCATCGAGGCCGTTGCCGCCGACCCCGAGGTCCAGAAACTCACCGGGCCGAAGATGCTCGTCGCCGACGGGCCCACCGGGAAGTGGAGTCTCGACGGTAAGCCGCACCGGGTCGGCAACGAGGTCTACCAGGCGCAGCCCGACGATCGTTTCGATTTCGACATGAGCCACGCCAAGGCGATCGTGTACTTCGACTGGCGTGCCGTCTACGACCTCACCAGGTGACGGGTGGAACTCCCAACCCGCGCGGATCGGGGTCTGCTGACCCGTGGTGATGCGCGTCTGCAGTGCGAGGGCGTCAGCGTCCCCGCATGCCCTTGCGGTCCGGCCGTGCCTTGCGCGGGTCCACGCCCTTGGGGATCGGCAGCGTGTTCCGGTGCAGCGCGCGCAGCCGCTTGGAGACCTCGGCCACCTCGTTCTTGGTGAGCTTGCCCTTCTGCCGCTGTACCCGGGAGGCGATCTTCGGCAGCGGGATCTGTCCCTCTTCCTGCCCGCACTCGAGCAGCACGAACGGGACGTTCGGGATCACGCGGGCGGTGCGCCGGCGCTCGTTCTCGAGCAGCTTCTTCACGCGGTGCGGCGGGCCCTCGGAGATCAGCACCACACCGGGCTTGCCGACGGCGCGGAACACCATGTCCTGGGTCCGCGGGTCGATGACGACCGGCTCCTCCTCGATGTTCCAGCCGCGCTTGATCGTGCCCAGGGCGGCGGAGACCGCGCCGGGCTCGCCCTCGATGCGCCGATACGCCGTCGACTCCGCCTTCCGGGCGAGCAGGAACATCGCCCCGAGCAGCGAGAACGGCAGCGCCAGGATCGTGAAGTAGACCTGCTGGTTGAACAGCACCCCCAGCCCGAAACCCACGGCAGTGCCGCCGATGATGATAAGCAGCAGCAGCCAGGTGATCGACGGCTGCGCCTCGCGGACCATCTTGTAGACGTCCCACAGCTGGTGATACCAGCGCTTCTTCTTCGGTTTCGGGGCCGCCGCGTCGGGGGATGAGTTCTTCGCCATGATGGGGTCAAGCCTACCGGTCGCGCGAGGGGGCTCAGGGCGCGCCGACGGCCGTCACCGGTGCAACAGCGAGGCCGCCTCCTGGCGGGCCGTGGTCGGCTCGGTCAGGTGCTGCAGGGCCTCGGGGACCGCCTCGCCACGGCGGGCCATCGCCTGCCCCCACAGCCGTCCGGCGCGGTAGGACGAGCGCACCAGCGGCCCGGCCATGACACCGAGGAAGCCGATGTCCTCGGCCTCCTCCGACAGCGCCACGAACTCCTCCGGCTTGACCCAGCGGTCGACCGGGTGGTGCCGCAGCGAGGGGCGCAGGTACTGGGTGATCGTGATCAGGTCGCAGCCGGCGTCGTGCATGTCCTGCAGTGTGGACGCGGCCTCCTCGAACGTCTCGCCCATGCCGAGGATGATGTTCGACTTCGTGACGAACCCGGCATCCCGGGCCATCCGGATCACCTCGAGCGAGCGCTCGTACCGGAACCCGGGGCGGATCCGCTTGAACACCCGCGGCACCGTCTCCAGGTTGTGCGCGAGCACCTCCGGCCGGGACGAGAACACCTCGGCCAGCTGGTCGGGGTCTGCGTTGAAGTCCGGAATCAGCAGTTCGACGCCCGTGCCGGGGTTGACCTGGTGGATCTGCCGGACGGTCTCCGCGTAGAGCCAGGCGCCGCCGTCGTCCAGGTCGTCGCGGGCCACCCCGGTGACGGTCGCGTACTTCAGGCCCATCGCCTGCACCGAGGCGGCGACCCGGCGCGGCTCGTCGGCGTCGAACGCGTCCGGCTTGCCGGTGTCGATCTGGCAGAAGTCACAGCGCCGGGTGCACTGGTTGCCGCCGATGAGGAACGTGGCCTCGCGGTCCTCCCAGCACTCGAAGATGTTCGGACAGCCTGCTTCCTCGCAGACCGTGTTCAGACCCTCCCGGCGCACCAGCTGCTTCAGCTCGGTGTACTCCGGGCCCATGGTGGCGCGGGTCTTGATCCACTCGGGCTTCTTCTCGATCGGGACGGCGGAGTTGCGCGCCTCCACCCGAAGCATGCGTCGTCCCTCTGGCGCGATGGTCACCCGGTTCACCCGTTTCTGCATCGGTTCGATTGCTGCTCGCTCACACTACGACCCGCCGTCGGTCCGCGCCGCGTGCCGCGGGCGCATGGTCCATCTAGTGGACGACGGCGGCCCTCGCCTGGTTCTGTTCGCTCACCGCGCCGGGGGCGACGGCGGCCCGCACCAGCGCGAGGTTCCGCGCCAGGTGCGGGGTGAGCAGGTCCGCGCACTCGGTGACGCTCACGTGCCGGCCGAGCAACTGCGTGAGCGAGATCACACCGGCGTCCTCGATGCCGCACGGCACGATCGCGTCGAACGCGACCAGATCCGGGCACGAGTTCACGGCGACGCCGTGCATCGTCACGCCCTTGGCCACGCGCACACCGATCGCTGCGAGTTTGCGGTCCTGGCCGCCGTCGACGCCCAGGACCCAGACCCCGCTGCGCCCCTCGACGCGCGCGGCGGCGAGGCCGAGCTCTGCGCACAGATCCAGGACCGCCTGCTCGAGCACCCGGACGTAGGCGACCACATCGACCGGCTCGACCAGCCGCACGATGGGATAGACCACCAGCTGCCCGGGGCCGTGCCAGGTGATCCGGCCGCCGCGGTCGACGTCGACCACCCGGGTGCCGTCGGTGGGCCGGTCCCACTTCGCGGTGCGCTTGCCTGCCGTGTAGACGCCGGCGTGCTCGAGCAGCAGCATCTCGTCCGTGCCGCCGGCGACCACGCGCTCGTGGATAGCCCGTTGCTGTGCCCAGGCCTCCTCGTAGTCCACGAGCTCGGTGCCCAGGCCCCAGCGATGCGTCAGCATGGGGACACCATAGAACTCGATTCGCCCGGAGCGGGCTCCCTCGCAGTTCGGTCTCAGCGTGAGTCCTCGAGCACGCTCCGTTCTGCCGCGTCCGCACCGTGGGGTGCGGCCCGGTCACGGGCAGCGAGGAGCTCGGTGGGGGTGACCGGAGGGATGCGGTCGCGGTAGAACCACTGCGAAAGACGAACCCGGACCCGCGTCCGCCACCGGACGTGTCCGGTGGCGTCCGGCTCGAGGGTCAGGGCCTCGTCCACCTCGTAGTCGACGAGCCGCCACCGTTCGTAGGGATCCAATGGCCGATGCACCTCGACGTACTCACCCGTCGACGTCCGGACGACTCTGCCTGTCTCATGGCCGTGGAGCACGAGCTCTCGGTCCTTTCGTTGTAGTGCGATGCACATGCGTTTGGTCAGGACGAACCCGAGGACGGGTCCGAGCAGGAGCGTGATCTGGAGCGCCAGCACGATCCCTTCGAAGGCGACTCCGAACTGCAGCGCGATGGTGTCCGATCCGGCTGCTGCCCAGAGAACGCCGTAGAAGATGATGCCGGCGACTCCGATCGCGGTACGGGTCGGCGCGTTGCGCGGCCTGGTGTGCCCGTGGTGCTCGCGTCGGTCGCCGGTGATCCAGCGTTCGATGAACGGGTAGAGCATCGCGGTCACCAGGTACAGACCGGACACGGCGACCGGCACGAGGAGGGCGAGGATCCAGGTCCCGCCCATCCAGACGAACTCCCAGCCGGGAGGGACGAGTTTCTGCGCTCCGTCGAGAAAGGCGAGATACCAGAGCGCGCCGGCACCGGCCGAGGTGTTGCCCGGATCGGCGGGCCCGTAGTCCCAGATCGGGTTCACGGTCACGAGTGCGGCCATCAGGGTCAGGCTGCCGAACACGATGAGGAACAGACCGCCTCGCTTCGTTGCGGATGCCGTCGGACGACGCCGGACCGCGCCCTGCGATCCGCGTCCCGGTTCGGGGCGAGCGGGCCCGCCTCGTGCGCTCAGCAGGGCGTACACCGCGATGAGCACCGCGATGACGCCCGGCAGGACGAACACGTGGACCGGGTAGAAGGTGGCGATCGCGCCGCTCGGGAACTGTCCCTGGAACACGAGACCCGACAGCCTGGTCCCCACCACCGGAACGCTCTTGAGGAGCCCGTCGAGCACCGCGAGACTGCTGCCGGAGAGCATGTCGTCGGGAAGCAGCGCGCCGGTCAGGCCCGCGCCCATGCCCGCGAACAGGACGCCGAACAGCATGAGCCAGTTCTTCACGCGAGGCCGCCGGAACTCGCCGGTGAAGAAGACACGCAGGATGTGCAGCAGCAGCGCGGCGATCATCAGGTTGGCACTCCACCGGTGGAGCTGGCGCATCAACAAGCCACCGCGAACTTCCAGCGAGATCTCCAAGGTCGACTCGTAGGCGCGCGACATCTCGACGCCCTGGAGGGGTCCGTACGGGCCGTCGTAGACAACCGGAGCGACCGACGGGTCGTAGAAGAACGTGAGGAAGGCGCCCGTGAGGGCGCATACGACGAAACTCGCGACGACGATCTGACCGAGCAGTAGGGACCAGTGATCTGTGAAGGCGTGCACCCGCCAGGATGTGATGATCGTGCCCAGCCGGGTCCGCCGGGCGAACCGGTCCGCGAGCCGGTCCATAGTCTGACTGCCCTGCGCGCTCCCTGCGCTCACGTGGCACTCACTCCGTTCCCTACTCGATGCCCGGCCCGTGGAGCCGGGTACCTGGATGACGCCGTAGCGGGACGGTTTGTGACATCCACCCGGGGAGACGAGGCGGACGTCACATTTGGGGGTCCGTACTCGGGCTCGACCCGGAGGCGCTGTGGCGGGCGTCCACCGTGCAGTACCGTCGAACGGGTGAGCGATCTGCAGTGCGCGGCGGTGCTACTGATGGCCCGGCACGGGCATGCCTACGAGCCGGAACCCGGGACCGACGGTGACCTCGGCCTCACCCCGGACGGCGTCGCCCAGGCCCGCGCCCTGGCCGCTTCGCTGCGGGACCGCAGGGTCGCCGGGCTGTTCACGAGCACCTTGCGCCGCGCCGTCGAGACCGGCGCCGTGGTCGGTGAACAGCTCGGGCTGAGACCCGAGGCGCTGCCCGGTCTCGTCGAGTTCGACCTCGGTCCGGACACCGAGACCCCCGACGGCGAAGCCCGGGCACTGCAGGTGATGCGTCGCTGGGTGGACGGTGACCTCGACGCCGCCCTGCCGGGCGGGGAGTCCGGCACGCAGGTCGTGACCCGGTTCGCCGGCGCGGCGCAGGAGATCGCCGACCGGTTCCGCGGCGAGACCGTGCTGGTGATCAGCCACGGCGGCGCGATGTCACTGGTGCTGCCGCACCTCGCGGCAGCAGAGCCGGGTATGACCGAATCGCGCTGGATCCCGCCGTGCGGCGTCGCCGAGGTGCACGTGGACGCGGACGGCTGGTTGCTGAAGACCTGGCCGGGCAGCACCGACATGGCGGTCGCGGGGCACTGATCGCAGGAGTCGGCGAGAGCGTTCATCTCCAACTCCGTCGCCACGCGGATGTACGCGAGTACACTCCAGCCGGTCGGAGCCCTCGGCCTCGATATGCTCGGCGTGTCGAAGCTCGTGGGACTGGGGCGGAAGGGAGCGGACGATGAGCCGAAGAGGGCGCGACACGCCGTCGCAACGGGTGCGGATGGCAGATGTCGCCGAGGCCGCCGGTGTCTCTCGAGCGACCGTGTCCAGGGTGCTCACCCGCGATCCCGCCGTCGTCGAGGCCACCGCCGCGGCCGTCCGGGAGGTCATCGAGCGACTGGGCTACCGCCCGAACCGGGCGGCCCAGGCACTCATGGGCGCGAGCAGGACCCTCGGCGTCATCTTCGGAGAGCCACCGGGCCGGGCCAGCGCGTTGCTGCTGCGCGGCATCAACGAGGCCGCGACCTCGGCTGGGTACACGCTCGCGGTCGCGATCGCCACCGATTCGGACGGTGAGGACTTGCGACGCTGCCTCAACACCATGGTCGAACAGTCGGCGGCTGCGGTCATGGTCCTGCCGGCGACCAGTCTGAACGCGGAGGTTCTGGCGGCGGCGGACGTGCCGTTCCCGATCATCAGCACCACCGATCTGGGCCCAGGCTCGCCGTGCTCGGTCGCGGCTCTGGACGAGCTGGGTGCGGTCGACGTCGTGATGGGGCATCTGCTGGAGATCGGCAGGAGCCGGATCCTGCACATCGGAGCTCGCCACGAGACGCTGGTGTCACGGTTCCGATGGGACGGCTGGCGGGCGCGTGTCGACGAGGCCGACCTCTTCGAGACGGCCGACGAGTGGACTGCCAGGGCAGGCTACGAGGCCCTGCACCGAGCGGTGGCCCGCGGTGCTCGCCCGGACGGAGTCTTCGCTGCCACTGACGAGATGGCACTCGGTGCCATGCAGGCGGCATCCGAACTCGGGCTGCGGATCCCGGAGGACCTGGCGGTCGCCGGATTCGGAGGGCTCTCGATCACCGAGTTCTTCGGCCCCGGTCTGACGACTGTGGCCACCTCCCTTCACGAACGGGGGGCACTGGCCGTCCAGGAGTGCGTGCGGCGGCTGGCGGAGCCGGATCGTCCACCGTCGTACCGGCTGGTCCCGGGCGAACTGGTGGTGCGCCGATCCACCGTTGCCGCAAACGGCCCGCACGCGGTGCTCGGCGGCGCGCTCCAGTCCTGAACGGGGAGCGAGCGGCACGTCGTTGGTCGTGCCGGCCATGGCGGGGCCGACCACTCGGACCGTCGGAGGCGTCGCTGCCGACCGCCCGTCGAGATGGCAGTTGACAGTCCGTCGAGGAGCCCGCTAGGTTCACGGAACTCGCAATGATCGCGCGTTCATTTTGGTACAGACCGTAGGTTTTCCACAGGCAATGGAGCTGTTCTAGGCGTGAATTCCACCAAACGGGCGGCCCGGCTGCGGCGTAGCGCCCCCTTGCTGGCGCTGGCGGCACCGGGTGTGCTGCTCCTGCTCGCTTTCCAGTACTACCCCCTCATCGGCAACGTCATCGCCTTCAAGGACTACCTGCCGTTCGTCGGGGTCTGGGAGAGCCCGTGGGTCGGGCTCGAGAACTTCGAGCTGATCGCGCGCGGTGACCACCGCTTCGTCAACGCACTCACGAACACCCTGATCATCACGCTCGTGCAGGTGCTGCTCGTCTTCCCGGTGCCGATCGCGCTTGCCCTGGCCCTGAACTCCATGGTCTCGGAGCGGATCAAACGGCTCGTCCAGTCGGTGCTGTACCTGCCCCATTTCCTGTCCTGGGTGATCGTCGTGGCCGTCTTCCAGCAGTTCCTCGGGGGTGCCGGGATGATCAACAACTTCCTCCGGGCCAACGACCTGGACACGTTCTCCCTGATTGGCAACGCCGACCTCTTCATCCCGCTGGTGACCAGCCAGCTGATCTGGAAGGACGCCGGCTGGGCGACGATCCTGTTCCTGGCGGTGCTGTCCCAGATCGACACGACCTTGTACGAGGCGAGCACGATGGATGGCGCCGGACGGTTCCGGCAGATGTGGCACATCACGTTGCCGGCGCTCAAGGGGATCGTGATCCTGCTCCTGATCCTGCGGCTCGGGGACGCACTCAGCGTCGGCTTCGAGCAGATCATCCTCCAGCAGCCGGCCGTCGGTATCGAGGCGTCCGAGGTACTGGATACCTACGTCTACAACGTCGGCATCGTGGACGGCAGCTGGAGCGAGGCGACGGCGGTCGGGCTGGTCAAGGGCATCGTCTCCGTCCTGCTGGTGCTGGGTGCGAACAAGCTGGCCCACCTCTTCGGGGAGGACGGGTTGTACCGGTCATGACGAACTCCCCGCGCCGCGCCCGGCGCAGCACCCTCATCAACGGTCAGCAGCACCCGTCGCCCCTGTTCGGCGTCGTCAAGCTGCTCGTGTTCGCCATCGCGTGTGCCCTCGTGCTGGTTCCGTTCGTCGCGATCATCGCGACGTCCCTGGCACCGTCGGCGCAGGTCACCGACTCCGGCGGGATGGTGCTCTGGCCCGAGCGCCTCGACATCACCGCCTACCAGGCGATCCTGTCGGGTGGCGTGGTCACCCGGGCACTGGGAGTCAGCGGGATCGTCACGATCGTCGGCGCCGTGCTCTCGCTCACCGTCTCCTCCATGCTCGCCTACGCGCTGACCCGGTCCGCGCTGCCGGGGCGGCGGCTGATCACGATGTTGCTGATCTTCAGCCTGTTCTTCAACCCGGGGATCATTCCGATGTACCTCGCGGTGCAGCAGTTCGGTCTGCTCGACAGCCTTGCCGCACTCATCGTTCCCACCTGCCTGAACGCGTTCAACGTGATCGTGCTGCGCGCCTTCTTCAGCAACCTTCCGACGGATGTCCTGGAGGCGGCCGAGATCGACGGAGCCAGCGAGTTCACCATGCTGGCCCGCATCGTGCTGCCGTTGTCGAAGGCCGCCCTTGCCGTCATCGGGCTCTTCTACGCCGTCGGGTACTGGAACGCCTTCTTCTCCGCGCTGCTGTACATCAACGACCCCAAGCTGTGGCCGCTGCAACTGGTGCTGCGGTCCTACGTCACCAACGACAACCAGATCGGCTCCGCCGACCTCGCCTCCGGGATCCTCCCGGCCCAGGTGACCCTGCAGATGGCGATCCTCGTGGTCTCGATCGTGCCGATCGTGTGCGTCTACCCGTTCCTGCAGCGCCACTTCGCCAAGGGCGCGCTCACCGGAGCGGTCAAGGGCTGACGCCGACGTCCGCCGACCCCCAACTCACCCCCGCACCACCCACCATGGAAGGACCGACCATGTCCGCGCACACTCCTCACCCGTCCCGGCGAGCAGTTCTCACGACCGGCCTCGGGATCGCAGCACTGGCCGGCATCGCGGCCTGCTCGAGCAATCCGGACGGCGGCAACAGCCAGGGCGGTTCGGGCGGCGGCGCCGCGGCCGCGCTGCCCGACTACATCCCCTTCGAGGGCGTCGAAGCCGACCTGCCGGTCCAGGACGGTCGTACGTCGAGCGGGTTCTTCGCCTACCCGGCCGGCCCGGCCGCGATCTCCACGGGGACCCCCAGTGACGGTGAGCCCATCACCGCGATGGGACCGACCTCGTTCGCGCTTCCACCCGCGATGGATCAGAACGCGTTCTGGCAGGAGATGAACGAGCGGCTCGGCTCGGAACTCCAGATCACCTTGACGCCCGCCGGTGAGTACGACGCCAAGTTCGCGACCACCGTCGCCGGCCGCGCGCTCCCGGACTTCTTCCACGTGGGCTCGACCCAGTCGCTGCCGCAGTTCATGGCCTCCGAGGCCGCGGACCTCACCGAATTCCTCTCCGGCGACGCCATCGCCGCCTACCCCGGGCTGGCCAACATCCCGACCGCCTCGTGGCAGGAGTGCGCCTTCGACGGTCGGATCCGAGCCATCCCGATCCAGCGCGGGCTGGTCAACCTGCCGACGCTGTTCGCCCGGCAGGACCTGTTGGACGCCGCGGGGATCACCGAGACGCCGCAGAACTTCGCGGAGCTGAGCGATCTCTCGACGGAGCTGACCGGCGGCAACACCTGGGCGTGGGGGAGCCTGCCGCTTGCCTACGCGCGTGCCACCGTGGACATCCCGAGCTACTGGATGGTGGTCGACGGGACGTTCACGAGCACGCTCGACGACGAGCGGCACGAGCAGGCGCTTGACGCCGTGCGGGCTCTCCAGGCGGCGGGCGTCGTCAACCCGGACGCCCCGTCCGCGCCGGGCTCGGCGAGGAAGGACTGGTTCGGCGCCGGCAGGTCGATCTTCCACGAGGACTCGTTCATCGCGTGGTTCAGCCTGTACGTCCAGCACGGCTCGGTACCCGGGCTGAACATCCAGGCGCTGCCGGTCATCGGATTCGACGGCGGCACCGGCACCCAGTTCGTGCCGAAGCCGAACTACGGCATCACCGCGATCAGTGCGGACTCGGCGGACCGGGTCGAGACCCTGCTGAGGGTTGCCGACTACCTCGCCGCGCCGTTCGGCACCGAGGAGTACCTGTTCTGCAAGTTCGGCATCGAGGGGGTCAACTACGAGCTCGAGGGCACGGACCCGGTGCCGACGGATGCCGCCAGCGAGGTGAACATCGGATCCCTCTACATCTCCGATGCCGCGCGCGTGGTGTACGCCCCCAACCGGGACGCCGTGGTCCAGGCGGCGTGGGACCACCAGAACCGGGTCACGGAGAAGTCGTTCCAGGACCCGACGCTCGGCCTGTACTCGGAGACCGCCAGCCGCAAGCTCGCCTCGCTCCAGGGCACGCTGGAGGACGCGGAGCTGGACATCATGCTCGGGCGCCGGCCGGTCAGCGACTGGAGCGTCGCCGTCGAGGAGTTCAACAGCGGCGGCGGGGCCGACATCCTCGCCGAGTACCAGGCAGCCTTCGACGAGAAGCAGGGGTGAACGCCCGAATGAGCGCAACCGAGCAGCAGCTGACCGGTTCGGACCCGCAGGTGGTCGGCGTCGACCGGCAGCACACCCGGATCGTGGCGCGCCTCGGCCGCTGGCTGCACGCGATGGAGCCGTGGTGGACGGACGGTCCCGACGGGACCGGCTGGTTCGGTACCGGCTACAACGTCTGGGGGGCGCAGACGAACCTCAAGTACGCCTCGGCAGCGGCCGTCGTCGCGGTCCACCATGACGATCCCGGGACCAGGGCGTTCGCCCGCAGGCGTGCCGAGGCCAGCTACCGGTTCTCCTGGGACTCGCACGTGTCCGGCACCGGCACGTGTGCCGACGGGACGCAGTGGGGGCACACCTGGATCAGTGCCCTCGGCATCGAACGGGCCTGGTTCGGAGTCGAACTCCTGCGGGGCCAGGGTGCGACCGGCGTCGCGGACGCGGCACGGGCCGTGCTCTTCAGCGAGTCCGAGTGGCTCACCACCGACTATCACCGCGGCAAGGACCCGGGCGTCCAGGCCGACGTCTGGGACGCCTCAGGGCACAACCACCCCGAGTCGAACCTCTGGAACGGGGCGTTGTTGTGGCGAACGGCCACCCGCTGGCCCGACGCCGAGCAGGCGCCGCGCTTCCGGGAGGCGGCCCTGCGGTTCCTGGCCAACGGGGTCTCCCTCGCGGCCGACGCCACCGACGAGACGATCTACGACGGGCGGCCACTGCGGGAACGGCACCTCGGTGCCAATTTCTTCGACTCGATGGCGCTGGACCACCACGGCTATCTCAACGCCGGGTACATGGCCATCTGCGCGAGCCAGGCGGCACTGCTCTACTTCGACCAGGTGCGTGCCGGCCTGCCGGTCCCGGAGTCCCTGCACCTGCACCAGGACATGCTCTGGGATCGGCTGAGTTCCTGCGTCACACCCGACGGCAGGCTGATCCGGATCGGTGGGGACAGCCGGGTCCGGTACGCCTACTGCCAGGAGTACGTGCCCGTCGGCGCGCTCTACGCACAGCACCACCTGGGTGATGCCGGGGCGGCGGATCTGGTCGCGGCCTACCTGGACCTGGTCGATGCCGAGCCGAACGAGAAGGGTGCCTTCTACCGGCGCCGGTTCGATCACCTGGCCCGTCGGCGCCCCTACTACTACGTGCGGCTCGAGGCGGACCGCGCCAACGCCCTGGCCGTCGTCGCCGCCAACCTCGACGGTGCGCGGGTGGCGGGGCTCCCGGCGGTACCGGACCGGACCGTGCCGACCCCGGTGGTGCCCGTCCGTACTGCCGCCGCGCAGGATGACGTCTGGCACGACGACGAGCACGGAGTGCTGGTCACCCGCGGGGCGCGGCGGTTCGCCGCACACAGCTGGCGCGCATTCACCACGACCCAGGGGCTCTGCCTGCCGGTCGAGCGCGGAGACCTGGCCGAGTATCACCTGAACCTCGCTCCGCAGTTGAGTTTCGAGGGCGATCAGGCGGCTCTGGGTCAGTACGGTTCCGGCAAACCGTCCCGCCGGGTTCTGCAGTACTGGCAGGGCAGCTTCGCCGGTGGTTTCGCGACCGTCGGGCAGGTCGCCGAGGGCGCCGAGCTCACGATCGCCGAGGGCTGGAGCGGTGGGCCCGGAGCCGTGAGCGTGATAGCGATGATCGCGCTTCCGGACGACGCCACGGTCCTCGGCCTCCAACTCGTCACCACGTCGGACTGGCATGTCGGCCTGCTCGGCGGCCACGGGCTGAACCTGGGCATCCCGAACGACACCTACAACGCCCACCGTCGGCTGCTGCGAACGGGGGACGAGACACTCACCCTCGCTGGCCCCGCGACCGAGGAGTCTGTGCGCGATCTGGGCTCCGAGGTCAGCGTCGACGGACGGCTGACCGTTCGGTCCCTGGATGCCCAGCCCGTGCAGCTGCTGCGACGGACGGCGCCCCACGGTGGCCCCGCACTGCGTTCGCTGGGCGTCGAGACGCTCGCCATCGGTGCGTTCGGAGGTCCCGCGTACATCCCTCCGCGGACTCCGATCGTGGATGCGGCCTACCTGGTCCACGTGGAGGACCCCGGCCCGGAGTCGTCGGCCCCGGCCTGCGTCGCGGTGCCGGAGGCCGGCGGTGCCCGGGCGTGGCGGGTGCGGTCCGCGGACCGGCGGTCCTGGACGGTCGTGGTGAACCCCACCGAGTCGGAGGTGCTCTTCGAGGTGCCCGACGGCGGCGGTCGGGAACTCACGTCCGGCGGGTCCGCGTCGGGCTCGCTGAGCGTCGCGCCACTCCAGGCGCGCGTCATCGAGCACACGCGCTGACCGGCGAGGGCGGCGCGTACGCACCGCCGCCCTCGCCCGCACGCGGGCGACGACGCCCGGGGCTCGCTCGGCCGGCAGGACCCGCCACCCCCTTTACAACGTTGGAAGATTTCGCTAGACAGGACGCAGGCGCCACATCACCGAAGCTGTCGCGGTCCGAAAGGTTGACACCCATGCGTCCCTGTATCCGTGCGGTCCTTGCCGCTGCAGCCAGCCTGTGCCTGCTCGGCTCCGGGCTCCAGGCCGCGACAGCAGGTCCGGCCCCGTCGTCGTCAGCTCCACCGGCCGTGACCGTGACGAACCCGATCTCGGACGAGTTCTCCGACACCTACGCCGATCCCGCGATCATCCGCGGCAAGGACGGCTATTGGTACATGTACGCGACGAGCGACCCGCTCACCGAGGCGCCGAGCCCGTTCGGTCTGATGCACATCGCGCGCAGCCACGACTTCTCCAGCTGGGAGTACCTGGGCACCGTCTTCGACGACGAGACCCGGCCCGACTGGGCGACGTCGGGCTCCTTCCTCTGGGCGCCGGACATCCGGTACGTGGCCGGAGAGTACGTTCTCTACTACACCGTGACCGACACGGTGGCAGACCCCGGTGGGTCGAACTACGCGATCGGCGCGGCCACTGCGCCCACCCCGGCCGGACCCTGGACCGACTCAGGCGCCGCCGTCGTCGAGCCTCGATCCGACGGCGGTGACGGCTACTTCAACACCATCGACCCCGCGCTGTTCGTCGACGACGACGGCGTCCGGTACCTGTACTTCGGCGGGTATCACGGCGGCCTGTGGGTCACCGAGCTCGACGAGAGCGGCCTCACGGCCGTCGGAGAGCCGACCCGGGTGGCGCGGCCCGACCGGTACGAGGGCTCGTTCGTGGTGAAGCGCGACGGCTACTACTACCTCACCGCGTCGTCGGCGAACTGCTGCGCCGGGCCGGTGACCGGGTACAGCGTGTATGCGGGGCGGTCCACCTCGCCGCGCGGCCCGTTCGTCGACCACGAGGGCGTCTCGCTGCTCGATTCCCGGGTTGGCGGCACGCAGGTCCTCGCCCAGAACGGGAACTCCATCATCGGCGTGGGGCACCACGCGATCTTCACCGACACCAGCGGTCAGGACTGGATCCTCTATCACGGCATCGAACGCGACGACGCCTGGCTCGATGCCCCGGGTGGGGTGAACGAGCGGCCAACGTTCGTCGACCGACTGGACTGGATCGACGGCTGGCCGGTCGCCAATGCGGGTGCCGGACCGACGGAGGGATCGTTGACCGGACCCGTGACGGGATCGGCGCTCGGGATCGACCAGGGCGACCCGGCCGCGAACCAGGCCCTGCGCGCCACCGCGGGGACCTGGCACGCCGCTGTCGAGGATCTCAACGACGCCGGCGGGGTCGGCGTGCTCGACTCGACGGGCGAGGCCGCGCGCGTGGTCTCGAACCGCCCGACCCCGAGGGACGTGCGCGTGGAGGCCGACGTCCGATTCCTCGACGACGCTCAGACGTTCGCGGTGGGCTTGGCGCAGGCTGGGCGCAACGCGATCGCGGTCACCGTCGACCGGACCACCGGGGAACTGCGTGCGGAGGTGACGCAGGGCGCTCGCACCACGGTCGAGGCGGCTCCGCTGACGAGCCTGTTCAGTCCGGACGCCTTCACCTCAGTGACCGTCGAGGCGCGCGACGGCGTCCTGCGCGCGGTCCTGTCGGAGAGCCGCCTCGGCGACGTGCTCGCCGAGGTGGAGATCGACCTGCCGCGGGGCGCGCAGAAGCAGCGACCCGTCGAGCTGGCGTCCACCGGTGGCGCCGTGCAGGTGGACAACCTGAGCGTCGTCGCGGCACACACTCCGGCGACGGAGCGGGTCGCCGAGCCGGAACCCGGCTCCGTGCTCTTCGCAGAGGAGTTCGACGGTGACCTGCAGCCCGGCTGGGAGTGGGTGCGCCCCGCCACCGGGACCACCGTCACGGACGCCCAGCTCCAGTGGCCGCTCGAGTCGGTCGACATCGTCGGCGAGGGCAACACGGGAGCCCTCCTGCTCCGGGACGCTCCGGAGGGGGAGTGGATCATGCAGACCCGCGTGACCCTGGACCTCGGGGTGGACACGATCCGCAACTACCAGCAGGCCGGGCTGATCGTCCACAACTCCGATGACGACTTCCTGCGCCTGGGCACGGTCGCGATCTGGAGCAGCCGGCAGGCGGAGTTCGGCAAGGAACTGGTGGAGGACGGGCGGTTCAACTGGGGCGCGCACCTCGGCGGGCCGGTCGCACCGACGATATGGCTGCAGCTGCACCACACCGTCGATCCGGCCACCGGTGACCTGCTCTACCGCTCCGCGACCTCACGCGACGGACAGTCGTGGCGATGGGGAGCGACGTGGACGCTGCCGGCCGGATCCGACCCCCGGATCGGGCTGTACGCCGGCGGCGGCGCCGCTCCGCCGGCGGTCGCCACGTTCGACTACGTCCGGGTGTTCGACGTCCGGTGAGCACCCGTGGCACCGTGACCTTCACGAACCCCGTCCACGCCCGGAACTTTCCCGACCCGTTCGTGCTGGAGGTGGACGGTCGGTGGTACGGGTACGCCACCCAGGGCGAGCTCGGCACCCTTCCGATCCTGCGGTCGGACGACCTCGTCACCTGGGACGTGGTGGGCGATGGCATGCCGAGGCTGGCCCCCTGGTCCGTCGCCGGACGCCACTGGGCTCCCGAGATCGCGGCGTTCGGCACCGACCGCTACGTGGCCTACTACACCGCGACGGAGCGGGTGACCCGGAACCAGTGCATCGGGATCGCCGTCGCCGCCTCACCCGAGGGGCCGTTCGAAGACACCGCCGAGGTGCCGTTCATCGGTCAGCACGACGAGGGTGGATCGATCGATGCGAGCCCGTTCACCGATGTCGACGGCACCCGATACCTGCTCTGGAAGAACGACGGCAACCATATCGGCGTCGAGAGCTGGGTGTACCTCCAGCAGTTGAGCCCCGACGGGCTCGAACTCGTGGGGGAGCCGCAGAGGCTTATCACCCATGACCAGGCCTGGGAGGGCAACCTCGTCGAGGGGCCGTTCCTGTGGATCCATGATGGCCGGTACGTCCTCTTCTACTCGGCGAACGACTACGCGTCAGCCGACTACGGTGTGGGCTACGTCGTCGCCGACGAGCTACTGGGGCCGTACACGAAACCGACCGATGTCCCCCTCATGCGCAGTACGGACGATGCCGCCGGGCCCGGGCACGGGATGGTTGTCGAGACCAGTGGACGCACCTGGTACGTCCACCACGCGTGGCCGCCGGACGCCGTCGGCGCCAAGGCTCCGGGGCGCACGATGTGGCTCACCGAGCTGAGGTGGACCGACGGTGCTCCGGTGCTCGACGGTCCCCGAGTGCGTGTCGGGACTGCCTCCGCGCAAGCGTGACGTCCTGTGGCGCTTGCGCGGGAGCACCGTTCGGCCCCCGAACTCGCCCCGGTAGACCTAGTAGGCCCGCGCTGTGACCTGTTCGTCTTCCATTAGTGTGTGACACACAGTATAGTGTGATGTGTGTATGGGGATGAGTTCGACGAGATCGAGGCGAGCCACCGGCAGGAACTGCGGCGTGGCACCGTCGGCCTCGCGTGCCTGCTCCGGTTGCGCACTCCCGACTACGGCTACGCGCTGCTCGAGTCGCTGGGCACCGACGGCATCGACGTCGACGCGAACACCCTCTATCCGTTGCTCCGCCGGCTCGAGAAGCAGGGCCTGGTCACGAGTGAGTGGAGCACGGGGGAGGCGCGACCACGCAAGTTCTATCGCACCTCGCCCGAAGGGGACCGGCTCGCCCGGGTCCTCACAGACGACTGGCACCGACTGGACGCCGCGCTGCGCGGCCTGGTCGACGGAGGGGAATCATGAAGACATCGACACTCACCGACCGATATCTCTTCGCCGCCGCGCGAAGCGTCCCGCAGACGCAGCGCAACGAGTTCCGCAGCGAGCTCGCCGAGCGGATCGGCGACTCGATCGACGCGAAGGTGGAGGGCGGGGCGGACCGCGAGGCGGCCGAGTTGGACGTGCTCACCGAGCTCGGCAACCCTGACGCACTCGCCGCCGCCTACGCGGACCGGCCGCTGCAACTCATCGGCCCGGCCCACTACCTCCTCTGGAAGCGCCTGCTGAGGCTGCTGCTCGCGATCGTGCTGCCGTGCGTCGCGTTCGCCTACGTGCTGTCGCAGCTGATCTCGGGTGCCGCCATGGGCGAGATCTACGGAGGCACGGTCGTGGTGCTGATCAACGTCACGGTGCACCTCGCCTTCTGGACGACGGCGGTGTTCGCCTTCATCGACCGGGTCAGCGGCGGCACGTCCGTCCTCGAGTGGAAGCCGGAGGAACTTCCGGTCGTGGTCGAGCCGCCGCGCAACCAGATCCGCATCGACGTCGTCAGCAATCTCGTGCTGATCGTGCTCGCCGCCCTGGCGATCCTCGTCGGGCCCGGGCTGATCCCGTCGCCGGACGGCGCGGGTTCGGTGCCGTTCTTCGAGCCCGCGACCTGGGCCTGGCTCCAGTGGTACCTGCTGGCGGTGCTGGTCGCCCAGCTCGCGTTCTGGCTGCTGCTCCTGCGCCATGGGCGATGGTCCTTCCGGTTCGTCTTCGCAAGCCTGGTGCTCGCCGCCGCTGCGGCCCTGCCGATCGCGGCGACGCTGGCCACGGGAACACTGCTGAATCCCGAGTACCTGGCGCGCACCGACTGGACGGATGCGGTGGAGCAACTGGGCTCGGGAGGTGTGGTTGCGTCGGTCCTCGCCGTCAGCGTCGTCGCCGGCGCGGCAGTCTGGCCGATCGACGGATTCGTCAAGGCCCGTCGCGCCCGGCAGGAACAGCTCGCGGGGTAGGACCGCGCGCCGCAGGCACCTGTGGATGGCCGCAGCAGGAAACCGGACGCCGGTGTTTGCTTGAGGCATGAGCGGCACAGTGCCGGAGATCCCGGGCTACCAGGTGGCGGGACCGCTCGGATTCGGGGCGCCGTCACGGGTGTGGTCGGCCCGCGAGGCACCGGCGCGCGGCGGCCGCGCGGTGGCGATCCGCGTGTTCGAGCCGGTCGGCGACGACCGTGCAAGGGCCCGACGGCGTCGGCTCGGCGCGCTCGGTGGTCTCGACCATCCCGGGCTGGCCCGGGTGCTCGCGGTGCACGAGCGCGACGACGGGCGCTGTGCCGTGGTCCAGGAACTGATCGACGGGCCCACCCTGGCGACTGTCCGCGCGGGGCGGCACGGTCTCGACCTGGCCGAGACGCTCGGCCTGGTCGCCGCCCTGGCCGACGCGGTGGGCGTGCTGCACGCCGCCGGGGTGGTGCACGGCGACATCTCGCCTGCGAACATCCTGCTGAGAACGCCCCCGCGTGGACCGAAGGACCCGGCTACGCGGGCGGTCGAGCAGCGGCAACGTTCCGATGCGACGGTCGGCGCACCGGCTCCGCCGGACCCCGGCACCGGCCGGCCGGTACTGGTCGACCTGGTCGGCGGGACCGGAACCGACGCCGGCACGGAAGGGTTCCGCGCACCCGAGGTCGGGACGGGGCAGGAGGCGTCCGCGGCGGCGGACGTCTTCAGCATCGGCGCGGTCGCCCGGTGGGCGGTGGCGGACGCCGAACGTCTGGCGTTGCGCGAGATCACCAGCGAGCTCACCGCGGGCGAACCCCGGCGCCGGCCATCCCTCACAGACGTCCGGACCCGGCTCATCGAGCACGATGTCACTCCGATACGCCTGCCGGACGCCGGCACCCTGGCCGGGGCCAGCCTGCGCGAGCACGCCCGACGGGAGGAGACGATCCGGCGGCCGGTCCGCCGCCCGCGCGGCCGCGCCCGGCACCGCCGATCCCGGCGATGGCGGGTGGTCGCCTGCGCCGCGATGGTGCTCGGCGCGCTCGTGGGCACGGCATCGCTCAATGGCTGGGGACCGGTGGCCTCCGATCCGCAGGGCCCCGGCGAACCGGACGTGACCCAGGACCCGACCGGCCGCACGGGTGGGTCGCCGGCAGCCGCCCTGCTCGCAGCGGTGCCGGCTCTGACGGCGGCGCGGGACGTTGCGTTGGCGGCGGGCGACGCACAGGCGCTCGCCGCGGTGAGCGTGCCCGGTTCGCCTGCCGCCGCAGCCGACGCCGAGCTCCTCGCGGCGCTCGCGACGGCGGGACTCACGTTGTCCGGGCTCGGGACCGCGGTGACCGACGTCGAGCTGGTGAGCGAACCGGGAGAGGAGTCCGTGGTGCGGGCTGTCCTGACCCAGGGCGAGCACCAGCGCACGGTGGCCGGCAGTGGCGACGTGGCGACCGTAGTGGCACTGTCGCCGCGATGCCTGGAGTTCACGCTCGCCCTCGTCGAGGGGGACTGGCGGATCGCAGACGTGGCCGAGTGCCCGCCCTGACCGGCCGCGCGGGCGTTCACCCACCTGGGTGAGGCCCGGGCGAGCAGTTCCCTCGCCCGGGGGAGGGCACCTCATGCTGCGCGCGGCACGCTGAATCCCATGGAGCACATGTCGCAGGCAGCCAGGACCCGACCCCGGGTCGTCATCATCGGGTCGGGCTTCGGTGGGTTGTTCGCCGCACGCGCGCTCGGGCGTGCCGACGTGGACGTCTCGCTGATCGCGAGGACCGGTCACCACCTCTTCCAGCCGCTGCTCTACCAGGTCGCCACCGGGATCCTCTCGCCTGGCGAGATCGCCCCGGCAACCCGGGAGGTGCTGTCCCGGCAACGCAACACGCAGGTGATCCTCGGCGAGGTCGGCGACATCGACCTGGACCGGCGGATCGTCACGGCCAGCACGCTCGGGCGCACGCACCGCCACGGCTACGACCATCTGATCGTTGCAGCCGGCACCGACCAGTCCTGGTTCGGCAACCCACAGTTCGCGGAGTTCGCGCCCGGGCTGAAGAGCATCGACGACGCGCTGGAACTGCGCGGGCGCATCTTCGGCGCATTCGAGCTTGCCGAGCTGGCAGCTGCGCAGGGCCGGCACGAGGACGTGGCACGCCTGATGACGTTCGTGGTGGTCGGCGGCGGAGCCACCGGCGTGGAGATGGCCGGGCAGCTGGCCGAGCTGTCCAGGCGCACCCTGCGTCGGGAGTTCCGGCACATCGACCCGGCCACCTCGCGCGTCGTCCTGGTCGACGTCGCCCCCGCGGTCCTCGGTGCCTTCCATCCACATCTGCAGGAGAGTTCTCGCGTCGCGCTGGAACGGATAGGCATCGAGGTGCGGCTGTCCACCGCGGTCATCGGCGTCGACGCCGACGGACTCGATCTCGAGGGGCCGGACGGCGAACGTACGCGGGTCGAGGCGGTCACCAAGGTCTGGGCGGCCGGGGTGGCGGCGAACCCGCTTGCAAGGCACCTCGCCGATCAGGTCGGCCTGCGGGTGGACCGGCAGGGGCGGATCCCGGTCGAGGCGGACCTGACGCTGCCCGGGCACCCGGAGGTCCACGTGATCGGAGACATGATCGCCCTGGACAACCTGCCCGGCGTGGCGCAGGTCGCCATCCAGGGTGCCCGGCACGCGGCCGCCGAGATCCGTAGGACCCACCGCGGGGAGCCGACCGGTCGCGCCTTCCGCTATCACGACAAGGGCAGCATGGCCACGATCTCCAGGTTCCGGGCGATCACCCAGATGGGACGGATCCGGCTCACCGGTTTCATCGCGTGGCTGGCGTGGCTCGCCGTGCACCTGGTGTACATCATCGGATTCAAGTCCCAGGTGACGACTCTGCTGCACTGGATGGTCAGCTTCGTCGGCCGGGGCCGGTCCGAACGGACCGTCACTGAGCAGCAGGTGTTCGCCCGCCGTGCACTGGAGCGCTCCCGACGCTGACGAGCGGGACAGGTGCGTCAGCCGTACAGGTAACGCGCTGCGGACTCCGGTTCAGGGTGCGCGAACTCGAACCCATCCGCCTGCAGCACCCCGGGCACCACCCGCTGGGACTGCAGCAGCTCGCCGGCGAACCCCCCGAGGGCGATGCGCAGCGCGAACGCCGGCACCGGCACCACTGCCGGCCGGTGCAGCGCGGCCGCGAGGGTGCGGATGAGGTCGGAGTTCCGGGCGGGCTCGGGGGCGGTCAGGTTCACCGGCCCGGTGACGTCGGAATCGAGCAGGTGCATGATCGCGCCGACCTGGTCGGCGAGCGTGATCCACGGCCACCACTGCCGCCCCGATCCCATCGGGCCTGCGACGCCGCACCGCAGGAGCAGGTTCAGTCGGCCCAGGGCGCCGCCGGTGCGGCTGAGCACGATCCCCGAGCGCACCATGGCGACCGGCAGTCCGGCGTCCACGGCGGGCTCGCTTGCCGCTTCCCAGGAGAGGCACAGCCCCGACAGGAACGTGGTCCCGGCGGGGTGATCCTCGCGGACCACCGCCTCGCCGGTGTCCCCGTAGAACCCGACGGCGGAGGCCTGGATCAGCCGGATCGGCTCTTTGCGCCTGGCGAGCCGGGTGGCGATCAGTGACGTGCCCGCCACGCGCGAGCTGATCAGGTGCGCCTTGCGGGCCGGGCTCCAGCGGCGCTCACCTACGCCGGCGCCGCCGAGGTTCACGACCCCGGCGACGCCGTCGAACACCTCGTCCGGCAAGAGCCCGGAATCCGGATCCCACCGGACCTCGCCCGGCGCTCGTGGCTCGCGGCGCACGAGTACCCGCACCTCGCGGCCCTGCGCGCGCAGCGCATCGGCCAGCGCCGTCCCGATCAGCCCGGACGCCCCGGCCAGTACGACAGCGCTCATGTCTGCCCTCCCTCTGTTCGATGCACCATGTCACGCCGCGCGGTCGGCCGCCTCGTGGGCGGGGGCCGCGATCGCGCCGCCGCTGACGCGGCTAGCGCCGCCAGGACTCACCACAACGAAACGGCGGCCGTCCCGCGAACGGGGACGGCCGCCGTCGGGCGTTGCTCGTCTTGCGAGAGGTGGTCAGAGGCCCAGGTCGGCCTCGAACGCACCCTCCTCGAGCCGGCTCTTCATGGACATGAGGAACCGGGCCGCGTCCGCACCGTCCACCAGGCGGTGGTCGTAGGACAGTGCGAGGTAGACCATCGAGCGGACCGCGATGACCTCGGCGCCGTCGGCGTCGGCGACCACTACCGGGCGCTTGACGATCGTGCCGATACCGAGGATGCCGACCTGCGGCTGGAGCAGGATCGGGGTGTCGAAGAGGGCCCCACCGCTGCCGGTGTTGGTGATCGTGAAGGTGCCGCCGGACAACTCGTCCGGGGTGACCTTGTTCGCCCGGGTGCGGGCGGCCAGGTCGGCGATCTTGCGGGCGATCCCGGCGATGTTGAGGTCACCGGCCTCCTTGATGACCGGGACCACCAGACCACGCTCGGTGTCCACGGCGAGGCCGATGTTCTCCGAGCCGTGGTAGACGATCTCCTCGCCGTCGATGCTGGCGTTGAGCTTCGGGAACTCCTTGAGAGCCTCCGTCGCCGCCAGCGTGAAGAACGGCAGGAACGTCAGCTTCGCACCTTCGCGGGCGGCGAAGTCGTTCTTCGCACGGGCACGCAGGCGAGCCACCTTGGTGACGTCGACCTCGACCACGGTGGTCAGCTGGGCGGACACCTGCAGCGACTCGACCATCCGGGACGCGACGATCTTGCGCAGCCGGGTCATCTTCTCCCGGGTGCCGCGCAGCGGCGAGACGGCCGGCGTCGACTTCGCAGCCTGCGCGGCCGGAGCCGGGGCGGCTGGGGGAGCAGCGGCTGCGGCCGACTTCGCGGCGGCGGCCTTCTCCGCCGCCTCGGCGGCGGCGAGCACGTCCTGCTTGCGGATGCGGCCACCCACACCGGAACCGGTGACGGAGGACAGCTCCACACCCTTGTCTGCGGCTAGCTTGCGCACGAGCGGGGTCACGTAGGAGCCGGAACCCTCCTCCGACGTCTCGGCCTTGGCGGGCTCCTGCTGGGCCGGCTCGGCCTGGGCGGGCGCCGCGGGGCTGGGAGCGGCCGGGGCGGGCGACGGAGCCGCAGGTGCGGGCGACGCGGCCGCGGGTGACGGGGCGGCGGGCGCGGGTGACGGGGCGGCCGGGGCCTGCGCGGCCGCTGCCGGCTCGGGCTCGGCCGGGGTGGCTTCGGGCTCGGGTGCAGCCGGGGCGGACGCAGCGGCGGGGGCCGCGGCACCGGAACCGATGTACGCGAGCGTGGTGCCGACGTCGACGGTCTCGTCCTCGGCCACCAGGATCTCCAGGACCTTGCCGGCCACGGGGGAGGGAACCTCGGTGTCGACCTTGTCGGTGGAGACCTCGAGCAAAGGCTCGTCCACCTCGATGTCGTCGCCGACCTCCTTCAGCCAGCGGGTGACGGTGCCCTCGGTCACGGACTCGCCCAGTGCGGGCAGCGTCACGGCCTGACGATCGCCGGCGGCTTCCCCACCCGATCCGGAGGTGGCGCTCGACTCGGGGGCCGGTGCCTCCTCGGCAGCGGCCTCCTTGGCCTCGCCCTGGTCCGCGGCGGTCTCGCCCTGCGGCTCGGGTGCGGACTTCTGCTCCGGCTCGGGTGCGGGCTCCCGCTCCGGCTCGGGTGCGGACTCCTGCTCCGGCTCGGCGGCAGGCGCCGCCTCGGCGGCAGCCGCGGGAGCGTCACCCGACTCGCCGCCTCCGGAGCCGTCACCGATGATCGCCAGCTCGGCGCCCACCTCGACCGTCTCGTCCTCTTCCACCAGGATCTTCTCGACCACACCGGCCACGGGGGAGGGCACCTCGGTGTCCACCTTGTCGGTGGAGACCTCGAGCAACGGCTCGTCGACCTCGACCGTCTCACCGACGGCCTTGAGCCAACGGGTCACGGTGCCTTCGGTGACGCTCTCTCCGAGTGCGGGCATCTGCACGGACTGCGACATGACCGGGTGTCTCCTTCTTGGGTGGTCAGTTGTGGGAGTGCAAGGGCTTACCGGCCAGGGCCAACGCGGCCTCGCCCAGCGATTCGTTCTGTGTCGGGTGCGCGTGGATCAGCGAGGCGACGTCCTCGGGGTAGGCCTCCCAGTTCACGATGAGCTGGCCCTCGCCGATCTGCTCGCCCATCCGCGCGCCGAGCATGTGGACGCCGACGATGGGGCCGTCCTTCGCGCGGACCAGCTTCACGAAGCCCGTGGTCTTGAGGATCTGGCTGCGGCCGTTCCCTCCGAGGTTGTACTCGAGGACCTCGACGCCGTCCGCGCCGTGCTGCTCCTTGGCCTGGGCCTCGGTGAGCCCCACGGAGGCGACCTCGGGCTGGCAGTAGGTGACCCGCGGGATCCCGCTCTCGGTGATCGGCGCGGGGTCCAGCCCGGCGATCTGCTCGGCCACGAAGATGCCGTGCCCGAAACCACGGTGCGCGAGCTGCAGCCCGGGGGTGATGTCCCCGACGGCGTAGATGTTCTCGACGCCGGTGTGCAACCTGTCGTCGACCAGGACGAAACCACGGTCGATCCGTAGCCCCTGCTCCTCATAGCCGAGGTCCGCCGTCGACGGCCCGCGGCCGACGGCGACGAGCAGTAGGTCCGCTTCGTAGGTGGTGCCGTCCTCGAGGGTGACCACCACGCCGTCGTCACTGCGCTCGACGCCCGCGAACCTCACGCCGAGGGAGAACTTGATGCCACGCTTCTTGAACGCGCGCTCCAGGCCCTTGCTGAGCGCCTCGTCCTCGTTCGGGACCAGGTGCGGCAGGGCCTCGACGATCGTCACGTCCGCGCCGAAGGACTTCCAGACGCTCGCGAACTCGACGCCGATCACGCCGCCGCCGAGCACGATCGCCGTCTTCGGAACCCAGTCCAGCGTCAGCGCCTCCTCGGAGGTGATGACCCGGCCGCCGATCTCCAGCCCGGGCAGTGACTTCGCGTAGGAGCCGGTCGCGAGGACCACGTTGCGGCCGGTGACCCGGCGCCCGTCGACCTCGACGGTGTCCGGCCCGACGAGGCGGCCGTACCCGTTGATCACCTCGATCTTGCGCGAGGAGACCAGGCCCTGCAGGCCCTTGTACAGGCGGGCCACCACGGAGTCGCGGTAGGAGTTCACGCCGTTGATGTCGATGCCCTCGAACGTCGAGTTGACGCCGAACTGCTCGCTCTCGCGGATCTCGTCGGCGAGCTCACCGGCGTGCAGGAGCGCCTTCGTCGGGATGCACCCGCGGTGCAGGCAGGTGCCACCGACCTTGTCCGACTCGATCAGCGCGACCGAGAGGTCGAGCTCGGCGGCGCGCAGCGCGGCCGCGTAGCCACCGCTGCCCGCACCCAGGATGACGACGTCGTAGGCCTCGCCTGGTGCTTGCGTCACGTGTGTCTCCTCGTCCACCGTGCCGGGGCTGCCATGCTTACCGGCTCCGTCCATCTTGGCACTGTCTTCCGCACTCACCCAACCAGGTCCACGACCGGGCCCGTGAGGTTGCTCACCTCACGCGCCCGCTGCGTCCTCGAGGACGCCCAGCAGGGTGCGCACCCCGACGCCCGTGCCGCCCTTGGGCACGTAGTGTCGCGGCCCGCCCTCGTTGAACGACGGGCCCGCGATGTCCAGGTGCGCCCAGGGCGTGCTCCCGGCGAACTCCTGGAGGAACAGCCCGGCCACGAGCATGCCGCCGTAGCGCTCGCCCATGTTCGCCAGGTCTGCCATCGGCGTCTTCATGGACGCGCGCAGCTCCTCGGGCAGCGGCATCGGCCAGAACTGCTCGCCGGACCGCTCGGCGGCACCGATCACCGCGCCACGCACGTCGTCGGTGCCCATCACGGCGCTGACCTGGTTGCCGAGGGCGATCATCTGGGCGCCGGTCAGGGTCGCGATGTCGATGATCGCGTCCGGCTTCTCCTCGCCCGCCGCCACGATCGCGTCCGCCAGGACCAGGCGGCCCTCGGCGTCGGTGTTGAGGACCTCGACGGTCTTGCCGCCGCGGATGGTGATCACGTCGGATGGCCGCTGCGCGGTGCCCGACGGCATGTTCTCGGCGAGGGCGAGCCACCCGGTGACCTTGATCGGCAGCCCGAGCTCGGCGGCGGCCAGGACCGTGTTCAGCACAGCCGCGGCGCCGGCCATGTCCGACTTCATCGTCTCCATGGACTTCGCCGGCTTGATGGACAGGCCGCCGGAGTCGAACGTGATGCCCTTGCCGACGAGTGCGTAGTGCTTCTTCACGCGAGCCGGGGCGTAGGTGAGCTTGACCAGCCGGGGCGGCCGGACCGAGCCCTGTCCGACGCCGATCAGCCCGCCGTAGCCCCCCTCGCGCAACGCGGCGTCGTCGAGCACGCTGATCTTCACCTTCGTGCCCTTCACCCTGGCCCGGGCGTGGTCGGCGAACGTCTGCGGGTACAGGTCGTTCGGGGCCGTGTTCACCAGGTTGCGGGTGTCGTGCACCGCTGCGGCGAGCACCCGCGCGCGAGCGACGGCGTCCTTCGTGGCGCTCTTGCGAGCCGTCGGTGTCACCAGGGTGAGAGTCGCGACCGGGGCGACGGCGGCCGGTCGGCTCGTGCGGTAGTCGCCGAACGCGTAGGCGCCGAGCAGGGCACCCTCGGCGACGGCGGAGGCCTGGGCCACGTCGTCGGCAGGCAGGACGAGCGCGACTGCGGCCGTGCCCGCGAGCTGGCGGGTGGCCGCGCCCGCGGCGCGGCGCAGGTTCTCGAGCGTGGGGGCGCCGTCGGACTTCCTGCCCGAGGCGACCACCCCGAGACCGGTCAGGACGAGCAGCGACGCCTTGACGCCGTCGCCGGCCGGGATCTTCGTCACCTCGTCGACCGTGCCCTTCAGGCCGAGGACAGCGATCGCGCTCTCCAGGGCGGCGCGGACGGGGCCGGGCAGGGCGTCGGCGCCGAGCAGTCGCGCGCCCGTGCCGTCGGGGGTGATCCCGATCACGAGGGCGTCGGTGGCCAGGCGGGCAGGGTCGGAGGAACTCAGCACTAGTTCGGTCACCCGCCCATCGTAGGAGGTCCCGCGCCTCGCGGGCGAAACGGCGCGGATGCGGGCCGACGACCGGGCGGGCACTACCCTGCACGATGTGTCAGTCGTGTCATGGATCATCGTGGGTTGCTGCCTGGTGCTGGCGGTCTGGGCCCTGGTGCTTGCCGTGCGCAACACCTCGGTGACGTTCAACCAGCTCATCGGGGCGGGCGTGATCGAGGTCGCGCTGATCGCGCAGATGATCGTGGCCGGCGTGAGCCTCGGCGGCGGACACGAACTCGGCGACCCGGTCACCTTCTGGGGCTACCTGATCACGGCACTGGTGATGATGCCGGTCGCCGCGGTGGTGGCGTTCGCCGAGCGCAGCCGGTGGAGTTCGGTGGTGCTGGCCGTGGCCGGGGCCGTCCTGATCGTGATGCAGATACGGGTGAACCAGGTATGGATGACGTCGTGACGGCCCCTGAGGACACGGAGGACACCCGGCGCCCGGCGTACGGGGCCGGCCGAGTCCTCATCTTCGTCTACGGGATCTTCGCCCTCGCCGCGACGGCCCGGGCGACCGTGCAGCTGATCCGGGACTCCTCCGAGGCGATGTTCGCGTACTCGCTGTCCGGACTGTCCGCAGTCGTGTACATCCTGGCGACCGTGGCACTGGCGCACAACGGCCGCCGGATGCGCCGGGTCGGCTGGATCACCGTCTCGTTCGAGCTGGTCGGAGTGCTGACCGTCGGAACCCTGAGCGTGCTGCACCCCGAGTACTTCCCGAGGGACACCGTCTGGTCGAACTTCGGCCAGGGGTACGGCTACGTGCCGCTGGTGCTGCCGATCCTCGGGCTGTTCTGGATGTGGCGGTCCAGCCCGGCACGGATCGCCGCCGGCTGACGCCACCCTGCCCAAGCCCCCGTCTCCAGCCC
>NZ_CACRYJ010000066.1 GCF_902703175.1 Occultella aeris | reverse complement strand
ACTACTGACGCTGAGGAGCGAAAGCATGGGTAGCGAACAGGATTAGATACCCTGGTAGTCCATGCCGTAAACGTTGGGAACTAGGTGTGGGGTCAGTTCCACTGATTCTGTGCCGCAGCTAACGCATTAAGTTCCCCGCCTGGGGAGTACGGCCGCAAGGCTAAAACTCAAAGGAATTGACGGGGGCCCGCACAAGCGGCGGAGCATGCGGATTAATTCGATGCAACGCGAAGAACCTTACCAAGGCTTGACATACACGAGAACGTGTTAGAGATAACGCACTCTTTGGACACTCGTGTACAGGTGGTGCATGGTTGTCGTCAGCTCGTGTCGTGAGATGTTGGGTTAAGTCCCGCAACGAGCGCAACCCTCGTCCTATGTTGCCAGCACGTAATGGTGGGGACTCATAGGAGACTGCCGGGGTCAACTCGGAGGAAGGTGGGGATGACGTCAAATCATCATGCCCCTTATGTCTTGGGCTTCACGCATGCTACAATGGCCGGTACAAAGGGCTGCGATACCGCGAGGTGGAGCGAATCCCAGAAAGCCGGTCTCAGTTCGGATTGGGGTCTGCAACTCGACCCCATGAAGTCGGAGTCGCTAGTAATCGCAGATCAGCAACGCTGCGGTGAATACGTTCTCGGGCCTTGTACACACCGCCCGTCACGTCACGAAAGTCGGTAACACCCGAAGCCGGTGGCCCAACCCTTGTGGGGGGAGCCGTCGAAGGTGGGATTGGCGATTGGGACGAAGTCGTAACAAGGTAGCCGTACCGGAAGGTGCGGCTGGATCACCTCCTTTCTAAGGAGCACTGGCCGGCCCTGGTCTGATCGCCCTTCGTGGTGGTTGGAGGGGGAAGGTTCAGGTACCACTGCCCGGACGGATGTTCCGGGGTGGTGCTCTCGGGTGGAACATCGATGGAACGGCCCTGTTGGTTGGGCTGCTCGCGTTAGTACAGCTCGCTGCTCTTTGGGTGGTGGGTGGGAACGGGTGGGTGGTTTGGTTGGGGGGTCGGTTGACACACTGTTGGGTCCTGAGGGAACGGGCGAGAGTCTTGTTTCTTCGTTCGGGCCATGCGCCTGCCGGCACGGTTGTGCCGGTTGGGGGTGTGGGACCGCCCGTAGCTTGAGAACTGCACAGTGGACGCGAGCATCTTTGATTTTTGTGGTACAAGTTTTTAAGAGCATACGGTGGATGCCTTGGCACCAGGAGCCGAAGAAGGACGTAGTAGCCTGCGATAAGCCTCGGGGAGTTGGCAAACGAACCTTGATCCGAGGATTTCCGAATGGGGAAACCCAGCCGGGGTCATGCCCGGTTACCCGCATCTGAACACATAGGGTGCGTGGAGGGAACGTGGGGAAGTGAAACATCTCAGTACCCACAGGAAGAGATATTCCGAGAGTAGTGGCGAGCGAAATCGGATCAGGCCAAACCATTGGTGTGTGATAGCCGGCGGGCGTTGCATCAGTGGGGTTGTGGGACTTATCAGTTCGTTCTGCCGGACGGACGGGGAGTCAGAAAGCTTTGTGATAGTCGAATGGTCTTGAAAGGCCAAGCATAGTGGGTGTAACTCCCGTAGACGAAATCGCATGGCCTCCCGATGAGTATCCCAAGTAGCACGGGGCCCGAGAAATCCCGTGTGAATCTGTCAAGACCACTTGATAAGCCTAAATACTACCTGGTGACCGATAGCGGACAAGTACCGTGAGGGAAAGGTGAAAAGTACCCCGGGAGGGGAGTGAAATAGTACCTGAAACCGTGTGCTTACAATCCGTTGGAGCCTCCCTAGCAGGGGTGACAGCGTGCCTTTTGAAGAATGAGCCTGCGAGTTAGCGGTACGTGGCGAGGTTAACCCGTGTGGGGAAGCCGTAGCGAAAGCGAGTCCGAATAGGGCGACACAGTCGCGTGCTCTAGACCCGAAGCGAAGTGATCTATCCATGGCCAGGTTGAAGCGCGGGTAAGACCGCGTGGAGGACCGAACCCACCTAGGTTGAAAACTGGGGGGATGAGCTGTGGATAGGGGTGAAAGGCCAATCAAACTTCGTGATAGCTGGTTCTCCCCGAAATGCATTTAGGTGCAGCGTCACGTGTTTCTTGCCGGAGGTAGAGCTACTGGATGGCTGATGGGCCCTACAAGGTTACTGACGTCAACCAAACTCCGAATGCCGGTAAGTGAGAGCGTGGCAGTGAGACTGCGGGGGATAAGCTTCGTAGTCGAGAGGGAAACAGCCCAGACCACCAGCTAAGGCCCCTAAGCGTATGCTAAGTGGGAAAGGATGTGGAGTTGCACAGACAACCAGGAGGTTGGCTTAGAAGCAGCCACCCTTGAAAGAGTGCGTAATAGCTCACTGGTCAAGTGATTCCGCGCCGACAATGTAGCGGGGCTCAAGTATACCGCCGAAGCTGTGGCATTCACATTTTTACCCGGCCGGCACTCTTGTAGTGTTGGTCCAGGTGTGTGGATGGGTAGGGGAGCGTCGTGTGGCGAGTGAAGCGGCGGAGTGATCCAGCCGTGGACGCCACACGAGTGAGAATGCAGGCATGAGTAGCGAATGACGGGTGAGAAACCCGTCCGCCGAATGACCAAGGGTTCCAGGGCCAGGTTAATCCGCCCTGGGTAAGTCGGGACCTAAGGCGAGGCCGACAGGCGTAGTCGATGGACAACGGGTTGATATTCCCGTACCGGCGAAGAACCGCCCATACCGAGCCCGGTGATGCTAAACACCCGAAGCTTCCTAGATCCTCTTCGGAGGACGTGGTCGTGGAGCGTGTGACCCGAACCGGTAGTAGGTAAGCGTATTAACAGGGGTGACGCAGGAAGGTAGCCCAGCGTGTCTTATGGCTTGGCACGTCCAAGGTTGTAGGGCGAGGTATAGGCAAATCCGTACCTCATATAGCCTGAGAACTGATGGTGACAGCGTATGCTGGATGATTGGGTGATCCTATGCTGCCTAGAAAAACCTCGGCGCGAGGTTCTAGCCGCCCGTACCCTAAACCGACTCAGGTGGTCAGGTAGAGAATACTAAGGCGATCGAGTGAATCGTGGTTAAGGAACTCGGCAAAATACCCCCGTAACTTCGGGAGAAGGGGGGCCTGAGGCGTGAACACACTTGCTGTGGGAGCGTTTGAGGGCCGCAGAGACCAGGGAGAAGCGACTGTTTACTAAAAACACAGGTCCGTGCGAAGTCGCAAGACGATGTATACGGACTGACGCCTGCCCAGTGCTGGAAGGTTAAGAGGACGGGTCAGCCTTCGGGCGAAGCTCAGAATTTAAGCCCCAGTAAACGGCGGTGGTAACTATAACCATCCTAAGGTAGCGAAATTCCTTGTCGGGTAAGTTCCGACCTGCACGAATGGCGTAACGACTTCTCCGCTGTCTCAACCGCGAACTCGGCGAAATTGCACTACGAGTAAAGATGCTCGTTACGCGCAGCAGGACGGAAAGACCCCGGGACCTTTACTATAGCTTGGTATTGGTGTTCGGTACGGCTTGTGTAGGATAGGTGGGAGACTATGAAGCGGGCACGCCAGTGCTTGTGGAGTCAACGTTGAAATACCACTCTGGTCGTTCTGGATATCTAACCTCGGTCCGTAAGCCGGATCAGGGACAGTGCCTGGTGGGTAGTTTAACTGGGGCGGTTGCCTCCTAAAATGTAACGGAGGCGCTCAAAGGTTCCCTCAGCCTGGTTGGCAATCAGGTTTCGAGTGTAAGTGCACAAGGGAGCTTGACTGTGAGACTGACAAGTCGAGCAGGGACGAAAGTCGGAACTAGTGACCCGACGGTGGCTCGTGGAAGCGCCGTCGCTCAACGGATAAAAGGTACCCCGGGGATAACAGGCTGATCTTGCCCAAGAGTCCATATCGACGGCATGGTTTGGCACCTCGATGTCGGCTCGTCGCATCCTGGGGCTGGAGTAGGTCCCAAGGGTTGGGCTGTTCGCCCATTAAAGCGGTACGCGAGCTGGGTTTAGAACGTCGTGAGACAGTTCGGTCCCTATCCGCTGCGCGCGCAGGAAATTTGAGAAGGGCTGTCCCTAGTACGAGAGGACCGGGACGGACTAACCTCTGGTGTGCCAGTTGTTCCGCCAGGAGCACGGCTGGTTAGCTACGTTGGGAAGGGATAACCGCTGAAAGCATCTAAGCGGGAAGCCTGCTTCAAGATGAGATTTCCATAGGGCTAGTCCCTGAGAGGCTCCCAGCTAGACTACTGGGTTGATAGGCCGGATGTGGAAGTGAGGACTCAAAGACTCATGGAGCTGACCGGTACTAATATGCCGATAACTTGACCACACAAAAAAGTCAATACCTGTGTGTTACGCGTCCACTGTGCGGTTCCCGAGATACGGTCGGGAAACCGAGAACATCTCCATAGAGTTACGGCGGTCATAGCGAGGGGGAAACGCCCGGACCCATTCCGAACCCGGAAGCTAAGCCCCTCTGCGCCGATGGTACTGCGTGGGAGACTACGTGGGAGAGTAGGACGCCGCCGGACAACACTTAGACAAGGGCCACCCCACACCGGGGTGGCCCTTGTCGCATTTTCAGGTACTTTTGGATCGCATCACTGAGCGGGCATGAAGGAGCACGATGTCGGACGAGCGACCTGACCGCGGCGAGAACGCCGACGGCCGGAAGCCACGTAGCAGTGGCGAGGGCGGCTCTCGAGGCCCCCGGCGCGATGGTGCCGGCGCGTCCGGTGCCAGGTCCCCGCACGGGAGCGGCTCCGGCCGGCCCCGCGATGGTGAGCGACGCGAGTGGAAGCCGCGCGATGGCCAGAGCTCGGGGCGCCCTCCTCGTGATGGTGAGCGGAGGTCCTTCGATTCGAGGCCGCCTCGTGACGGTCAGGGATCGACAGATTCCCGTGCTCCTCGCGATGGGGACCGAGGTTCTTACGATTCTCGTCCGCCTCGTGATGGTGAGCGGCGCTCGTATGACTCGCGTCCTCCTCGTGATGGTGAGCGCAAGGCGTATGACTCGCGTCCTCCTCGTGATGGTGAGCGCAAGGCGTATGACTCGCGTCCTCCCCGTGATGGGGACCGTCGCGGCTATGACTCGCGCCCTCCCCGTGATGGTCAGCGGTCCGGCGATTCGCGTCCGCCTCGTGAGGGTGAGCGACGGTCGTATGATTCGCGTCCTCCCCGTGATGGGCAGCGTGGGTCGTACGATTCGCGTCCTCCCCGTGATGGGGACCGTCGCGGCTATGACTCGCGTCCTCCTCGTGAGGGTGAGCGACGGTCGTACGACTCGCGTCCTCCTCGTGATGGGGACCGTCGCGGCTATGACTCGCGCCCTCCTCGTGATGGTCAGCGGTCCGGCGATTCGCGTCCTCCCCGTGAGGGTGAGCGCCGTTCCTACGACTCGCGTGCCCCGCGTGATGGTCAGCGGTCTGGTGACTCGCGTCCGGGCCGTGATGGCGAACGTCGGGAGTGGAAGTCTCGCGACGGCCAAGGCTCCGGTCGGCCGCCGCGATCGGATCGGCCCGGGGGCTCGGGGCGTCCGGGCTCGGACGACTCGCGTCGTCCGCTGCGCAGCGCCGATCGCCGCCTCGACAGTCGTCCGCCGCAGAGCGAGCGGGTGGCGGCGCCGGAGATCGACGAGGACGTCGTACCTCAGGACCTTGATCCCGTGGCACGGCAGCGACTGCGGACCCTCTCGAAGGAGAACTCTGATGAGGTCGCTCGTCACCTCGTGATGGCCGGCCGTCTCATGGACCTTCGCCCCGAGGAGGCCTACGAGCACGCGCAGGCCGCACTCCGCCGAGCGGGCCGGGTGGACATCGTCCGCGAGGCGGTCGCCCTCACGGCCTACGCCACCGGGAACTACGCGGAGGCTCTCCGTGAGCTGCGCACCGTTCGCAGGTTGAGCGGCATCGATGCGCACCGCGCGATCGAGGCCGACTGTGAGCGTGGACTGGGGCGCCCTGAGCGCGCCCTCACGCTCGCTGCTGCCGAGCCCAGCCCGGACATGACCGACGTGGATCGCGTGGAGCTCGCGATCGTGGCGAGTGGTGCGCGACTCGACCTTGGCGAGACCGAGGCAGCACTGCTCACTCTGGACACGCCCGTAACCGCGGCCGTGACGGACCCCGAGTTGAAGCATCGGCTGGACGAGGCTCGTGTGGAAGTGCTGCGGGCTCTGGGCCGCGAGGACGAGGCGGACGCGCTCGCTGCAACACTGCCGGTACCCAGCGAGGACGAACTCGAGGACGACGGCGTGGAGTTCGCCGAGGTGCCGTACTCGACGGCCGAACTCGAGGCCATGGCCGCTCAGGTCGCGCAGCAGGAGGAGGCAGCCGAGCGCGAGCGCGCGGCGCGCGCCCAGCAGCGACTGGACCTGGCAGCGGAGCAACAGGCCGAGGAGGAGGCCGAACTCGATCGGGCATCGGCGGGCGATTCGGACGTCGAGCCGGCCGACGTTTCGCACGTTGAGGAGGATCCAGACGGCGTTGCGCAGACCGACCGCGAGGTGGATGCCGAGCCGGACCCGTACCTCGTGGACGACGTCGAGCCAGTGGACGACGTCGACCCTGTGGTTGAGGTTGAGGTTGAGGTGGAGGTCGAGCGGATGGTTGACGCTGAGCCGGACTCCGAGCCCGTCGCCGACCCCGGCCTGGTCGTCGATGCCGAGCCGGACCCCGAGCCCGTCGACGAGCCCGGGTCCGCTCTTCCGAGCGAAGCCGCCGAGGACGGGAAGTGACGACTGGCGCCACCTTGCTCGGCTCGAGCGGGCCGCTGCAGAACGCCTACGACGTCGCCCTCCTCGACCTCGACGGCGTCGTGTATCGAGGCGCGCTCGGTGTTCCGCATGCGCCGGAGGCGGTGATCGGCGCCCGAGCCGCAGGCATGCGGGTCATGTACGTGACGAACAACGCCGCGCGCGCCCCGCAGACCGTCGCAGATCACCTGACCGAGCTCGACATCCCGACCCGCGCCGACGAGGTCACCACGGCCGCCCAGGCGGCCGCGGCACTGGTCGCCTCCGAGGCGGACGCGACGACCCGGGTGCTGACCATCGGTGGTGACGGGCTCCGGCAGGCGATGCTCGCCGAAGGGCTCACGGTCGTTGCCTCCGCGGACGACGCGCCCACCGTCGTGGTCCAGGGCTTCGCACCGACCCTCGGCTGGACGGACCTCGCCGAGGCCGTGTACGCGATCCGTGCGGGTGCCGGATACATCGCCTCGAACCTGGACGCGACCCTGCCCACCGACCGCGGCATGGCTCCCGGGAACGGCTCGCTCGTGGCGGCCGTCGTGCACGCCACCGGTGTCACCCCGCGTTCGACCGGCAAGCCGCAGGCCTCGATCTTCCACCAGGCCGCCCGCCGCTCCGACGCCGAGCGCCCGCTCGTGGTCGGCGACCGGCTGGACACCGACATCGCCGGTGCCCGGGCCGCCGGCTATCCGAGCCTGCACGTGCTCACCGGCGTCGACCAGATCACCGAGGTGCTCCGGGCCGTCCCGGGGGAGCGGCCGACGTTCCTCGCCGCGGACCTACGTGGCCTCGCCCACGCACACCCCGAGCCGCACCGGCGCCAGGGAGCCTGGACCTGTGGCGCGGCCGCCGCCCGCGTCGATGACGCGACGCTCATCCTCACCAGGGTCGGCGGCGAGCTCACTCTGACCGCCGGATCGGACCCCACCACCGTCTCCCTGGACGAGTTCCGCGCAGCCGCCGCTGCGGCCTGGGCGGCCAGCGACGCCGTCGGCACTGCCAGAGCCGACACCTCCGTACTGCCCGCCGACTTTCCACCGTTGCGCCTCGCCTCCGAGTGAGCGCGTCGCGGGGCAGGTAGCGTGGGTCAGGCGAAGGGAGAACGACCGTGCCCCCCAGTGACGACACCGTGTACGACGAGCCGGCCGAGTTCGACGACCCCGAGATCGAGGCCGCCCTCACGGCTCTTGGTGGCATGTCCGAGGCGCCGCTGAGCCAGCACGTCGAGGCGTTCGAGAACGTGTACCGGGTGCTCCAGGACCGGCTCACCCAGGCCGAGAACTGACGTGGCGCGTCGGGCGCGCCTGGATGCCGAGCTGGTCCGCCGGGGGCTGGCCCGGTCGCGTCAGCATGCCGCCGAACTGATCGACGGCTCCCGCGTGCTGCTCGACGGCACGACCGCCACCAAGGCGGCCACCCAGCTCGACCCGGCCCAGGCCGTGCGCGTCCTGCCGCCGGCCGAGGGCATCGAACCGGAGTACGCCTCCCGGGGAGGCCACAAGCTGGCCGGAGCGCTCGACGCCCTCGCCGGCGCCGCCCCACGGGTCGCGGGTCGTCGCGCCCTCGACGCCGGCGCCTCCACCGGCGGCTTCACCGATGTGCTGCTGCGGCGTGGCGCCGCCCATGTGGTGGCCGTGGACGTCGGGTACGGCCAGCTCGTCTGGGAGCTTCAGACCGACGAGAGGGTCACCGTCCGGGACCGCACGAACGTCCGCTCCCTCACCCCCGCCGACGTGGCCCCCGCACCGGAACTCGTGGTCGGGGACCTCTCCTTCATCTCGCTGACCCTGGTGCTGCCCGCGCTGGTCGGCGCCGTCGCCCCGGACGCCGACTTCCTCCTGATGGTCAAGCCGCAGTTCGAGGTGGGCCGGGAGCGGCTCGGTTCCGGGGGAGTGGTGCGCGATGTCGCCCTGCACGCCGACGCCGTGCGCACCGTCGCCCGCGCCGCGGCCGAGCTCGGCCTGGCCCTGCGGGCCGTCGTGGCCAGCCCGCTGCCCGGGCCGAGCGGTAACGTCGAGTACTTCGTCCACCTTCGCGCCGGCGACGGCGTGTTCCCGACTCCGGAGGAGATCGACGCGATGATCGCGGTCGCCATCGAGAACGGCCCCGCGGGGTCGGCGCCATGAGCCGCCGGGTCCTGATCCTGACCCACCCGACCCGGCCGGCTGCGGTGCACACGGCGGAGTCGGTGGCCTCGGGACTACGGGACCGGGGGATGACCCCGATCGAGGAGTCGGAGGTCGACGACGGCGACATCGAGCTCGCGATCGTGCTCGGCGGGGACGGCACGATCCTGCGTGCCGCGGAACTCATCCGCGGCCGCGAGACCCCGCTGGTCGGCATCAACCTCGGCCACGTGGGGTTCCTCGCCGAGTCCGAGGTGGACCGGGTCGCCGACGTGGTGCGCCGGGCCGCCGAGCGGGACTACGTCGTCGAGGAACGGATGACGCTGGACGTGACCGTGCAGCGACCCGACTCGGACGAGCTCCACCACGGCTGGGCCATCAACGAGGCCAGCGTCGAGAAGAGCGAGCGCGAGCGGATGATCGAGGTGGCCATCGGCATCGACGAGCGCGGCCTGTCGACGTTCGGGTGCGACGGCGTGGTGCTGGCTACGCCCACCGGCTCCACCGCCTACGCGTTCTCCGCGGGCGGCCCGGTGGTCTGGCCCGACGTCGAGGCCATGCTGCTCACCCCGATCAGTGCCCACGCGCTCTTCGCCCGGCCGCTCGTGGTCGGCCCGGACTCGCGCATGTCCGTGGAGATCCTGGCCCGCAGCTACTCCTCCGCGGTGGTGTGGTGTGACGGCCGACGGCGGATCGACGCCCCGCCCGGCTCTCACATCGACGTGGTCCGCGGCGCCGAGCCGGTGCGGCTGGCCCGGCTCAACCTGGCCCCGTTCACCGACCGCCTGGTCGGCAAGTTCAACCTCCCGGTGGCCGGCTGGCGGGGCGGTCGGGAGGCGCCATGATCGAGGAGATCCGCATCGAGAACCTCGGTGTGATCGTGTCCGCCCGGATCGAGCTCTCCCCGGGCCTGACCGTCATCACCGGGGAGACCGGCGCCGGCAAGACGATGGTACTGACCGGGCTCGACCTGCTGCTCGGCGGCAAGGCCGACGCCGGTGCGGTACGCCCCGGCGCGGACACCGCCTCCGTGGAGGGCCGGCTCGTGCCCCCGAGTGGCCACCCGGCGCTCGACCTCGCTGCCGACGCCGGTGCACTGCTCGACGACGACGCCCTGATCGTGCTGCGAACGGTGGCCGCAGCCGGACGCTCGCGTGCGCACCTCGGCGGCCGCACCGTCCCGCAGGGCCTCCTCGCGGACGTGGGCGCCGAACTGGTGACCGTGCACGGGCAGAGCGACCAGCTTCGCCTGCGGTCCAGCGCACACCAGCGCCAGGCACTCGACGCGTTCGCGGGCCCTGAGCACCTCGACACCCTGACGGCATTCACCCAGGCCCACACCCGCCGTCGGGCACTGGAGCACGAGCTCGCGGCCTGGGACGCCGAGGTCGAGGACCGCCGCGCCGAACTGGCCAGGCTCGAACGCGACCTGGAACGCATCGACGCCCTCGAACCCGTGCCCGGCGAGCTCGCCACGCTCCGGGACGAGGCCGAACGGCTCGGGAACGTCGAGGAGCTACGGCTGGCCGCGGAGCAGGCGCACGCCGCACTGGCCGGCACGGAGGACACGCTGGAGGCGCCGAACGCAGTCGCTCTGGTCGAGGCGGCACGCCGAGCCCTCGCCGCCGCGGAGGGCTTCGATGCCTCGCTCGCGGACTGGTCCGCCCGACTGGCCCAGATGTCCTACCAGCTCAGCGACCTCGTCACCGAGATCAGCAGTTACGCCAGCGCCCTCGAGGCGGACCCGGATCGGCTCGAACGGGTACACGACCGGCGCTCCGCCCTCGGCGAGCTGACCCGCGCCTACGCCGACCCGGGCGACGACGATCCCCTCGCCGCCGTGCTCGCCCACGCGGCCTCGGCTCGGGAGCGGATCGGAGAACTCACGGCACCGGGGGCCGGCCGGGACGCGCTCGAGGCCAGGGCCGCCGAGGCCACCGAGGCCGAGTCGGCCGCCGCCGCGGCCCTGACCGCCGGACGCCGGGATGCGGCGGCCAGGATGGCCAGTGCCGTGAACGCCGAGCTCGCGGGGCTCGCCATGGGTGGCGCGAGCATCGAGGTGCTCCTGACTCCGCGCGAGGAGCTCGCCGGGTGGGGCGCCGAGGACGTCGAACTGCTCCTGGTCGCCCACCGCGGGGCGCCCGCACGCCCGCTCGCCAAGGGCGCCTCCGGCGGTGAGATGTCCCGCGTGATGCTGGCGATCGAGGTCGCACTCGCCCGGGAGCAGGCGACCTCCACCGATCGCGCGTTGCCCACGTTCGTGTTCGACGAGGTGGACGCCGGCGTCGGCGGACGGGCCGCCGTCGAGGTGGGTCGCCGGCTGGCCGAGCTGGCCCGCCACACCCAGGTGATCATCGTCACCCACCTGGCTCAGGTCGCCGCCTACGCGGACCGGCACGTGGTGGTCACCAAGACCACGCACGACGGTGCGGATGCGGTGACGAACAGCGACATCCGTGAGGTGCTGGGCGCCGAACGCGAGGCCGAGCTGGCCCGCATGCTCAGTGGCGACGCGGACTCCGACACCGCCATGCGGCATGCCGCAGAACTCCTCGAACGAACGGGCGTGGGACCATAGGCTCGATGAGATCCCTGCTCCGACGTCGATCGAGTGACGCCAACGCGCCCTCCGATGCGCTCCACCATGTCCGCGTGGACCCGCGTACCAAGTCGTTGACGAAGCGCCTGCGGGCGGGCGAGGTCGCCGTCATCGACCACGAGGACATCGACCGGGTCTCCGCGGAGGCGCTGGTCGCGGTGAAGCCGACCGCGGTGCTGAACGCCGCGAAGTCCACCTCCGGGCGTTATCCGAACCTCGGCCCGCAGATCCTCGTCGACGCGGGAATCCCGCTGATCGACGACCTCGGCCCGGACGTGATGACCCTCAAGGAGGGCACCACCGTCCGGATCGACGGTGGCACCGTCTTCGACGCGGCCGGCTCGGTGGTTGCCGAGGGCACCCGCCAGGACGATGCGAGCGTCGCGGCCGCGATGGAGGACGCCCGGGCGGGCCTGTCGGTACAGCTCGAGGCGTTCGCCGCGAACACCATGGACTACATGAAGCGGGAGCGAGAGCTCCTGCTCGACGGCGTCGGCGTGCCGAGGATCACCACCAAGATCGAGGGCCGGCACGTGCTGATCGTGGTCCGCGGGTACTCCTACAAGGAGGACCTGGCCATGCTGCGCTCGTACGTGCGCGAGTACCGGCCGATCCTGATCGGTGTGGACGGCGGCGCCGACGCGATCATCGAGGACGGGCTCAAACCCGACCTGATCGTCGGGGACATGGACTCCGTCTCGGACAAGACCCTGCGCAGCGGTGCCGAGGTGGTGGTGCACGCCTACCGCGACGGTCGCGCACCCGGACTGGAACGCGTGGAGCAGCTCGACGTTCCCCACGTGGTGTTCCCGGCCACGGGCACGTCCGAGGACATCGCGATGCTCCTCGCCGACGACAAGGGTGCCGCGCTGATCGTGGCCGTCGGCACCCACGAGACCCTCGTGGAGTTCCTCGACAAGGGACGCTCCGGGATGGCCTCGACATTCCTGACCCGGCTGCGGGTCGGCGGGAAGCTCATCGACGCCAAGGGTGTCTCCCGCCTGTACCGGCACCGCATCTCCAACTGGCAGGTCACCGGCCTGATCCTGGCCGGCCTAGCGGCACTGATCGCCGCGCTGGCCTCCACGCCGGCCGGCCAGGCGTTCTTCGGGATCCTGCTGGCCCGGTTCGATGACATCTGGTCCTGGATCCGGGGCCTGTTCGGCGGCTAGCTCGCCGTCCCGACGCCCCACCTGCCCCGGCCTGAGACCGAGAAGGAAAACCCACACGTGATCGACTTCCGCTACCACATCGTCTCCCTGATCTCGGTGTTCCTCGCGCTCGCCGTCGGCATCGTGCTCGGCGCCGGGCCGCTGCGCGACTACATCGCCGACGAGCTGACCGGTCAGGTGGAGCTGCTGCGCGAGGAGAAGGAGGCGCTGCGCGCCGAGCTCGATGTTGCCGAGGTGAACCTGCAGCGTCGCTCGGAGTTCATCTCCGCGTCCGCCCCGGCCCTGCTCGGCGGCGTCCTCGAGGACCGGTCCGTGGCCGTCGTGGAGCTGCCGGGCGCGAACCCGGAGGTGACGGAGGCCGTGATGACCCGCCTGGAGCAGTCCGACGCCACCGTGACCGCCCGGGTGGCGGTCAATGAGCGCTGGGCCGACCCCACCGAGCGCGCGTTCCGCTCCGGGATCGCCCAGAGCCTGGTCGGTTACCTGAACCCCGCGCCCGCCGCCGACGCCAGCACCGAGACCATCCTCGGTCAGGCGTTGGGCCAGGCCCTGACGCTGCGGGACCCGGCGAACCTCGAAGCCCGGTCCGCCGAGGCCGAGAACCTCTACGAACTCCTGATCAGCAGCGAGCTGATCACCGAGGTGGGCGCGCCGACCGCGCCAGCGTACGCCACCGTCGTGATCGCGCCGGAGCTGGTCGAGGAACCGGCCGACGAAGCGGCGGTCACCGAGCTGGCCGAGGCCAATGTCGTCTACACCGGCCTCGCCGTGGATCTGGCCGGTGCCGGCGAGGCATCCGTGCTGGCCGGTGGGGACGCGTTCCAGGGTGACCTGGTCCGGGCCGTTCGCGCCGACGAGGCGGCCGCCTCGGTCGTGACCACGGTGGACGGCGTCGGCACCATCACCGGGCAGGTGACCGTGCCGCTCGCGGTTGCCGCGACCACGGGTGGAGCCCCCGCGAGCTATGGCTTCGCCGAGGGCGTCACCGCGGTCATCCCGGAGCCGACGACCCTGACCCCGCCCGACCCGGCGACGTTCGCCCCGGGCCCCGTGGACGCCCCGGCCGGCTCAGACGACACCGGCGACACTGAGCCGACCGACGACGCCACGGACGGCGAGGGATGAGCCGGCTGGCCGCGGCGCTCCTCGGCGGCGGCCTGACCCTGGCCGCGTCCGTCGTGCTGCGGGAGGCCACCCCGGGCGGCGCGGCGCGTTGGCAGCGCAGCAACTACCGCGGCAACACGGTCAGCCTGCTCGGTGGTGTGGCCACCGCCCAGGGGGCCGTCGGGGCAGCGCTGGGCGCCGGCGGGCGGGCCGGTGCTGCCGGCGCCCTCGCCGCCGCCGTGGGTGGTGCCCTCGGGGCTGTCGACGACCTCGACCCCGGCGCACCCGCCTCCAAGGGCTTGCGCGGGCACCTCGGCGCCCTCGCCCGGGGTGAGGTGACCACCGGCGCCATCAAGCTCCTCGGCATCGGCGCGTCGGCCGTGGTCGCCGCCGCCATCGGCACCCGGATGGGTGAGCGCGCCGCTACCGACCCGGGCGAGACCGGCACGGCCGTCCGCGCGGCGGCCGGCCGCGGACTCGATGTGCTCACCTCGGGCGCCCTCGTGGCGGGCACCGCGAACCTCATCAACCTGTTCGACCTGCGTCCCGGCCGTGGCCTGAAGGCCGCGGGCGCGCTCGCCGCACCGCTGGCCCTCACGGGCGGGCCGGGCGCCCCGCTCGCTACCGGCGCGCTCGCCGTGATCGTGGCCTCCTGGTCCGGCGACCTCGCCGAGCGGACCATGATGGGCGACACCGGCGCGAACGCGCTCGGTGCCCTGGTGGGCACCGCGTTCGCGCTGCACCCGAGTAGGCGCGTTCGCGGGATCGGCCTCGGTGCCGTGGTGGCGGCAACGCTGCTGAGCGAGCGGGTCAGCTTCTCCAAGGTCATCGAGGAGACCCCGGTGCTGCGCCGGGTGGACGGTTGGGGCCGGACGGCGTGAGCTCACGCCGCCTGCTCGGTGGCGTCGCCGGTGCGGCGACCATGATCGCCGTCCTCACCGTGGCGTCCCGCCTGGTCGGCTTCGGCCGCTGGTGGGTGCAGGCCAAGACCGTCGGTGCGACCGCCGTCGGCAACGCCTACGCCACCGCGAACACTGTCCCGAACGTGCTGTACGAGGTGGTCGCGGGCGGCGCGCTCGCCGGCGCCGTCATCCCGCTGCTCGCGGCACCGCTGGCCCGGAAGATCCAGGCCGACGTGGACCGGATCTCCTCGGCGCTGCTCACCTGGGCGATGCTCGCGCTGATCCCGATCGCGCTCGCGCTGACCCTGCTGGCCCGGCCGATCGCCGAGGCACTGCCGCAGTCGGTCGGGGGGAACCCCGCCGCTCAGGAGGACCTGACCACCTTCTTCCTGATCGTCTTCGCACCGCAGGTCGTGTTGTACGGCATCGGAGTGGTGCTGACCGGCGTCCTGCAGGCGCACCGGCGCTTCCTGGCACCGGCGCTGGCGCCGCTGGTGTCCTCGACTGTCGTCATCCTCAGCTACGTCGCGTTCGGCGCGCTCGCGGACGGGATGCAGGACCAGCCGGGCCAGCTCTCGGACGCCGCACTGGCCTGGCTTGCCTGGGGCACCACTGCGGGGGTCGCGGTGCTGTCCCTGCCGCTGCTGATCCCGGTCCGCCGTTGTGGGGTCCGCCTGCGCCCGACCCTGCGGTTCCCGCCCGGGGTGGCCCGCCGGGCCGGCGCCCTCGCGCTCGCCGGCATCGGTTCCCTCGTGGCGCAGCAGGTCAGCGTCCTGGCCGTCGTGCTGCTGGCCCGCAAGGGCGGCGCGGAGGGCACCATCAACGTGTTCCAGTGGACCCAGGCGGTCTATCTGCTGCCGTACGCGGTGCTCGCTATCCCGCTCGCCACCGCCGTGTTCCCTCGCCTCGCCGAGCTCGCCTCGAACGGGCACCGGGACCAGTTCGCCCGCACCGCCGACGGGTCGACGCGGGCGGTGCTGGCCGTCTCGATGCTGGGCATGGCTGCCCTGCTGGCCGTGGCCCCGGCGGCGGAGGCCGTCTTCGCGCTCGGCAACGACACCGCCGGGATGACGTTGGCGCTGACGCTCATGGCACCCGGCGTGGTCGGCCTGGCGATGATCTTCCACGTCGGCCGGGCCCTGTTCGCGCTCGACCGCCAGCGGGTGGCCGTGGCAGCGACCGCGGGCGGGTGGCTCGTGGTGACCGTCGCCTGCGCCGTCGGTGTGCGGGTGGTGGCGCCCGACGGCGGAGCACCCGCGGCGACGCTGGCCGTACTTGGCCTTGGGCACAGCATCGGGATGACCGTGGCCGGCCTGGCCCTGCTTGTCGCGTTCGCGCGGGCCCTGCCCGGCTCCGTGACGCGGGCGACCGCTCGGACGGTACTGGTCTGCGGTGGTGGTGCCGTGGTCGGCTCGTTGGTGGGCCGGTGGGCCACCGACGCGGTCCTCGACCTCGCCGGGCGCTCCGGCCTCGCCGCCGTGATGGCCGGCCTGCTGGGCGCCATCCTCGCCGCGGCGGCAGTGTGTGGTGCGGTGTTCGCCGCGGACCGTGACATCCTGAGCATCCTGAGGAGGACCCGTGCCTGAGCTTCGGATCGTGCAACTCACCGGCTCCAGCGACGGTGGGGTCGGTCGCCACGCCCGGGAGCTGGCGGAGCATCTCGCCCGCGAGCACCGGGTGATCCTGGCCGGACCGCCGGGCGTGATCGACGCCGCCGCCGACGGGGTGCACACCCAGCAGGTGACGATCGCCGACCGGCCCCGGATGTCCGATGCGAACGCCGTCGCCCGGATCCGCAGCATCGCCCGGCGCGCGGACGTGGTGCACGCGCACGGCCTGCGGGCCGGCGCACTCGCGGCGCTTGCCCTGACTCCTGCCGGGCACGGCCCGGATCGGACCGCGCTCGTGGTCACGCTGCACAACGCACCGGTGGGTGGCGTTGGGATGCGCACAGTGGCCGCGGGCCTGGAACGGCTCATCTTCGCCCGCGCAGACGCCGTCCTCGGCGTCAGCGGCGACCTCGTCGAACATGCCCGCCAGCTGGGGGCCAAGAACCCCGAGCGTGCCCTCGTGCCGGCGCCGGTACGCGTCACCGGGTCGGCGGGGCAGGGCGGCGCGACGCCGTTGGATGCCTCCGGGCGGCGTCACCTCGGCATCTCGCCCGAGCACCGGATGGTGCTGACGGCCGCCCGGCTCGCTCCGCAGAAGGGCCTCGGCCTGCTCGCCGATGCCGCCGCGCTGCTCGCCGCCCGGGCCCCCGATGCCCGCTGGCTGGTGGCCGGTTCGGGTCCGCTGCTGGACGAGCTGGCCGATCAGGTGCTCGGGGAGGACCTGCCCGTGATCCTGCTCGGGTGGCGCGACGACCTGTCCACCCTGATGGCCACCGCGGACGTGGTGGTGAGCACCAGCGCGTGGGAGGGGCAGCCGCTGAACCTCCAGGAGGCCCTCGCCGCGGGCGCACCGATCGTCGCGACCGACGTGGGCGGCACCGCCGAGGTCACCGGCGACGCGGCGGAGCTCGTGCCCTTCCCGGACGCCGACGCCATGGCGGCCCGGATCGCCGCCGTCCTGTCCGATCCGGATCGCCAGCAGTCGATGCGTGCGGCCTCGCTGGCCCGGGCCGCCGGGCTGCCGACGGCGGCCGACTCGCTCGCTCAGGTGCTCAGGATCTACACAACGGTGATAGCGTAAAAGTCCGTGGTGAACTCTTCGGACCGGTACGCCGGCAACCTGGCCAACATCCCGCGTCATATCTTCGTGACGGGCGGTGTCGCCTCCTCGCTCGGGAAGGGTCTGACCGCCTCGAGCCTCGGTCATCTGCTCCGCGCGCGTGGGCTGCGGGTGACCATGCAGAAGCTCGACCCGTACATCAATGTGGACCCGGGCACGATGAACCCGTTCCAGCATGGTGAGGTGTTCGTCACAGAGGACGGCGCCGAGACGGACCTGGACATCGGCCACTACGAGCGCTTCCTCGACGTCAACCTGAACGCCGGGGCCAACGTCACCACGGGCGTCGTCTACTCCACGGTGATCGCCAAGGAGCGTCGCGGGGAGTACCTCGGGGACACGGTCCAGGTGATCCCGCACATCACCGACGAGATCAAGCTCCGGATGCGCGCCCAGGCCACCCCCGCGGCCGGCGAGCAGGCACCGGACGTCATCATCACCGAGATCGGTGGCACGGTCGGCGACATCGAGTCCCAGCCGTTCCTCGAGGCGGCGCGCCAGGTCCGCCAGGACATCGGCCGCGACAACGTTTTCTTCGTGCACGTCTCGCTGGTGCCGTACCTGGCCCCGAGCGGTGAGCTCAAGACCAAGCCCACCCAGCACTCCGTGGCCGCGCTGCGCAGCATCGGTATCCAGCCGGACGCGATCGTGTGCCGCGCCGACCGGGACATCCCCGAGTCCGTGAAGGGCAAGATCGCCGCGATGTGTGACGTGGACCGCGAGGCCGTGATCACGTGCGTCGATGCCCCGAGCATCTACGACATCCCCAAGGTGTTGCACAGCGAGGGCCTGGACGCCTACGTGGTCCGCCGCCTGTCGATCCCGTTCCGGGACGTCGAGTGGGACTCCTGGCACGGTCTGCTCGACCGGGTGCACCACCCGGCCGACGAGGTCGAGGTGGCCCTGGTCGGCAAGTACATCGACCTGCCGGACGCCTACCTGTCCGTCACCGAGGCGCTGCGCGCCGGTGGCTTCCACGAGAACAGCCGGGTCAACATCCGCTGGGTCGCCTCCGACGACTGCGCCACGGAAGCGGGCGCCCGCAAGGCCCTCGCCGACGTCGACGCCGTGCTCATCCCCGGTGGTTTCGGCGTCCGTGGCATCGAGGGCAAGCTCGGGGCACTGCGATGGGCCCGGGAGCAGCAGGTGCCCACCCTCGGCATCTGCCTCGGTCTGCAGTGCATGGTCATCGAGTACGCCCGCAACGTCCTCGGCCTCGAGCAGGCGTCCTCCACCGAGTTCGACCCGCAGACCCCGGACCCGGTGGTCGCGACCATGGAGGAACAGCTCGCGATCGTCGACGGCGAGGGAGACCTGGGCGGCACCATGCGCCTCGGCAGCTACGAGGCGGTGCTCACCCCCGGTTCCGTGGTAGCAGAGACCTACGGTGCGGAGCACGTCTCCGAGCGGCACCGGCACCGCTACGAGGTGAACAACTCCTACCGCGACGTGCTCGCCGAGGCCGGACTGCAGATCAGTGGCCGGTCGCCGGACTCCTCGCTGGTGGAGTTCGTCGAACTCGGCCGCGAGCAGCACCCGTACTACGTCGCAACCCAGGCGCACCCGGAGTTCAAGTCCCGGCCGACCCGCGCCCACCCACTGTTCGTGGGGCTGATCGCGGCCGCGCTCGGCCGCCAGCGCGAGACCCGCCTCCTCGAGGTGGAACCGGCGCGCAATGCCTGACGGCGGCCCCGTGCCGGATGCTGTGCCGTCTGTGCCGGACACCGCGCCGATCGAGGGTCCGATCGCCGACGAGCGTGTTGACCTGCGCGTCACGGACGCCCGCACCATCCACGCCGGCTACGTGTTCGACATCGTCGCCGAGACGGTCGACCTCGGCGCGGCCGGAACCGTGCACCGGGAGTTCATGAAACACCCCGGCGCCGTGGCCGTTGTGGCTCTCGACGACGCTGAGCGGGTGCTGCTCCTACGCCAGTACCGGCACCCGGTCCGGTCCTACCTGTGGGAGGTCCCGGCGGGACTGCTCGACGTGGCGGACGAGCCGCTCGTGGACGCCGCCGCCCGGGAGCTGGCCGAGGAGGCGGACCTGCGCGCCGGCCGCTGGGACACGCTCGTGGACTACTACACGAGCCCCGGCGGCTCCGACGAGGCCCTGCGGATCTTCCTCGCCCGCGACCTCGGTGAGATTCCCGACGGCGACCGGTTCACCCGCGAGGGCGAGGAGGCCGGGATCCAGTTGCGCTGGGTGCCGCTCGCCGACGCCGTCGCCATGGTCATGGCCGGGGACCTGCACAACCCGAGTGCGGTCGCCGGGCTACTGGCCCTGCAGGCGGCCCGCGCCACCGGCCTGAGCGGGCTCCGGCCCGCCGACGCCCCCTGGGTGCGCTGAGCGGACCCGCAGGCCGAACACCGCGACCGTCGTCGCGACGATCAGCAGCGCCGAGCCCACCAGGTGCATGCCCACCGCGAGCTCGGGCAACCCGTTGAAGTACTGGTAGTAGCCGATGCCCCCCTGCAGGGCCGTCACCGCGACCAGCACCCAGCCACGCCGACGCGCCGTGACCAGCGCCGCTGCGCCGTCGGGCAGGTCGGCCTGCGGCCGGGCCCGGTACAGAGCCACCAGCAGCAGCGCCAGCACGCTCACGAACACCCACACGGTGCCGGAGTGGAGCCTTGTGACCAGCAACGGGTCGACGGCGAACCGGTAGCCGACCTCGTCGTCGCCCGAGTGCGGGCCGGCGCCGGTGACGACGACCCCGAGGACGACCACGAGGCCCGCCAGCACGGCGAGCACCCGGCCCAGCACCCGCACCGCGGGTGCCACCACGGATACCGGCGCCCCGTCGCCCTCGCGCCAACGCAGCAACAACACGGTGGACACCCAGACCAGGGCCGCCGAGAGCAGGAAGTGTGAGCCCACGATCACCGGGTGCAGCTCGATCAGTACCGTGATGCCACCGACGACGGCCTGGACGAGCACCCCGATCAGCGGGACCAGTGCGAGCCGGCGGAAGCCCCGGTCCCGCACCGGCGTGACGCCCGCGCGCTCCTGGGTGAACACGAGCAGCACCACGGCTGCGGAGATGGCCACCAGCACGCCGGACATGGTCCGGTTCCCGAACTCCACGAACGGGTGGTAGGTGGCAGCCTCGTGGAACACGGGCGCGAACTGGCCCGGCTCGCACTGCGGCCAGGTGGAGCAGCCGAGGCCGGAACCGGTCAGGCGCACCGCACCGCCGGTGCCGATGATGAGGATCTGGCCGATCAGGTTCGCCACGATCGCGGCGCCGGTGAGCTTGGTGTGGGTTACGGGGGACACATGCCTACCGTAATCGCCCCGCTCACTCCCACTTGAACCAGCGCACCGTGGCTGCTATGAAGACCGCTGTCCAGGCGGCGAGCACGGCGAGCGCGATCCACGTGGCGCCCGACGGACCGGGGCCGAGCGCGGTCCGCATGGCCTCGCCGAGCGCACCGGAGGGCAGGAACCGGGTGGGGCCGGCGGCCGGGAGCAGGATGCCCCCGCCGACCACGAGGAGCAACCAGAGCAGGTTCGCCCCGGCCAGGACCGCCTCGGCGCGCAGCGTGCCGGCGAGCAGCAGGGCCAGGGCGGTGAACGCGCCGGTGCCGAGCACGACGGCGAGCAGCGCCGCGGCGATCCCGGCCGGGTTCGGCTGCCAACCGAGCGCGAGCGCGAGACCGCCGAGGATCACGACCTGGACGGCCTCCATCGCGAACACGCCGAGCACTTTGCCGCCGAGCAGCCCGGTGCGTCCGAGCGGAGTGGTGGCGAGCAGGCGCAGCGCGCCGGCCCGCCGGTCGAACCCGGTGGAGATCGCCTGGGACGTGAACGCGGTGGACATCACGGCCAACGCGAGGACTCCCGGGGCAGCGACGTCGATGACCGGGGCGCCGCCGGTGTCCAAGCGGATCAGGTCGGTACGCACGAGCACGAGGAGCATCAGTGCCGGCAAAATCAGGGTGAGCAGAAGCTGCTCACCGTTGCGGATCAGGTTGCGCATCTCGAAGCCGCCATGTGCCAGGACCCGGCGCGGCCACGGCGCGCCGCCGGCGTGGGGTTGCCGCGTGAGCGTCATCGCAGGCTCCGTCCGGTCAGGTCGAGGAAGACGTCCTCGAGGGTGCGTGCGCCACCCTCGAGCTCGAGCTCGAGCTCGAGGGTGAGGCCGTGGGCCTCGGCGAGCTGTGCGAGCGCGGTCCGCGCGGCCGGGGTCAGCGGACCGGACAGGCGGGCGGCGTGCGGGGTGGGTGGCGCCGCGGACCCGACGGAGCCGTCCGGGGCCTCGAGGCTTGGCGCCGACATGGCCGCCGGGACCCCGACCGACTCGGTCAGCTCGGCAACCGTGCCCTGCGCCAACACGGCGCCGTGGTCGATGATCGCGACGTGATCGGCGAGCCGGGCGGCCTCGTCCATCAGGTGCGTGCTCAGGATGACGCTCACGCCGTCGGCCCGCAGAGCCTCGATCAGGTCCCAGACCACCAGGCGCGCCTGCGGGTCGAGCCCGGCGCTCGGCTCGTCCAGGAACACCAGGTCGGGCCGGCCGACCAGGGCGATGGCCAGGGCCAGGCGCTGGCGCTGTCCCCCGGACAGGCGCCGCACCGACGTGCGCGCGAACGCGTCCAGGCCGAGGAGGTCGACGAGCTCGTCGACGGCCCGGGGCGCGGCGTACATGCGGGAGACGTGCCGCAGCAGCTCCAGCGGGCGCGCCATGATCGGCAGGCCGCCGTCCTGGACCATCACGCCGACCCGCGGCCGCAGCTCGGCCGCGTCCCGCCGGGGATCGAGGCCGAGGACCCGCACCAGCCCGCCGTCGGCGTTCTGCAGGCCCTCGCAGATCTCCATCAGCGTCGTCTTGCCAGCACCGTTCGGGCCGAGGATCGCGGTGACGGCGCCGCGGCGGGCCGACAGGGACAGGGACCGCAGGGCGTGAGTGTCGCCGAAGGACTTCGTGACGCCGTCGAGTTCGAGACACCAGTGATCGGTGCCGGGTGCGAGCATCCCGTCAGCGTAGTGCGGATGTCTCAGGCGCCCGCATTGTGGCGTGTCTCTCATTTCTCGCATGCTGGACGCACCGTTTCGGGACCTGACCTGCTTCCGGTGGCGTCCTCAAGCGGCTTGCTGGCGCCGGTCCGAGCGGGTCGGGCGGCCGGATCGGGGCGGCGCGAGCGCCGCGATAAGGCTTGCCTTGCTTGCCTGGAAGCATTTGGGCAACGAAACTGTTGAGTAATTCGAGGGCCGTGGTATGCCCATCGACGCCAGGAGGTGAGCACGTGACGACCGCACCGGTAGAGGACACCGAGTCCAGCACCCGCGAACGGGTCCTCGCGCTCATCGTGGAACTCGGCCCGGTCACGGCCGCGGTGCTCGCGGAGCGCCTCGACCTGACGTCCGCCGCGATCCGCCGGCACCTCTCGGCGCTCGACTCCGACGGTCAGATCGCCGAGCGTGAGGACACCACGCACGCGCCCCGTGGACGCGGGCGGCCCGCCAAGCAGTACATTGCCACCGCCGCGGCGCACAGCCACCTCGGGCAGGCCTACGCGGACCTCGCCGTGCACGCACTCGAGCACCTCAACCGGGTCCTCGGGCCGGGTGCCGTCGACGGCTTCGCCGAGGAGCGCTCGACGGAGTTGCGGGAGCGGTACGCCGCCGCCGTGGACGCCGCCGGGCCGGACCTGCCGGCCCGGACCGCAGCCCTCGCGGAGGCGCTCAGCAAGGATGGCTACGCTGCCACCTCGCGTCCGATCGGGAACGACCTGGCCGTGCAGCTGTGCCAGGGTCACTGCCCGGTGCAGGAGATCGCGACCCAGTTCCCCCAGCTGTGTGAGGCGGAGACGCGTGCGTTCTCCGACCTCCTCGGCGTCCATGTCCAGCGGCTCGCCACCCTCGCCGGCGGCGAGCATGTGTGCACGACCCATATCCCGGTGACGATCCAGACCCGTGCGGAAGGAAAGAGAACACACCCATGACGACACCGACCGAGACCACCCCGAAGACAGAACCGATGACGCAGGACGAGACGATCGCGTCCATCGGTAACTACAACTACGGCTGGCACGACGCCGACGACGCCGGTCTGAACGCCACCCGGGGACTCTCGGAAGACGTGGTCCGCAACATCTCGCACCTCAAGAACGAGTCGGAGTGGATGCTCAAGACCCGGCTCAAGGCGCTGCGGCTGTTCGACAAGAAGCCCATGCCGAACTGGGGCGCCGACCTCACCGGGATCGATTTCGACAACATCAAGTACTTCGTGCGGTCGACCGAGAAGCAGGCGCAGAGCTGGGAGGATCTCCCCGAGGAGATCAAGAACACCTACGACAAGCTCGGCATCCCGGAGGCGGAGAAGCAGCGCCTCGTCGCCGGCGTCGCTGCCCAGTACGAGTCCGAGGTGGTCTACCACCAGATCAACGAGGAGCTCGAGCGTCAGGGTGTGCTGTTCCTGGACACCGACACCGCGTTGCGCGAGCACCCTGAGATCTTCGAGGAGTACTTCGGCACCGTGATCCCCTCCGGGGACAACAAGTTCGCGGCGCTCAACACCGCGGTCTGGTCCGGCGGGTCGTTCGTGTACGTGCCCCCGGGGGTGCACGTGGAGATCCCGCTGCAGGCCTACTTCCGGATCAACACCGAGAACATGGGTCAGTTCGAGCGGACCCTGATCATCGCCGACGAGGGCTCCTACGTGCACTACGTGGAGGGCTGCACCGCGCCGATCTACTCCTCCGACTCGCTGCACTCGGCGGTCGTGGAGATCATCGTCAAGAAGAACGCACGGGTGCGCTACACGACGATCCAGAACTGGTCGAACAACGTGTACAACCTCGTCACCAAGAGGGCGACGGCGGCCGAGGGCGCCACCATGGAGTGGATCGACGGGAACATCGGGTCCAAGGTCACCATGAAGTACCCGGCCGTCTACCTGACCGGTGAGCACGCCCGCGGCGAGACCCTCTCCATCGCGTTCGCCGGCGAGGGCCAGCACCAGGACACCGGCTCCAAGATGGTCCACATGGCACCGCACACCTCCTCCTCCATCGTCTCCAAGTCGGTGGCCAGGGGCGGCGGGCGCGCGTCCTACCGCGGCCTGGTCCAGGTGCTCGACGGCGCCGAGGGCTCCAAGTCCAACGTGCTCTGCGACGCGTTACTGGTGGACACCGAGTCCCGCTCGGACACCTACCCGTATGTGGACGTGCGCGAGGACGACGTCGAGATGGGCCACGAGGCCACGGTCTCCAAGGTGAGCGCCGAGCAGCTGTTCTACCTGATGTCCCGCGGCCTCGCGGAGACCGAGGCGATGGCGATGATCGTCCGTGGCTTCGTGGAGCCGATCGCCCGCGAGCTCCCGATGGAGTACGCGCTCGAACTGAACCGACTGATCGAACTGCAGATGGAAGGGGCCGTCGGCTGATGTCGACCACCACAACTGAGACCACCAGCAACGCCGGACTGAGTACCGACCACTCCCGGGCGGTCGCCGACGGCGCCCACACCCATGGTCAGGGGACCGTCCCGGAGAGCTCCCGGGGCGACCGCGCGACCTCCTTCGCGCTCGCCGACTTCCCGCTGCCCACAGGCCGCGAGGAGGACTGGCGGTTCTCCCCGGTCGGCCGGTTCCAGGGCCTCTTCGGTGGTGTCCTGACCGGGGCCGCCCCGCAGGTCGAGATCACCGGGGACCCGGCCGTCACGATCGAGCGCGTGGGTCACGACGACCCGCGTCTCGGCGCCGCCGGCGCCCCCGGGGACCGGCTCGCCGCGACCGCGTGGGAGTCCTTCGCGGAGGCACTGGTGATCACCGTGCCGGCCAACCACGTCACGACCGGCGAGACCCTCGTCACCATCACTGGGACCGACACCACGCCCGCCGCCCAGCACGTCCTGATCGTCGCCGAGTCCCTCAGCGAGGGAGTCGTGGTGCTCGACCACCGCGGCAGCGCCGAGCTCGCGCAGACCGTCGAGATCCAGGTCCAGGACGGCGCCTCGCTGCGCGTCGTCTCGGTCCAGGACTGGGACGCCGGCGCCGTGCACGCGTCGAGCCACCGCGCCGTGATCGGCCGGGACGCGACCCTGCGGCACGTGGTCATCACCCTCGGCGGGGACGTCGTCCGGATCACCCCGGAGGCCGCGTTCACCGCCCCCGGTGGCGAGGTCGAGATGAACGGCCTGTACTTCGCCGACGCCGGTCAGCATCAGGAGCACCGCCTCTTCGTGGACCACGCCGTGCCGAACTGCCGGTCCCGGGTGACCTACAAGGGCGCCCTCCAGGGCGACGGTGCGCACTCGGTCTGGATCGGCGACGTGCTGATCCGCAAGGAGGCCGAGGGCACCGACACCTACGAGCTGAACCGCAACCTCGTGCTCACCGACGGCGCCCGCGCCGACTCCGTGCCGAACCTGGAGATCGAGACCGGTGAGATCGAGGGCGCCGGGCACGCGTCCGCGACCGGCCGGTTCGACGACGAGCAGCTGTTCTACCTGCGCTCGCGCGGCATCCCCGAGGCGGCCGCCCGTCGCCTGGTGGTGCGCGGCTTCTTCGCCGAGATGATCTCCAAGATCGGCGTGCAGTCCGTGCAGGACCGCCTCCTCGCCGCGATCGACGCCGAGCTGGACATCGTCATGGGCCAGCTCATCGGCACCGATGACCTCGACGAGGCGGATGTGATCGCCGCCGTGGAGAGCGGAGTGGTGAAGTGAGCGCGCAGGTGGTGGCCGCCCGTGACGACCTCGAGCTGGGGGAGACCCTCAGGCTCGAGCTCGACGGCGCGGACGGCTCGCTCGTGGAGGTGGCCCTGGTCCGGGCCGAGGACGGCGAGTACTACGCCATCAACGACATCTGCTCGCACGGGCAGGTCTCGCTCTCCGAGGGAGAGGTGGACGGCACCACCGTCGAGTGCTGGCTGCACGGCTCCACCTTCGACCTGCGCACCGGCAAGCCCCTGTCCCTCCCGGCCACCCGGCCGGTCCCCGTGTATCCGGTGAGTTATGACGGCGACAACGTCCTGGTGGACGTGGACGCCCCGCTCGCCGCCCACCAGAACGTCTGAGAAGAAAGAGAACCGCACATGTCGACACTTGAGATCCGCGACCTGCACGTCAGCGTCGAGACCCCGGAGGGCGCCAAGCAGATCCTGCGCGGCGTCGACCTCTCCGTGAGCAGCGGGCAGACGCACGCCATCATGGGTCCGAACGGCTCCGGCAAGTCCACCCTCGCCTACTCCATCGCCGGGCACCCCAAGTACGAGGTCACCTCCGGTGAGGTTCTCCTCGACGGCGAGGACGTCCTGGCCATGACCGTGGACGAGCGCGCCCGCGCCGGCCTGTTCCTCGCCATGCAGTACCCGGTGGAGGTCGCCGGTGTGACTGTCTCGAACTTCCTGCGGACCGCGAAGACCGCGATCGACGGCAAGGCCCCCGCGCTGCGCCAGTGGGTTGGCGACGTCCGCACCGCCATGGAGAACCTGCGCATGGACCCGGTGTTCGCCGAGCGCAACGTGAACGAGGGGTTCTCCGGTGGCGAGAAGAAGCGCCACGAGATCCTCCAGATGGAGTTGCTCTCCCCGAAGTTCGCGGTGCTGGACGAGACCGACTCCGGTCTCGACGTCGACGCCCTGCGGATCGTCTCCGAGGGCGTCAACCGGGTGAAGTCCACCACGGACGTGGGCGTGCTGCTGATCACCCACTACACGCGCATCCTGAACTACATCACCCCCGACTTCGTGCACGTCTTCGTCGACGGCAGGGTGGCCGAGCAGGGCGGCCCGGAGCTGGCCGAGCGGCTCGAGGCCGAGGGGTACGACCGCTACCTCGTCGGCACCAACTGACCCTCACCACGATCGAGGAGTACCGGATGACCACCACGGCCGCGGCGTCGCTCACGGCGACGGAGTTGATCGCGATCCGCGAGGACTTCCCGCTGCTGGAACGCACGGTCCGCGGGGGTCGCCCGCTCGTCTATCTCGACTCCGCGGCCACGTCGCAGAAGCCCGATTGCGTCACCGACGCAGAGCAGGACTTCTACCTGCGCCGCAACGCCGCCGTGCACCGTGGCGCGCACCAACTCGCGGAGGAGGCGACCGCGGCCTACGAGAACGCACGGGCCGCCGTCGCCGGCCTGGTGGGCGTCGACGCCGGTGAGATCGTCTGGACCAAGAACGCGACCGAGGCGATCAACCTCGTCGCGTACGCGATGTCCAACGCGACGCTCGGGCGGGGCGGCGAGGCTGCGGCCGCACTGCGGCTCGGTCCGGGCGACGAGATCGTGGTCACCGAGGCCGAGCACCACGCGAACCTGGTGCCCTGGCAGGAGTTGTGCGCCCGCACCGGCGCAACCCTGCGCTGGCTCGGTGTCACCGACGAGGGCCGGATCGACACCGACACCCTCGGCGTGATCAACGAGCGCACCCGGGTGGTGGCGTTCGCGCACGCCTCGAACGTGACCGGCGCGATCGCACCGGTGACGGCGATCGTGGCCGCCGCCCACGCCGTCGGGGCCCTGGTGGTGCTGGACGCCTGTCAGAGCGTGCCGCACCTGCCCGTGGACCTGCGCGCCCTGGACGTGGACTTCGCTGCGTTCTCCGGCCACAAGATGCTCGGACCCACCGGCATCGGCGTCCTCTACGGCCGCGCCGACCTGCTCGCCGCCATGCCGCCGTTCCTGACCGGGGGATCGATGGTCGAGGTGGTCACCATGGAATCGACCACCTACGCCCCGCCGCCGCAGCGGTTCGAGGCCGGCACCCAGATGGTCGCGCAGACCGTCGGTCTGAACGCCGCCGCGGACTACCTGGCCGAGCTCGGCATGTCCGCCGTGGCCGCCCACGAGGCCGTGCTGACCGAACACCTGGTCCGCGGCGTCACCGGGATCGACGGCGTGCGCGTACTCGGGCCGGCGGACGCCACCGACCGCCTCGGTGTCGTCGCGTTCGACGTGGCCGGTGTGCACCCGCACGACGTCGGTCAGGTCCTCGACGACGCCGGCATCGCGATCCGGGTGGGACACCACTGCGCACAGCCGGTGCACCGCCGGCTCGGGGTGCACGCGTCGGCGCGCGCGTCCGTGGGCATCTACACGACGCATGCCGAGATCGACGTGTTCCTCGAGCACCTGGCCGGTGTCCGCTCGTTCTTCGGAATGGGAGGCAGCCGTGGCTGACGCGATGGAGCAGCTCTACCAGCAGGTGATCCTCGACCACGCCCGCGAGAAGCACGGCTACGGCCTCGAGCAGGGCGCGGCGGGGGAGTCGTTCCAGGTCAACCCCACCTGCGGTGACGAGGTGCGCCTGCGCGTCCACCTCGCCGATGGCACCGCCGCCCCGGTCATCGAACGGGTCAGCTGGGAGGGTCTTGGCTGCTCGATCTCGCAGGCGTCCCTGTCCGTGCTCAGCGACCTGGTCGCCGGCGCCGACGTGGCCCGCGCCGACGAACTCACGGAGACCTTCCGCGCCCTGATGTCGGGCCGTGGACAGCCGCTGGACGCCGACCGCGAGGAACTGCTCGGCGACGCCGGTGCCTTCGTGGGCGTGGCGAAGTACCCGGCCCGGATCAAGTGCGCTCTGCTGGGCTGGATGGCCCTGCGGGACGCCCTCGCGCACGCCCTCACCACCGAACCGTCCACCGTGGCACCGGATCAGGAGAAGTCATGAGCACCGAAGCAACCAGCGCGGTCCCGAACGCGGCAGACGTCGAGGAGGCGCTCCGCGACGTCATCGACCCCGAACTCGGCATCAATGTCGTGGACCTGGGTCTGATCTACGGGATCACCCTTGACCAGAACAACGTGGCCATGATCGACATGACGCTCACCTCCGCGGCCTGCCCGCTGACCGACGTCATCGAGGAGCAGGCCGCCCAGGCGCTGGAAGGCATCACCGCCGGTCAGCGCATCAACTGGGTGTGGATGCCGCCGTGGGGTCCGGACAAGATCACCGAGGACGGCCGTCAGCAGTTGCGGGCGCTCGGCTTCAACGTCTGATCAGAGCGCCGCGCCGTCCACCGCGAACGTGTCGCACGCGTTCGGACCGGAGTCGTAGCCGGCGGTGAACCACCGCTGGCGCTGCTCCGAGGACCCGTGGGTCCAGGACTCGGGGTGTGCCTGACCGCCCTGCTGGGTCTGGATGTGGTCGTCACCGACCGACGCCGCCGCATCCAGCGCGGAGGCGAGCTGGTCGGGCGTGAACGGTTCCAGGAACCTGTTGCCGTCTCTGTCCAGGGTGTTCACGGCGTCCGCCGCCCACGCGCCGGCCAGGCAGTCCGCCTGCAGCTCCAGCCGCACCGCGTCCGACGTCGGACCGGTGTCGGAGGTGTCCACCTGTCCCATGATTCCGGACAGGTTCTGGATGTGGTGGCCCCACTCGTGCGCCACCACGTACAGCTCCGCGAGCGGCCCGCCCTCGGCGCCCAACTGCGTCGTCATCACCTGGAAGAACGTCGGGTCCAGGTAGATGCCCTGGTCCGGTGGGCAGTAGAACGGCCCGACGGCGCTGCTCGCCTGGCCGCAGCCGGTGCTGGTCCCGTCCGTGAACAGTTCCATGCCGGGGGAGGCGTACGCGCCGCCGCTGATCTGGGGGTAGGCGTCCGCCCAGTAGTCGTCGAGGGAGTTGTACGCGCCGACCATCCGGCACTCCACGTCCTCGTTCGCGGCCGCCCCCGTGGTGCAGTGCTCGAGCCCCGTGTCGTTCTCGCCGGCGGTGGCGCCGTCGTCGCCCGGGGCGAGTCCGGTCAGGTCCACGCCGAGCAACTGGGAGAGCAGGAAGAGCACGAGCACGGTGCCGCCGCCCACGGCCACACCGGTGCCGGTGCGGCGGCGTCGCCGGACCCGGGACGGGTCCAGCTTCGCGTCCTCGTTGAACGTCATGGGCAAACGCTAGCGCCGAACCGCCGCGGCTACCCGTCGAGCGTCGGCGCCGGTCAGGCCGGGGTCGCGGCGATCTCCGTCTCGGCCCCGATGGTTGCCGATCCGGCGTTCAGGAGCCCTGTGACGACCGCGGCGAGCGGCTCCATGGCGTCGTCGACCTCCACCTGGACCGGGTACCGGGCGGCCAGCATCGCGAGCAGGTTGTGCACCGCCCCGCGGGCCCGGGCCGGATCGAGATCCGTGTCGTAGCCGAGCAGCACCTCGGTCGGGGCGTCCTGCGGCTCCGCGGTGTCAGTGACGGGTGGGTCGTAGCTCACCGCGAAGGACAGGATCCGGCCGCCGGCATCCTTGGGCCGATCCCGGAGTACGACGGCGCCGCGGGCCCCGGTGGCCGGGGCGAGCAGGTGGTCCTGCGCGCGCCCGAGCGTCATCTCGGACCGGTCCCAGGATGCGTGCACCGCGTCGTAGAACGCGGCGACCACCTTGGTCAGCTCGACCGAGCCGGTGGCCAGATCCTCCAGGGTCGGGCCGGTCGGTCCGAACGGCGGGACCGCCAACGACTCCGGGGAGATCACCACGAGTCGGGAGCGCTGGATCGGGACGAGTCCGATCGACGCGGCGAACGGTGCCGCGGCGAAGTCCTCGGAAGCGCCATCCTGCGTCACGGGGTAGCGGGTCCGCAGGCCGCTGGTGCCCGACGGCGGGACCTCCTCCCTCAGGGCGCCCACCAGGGCGGTGCCCACGCCTTGCCTCCGGTTCCCGGGCACCACCTCGGCGTACAGCCAGAGCCGGTCCGGGTGCAGGCTGCTCTCCGAGACCGCCGCGGCCCCGACGACCGCGCCGTCGGCCTCGGCGACGACGGTGCGCCGCCACGGCCGCTGCGTGGCCGGCCCGAGCAGTGCCCGGCTGAGCGCAGACTGTGGTGAACCGGCCGGTCCGAGCGCGTCGGCGACCGTCACCTCGTCGCCGTCGCGCCAGTCGCGCAGCGAGAGTGTCGGTTCGCTCACATCTACCTCCTCGGATCGGCCGCTGGAGCGGCGGAAGCCGCCCGCCGGACCCTGCCACGGTACTGGGTTCGAGGTCTGCCGGTAATCTGCTGGTCGCCGATCGGTAGACTGGTGCCAGTGATCATCGCGCAGGACGTCGAACTCCGCATCGGGGTTCGCCAGCTACTCAGCGGGGCAAACTTCCGCATCGACTCGGGTGACCGGATCGGCCTCGTGGGCCGCAACGGCGCCGGGAAGACCACGTTGACGAAGACCCTGGCCGGGGAGGGGCAACCCACCGGAGGCACGATCACCCGGACCGGTGAGGTGGGCTACCTCCCGCAGGACCCACGGACCGGTGACCTGGACATGCTCGCCCGGGACCGAGTGCTCTCCGCGCGCAACCTGGACGAGGTGGTGCGCCGGATCCGCAAGGCCGAGCTGGACATGGCCAGCGAGGACGACGCCATCCGGGAGAAGGCGATGAACCGCTACACCCGGCTGGACGAGGAGTTCACGGCGCAGGGCGGTTGGGCCGCGGAGAGCGAGGCAGCCAGGATCACCTCGAACCTGGGCCTGCAGACCGGGGTGCTCGCGCAACCGTTGGGCACGCTCTCAGGTGGTCAGCGCCGCCGGGTGGAGTTGGCACGGATCCTGTTCTCCGACTCCGAGACGCTGCTCCTGGACGAGCCTACGAACCACCTGGACGCGGACTCCATCGCCTGGTTGCGGGAGTTCCTCGCGTCCTATTCCGGCGGATTCATCGTGATCAGCCACGCGACCGACCTGCTCCGCGCCACCGTGAACAAGGTGTTCCACCTGGACGCCAACCGGAGCGAGCTGGACGTCTACAACCTGGGCTGGGACGCGTACCTCGAACAGCGGGAGACCGACGAACGGCGCCGCAAGCGCGAGCGCGCGAACGCCGAGAAGAAGGCCTCCACCCTGATGGTGCAGGCGGACAAGATGCGCGCCAAGGCCACCAAGGCGGTCGCCGCCCAGAACATGGCCCGTCGGGCCGAACGGATGCTCTCGGGCCTGGACGAGGTCCGCACCAAGGACCGGGTGGCGAAGTTGCGCTTCCCCGACCCCGCCCCGTGCGGGCGCACCCCGTTGCGCGCCGCGGGCCTCTCCAAGACCTACGGGTCGCAAGAGGTCTTCACCGACGTGGACCTGGCGATCGACCGCGGCAGCAAGGTGGTGGTGCTGGGCCTGAACGGTGCCGGGAAGACCACCCTGCTGCGGATCCTGGCCGGGGTGGAGGCCTCCGACACCGGGGAGGTGCAGCCCGGGCACGGGCTGAAGGTCGGTTACTACGCGCAGGAGCACGAGACCCTCGACACCGAGCGCACCGTGGTGGAGAACCTGCGCTCGGCGGCGCCGGACATGAACGACACCCAGGTCCGCAGCGTGCTCGGATCGTTCCTGTTCTCCGGCGACGACGCGGACAAGCCCGCTCGGGTGCTCTCCGGCGGGGAGAAGACCCGTCTTGCGCTCGCGGTGCTGGTGGTGTCCTCGGCGAACGTGCTGCTGCTGGACGAGCCCACGAACAACCTCGACCCGGCCAGCCGCGAGGAGATCCTCGGCGCGCTGCGCACGTTCACCGGTGCCGTGGTGCTGGTGACACACGACGAGGGTGCCGTGGTGGCTCTCGAGCCGGAGCGGGTGCTCCTGCTGCCCGACGGCGACGAGGACCACTGGAACGACGGTTACGTCGAGCTGGTCTCGCTGGCCTGAGCGGGGTCGGGGCGGGCGCTCAGATGAACGTCAGCGCCCGCGCCAGCGCGGGGTTGTCGTTGTCGGAGCGCCAGACGCAGTGCACCTGCACCGCGTGCTCGGGCATGTCCGAGACCTCGAGGTAGGTCACCGATGGTAGCTGCAGGGTGACCACCGACGACGGCACCAGCGCCACCCCGAGTCCCGCACCGACGAGCGCGAGCACGCTGTTCACCTGCGCGACGTGCTGGACGTAGCGCGGGGTGAGGTTCGCGTCCCGGAACACCCCCGCCACCGTCTCGTAGAGGTAGCGGGCCTGCGCCGGGGCGTAGGTGACCAGTGGGTGCGCGGCCACGTCCGCGAGAGTCGGGCGCAGACCCGTGAGCGGATGACCCGTCGGAACCGCCAGGACCATGGACTCGCTGGCGACCGGGCGCGCGGTGAGGGGTTCGGTCCGGGCGGGGTCGCGGGCCAGTCCGACGTCGATCTCGCCGGCGAGCAGCGCCTCGACCTGCTCACCCGTGACCATCTCGGTGAGGATCAGGTCGACGTCCGGCAGCTGCGCGGCGAGCGTGCTCGCCCAGGGGCCGAGCACGGTCATCGCAGAGACGGCCGTGAAGGCGATCCGCACGGTGCCGGTGGTCCCGTCGGCGGCGCTCCGGGCGCGCAGTCGCGCCGACTCCGCCCGGGCCAGGAGCCGGCGTGCCTCGTCCAGGAAGACCCGGCCGGCCGGGGTCGGGCGCGCGCCCCGGTGGTGGCGCACGAGGAGCTCGACGCCGACGTCCCGCTCGAGCTTGCGCACCTGTCGGCTCAGTGGGGGCTGCGTCATCCGCAGGCGGTCGGCTGCGCCCGCGAAACTGCCCTCCTCGGCGACGGCGACGAAGCCCACGAGCTGATCGAGCGTGTACATCCCCGTACTCCTCATCCAGGTATGCCCTTTGTGTATCGCACGATACTTCATCGGACTTGGACGGGTATGGCTCGGGCGGCGTAGGTTCGACCCGACGGCCTACCTCTCGGAGCGCAGAAATGAACACCTCCCGTTTCTCCCCGGCGGAGCTGCGGACCCGACTCGGATCCGGATTGCTCTCCTTCCCGGTCACGCACACGGCGCCGGACCTGACCTTCGACGAGGACGGTTACCGCGAGCACGTCGCCTGGCAGGCAGGCTTCGGCCCGGCGGGCCTGTTCGCGGCCGGTGGCACTGGGGAGATCTTCGCGCTGACCCCGGACGAGGTGCACCGGGTCGTGCGGGCCGCCGTCGCGTCGGCACCGGAGGAACTGCCCATCGTCGCGCCGGCGGCGTACGGCACCGCACAGGCCGTGGCGATGGCGGTGGACGCGGAGGCCGCGGGTGCCGACGGGATCCTGTTGTTCCCGCCGTACCTCGTCCAGGTGAGCGAGGCAGGTCTGGTCGCGCACGTGCGCGCCGTGTGTGCCGCGACGTCGCTCGGCGTCATCGTGTACCACCGGGCCAACGCCCGCTTCACCGCCGCAGCCGTGGCCTCGCTCGCGCAGACGTGTCCCAACTTCATCGGCTTCAAGGACGGCGTCGGCGACGTGGACCTGATGACCCGGTTGTGCCACGGCACCGAGGACCTGCTCCTCATCGGGGGCCTTCCGACGGCCGAGGTGTACGCCCTCCCGTACCTCGAGCTCGGGGTACGCACCTACTCCTCGGCCATGTTCAACTTCATCCCGGAGTTCGCGCTCGACTTCCACCGAGCGGTCCTCGCCCGTGACCGCGCGGAGGTGGACCGGCGGCTGCGGGAGTTCGTGCTGCCATACCTCGACATCCGCGACCGGAGCGAGGGCTACGCGGTCTCCATCGTCAAGGCGGGCATGACCGCGGTCGGGCGCACTGCGGGTCCGGTGCGCGGCCCACTGATGGACCTCGAACCGGACGACCTGGCGGACCTCGCTGCGCTCATCGAGCGTGCCGTGCACCCCGATGAGGCGCGGACCGCGGCCGCGGTGAGCCGGTGACCGGCGTGGAGTCGGTGCCCACGCCGTCGGGCCACGGCAGTGCCTCGCCCGCGATCACGCACATGCGGGTGGTTCCCGTGGCCGGCCGGGACAGCATGCTGCTGAACCTCTCCGGAGCGCACGGGCCGTACTTCACCCGCAACATCGTCGTGCTCACCGACTCCGACGGACGTACCGGTGTCGGCGAGGTGCCCGGTGGGCAGCAGATCACTCGGGTCCTCGAGGACTCGGTCGGCCTGGTCGTGGGCCGCCCGGTGGCCCGCTACCACTCGGTGCTGCGCGACATCCGGGCCCGGTTCGCGCAGCTGGACGCCGGTGGTCGTGGTGCCCAGACGTTCGACCTGCGCGTTGCCGTCCATGCCGTCACGGCCGTGGAGGCCGCCCTGCTGGATCTGCTCGGCCAGTTCCTCGAGGTGCCCGTTGCCGCGCTCCTCGGTGAGGGCCAGCAACGCGACCGGGTACCCGTGCTGGGCTATCTCTTCTTCGTCGGTGACCGGGCCCGCACGGACCTGGCCTATGCGGGCGGCACCGACGCCGATGACGACTGGCTACGGCTGCGTCACGAGGAGGCCATGACGCCCGACGCCGTGGTGGCGCTGGCGAAGGCGGCGCAGGCCAGGTACGGCTTCAGCGACTTCAAGCTCAAGGGTGGCGTCCTGCCCGGGGACGAGGAGGCGGACGTCGTGACCGCCCTGGCGCGCGAATTCCCACAGGCGCGGATCACGATCGACCCCAACGGCGGTTGGCTCCTGGACGACGCGGTCCGCCTCGGCCGCCGGCTGCGCGACGTCCTGGCCTACGCGGAGGACCCGTGCGGGGCGGAGGACGGCTACTCGGGCCGCGAGACCATGGCCGAGTTCCGTCGCGCGACGGGCCTGCGCACCGCCACGAACATGGTCGCCACCGACTGGCGCCAGTTCGGCCATGCGGTGCGCGCCTCCTGCGTCGACATCCCGCTGGCGGACCCGCACTTCTGGACAATGAACGGCTCGGTGCGGGTGGCCCAGATCTGTGATGCCTGGGGTCTGACCTGGGGCTCGCACTCCAACAACCACTTCGACATCTCGCTCGCCATGTTCACCCAGGTAGCGGCGGCGGCGCCGGGTGAGATCACCGCCATCGACACCCACTGGATCTGGCAGGACGGGCAACACCTCACGTCGAACCCGCTCCGGATCGCCGATGGAGCCATCGCGGTGCCGGACCGTCCGGGGCTCGGCGTCGATCTGGACGTCGACGCGCTGGCCGCGGCCCACGAGCTCTACCTCGCCGAGGGCCTCGGGGCCCGCGACGACGCCGCCGCGATGCGGTACCTCGTCCCGGGATGGACCTTCGACCCGAAGCGTCCGGCGCTGAGCCGCTGACCCCGGCGCATGAGCGGCCCGGTCGCTCCGGATCGCCGGCCGACCCGGCCGACCTCAGGCCCGGTCCCGCAGCTGCCCGTCGATGAGGGCGTCCTCCTCCTCCTCGGCGCTGCGGCGGCGGTCCCGGGCCCCTCGTGGGCTCGAGCCGCTCGGGGAGCTCGGATCATCGGCCGGGTCGGGGCCGGGGCCGGAACCTTCGGCGGCCTCGCGGCGGGCGAGGATGACCGTGCCCACCAGGGCACCGATCCCGAAGATCCACCACTGGAACGCGTACGAGAGGTGGTTGCCCAGGTCCGCGGCAGGCCGGGGGAGTGCGCTCGGGGGCGAGGCCGTGGTCGGCGACTCGACCGCGAGCACGCCGTAGGCACCCGTGACCAGCTCGCCGTCGGCGCCCACCGCAGCGCTCCCAGCGCCGCCGTCACCGGTCGTCGCGGCCAGCACCTGCGCCGGAGCGAGGCCGTAGACCTGCCCGTCCGGGGCGTCGCGGTCGGTGGTCGGCTCCGCCGGTCGCAGGCGCACGGTGAGCGTGACGTCGCCGTCGGGGAGCTCCTGCTGTGCGCCGTGGTCGGCGAATGTGTCCGTGGCGTACCAGCCGCGGTCGACCGTCAGCAGCCAGGTGCCGCCGTCGGCCAGGTCGACGGCGAAGATGGCGGCCACGTGGTCGGCGGGACTGCCCCCGATCGGCCGCTGGGGAAGGACCACCGAGGGGTGCGGGGCGTCGGTGAGGTAGTGGCCGGTCACCGTCACCGGGGTCCAGGTCTGCGACGTGGCCAGCACTGTGCCCGGGGTGGGGATGACCTCCTCGATACCGACCGGGGTCGAGTCGTAGTTCGCCTCCACCAGCTCGATCGCGGCCGCCTTGCCCTGGTAGCGGGTCAGCTGCCAGTAGCCCAGCGCCGCGCAGGCGACCGCGACGACGAGGGCGACGACCACGGTGCCCGCCCACCGGCCGCTCAGCAGGAACCGGTACCGCCCCGGGATCCGGCTCTCCTGCGAACTCACTTCGGCTCGTCGGGGCTCACTCGAGGATCCGATCCACCAACGCCCGACTCCGGCGGTAGGTCCGCCACCGGGATGGTCTCGCGCAGGAACGAGCGGGCGCCGAGGAAGTTCTCCAGGTGGAGGCGGTGGTCCGGGCACGCGAGCCAGGTCTTGCGTCGGTCGGCGGTGTGCAGCTTCGGATTGTTCCACCGCAGCGCCCAGGCAGCCTCCTGGCGGCAGCCCTTCGCGCTGCAGACGAGGTGCTCAGTCATCATGGCTGCCCGACGTCGAGGCGTCGGTCGGGGCGTCCGGGCCAGGTCCCGCGGGCAGGGACGGCTGGTCGACCTGGGTACCCGGTGCGGTGCGACGGTCGCCGCCGGCGTTCGCTGCCACCACGGCCAGGTATGGCAGCACCACGGCGAGTGCCGCGAACGTCCAGCGCAGCCAGGTGATCGTCACGAAGATCGCCAGCGCGAAGCACACCGTGCGGATACCCATGGTGATGAGATAGCGCTTGGTGCGATCGTGGAGCTGCTCGCTGCGGCCGCGCCCGACCGAGGTGATCGCGTGAACTTCTGGCACCCACCCAGGTTACGCCGGTCGTGACCACCTGGGGGCTGCCGCGGACGATTGTGACGCCCGCCCTCGATCTGCACTAGCGTCTGGGCGTGAGGATTCGAGGGAACAAGGGCCCCGAACGAACGACTGGGATGGCGCAGTGAGCGAGAACGAGCGGACCGTGGTGGTCACCGGGGCGAACCGGGGAATCGGGCGGGCGATCGCCGAACGTTTCGTCGCCGACGGCTACCGCGTCGCCACCATCTACCGCGGCGGGGACCTGCCAGAGGGCGTCTTCGGGGCGGTCGGGGACATGCGGGACTCCGACTCCATCGATGCTGCGTTCACGGCGATCGAGGAGCACCAGGGCCTGACCGACGTCCTCGTGGCGAACGCCGGCATCAACCGGGACACGCTGCTGATGCGGATGACGGACGAGGAGTTCACCGACGTCGTCGACGTGAACCTCACCGGCACGTTCCGGTGCGTGCGCCGAGCCAGCAAGGGCATGATCCGCAAGCGGTCCGGTCGGATCATCCTGATCTCCTCGGTGGTTGGCCTGTACGGCTCGCCCGGGCAGGTCAACTATGCGGCCACCAAGGCGGCCCTGGTGGGCATCGCGCGGTCCGTAACCCGGGAGCTCGGCGCCCGCGGCATCACGGCGAACGTGGTGGCGCCCGGATTCATCGACACGGCGATGACCCAGGAGCTACCGGAGGCGACGCAGCAGAAGTATCTCGCGTCGATCCCGGCCGCACGCTTCGCCGAGCCGGCCGAGGTCGCCGGCGCGGTGAGCTTCCTGGCCGGCCCGGACGCCGGCTACATCAGCGGGGCCGTCATCCCGGTCGACGGCGGCCTCGGCATGGGCCACTGACCACGGGGCCGCCCGGCCCCGCTCACCACGCATCACACCGGCACCACAGACACAGGAGACGCAGGCATGGGACTGCTCGAGGGTAAGAAGTTACTGATCACCGGCGTGCTCATGGAGAGCTCGATCGCGTTCTCCGTCGCGAGGCTCGCGCAGGAGCAGGGCGCCGAGGTGGTGCTGAGCTCGTTCGGCCGCCAGTTCAAGCTGACCCAAGCGATCGGGCGCCGGCTCCCGAAGCCCGCCCCGGTGGTGCAGCTGGACGTCACCGACGACGACGACCTCGCCGCCCTGGCCGACCGGGTCGGCGAGCACGTCGACTCCCTCGACGGTGTGCTGCACTCGATCGGGTTCGCGCCGCAGAGCGTGATGGGCGGCAACTTCCTCACCGGGCAGTGGCCGGATGTCGCGACCGCCCTCGAGGTCTCCGCGTTCTCGCTGAAGTCGCTCGCGGTCGCGGCCAAGCCGCTGCTCGGCGCGGGTTCCTCGATCGTCGGTCTCACGTTCGATGCCCAGTTCGCCTGGCCGGTCTATGACTGGATGGGCGTGGCCAAGGCCGCGTTCGAGTCCACGGCCCGCTACCTGGCCCGGGACCTCGGGCCGGACGGCATCCGGGTGAACCTCGTCTCGGCCGGGCCGCTGCGCACCACCGCGGCCAAGTCGATCCCGGGGTTCGAGGCGATGGAGGGCGGCTGGCCCACCCGAGCCCCACTGGGTTGGGACGTCAATGACGCCGAACCCACGGCCCGCACGATCGCCGCGCTGCTCTCGGACTGGATGCCGGCCACTACCGGAGAGATCGTTCACGTCGACGGTGGAGTGCATGCCATGGGACTCTAGGTCCATGAACGAGTCAGTTTCTGAGCGGCACCTGATCCTGCTCCGACACGCGCAGGCGGAGCACTCGGCACCGACCGATTACGACCGGGTCCTGACCGTCACCGGACGGGCCCAGGCCACGGTCGTCGGTCAGCGGATCGCGGAGCGGGACATCGTGCCGGACCTGGTGCTGTGCTCGGCGGCTGTTCGAGCCCGGCAGACCTGGCAGCTGGTCGCGGCGGCCCTCGGCGATGCGGCCGAGGCCATCGAGGTCACCTACTCCGACGACCTATACAGCGCCGATGTCGACGAGATCCTCGACCTGCTGCGGGCCGTCGCGCCCGAGGTGGTCCGGGTCCTGGTGGTCGGGCACGAGCCGGTGCTCTCCGGAGCCGCACACCGGCTCGCCGGGCCGAAGTCGCAGGAGTCCGCGGCGCTGCGGGTCCGCACCGGGATCTCCACGGCGACAGCGGCGTTCCTGGAGTTCAGCGCACCCTGGTCGACGCTGACGGACCGCTCCGCGGTGCTGACCGGGTTGTCGACGGCTCCGACGCCCGTCGAATAGGTCGGTCGCCGCGTCGAGTCCGTCAGTTCGCGTCGAGCAGAGCGAGCACTGCGTCCAGGCGCGGCCCGGGCAGGGCGACGTCAGCTTGGGCGGCCACCACCGGCTTCGCCGCGAAGGCGACCCCGAGCCCGGCGGCGGCGATCATGTCGAGGTCGTTCGCGCCGTCGCCCACCGCCACCGTGTCGGCGAGATCGATACCCTCGGCCGCTGCGAACTCGCGCAGGTGCCGCGCCTTCGCGGCCCGGTCCACGATCGGCCCGCTGACGCGGCCGGTGAGCACGCCGCCGATGGCCTCGAGCCGGTTCGCCCGGACCAGGGTGATGCCTGCCCGGGCGGCGATCGGGTCGACGATCTCGTGGAAGCCGCCGGAGACCAGGGCGACCGGCCAGCCGCGCGCGAGCAGTTCGCGCACCAGCTCGAGGGCGCCCGGTGCCGTGCGCACCTGGGCACGGACCTCGTCCAGGACGGAGACCGGCAGCCCGGCGAGAGTGGCCACGCGCTCGGTCAGGGAGTGGGCGAAGTCGAGCTCGCCACGCATCGCCCGCTCGGTGATGGCCGCGACGAGGTCACCGGTGCCCGCGTGCGCTGCGATCAGGTCGATCTGCTCGGCGGTGATGAAGGTGGAGTCCACGTCCATCACGACCAGCCGGCGGCGAGAGCTCGGCATTGTCGGCCCGGTCGGCCCGGTCGGCGTGGTCGGCATGGGGATAATCATGCCGCAGCCACCCACCCAGGCGGACCTGCATCACCGGGACGCCCGCCCGGATGCTGCTCAGACGGCGGTGACGCGGGTGCCCTTCGGAACAACGGTGACCCCGGCGGGGGTCACCGCGAAGCCGCGGCTGGCGTCGAGCTCGGCGTCGACCCCCACCGTGGCACCGGCCTCGATCTCCACGAACTTGTCCACGATCGCCTTGTTCACCCGTGCCCGCCGGTGCACCTGGACGCCGTCCATGAGGACCGAGTCCGCGACCGAGGACCACGAGTTCACACGGGTCCCGGGGGACAGGATCGAACCCGACACCTCGCCGCCGGAGACGACCACGCCGGGGGAGATGATCGAGTCGTGGGCCTGGCCGACCCGGTCGGCGGATGCGTGCACGAACTTCGCCGGCGGCAGACCCACATACCCGGTGTGCAACGGCCAGTGGTCGTTGTAGAGGTTGAACACCGGCTCGACGGTGATGAGATCCCGGTTCGCCTCGTAGTACGCGTCCAGTGTCCCGACGTCGCGCCAGTAGTCGCGGTCCCGGTCGGTGGACCCGGCCACATCGTTGTGGATGAAGTCGTACAGGCCGCACTGCCCGCGATCGACGAAGTAGGGCACGATGTCGCCGCCCATGTCGTGGCGGGAGGCGGTCGACGCAGCGTCCTTGGTGACGGCGTCGAGCAACGCGTCCGCGTTCATCACGTAGTTGCCCATGGAGGCCAGGACCTCCTGCGGGGAGTCCGCCAGGCCGACCGGGTCGGCCGGCTTCTCCAGGAACTCGGCGATCCGCAGCGCGTCCGATGCGTCCGCGGAGATCACCCCGAACTGGTCGGCGAGGCCGATCGGCTGCCGGATCCCGGCGACGGTCATCTCCGCACCGGAGTCGATGTGGGAGGCGACCATCTGGGAGAAGTCCATCCGGTACACGTGGTCGGCGCCCACCACGACCACGATGTCGGGGCGCTCGTCGTCCATGATGTTCAAGGACTGGTAGATCGCGTCGGCGCTGCCGAGGAACCAGTTCTTGCCGACCCGCTGCTGCGCCGGGACCGGGGCCACGTAGTTGCCGAGCAGGTGTGACATCCGCCAGGTCTTCGCGATGTGGCGGTCCAGCGAGTGCGACTTGTACTGCGTCAGCACCACGACCTTGAGGTAGCCGGAGTTCACTACGTTGGACAGGGCGAAATCGATGAGGCGGTAGATGCCGCCGAACGGGACCGCGGGCTTGGCGCGATCAGCCGTCAGTGGCATCAATCGCTTACCTTCTCCACCGGCCAGGACGATCGCGAGAACTCGTGGTGCTGCCATGGTCTGAACCATAGGGTGAGGCGAGGGTTCCCACCATTGCTGGCCGTGGTTTGTCACCAGCAGTTCCGCACGGGGACCGGCACCGGAACCGGAAGGAGAGCGGGGATGCGCGTCGACCTGCTGACCAGGGAGTACCCGCCGAAGGTCTACGGGGGTGCCGGCGTGCACGTCACCGAACTCGCGGCGGTCCTCGCCGCGCACATCGAGGTGCAGGTGCGGTGCTTCGACGGCCCGCGGCCGGATGCCGTCGGCGTGACCGGGTACGACGTGCCGCCGGGCCTGACCGGCGCCAACCCCGCGCTGGCCACACTTGGCGTCGACCTGGAGATCGCCGCCGACGTCGCAGGGGCGGACCTGGTCCACTCGCACACCTGGTACGCCAACCTCGCCGGACACCTCGGCGGACTGCTCAACGACATCCCGCACGTGCTGTCCGCGCACAGCCTCGAGCCGTTGCGGCCCTGGAAGGCCGAGCAGCTCGGGGGCGGCTACGCCGTCTCGAGCTGGGCCGAACGGACCTCCTACGAGGGCGCCGCCAGGGTGATCGCGGTGAGCGCGGGCATGCGCTCCGACATCCTCCGCAGCTATCCGCAGCTGGACCCCGAGAAGGTCGTGGTCGTCCACAACGGGATCGACCTGGACTCCTGGCGACGCCCGGAGGCCGCCGAGGTGGACGCCGTCGCCGCGAAGTTCGGCGTGGACCGCTCCCGGCCCACCGTGATCTTCGTCGGCCGGATCACCCGGCAGAAGGGGCTGCCCTACCTCCTGCAAGCGGTCCGGGAGCTGCCCGCCGAGGTCCAGATCATCATGTGCGCGGGAGCACCCGACACCCCGGAGATCGCGGCCGAGGTCAAGGATGCGTTCGCGCAGCTCACCACCCGGCGCACCGGGGTGATCTGGATCGACGAGATGCTGCCCCGCGCCGAGGTGGTCGGGCTGCTCGCGGCGTCCACGGTGTTCGTGTGCCCGTCGATCTACGAACCGCTCGGCATCGTGAACCTGGAGGCGATGGCCGTGGGACTGCCGGTGGTGGCGTCCGCGACCGGGGGCATCCCGGAGGTCGTCGAGGACGGTGTGACCGGGCTCCTGGTGCCGATCGAGCAGGTCACCGACGGCACCGGCACGCCGGTGCACCCGGAGACCTTCGTCCGTGACCTGACCGCAGCCCTCACCGATCTCACGTCGGATCCCGAGCGTGCGGCGCGGATGGGCGCCGCCGGGCGGACCCGGGCCGAGGAGCACTTCTCCTGGGCCGCGATCGGGGAGCGCACCCTCGAGGTGTACCGGGGTGTGCTCGCCGAGCGCTGAACCTCCCGCGCCGCGATCACGGATCCGCGTCAGCCCGGCCGCGGCGCGCTCGCGCTCGCCGCGGTCAGCGCGCGCCGGGCTGCCGCGGCGACGTGCCGGAGCGCGGCCGAGCGCTGATCGGCCTGCCAGGCGTTCACCGCCGCACCGTCGTCGGTGCGGGCGAGTTCGACGATCGCGGTGAGCCTGGCCGCGCGGGCCAGCAGGTCGGTGCGGCGGGGGTCCTGATCGGGGGGCAGCCGGATCTCAAGCGCCGGGGGTACCACGGACGATGCCAGCATCGAGATCTCCTCGGCGGCCTCCTCGCGCCACCGCGCCACATCCATCCGGCCGAGCGCTTCGATGGCGACGTTCAGCGCCTCGGCGAGCCCCGCGCGTGCCTCGCCGAGGGAGTCCACCGCGGGGGGCCCGGCCGCGCCGGTGAACACCTGCCACACCACCATCGCACCGGGCTCGAGCATCGAGCCGAACTCGGTCACGATCGGCACCGCGACGAAGGACCCGGTGGCGGCGTCCGTGCCGGTCGGCGGCCCGACCTGCCGGCCGGACACCACGAGCGCCTCGCCGACCTCCATGGCCAGCTCCCCGGCCGGGCCGCCGAGGGCGAGCGGTTGGCCCGGGCTCGGCAGCGCCGCGACGACCTGAGCATCGCCCGCCCGCAGCAGCAGCTCAGCGAGCGAGCCACCGCCGTCGACCGTGTGCGGTTCGTCCTCGCCGATGATCGCGGCGAGGGCGTCCGAGACGGAGGTCCGGGCGTCCGGGTCGCGCAGCGCGTCGACCCAGAGCGCGGCCAGCACGCTGCGCGGCACGTCGATGGTCACACGCAGAACCTAGGTCAATTAGGGTCAGGAGTCATGGGTGACGTGCTGCAGTTCGACGACGTGAGCGTCCGTCGCGGGACCAAGACCATTCTCGACGGCGTGAACTGGTCGGTCGAGGAGGGCGAGCGTTGGGTGGTGCTCGGCCCGAACGGGGCCGGCAAGACCACGATCGTGCAGCTCGCCTCGGCACGGATGCACCCGAGCGCGGGCCAGGTGGAGATTCTCGGCGAGCGGATGGGCGCCGTCGACGTGTTCGAGCTGCGCCCGCGGATCGGCCTTGCCAGCGCGGCGCTGGCCGACCGGATCCCGGGCGGCGAGACCGTCCTGGACGTCGTCCTCACCGCCTCCTACGGTGTCACCGGTCGGTGGCGGGAGAACTACGAGACACTCGACGTCGGGCGTGCACACGATCTGCTGGGTGCGTTCGACGTGGCGGACCTGAGCGGCCGACTCTTCGGAACGCTCTCGGAGGGCGAGCGCAAGCGCGTCCAGATCGCCAGGGCCCTGATGACCGATCCCGAGGTGCTCATCCTCGACGAGCCGGGTGCCGGCCTCGATCTCGGTGGCCGGGAGGAGCTCGTCGCCGCCCTCGGTGAGCTCGCTGCGGACGTGTACTCACCCGTGCTCATCCTGATCACCCACCACGTCGAGGAGATCCCGCCCGGATTCACCGACGGTCTGCTGCTGCGGGACGGGAAGGTCGAGGCCTCCGGACGTCTCGAGGACGTGATGACCCCGCAGGACCTCTCCCGCACGTTCGGACTCGACCTGCTGGTCGAGCGGCACGGCGAGCGGTGGAGCGCGCGGGCCCTCACCCGTGACGAGCGTGAGCCTGAACGTCGCCACGTGCTTTAAACTTCCTTTACACTGCACTCAAAGGCGACAGGTGAGGGGAGGCAGCGATGAATTACGGCTGGCTGTGGTGGCTCGGAGCGGCGTTGCTGCTCGGGGTCGTCGAGATGCTCACCGTGGACCTGCTGTTCCTGATGCTCGCCGGCGGGGCGGTGGCCGGCGCGATCGCGGCCGGTCTCGGTGCCCCGTTCTGGGTGTCCGCTCTCGTGGCCGCCGCCGTCTCGATCCTGCTGATCTTCGCGGTCCGGCCGTGGGCGCTGGCGCACCTGAAGAAGACCACCCCGGAGGCGGACACGAACATCTCCGCACTCACCGGCCGCACCGCCACGGTGCTGGCGGACGTGACCCAGCAGTCCGGCCGGGTCAAGCTGGTCGGTGAGGTCTGGACCGCGCGCGTGGACCAGCCCGGAGTGGTGCTGGGCGTCGGCTCGGTGGTCTCCGTCGTCCGCATCGAGGGCGCGACCGCCGTGGTCACGGCGCAGGCCGTGCCGCAGAACCCGAGTCAGCCGTACGGAACGCCCGGTCCCGGTTACTGACCGACGACCTTCCACACACGCACGGCCCGATCTGCGGGCCAGAGGAGAGTAGGGGTAGCTGATGGATTTCGGTCAGGTAGTCGGAGCGATCATCCTGATCCTGGTGGTGATCTTCGTGGTCGTGGCGGCCCGCCGCGCGATCCGGATCGTGCCCCAGGCCGTGGCACTCATCGTCGAGCGGCTCGGGCGGTACCAGACGACCATGTACGCCGGGCTGCACCTGCTGATCCCGTTCGTGGACCGCGTCCGGGCCGGCGTCGACCTGCGTGAGCAGGTCGTCCCGTTCCCGCCCCAGCCCGTGATCACTTCCGACAACCTCGTGGTCAGCATCGACACGGTGATCTACTTCCAGGTCACCGACCCGAAGTCCGCGACGTACGAGATCGCTAACTACATCCAGGGCATCGAGCAGCTCACGGTCACCACGCTCCGTAACATCATCGGTTCGATGGACCTGGAGCAGACCCTGACCAGCCGCGACCAGATCAACGGCCAGCTCCGTGGGGTGCTGGACGAGGCCACCGGTCGCTGGGGGATCCGCGTGAACCGGGTCGAGCTGAAGGCCATCGACCCGCCCCAGAGCGTGCAGGGCGCCATGGAGCAGCAGATGCGCGCCGAGCGTGACCGCCGTGCGGCGATCCTCACCGCCGAGGGTGTCAAGCAGTCCCAGATCCTCACCGCCGAGGGTGAGAAGCAGTCCTCCATCCTGCGGGCCGAGGGTGCGGCTCAGGCCGCGATCCTGCGGGCCCAGGGTGAGTCGCGAGCGATCCTCCAGGTCTTCGACGCGATCCACCGTGGCGATGCCGACCCCAAGCTGCTGGCCTACCAGTACCTGCAGATGCTGCCGCAGATCGCGAACGGTTCGTCCTCGAAGCTGTGGGTCGTCCCGGCGGAGTTCACCGCGGCTCTCGGCTCCATCACGTCCGCGTTCGGTGGCGGCGGGACGACACCGCCTGCTCCCACCGGTGGTCGCGGCGACGGCCCCTCGGACGCGGGAGCGGCCCGCGAGCCAGGACCGGACATGATCGAGGGCCTGGACATCGCCCTGCCCGAGACATCCCTGCAGGACCCCGCCGAAGCGCTGCGCGAGGCCCGGAGCCAGGTGGACGAGGCGACAGCCGAGGCGAGCACCGCCGGCGAGCACACCGGGGCACCGTTCAACCGGTCGGCCGAGGCCGGCCAGGCCCCGCCGGACGAGCCGGTTCCGCCGGCAGCGAAGCCGTGGAGCCCACACGGGGAGTAGCTGCGCTCGCGGTGTAACGTCACCGTGTGCTTCGACTGGTCCGCAACTTCCTGAGACCGTACACGTCGGCGATCGTGATCGTCAGCGTCCTGCAGCTGGTACAGACGCTCGCCGCGCTGTACCTGCCGACGCTGAACGCCCGCATCATCGATCAGGGTGTGGTCACTGGCGATACCGACTTCATCATGCGCACCGGCGCCATCATGCTGGGCATCTCGCTGGTGCAGATGGTCGCGAACGTGATCGCCATCTACTTCGGTGCGCGGACGGCGATGGCCCTCGGGCGTGACCTGCGCGAGGCCCTGTTCGGGCGGATCATGGACTTCTCCGCCCAGGAGATGTCCGCGCTCGGTACGCCGTCGCTGATCACCCGCTCCACGAACGACGTGCAGCAGGTGCAGATGTTCGTGTTCATGTCCCTGACCATGATCATCACGGCGCCGATCATGCTCGTCGGCGGCATCATCATGGCGGTCCAGGAGGACACCGGGCTGTCGTTGCTGCTCGTCGTCGTGGTGCCGGTGCTCGGCGGCACCATGGCCCTCGTGGCCGGCCGGATGGTGCCCTACTTCCGCAGTATGCAGAAGCGGATCGACTCCATCAACGGGATCCTGCGCGAGCAGATCACCGGGATCCGGGTGGTCCGGGCGTTCGTGAAGGAGGGCGACGAGCAGGCCCGGTTCGCCGTGGCGAACACGGCGCTGCGGGACGTCGCGATCAGGGTGGGCTGGGTGCTCGCGTTCGCGATCCCGCTGGTCATGCTGATCGTGAACGTCGCATCCGTCGGAGTGATGTGGTTCGGCGCCCAGCGTGTGGACTCTGGTGCGATGGAGATCGGGTCCATCGTGGCGTTCCTCAGCTATCTGATGTTCATCCTGTTCGCCGTGATGATGGCGACGATGATGTTCATGTTCGCTCCGCGGGCCGTGGTCTCGGGTGAGCGGATCGACGAGGTCCTCGGATCGGAACCGACCGTGCTGGCACCCCTCGACCCGAAGCGGCCCGCCCAGGTGCGCGGCGCCGTGGAGTTCGACACCGTCGACTTCCACTACCCGGGGGCCGAGGCCTCGGTGCTGCACGGGGTCTCGTTCCGGGCCGAGCCTGGCCGGACAACGGCGATCATCGGGTCCACAGGTTCCGGCAAGACCACCTTGTTGAACCTGGTACCCCGGCTGTTCGACGCCTCCGAGGGTGCCGTGCGCATCGACGGGATCGACGTGCGGGACATCGCCCCGGAGATCATCACCGGGGAGATCGGGCTGATCCCGCAGAAGCCGTACCTGTTCTCCGGGACGGTCGCCTCGAACCTGCGGTACGGGCGTGAGGACGCCACCGACGAGGAGATGTGGGACGCGCTGAGGGTGGCGCAGGCCGAGAACTTCGTCCGGTCCATGGACGGCGGCCTGGAGGCGGAGATCGCGCAGGGCGGCACGAACGTCTCCGGTGGGCAGCGCCAACGCCTGGCGATCGCGCGAGCCCTGATCCGCAAGCCCTCCATCTACCTGTTCGACGACTCCTTCTCCGCGTTGGACTACGCCACGGACGCGGCGCTGCGGTCGGCGCTGAGACCGCGGACGCGGGACGCCAGCGTGATCATCGTGGCCCAGCGGGTCTCGACGATCCGGGACGCGGACCAGATCCTGGTGCTCGAGCACGGCCGGGTGGTGGGCCGGGGCACGCACGAAGAGCTCCTCGCGACGAACGAGACCTACCAGGAGATCGTCTCCTCCCAGCTGACCGCGGCGGAGGCGGCATGAGCACCGACGATCGCGATGTCACCAGCGGCGAGCGCGCAGACGACTCCGAGCTGAAGGCTTCGGTCAAGCCCGCGGCGCGCCGGCCCCAGGCGCACGGCCCCGGCGGCGGGATCGGGATGCCGGCCGAGAAGGCGATGAACTTCGGCGGCACCCTGCGAAGGATCGTCTCGGAGCTGCGTCCCCAGCGGGTCGCGGTCATCGTGGCGATCGGGTTCGGCGTCGTCTCCACGGCGCTCGTCGTGGTCGGCCCGAAGTTGCTCGGGAACGCGACGAACGCCATCTTCGAGGGCTTCATCGGGAGCCAGTTCGAGCCGGGCCTGACCCAGCCGGAACTGGTCGAGTACCTGCGGTCGCAGGGGATGGACGCCCAGGCGGACCTGATCAGCGGGATGCCGAACCTGATCCCCGGGCAGGGCATCGACTTCACCCGGCTCGCCCAGTTGCTCGGCGTGGTCCTGGCCGTGTATGCCGCGTCGTTCCTGTTCAGCTGGCTGCAGGGCCGGATCACGACCAAGGTGGTCCAGCAGACCGTCTACGACCTGCGGGAACGCTCCGAGACGAAGCTGGCGCGGCTGCCGCTCAGCTACTTCGACAAGCAGGCCCGCGGTGAGGTGCTCTCCCGGGTCACGAACGACATCGACAACATCGCCCAGACGTTGCAGCAGTCGCTTTCACAGCTGATCACCTCGGTGCTGACCGTGGTCGGCGTGCTGTTCATGATGTTCTACATCTCGTGGATCCTGGCACTGGTGGCGCTCGTGACGATCCCGCTGTCGGCCGTGGTGGTCGCCCAGATCGCCAAGCGCTCCCAGCCCCAGTTCGTGGAGCAGTGGAAGCGCACCGGCACCGTGAACTCGCACGTCGAGGAGATGTACACCGGGCACTCCCTCGTGAAGGTCTTCGGCCACGAGGCGACCGCCCGGCAGACGTTCGAGCAGGAGAACACGAAACTCTACGAGGCCAGTTTCAAGGCGCAGTTCATCACCGGCACCATCCAGCCCGTGATGGGCTTCGTGTCCAACCTCGGGTACGTGGTGGTGGCCGTGGTCGGTGGACTCCGGGTGGCGTCCGGACAGATGAGCCTCGGTGACGTGCAGGCCTTCATCCAGTACTCGCGCCAGTTCTCCCAGCCGATCACCCAGATCGCCTCGATGATGAACCTGCTGCAGTCCGGGGCAGCCTCGGCCGAGCGTGTCTTCGAACTGCTGGACGCGCCGGAGGAGTCCGCGGACCCGGTAGCCCCGGCCACGCTGGAGACGGTCCAGGGCCGGGTCGCGTTCGAGGACGTGTCCTTCAGCTACACACCGGAGCGGCCGCTGATCGAGGGCCTGTCCTTCGTGGCCGAGCCCGGGCAGACTATCGCGATCGTCGGCCCGACCGGGGCCGGCAAGACCACCCTGGTGAACCTGATCATGCGGTTCTACGAGGTGGACGGTGGTCGGATCACGATCGACGGCGTGGACACCCGCGACCTGACCCGCGCCGGGCTGCGCTCGAACATCGGCATGGTCCTGCAGGACACCTGGCTGTTCGGTGGCTCCATCGCGGACAACATCAGCTACGGCACCCACCGCGAAGTGACCGAGGCCGAGCTCGTCGCCGCCGCCGAGGCCACCCACGTGGACCCGTTCGTACGGACCCTGCCGGACGGCTACGAGACCAGGCTGGACGACGAGGGCACCAACGGCACCGCGGTCAGCGCGGGGGAGAAGCAGCTCCTGACCATCGCGCGGGCGTTCCTGGCGGACCCCGCGATCCTCATCCTCGACGAGGCCACCTCCTCGGTGGACACCCGCACCGAGGTACTCGTCCAGGAGGCCATGAACGCGCTCCGGCGCGGGCGCACCAGCTTCGTCATCGCGCACAGGCTCTCCACCATCCGGGATGCCGACATCATCCTGGTGATGGAGCAGGGCTCGATCGTCGAGAAGGGCAACCACGACGAGCTGATCGCGGCCGGCGGCGCCTACGCCCGCCTGTACCAGGCCCAGTTCGCCGCGGCCGCGGCCGAGGTGGACTGACGCCGTCGTACACCTGAAGTTCGACAACGCGTCGGGTGACATCACCCGCGCGGTGGATACGCTACGCGGCCCGCTTCTGCCACGATCGGCCTATGCGCATCGCCGTGGTAGCCGAGTCGTTCCTTCCCCAGGCCAACGGGGTGACCGTGACCCTGCTGCGGCTGCTGGAGTACCTGGACGTGCGGGGCGAGGACGTGCTGGTCCTGGCGCCGGCCCCGGGCCGTGGCGAGCACGCCGTCGCCGAGTACGCCGGCGCGACCGTGCGTCGTTACCGGGCGGTGCCGCTGCCGGGCTACGCCGAGATGCGGCTGTCCAACCCGCGGGTACGGACCCTTGAGGAGCACCTGCGCTACTTCGGTCCGGACGTGGTGCACCTGGCCGCGCCGTTCGTGCTCGGCTGGCAGGCGATCGGGGCAGCGCAGTCACTCGGTCTGCCGTCCGTAGCGGTGTACCAGACCGAGGTGCCCAGCTACGCGAAGCGGTACAAGGTGCGCCAGATCGAACCGCTGCTGTGGCGCCGGATCGAGGACATCCACAAGAGCGCCACGCTCTCGCTCGCGCCGTCGTCGTACGCCTGCAACCAGCTGATCGACCGGGGCGTGCACCGGGTCGCGGTCTGGCCGCACGGGGTGGACCGGGACCGGTTCTCGCCGGTGCACCGCGACGACGCTCTGCGGGCCACGGTGGCGCGCGGGGACGAGGTCGTGGTCGGGTATGTCGGCCGGCTGGCGCGGGAGAAACAGGTCGAGGACCTGGCCGTGCTGCAGAACCTGCCGGGCGTGCGCCTGGTGGTGGTCGGCGACGGGCCGCGCCGTGACCAGATCATGCGGGCACTGCCGGACGCGACCTTCACCGGTCGGCTCGAGGGCGCGGATCTGACCCGCATGATGGCCAGCCTCGACGTGTTCGTGCACACCGGTGAGATGGACACGTTCGCCCAGACCATCCAGGAGGCCCAGGCCAGCGGCGTGCCCGCGGTGGCACCGGCACGGGGCGGGCCGATCGACCTGATCGCGGACGGGCAGAACGGCTTCCTCTTCCCGCCGGGTGACCTGGCCGCGATGCGACGAGCGGTCGCCACCCTTGTCGCAGACCCGGTGCGCCGCACCATGATGGGCCTCGCGGCGCGGGAGTCCACCGCACCCCGGACCTGGGATGCGGTCAACGCCGAGGTGACCCAGCACTACGCGAACGCGATCGAGTTCGCCGCCCGGGATCGGATCGCCTCCGGCGGACGACCCATGCGGCGCCGGCTGATCACCCGTTAGTCTCGCGGGCGTGCCGATCGTCCCACTCACTGATCTCGGATCCGCCGAACTCGCCGACTACACCAGCCTGACCGACGTGGCGCTGCGCTCGCGCAGCGAGCCCGAGCGTGGCATGTACATCGCCGAGAGCTCCACGGTGATCGGCCGGGCCGTGGCAGCCGGGCACCGGCCCCGCTCCTTCCTGCTCGAGCCCAAGTGGCTCCCGGACCTGGAGCCGCTGCTGGCGCAGGTCGGTGCCGGGGAGCACGGGGACATCCCGGTCTACCTGGCCGAGCAGGACCTGCTCCAGGAGATCACCGGCTTCCACCTGCACCGCGGTGCGCTCGCGGCCATGCACCGCCCCGCCCTCGCGCCGGTGGCGCAGATCGTGGCCGGGGCTCGGCGGGTCGCGATCCTCGAGGACATCGTGGACCACACGAACGTCGGCGCGGCGTTCCGCAGCGCCGCCGGGCTCGGGGTGGATGCGGTGCTGGTCACACCCCGGTGCGCCGACCCGTTCTACCGGCGGTCCGTGCGGGTCTCGATGGGCACCGTGTTCCAGGTGCCGTGGACGCGCGTGGACCCTTGGCCCGACGGGATCGACGCACTGCGCGACGCCGGGTTCGTCACGGCCGCCCTGGCGCTCGACGACGACTCGATCACCCTGGACGAGCTCGCGGACGACCCGCCGGAGCGGCTCGCCATGGTGCTCGGCGCCGAGGGGCACGGGCTCAAGGCCCGAACCATCGCGGCGTGCGACCGGACCGTGCGGATCCCGATGGCCGGTGGCGTGGACTCCTTGAACGTCGCAGCCGCCGCGGCGGTCGCGTTCTGGGCCACCCGGAGCCGCTGACGGCTACCACCCCCGGTCCGGCCACACCCGCCGAGCGTCAGCCCTCGAGCTCGGCCAGGGCGAGTCGCCGCTCCTTCTGTACCACCGGGTCCGGTACCGGTACCGACGCGAGCAGGCGCTGCGTGTACGGGTGCGTCGGTGCACCGAGCACCTGCTCGCTGGTGCCCTCCTCCACCAGTTCGCCCCGGTGCAGCACACCGACCCGGTCCGCCACCATCGCCACCACGGCGAGGTCGTGGCTGATGAACAACGTCGCGAACCCGAGGCGTCCCTGCAGCTCCGCGAACACCTCGAGCACCCTCGCCTGCACCGAGACGTCCAACGCCGACGTGGGCTCGTCCGCGATCAGCAACTCGGGATCGAGGGCGAGCGCCCGGGCCAGGCTGGCCCGCTGGCGCTGCCCGCCGGAGAGCTCGTGCGGGTAGCGGCCGGCGTACTGGGTGGGCAGGTGCACCGCATCGAGCAGCTCGTGGACCCGGTCCCGGGCCGCGTTCACGTCCGGGAACCGGCCGTGCACCACCAGGGGCTCGGCCACGCAGTCACCGATCGTCAGCAGCGGGTTGAAGCTCGTGGCCGGATCCTGGAACACGAACCCGAGACGTGCCCGCAGGGGGCGGAACTCGCGCTCGCGGAACCCGACCATCTCGTGGCCGAGGACCTGCAACGAGCCACCGGTGGCCGGGGTCAGACCGGCGATCGCCCGCCCGATCGTCGTCTTCCCGGAGCCGGACTCACCCACCAGGCCGACCACCTCGCCGGGCGCGATCTGCAGGCTGACCCGGTTGACGGCGCGGAACCCGCTCCGACCGAACCGCCCGGGGTAGACCACTTCCAGATCCTGGGCGGCCACGACGGCGGCCACCGCGGGCGCGCCGGCCGACGTCGCAGCGGCAGGGCCGCCGTCGGGCTCGTTCGTGTGCGCCTGCAGCCGCGGCACCGCGGCGAGCAGCGCGCGCGTGTACGGATGCTGCGGTCGGGCGAACAGCTCGAGTGCACTGGCCTGTTCCACCAGCTTGCCCTGGTACATCACCGCGACCCGGTCCGCGAGATCGGCGACCACACCCATGTTGTGGGTGATCAGCACGATCGAGGAGCCGAACTCGTCCCGGACCCGGCGCAGCAGGTCCAGGATCTCGGCCTGCACGGTCACGTCCAGCGCCGTTGTCGGTTCGTCGGCGACGATGACCTTGGGGCCGAGGACGAGCGCCATCGCGATGACGATGCGCTGCTTCTGTCCGCCGGAGAACTGGTGCGGGTACTGATCCACCCGGATCTCCGCGTCCGGGATGCCCACCCGGTCCAGAACCTCGATGGCACGGCGGCGGGCGTCCTTCTTGGAGACGGCGCCATGGGCACGCAGCCCCTCGGCGATCTGCCAGCCCACCGTGTAGACCGGGTTCAGCGCGGCCGAAGGTTCCTGGAACACCATGGCCACGTCCCGGCCCCGGACCCGCCGCATCTCGGTGGCACCGAGGGTCACCACATCGTTGCCGGCCAGGATCACGGCGCCGTCGACCGTGGCCGTCTCCGGGAGCAGCCGCAGGATGGTCTTCGCCGTGACCGTCTTGCCCGAGCCGGACTCGCCGACGATGGCGAGCACCTCACCGGGCTGCACCTGCAGGCTCACCCCGTCGACGGCGGTGACCGGATCCCCGTCCGTGGCGAAGGTGACGTGCAGGTCCTTGATGTCCACGACGGCGCTCATGTCGATGCTCCTTCGGTGGCCGGCTCCGGCGGTGGGATGGTGAGCACGCCCTTGACCCGCCGTCGGATCCGCAGCCGGGGATCGGAGAGGTCGTTCAGGCTCTCGCCGACCAGGGTGACGCCGAGCACCAGCAGCACGATGGCGGCGCCGGGGAACACACCGGTCCACCAGATGCCACTCGCCACATCGGAGATCGCCCGGTTCAGGTCGTAGCCCCATTCGGCGCCCGCCGTCGGGTTGATGCCGAACCCGAGGAAGCCGAGTCCGGCCAGGGTGAGGATGGCTTCGGAGGCGTTCAGGGTGAGGATCAGCGGCAGGGACCGGGTCGAGTTGCGGAGCACGTGCCGGGTCAGGATGCGCGGCGTGGAGGTGCCGATCACGCGGGCCGACTCCACGAAGGGCTCGGCCTTGAGGCGTACCGTCTCGGCGCGCACCACCCGGAAGTACTGCGGCACGAACACCACGGTGATGGACAGGCCGGCCGCGAGGATGCCACCGAGGAAGCTGGCCCGACCGCCGGAGATGACGATGGACAGCACGATCGCCAGCAGCAGGGACGGGAACGCGTAGATCGCGTCCGCGATGGTGACCAGCACCCGATCCAGCCAGCCGCCGAGGTAGCCGGAGACCAGCCCCAGCAGGACCCCGAGGAACAGGGATCCGATGATCGCCACCACGACGACCAGCAGCGCCGTCCGCGCGCCCCAGATCACCCGGGAGAACACGTCGTAGCCGCCCACCGTGGTGCCCCAGACGAACTCGGCCGAGGGGGGCGCCTGGCGGGGGAAGTTCCCGTCCGGCCCGGAGAGCTGGTTGTAGGAGTAGGGCGCGATCAGCGGGGCGAACACGGCCAGCAGCAGGAACAGCACGCACAGCGCCAGACCCGCCACGAGCATGCCGCGCTGCAGGCCGACGCTTCGCCGCAGCTGCCAGACCAGGGGCAGCTTCTTCCACCGCGGCTCGGCAGAGGTGCCGTGCACCACCACGGGTTCCTCGATTGGCCCGGGCACCTCGCTCTCGGTCAGCAGCCGTTCGCTCATCAGTACCTCACCCTCGGGTCGATCAGCGCCGCGGCCACGTCCACGATGAAGTTCGTGACGGCGACGATCACGGCCAGCATGGCGACGATGCCCTGCACCGCCACGAAATCACGGGCGCCCAGGTACTGCGCCAGCTGGAAGCCGAGCCCGCGCCACTCGAACGTGCTCTCGGTGAGGATGGCCCCGCCCAGCAGCAACGCGATCTGCATGCCCATCACGGTGATGATCGGGATCAGTGCCGGCCGGTAGGCGTGCTTGCGGACAAGGCGGGACTCGCTCACGCCACGCGACCGGGCCGCGTCCACGTAGTCGCGCCCGAGGGTGCCGATCAGGTTCGTCCGCACCAGGCGCAGGAACACCCCGGCGGTGAGCAGGCCGAGGGCCATCGCGGGCAGCACCGCGTGAGCGGCCACGTCCCCGATCAGATCCATCCGTCCGGTGCGCAGCGCGTCCAGCATGTTGATGCCGGACGATCCGCTGATCCCGCTGAGGGTCAGCTGGGTGCTGGAGGTGGCCCGGCCGCTGAGCGGGAACCAGCCCAGCCAGACCGAGAACACCAGCTTCAGCAGGAGGCCGGCGAAGAACACCGGCGTGGCGTAGAAGAGGATGGCCATCACCCGGAGCACCGCATCGGGCCACCGGTCCCGCAGCTGGGCCGCGAGCATCCCGAACGGGATGCCCACCGTGAGCGCCACGATCAGGGCGTAGATGGCCAGCTCGAGCGTGGCCGTGCCGTAGGTGACCAGGATCTCGGAGATCGCCCGGTTGTCGGTGAGAGTGCGCCCGAAGTCGCCGGTGAAGATCTGACCGAGGTATTCGAAGTACTGCACGTGCAGGGGCCGGTCGAAGCCCGCGTCGGCGAGCCGCTCCGCGAGCTGCGCGGCCGTGAGCCGGTCGCCCACGGATGCCGTGATCGGGTCCCCGACCACCCGCATCAGGAAGAAGACGAGGGTGACCAGGATGAACACGGTCGGAATGATGAGTAGGAAACGGGTGAGGATGTAGCCGCCGAGTCCGGAGCCCTTGCTCCGGACTGTGGCGGTCGAACCCACCGTGCGATCGTCGACGATCGTCACACTTGGACCTCTTTCGCAGGCGTTCCGGCGGCGTCACGAGTGCCGGTGCCACCGCGCGGCGGCACCGGCACCCGGTCTCCGGCTCAGCGGCCCAGGGCCGCGTACCGGAACTTGAAGGACGCGTCCAGCGTGTCCGCGACGCCGGTGATGTCCGCCGCCGCGACAGCCACCTGGGCGCCCTGGAGGTACGGCACCGTGGACAGATCGGCGGCGACCAGGTCCTGCACCTGCTCGATCAGCGCGGTGCGTTCGGCCTCGTCGACGGTGGTGGCCTGCGCCAGGATCAGGTCGTTGACCTCCTGGTTGTCGTAGTGATTGCCGAGGAAGTTCTCGGTGAGGAAGAACGGGGACAGGTAGTTGTCCGCGTCCGAGTAGTCCGGGAACCAGCCGAGCTGGTAGGCCGGGTACAGGTCCTGGGTGCGCTCGGCCGAGTAGGCATCCCAGAGGGTGGAGTTGAGCTGCACGTCGAACAGGCCGGTCGCCTCCAACTGCGCCTCGATCATGGCGTACTCCTCGTCGGAGGAGGCGCCGTAGTGGTCCGGGCTGTACTGCAGGTTCAGCGTCACCGGGGTGGTCACGCCCGCATCGGCGAGTACTGCCGCGGCCGCATCGGCGTCGGGGCCGCCCTCGCCGTCACCGTAGAGATCCTGCAGCGCCGTGTTCGCACCGGTCAGGCCCTCCGGGATGTAGGAGTACAGCGGCGTGTAGGTGCCCTGGTAGATCTCCTCGGACAGCGCGTTGCGGTCGATCAGGTGGGCGACGGCCTGCCGGACGGCCAGTGCCATCGCAGGATCGGCCTCGGCGGTGGTGGCACCGAACGGCTGGGTGTTGAAGTTGAACACGATGTAGCGGATCTCCCCACCGGGCCCGTCGTGGACCACCACGGAGTCGTCGGTGCGCAGGTCGCCGATGTCGGTGGGGCTCATCGACCGGAACGCCACGTCGACGTCGCCTTCCTGCACCGCCAGCTTCAGCGAGGTCTCCTCGGCGAAGTACTGCACCGTGATCTCGTCGGTCACCGCCGGCGGCAGGAGGCCGGCGTAGTCCTCGAACGCCGTGTAGCGGATCACCTCGTTCTCCACGTAGTCACTGATCGAGTACTGGCCCGCGAACGCCTCGGCCTCGGCGATGTCGGCCGACGGCGTCACCTCGGTCGCGGAGAGCACCTCCTCGTCCACGATCGGGGCCACCGGGGAGGCCAGGATCTGCGGGAAGATCTGGTCGTTCTCACTCAGCAGGTGGAACACGACCGTGGTCTCGTCGACGACCTCGGTGCTCTCCAGGTTGTAGAGCAGGGAGGCCGGGCCCTGCGGGTCGTTGATGGCGACCTGGCGGTCGAACGTGAACTTCACGTCCGAGGCGGTCAGCGCGTGGCCGTTCGCGAAGGTCAGGTCGGGCTTGAGCACCACGGTGTACTCGGTCGGGGCGGTGAACTCGGCGGACTCGGCGATGTCCGGCTCCACGTCCGGCGAGCCGTACGGGGAGTTCATCAGGAACGGGTACACCTGGTTCATCACGGCCCAGGACCCGTTGTCATAGGACCCGGCCGGGTCCAGCGCGATGATCACGTCGGTGGTGCCGACCGTGATGGCACCACCGGTGTCGCCGCCGGTGCCCTCATCGGCGTTCGGGTCCTCGGTCTCGGCGCAGGCGGCGAGCACGAGGGCGAGGGCGGCGGCAGTGCCGACCACGCTCAGGCCCCGACGCCGGAAGCTGGCTGTAGCCATGTTCCACATCCTTCTTGCGATCTCTGGGTTCGTGGGTACACGAACTCCCGGTGATGCTTGTCACATCCTTTGTGGTGTGATGTCTAGCACACCGAGATTGCGTTTCGATCACGGGACCTGCGCGGCCCGGCCGTCCTGGCCCGCACGGCCGCGGGACCCGTGTGCCAGACTCGACCGGGTGATCCGGCCCGCTGGTGGAACCCGCGTCCCGCGTCCGCGCATCGTGGCCGGCCGGATTCGGCCGGCCGCATGAGGACTGTTCCGGTCGGGGCCACAGGTCCGGGCCACGACGGCGCACCGACCGGTGGCGCCCACGATGTGTGGCATCTGATCGATGGCGGCCGCTGCCGCACCAAGTCCGACCTGCTCGGTGAGATCGCGCGTGTGCTCGAGTTCCCGGACTGGTTCGGCCGCAACTGGGATGCCCTGTTCGACTGCCTGCTCGGTCTTGACCGGCTCGGCCCGCAGCGACGTGGGGCACCCCGCCCAGGGCTGCCCCACTCCGGACGGCCGGTGGGCACCGGCCGGCACGTCCTCGTGTTCACCGACCCCGAGGTACTCCTCGTCGACGCCGAGTCCGAGCTCGGCACGTTCCTCCAGGTGCTCACCGATGCGCGCCTGTACGGCATCGACGCGGCCGTCGTCACGGACGCTCCCGAGCAGTGGCGCGAACGTGCACGACGGGCGATGTCCGCGCGCCGTGACAGACTCGGCGACATGGACCGACTGATGCTCCTGGACACCGCGAGCCTGTACTTCCGTGCGTTCTACGGCGTTCCCGATTCGATGACGGCACCCGATGGCACACCGGTCAATGCGGTGCGCGGGCTGCTGGACTTCATCACCCGGCTGGTCGACCAGTATCGGCCGACCCATCTCGTCTGCTGCTGGGACAACGACTGGCGGCCGCAGTGGCGGGTTGACCTGATCCCGTCCTACAAGGCCCACCGGGTCGAGGAGGTCGTCCCCGGCGGCTCGGACGTCGAGGAGGTGCCGGACCCGCTCCAGGTACAGATCCCGATCATCGTGGCGACCCTCGAGGCCCTCGGGATCCGGATCGTCGGCGCGGACGGTTACGAGGCCGATGACGTCATCGGCACCCTGGCCACGGATGCGGGCATGCCGGTGGACGTGGTCACCGGGGACCGGGACCTGTTCCAGCTCGTCGAGGACGGCGCTGCCGGCGGCCCGGTGCGGGTGCTGTACACCGCGCGCGGGGTGGGCCGGCACGAGGTCCTCACGGACGCCGTCGTGGTGGAGAAGTACGGGGTCCGGCCGGATCAGTACGCCGACTTCGCGACGATGCGCGGGGACTCCTCGGATGGGCTGCCCGGGGTGGCCGGGGTGGGGGAGAAGACCGCGGCGTCGCTGCTCGCGAGCTTCGGCGACCTGGCCGGGATCCGGGCCGCCGCCGCGGACCCGGGCACGCCTCTCGCAGCCGGGGTGCGCACCAAGATCAAGGCCGCCTCGGACTACCTGGACGTGGCTCCGGAGGTGGTCGCGGTCGCGCGCCGGATCAACCTCGGCGAGGTCGATACCGCGCTGCCGGGGAGCGGGCCGGGCTATCCGGTGCCCCGGGACCCGGCGGCGCTCACCGAACTCGTGGACCGGTGGGGCCTCGGCGGGTCGGTGTCCAGGCTGCTGGAGGTGCTCCGGCCCACAGTGTCGTGACTCGTGCTCGGACGGCGCCGCAGCCGCCTAGACTCGGGGGATGCTCCCCGAACGCGCCGCCGCACTGAAGCACGCCATCAGCACCCGGGTGGTCGTCGCCGACGGTGCCATGGGCACCATGCTGCAGGACGCCAACCTGACCCTCGACGACTTCCAGGGCCTCGAAGGCTGCAACGAGATCCTGAACGTGACCCGGCCCGACGTCATCGAGTCCGTGCACGACGCGTACTACGCCGTCGGCGTGGACTGCGTCGAGACGAACACGTTCGGCGCGAACTGGTCGAACCTGTCCGACTACGACATCGACGACCGGATCTTCGAGCTCGCCGAGGCCGGCGCCCGGATCGCGCGGCGCAGCGCCGAGAAGAACTCCACCCCCGACCATCCCCGCTGGGTGCTCGGGTCGATGGGGCCCGGCACGAAGCTGCCAAGTCTTGGGCACACCACCTACGCCCACCTCAGGGACACGTTCGCCCAGCAGGCCGCGGGCCTGATCGCCGGCGGCGCGGACGCGATCCTGGTCGAGACCAGCCAGGACCTCCTGCAGACGAAGTCCGCCATCAACGGCGCCAAGGCCGCCATGGCGGAGTCGGGCACCGAGCTGCCGATCTTCGCCCAGGTCACCGTGGAGACCACGGGCACCATGCTGATGGGTTCGGAGATCGGGGCCGCGCTGACCACCCTGCGCGCCCTCGGCATCGACTCGATCGGGCTGAACTGCGCCACCGGGCCGGCGGAGATGAGCGAGCACCTGCGCCACCTCGCCCGGCACGCCGACCTGCCGGTCACCTGTATGCCGAACGCCGGACTGCCGGTGCTCGGTGCGAACGGTGCCTCCTACCCGCTCACCCCCACCGAACTCGGTCTCGCGCACGAGCAGTTCGTGACGGAGTTCGGCCTCGGCCTGGTCGGTGGCTGCTGCGGTACCACCCCCGAGCACCTCGCGGAGGTGGTCCAGCGCGTCGGCGGCCGCCCCGTGGTGGCCCGCTCGCCGGAGCCCGAGCAGGGTGTGGCGAGCCTGTACACCCACGTCGACTTCGACCAGGACGCCTCGTTCCTCGCCATCGGTGAGCGCACGAACGCGAACGGGTCCAAGGCGTTCCGGGAGGCGATGCTCGCGGAGGACTGGGACGAGTGCGTGCAGATCGCCCGGGCCCAGACCCGTGACGGTGCACACCTGCTGGACGTCTGTGTCGACTACGTGGGGCGGGACGGCGTCGCCGATGCCCGCGAGGTCATCTCCCGGTTGGCCAGCGCGTCCACCCTGCCGCTGGTGATCGACTCGACCGAGCCCGAGGTGGTCCGCGCCGGGCTGGAACTCGTGGGCGGCCGGGCCGTGGTCAACTCGGTGAACTTCGAGGACGGCGACGGTCCGGGCTCCCGCTACGCCCGGGTCATGCCGATCGTGAAGGAGCACGGCGCCGCCGTCATCGCCCTCACCATCGACGAGGAGGGCCAGGCCCGCACGGCGCAGACGAAGGTGGACATCGCGACCCGCCTTATCGAGGAGCTGACCGGGACCTGGGGCATGGCGATCGAGGACATCATCGTCGACACGCTCACGTTCCCGATCGGGACCGGCCAGGAGGAGACCCGCCGGGACGGCATCGAGACGATCGAGGCGATCCGGGCGCTGAAGGCGAAGTATCCCGGCGTGCACACCACCCTGGGTGTCTCGAACGTGTCGTTCGGGCTCAACCCGGCGGCCCGGGTGGTCCTCAACTCGGTGTTCCTGCACGAGGCGGTCCAGGCCGGGCTCGACTCCGCGATCGTGCACGCCGCGAAGATCCTGCCGCTCGCGAAGATCCCCGACGAGCAGCGCCAGGCCGCACTCGACCTGGTCTGGGACCGTCGCGAGTTCGACGAGACCGGCGCGATGACGCACGACCCGCTCGCGCACCTGCTCGACCTGTTCTCGGGCGTCGACTCGGCCGCCCTGAAGGACCAGCGGGCCGCGGAACTGGCGGCCCTGCCCCTCGGGGAGCGGCTGCAGCGTCGCATCATCGACGGCGAGATGAAGGGCTTGGACGCCGATCTCGAGGCTGCGCTCGGCGAGGGCTGGAGCGCGCTCGCGATCATCAACGACCACCTCCTCGAGGGCATGAAGGTGGTGGGCGAACTGTTCGGCCGTGGCGAGATGCAGCTGCCGTTCGTGCTGCAGTCCGCCGAGGCCATGAAGTCGGCGGTGGCCTACCTCGAGCCGTACATCGAGAAGACGGACGAGGCGGGCAAGGGCACCATCGTCCTGGGCACCGTGCGCGGCGACGTACACGACATCGGCAAGAACCTCGTCGACATCATCCTCACCAACAACGGCTACACGGTGGTCAACATCGGGATCAAGCAGCCGGTCTCGGCGATGATCGAGGCCGCCGAGGAGCACAACGCGGACGTCATCGGGATGAGCGGCCTGTTGGTGAAGTCCACGGTGGTGATGAAGGAGAACCTCGCCGAGCTCGCCGCCCGTGGTCTCGCCGAGAAGTACCCGGTGCTGCTCGGCGGCGCCGCCCTGACCCGCGTGTACGTCGAGGACGACCTCGCCGGCCAGTACCCGGGCGAGGTCCGCTACGCCCGGGACGCCTTCGAAGGCCTGCGCCTGATGGAGCCGCTCGTCCGGGTCGCGCGCGGGGAGGCGCGCGACGCCGTCGGGCTCCCCGCTTTGAAGAAGCGCATCCACGCGAAGGTGACGGTCGACGAGACCCCGCCCGAGGACCTGCCGGCCCGCTCGGACGTGACCCTGACGAACCCGATCCCGACCCCGCCGTTCTGGGGCACCCGGATCGTCAAGGGCATCAAGCTCGCCGACTACGCCGCGTTCCTCGACGAGCGTGCCACCTTCATGGGGCAGTGGGGTCTGAAGCCGTCCCGCGACGGCGAGCTGTCCTACGAGCAGCTGGTCGAGACAGAGGGACGGCCGCGGCTGCGGGACTGGCTGGACCGCATCCAGACCGAGGAGATGTTCGCCCCGGCCGTGGTCTACGGGTACTTCCCGGCCGTGTCCGAGGGCGACGACATGGTCATCCTGCACCACGAGGGTCCCGACGGCGGCTCCGGGGGTGAACCCGGCACGGAGCGGATGCGGTTCACGTTCCCCAGGCAGCGGCGGGACCGGCACCTGTGCCTGGCCGACTTCGTGCGGCCACGTGAGTCCGGCGAGATCGACGTCGTCGGGTTCCAGCTCGTCACCGTCGGTGCGGCCGTGAACGACCACACGGCACGGCTGTTCGCGGCCAACGCCTACCGCGACTACATGGAGCTGCACGGGCTCTCGGTGCAGCTGACCGAGTCGCTCGCCGAGTTCTGGCACTCCCGGGTCCGCGAGGAGCTCGGCTTCGCCGCCGAGGACCCGGCAGACCTGGACGGCATGTTCAAGGTGGCCTACCGCGGCGCCCGCTACTCCCTCGGCTACCCGGCCTGCCCGAACATGGAGGACCGCCGCAAGATCGTGGACCTCCTCCGCGCCGACCGGATCGGGGTCGAGCTCTCCGAGGAACTGCAGCTGCACCCGGAGCAGTCCACCGACGCGATCGTGTTCCACCACCCGGAGGCGAAGTACTTCTCCGTGTGAGCGGCGCGCGGGCTCCCGACCCGGCTCACCCCCGGATTCGGGTGCCCGGCGCCGGGCCGGTGGAGCCGCGCACGATCAGTTCCGTGCCCAGTTCACGGATCACCGGTTGCGTCGAGGGCGCCGGGGCGAGCGCGATCTCGAGCGCCGCAGCGCCCATCGCGCGTAACGGCAACCGTACCGAGGTGAGTCCCGGGTTCAGGTCTCGGGAGACCGCGATGTCGTTGAAACCTGCGACCGAGACATCCTCGGGCACGGCCCGGCCGTGCTCGCGCAGCCAGGACATGGCCCCGATCGCCATCTGGTCCGCGGTTCCCACGAGAGCCGTCAGGTCGGGCCGGCCGGCCAGCAACGCACCCGCGCCCGCATAGCCCTCGTCCCGCGTGGGCGCACCCTGGCGCAACGTGACGGACCCGCCCACGGCCTCGATGGCCGAACGGATACCGTCGACGCGTTCGACGGTTGAGCTCACCTCGGCCACGCCCACCAGCACCCCGACGTCGCGGTGGCCCAGAGCGACCAGGTGCTCGCCGAGCCTGCGACCGCCGGCGGCGTTGTCCACGAGCACGTGGTCGACATCGAAGTACGGATGCCCGATCGCCACCACCCGCCCGCCGGCCGCCTCGAAGGAGCGGGACCGGGCGGCCATCATCGTGCCGTAGCGATCGTCCGTGCGACCCGAGCCCGCGATGATCACCACGCCGGTCCGATGCGCCTGCAGCAGTCGGAAGTACTCGAGCTCACGATCTACGTCCCGTTCGGTGCTGCAGATCGTGACCAGCAGCTGACGGTCCGTGGCGACCTCGTGGATGCCGTTCACGATCTCGGAGAAGTACGGGTCGTCGACGGTGCCGACCAGGACTCCGACGGTCCGGGCGGCGCCGCCGAGCAGGCCCTGCGCCTGCGCGTTCGGGACGTAGTCGAGGTCACGTGCGGCCTGCTCGACCCGCTCGCGCAAGGCGGTGGCCACGGGGTAGTCGCTGCCGGAGAGCACCCGGGACGCCGTCGGCACGGACACCCCGGCGCGGCGCGCGACGTCACGCAGGTTGACGGCCATGCCAGGAGGTTATGGCATCGGGCGGCTCGTCACCGATTCGACAGACCTCCGGCGCGCGGGGTTGACGGCGATGTGTCCACGGTCATAGTTTCATCATCTATCCCCTGAGAAAAGGCTTTCTACATGTCTACGAGTTCTCCGCCTGCCGAATCGCGGGTCCGCGTGCCGGGTCGTCTCGGTCCGGCCTTCATCACCGCGGCACTGGTTTTCGGCCCGGGCAGCGTGACCACGGCCAGCTCGATGGGGGCGGAGTTCGCCTATGACCTGGTCTGGGTCCCGGTCATCGCGACGGTGCTGATGCTCTGCTTCGTGGACCTGTCCGTACGGATCGGTCTGACCACGGACACCGGTCCGATCGGAACCGTATCGCGTCGGATGGGGCGCGTCGTCGGCGTGCTCGTCGGACTCGGCGCGTTCGCCGTCACCGCGTCGTTCCAGGCAGGGAACTCCGTCGGCACCGGCGCGGCCGGGAACGTGCTCTTCGGTGGCAGCACCGCGGTGTTCGCGGCGGTGTTCACGCTCGCGGCGATCGGGTTCCTGTGGCTGCGGTCGTTCTACAAGTATCTCGAGCGCACCATGATCGTGATCATCCTGGTGATGCTCGTGATCTTCGTGGTCACGGCCGTGGTCTCCGCCCCGGACCTCGGTGCTCTGGTCGCCGGCCTCGTGCCGAGCGTCCCGACCGGCTCGTCGGCGGTCGTCGTCAGCGCCGTGGCCACCACCTTCTCGGTGGTCGGCGCGTTCTACCAGATCCAGCTCGTCCGCGAGAAGGGCTGGGGCGTCGACGACTACCAGGTGGCTCGCCGGGACGCGGTGGTCGGCACCCTGATCCTCGGTACGCTCTCGACCGTCATCATGATCGCTGCGGCGGCCGTGCTGAACCCGGCCGGGCTCTCGGTCACGTCCCCGGCGGACATGGCGACGATCCTCGAACCGGCGATCGGACAATGGGCCACGGTCCTGTTCGCGCTCGGCCTCTGGGCGGCGGCGTTCTCCTCGCTGATCGGCAACAGCACCATCGGCGGCAGCATGCTCGCCGGTGCGCTGGGGATCGAGGCCGGCGGCCTGGAGTCGAAGCGGGTGAAGCTCTGCATCACATTGGTGCTGGTGCTCGGCGGAGTGGTGGCCGTGGCGTTCGGGGGCATCCCGGTGCAGCTGATCCTCACCGCGCAGGCGGTGACGATCCTGCTCGTCCCCCTGATCGGCGTGGTCCTGGTGGCCCTCTCCCGGCATCGGGACCGTGGCGCGCTGCGCCTGCGCACACCGCAGTTGGTGCTCGCCGTCATCGGCGTGCTCTTCCTGACCCTGCTCGCCGTCACCTACGTGAGGAACCTCCTGTGACCGAGATGACCCGGCCCGTGGACGAGGCCGACCTGGACGATCTGCTCTCCCGGCCAGGACCCGGCGTGGGTGCCGCGCTCGCGGCGGTGAGCGGCGACATCGTGCTGCTCGGTGCCGGCGGCAAGATCGGTCCGACGATGGCGCGGATGGCCAAGCGCGCGCTCACCGAGGTGGGCTCCGACGCCAGGGTGATCGCCGTGTCCCGGTTCTCCGACCCGGTCGCGGCCGAGTCGCTCGAGGCGCACGGGGTGCGAGTGCACCGCGCGGACCTGGCCGAGCCGGCGAGCTACGCCGCGCTGCCCGATGCGGCAGCCGTGTTCTTCCTCGCCGCGATGAAGTTCGGCACCACCGGTGCCGAGCACCAGACCTGGTGGTCGAACGCGGCCATCCCCGTGCTCGTGGCCGATCGCTACCGGGGCGTTCCCACGATGGCGTACTCGACGGGGAACGTCTATCCCCTCACGCCACTGGCTCACGGCGGCTCGATCGAGTCCGACCCGCCGGGACCGGTGGGCGAGTACGCACAGTCCGGGCTGGCCAGGGAGCGGATCTTCACCAACGCAGCGCACACCTGGGGGACCCCGACCACGATCTTCCGGCTGAACTACGCCTGCGAGCTGCGCTATGGGGTCATCGCCGACATCGCCACGAAGATCGCCGCCGGTGATCCGGTGGACGTCACGATGCCGGCGGTGAACGTGGCCTGGCAGGGCGACATCAACGCGTGGGCGTTGCGCAGCATCGAGCTCGCCGGGGTACCACCACACGTCCTGAACGCCACCGGGCCGGAGACGGTCTCGGTGCGCCGGATCGCCACCCTGCTGGGCGAAGTGATGGGCAGCGCGCCCGTACTGGCCGGCGAGGAGTCCACCGATGCCCTCCTGAGCGACGCCGGTGAGTGCCATGACCGGTACGGCTATCCGAGTGTGCCGTTGCGCCGGCTGGTGCGCTGGGTGGGGGAGTGGGTGGCCGACGGCGGGCGCCAGCTCGGCAAGGCCACCAAGTTCCAGCAGCGGGAGGGAAAGTTCTGATGCGCCTTCAGGAGCGTCTGCGTGGCGGTGTGGTCATCCCCGCCCACCCGTTGGCCGTCACGGCCGACGGCGACATCGATCTTCAGGCCCAGCGGGCGCTGACCCGGTACTACCTCGAGTCCGGTGCTGACGGCCTGGCGGTGGGGGTGCACACCACCCAGTTCGAACTGCATGCGGATCCGGGCGCGTTGCGCGAGGTGTGGGACCTTGCCGCGGCCACCACGCTCGAGCTCGCCCCAGACACGATGTTGATCGCCGGGCTGGTCGGGGACACCGAGCAAGCCGTCGCAGAGGCGCAGGCGGCGGTGGCCGCCGGCTATCACGCGGTGCTGCTCAGCCCGTGGGGTCTGTCGGATGGCGGCGAGCGGGCCCTGCTCGAACGCGCCCGCGCCGTTGGGGAGGTCCTACCCACGATCGGCTTCTACCTACAGGACAGCGTGGGAGGCGGGCCACTCGGGCGCGACTACTGGAGCGCCCTGTTCGATCTGGAGTCCGTGATCGCGGTCAAGACCGCGCCGTTCGACAGGTACCGGACCAACGACGTGGTCCGGGCGCTGCTCGACCACGATCGCTGGGCAGAGGTGGCGCTGCTGACCGGCAACGACGACGCGATCGTGCACGACCTGATCACGCCGTACCGCCGCGGCGACCGTGAGGTCCGTGCCGCCGGTGGGTTGCTCGGGCAGTGGGCGGTCGGTACCCGGGCCGCCGTCGGGCTGGTCCGGCGCGCCCGGGCAGCAGTCGCGGCCGACGCCGTCGGCTCAGACCTGCTCACCGAGGCGACCGACCTGGTCGAGGTCAACGCGGCCGTGTTCGACGTCGACCACGACTTCGCCGGGTGCGTGGCGGGGGTCAACGAGGTGCTCCGGCAACAGGGGCTGCTCACGTCGGCGCGCTGCCTCGATCCCGGCGAGGCGCTGTCGCCGGGGCAGGCCGACCTGATCGGCCGGGCCAGGGCACAGTTCCCGGAGCTGCTCGACGAGGAGTTCGTGGCCGGCCGCCGCGATGAGTGGTTGCGCTGACGCTCGTGATGGCGGTGCCGATCGTCGCCGTGCGGTAGGTCCGGAGGTGAGGTCGGCGCTGACGGCCGGGGTCGGCGAGGATTGGCCGGAGGGGGTGCGGGACGGGGCCGTGATACCTCGAGTTCTCCTATGCCTTGCGCTATACGTATACATATGCGTATCCTCGTACCGGAGGATATGATGAGCCCATGCCGAACAAGACGATCTATGTCTCCGACGCCGACCTGCCCCTCTACGAGCGGGCGCAGGAACTCGTCGGTGGCAACCTCTCCCAGGCGATCGTCAAGGCGCTGCGCCGGTACGTCGACGTCGAGGAGGGCAAGGACGACGGCTTCGAGGAGATCACCGTCCGGGTCGGTCCCGGCAAGGGTCGGCGCCAGCGCTTCCTCGGTGTGCTGCTCGTCGAATGGCTCCAGTCCACCAAGGACCGGGTTCACAAGTACAAGGTGTATCGCAGCCGGACCGGCAAGTACGTGGTCCATGCCGAACGGTCGCCGGAACAGATCTGGGCGGCCGGTGTCGACGGGCAGGCCAAGGGGTGGCGCAAGCACGTCAGCCAGGACCAGACCTGGGGCACCACGGCTGCCACCTCGACGCTGGAGATCTTCGACGACCTGGACGCCCTCCGTGAGAACGTCCCGGCCTCTCTCTACGATCTGATCGCTGCCGCTGCCGACGTCCCCGAGGTCGAGGACCTCGACATCTGAGTCCGTCGGGGGATAGCCCCCGGCGCACCACCACCGCCCACGGGCCGGCGTGAGCCTGCCCTGCGACGCCCCGCACGCCGCAAGGGCGGGCGCGAGCCTGCCCACCGACCCGTCCCGGAAGGTGGGTCGGCCATGCCAACACGACCTCCGCCGTCGGCCATCGGCGCGCCGGACGAAAGGAACGACCCCAGATGACAACCATTGTGGACCGACCCCCAGCGATCCATGTCAAGGACCTGGAGAAGTCCTACAAGGATCTGCAGGTGCTGCGCGGCGTCGACTTCGACGTGGCGCCGGGCGCCATCTTCGCCCTGCTGGGCTCCAACGGGGCCGGCAAGACCACGATCGTGCGGATCCTGTCAACGCTGCTGCGGGCGGATGCGGGGACCGCGACCGTGAACGGCTTCGACGTCGCCGCGCAGCCGACCGACGTGCGCGAATCCATCAGCCTGACCGGCCAGTTCGCGGCCGTGGACGAGATCCTCACCGGACGGGAGAACCTGGTGCTGGTCGCCAGGTTGCGGCACCTGCCGAACCCGGGCGCGGTGGCGGACGACCTGCTCACCCGCTTCGACCTGACCGGTGCGGCGGCCCGGCGCGTCTCGGGCTACTCCGGTGGCATGCGGCGGCGGCTCGACATCGCCATGAGCCTCATCGGGACTCCGCGGGTGGTCTTCCTGGACGAGCCGACCACGGGGCTCGACCCCCAGGCCCGCAACGACATGTGGCAGATCGTCCGCGACCTCGCCGACGACGGCACCACGGTGCTGCTCACCACCCAGTATCTGGAGGAGGCGGAGAAACTCGCGGACCGGATCGCCATCCTGCACGAGGGCCGGATCATCGCGAACGGCACGCTGGCCGAGATCAAGCAGCTCGTACCGCCCGCCGAGGTCACCTACGTCGAGAAGCAGGCCTCGCTCGAGGACGTCTTCCTCGCCATCGTCGGGACCGACACCACCAAGGAGCAGTCATGACCGCACACGTCCTCGCCGACACGTCCGTTCTCGTCGGTCGGTCGATGCGCCACATCACGCGCAGCATGGACACCATCATCACCGTCACCATCACGCCGATCGCGATGATGTTGATGTTCGTCTACGTCCTCGGCGGCGCGATCCAGGCCGGGGCGGGCCGGTACGTCGACTACCTGCTGCCCGGGATCCTGCTGATCACGATCGCGTCGGGGATCGCCTACACGGCCGTCCGGCTGTTCAACGACATGACGAGCGGGATCTTCGAACGGTTCCACTCCATGCCGATCGCGCGCTCGTCGGTGCTGTGGGCGCACGTGCTGACCTCCCTGGTCTCCAACGGGCTCTCGGTCGCGATCGTGGTGCTCGTCGCGCTCGTGATGGGGTTCCGGTCGCCGGCGGGACTGCTCGCGTGGCTCGCGGTGGCGGGCATCCTGGCGTTGGTCACCCTGGCACTGACCTGGCTCGCGGTGCTCGCCGCGCTCGCCGCGAAGACGGGGGAGGGTGCCACGGCGTTCTCCTACCCGCTCATCTTCCTGCCGTTCATCAGCTCCGCGTTCGTTCCGACGGACACCATGCCCGGGCCGGTCCGAGCCTTCGCCGAGAACCAGCCGGTCACCTCGATCGTGAACACCATCCGCGCACTGCTCGCGGGGGAGCCGGTCAGTGGCGACATCTGGATCGCGCTGGCGTGGTGCGGGGGGATCCTCGCGGTCGCCTACGTCCTCTCGATGGTCGCCTACCGGCGCCGGATCGCCTCGTAGGTCAGATCGCGAGGCCCTCGACGACCTCGACACCGGGCATCGCGGCGAGGACCTCGCCCGGGAGCAGGATCTTGGACCGGCGCAGGCCGCTGCCGATGATCGCCCGGCCGGTGCCGACCGCCGGATCGAGCAGGATCCGGTGGTCGGCGGGCAGCCCGATCGGGGTGATCCCGCCGTACTCCATGCCGGAGTCGGCGACCGCCCGGTCCATCGGCAGGAACGAGGCCTTGCGGACGTCCAGCAGGCGCTTGACCGTGGAGTTCACGTCCGCCCGGGTGGTGGCGCGCACGACGGCGGCCGCGATCCGCTCCTCGCCGGCGCGCCGCCCGGCCACGAGCACGCAGTTCGCGGACGCGTCCAGCGGTAGGTCGTATGCCTCGGTCATCTCCGCGGTGTCGGCGCATCCCGGGTCGATCTCGGCAACAAGCACCTGCCCGACGGCGTCGGGCGCCTGCTGCGCCCACGTCGCCAGGGCGGCGCGGACGCCGGTCGCGAGCAGGTCCGGGTGATCGAGGGCGGGTGCCCAGTCCAGGGTTCCGAACCGCATCAGCGCTCGAAGGTCGGCGTGATCACCGCGCGGGCGACGGTGTGGAACAGCGCGACGAAGGAGAACTTGGTGGCGCTCTCCTCATGGGAGAGCTCCAGGGTCTCGACGTCGAGGGCGTGTACCGCGAACGCGTAGCGGTGCGGGCCGTCCCCGGGTGGGGGTGCGGCGCCCTCGTAGGCGAACGCCCCGCCGTCGGTGCGGGCGTGGAAGGACGCGCCGGGCAGGGTGAGGTCGCTCTCGCCCCAGCCCTGCTCCATCTCCGTGACGGTCACGTCCAGGTCCGCCACGGTCCAGTGCCAGTAGCCGGACGGGGTGGGGGCGTCCGGGTCGAAGCAGGTGAGCAGGAAACTCTGCGTCTGTGGCGGGAAGCCGGACCAGCTCAGCTGGGGCGAGACGTTGCCGCCGGTCAGCGAGTGCAGCGCGGGCATGGGAACGCCGTCGGTGATGTCGGTGCTGGTGACGGTGAACGTGGCGGTGGCGGGAAGCGCGTCATAGGGGGCGGGGGCGACGGGGCGCTGCAGGTCCATGTCATCTCCTTGTGCGAGTGGAGAACCGGTGGGTGCGTCCGGCTTCACGCTTAACCTACGACGAGTTCGGGTGCGTGGCGTTCAGGGCACGCGCGCGTCGGTATCCGCTGCCGGCGGTGGAGCATCGGCGAACGGTGCCTCGAGGACGAGGTGGGTGACCAGGAGCTTGAGGTACAGCAGGACCGGGATCCAGGCGAGCATCCCGGGTATCGGCACCAGCCACTGGTTTCCGATCACAGCGAGCAGGGTCAGACCCATCGCGACCGGACGCTGCACGCTCCGCGGGGCGAACTCGATGGCGAGCGTGGCGACGAGGAGTATCACGACGTTGGCCGCGACCCACGCCCAGTAGAGGTCCAACACGACCAGGCCCAGGAGGAGTAGGTGTGCCACGTGGGTGGCAATGAAGAACAGGCGTTCGCGGCGGGTGCCGGGACGGTGGTACCACCGCTTCGCGGATCCGGTCGCGTTGGTCAGGACGCCACCGATCGCGTCGAACGCGAAGATCGCCAGGACGAGCGTGCGCCACCACTCGAACCGTTCGGCCGGTAGGTCGCGCAGGAGAAGCAGCGTGAGGACGCCGCCGATCACGAGCAGGCCGATTGCCTGCACGGCGACCTCGCGGCCGGTCTGGCCCGGGCCGAAGAACCGGTCGACGCCGCCCCGCCACCCCGGTCGCGGCGGCACCGGGGTCCAGTCGATGGCGACGTCACTGCGGTAGGGGCCTTGGGTGAGTGGGACGGTCTGTGGCACAGCGTGGCTCCCTCTGGGTTTGTACCGGGTGGTCCAGTCAGGTTAGAACGGTTTGGACCACCCGGTCCAGAGGTTTCACGCTCGGGTGAATGACGGCAGATGTCCCGGGGGTGGTCAGATGGTGGTGCCGACCAGGCGCCGGACCGTCGCGAACTGCGCATCGGCGAGGTCGTCGAGCACGGCGTCCGTGGCGATGCTGACATCCGGTTGGTGGTTCAGCCACCACTCGTCGAAGATCTGGATCACGGTCCGCAGCATTCGTGTCTGCAGCTCAACCGGCAGGTCGTCACGAACGGCACCGATGGCGCGCCCGATCTCGAGGGTCCGACGTAGCCAGGAGTCGAATCCGACGGTGGCGTTCGCACGTGTCGAGTCCGTGGGGTCGGTGCCGGCTGTGCTCACTGTGACCGTGTCGGGCGAGGGGCCGGGCAGGTACCACATCCGCCCGAGGTGATGGAAGGTGGGGTCCGTGCGTCCGGCGGCGATGAGTCGCCGGACGGTTGCGGCGAGTTGTGCCCAGTAGTCCTGCGTGAGTTGCTCCGGATCCGGCGGGGCGATGGCCGCCAGGAGTGGTGGCGTGAACTCGGCCAGCACGGCATCGAAGAGCGCTTCCTTCGAGGCGACGTAGTGATAGAAGGAGCTCTTGCTCAGTCCGGCCCGCGTGATGATCCGGTTGAGGGAGGCCTGCTGATAGCCCTGCTCAGCGAATTCCTGGGCGGCTGTTCGGAGCAGGCGATCCCACCGCGGGGCAGGCATCGCGCCGGTTGCTCGAGGCATGGAGCCAGCCTACGGGTGGTGGCCCTCGATCGTGCTCACCTTGGTACAGTGTTCGAACCGACGTTCGAATGTCGGTGGTGGCTTCTAGCGTGATGGACGTGGGAGGAGGAACGATGGCGACCACGTCGAAGTTGGAGGATGCGCGGCGGGCGCTGGCCGCCGCGGAGGCCTCGGCCGGGCTGCGGACGGCGCTGAGCGGTCCCACCGTTCGCGCGGTGTCCGGCCTCGCGCTACCCGCTCACGCGGCACCGGGCTCGCAGGCGCCCGGCTCGCAGGAGCCCTCGCCCCCTCCCGCTGCGGTGGGCCTCGACCCGGAACGGGTGCTGCCTGTGCCGGCCGCGCTGGCGCCGCTGTTCCCCTATGGCGGGATCCGCCGCGGCACCGGGGTGCAGGTGGCCGGGTCCACCTCGCTGCTGCTGCGTCTCGCCGCCGCGGCCTCCTGCGCCGGCGTGTGGTGTGCGGTGGTGGCTCTGCCGGACGTGGGGCTCGCGGCCGCCGCCGAGGCCGGCCTGCCCCTGGACCGGATGGTGGTGGTGCCCCGGCCCGGCCCGGACTCGCCGTCCGTGGTGGGAGCGCTCGTGGACGGGTTCGATGTGCTGGTGCTGGGGGACTGCACGGCGTTGGCGGACCGGGACCGGCGGCTGCTCGCCTCCCGGGCCAGGACCCGGGGGTCGGTGCTGCTGACCACCACGCCCTGGCCGGGTTCGGAACTCGTGCTCGACGCCGGGGACCGGGTCTGGCGCGGCGTCGGGCGGGGAGCCGGGGTGCTGCGCACCGAGGAGCTCACCATCGTGGCGTACGGGCGGGGTGCCGCGGCTGCCCGACGGGTCCGGGTCCGGGTGCGGATCGGCCCGGGTGGGGTGGAGACCGCCGCCCCTGACGAGGTCGGCGCGAACGGCCCGACGGCGGCCCCGGAGTTCGTCGTACCGGTCGCCGAACGCTCGTTGGCGCAGGTCGGCTGATGGGCGCCGCCGAGCAGTTGCCGCCGCCGGGTCCGGCTCCCGAGGTCGCGCAGCTCACCGAGGCCGCCACCCGGCTCGCGGTGCTGTGGGTCCCGGACTGGCCGATCGCCGCCGCCGTCGCCGAGGGTCTGATCGGTGCGCACCAGAGCGTCGTGCTCCACGACGGGCGCGGCGTCACCGCCGTCTCCGCCAAGGCCCGTGCGGCGGGGGTGCGCCGCGGGATGCGTCGGCGCACCGCGCAGGGGCTCTGCCCGGACCTCGTGCTGCTGCCCGCGGACGAGGCACGGGACGTGCGTGCGTTCGAGCCGCTCGTGCAGGGTGTGGAGGAGGTGGTGCCGCAGGTGCAGGTGATGCGGCCCGGGGTGATCGCCGTGGGCGCCCGTGGCCCGAGCCGCTACCTGGGGTCTGAGGAGGCGGTGGCCGAGGCGCTCGTCGGTGCAGTGGCGCAGGCCAGCGGCTCCGAGGCCCAGGTGGGGATCGCGGACGGCCTGCTCGCGGCCCTGTTGGCGGCCCGCACCTCCACGGTGGTGCCGCCGGGGAGGTCGGCACGGTTCCTCGCCCCCCGGGACGTGCGGGACCTCATCTACATCACCACCACGCGCCAGTCCAGGGCGGCCTACACCGATCTGGTGGACCTGCTGCGCCGGCTGGGGCTGAGCACCTTGGCCGATCTCGCCACGATGCGCACGGCACACGTGCTGCCCCGGTTCGGTGAGCTCGGGGTGCAGGCCCAGCGGCTGGCCAGAGGACTGGACGCGTACCCGCCGCAGACTCATCGGCCCGAACCCGACATCACCACCCATGCCGAGCTGGACCCGCCCGCGCAGCGCATCGACACCGCCGCGTTCGCCGCTCGCCGGCTGGCCGAGGAACTGCAGAGCCGGATGGTCCGGCGCGGCGTGGTGTGTGCCCGGTTGCGGGTGTCCGCCCGGGCGGGCAGCGGCGCCGAGCTGACCCGTACCTGGCGCATCGACGGCGCGCTCACCGCCACCGAACTGACCGACCGGGTGCGGTGGCAGCTGGAGGGCTGGCTCAGTGGGCGCAGTGGGCAGCCACCGAGTGCGGCGCTGACCCATCTGGAACTCGCCGCCGAGGAGATCAGCCCGGCCGCCGCGGTTCAGGACGGGCTGTGGGGCCGGGTGGGGCGGGGCCAGGTCCAGGCCGGCCGGGCCGTGCTGCGGGTCCAGGGGCTGATCGGTGCCGAGGGGGTGCTCGCCCCGGTGCTGGAGGGCGGCCGCTCGCCGCGGGACCGGGTGCGGCTGGTGACCTGGGGGGACGAGCTGCGCCCGCTCCGCGACCCAGAGGCGCCGTGGCCGGGGCAGATCCCGCGGCCGTTGCCGGCGACGGTGCCGGCCGAGCCGGTGCCGGCTCGTCTCGTGGACGCCCAGGGTGATCCGGTGCGAGTGGGTCGGCGCGGCGAGCTCGAGGGCGATCCGGCCCTGGTGGAGGTGCGTCGAGCCACCCGAACCGCGTCGAGCGGGACTGTCCCGACGGCCGGGACCGTCCGGGGGGCCGGCGCTGTTCGTGGAACCGCTGCGACTGCGCACCCCATCACCGGGTGGGCCGGCCCGTGGCCGGTGCATGAACGGTGGTGGTCCGGCACCGAGCCGCGCACCTACCTGCAGGTGGTCACCGAGGGCGGTGCCCTGCTGTTGGCGGGAGAGGGTGGCAGGTGGTGGGTCGAGGGGGTCTATGACTGACGGGTGACGAATCCGGGTGGCGAACCGCGGCGGGTCCGATGACGATCGGGCATCGATCCGGCCATGCCCTGGCGGTCGGAGGACGCCGGGATACCCTCGAGGGCATGACCAGCAGCGTGCGGCACGCTCTCGTGGCCGCCGCCGTCTCGCTCGGACTGGCGCTCGTGGCCGGGTGCGGGGGAGCCGGTGGTGAGGACCCGGGCGATGGCGCCCAGCCCAGCGACTCGACCGGGACCACGGGCGACCCGACGGACACGCCGCCCGGCGACCCGGTCGACCTGATCGACCTCTGGCGGGTCAGCGGCGCGGAGGGCGAAGAGAGCGACACCTGGTTGCGCCTGGAGGCCGGCCAGTTCCAGCTGTGGCGTGACTGCGGGATGCTCATGGGTGAGTGGGCGGCGTCGTCCACCCTGTTCCTGGCGAGCATTTCCAGCTGGTCGGGATCCTGCTCGGTCGACGATCCCGAGGGCGCCGACGATGCCGAAGATGCCACGATCCCAGCAGTACCGTGGCTGGACCTGGTCACCGAGTACCGGTCGGCCGCCTCGGGCTGGGACCTGCTCGACGCCGATGGCGCGGTGGTCGCAACCCTGAGCATCGACGGTGCACCAGAGCCGATCGACACGGCGGCGTCGTCCTACGCGGAGCCGCCGGAGGTCACCGACGAGGTGCGGGCGTGGCTCGCGGCGCCGGCGCCCCTTCCCGACGGCGTGACTCCGGCCTCGGAGGACGACCTGGTGGGTCGGTGGATTCCCATCGACACCGTGCCCACCGATCCTCATGTGGAGTTCGCCGCCGACGGCACCTGGACCGGTTCCGATGGCTGCAACGGCGGCGGTGGCCGATGGGTCATCGACCCCGACGGACTGGTGCTGACCACGTCCGGGCCGCAGACGCTCATCGGGTGCGAGGGTGCGCCGGTGCCGTCCTGGGTGGCGATGACACGGACGGCCGCGCTGGACGGCGCAGTGCTGAGCCTGTTCGACCGCGACGGTGAACTGCTCGGGGAACTCGCCGCGGGTTGAACCACGTCGTCAGGCGGCCAGAGCTTCGGTGGGCTGGCGGCCGCCGGTGTCACGCTGGCACGGCCAGACCTGGCTGCGACGGCGATCGTCCAGTCCGGGTCGTTCTGGTTCACCGACGGCGATGAGCCGCGGCGTCACAACCCGGTCCCCGGCGACCTGGTGCGCCGCCTGCGTGCAGGCGAGCTCGGGCGCCCGCAGGCGCGGTTCCACCTCCAGGCGGGCACCGACGAGGGCACCATGGTCGACCAGGCCGAACACTTCGACGCCGCCTGCGCCGCAGGAGCGGTGGGTCTGTGCGTGGTCACCGGCGGGCACGACTACGCCTGGTGGAGGCACCACCTGCTGAGGACGCTCACGGACGTCGTCCCCGACTGACCGCGGGTGCGTGTCCGGGACGGCGCTGCTCAGCGTCGCGGCCGGAGCCGCACCAACGGCATCCGCTCCGCGATGTCCTCGGGCAGCGGGCCGTCGACGGTGAACCCCTCGATGCCCAGGCCCTTGGCCAGCGTGCGCACCGTGCCCGGGTGCCGCTTCCGGTAGTCGTCCAGGACGATGCGACCCTCCACCGGATCGAGGATCCGGGCGATCGCACTCACGCCGGTGCCCCATCCGGACCACATCCGTACCCGCGGATCGGCCTTGACGTTGCGCAGCCACTGGGACGTCCACCCGTACCCGGAGATGACGTAGACGATGTCCCCGTCGATCTTGATCGTCTCCAGCACCACTTCCCGGATCAGCCCACTCCTGCGTCCGCGGTGCTCAAGCATCACGAACCGCTTGCTGAGCAGCCCGCCGAGACCGAGGCGGAACATGGGGATCGGGGCACGGGCGATCACGCGGGGGATCTTGCGCATGGATCAGCCTAGGCATGAAAGCGCGATGTAAGCAGGTCGGGGGAGTCTTGACGCCGACGGTCGCCCGACGCGACCACGGACGAGGGGACGACTATGTCGATGATCGTGGCCGCGCGCCGAGCGAGCTGGGCCGGCCTCACCACCTTGACGGGAGTCATGCTGCTGACGGGGACGTACGGGGTGGAGCGCAACGACCGCGTCGACTGGGTCTCGACGTCGACCGTGACGTCGTCCGCCGAGCCGGCCGGCGCCGTCGTCGTGGGCCTGAGCGACCCCGACGGCGCGGTCGGGTACCGTGCCGAGCTCCGGCCGGATCCGGGCCGGCTGGTCCTGGTCGACAACGCCGACGACGGCGCACCTGTGCTCGCCTACGTCTGGATCGAGAGTGAGGGTCCACAGGTGTTCCTCGGTGCCGGTCCCGGAACCCAGACGCTGTACCTGGACGTCCCACCGAACAGGGAGCTCGGTCTGCAGGTGTGCGTCCAGGGCGGCGCCTGCTCGGCCACCGTCCACGGCAGGAGCTGAGCGGACATCAGCGTCCCGGGTGGAACTCCACCGACTGTACGGAGGCCATCGCCTCCTGGAAGCGCGGCAGGGTCATCCGGCGCGCGGCCTCGGCCTCGTCGACGTCGGCCACGTGCTGGTGGATCCAGTACAGGTTGCCGAACGGGTCCGCGATCCTGCTGGTTCGGTCCCCCCAGAACATCTCGGTCGGCTCGGTGATCACCCGCGCACCGGCCGCGATGGCCCGTCGGTGCACGGCGGCATCGTCCGGCACGTAGAACCGCAGGAAGCAGGGGGTCGGAGGCCAGGTGGGTGGGGAGTCGAACATCATGATCACGGAGTCGCCGACCTGCACCTCGGCGTGCCCGATGACGCCGTCGACCTCGACGCGGCCGCGTTCGGTGGCCTCGAAGACATCCACCAGGAAGTCGATCACCTCGGCCGTGCGCGCGTTGATCAACCACGGATTCACGGTGTGGTAGCCGTCGGGGACGGTGCTGGGTGTGGTCATGGCGGGCTCCTCGGTCGATCGACAACGTACCGACCACGCTAGGGGCGGTACAGGTCAGTACCTGGCCGCTACCAGCAGCGCTGGGCGCACCGATCTGCTCACAGCAGATCCGCCGTCGGGCGCATCGAACCCGACCGACGCGTGAGCGGCGCAGGCTGAACGGACCAACCCACGAAGGGAGCCTGCCATGTCCGAAGGGACCAGACTCGACGACCGCCTGGCGGACGGTCTCATGCAACACCGCGTCATCGCCATCGGCACTGAGGTGGACGACGACGTCGCCGCCCGCATCACCAGCCAGCTCCTGCTGCTCTCCGCCCAGGACCCGAAGGCGGACATCACCCTGCTCATCAACTCGCCGGGTGGATCGGTCTCGGCCGGGCTCGCCATGTACGACACGATGCGGCTGATCCCCAACGACGTCGCCACGGTAGCGATGGGCCTGGCCGCGAGCATGGGCCAGTTCCTGCTCTCCGCGGGCACGCCCGGCAAGCGGTACGCGCTGCCGCACGCGCGGATCCTGATGCACCAGGGCTCCGCCGGGCTGCAGGGTACGGCGGTGGACATCGCGATCCAGGCGGAGAACCTCGAGCACACCCGCTCGGTCATGCTCTCCCTCATCGCCGAACACACCGGGCAGCCGCTGCAGCGCATCGAGGCGGACTCCGACCGGGACCGGTGGTTCACCGCCGAGGAGGCCCACGAGTACGGCTTCGTGGACGCGATCGTGCGCGACGTCGGCGACGTGATGCCCGTTCGGGCCCGTCGCGCCGGGTTGGGAGGGCAGTTTTGATGAGCCAGTACACGATCCCCAGCGTCATCGAGCGGACCACCTCGGGGGAGCGGGCGGCGGACGTCTACTCCCGACTGCTCTCGGATCGCATCGTGTTCCTCGGCACCGAGATCGACGACGGTGTGGCGAACACGGTCATCGCCCAGCTGATCCATCTCGAGTCGGTCGACCCCGACGGCGAGATCAACCTCTACATCAACTCACCCGGCGGCTCGGTCACCGCGATGCTCGCGATCTACGACACCATGCAGTTCGTCCGGGCACCGGTCGCGACGATCTGCGTTGGTCAGGCAGCGTCGTCCGCTGCGGTCCTGCTGGCGGCCGGGGAGCCGGGCCGGCGCGGGGTGCTCCCACACGCCCGGGTGCTGTTGCACCCGCCGTCGATGGGCGGGCAGGGTGCGCTGCCGGACCTGCGCATCCAGGCGGCGGAGATCGCCCGGATGCGCGCCGAGGTGGACGAGATCCTGTCCCAGCACACCGGGCAGAACGTCGGGCGGCTGGCCGAGGACACCTCGCGGGACCGGATCTTCACGGCGCCGCAGGCGGTGGACTACCACCTGGTGGACGAGGTGGTCGCCGTCAGAACCCGCGCAGTCGCGTCACGCTGACGCGGACCACCTGCGAGTAGTCGGCGTGGAAGTCATCCGACGTCATGCCCAGGCCCTGGATGTCCGTGGTGTACTTCGCGTCGTAGGCCGCGAGTTCCGAGCCGGTCAGCGGTCCGGGGTCGACGGCGGCGGTGCCGGTCAGCACGACGACGTCGCCGCCGCTCGGGGTGCTGTTGAGCGAGACGCTCACGCCGGGTCGCGCAGCGATGTTGCGCACCTTGTGGGTGCCGGGCTGGCTCGCTACAAGGAGCTGCGAGCCGGTCCAGGTGAACCAGACAGGCACGGGCTGCGGCACGAGCGACGGTGAGATCGTGGTGAGCCAGGCGACGGTCTCGCCGGTGAGGCGCGCGCTGACGCGCGCGCCGAGGTCGGTGCGGGTGTCGATGCGCAACATCTGCTCCTCCGGCTGTCTCAGGCCGCGAGGAGTACGGGGGTGCTCGAGGCGAGCGAGCGGGAGACCCGGCCGGTCAGCACGGCCAGTTCCAGGCCGAGCGAGCTGCCGATCGCCTCGAGGATCTCCGAGGACGGCTCCTTGCGGCCGCGTTCGACCTCGGACAGGTACTGCGTGGAGACCCCAGCCACCGACGCCACGTCACCCTGGGTGCGACCCTGTTCGTGGCGTTCGGCGCGCAGTTCGTGACCGACGGCCTCGCGCCAGAGCAGCGGGCGGGGCTGCACGGCGGGGCGCGGGCGCGGCTCCGGCTCGTCGACCGCTGGGACGGTCGACGGCGGGGGCGTGGTGCCCGACGGCGAGGTTCGGCGGTCGGGTACCGGTTGGTCATGCTCGGCTCGGGTCAGCTCGGGTCGGTCGCGGGACGGCCGCGACTCCACAGGCGGCGCGGCTCGTGCCGCCCGCATCGCTTGGTGGGTCGCGAAGTCGATGACCTGTCCCATGTCGGGCAGCCTACGGACGGCGAGCGGGACACGCACGGATGTTCCCGTGGAGCGTAATCGCGCCCGCTCGACCTGGTGTCGCGATGGTGCTCGCCCTGGCTCCGGTCGACCGAGCGGCCAGCATCCAGGCGAGGTAGAATCGAACACATGTTCGCATCCGGCTACGCTGAACTGCACGCCCACTCGGCGTTCAGCTTCCTCGACGGCGCCAGCCAACCCGAGGAACTGGCGATCGAAGCCGCAGGGCTCGGCCTGTCCGCGATGGCGATCACCGATCACAACGGCCTCTACGGAGTGGTCCGGTTCGCCGAGGCCGCCCGCACCCTGGAGCTGCCCACCCTGTACGGGGCGGAACTGAGCCTGGACGCACCCGTGCGTCCCACCGGGATGCCGGACCCGCCGGGCACCCACCTGCTCGTCCTGGCCCGCGGGGCCGAGGGGTACCGGCGGCTGTCCCGGTCGATCGCGAACGCCCACCTGGCCAGCGGGAAGAAGGGGGAGGCGCACTATCGGCTCGGTGAGCTCGCCGACCTCGCCGCTGGGAACTGGCTCGTGCTGACCGGCTGCCGCAAGGGCGCGGTGCGCCGGGCCCTCGAGCCCGAGCCCGGGCGGTTCGACCTGGCCGCCGCACGCAGGGAGTTGGACGTCCTGGTGGACCATTTCGGCGCGGAGAACGTGGTCGTCGAGATCACCGATTCCGGTGCGCCGCTGGACTCGGTGCGCTGCGACGCGCTCGCCGAGCTCGCCGCGGCCGCCCGGCTGCCCGTGGTGGCCACCGGCGCGGTGCACTGCGCGAGTCCCGCGGACCAGCCCCTCGCGGACGTCCTGGCCGCGGTGCGGGCGCGCACCACCCTGGCCGAGCTCGACGGTTGGCTCCCGCCCAGCGCCGCTCACGTGCGTGCGCCGGCGGAGATGTACGCCCGGCACACCACCCGTCCGGAGGCGGTCGCTATGAGCGTGGAACTGGCACAGCAGTGCGCGTTCGACCTGCGCCTGGTGGCACCGAACCTGCCTCCGCACCCGGTGCCGCCCGGTCACACCGAGGCCACCTGGCTGCGTCACCTCACCTACGAAGGGGCCCTGGACCGGTACGGCCCGCCGGAGGCGCCGCGGCTGCCCGGCGCGTACGCCACGATCGAGCGGGAGCTCGACATCATCATCGACCTGGACTTCCCCGGGTACTTCCTGATCGTGCACGAGATCGTCGACTTCTGCCGGCGCAACGACATCCTCTGCCAGGGCCGCGGCTCCGCCGCGAACTCCGCGGTCTGCTACGCCCTCGGCATCACCGCCGTCGACGCCGTGCAGCACAAGCTGCTGTTCGAACGGTTCCTGTCCCCGGGCCGCTCCGGTCCGCCGGACATCGACGTCGACATCGAGTCCCGGCGCCGGGAGGAGGTGATCCAGTTCGTCTACGAACGCTACGGACGCACCCACGCCGCGCAGGTGGCGAACGTGATCTCCTACCGGCCGCGCTCGGCGATCCGGGACGCCGCGAAGGCGTTCGGCTACGACGTAGGGCAGCAGGACGCCTGGTCCAAGGGCATCGAACGGTGGGGCAGCCTGCGCCCGAGCCCGCCGCCCGATGGCACCGGCGAGCGGATCAGCGAACTCGAGCGCCGCCGTCGGGACGGACCGTGGACCCCGAGCCCGGAGGCGGTCGCCGCGGCCGACGGCGCTACCGGGGGCGGTGACCTCGACGGTATCCCCGCGGAGGTCGTGGACATGGCCGAGCGGATGCTGCGTCTGCCCCGCCACCTCGGCATCCACTCCGGCGGCATGGTGCTGTGTGACCGTCCGGTCATCGACGTGTGCCCGGTGGAGTGGGCCACCATGCCCGGGCGCACCGTGCTGCAGTGGGACAAGGACGACTGCGCCGACGCCGGCCTGGTGAAGTTCGACCTGCTCGGCCTCGGCATGCTCACCGCGCTGCGGCTCGCGTTCACCTGGGTGCGGGACCTCGAGGGGGTGGACGTCGGGCTGCACTCGCTGCCGCAGGAGGACCCAGAAGTGTACGACCTGCTCTGCGCCGCGGACACGGTGGGCGTGTTCCAGGTGGAGTCCCGGGCGCAGATGGCCACCCTGCCACGCCTGCAGCCCCGGGAGTTCTACGACATCGTCGTGGAGGTGGCGCTGATCCGGCCCGGGCCGATCCAGGGCAACTCGGTGCACCCCTACATCAACCGGGCCAGGGGCCGGGAGGAGATCACCTATCTGCACCCGCTGCTCGAGCCTGCCCTGTCCAAGACCTTGGGCGTGCCGCTGTTCCAGGAGCAGCTCATGCAGATCGCGATCGACGTGGCCGATTTCAGCGCCGCCGAGGCGGACCAGCTGCGCCGGGCGATGGGGTCCAAACGGTCCGCCGAGAAGATGGAGGCCCTGCACGCCCGCCTGCTCGCCGGGATGGCCGTCAAGGGGATCTCCGCCGAGATCGGTGAACAGATCTTCGACAAGCTCAAGGCATTCTCCGACTTCGGGTTCCCCGAGTCGCACGCGTTCTCGTTCGCCTACCTCGTCTACGCCAGTTCATGGCTGAAGGTGCACCACCCGGAGGCGTTCTACGCGGGGCTGCTCGCGGCGCAGCCGATGGGGTTCTACTCGCCGCAGTCGCTCGTCGCCGATGCCCGACGGCGAGGGGTCCGGGTCGAGCGTGCGGACGTCGCCTTCTCGCAGGTACAGGCGTGCGTGGAGCGGGTCGACGGCGGAGGGCTGGTGGTGCGCCTCGGGCTCGCCCCGGTCCGGGGGATCGGGGAGAAGGGGGCCGAGCGGATCGTCGCGGCCCGGGACGCCGCGCCGCTGCGCGACCTCGCCGATCTGGCCCGCCGGGTGCGGCTGTCCGCCGCCCAGCTCGAGGCGCTCGCGACCGCCGGTGCGCTCGACTCCTTCGGGCACTCCCGCCGGGAGGCGCTCTGGCTCGCCGGCGCCCTGGCCGCCGAGAGCGGCACCTCCACCCTGGTCCGCTCCGGCGACGGGCAGCAGCTGCTCCGGGCCGTGCAGGAGCCGCTGCCGTTCACCGCCGTCGGCATCGACCTGCCCACCCTGCCGGGCATGGACGAGGTGACCACCGCCGTCGCCGATGTCTGGGCCACCGGGGTGTCCACGGACTCCTTCCCCACCGAGTTCCTGCGGACCGACCTGGATGCCCGCGGGGTGGTGCGGGTGACCGACGTGCCCGGCGCCGGGTCCGGCACGAGGGTGCGGGTGGCCGGGGTGGTCACGCACCGGCAGCGCCCGTCCACGGCCGGCGGGGTGACGTTCCTGTCCCTCGAGGACGAGACCGGCCTGCTGAACGTCATCTGCACGCAGGGGCTGTGGGGCCGCTACCGGCGGGTCGCCCGCACCAGCGCCGCCCTGGTGGTCCGGGGCACCGTGGAGACCGCCGACGGCGTGACGAACCTGATGGCCGACTCGATCACCGCCCTGAGCCTGCGGGTCGCCTCCACTTCTCGCGACTTCCAGTGAGTCAGGCCTGGGCGGGCTTGGCGTCCGACTCGAGTTCCTCCATCGGCGGGTCGAGGCTGCGCAGCTTCGCGTAGACGGCCCAGATCACCGCCACGATCGGGATGACGATCACGGCGCCGAGGATGCCTGCCACCAGGGTGCCGGCCGTCACGGCCAGTGCCACGACCAACGGATGCAGCGAGACCTGTTTGCCCATCACCAGCGGCTGCAGGATGTGTCCCTCGAACTGGCCGATGAGGGCGATGCCGATGCCTACCAGGACAGCGTTGATGGGGCCGTTCACGGCCAGGGCCACCACCATCGCGACGATCATCGCCGCCGGTGCACCCACGAGTGGGATGAACGCACCGATGAACACCAGCACGGCCAGCGGCGCGGCCAAGGGCACCCGCGCGATGAGCAGGATGATCGCGGCCAGGAAGCCGTCCACCAGCGCGATGATCACGGTGCCGCGGGCGTACCCGGAGAACGTGTACCAGCCGACGCCGCCGGCGAGCATCCACTTCTCCCGCACTTTGGCCGGCAACTGGTTCAGGAACCACTTCCACATCTCGCTGCCGCGGGCGAGGAAGAACACCGTGGAGAAGATCGCCAGCGCGAGGGCCGCGAACACCTCGAACACCGACCCGGCGCCGGCCGCGGCCCGGTCCAGCAGGGCGCCCTGGTTCTCCTGCAGCCACGCCAGACCCTGGTCGAACCACTCGTTGACCTGATCCTCGGTGATCGTGAGGCCGAACGGCAGGTTCTCGGCGAGTGCCAACAGCTGGGCGATGCCGGTGGCGAACTGCTCCGAGAGGGACTCCCACTGCCCGGTCACGGACGTGATCACATAGGTCAGCAACCCACCGACGAACAGCAGTGCGGACAACATGCCCAGCGCGGTGGCCAGACCGCGCGGCATGATCTTGGCGAACACGTTGACCAGTGGGCGCAGCACGGCGGTGAAGACCAGGGCGAGGAAGACCGCGACGAACACCAACTGGATCCGGGCGGTGGCCCAGACCAACAGCGCGATGAGCGCGATCACTACGAGGATGCGCCAGGACCAGCCGGCCGACTTGCGCATCCACCGGGGGACGCCGTCGCTGCCGTCGTCGGCGCGCAGGTGCGCCTCGGGAAGCCGGTGCACCCGGGCTCTCGCGCCCCGGGCGGGGGAGCGCGGCAGCGGGGGCAGGGGCACCGCCGAGGGCGAACCGTCGTCGGCGTCGGTGGCGGATCCGGTCGCTGCCGCCGACCTGCCGGCGTTCGCGGACGCCGCCCGGCGCGCGGCCGCGGCCTGGCGGACCGCGACGGCCTGGATGCGTTGGGGCACGAGTCTCACGCCGCCAGTCTGCCCCAGAGTCGTCCGTTTCGCGCGGAAGCAGACCCGGTCCACGAATCCTGCCCGTGACGTCCCGGCGTGCCCTACATTCGGCCCACCGGGCGAACGTACCGGCGCCACGAGTGGCCTCCACGAAAGAACACGCCCATGGCCGCCCCGCCTTCCGACCAGTCATTCGCACCTCCCTGTCCGCCGCACCGCCCGATGGTGACCGGCAGCTACCCGACCGGCTACCAGGCCGCCTACCCAACCGGGAACCAGGCCGCCTACCCGACCGGCTACCAGGCCGGCTGGCCGTACCCGCAGACGGGCACTGCGCCGTCGGGCGGTCCCGGGGTGACGTGGCCGCCGGCGCCCCCGGCCCGCAGCCGGGTCCTGGTCTGGCTGGTGCCGAGTCTGGTCGGGGTGCTGGCGCTGGTGGTCGGATTCGTGGCGGGCGCGCTCACCGCGCCGTTCGGCGGACCGCTGGCAGTCGCCTGGGAGTCGGGCAACACCACCTCGCGTGAGCAGCCGGCCGCGCTCGGTACCAGTGTGACGATCCTGGACGAAGGGTACGAGTGGGAGGTCACGCTCGGCACACCGCAGTACGACGCCGACGACATCGTGCGCGACGTGGATCCGCTCAACGATCCCGCCCCGGACGGTCAGGCCTACGTCGTGGTGCCGGTCACCGCGACCTACCACGGGCCCGATCGTGCGAATGCGGGTCTGGACCTGTGGGTCTCGTTCGTCTCGGCGCAGGGGAACTCCTACGATGAGGCGAGTCTGTACACCGCGGACGGCTATCTGATGGGGCCGGATCCGCTCTACCTGACCGCCGACGTGTTCGACGGCGCCACCGTGACCGGCAACGTCACGTTCGCCATTCCCGAGGGCGCGCAGGACGAGCCGGGTGCGGTGTGGCTCGTGGCGGACGCGTGGACCGGGGACGGCGCGTACTTCGCCGCGCACTGACGGCCGGTGGACGACCCGCGACCGCAGCGCCTCAGCTGCGCGCGAGCATCGCCCAGCACCGCACCTGGGTCAGGTCCTTCAGCGCGAGTGCCTGGCGGGCCGGATCTGGCCAGGTCTCGAGTTGCCACAGCACCGACTCCACCGACCGGGCGCACGCCCACTCGCAGATCCGTCGGAACGGGATCCCGAGCGCACGCGCGGCGAGCTCCACCCGCGGGCGCAATACGGCCAACGGATCCGGGTAGAGGAACGGGTTGTCGATCTGCGAGAGCACCGGCCACAGGTCGTACCCGGGATCGCCGATCATCGGCTTCGGGTCGATCGCGAGCCACTGCGGCGGCACCGAACCGGGTGCGTCGAGCAGGATGTTGCCGGGGTTCAGGTCGCCGTGCAGGACCACGAGCGGTCCGGGCTTGGCCCCCGGCCGCCCGAACGCCGCGAGCAGGCCGAGCCCGTAGGTGACCTCCTCCCGGTACGCCTCGTACAGGTGGGCCCACCGGTTCGCCCGCTGGGTCGCGATGCGGGACCAGGTCGCACTCACGGTTGTCAATGGCGGCATCTCGGTCCCACTGGCCACGGCTCGGTGCAGGTTCCGCAGGATCTCCACCGCGATCCCCAGCCGCACGTGCGGCGGGGAGGTGTCCGCCAACAGCAGGGTGCCGGGGTGGGCCCGGCGCAGCAGCAGCGCCCAGTCCTGGGTGTCGTGGTCGAGCAGTTCCACGGCGGCGTGACCCTGCCAGAGCGCCAGCGCGGTCGCCTCGTACTTGGCCTCGTCATGCGGGAAGGTGAGCTTGAGGACGACCGGGGTCCCGTCCGCCATGACGCCGGGCGTCGTCCACGCGGCGGTGCCCACCGAGAACGGGGTGCCGAGACTCAGCCCCCAGCGGCGGGTCGCACGGTCGATCAGGCCCGGAAGCCGAGCCACCCAGGCCGCGCCGGCCGGCGTCGATGCTGCCCCGGTCGTCAGCGACGTGGGCAGGACCGGGCCGTTCAGTGCCCGACCGCCGCGCCGTGGGCGGTGACCGGCCCGCCCTTCGGACCCTCGAGCAGCCCGAGCAGCGCGGCCAGGTGCCTGGGATCGGCGGCGACCGCGTCCGCGTCGGCGCGCTCCGCGTCGGTGCCGTAGCCCCAGGCGACGAGCACGCACGGCACGCCGTGCGCGCGGGCACCCTCGAGGTCGTGCACGCGGTCACCGACCATCACGGCACCGGACAGGTCCGCTCCGGCCGCGCGCAGCACCGTCAGGGCCTTGCCCATCACGTACGCCTTGTCCGAACTGCGACCCCGGTCGTCGGCGCCGCAGATGGCGGTGAAGTACTCCGTCAGCTCGAAGTGGGCGAGGATCTCGCGGGCGAACTCCTCCGACTTGGACGTGGCCAGACTCACCGGGACCTCGGCGTCGCGCAGTGCGACCAGCAAGTCACGCATCCCGTCGAAAACGGCGGAGTTGAACATCGACCCGCCGCCGTAATGGGCCCGGTAGAGATCCTGGCCGCGCTCGACGTCTGCGGGGGCCACGCCACCGATGTGCTCGAGCGTCCAGGCCAGGGGTGGGCCGACCACGGCGCGAAGGGCGGACTGCGGGGGTTCGGCGAGGCCGAGGCCGCGCACGGCCGTGACGAACGAGTCGATCACGCCGGGTGCCGAGTCCGTCACGGTTCCGTCGAGATCGAGCAGGACCGCGGTCGCAGTTTCGGGCATCCTCACCCGCGTCAGCCTAATAGGTAGGGTGGCGGCATCGAACCGACCGACCGCACGACCCCGACCGCCGGCGCTCCCTCCGCGGGCCCTGACCTGCGCGCCGACTGCGCCCGGTGCGTGGGTCTGTGCTGCGTCGCCCTGGCGTTCGCGAGGTCCGCCGACTTCGCGTTCGACAAGGCGGCGGGGGACCCCTGCCGGAACCTGCTCGCCGACCATCGGTGCGCTATCCACACGAACCTGCGGGCCACGGGGATGGCCGGGTGCACCACCTACGACTGCTTCGGGGCCGGGCAACACATCACCGCAACCACGTTCGCGGGGCGGACCTGGCGGGACGGCCCGGACACCGGCGCGGCCATGTTCGCAGCGTTCGCGGTGATGCGGCGGCTGCACGAGGCGCTCTGGTACCTGGCCTGCGCCCGGGCCCTCGACCTGCCCGGGGAACTCGCCGCCGAGCTGCACCGGCTCCGGACCCGGATCGAGGACGCGACCACCGGCAGCGCGGCGGACCTGGCTGCCCTCGACGTCGACGCCCTCTGGGACGAGATGGCCGGTGTCGCACTGCGGGCCAGCGCCCACACCCGTGCGCGGGTACGCGGACCGCACCCCGAGTACCGGGGCGCGGACCTCATCGGTGCGGACCTGCGTGGCGCCGACCTGCGCGGGGCGAACCTGCGGGGTGCCGCCCTGATCGGCGCCGACCTGCGCGGTGCCCGGCTGCACCGGGCCGACGTGATCGGGGCGGACCTGCGGGGCGCGGACGTACGCGGCGCCGACCTCGCCGACGTCCTGTTCCTGACCCAGCCGCAGCTCGCAGCCGCGACCGGTGACACCCGCACCGGGATCCCGGACGCGCTCGCCCGCCCGGCACACTGGTAGGCGGGGAGAGCGGTCATGGCGGGCTCCTCGCTCGGGTCCGGGTTCCGGAACGTCTTCGTCGCGAACTTGGGATCCAGCCTCGCGGACGGGATCGCGCGAGTCGCTGCGCCGCTGCTCGCGGTCCGGCTCACCGACGACCCGCTGCTGATCTCTGGGATCGCCGCCGTTGCGTTGCTGCCCTGGCTGTTCTTCGCGATCCCGGCCGGGATCGTCCTGGACCGGATCGACCGACGGCGGGCGCTCGCCATGGCGAACGCCGTGCGGACCGTGCTGGCGGTCGTCCTGTTCGTCCTCACCGCCACCGGTGCCCTGACCATCTGGTGGTTGTACGCCGTCATCTTCGTCTACGGCGCGTTCGAGACCCTGTACGACGGCGCGATCCGGGCGGTGGTGCCGAGCCTCGTCGAGCGGCACAACCTGCCGCGCGCGAACTCGCGGGTCGAGGCCGGTGAGATCGTGGTGCAGAACTTCGCGGCCGCACCGCTGACGTCCGCGTTGTTCGCCGTCTCGGTGCTGATCCCGCTCGGGATCGGCGTGCTCGGCTACGCCGTCGCCGGGTTGCTCGCGCTCTGGCTGCCGTTGGCCGCCGCCGGGGCGCACCGGGCCGACGGCGCGACCCGCGAGCGGATGCCGTGGCGTGACGAGGTACGGCAGGGCCTGCGTTTCATCCTCGGGAACCCGATGTTGCGGCCGCTGTGGTTCCTCAGCACGGTGGTCGCACTGGGCCACTCCGCCGCAACGGCGACGCTGGTGCTCTATGTGCTGGACCGCCTCGGCGTGCCCGAGGCCCTGTTCGGGGTGTTCATGCTCTCGATGGCGCTCGGCGGGATCGTCGGGGCCTGGGTCGCGTCGCCGGCGAAGGAGCGTTTCGGCGCCGGGCCGGTGACGGCGGTCGCCAGCCTCGCTTCGGCGCTCGCCCTGGTCGCGATCGGTGTGTGGCCCACGATGGTCGGCGGTGCCGTCGGGCTGGCGTTGTCCTCCGGTGCGGTGACGGCGTGGAACGTCCTGGTCATGTCGCTGCGCCAGAGCATCATCCCGAGCCGGCTGCTCGGCCGGGTGCACGGGACCTGGCGGACCCTGCTGTGGGGCGTGGTCCCACTGGGATCGGTGATCGGTGGCCTGCTCGCACGGATCGACCTGGTCACACCCCTCCTGGTCGGGGGTGGGCTGGCCGCGCTGACCTCGTTGATGGGGTTCCGGTTCCTGTACTCCCTGCCCGATCCCGAGGATGTCACGGTGCCGGCGTGAGTACGTCGCCGGCCGGCCGCAGGTCTCAGGAGCCGCCGGCGTAGCCGTGCTGGCGCCAGGCCTCGTAGATCCCCAGGGTGGCGGCGTTGGACAGGTTCAGCGAACGGATCCCCGGCAGCATCGGGATCCGCACCCGGTCGGTGACCCGCTCGTCCGCCAGCACATGCTCGGGCAGCCCGGTCGGCTCCGGGCCGAAGAGCAGCGTGTCGCCCGGGGCGTAGGCGACATCGGTGAACGAACGGGTCGCATGGCCGGTGAAGGCGTAGACCCGGCCGGTGCCGACGGCCTGCACGCGCGTCAGCGCAGCGTCGAGACCGGGATGCACCTCGACCCGGGCGAGGTCGTGGTAGTCCAGGCCGGCCCGGCGCAGGTTCGCGTCCGAGAGGTCGAAACCGAGCGGTTCGACCAGGTGCAGCGTGGTACCGGTGGCGGCCGTCAGCCGGATGGCATTACCGGAGTTACCGGGGATGCGCGGCTCGAAGAACATGATGTGGAACACGCGACCATCGTGCCACCGCGGGCGGGCCCGACCGGCCGCGGGCCGGATTCAGCGGCTCGGCCACGTCCACGACGGTCGGCTGAGCATGCCCTGCCCGGCGATCGTCGTCTCGCCCAGCTCCTTGACGAGCTCGACCCGCTCCAGCTCAGCGCCGGCCAGGTCGGCGAGCGAGGCCTGGAGAGCCCCGGAGTGGGTCACCACCACCACCTGCATCTCCTCGCTCGCTGCGTGGATGAGGCCGGCGAGCGGTTCGATCAGCTCCGGGTGCAGGCTCGTCTCGGGCTCGTTCAGGACGAGCAGTTCCGGCGGCCGAGGCGTGAGCAGCGCCGCCGTGAGCATCAGGTACCGAAGGGTGCCGTCCGAGAGTTCGTCGGCGCGCATCGGTCGGAGCATGCCGTCCTGACGCAGCGCGAGTGAGAAGCGACCCGAGTCCACCGACACCTCGATCCGCGATCCGGGGAACGCGGCGTCGACCGTGCGGGCGAGCACCGCGGACCGGCCGATCTCCTGGATCGTCGCCAGCGCGGCCGCGAGGTCCGCGCCGTCGTGGGCGAGGACCGGCGTGCGGGTGCCGACCGGGGCGAGCCGGGCCGGGGCGGCCGCGTCGGTGCGCAGGTGGTCGTAGAAGCGCCAGCCGCGCAGTTGCTCGCGCAGCTCCAGCAGTTCCGGTGCCCGGTGCGGGTCCGCAACGTGCCCGAGCATGGAGTCGTAGTCCGCGAGGGACCGGGTGAGCTCGGACCAGGAGCGTCCGTCCCGCACCCGCACCACCGGCCCGCGGCGGTGCGCCAACACCGCCGCGGGCCGGGCGACCGGTCCGGACCACACGGTCTCCACCTTGATCTCCGGGTCGAGGGCGAACGCTCCCGAGCCCACATCCGGACGTGGCAGCCCGAGGTCCATCGCATATCCGAAGCCGTCCCCGGCGAATCCCAGTTGCAGGCGCACCGGACCTGTGCGCCGGGTGCCCTGGACCGGCACCTCGCCCCGCCGCATCGACCCCGAGATGGTCTCCGGGCCCGCCCAGAGCGTGGACGGCAACCCGCCCTCCCTGGCCAGCGCCGCCCGCGGGGGCGCGGTGGCGGCGTCCGTGAG
>NZ_CACRYJ010000065.1 GCF_902703175.1 Occultella aeris | reverse complement strand
GGCCCCTGCGCCTGCTCCGGGCCGCCCCGGGGGGCGGCGGCGGTGAGCAGGCGCAGGGACCGGTACAGGCTGGATTTACCGGACCCGTTCGCACCGGTGATCAGAGTAAGCCGGCCCAACGGCACCACCACGTCACGCAGCGAGCGGTACCCCTGGACGGCGAGCGTGGTGAGCATGCACCGAACAGTAGAGGCGACCTCCGACAGGGAGCCGCCGTCGACCGGGCCGTGGCGGCCCACGGCGGCAAGTGGTGGCAACCTTGCAGCCACGGTGGTGCGGCGGCACTACCGTCGCGCCATGGCGCAGGAGCTCTCGGAACGGTCCGAACTTGCCCCGGGGGTCACCTTGACCACCGGCGAGGCCGGCCTGCCCATGATCCGGGTGGAGTGCGGGCCTGCGACGGGTTCGATCTACCTGCACGGCGCGCACGTGGTCGAATGGGTACCGGTCGGCCGCGGTTCGGCCCTGTGGCTCAGTGCCGTTCCATACGACGGCGGGGGTGCACTCATCCGTGGTGGCGTCCCGATCTGCTTCCCCTGGTTCGGTAACGGTCCCGACGGGACCCGGAGTCCGTTGCACGGCTTCGCGGGCCGGCTCCCGTGGGCGATCGAGGAGGTCCGCGGCACCGACGACGGCGTGCTCGTCGTGCTGCACCTCACCGAGTCCCCGGCCACGACGGCCCAGTGGCCGCACCTGTTCGAGGCGACGTACCAGGTGCTGTTCGGGGAGAAGCTCCGGCTGAGTCTGCAGATCCGGAACACCGGTACCGAGGCCTTCACGTTCGAACAGGCGCTGCACAGCTACTTCAACGTCAACGACGTCGCCGGTATCGCGATCCGCGGCCTCGAGGGCGAGACCTACACCGACCGTGCCCCCGGTGCCGCCGCCGCGACCGGCGTCCTCAGCGGACCGATGCACATCGTGGCCGAGACCGACCGGGTGTTCGAGGGAACGTCGGCCCCCACCTACATCCAGGACACCCTGCACACGGTGCGGATCGCGAAGACCGGGGCGGCCAGCACCGTGGTGTGGAACCCCTGGTCGGACAAGGCCGAGGCCATGCCCGACTTCGGCGACGACGAGTGGCCGTGGATGGTGTGCGTCGAGACCGGGAACGTCCGCTCCGACGCGATCACCCTCTCACCCGGGCAGGCCCACACGATGACCACCACCATCACGCTCGACTGACCCCGTCGGCACGCCGGCACGCGACCCATCCGGAGTTCCGTCGGCTCCGAATTGCCCATATGACCCCGGCAACAACCCGGCGACCGCGCGTGCCGTCGCGTCCGTTCCAAGCCGCCGTCGGCGTGGTGAGCGCCGCCGCAGGGATCGGGATCGCCCATCTGGTGGCCGCGCTCACGGTCCCAGCCGCCTCGCCACTGCTCGCGGTCGGATCCGTCGCCGTCGACGCGGCCCCCACCGCGGTCAAGGAGTGGGCGATCGCGACGTTCGGCACCGCAGACAAGGTGGTTCTGCTGGCCGGCATCGGCACGACCCTGCTCCTGGTCACCGGCCTCATCGGCCTGATCGGCTTCCGACGGCGGTGGCTGGGCGTGGCCGGCATGGTCCTGCTCGGAGGCCTCGCAGCCGCGGCCGCGGCGGTGCGCATCCCTCAGGTCGCCGCCGCAGCGCCGGCCGCCTCAGCGGCCCTTGTCTCGAGCATCACCCTTGTGCTCCTGCTCCGGGCCACGCAGCCGGCTCCGAGTGCCGAAGCTGAGGTCGAAGCCGTGGACGGGACGGGACCTCCCGCCGGCTCGCCACTCGCCGGCCCGAACGTGCGCTCAGGCAGGTTCCTCCCGAATCGGCGCAGCCTGCTGCTCGCGGGGCCCGTGGCAGTCGCCGTGGCCGGGATCGGTTCGGGTGCCGCGATCGGAGCGTTCCGGGCCTCCGACGACGCGGTCGGGCGGGACCGGATGCTGCCGTCGCCGACCAGCGCGGCGGGTGACCTCCCCGCCGGCGTGCAGCCAGATGTCCGGGGCATCACGCCGTACGTCACGGACAACGCCGATTTCTACCGGGTCGACATCGCGCTCACCACGCCCCGCATCGACGCCACGACGTGGCGGCTGCCGATCGGTGGACTCGTGCGGGAGCCCGTCGACTTCAGCTACGACGATCTGCTCTCGATGCCGATGGTCGAGCGCTGGATCACGCTCAGCTGCGTCTCGAACCCGGTCGGCGGACCATACGTGAGCACCGCTCGCTGGCTCGGGATCCCACTGGCCGATCTGCTCGAGCAGGCCGGGATCGAGGACGGCGCCGAGCAGGTCTTCGCGCGTGGCGCGGACGGGTTCAGCTGTAGCGTGCCGCTGGAGGTCATCCGCGACGGCAGGGACGCCCTGCTCGCCGTGGGCATGAACGGCGAGCAGCTCCCGTTCGACCACGGCTTCCCCGCGCGGCTCATCGTGCCCGGCCTGTTCGGCTTCGTGTCGGCTGCCAAGTGGCTGACCGAACTCACGCTGTCCACGTACGCGGACGACATCGCCTACTGGACCGAGCGAGACTGGGCCACGGACGCGCCGGCCCTGACACAGTCCCGGATCGACGTCCCGGGTCCGCTGCAGAACGTCCCGGCGGGTGAGGTGACCGTGGCCGGCATGGCGTGGGCACAGCACCGCGGCGTCACCAAGGTCGAGGTGCGCGTCGACGAGGGCGAGTGGCAGGAGACGGACCTCGCCGATGACGCGGGGGTCGACCTGTGGCGCTCCTGGAGTCTGAACCTGCCCAGGATGGCCGCGGGCCGGCACGACGTGCAGGTGCGGGCCACGGACGGCACCGGACAGACGCAGCCGGAGGCGCGCACCGAGCCCTTCCCCGACGGGGCGCGTGGCTGGCACTCGGTCGTGTTCGCGGTCGAGGGCTGACGGACCCATCCGTCCGGCGGCCCGCTCCGAATGACCGATGACTGGACCATCCGGTCGAGAACGACTCCCGAGGAGATCATCGTGAAAATTCGCTCCATCGCTCCCGCGCTCACGCTCGTGGCGGCCCTGTCCTTGGCTGCGTGCTCCGGCACCGACGACGGCACCGACGCCCCCGACGCCACCGACGACACCGCGAGTGCGCCGGCAGACGAGACCAGCGAGGCCACCGATGACGGCGCGGACATGGCGGCCCCGTTCGGACCTACATGCGCCGATGTCCCCACCACCGGAGCAGGTAGCTTCGACGGCATGTCCGAGGACCCGGTCGCCACCGCGGCGGGCAACAACGCCGACCTGTCGACGCTCGTCGACCTGGTCGGACTGGCAGGTCTGGGCGACACGCTGAACACCACGGAGGACATCACGGTGTTCGCGCCCGCCAACGCTGCGTTCGAGGCGCTGCCACCCGAGACCGTCGAGGCCGTGCAGGCGGACCCGGACGGCCTGCTGACGACGGTGCTCACCTACCACGTGGTCCCGGAGCGGATCGCGCCCGAGGACCTGGCCGGGACCTTCACCACCCTGCAGGGTGCCGAACTCACGGTCGAGGGTTCCGGTGCGGACTTCACGGTCGGCGCCGACGCGGCGACCGTCGTCTGCGGCAATGTGCAGACCGCCAACGCGACCGTCTACATCATCGACGGCGTGCTGATGCCGCCGAGCGAGTGAGTCGGCCGGCGTAGACAGGACCCGAGCGAGGCGAGCCACATGGTTCCGCGAGGGCAACCGGCGCCGGGGGAGCGAGAGCCCCTCGGTGCCGGCCCGGGATACGACGAGCCGACCGATCTGGCGGACCTGCTCCGTCGGAGCGCGCGGGGTGACTAGCAGTCGTTCGCGCGGCTGTACGACTCGACGTCGGCCCGGGTCTTCGGCGTGGTGCTGCGCGTGGTGCGAGACCGCGCGCAGGCCGCGGAGGTGACCCAGGACTGCTACCTGCAGGTGTGGCAGCAGTCCGCGAGGTTCGATGCGGCCAGGGGTTCCGTGCTCGCGTGGATGCTCACACTGGCCCACCGGCGAGCCGTGGACCGGGTCCGCTCCGCGCAGGCAGCCGGAGTGCGAGACGCGCACTACGCCGTGCGTGAGCCCACGCAGGAACGCGATGTCGGTGAGGCGGTCGTGGACGCGCTGGAGGCCGAACGCGTGCGGCGTGCCCTGGCGACCCTGACCACGATCCAGCGCGAGGCGATCGAGCTCGCCTATCTCGGTGGATACACCCACACGGAGGTGGCCGGCCTGCTCGACATCCCGCTCGGCACGGCCAAGACTCGGCTGCGGGACGGACTGATCCGGCTCCGAGACCATTTCGGAGGTGAGAGGTGATGACGGTGGCAGGCGAGTCCGCGCACGCGCTGACCGGGGCCCACGTCCTCGATGCGCTCGATGCCGACGAGGTCGAGGCATTCGAGGTCCACCTTGCCGCGTGCTCCGACTGCCGCGAGGAGGTGCAGACCCTGCGCATGGCCGTGCTGCGCCTGCCCGCCGTGAGCGCGGTCGCCCCCCCGCCCGAGCTACGCGGAACGGTACTCGACCTCATCTCGCAGGTGCGACCGCTGCCGCCGCTGCCCGAGCGCACCGGCAGCACCGACCGCGAACCCTCGTTGTCCGTTGCCCCCGGCCGGGACGTCACGGCGGATCCGGCCGGTCTTGGACCTGCTCGCGCGCGTCGGGACCGGCGCGCCAACCGATGGCGACTCGTGGCGGCTGCGGCCGTCGTCGTCGCGCTCGGCAGTGCGGGGTGGGGGGCACTCGGAGGCGACGGGCCGCCCGTTCGCGAGATCGCCGGCGTGCAGCCGGAGGGCGAGACCCGGTTGCGGGCCCTGCTGGATGCCCCCGACCTCGAGGTCTTTGCGGGCGGTGACAACGCCCGGGTCCACGGCACGGTGCTGCGCTCGGCCGCCTTGGACATCTCGGCCGCGATCCTGCGGAACCTACCGAGTCTTGGAGCGGACGAGGTCTTCCAGGCGTGGACGCTCGCGGGGTCGGCTCCGGCGAGTGCCGGGCTGTTCAGTTCCTCGGACGGCGGGGCGACCGTATTGCTCGGCGGCGACGTCCTCACCGCGGACGCCGTCGCCGTCACGATCGAGCCGCAGGGCGGCTCGCCCGCACCGACGGGCGACATCCTGTTCGAGGTCGACGTCGCGCGGTCCTGACAGGACGTGCGCGGTCCCGCCGTGCCGAGACCGCCGGCCCGACGTACCCTGACCGGAGGACGCGCCAAGCGCGAGAGGGACCTGGGATCGAGGAGGTCACAGCATGGAGCAGACGCACCGCGAGGATCCGGAGCGGAACCGGGAGGATGAGGAGCCAGCCGAAGACCCTCGACCCGAGGCGCCGGGCTCGGAACAAGGCGACACCCACGTCGACGCGTCAGTGGCACCCGTGCACGGCACCGGATCGGAGCCCGAACTCCCGGACGAGGACTGACGCACAGCGGGCCGTAACATGCCGCGGGCTCAGCGACGGCCCACTCGGAACACGGGCCAGCCGATCTCCGTGCGCCACGCCGCCGGATCGGCCGTGTCACCGGGGCCGACCAGATAGTGCTCCCGAACTGGCCCGGCCACCGCTAGCGCGTTGGCCACCACCCACGCGCCGAGGCCGCCGTAGGTGACGTCGATGTCGTCGTGCGTGCCGGCATGGGTGGTGGTGGCAAGTTCGACGGCCGGGAGGGTCACCGGGTGCACCCGGCCGCTGCGCTGGGGATCCGATGTCGGCAGGTAGACGAGCACATGCCCATGTCCGTTCTCGAACAGCGAGTTGTCATAGAGCCCGCCCGGGACGCCGGTCGGCTCGCCGACGAGGGCGTGCAGCTCGGCCATGGCGCCGGCGTACCAGGCGAGCACGTGTCCCTGCTCGACGTCGCCCTCGACCGCGGCCACCATGATCGCCGGGACCGCGCGCAGCTCGACGTCGACGGGCGTCGGCTCCGGTTCCAGCAGTCGGCGGAGCGAGGCCACGGCCGTGCGGGTCCGGTCCAGCTCCGATTCGAGCCGGTGCAGGTGGTCGGCGACGAGGGCGGCGCGCGTGCCGGGGTCCGGTGAGCGCAGGATGCGCTGGACGTCCGGCAGCGGGACGTCGAGTTCGCGCAGCCGGTGGATCACCTGAGCGGTCGGGATCTGGTCCGCGCCGTAGTAGCGATAGCCGCTCGCAGGGTCCACCGATTCGGGTTCGAGCAGGCCGGCCTCGTGATAGCGGCGCAACGTTCGCACGCTCAGGTGGGTCAGGCGCGAGAACTCACCGATCGCCAGCATGCCGCCAGTCTGCACCCTCCCGCAGGGGGAGAGTTGCAGCGCTTGACCCTCTCGTCGGGAGAGGGCGCACCGTGGTGGCATGAACACATCGACCCGCATCGAACCCGCCCAGCTCCCCGCAGTGATCGGCGGATTTCTTGCCGCACACGCGGCCCGCGACATGCAGGCTGCCCTCCGTGCCTTCGCCCCGACCGCCGTGGTCGTCGACGAGGGCCGCACCTTCCGCGGGACCGAGGAGGTCCGCGGCTTCCTGCGCAACGCCGGGACGGAGTTCAGTTACACGACCGAACTCATCGGCGCCGAACGGATCGACGACCTGGACTGGGTGGCGATCAATCGGCTCGAGGGCGACTTTCCCGGCGGGGTCGCCGAATTGACGTACCGGTTCAGTCTGGCCGACGACCTCATCTCCGAGCTCGTCATCGCGCCCGCAACGCAGCCTACGGAGGCCCCGAAACCCACGGTGGTGCTAGTCCACGGCGCCTTCGCCACTCGTCCAGCTGGAACGGCGTAATCGCGCTACTCAGGGCCGACGGCTACACCGTGGTCGCGCCGGCCAATCCGCTCCGTGGCCTGCACGCCGCCGCCGAGTATCTGCGCACTTTCCTCGACAGCATCGACGGACCCGTGGTGATCGCGGGCCACTCCTACGGGGGGACCGTGATGAGCGAGGCCGCCGACGGCCCTGAAGGCCGTACCGTTCGCCGCCGCCGACGGAGCGACTCATCGTCGCCGACGCGCTGGAGGACAAGGCCACGAGCGCGGCCTGGAAGACCATTCCGACCTGGAACCTCGTGACGGTCCAGGACCTCGCAATCCCGGCACAGTCCCAGCGGTTCATGGCCGCCGGGCGAAGTCGCAGACCGTCGAGGTCGACGCCTCCCATGCCGTGACGGTCTCCCAGCCCGCTGCCGTCGCGCGGCTGATCGACGAGACGGCACGCGCGACCACGTCCTGAGCCCGGCGGTACGGCCCCGCTCCGGCAGCACAACGAAGGCCCCTGAGCTGCGTTTCCGCAGTTCAGGGGCCTTCGCGTCGCTGTCTCAACGAGTGTCCGAGGGGGGACTTGAACCCCCACGCCCGATAAAGGGCACTAGCACCTCAAGCTAGCGCGTCTGCCAATTCCGCCACCCGGACTCAGGTGTGTGCGTGACCCGGTGGGGCCTCACAACGCCCGTAAAGATATCACGCGCGCGCCGCCGTTCCGAACCGGACGATGGGGCCCGGCCGAGTGGCCGGACCCCATCGCTTCAGTACCGAATCAGCTGGTCAGCAGATCCCGAACAGGATGCACTTCAGCAGCGCGGCCAGGAGCTGAGCGAGCAGCTTCAGCAGGTCACCGATCGACGGCGGACCCGGCGGGTCCACCGGGGGCGGGTTCCCGTCACCGTCACGGTCGACCGTGAACGACGGCGTCGTGAAGTTCTCCACGTGATCGGCGTTCGCCTCGTCACCGAGGGCGGCCAGCACGGTGATCTCCATGATGTAGTCACCATCCGGCAGGGTCTGGACGCCCCCGCCGGTGCGCCCCGGGCCGTGGCCCGTCAGCGTGCCGTCCCAGGTGAAGGCCCCGAACGCGTCCGGGTTGGCGTCGCGACCCAGGTAGTCGTGCACCTGGTAGGTCGGGTTCACCCCGGCCGGGTCGCCACGCGTGCCGTCCGCGTTCGCGTGGTAGATGTCCACCTGCAGGGACCGCGCCGGGTGCTCCAGGTGCACGAGGGCGGTCGGCACATCGCCGTCCGCCATCGAGTAGACCTGACCGGCCTCGGCCAGTTCCCAGACGCCACCGGCGGCGCAGTCCACGCCCTCGAAGACGCCGCACTCGGTGAGCGTCGCCAGGGTCGGGAAGACCGAGCCCTCGTTCAGCATCAGCGGCAGTGCCTGGTAGTCACCGGCGAACCCGGCGTAGGGCACCCGGATCGGCTCGGCGTCGGCGGCGGACAGGCTGATGTAGCCGCCGTACTGAGCCAGTTCCAGGTCGGCGCTCGGCGTGATCGAGACCTCCACGTCGACGCTGCCGCCGGCCGGTACGGTGACCGACCCGGGCATGTCCACGGTCGACTCGGCCCAGTAGAAGCCCGGGTCGTACGGCGCGTCCGCGGTCGAGATGGCGTCCTCGAACGTCAGCGCGTACGTGACGTCCTCGGCACCGGTGTTGGTCACCGTGATGGTCCGCGTGACCGCACCGGCCTCGCTCTCACCGAGGGAGAGCTTGCCGGGGGAGACGACGGTCTCGGCGAGGATGGAGTCGTCGATGTCCAGCATGCCGGCGCCCTGACGGTGCACCGGCTCCAGCAGCCCGACGGTCGGGTTGAGGGACCACTGGCTCGGGTCGGCGTTGTTCTGCAGGACGTCGCGCACCGTCGCCGGCGTCGCGTCGGGGTGGGCCTGCAGGTACAGCGCGACGGCGCCCGCCACGTGCGGGGACGACATCGAGGTGCCGGAGTTGCTGGCGTGACCACCCAGCTCGAGCGGAACCGTGGACCAGATCGACCCGCCGGGGGCGCCCAGGTCGGGCTTGATCTGCAGGTCCGCGGTCATCCCGTACGAGCTGAAGCTGGAGATCAGCCCGCCCGTCGGGTTCGGCGCCGTGGTGGTCTGATCCGTCCAGGTCAGGTCCACCGGGCCGGCGAGCGCCGCGGCGGTGTACGCCTGTCCGTCCTCGGCCCCGATGAAGATCACCGGGATGGTGATCTCCTCGGCGCCCTCGACGGTGGCGTTGAGCAGGCCGGGCACGTTGTTGTAGATGATGACGGCGGCCGCGCCGGCGTTCTGCGCGGTCAGCGCCTTGTTGTAGAAGCTCGCGTCACATTCGGGCGTGTTCGGCCCGAGTCCACGTTCGACCAGCACGACGGAACCGGTCAGGTCCGCCTCGATGGGTGTGCACGCCCGAGCCTCGTCGGTGCCGGGTTCGCCGAGGGCGACCAGAGGCATCGAGCCCGACGTCGGCGGGGCCGGCGCGGCGCTGGCCGGCGTGTACGCGGCCAGGTGGTCACCCACGGCGACGGCGTTGGCCGTGATCTGCGTGTTGTCGTAGGAGGCGACCCCGATCACCTTGTCCCCGACGCCGGGGGCGCCGGCGGCCCAGGTGCCGAGGTCACCCTCGTTACCGATCGAGGCGACCACGACGACGCCCGCGTCGACGAGGTTGTCCGCGGCCACGGCCGTCGGGTACTCCGGCCAGGTGGCCAGGGCGGAACCGATGGACATGTTCAGCACGTCCATGCCGTCGGCGAGGGCCAGTTCCATGGCCTCGATCATGACGTCGGCCGTGGTGGAGCCGGCGCAGCCGAAGACGCGGTAGGCGCCGAGCGTCGCGTCCGGGGCCACGCCCCGCACGCCGTCTCCTCCCAGGTCGCCGTTGGCTCCGACGATCCCGGCCACGTGTGTGCCGTGACCCTCACAGTCGTCGGGGACGGCGTCCGGCTCCGGCACCGGCTGGTAGGCCGGGTCGGAGGGATCGGCGTTGTAGGAGTCGCCGACGAGGTCGTAGCCGTAGGCGATGCGTTCGGTCGGGAAGGACGTCTCACCGGGTACGCCGGATCCGCCGAAGTCCGGGTGGTCGATGTCGATACCCGTGTCCATGACACCGACGCGCAGGCCCTCGCCGGTGAAGCCGAGTTCGCTCTGCGCGATGTCCGCGCCGGTCTGCCCCAGCGCCGACGCCAGGTCCGGGACCGGTGAGTTCTGTTCCTCGGGGATCTCGTACAACAGGACCGGGAAGACCGCGACGACGCCGTCGGCCTCCTCGGAGAGCGTGACGGCGTCCTCGTCCGACACGGTGACCGAGAGGCCGTTCCAGAGCGTGCTGTAGCTGCTGCGCACCTCGACGTCGACGCCCAGATCCGCCGCCTCGTCCAGGAACGCCTGCTGGTCGCTCGCGGTGGCGGCGACGGTGCCGCCCCGGGCGGTCGGCGCGGCCTCGAGCTGGACGAACCAGGCCCCGGTCGGGGAGGTGAGGTCGCCGGCCTCGGTGGGAGTGGTCACTCCGTAGTCGGAGGCCGAGCCAAGATATCCGGCATCGTCGGGACTGGCGGTCGCGCTTGTCATGGGGACAGCGGTGACGGCGATGATGCCCGCCACTCCGCCCAGGGCAATGGCCCGACGTCTCTTCGGGCTCACCCCGGACCTACTGGGTCGACGCATGAAGGATCTCCTCATTGTGATGTCGCGAGGCTCCCGGACCAGGAGCATTCGATGAACATACTGGGAATGAGGGGGAAATGTGAACAGGCTCACACCGAACGGTGGGACCCGACGGGCGTTCGGGCCCCTCGGCACGCCGCGCCAGGAGACGCGCCAGGAGAAAGGGAACGGCCCCGAGGCGCAGTACGCCTCGGGGCCGCCCGCGCGACGGCCGTTCAGAGGGGGGCCGTTCGGCCCGTCGCGACGAGCCGGGGCTTCAACGTCTCCGAGGGGGACGGGGACTCGTCCCGGCTGAGCACCAACTGTACTAGAAAGTCCGGCATTCAACGAGTGGTCGATCGACCGGTTCGACCGTGTCCACCGACGGCGCCGAGACCGGTGCAGGGGACCGGCGATCGGGCGTTCCGGTAAGAATGGGCGCATGACCTCATCGACACTCGGCGACAACCCCTTCGCCGCCGCGTCCACCCTTCCCTTCGGACTCCCGGACTTCGCGGCGATCCGCACCGAGCACTTCCGGCCCGCGTTCGACGCCGGCCTCGCCGAGCAGCGGGCGGAGTGGGAGGCGATCGCCACCGATCCTTCCGTGCCCACGCTCGAGAACACGCTGGAGGCGCTCGAGGTGTCCGGCCGGCTGCTCGACCGGGCGCTGACCGTGTTCTACACGTTGGTCAGTTCGGCGGGCACGGACGAGATCCGTGAGATCGAGGCGGACTATGCGCCGAAGCTCTCCGAGCACCGGGACGCGCTCCACCTCGACGGGCGCATCTTCGCCCGGCTGGAAGCGCTCAGCGACGCCGCGGCCGCGGCCGGGGCACAGACGCAGTGGGCGCTGCAGAACCACCTGAAGAACTTCGTCCGCGCCGGGATCCGGCTCGACACCGCCCAGCAGGACCGGCTGCGTGCGCTGAACGGCGAGCTCACCTCCCTGGAGACGGAGTTCTCACAACGCGTCGTCAAGGCGATGGAGGCCGCCGCCGTCACGGTCACCGACCCGGCCGAGCTGGCCGGTCTGGCCCCGGATGCCGTCTCCGCCCTGGCGCAGGCGGCCGCGGACCGCGAGGTCGAGGGTTACCTGATCACCCTGCAGCTGCCCACCCCGCAGGCCGTGGTGTCCCAGAGCCCGAACCGCGAGTTGCGCCGTCGGGTGTTCGAGGCCTCCACCGGCCGCGGCACCGGCTCGGACCCGGACTCCGACACCCGCCGGGTGATCCTCGACCTGGCCCGCAAGCGCGCCGAGCGGGCCCGCCTGCTCGGCTACGCCCACCACGCCGCCTACGTCGCCGAGGACGGCACGGCGGCCACCACCGAGGCGGTGAACGAGATGCTCGGCCGGCTCGCCGGGCCCGCCGTGCGCAACGCCCGCGCCGAGGCCGCGGACCTGCAGACGGCGCTCGCGGCCGACGAGCCGGACGCCGAGCTGGCGCCGTGGGACTGGTCGCTGTACGCCGACCGGGTCCGCCAGCAGACGTTCGCGTTCGACGAGAGCGAGCTGCGCCCCTACCTCGAGCTCGAGCGCGTCATCACCCACGGGGTGTTCTTCGCCGCGAACGCGATCTACGGGCTCGAGTTCGCCGAGCGCGAGGACCTCACCGGCTACGCGGACGGCGTCCGTGTCTTCGAGGTGAAGGAGGCCGACGGCACCGCCCTCGGCCTGTTCGTGGCCGACTACTACGCCCGCGAGGGCAAGCGTGGTGGCGCCTGGATGCACAACCTCGTCGACCAGTCCGGCCTGCTGGGCCTGCCGCCCGTCGTCGTGAACAACCTGAACATCACCCGTCCCGCCGCCGGCGAGCCCACGCTGCTCACCTGGGACGAGGTCATCACGGCGTTCCACGAGTTCGGGCACGCCCTGCACGGGTTGTTCTCGCAGGTGCACTACCCGTCGCTGTCCGGCACCTCCGTGCCACGGGACTTCGTCGAGTACCCCTCCCAGGTCAACGAGATGTGGGCGTGGCACCCCGAGGTGCTCGCCAGTTTCGCGCGGCACCACAGCACCGGAGAGCGGCTCGACGCCGCGACCCTCGACCAGTTGCGGGCCTCGCAGGCCTACGGGGAGGGCTTCGCCACGACCGAGTACCTGGCCGCTGCGCTGCTCGACCAGGCATGGCACCAGATCGCTCCGGAGGAGGTGCCCGACGACGTCGCCGAGGTCGAGGCGTTCGAGGCGGCGGCCCTGCAGCGGGCCGGCGTGGCCTACCCGCTCGTGCCGCCGCGGTACCGGTCCACGTACTTCAACCACACCTTCGGTGGCGGCTACGACGCCGGGTACTACTCCTACATCTGGAGCGAGGTGCTCGACGCGGACACCGTGGACTGGTTCAAGGATGAGGCCGCCGAGAACGGCGACGGCGGCCTGAACCGCGCCGCCGGAGCAGCCTTCCGCGCGAAGCTGCTCTCCCGCGGGCACGCCCAGGACCCGCTGCAGTCCTACCGTGACCTGCGCGGCCGCGACGCCGTGATCGACCCGCTGCTCAAGCGTCGGGGCCTGGGCGAATGACCGACCCCACCCAGGTCAGCGCCGCGGAGCTCGACGCGGTCGCCATCTGCCGTGCCCTGATCCGGATCGACTCCTCCAACTACGGCGACGGGACCGGTCCGGGGGAGCGGGAGGCCGCCGAGTACGTCATGGGCCTGCTCACCGAGGTCGGCTACGACCCGGAGTACTTCGAGTCCGCCGACCGCCGCGGCAACGTGGTCCTGCGGATCCCGGGCACGGACCCGACCCGGCCGGCGCTCGTGGTGCACGGGCACACGGACGTCGTCCCCGCCCAGGCCGCCGACTGGAAGATGGACCCGTTCGGCGGCGAAGAGATGGACGGCATGATCTGGGGCCGCGGCGCCGTGGACATGAAGGACATGGACGCCATGATCCTGGCCGTCCTGAGGGACATGCGGCGCTCAGGCTGGCAACCACCTCGGGACCTCGTCGTCGCGTTCTTCGCCGACGAGGAGGCTGGCGGCACCTACGGGGCGAGGTACGCCGTCGACCATCGGCCCGAGCTGTTCGAGGGTGCCACCGAGGCGATCAGCGAGGTCGGCGGGTACAGCGTCGAGGTGAATGGGCGCCGCGCCTACCTGCTGCAGACCGCGGAGAAGGGCCTGGCCTGGCTCAAGCTCATCGCCGACGGCACGGCGGGGCACGGGTCCCAGCTGAACACCGACAACGCCGTCACCCGGCTGGCCGGCGCGGTGGCCCGGATCGGGGCGCACTCGTTCGGGCGGAGCCTGACGCCGACGGTGCACGCCCTGCTCGACGGCGTCGCGGAGCTGACTGGGACGTCGTTCGATCCGCAGGATGCGGGCTCGGTCGACGCGCTCGTTGCGGCGCTCGGGCCGGCGAGCAAGTTCGTCGGCGCGACGCTCGCCACGAACGCGAACCCGACCCAGCTCGGGGCCGGGTACAAGGCGAACGTGATCCCCGGCAGTGCCGAGGCGGTCATCGATGTCCGATTCCTGCCCGGGCAGGAGGAGGCCACCATGGCGACCCTGGCGGAACTGGCCGGGCCGGGCGTGCGGTTCGAGGACGTGCAGCGCAACATCGCCCTCGAGGTGCCCTTCACCGGAGACCTGGTGGACGCGATGGTAGCGGCGCTAGACACCGAGGACCCGGGCGCGGTGGTGCTGCCGTACATGCTCAGCGGCGGCACGGACAACAAGTCCCTCGCCCGGCTGGGCATCACCGGCTACGGCTTCGCGCCGCTGCTGCTGCCCCCGGAGCTCGACTTCGCGGGTATGTTCCACGGCGTGGACGAGCGGGTGCCGGTCTCCTCCGTGCAGTTCGGGGTCCGGGTGCTGAGCAGGTTCCTGCGCACCTGCTGAGGAGCGCGGTGCCGGGTCTGCAGCGGCCTAGAGTGTGCTGGCCACCTTGATGACCCGGCGCCGCAGCCACACCTTGCGGTGGCCGCCGACGTACAGGCACAGCCGCGCGAGTTCCCACCGCCCGTACTCCGCCTCCTCGGTCAGCAGCCGGCGCACATCATGGCGGCTGGTGCTGCGGGGCAGGGTGAGCACCCGGAACTCGTACTGGGAGGCATGGCTGTGCCTCGACTGCCTCGACGGTCTGGGTGCTGCGGACTCCATCCGCACAGCGTAGGCGAGGAGTTCGCATTTTTGCGGTGTCAAACGCCGCCGTTCACCGCTACGGTCAGCACATGGCTACCGAACCTCGCGCAGCACTGGACCGCCTCATCGCTGCCTTCGAGGCGCACCTCGACGCCGTCGGATCCGCCGCCGACGACGACGCACCGGCCGTGATCGCGGCCACCAACACCCTCGCCGACGCGTTCGAGACCTACGACGAGGCCCTCTACGACGCCCACGGCGTGGACACCCCGTTCGTGGTCTACGACGGCGAGGACGACGACGAGGACTTCGACGATGACGACTTCGACGACGAAGAGGACGAGGACGACGACCGTCCGGGCGGCGGCGACGACGACGAGTAGGTCGCCGGGCCGGCCCGACGGCGGAGCCTGACGTGGGCGGGCGCCGTCACCGTCGCTCGGGGTAGCCGAACGACGGCGCGGTGACCTCGTCCAGCACGGCCCGGATCTGATCGGGCAGTTCGAGGTCGACGGCCGCCAGGGTGCCCCGCAGCTGCGCGGGGGTGCGAGCGCCCACGATGGCGCTCGCGACGCCGTCGACGTCCCGGGCCCAGGCCAGGGCGACCTCGACGGGGGAGCGACCCAGTCCGTCGGCCGCGGTCGCGACGGCCTCCACCACGCCCCGGGCCTCGAGCGTCAGGTACGGGTCCACGAAGCCGCGCAGATGCGGTGACGCCGCCCGTGAGTCCGCCGGCACCGAACGCCGGTACTTCCCGCTGAGCACGCCCCGCCCGAGCGGGGACCAGGCCAGCACGCCGACGCCGAGTTCCCGTGCGGCCGGCAGGGCCTCCCGCTCGATGCCGCGTTCGAGCAGCGAGTACTCCATCTGGGCCGCGGTGCAGAACGTGTCGTCCGCCTCCAGCAGCGTGGCCATCCGGGCGAGCTGCCACGCCGGGAAGTTGGACAGCCCAACGTAGCGGGTGCGTCCGGACCGGACCGCTTCCCGCAGCGCGGAGATCGTCTCCCGGACCGGCGTGGCCGGGTCCGGGGCACCCACCAGCCAGAGGTCCAGATGATCGGTGCCGAGCCGGGCCAGGCTCGCGTCCAGCGTGTCCAGCAGGCTGCGCCGGGAGGCGTCGACCCGGCCGTCACGGACGCCGGCCTTGGAGCACAGCACGACCTCGTCGCGGTCGACCGCGTCCGCGAACAGGGACCCGATCAGCTCCTCGGCCGCGCCGTCGGCATAGGTGGCCGCCGTGTCCAGCAGGGTGCCGCCCGCGTCCAGGAACGCGCGCAGCTGCTCGGCGGCCTCGTGCTCGTCGGTGTCACGGCCCCAGGTCATGGTGCCCAGGCCGACCGCCGAGACCGTCAGCCCGCTGCCGCCCACACGCCGTGACTCCATGAGAGACGAGGCTACCTGCCGGGGCGTCTACCCTTGGCCCGTGACATGGTGGGAAGCAGTGATCCTGGGTCTGGTCCAAGGACTGACGGAATTCCTCCCGATCTCGTCTTCGGCGCACCTGCGCATCGTCGGTGAGTTGCTGCCCGGTGGCAGCGACCCCGGCGCGGCGTTCACGGCGATCACGCAGATCGGTACCGAGGCGGCCGTCATCCTCTACTTCCGGCGTGACTTCGCCCGGATCATCAGCAGATGGTTCCAGGCCCTGCCGGTGGGCCCGTGGAAGAACCGGGTGCCCACCACGGACCCCGACGCCCGGATGGGGTGGTACATCATCCTCGGGTCCATCCCGATCGTGGCGCTCGGCCTGCTGTTCCAGGACGCGATCGAGCACGCGCTGCGCAACCTCTACCTGACGGCGCTCGTGCTGGCCCTGTTCGCGCTGATCCTCGGCTTCGCGGACGTGCGGGGCGCGAAGACCCGCCCGCTGGAGTCCCTCACGATGAAGCACGCCTGGCTGTTCGGGTTCGCCCAGGCGCTCGCGCTCATCCCGGGTGTCTCCCGATCCGGCGGCACCATCACCGCCGGGCTGCTGATGGGGTACACCCGTGAGGCCGCCGCGCGGTACTCGTTCCTGCTAGCGGTGCCGGCCGTCCTCGGCTCGGGGTTCTACCAGCTCTTCAAGAGCGGCGGCACCGGCGGAGCGGCCGGGTTCGGGCCCACCGCACTGGCCACCGTCATCGCGTTCGTGGTCGGGTACGTGGTGATCATCGCGTTCCTGAAGATCGTCTCGACGTACTCCTACAAGCCGTTCGTCTACTACCGGCTCGCACTCGCTGCCCTCGTCGTGGTGCTGCTCGTCGTCGGCGTGCTCCAGCCGCTGCCGACAGGCGGATAGGGTGGACGGGTGCAGTCATGGCCCACCCCCCACGTCCCTGAACTCCCCGGTCGCGGCCCGGGCCTGAGCCTCTCCGACACCGCGACCGGCACCCGGGTGGACCCTGCCGCCGACGGCGTCGGCAGGCTGTACGTCTGCGGCATCACCCCGTACGACTCGACCCACCTGGGCCACGCGTTCACGTACGTCGCCTTCGACCTGATCGGCCGCGTGTGGCGCGATGCCGGCGTGGAGGTGCGCTACGCGCAGAACGTCACCGACGTGGACGACCCGCTGCTCGAGCGGGCCACCGAGACCGGCGTCGACTGGCGGGACCTGGCCGCGGACCAGGTGGAACTGTTCCGCGGTGACATGCTGGCCCTGCGGGTGATCCCGCCGGACGACTACGTCGGCGTGGTCGAGTCCATCGACCTGGTCGTCGACGCCGTCGAACGGCTCGTCGCGGCCGGCGCCGCCTACCGGGTGGATTCCGACGTGTACGCCGACCTGAACGGCGACACCGCCTTCGGTGGCGTCTCCAACCTGGACCGGGCGCAGATGGACGAGCTGTTCGCCGAGCGCGGCGGTGACCCCGAGCGCCCCGGCAAGCGGCACCCGCTCGACCCGCTGCTCTGGCGTGGCCGCCGCGACGGCGAACCCCACTGGGACGGCCGCAGCCTCGGCGAGGGGCGGCCCGGCTGGCACATCGAGTGCGCGGCCATCGCCGCCACCCACCTCGGTCTTCCGGTGACCGTGCAGGGTGGCGGGACGGACCTGATCTTCCCGCACCACGAGATGAGCACGAGCCACCTGCGCCTGCTCGGTGACGGCAGCGAACCGATCCGGGCGTTCGTGCACTCGGGACTGGTCGGCTACGACGGCCACAAGATGAGCAAGTCGCGCGGCAACCTGGTGTTCGTGTCCGCGCTGACGGCCGACGGCGTGGCCCCCGGCGCGATCCGGCTCACGCTCCTCGCGCACCACTACCGCGCGGACTGGGAGTTCACCGACGCCGACCTGGTGGCCGGCGCGGCCCGGCACGCGGCCTGGCGCTCGGCGGCGACCCGTCCGGCCGAGGGCGGCGGCACGGACCCCGAGCCGGTGCTGCACGCCCTGCGCGCGGCGCTCAGCGACGACCTCGACACCGTCGCTGCGCTCGCGGTGGTCGACGCCTGGGCGCGGACCGGCTCGGCCGCGGACACCGTGGTGATCGACGCCGTCGACGCGTTGCTCGGCGTGGACCTGCGGGCTTAGCCCGCCCTGGCCTACGACCCTGCGACCGGGCCGCCGCCGGTGTCCCGACGGCGCAGGTACCGCTCGAACTCGCGCGCGATCGCCTCACCGCTGGCCTCGGGTAGCTCGGCCGTGTCCTTGGCCTCCTCGAGCTGGCGCACGTACTCGGCCACCTCCGGATCGTCCTCGGCGAGCTCGTCCACCCCGAGCTGCCAGGCCTTCGCGTCCTCGGCGAGCTCGCCGACGGGCGCCGGCTCACCGAGGAACTCCTCGAGCGCCATCAGGATCGCCAGCGTGGCCTTCGGCGAGGGTGGCTGCGCCACGTAGTGCGGCACGGCGGCCCAGACGTTCAGGGTGTGGATACCCCGCTCGTAGGCCAGGTGCGAGAGCACTCCGACGATGCCCGTCGGACCCTCGTAGTCACTGCCCTCGACCCCGAGCAGCGCCTGCACGGTCGGGTCCTCGGACGACGTCTGCACCGGGATCGGCCGGGTGTGCGGCACGTCGGCGAGCAGCGCGCCCAGGCACACGACGGTGCGCACCCCGAGCTCCTCGGCGGCGTCGAGGATCTGGTTGCAGTAGGTGCGCCACCGGGTCGACGGCTCCACACCCTGGACCAGCACGATGCGGCGCCCGGTCTGCGGACCCACGGAGACCGAGATCGTCGTGGACGGCCAGGTGAGCGTGCGCCCGCCGGACCCGTCCGGGCCGACCATGGGCCGGTTCACCTGGAAGTCGTGGAAATCGTCCGGGTCCAGGGTGCGGTGGGTGTGGGCGCCCCAGACCTCGGCGATCTGCGCAAGGGCGGACGTGGCCGAGCTGCCGGCGTCGTTCCAGCCCTCGAAGGCAGCCACCAGCATCGCCGGCGGGACCTCGTTGGTCTCCTCGGCGTGCGCCTGCTCGTCCGGTTCGCGATGACGGGGGGAACTACTCACCGTCCTACCCTACGGGAGGTGCGACGCTCGGCCGTGGCCCCCGGATCCGTCGGCCGGCGCGGGCCGCGCTGGGTAGACTTGCTGACCGTGCCCCCAGCCTCCACCACCGTGCTCTCCGCTGTCCTGTGGGACATGGACGGCACCATCGTCGACACCGAGCCGTACTGGATCGGGGCCGAGATCGACCTGGCGACCGAGCATGGCGGCACCTGGGACGAGACGCTGGCCGTCGAACTCGTCGGGAACTCGCTGGAGACCAGCGCCGAGCTGTTGCGCGAGCGCGCCGGGATCCGGGGCACGGACGCCGAGATCGTCGACGAGCTCCTCTTCCGGGTGATCCGCCGGGTCCGCGAGGAGGGCGTGCCGTGGCGTCCGGGGGCCCTCGAGCTGCTCGCCCAGCTGCGGGCGGCCGATATCCCCTGCGCACTCGTGACGATGTCCTGGCGTGCGCTCGCCGACGTCATCGTTGCGGCACTCCCGGCGGACACCTTCGCCGCGGTGGTCACCGGTGACCAGGTCACCAACGGCAAGCCGCACCCCGAGCCGTACCTGCGGGCCGCCCGCGAACTGGGCGTGGACATCGCTGCCTGCGTCGCGATCGAGGACTCGATCCCCGGGCTCGCGTCCGCGGAGGCATCCGGTGCCCGCGTGCTGGCCGTGCCCGCCGTGCAGCGGATCGATCCCGCACCCGGCCGGAGCAGGGTCGACAGCCTGTCCGACGTGGATCTGGACGTGCTGCGGCGCATCGTCGCCGGAGAGGTGCATGACCACGCCGTCCAGGACTGAGAGCCGCGGCTGGCGGATCGGCCGGATCGGCGGGGCGCCGGTCATCATCACGCCAGGCTGGGCGCTCATCGCCGTCGTCCTGGTCGTCACCTTCGCGCCGTGGCTGGACTCGCTCCTCAACCTCGGCTTCGAGGCGTACCTCTGGGCCCTGGTGCTGCCGGTTCTGCTCCTGGTCTCCGTCCTGGCGCACGAGCTCAGCCACGGCCTGATGGCGCGCCGCTTCGGGGTCGGCGTCGGTGAGTACGTGATCACCCTCTGGGGTGGGCACACGTCCTTCACGGACGCGATCCGCACGCCCGGCCCGTCTGCCGCGATCTCCGTGGCCGGCCCCCTCGCGAACGTCGCGCTCGCGCTGCTCGCCGCCGGCGGTGCCTACCTGACCGACGGCGTCGCCTCGGTCGCGTTCGCCGCGGCCACCTACTCCAACGGTTTCGTCGCCGTGTTCAACCTGCTGCCCGCGCTGCCCATGGACGGCGGCAAACTGCTCGAGGCACTGATCTGGAGGGTCCGCGGGGACCGGTTGGCCGGCACCACCGCAGCCGGCCGGTGCGGGCAGGTGGTCGCGATCGCCCTTCCCGTCGTGGTCCTCGGCGGCCCGCTGCTGCAGGGCGGGCGGCCCGACCTTTTCGCCGCGATCTGGTCGCTGCTGCTCGCGGGGATGCTGTGGAACGGTGCGCACGCCTCGGTCCGGTACGCCAGCGCCCAGCGCAGCGCCCAGGGCATGGACCTGCGCAGCCTCGCCGTCGGTGCGCACGTGCTGCCCGCCGGAGCGAGCGTCGCCGACGTGGACCGGGCGGTGGCCGCGGCGCCGTCCGTCGCCGTCGTCCTGGTGGACCCGCGCGGCATCCCGGTCGGGCTCGTCGACCCCGGCGCCCTGGCGACCGTGCCCGAGCAGGGCCGCGACGCGGTGCCGGCCACCGCCGTCGCCACGGGCCTCGGTCGCCATGCCCTGATCACCCAGCACACCGGACCGGTCGCCGTCGCCCAGGTGGCCCGGGCCGCGAAGGCAGGCGCCGCCACGGTCGTGGTGGTCGGGCTCGACGGCGGGGCACCGCAGGTCCTCGGACTCGTCGCCGTGGCCGACGTCGCGCACGCGCTCGCGCCCCGCCGCGGATAGGGCGGATAGACTCGCGGCCCGTGACTGACGAACCCACCGGCGCCACCATCCGCCGCGGCCCGTTCCGCGAGGGCGACAAGGTGCAGCTGACCGACCCGAAGGGCCGGTTGCACACCATCGTGTTGCAGGCGCAGAAGGTGTTCCACACCCACCGTGGCTCGTTCGACCACGACGCCCTGCTCGGTGCGCCCGAAGGCACCGTGGTGGCCACCACGTCCGGGATCGAATACCTGGCGCTGCGCCCGCTGCTCTCGGACTATGTGCTGTCCATGCCGCGCGGCGCCGCCGTGATCTACCCCAAGGATGCGGGGCAGATCGTCACCATGGCCGACATCTACCCGGGCGCCCGGGTGGTCGAGGCCGGAGTCGGATCCGGCGCCCTGTCCCTGTCGTTGCTGCGCGCCGTGGGTGACCGGGGGACGCTGCTGTCGATCGAGCGGCGCGAGGACTTCGCGGCCATCGCCCGGGGCAATGTCGAGGAGTTCTTCGGTGGGGTCCACCCGGCTTGGGACGTGCGGGTCGGCGACCTCGCGGACGTGCTGCCGGACGCCGTAGAGCCCGGATCGGTCGACCGGGTGGTGCTGGACATGCTCGCGCCCTGGGAGAACCTGGGCGTCGTCGCGGACGCGCTCGCCCCGGGCGGCGTGCTCGTCGCCTATGTCGCGACCGCCACCCAGCTGTCCCGGTTCGCCGAGGACGCCAAGGCCGACGGCCGGTTCACCGAGCCGACGGCTTGGGAGTCGATGGTGCGCGGGTGGCACCTGGAGGGACTCGCGGTGCGCCCCGAACACCGCATGATCGGGCACACCGGCTTCCTCATCACCACCCGCAGGATGGCGCCCGGCGTGGTCGCCCCGGTGCGCCGCCGTCGCCCGGCACCGGGTGCCTACGCCGAGTCCGCCGTCTCCTTCGACGAAGGTGAGCTGGCCACCGACCTGGGTCAGCGCGCCGTCTCGGACAAGAAGATCCGGCGGGTCCGACGCGACCTCGATGCCCGCCGGGACCGGCGCGAGGGCGGACCAACCACTGGACCGTCCGACGCGAGCTGATCCCACTGACCTATTCTTGATACCGAGGCGAGGAGGGTCCGATGGCCGAGCAGAACGAGGTTCCGGGGCGGGTGTCGAGCACCCCCCGCGAGCGCGAGCTTGAGAAGAAGGCCATCGACCTGGCCGGCAAGAACGAGCGTCTCGTGACGGCGCTCACGTCCGCGCGCTCGCAGCTGGTGGAGATGCGCACCCAGCTCGAGGAGATGACGAAGCCGCCGGGCAGCTACGCGATCCACCTGCACGATCACGGGGACCGCACCGTCGACGTGATGTCCTCCGGGCGCAAGCTCCGGGTCGGGGTCGCCCCCAGCGTGGACATCGAGACGCTGCGGCCCGGGCAGGAGCTCCAGCTCAACGAGGCGATGACGGTGGTCGCCGCGGGTGGGTACGAGCCGGTCGGTGAGCTGGTCACCGTGAAGGAAGCGCTCGACGGCGGACGCGTCCTGGTCCTCGGGCGTGCCGACGAGGAGCGGGTGGTCCGGCTCGCCGGGCCCTTGCAGGACGTCACCGTCCGCGTCGGGGACACGCTCACCGTCGACGCCCGCACCGGCTTCGCGTTCGAACGGATCCCGCGTTCGGAGGTCGAGGACCTCATGCTCGAGGAGGTCCCGGACGTCGACTACGCCGACATCGGCGGCCTGGCGGCCCAGATCGAGCAGATCAAGGACGCCGTGGAGCTGCCGTTCCTGCACCCGGACCTGTTCCGCGAGCATGGGCTGAAGCCGCCGAAGGGTCTGCTGTTGTACGGCCCGCCCGGATGTGGCAAGACTCTGATCGCGAAGGCCGTCGCGACGTCGCTGGCCGAGACCGCGGCCGCCCAGAACGGTGGCGCGGCCCCCGGGGCGGCGCGCAGCTACTTCCTGAACGTCAAGGGCCCGGAACTGCTGAACAAGTTCGTCGGTGAGACCGAGCGGCACATCCGGCTGATCTTCTCCCGGGCCCGGGAGAAGGCCTCGCAGGGCATCCCGGTGGTCGTGTTCTTCGACGAGATGGAGTCGCTGTTCCGGACTCGCGGCACCGGCGTGTCCAGCGACGTCGAGACCACGATCGTGCCCCAGCTCCTCAGTGAGATCGACGGCGTGGAGCGGCTCGAGAACGTCATCGTGATCGGTGCCTCCAACCGGGAGGACATGATCGACCCGGCCATCCTGCGGCCCGGGCGTCTGGACGTGAAGATCAAGATCGAGCGCCCCGATGCCGAGGCGGCCCGGGACATCTTCACGAAGTACCTGACCCCGGACCTGCCGATCCACCCGGACGACCTGGCCGAGCACGGCGGGGACGCCTTGGCGGTCGTCGAGGCGATGATCGAGCGGACCGTGGGCCGGATGTACTCGGAGGAGCCCGAGAACCAGTTCCTCGAGGTCACCTACGCTAGCGGCGACAAGGAGATCCTGTACTTCAAGGACTTCAACTCCGGGGCCGTGGTGCAGAACATCGTCGACCGGGCGAAGAAGAGCGCCATCAAGGACCTGCTCGCCACCGGTGTGCGTGGGATCCGGGTGGAACACCTCCTGGACGCGTGCGTGGCGGAGTTCAAGGAGAGCGAGGACCTCCCGAACACGACCAACCCCGACGACTGGGCGCGGGTGTCCGGCAAGAAGGGTGAGCGGATCGTGTTCATCCGCACGATCGTTCAGAAGAAGGGCAACCCCGAGGCGGGGCGCACCATCGAGAACCTCAACCCGACGGGGCAGTACCTGTAGGTGCGCCGTCCCACCCGTGGGGCGCGCGGCGGCTCCAGCCGGCGCAACTAGGGTGGGCCCGTGACTGTGCGACGCATCATGGGTATCGAGACCGAGTACGGCATCCTCGGGATCGGCAATCCCGGCGCGAACCCGATGCTGATGTCAGCGCAGGTTGTCACGGCCTACGCCAACGAGGGCGTGCACGGCGGATCGCGGGCGCGCTGGGACTACCAGGACGAGGACCCGCTGCGGGACGCGCGCGGGTGGAGCCTTGACCGATCCTCTGCGCACCCCAGCCAGCTCACCGACAACCCGAGCCGGCCCGCGCCGGACGGCGACGGTCCCGGCAACGGCGGCGCCGGCGGCGACCGCAGCACCGGAGGCAGCGACGAGACCACCGGGGTGCACTGGGGCGGCGTGACCCAGCGACGGCGCCCCGCCCCGCAGCCGGAACCCGCGACGGTCGCCAACGTGATCCTGCCGAACGGCGCCAGGTACTACGTCGACCATGCGCACCCGGAGTACTCCAGCCCGGAGGTCACCGGCCCGCTCGACGCGGTGCGCTGGGACCGGGCCGGTGAGGAGGTGCTGCTCCGCTCGGCGCGGCTGCTCGCCCAGATCCCGGGCATGCCCCAGGTGGCGCTGTACAAGAACAACACCGACGGCAAGGGCGCCAGCTACGGCACCCATGAGAACTACCTCGTGGACCGTGACGTGCCGTTCGACGACATCATCGACTACCTCACCCCGTTCCTGGTGACCCGGCCCGTGTTCTGCGGTGCGGGCCGCCTCGGGCGAGGTCAGCGCGGCGAGCAGCCCGGATACCAGATCTCCCAACGGGCCGACTTCATCGAGGCCGAGGTCGGGCTCGAGACGACGTTGCGCCGTCCGATCATCAACACCCGGGACGAGCCGCACGCGGACGCGACCCGGTACCGGCGCCTGCACGTGATCGTCGGGGACGCGAACATGCACGAGGTGTCCACCTACCTCAAGCTGGGCACCACCTCCGTCCTGCTCTGGCTGCTCGAGCAGGGCCAGGTGCCCCTCGAACTGAGCGCGCTCCGGCTCGCCGACCCGGTTGGTGCTGCCCACGCCGTCAGCCACGACCTCAGCCTCGGCATCCCGCTCGACCTGGCCGACGGTCGCCGGATGACGGCGCTGCAGATCCAACGCGTCTACGTCGACGTGATCACCGCCGCCGTCGGCGCCCACGCAGAGCGCACCGGCACCGCCCCGGACGGCCAGACCGCGGACGTCTTGGCGCGCTGGTCCGACCTGGTCACCCGGCTCGCGGACGCACCAGCCTCCTGCGCCCGGGAGGTCGAGTGGCTCGCGAAGCTCCGGGTCCTGGACGGGATGCGGACCCGTGACGACCTGCCCTGGGACCACCCACGGCTGGCGGCGCTGGACCTGCAGTGGTCCGACCTGCGGCCCGAACGCGGCATCTACGCGAAGATGGCGGCCGCCCGGGCGGTGGAGCGGCTCGTCGACCCGGCCGACGTCGAGCGCGCGATCACCCACCCGCCCGAGGACACCCGGGCGTACTTCCGCGGTGAGGCGATCCGCCGGTTCCCGGACGCGATCAGCGCCGCGAACTGGGATGCGATCGTGTTCGACGTGCCGGGACTGGCACACCTGCAACGGGTCCCGACGGCCGACCCCCTGCGAGGCACCCGGCGGCATGTCGGCGAACTGCTCGACGCCCACACCGATGCCGGCTCGTTGTTGCGCGCCCTGACCGCCGTGCCGCCTCCGGCGGGGGGGTCTGGGACGTAGGATCGAACCACCCGCGTCAGCGCCACGAGGAGGACATCTTGGCAGCACGGCAGTACGACCAGCGCAACACCCCCGACGCCCGGCCGGACGACGAGCCCGCGGGCCCGCCGCCAACCGGAGCGAGCGCGAGCGCCCGCGATGCGGAGGTGGACTCGCTGCTGGACGAGATCGACGACGTGCTCGAGACGAACGCGGAGACCTTCGTGCGGGGCTTCGTCCAGAAGGGCGGCCAATGACGGCCGAGTTCGGCGACCGGCTCCCAGCCGCGTTCTCCCGGCCCGGTAGCTCGTCGTTCGTCGACTTCCTCGCCGACCACGCCCCGAACCTGCTGCCGGGCCGTGAGCCGGCCCCGATCGGGTCGGTCGAGGCCCCGCACGCGACCACGATCGTGGCGCTCACCTACGACGGTGGGATCGTGATGGCGGGGGACCGGCGCGCCACGATGGGCTCGACGATCGCGCACCGGAGGATGGAGAAGGTCTTCTCGGCCGACGACTACTCCGCGGTGGGCATCGCGGGAACCGCCGGGGTCGCCGTCGAACTGGTCCGGCTGTTCCAGCTCGAGCTCGAGCACTTCGAGAAGATCGAGGGCACGCTGCTGTCCTTGGAGGGCAAGGCGAACCGGCTCGCCACGATGGTCCGGGCCGGCCTGCCGATGGCGCTGCAGGGGCTCGCCGCCGTCCCGCTGTTCGGAGGCTACGACGAGCGGCGCTCCGAGGGCCGGATCTTCTCCTACGACGTGGCCGGCGGTCGCTACGAGGAAGCGGACTTCCACGCGATCGGCTCCGGCTCCGTGCACGCCCGCGGCTCCATGAAGAAGCTCTGGGCACAGGGGCTCGGGCGCGACGAAGCCGTGCGGATCGCGGTGCACGCGCTCATCGACGCCGCCGACGAGGACTCGGCCACAGGCGGGCCGGACGTGGCGCGAGGCATCTACCCGATCGTCGCCGTGGTGGACGCGGGCGGCTACCGACGGGTGGGCGACTCCGACCTCGCCGCCGTCGTCCGCGCGATCACATCGGGGCAGGAGGAGTCATGACCCAGCCGTTCTACGTCTCGCCCGAACAACTCATGAAGGACCGGGCGGACTTCGCGCGCAAGGGCATCGCCCGGGGCCGCTCGGTGATCGTCGTCGGTTACCGTGGCGGCATCGCGTTCGTCACCGAGAACACGTCCCGCGCGCTGCACAAGATCAGCGAGATCTACGACCGGATCGGCTTCGCGGCCGTGGGCAAGTACAACGAGTTCGAGAACCTGCGGGTGGCCGGCGTCCGGTACGCCGACCTGCGCGGGTACTCCTACGACCGCGTCGACGTCAGCGCCCGTGGCCTCGCGAACGCCTACGCACAGACCATGGGCGCGGTGTTCACCACCGAGTCCAAGCCGCTCGAGGTCGAGCTCGCCGTCGCCGAGGTGGCCACCTCGCAGGCCGGCGACCAGATCTACCGGCTCGGCTACGACGGCTCGGTCGCGGAGGAGCCCGGCTTCGTGGTGATGGGCGGCGCCGCGGAACGTCTCGGCGCCCTGGTCCGCGAGAAGTGGACCGAGGACCTCTCGCTGGCCGAGGTGCTCGGCCTGGCCGTGCGGGTGCTCGGCGCCGGCGAGGAGGAGGACGGCTCGGCCGACCGGGTCCTCGCCCCGGCCAGCCTGGAGGCCGCCGTGCTCGACCGGGACCGGCCGCGGCGCGCGTTCCAGCGACTGAGCGTCCCGGCCCTCACCGACCTGCTGCCCGCCGCGGAGCAGGGATGAGGATCCGCCGCATTTTCGGCCTGGAGACCGAGTTCGGCGTCACCTGCGCCGCTCCGGAGGGCCGCGGCCTGTCCGCGGAGGAGGTCGCCCGGTACCTGTTCCGCAAGGTCGTGGCCTGGGGCCGCTCCTCGAACGTGTTCCTCGGTAACGGCTCCCGGCTGTACCTGGACGTGGGCTCCCACCCGGAGTACGCCACCGCGGAGTGCGACGACCTGCGCCAGCTCGTCTACCACGACAAGGCCGGCGAGCGGATCCTCGAGGGCCTGGTCGGCGACGCGCAGGAGCGCCTGGACGCCGAGGGCATCCCGGGCCGGATCCACCTGTTCAAGAACAACCTGGACTCCGCTGGGAACTCCTACGGCTGCCACGAGAACTACCTGATCCGCAGGCGCGGCGACTTCGCCAGGACCGCCGAGGTGCTCGTCCCGTTTCTGATCACCCGCCAGATCCTCACCGGCGCCGGGCACATCCTGACCACGCCCCGCGGGCCGACGTACTGCTTCTCGCAGCGGGCCGATCACCTGTGGGAGGCGACCAGCTCGGCCACCACCCGGTCCCGGCCGATCATCAACACCCGCGACGAGCCGCACGCCGACGCGGACCTGTACCGCCGCCTGCACGTCATCTCGGGGGACTCCTCGATGTCGGAGACGACCACCATGCTCAAGGTGGGCATGACCGACATCGTGCTGCGGATGATCGAGGCCGGCCACATCTTCGGCGACCTGAACCTGGAGAACCCGGTGCGGGCCATCCGGGAGATCTCCCACGACATCACCGGGACCAAGCAGGTGACGCTGGCCCGCGGCACGAAGGTGACCGCGGTCGAGCTGCAAGCCTCGTACCTGCAACGGGCCCGTGACTTCGTCGCCGACGCACCCGAGGGGGGCCCGCACGACGAGTGGGTCCTCGAACTGTGGGGGCGCGGGCTGGACGCGCTCCGCAGCGGGGATCTCAGCCTCGTGGACCGGGACCTGGACTGGGCCATCAAGAAGCGACTCGTCGACCGTTACGTCGACGCCCACGACGTGCCGCTGTCCGACCCGCGGGTGCAGCGCCTTGACCTCGCCTACCACGACATCTCCCGCACCGACGGCCTGTTCGCTCGGCTCGCCGCACGCGGCATGGTCAGCCGGGTCGTCACCGACGACGAGATCGACGCGGCCACCACCGAGCCGCCGCAGACCACCCGGGCCAAGCTCCGCGGTGACTTCGTGACGGCGGCGACCGCGCGCCGCCGGGACTACACGGTCGACTGGGTGCACCTGAAGCTCAACGACAACGCCGGCCGGACGGTGCTCTGCAAGGACCCGTTCCGCAACGTCGACGACCGGGTGGACCGGCTGATCGCGAGCCTCGATCCACCGGCGCAGACCCAGGGGACTCCCAGCCTCGCCCCGTAGACTCGACGATCATGCCTGCTCCTCGACGACCCCACGGCCCTGGCCCGGTGGGGATGATGGTCCTGCGTCTGCTGGCCGTGATGGCCCTGTTGACCGTGGCCGCCTGCGCCCCCGACGAACCCGAGCCGACCGGGATCGACCTGGTCAGCGTGGGTGGCAACTTCGGTGCGCACCCGCAGGTGACCTTCGACGCCCCGCTCGAGGTCACCGAGACCGACACCGAGGAACTGGTCACCGGCGAGGGCACCGTGCTCGTCGACGGCGCCGCCGTGATGGTCTCCTTCCTCGCCGTGGACGCGGTCACCGGTGAGGTGATCGAGGACACGTTCAGCGCCCAGCCCGAGGTGATCCTGCTCACCGAGGCGGAGGCCGGGCCGCTGTACGAGGACCTCCTCGGTCGTACCGAGGGATCCCGGCTGCTGCGCGTGGAGGTGGGCACCACCACCAAGCCGAACCCGCTGGTGCTGGTCTACGACATTCTGCACACGCGCGCGTGGGGTGAGGAGGCGCCCGCGGTCGCCGGCATGCCGGTGGTCACCCGCAGTGAGACCGGCGAGCCCACCGTGGCCGTCCCGGACACCGCACCGCCCGCGGACCTGAGCGTGGTGCAGCTCATCCGGGGCGACGGCGCCCAGGTGAGATCCGGGCTGGCCGTCACCGTGCGCTACACCACGGTCGCGTGGAGCACCGGCGCGGTCGTCGAGTCGACCTGGGGGGAGGGGCAGGCGCCCACCACGGTGGCGTTCACCGGGCTCATCCAGGGCTGGCAGGAGGGCCTGGTCGACGAGACCGTCGGCTCCCAGGTGATGCTGGTGGTGCCGCCCGAGCAGGCGTTCGGTGACGATACGCTCGTCTATGTGATCGACGTGTTGGCTGTGTCCGCCCTGACCGGCACCGACGGGGCGGGCGAGTGAGTCTCGCGCTGCGGGTGATCCCCTGCCTGGACGTGAACGCGGGCCGCGTCGTCAAGGGCGTGAACTTCGAGAACCTGCGCGACGCCGGGGACCCGGTCGAGCTGGCCCACCGCTACGACGCCGAGGGCGCCGACGAGGTGACGTTCCTCGACGTGAGCGCCTCCACCGAGGGGCGGGCCACCACGCTGGAGATCGTCGCCCGCACCGCCGAGGAGGTCTTCGTGCCGCTCACGGTGGGCGGCGGGGTGCGCAGCACCGACGACGTGGACGCCCTGCTGCGCGCCGGCGCGGACAAGGTCGGCGTCAACACGGCCGCCATCGCCCGCCCGGAACTCATCGCCGAGGTGGCGCACCGGTTCGGTTCCCAGGTACTGGTGCTGTCCGTGGACGCCCGCCGCACGCCCGACGGCGTCAGCACGCCCTCCGGCTACGAGGTCACCACGCACGGGGGTCGCCGCGGCACCGGCATCGACGCGCTCGACTGGGTCAGCCGGGCTCAGGACGCCGGTGTCGGGGAGATCCTCCTGAACTCCATCGACGCCGACGGCACCACGGCCGGGTTCGACCTCGAGATGCTCACCGACGTGCGCGCACGGGTCCAGGTGCCGCTGATCGCCAGCGGTGGCGCCGGCACCGCCGAGCACTTCGTCGAGGCGGCCCGCACCGGCGCGGACGCACTGCTCGCGGCGAGCGTGTTCCACTACCGCACCCTCACGATCTCCGAGGTCAAGGACCACCTGCGCGCAGCCGGCTTCGAGGTGCGCTGAGCGTAGGGCTGAGCGTCAGTGCGCCGCCCAGGCCTCGAAGGCGGCGACGGCGTCCGGCGTCCCGGTGACCTGTACCTGCGCGGCGCCCCGGCGCCCCATCGCGAACAGCGTCTGCTCGACCGGACCACCGGTGAGTGCCACCGACACCGCGCCGGCGCGGGCACGCCGTCGCCGGTTCCCAGGCACCACCTGCACCACACCGACGGGCGCGGACCGGAACGCGAACGTGGAGAACTGACCGAGGCGCCGCCAGATGTCGTCGAGCATGGACGCCGGCAGCTCCCGCGGGGGCAGCGGCTCGGCGCCGCCGCGACGGACGTCCTCATGGTGGACCACGTACTCGAGCAGGTTCATCGCCTCGTCGGCCCGACCGCGCACCAGCCGCATCGGGTTCGCCCCGTCCGGGCCGGCCGCGAACGTCTCGACCGCATCGGTGTAGGCGGCGCGCTCGCGCAGGCCGTCCGCGACGTCGTCGATGAGCCGGTCCGCGGCATCGGGCGCCCACGGCCGCGGGGTCAGCCGCCACGGTTCCTGGCCGCGCAGGAGCAGGTGCGCGGCCAGATGCCGGGTCTGCCAGCCCTCGCACAGCGTGGGGGCGGTCGGCCCCGCCTTCCTCAGGGACTCGACCAGGGCGGACTTCTCGCGCGGGGACCACATGGGCTCCACGTTCTCACACCATTCCGTTCCCACC
>NZ_CACRYJ010000064.1 GCF_902703175.1 Occultella aeris | reverse complement strand
GACGTTTGAAGGTTGCGTTGGAGCCGGCAGTGGTTGCGGTTGAGCCAGCAGCGGTGGCGTTCGTCCACAGGGTGCGATCAGGGGCGGCGGTGAAGTGCTGGGGTGGGGCCATGAAGCCGATCGGGCAGCCAGCCGAGGCCCTGCAACTGGCGCGCGGGCAGGCGGGGCTGCTCAGCACGTCCCAGTGCGTCGTGCTCGGACTGTCGACGCAACGGATCACGAACCTCGTCCGAACTGGGCTGTGGCGGCGGATAGCCAGATCGGTCTATGACACCGGGTACATCGACCCGGACGTCGATCCTCTGGACTGGGCGCGGATTCAGTCGGCGTGGATCGGGATGCTCGGGTTGGGTCCCGAAGCCATCGCCGTCGGCCTGTGCGCGCTCGCGCTGCACGGCGTCTGGGGGCTGCCCAAGCGGATCATGCCCGAGGTGGCGCTCCCGGCCGGCCGCTTCGCGCGTGGCCCCGAGACGATCCGCGTTCGCAGGTTCTCGAGCACTCTTGGCACTATCAACCTCGCCGGACGTCTCGTCGCCGATGTGCCGACGGCGCTCGTCCAGGCACTGCCCGAGCTGGATCGCAATACCGCGGTCGCGGTCCTCGACTCCGCCCTGAACCGAGGGCAACTGACCGACAGGTCCTTGTCGGTGGTCCGTGAGCGCGTTCGCGGCCGACGCGGTGCGGCTCGGCTGCACGAGTGGTGGCCGCTGGTCGACCGCAGGGCCGAATCGCCCGTGGAGACACATGCCCGCCTTGACTGCCACGACGCAGGCATCCCGCCGGATGACCTGCAGGTGATCCTGCGTAACCGTCACGGAACCTTCCTGGCACGTGGCGACCTCGGCTGGATCCGGGCTGACGGTTCGTGGGTCCTGGTCGAGATCGACGGCAGGTCCGTGCACGCACAACCCGACGCGCTCTACGGCGACCGCACCCGCCAGAACCGGATCGCTCTCGGACGCAAGGGCACCACACTGCTCCGATACACCGCCGTCGACGTCTACCGAAAGGGCCACATCCCCGCCGAGGTCCGGATGGCCCTCGACCCAACGTAACCTTCGAACGTTTCAACCTCGCTATGGAACGTTGCAAGGTTGCGTTCGACCATGCGTACCAGGTGAGGTCGAGGTGGGCGGGGTCGGAGGTTGGGGCCTGGGGCGAGGGTAGGCTTGGGCCAGTGCCCGCAGAACCCGCCGGAGACGGCAACCCCGCCATGTCCAGCCCCGACGACCGGCCCGTTCACGCATTGTCCGGCGGCGCCGTCCGACGCTCCCTGCTCCTGATCGGCCGGGGCATCGCCTCGCAACCGCGCACGTTCACCATCGCGATCATCGCGAGCGTGGTCTACGGCATCGGCCTGGTCGCCTCCGGCTGGCTGCTCGGCCGGATCACCGACGGCGTCGTGCTGCCCGCGATCCAGGGGTCCGGGGTGTCGACCGGGTCCATCTGGCTGGCCGGGCTCGGGCTCCTGCTGATCGGCGCGGTGACCGCCGTCGCGGTGGCGCTGCGCCGCATCTACGCGGGGATCGGCGCCCTGGACGTCCAGGCCGGGCACCGGCGCGCCGTCACCCGCCAGTACCTCAGGCTGCCGATGACCTGGCACCGGCGGCACCCGGCCGGCCAACTGCTCTCCAACGCGAACGCGGACGCCGAGGCCGCCGGTGGCGTGTTCATGCCGCTGCCGTTCGCACTCGGGGTGCTCGTGATGATCATCGTCGCCGGGGTCGCCATGATCGTCGCCGACCCGGTCCTCGGCATCATCGGGGTGAGCGTGCTCCCGATGGTGCTCGTCGTGAACGCCGTGTACCGCAGCTACATGAGTCCGGCGATCACCCATGTTCAGCACCAGCGGGCGGTCGTCGCGGACGTCGCCCACGAGAGCTTCGAGGCGGCCGCCGTCGTGAAGGCCCTCGGCACCGAGGACTTCGAGGAGCGGCGCTTCGCCTCCGCGAGCCGCACCCTGCGGGACGCGAACATCGCGGTCGGGCGGATCCGGTCCGTGTTCGACCCGGTGATCGACCTGCTCCCGGGCCTGGCCACGCTCGGCGTCCTCGCGGTGGGCGCGACGCGAGTGGCGGCCGGCGTCGTGGACACCGGTGCCGTCATCACGACGGCCTATCTGCTCACCGTGATGACGTTCCCGGTCCGCGCGATCGGCTTCGTCCTGGGTGATCTGCCGCGCTCGCTGGTCGGCCACGACCGGGTCTCGCGAGTGATCGACGCCCGTGGCTACCTCGGCGCGGGCCGCCACCGGCTCGGCGACGCGGCCGGAGCCGACCAGGGTCTGCGTCTGGATCTCGATGGCGTCGGCGTGCGGGTGCCGAGCCACGACGCCGACGGCGCGGCCACCGAGGCGGACCTGCTCACCGATGTCACGTTCTCCGTTCCGGCGGGCCGGACGGTCGCGATCGTCGGGTCCACCGGTTCCGGCAAGTCGACGCTGGTGGACGTCATCGCGCGGCTGCGGGACCCCTCGGCCGGGGTGGTCCGCTACGACGGCCGGGACGCCCGGGAGATCACCGACTCCGGCCGCACCGGCGCGATCGCCCTGGTGGCGCAGTCGGCATTCGTGTTCGAGGACACCGTCCGGGGCAACGTCACGCTCGCCGACGAGGTGGAGCCCGACGGCGAAGGGCGGGGTCGCGGATACACCGACGAGCAGGTCTGGGCCGCGCTGGCGATCGCGCAGGCCGACGGCTTCGTCGCCGCGCTGCCCGATGGCCTGGACACCGTCATCGGCGAACGGGGCGCGTCCCTCTCCGGTGGTCAGCGACAACGGCTGGCGATCGCGCGCGCGCTCATCCGGCGCCCGAGGCTCCTCATCCTCGACGACGCGACCTCCGCCGTCGACCCGCTCGTGGAGCAGGCCATCCTGGCCGGGCTGCGCCGCAGCGCCGGGGACGTCACGGTCATCCTGGTCGCCTACCGCACCGCCACGATCGGGCTCGCCGACTCGGTGGTGCACGTCGAGCGTGGCCGCGTGGTCGACGCCGGCACCCACGCCGACCTGCTCGGCCGCGACAGGGGCTACCGGCGCCTGGTCACCGCCTACCAACGCGGTCGCGAGGAACGGCACGAACTGCACGAACAGCACGAACGGAAGGTGGCACGATGAGCGCCACGACCCCCGGAACCAGCGCCCGGATCGAGAGCACCTCCTCGCTCGGGGTGCTCGGCACCCTCAGGGCGGGCCTGGCTCTCTCGCCGGCGATGCGCACGGGCATCGGCGTCACCCTCGCCCTCGCCGTGCTGGCCACCGCCGGGCGACTGATCGTCCCGATCGTGGTGCAACAGACCACGGACGTCGGCATCCTCGCCCCGGGTGGGGTGGACGTCGGCCTGGTCCTGCGACTGTGCGGGATCGCCGCGGTCGGGCTGCTCGGCGCGGCGGCGTGCACCACATGGGTGAACGTGCGCCTGTTCCGCGCGGCGGAGGCCGGGCTCCTGCAGCTGCGGGTGCGGGCGTTCCGGCACGTGCACGACCTGTCCGTGCTGACCCAGAACACGGAGCGGCGCGGGTCGCTGGTGTCCCGGGTGACCTCCGACGTGGACACCATCTCCCTGTTCGTCCAGTGGGGCGGCATGCAGCTCGTGCTGTCCGTGCTGCAGATCGCCGGCGCGACCGTGGCGATGCTGTTCTACTCGTGGCAGCTGACGGTGGTGGTGTGGCTCGCGTTCGCGCCGATGATCGTGCTCGCACCGAAGGCGCAGAAGGCCCTGAACGTGGCCTACGGCACCGTGCGCCTGCGGGTCGGGGCCATGCTCGGGCGGATCTCGGAGTCGATCGTGGGTGCGCAGACGATCCGCTCCTACGGCGCCGGTGCCCGCACCCAGCGCCGCATGGACGAGGCCATCGGCGAGCACCGGGACGCTGCGGTGCGGGCGCAGGCGTTCGCGTCGCTGGCGTTCTCTTCGGGCGTGCTGCTCTCCGGCCTTGCGCTCGGTGCCGTCGTGGTCGTGGGCACCCTGCTCGGGATCGACGGCGATCTCACCGTGGGAGGACTGCTCGCGTTCCTGTTCCTCGTGCAGATCTTCACCGGACCGGTGCAGTCCGCCACCGAGGTCCTGAACGAGCTGCAGAACGCCGTAGCCGGGTGGCGTCGGGTGATCTCGGTGGTGCACACGCCGCTGGACATCACCGAGCCCGACGAGCCAACCCCGGCCGGGCCGCGCGGGCCGGCGGCCCTGGACTTCACGGACGTCACCTACACCTACCCCGGAACGGCGGCCGCAGTGCTGCACGACATCGACCTTGCGATCCCCGCGGGCGCCCGCGTGGCCGTGGTCGGGGAGACCGGGTCGGGCAAGACCACGCTCGCCAAGCTGCTCACCCGGATGATGGATCCGGACGCGGGGTCGGTGCGCCTGAACGATGTGGACCTACGTGAGATCGCGCTCGCGGATCTGCGCTCGCGGGTCGTGATCGTGCCGCAGGAGGGGTTCCTGTTCGATGACACGATCGCCGGGAACGTGGCCTACGGCCGGCCGGACATCGACGCGGACGGCGTGGTCGGCGCGCTCGAGCGCCTCGGCCTGGGCGACTGGTTGGCCACGCTGCCGCTCGGTGTGCACACCGACGTCGGGCAGCGCGGCGAGTCCCTCAGCGCCGGCGAACGGCAGCTCGTCGCGATTGCGCGCGCCTACCTGGCCGACGCGGACGTGCTGGTCCTCGACGAGGCGACCTCCGCCGTCGACCCGGCGACAGAGCACCGGATCAGCCGGGCCCTGGCCGAACTGACCCAGGGGCGCACCTCGGTGGCGATCGCGCACCGCCTGTCCACGGCGGAGGCCGCGGACCTGGTGGTCGTCGTGGACGCCGGCCGGATCGTGGAGCTCGGCCCACACACGACGCTGGTGGCCGCCGGCGGGGTCTACGCACGGATGCACGCGACGTGGATCTCGGCGAGCGAGTGAGGCCCCGCGGGGGTCCGTGAACGTGCCCCGGGCGTGGGAGGATCGAGGGCGTGTCCGACGTGAACCCCTCCGCCCTGGATCCCTCGATCGCGACCCGGCTGAAGCGTGACGAGCACGGCCTCGTCTGCGCCGTCGTGCAGGATGACGCCAATGGCGACGTTCTCATGGTCGGCTGGATGGATGACGAGGCACTGCGCCGCACCCTGACCACCGGCCGGGCCTGGTACTGGTCCCGGTCCCGGCAGGAGTACTGGCGCAAGGGCGACACCTCCGGGCACACCCAGCACGTCCGCTCGGTGGCGCTGGACTGCGACGGCGACGCGCTGCTGGTCCGGGTGCACCAGACCGGCCCGGCCTGCCACACCGGAACCCGGACCTGCTTCGAGGCGGGCGGGGACCTCGGCGCCGTGGTCGGCGGCCGGACCCCGGCGGCCGGACGATGACCGGCGCGCAGTCCGACGTCGCGGCGGACTCGGGCGGCGAGCTGAAGCTGTCCTGGGGCGAGACCTGGCCCTCCGGCGCCGGGTTCCGCGACCTCGCTGAAGAGCGCCGGGTGATCCCGGTGGTGCGCCGGATCCTCGCCGACGACGTCACCCCGGTGGGGCTGTATCGCCGGCTGTCCTCGGGCCGGGCCGGCACATTCATCCTGGAGTCGGCCGCCTCGGACGGCGTCTGGTCGCGGTGGTCGTTCGTGGGGGTATCCTCCCGGGCGATCCTCAGCGAGGCCGACGGTCAGGCGCACTGGTACGGCGACGTGCCGGTCGCGGTGCCCCGCACCGGTGACGTCCTCGACGTGCTCCGGGAGACCCTGCGGGTGCTGCACACCCCGGCTCTGCCGGGCCTGCCGCCGCTGACCGGCGGGCTCGTCGGTGCGCTCGGCTGGGACGTGATCCACCACTGGGAACCCACGCTGCCGCGGCTGGCCCGCGAGGAGCTGGACATCCCCGAGGTCGCGCTGTGCCTCGTCGGGGACATGGCCGCCGTCGACCACAACACCGGCGACGTCTGGCTGATCGCGAACGCCATCAACTTCGACGACACCGACGAGCGGGTCGACGAGGCGTACGCCGACGCCGTCGCCCGGCTCGACGCCATGGCCGCCGCGCTCGTGGCCCCCGCCCCGTCCCGTGCGATGGTCACCCTCGACGGCGCGGCGGCGCGGGAACCGGAGCTGCGGTTCCGGACCGAGCGGGCCGACTTCGAGGCCGGCGTCCTAGCCGCCAAGCAGGCGATCCGCGAGGGTGAGGTGTTCCAGGTGGTGCTGTCCCAGCGCCTGGAGCTGGAGTGCACCGCGGACCCGCTCGACGTGTACCGGGTGCTGCGGACCATCAACCCGAGCCCGTACATGTACTTCCTGCACCTGGGCGACCCGGGGGCCGACGGCGAGGGGGACTACCACGTGGTCGGCTCCAGCCCGGAGACCCTCGTCAAGGTCACCGGCCGGGACGTGGTCAGCTTCCCGATCGCGGGCTCGCGCCCGCGCGGCGAGAATGCCGCACAGGACCGCGAGCACGCCGACGAGCTGCTCGTGGACCCGAAGGAACGCGCCGAGCACCTGATGCTCGTGGACCTCGCCCGCAACGACCTCGGCCGGGTCTGTGAGCCCGGCAGTGTCGCCGTCGTGGAGTTCATGGAGATCAAGCGGTACAGCCACATCATGCACATGTCCTCCACGGTCAACGGCCGGCTCCGACCGGAGTCGACGGCGGTGGACGTGTTCACGGCGACGTTCCCGGCAGGCACCCTGTCCGGGGCGCCGAAGCCGCGGGCGATCGCCCTCATCGACGAGCTGGAGCCGGCCCGCCGCGGTATCTACGGCGGTACGGTCGGCTACTTCGACCTGGCCGGCGACCTCGACATGGCGATCGCGATCCGGACCGCGCTGATCTCGCGGGGCGTCGCGAGCGTGCAGGCCGGCGGGGGACTGGTGGCGGACTCGGTGCCGGAGACGGAGTACTGGGAGAGCCGGAACAAGGCCGCCGCAGCGGTGCGGGCGGTGCAGATCGCCGCCGGTATCGAAGCGATCGCGCCGTGACGCCGGCGTTCAGGCGCCGACGGCTCGGCCGCGGTCCGGCCGTGCTGATCCTGCTCGTGGCCGGGGCGTCCCTCCTGGTCACCACGCTGGGCACCTGGGTCAGCGCGCCGGTGGCGGGCACGCTCGGGACCGAGACCGTCAGCGTGGGCGGCGCCGCGGCCGCACCGGTGGTCCCGTCCGTGGCGCTCGTCGTGCTCGCGGCCGCGCTCGCCCTCGGCCTGTCGGGCTGGGTGGTGCGGATGCTGGCGGCAGTGCTCGCTGCCCTCGCCGGAGCGGCGGCGCTGGTGGCCGTGCTGGCGTTCCTGCAGGACCCGGCCACCCCGGCGCAGGCCGCCGCGGGCGAACTGATCGGGGTCCGCGAGATCAGCGGCGAGCCGGCCGTGACCGCCCTGCCCTACCTGGCGCTCGCTGTGGCCGCAGTGATCCTCATCCTCGGGATAGCCCTGCCGTTCCTGGTCGGGCAGTGGGGCCGGGTCGGTCGCCGCTATGAGCGCGGATCCGACCCAGCGGCGGTCGACGCAGTGGCACCGGGACCACGTGCGCCGGGGCCGATCGCGACGCCGGCCGCCGGGTCGGCCCGGACCGCCCGGATGGATGACTGGGACGCGCTGAGCCGCGGCGAGGACCCGAGCGAGGAGGCGGACCGGTAGTCTGGTCGCGCCGAGCACGACCACCGCGAAGGGCCACTGCACCATGACCAACGAAGCCATGACCGAATCCACCCGGCACTCCGAGGATTCGGTGGCGGGCGGGCACTACGCCCCCGAGAACCTGCCGACCGCCGCGCCGTCCAACCACGGCCGCACGATCGCCGGTTGGACCCTGTTCTGGGGCGGCGTCGTCGGCTCCCTCGTGGTCGGCATCGCGTTCATCCTGCAGAACCTGACGCTCGGGATCATCGGTGGCGCCGTCGTCGTCATCGGGTGCGTCGCCAGCGCGATCCTGCGAGCCCTCGGCTACGGCCAGCTCGAGCGGAACTCGGGGCGGGCCGCGTAGCCTGCGATGTCCTACCCACCCGTGCCACCGTCCAGCGGTGGTGTCAACCCCTACGAGTCACAGGACCCGTACGGCGCGGCCGGGTCGAACCCGGTCCCCTCGCACGAGGACCGGGCGTTCGTGGAGGGGCCACAGCCCTGGGACCCGCAGGTACCCGGTTCGTACGGCCAGTCCCAGTACGGCGCACAGCCCCAGTACGGCGCACAGTCCCAGTACGGCGCACAGCAGTACGGCCAGCCGCAGTCGCCCTACGGCGTCAGCCCGTACGGGTACGGCCTGGCGGCCTCGCACCGGAACAGTCTCGGCACCACCGCTCTCGTGCTCGGGATCGTCGGGTTCTTCCTGGCGTGCATACCGCTCGTGGGCATCGGCCTCGGCATCGGCGCCATCGTGAACGGCAACAAGGGCCGCCTCGCCGCCGACGCCGGCCAGGCGACCAACCGAGGCTCCGCGACCGGGGGCCTGGTCATGGGGGTGCTGGCCATCATCGCGGGTGTGTTCTGGATCCTCGTCTCCCTCTCCCAGGGCTTCTACGGGTGAGCGTCGAGGCCGCGGCGCCGCCCCGGGACCGGCGCACGCCGGTGTTCGTCGGTGTCGCGGTGGCCGCCGGCACCGCGCTGCTCGCGCTGGTGGACCCGCACGAAGGCGGCTACGGGTTCTGCCCGATGCTGCGGCTGACGGGGTGGTTCTGCCCGTTCTGCGGTGGCCTGCGGACCACGCACTCGCTCGCGACCGGCGACCTGGCCGGGGCGTGGACGGCGAACCCGATGCTCACGATCGCGTTGCCGATCGTGGCGCTGGGCTGGGTCTGGTGGCTCGTGCGGGTCTGGCGTTCTGAGCCCGTCCTGCGGCCGCCGGCATGGGTGTGGATGGCGCTCGGCGTCGGCCTGCTCGCGTTCACGGTGCTGCGCAACCTGCCCGCACTGGCGCCCTATCTCTCCCCGGTCTGAGGCACCGACGACGCCCTCCGTGAGATGCGTCCGGGGCGCCGGAGGTTTCGGCATACGATGGTGGCCGAGCAAGGGAGAGGCGGATGGTGACCGTTCTTGAGGAGATCGTGGCCGGGGTCCGGGCGGACCTGGCGGTCCGGGAAGCGGCGACTCCGCTCGAGGAGTTGAAGGAACAGGCGGCGGCCCGCCCGTCGGCCAAGAACGCCCTCGACGCGCTCGCCAAGGACGATGCCGTGACGGTGATCGCCGAGGTGAAGCGGTCCAGCCCGTCCAAAGGCGCGTTGGCGGACATCGCGGACCCGGCCGGCCTGGCCGCGGACTACGAGGCAGGTGGGGCGTCCGCGATCAGCGTGCTCACCGAGGGCCGCCGGTTCGGTGGGTCCCTGGCCGACCTCGACGGCGTCCGGGCGGCCGTGGACGTGCCCGTGCTGCGCAAGGACTTCATCGTCACCCCGTACCAGGTGTGGGAGGCCAGGGCGCACGGCGCGGACATCGTGCTCCTCATCGTCGCGTCCCTCGAGCAGACCGTGCTCACCTCGCTCACCGAACGGGTGCACTCGCTCGGCATGACCGCGCTCGTCGAAGCGCACACCGCCGAGGAGGTGGACCGAGCCGTGGATGCCGGCGCCCGCCTGCTCGGGGTGAACACCCGCAACCTGCACACCCTGGAGGTCCGCCGCGAGGTGTTCGCCGAACTTGCCCCGCGGATCCCGGACGGGATCGTCCGGGTCGCCGAGTCCGGGGTCCGGGGTCCGCACGATCTCATGGACTATGCCCGCTGGGGCGCGGACGCGGTGCTCGTCGGGGAGGCGATCGTGACTCAGGGCGACCCGCGGGCCGCCGTCAAGGACATGGTCGCTGCCGGGGCACACCCGTCGCTGCGGGCGGTGCGGAGCCGGTGAGCGATCCCACGACCGAGCCCGCTGCCGTGACGGACTTCCGGGACGCCGTCGGCCCCTACTTCGGCGACTTCGGCGGCCGATTCGTGCCCGAGGCCCTGATCGCGGCGCTCGACGACCTCGCGACCGCCTGGGACAAGCTCAAGGATGACCCGACGTTCATCGAGCGCCTCGCCGCACTGCACCGGGACTACACCGGCCGGCCCAGTCCGATCACGGAGGTGCCCCGGTTCGCCGAGCACGCCGGCGGCGTGCGGGTGTTCCTCAAGCGCGAGGACCTCAACCACACCGGGTCCCACAAGATCAACAACGTGCTCGGTCAGGCGCTGCTCACCCAACAGGTCGGCAAGACCCGGGTCATCGCCGAGACCGGCGCGGGCCAGCACGGGGTCGCCACCGCCACCGCAGCCGCACTGTTCGGCCTCGACTGCACGATCTACATGGGCGAGGAGGACACCCGCCGGCAGGCACTGAACGTCGCGCGGATGCGTCTGCTGGGCGCCGAGGTCATCCCCGTGACCGCCGGCTCACGGACCCTCAAGGACGCGATCAACGAGGCGTTCCGGGACTGGGTCGCGAACGTCGAGACCACCAACTACGTGTTCGGCACCGCCGCCGGCCCGCACCCGTTCCCGGCCCTGGTGCGCGACCTCCAGAAGATCATCGGCGAGGAGGCCCGCGAGCAGCTGACGGAGCGGATCGGGCGGCTCCCGGACGCCGTCGTGGCCTGCGTGGGCGGCGGGTCCAACGCGATCGGCATCTTCACCGCGTTCCTGGACGACGCCGGCGTTCGCCTGATCGGCTGCGAGGCGGCCGGTGACGGTGTCGAGACCGGGCGCCACGCGGCCACCATCGGCGCCGGCAGCCCCGGCGTGCTGCACGGCGCCAAGACCTACCTGCTGCAGGACGAGGACGGGCAGACCATCGAGTCCCACTCGATCTCCGCGGGCCTGGACTACCCGGGCGTCGGGCCGGAGCACTCCTGGCTCGCGAGCATCGGGCGGGCCGAGTACCGGCCGGTCACCGACGCGCAGGCCATGGAGGCGTTCCGGTTGCTGACCCGCACCGAGGGGATCATGCCCGCCATCGAGAGCGCGCACGCGCTAGCCGGGGCGATGACCCTCGGCCGCGAGTTCGTGGCCGCCGGCGCGGACCCGGCCGAGACGGTGCTCCTGGTCAGTCTGTCCGGGCGCGGGGACAAGGACGTGGAGACGGCGGCCGAGTGGTTCGGGCTCGTGGATCCGCATGCAGCGAGCGGCGAGGACGAGAGCGGGAGCACGACGGCATGACCGGATCCAGGACGGCCGCAACCATCGACGCAGCCCGGGCGGCGGGTCGCGCCGCTCTCGTCGTGTACCTGCCCGTCGGCTACCCGGACGTGGACGGCTCCATCGCCGCGGCACGTGCAGCCGTCGAGGCCGGTGCCGACATCGTCGAGCTCGGCCTGCCGTACTCCGACCCCGGCATGGACGGCGCGGTCAACCAGGAGGCCATGCAGGCCGCTCTGGCCGGCGGCACTCGGACCGCCGACGTGCTGCGTGCGGTCCGCGAGGTCGCCGAGACCGGTGCCCCCACGCTCGTGATGACCTACTACAACCCGGTGCTGCGCTACGGGGTGGACCGCTTCGCGACCGATCTGGTCGCCGCCGGGGGAGCGGGCCTGATCACCCCGGACCTGATCCCGGACGAAGCCGGGGAATGGATCGCCGCGGCGGACACCCACGACCTGGACAAGGTGTTCCTGGTCGCGCCGAGCTCCACCACGGAGCGGCTGCACCTGACCACCGCCGCCAGCCGGGGCTTCGTGTACGCGGCCTCCACGATGGGCGTCACCGGGGCGCGCGCGAGCGTGGGCCCGAAGGCGGAGGCGCTCGTGGCGGCGACCCGGGCGGCCGGGGCCGAACGCGTCTGCGTCGGCCTCGGGGTCTCGACCGGTGCCCAGGCGGCCGAGGTGGCGAGCTACGCCGATGGCGTGATCGTCGGCTCGGCGCTCGTGCGCACCCTGATCCGCTCCGACGGTGACCGGGACGCCGCCCTGGCGGACCTGCGCCGTCTCATCGGCGAGCTCGCCGAGGGTGTGCGGGCCGGACGGTTGGTCCCGTGAACGGCATCCCGAGCCCACCGCAGGGGGTCTGGTACCTCGGACCGATACCGATCCGGGCCTATGCCTTGGCGATCCTCGCCGGGATCGTGGTGGCCGGCTTCATCGCGATCCGTCGGTACCGGGCCCGCGGCGGACCTGAGGGTGCCGTCCTCGACGCGATCTTCTGGGCGGTGCCGTTCGGCATCATCGGCGCGCGGATCTACCACGTCTTCTCGTCACCGGACGCGTACTTCGGACCGAACGGCGACCCCTGGCTCGCGTTCGCGATCTGGAACGGCGGTCTCGGCATCTGGGGCGCGATCCCGGCGGGCGCGCTCGGTGCCTGGATCAGTCTGCGCCGCGCCGGCCTGCGCCTCGCTCCGTTCGCGGACTCCCTGGCGCCCGCTCTCGCCGTGGCGCAGGCGATCGGCCGGCTCGGCAACTACTTCAACCAGGAGCTCTTCGGCGCGTCCACGACGCTCCCGTGGGGTCTGCAGATCTCCGAGCAGACCCTGCGCGCCCAGGGCCTGGACTATCCCGCCGGGACCCTGTTCCATCCGACGTTCCTGTACGAGCTGCTCTGGAACCTCGTGCTCGCCGGCGTGCTCGTCTGGCTCGATCGCCGGTTCCGGCTCGGGCACGGCCGGGTGTTCTGGCTCTACGTGTTCGGGTACACCCTCGGCCGCGTCTGGATCGAGTACCTCCGCATCGACGAGGCCGAGGAGGTCCTCGGTCTGCGACTGAACGTCTGGACCTCGATCATCGTCGGTGTGGCGGCCCTGATAATCTTCATCGTGATCTCCCGCCGCCACCCCGGGCGGGAGGAGTCGGTCTGGCTCCCCGGTCGTGAACCGGACGAACAGAGCGAGGACGAGGTCGACGCAGCATCCGAGGCAGACTCGGACGACGTGGTCGACACAGCCGAGACCGATCCGGTCGACGACGCTGAGGAGAACGATATGACCGACGAGACTCCAACGGAGACCGTCGACGAGCAGGCAGACCTCGAGCAGACCCGCACGAAGGCCGGCGCCGAGGATCCCCTCCCGGAGGACGACCCAGGTCGGTGACCCGTGTGCGAAGCGGGCCCGCCACGATCGCAACGGTCTGGGCTCCGCAGGTCTCCTATTTCACATGGGCGTAACACAACCGAAACATGGGGCGTGCATCCTCTGATGGTCTGCGGAGAGTAAAGTCTCCGCCGCAGGTGGGTCGACGGCGTCCCAACAAGTAGTGCAACCGATGCCGCGGGTCCCCCGATCCCCGCGGTGGTGAGGATGATCGGATGAACAGGTCCCCGCAGTCCCGAAGCGCGAACAGCGTCGGCAACGTCACGACCGCCACGAGTGCCTTCACGGCGTTCAGCGCCACTCCCGAGAAGCAGGGTCTGTACGACCCCGCCCAGGAGCATGACGCTTGTGGGGTGGCGTTCGTGGCCACCCTGCGGGGCACCCCCGGCCGCGACATCGTCGATGCCGGCCTGACCGCGCTCGCCAACCTCGACCACCGCGGTGCGGTGGGCGCCGAGGAGAACTCCGGCGACGGTGCGGGAATCCTGACCCAGATCCCCGATGCCTTCGTGCGGGACGTCATCCCCGGTGAGCTCCCCAGGCCCGGGCACTACGCCATCGGTATCGCCTTCCTGCCGGCCGACGCCGACGAGGCGGCCGCCGCCCAGGCGGGCATCGAGGAGCTGGCCGGTCAGGAGGGTCTGGACGTCCTCGCCTGGCGCGACGTGCCGGTGACCGCGGAACTCGTCGGCCCCACGGCACGTGCCTGCATGCCGACGTTCCGCCAGCTCGTGGTCGCGGACCCGGCCCGGGAACTGTCCGGGGTCGACCTGGACCGCCGCACGTACCGGCTGCGCAAGCGCGCCGAGCACGCCTTCGGGGTGTACTTCGCGTCCCTGTCCTCGCGGACCATCGTCTACAAGGGCATGCTCACGACGACCCAGCTCGCCCCGTTCTTCCCGGACCTGACCGACCCACGGTTCGCGTCCGAGATCGCGCTCGTGCACTCGCGCTTCTCCACCAACACGTTCCCGTCCTGGCCGCTGGCGCACCCGTTCCGGATGGTGGCGCACAACGGTGAGATCAACACGGTGCGCGGGAACCGGAACTGGATGGCGGCCCGGCAGGGCACCCTCGCCTCGGACCGGCTCGGGGACGTGCGTGACCTCCTGCCGATCTGCAGCGAGGAGGAGAGCGACTCCGCCAGCTTCGACGAGGTGCTCGAGCTGTTGCACCTGGGCGGGCGCTCGCTGCCGCACGCGGTCCTGATGATGATCCCGGAGGCGTGGGAGAACCACGCCTCGATGAGCGCGGACCGGCGGGCCTTCTACCGGTACAACTCCACGATCATCGAGCCGTGGGACGGCCCGGCCGCGATGTGTTTCACGGACGGCCGCTACATCGGTGCGGTCCTGGACCGGAACGGGCTGCGGCCCGGTCGGTTCTGGATCACCGACGACGGGCTCGTGGTCCTCGCCAGCGAGGCAGGTGTGCTCGACATCGACCCGGCGCGGGTGGCCCGCAAGGGACGCCTGGCGCCCGGGAAGATGTTCCTGGTCGACACCGGCTCCGGCCGGGTGATCGAGGACGAGGCCATCAAGGGCGAGCTCGCCGACAGCCACCCGTACCCGCAGTGGCTGGACGAGAACCTGGTCACCCTGGAGGACCTGCCGGACCGTGAGCACGTGGCGCACTCCCGCTCGTCCGTGCTGCGCCGCCAGCAGACGTTCGGCTATACCGAGGAGGAACTGCGGATCCTGCTCCGGCCGATGGCGGCCAGTGGTGCCGAGGCACTCGGCTCGATGGGTACGGACACTCCGATCGCGGTGCTGTCCTCGCGCCCACGGCTGCTGTTCGACTACTTCAGCCAGTTGTTCGCGCAGGTCACCAACCCGCCGCTGGACGCGATCCGCGAGGAGCTCGTTACCTCCCTCGGCGGTGCGATCGGGCCGGAGCCGAACCTGCTCGAGGACACGCCGGCGCACGCCCGCAAGCTGATCGTCCCGTTCCCGACGATCGACAACGACCAGCTCGCGAAGATCAAGCACGTGCAGCGCACCCCCGGACCCGGGCGCGGCTTCGAGGCGATCACCATCTCCGGCCTGTACCGGGTCAGCGGCGGTGCCGCCGCGCTCGAGGCGCGCCTGGAGGAGATCTTCGCCGAGGTGGACGAGGCCGTGGAGCGGGGCGTCTCCTTCATCGTGCTCTCCGACCGGGAGTCGGACGCCGAACTCGCGCCCATCCCGTCCCTGCTGCTCACCTCCGCGGTGCACCACCACACGCTGCGCCGCCAGACCAGGACCCGGATCAGTCTCCTTGTCGAGGCCGGGGACGTGCGCGAGGTGCACCACGTCGCCCTGCTCATCGGCTACGGTGCGGCCGCCGTGAACCCCTACCTCGCGATGGAGAGCGTCGAGGAACTCGTGCGCTCCGGCGTCGTGGAGGGCGTCACGCCCGAGCAGGCCGTCAAGAACCTGATCAAGGGTCTCGGCAAGGGTGTGCTCAAGGTGATGAGCAAGATGGGCATCTCCACCGTGCACTCCTACCGCGGCGCCCAGGTGTTCCAGGCCCTCGGCCTGTCGACCGACCTCATCGAGAAGTACTTCACGGCAACGCCGTCGCCGCTCGGCGGAGTCGGCCTGGACGTCATCGCCGCCGAGGTCGCGGCCCGGCATGCCATCGCGTATCCGAAGAGCGGCATCACCGCGGCGCACCGGCGCCTGCAGGTGGGCGGCGAGTACCAGTGGCGCCGCGAAGGTGACCCGCACCTGTTCGATCCGGAGACCGTGTTCCGGCTCCAGCACTCGACCCGGACCCGTCGCTACGACGTGTTCCGGGACTACACCCGCCGGGTCGACGACCAGGCGCGCCGGCTGATGACGCTGCGCGGCCTGTTCCAGTTCCGCGAGGGCCTGCGGCCGCCGGTGCCGGTCGAGGAGGTCGAACCGGTGTCCGAGATCGTCAAGCGGTTCTCAACCGGGGCGATGAGCTACGGCTCCATCTCGATGGAGGCGCACGAGACCCTCGCGATCGCGATGAACCAGCTCGGCGCGAAGTCCAACACCGGCGAGGGCGGCGAGGACGCGGAGCGGTTGTACGACCCCCGACGGCGCAGCGCCATCAAGCAGGTCGCGTCCGGCCGGTTCGGGGTGACCTCCGACTACCTGGTCAACGCCGACGACATCCAGATCAAGATGGCCCAGGGTGCCAAGCCCGGCGAGGGCGGCCAGCTGCCGGGGAACAAGGTCTACCCGTGGGTGGCCCGGACCCGGCACGCGACCCCCGGCGTCGGGCTCATCTCGCCGCCGCCGCACCACGACATCTACTCCATCGAGGACATCGCCCAGCTGATCCACGACCTGAAGAACGCGAACCCGCAGGCGCGGGTGCACGTGAAGCTGGTGTCGGAGGTCGGCGTCGGGACGGTCGCCACCGGGGTGTCCAAGGCGCACGCCGACGTCGTGCTCATCTCCGGCCACGACGGTGGCACCGGCGCGAGCCCGCTCACCTCGCTCAAGCACGCGGGTGCGCCGTGGGAGATCGGCCTCGCCGAGACCCAGCAGACGCTGGTGATGAACAACCTCCGGGACCGCATCGTGGTCCAGGCCGACGGCCAGCTCAAGACCGGCCGCGACGTGGTGATCGCCGCTCTGCTCGGCGCCGAGGAGTTCGGCTTCGCGACCGCACCGCTCGTCGTCTCCGGCTGCGTCATGATGCGGGTCTGCCACCTCGACACCTGCCCGGTAGGGGTGGCCACCCAGAACCCGGAACTGCGCGCCCGGTTCTCCGGCAAGCCGGAGTTCGTGGTCACCTTCTTCGAGTACATCGCCGAGGAGGTCAGGGAGTATCTGGCTGCCCTCGGGTTCCGCACCATCGACGAGGCCATCGGCGCGATCGATGCGCTGGACACCAGGGCTGCCGTCACCCACTGGAAGGCGTCGGGGCTCGACCTGAGCCCCATCCTGGTCCAGCCCGTGCTGCCTCCTGGATCCGCACCGCGCGCGGTGCGCGGACAGGACCACGGGCTCGAGAAGGCACTTGACAACGAGCTGATCGCGGCCGCTCGGCCGGCCCTGGACGCCGGCGAGCCGGTCCGTTACACGACGCGTGTGCGGAACGTGAACCGGACGGTCGGGACGATGCTCGGCCACGAGATCACCAAGCGCCACGGGGCCGCCGGGCTGCCGGACGGGCTCATCGACGTGACGCTGCACGGCTCCGCCGGGCAGTCGTTCGGTGCGTTCCTCACCCCGGGCGTGACCCTGCGGCTGTTCGGGGACGCCAACGACTACGTCGGCAAGGGGCTGTCCGGTGGTCGGGTCATCGTCCGGCCCGACCCTGGCGCCACCTTCGCGCCGGGGGACAACGTGATCGCCGGGAACGTGATCGCCTACGGCGCCACGTCCGGGGAGATCTTCCTGCGCGGACTCGCCGGCGAACGGTTCGCGGTCCGTAACTCCGGTGCGACCGCCGTCGTAGAAGGAGTCGGCGACCACGGCTGCGAGTACATGACCGGAGGCACCGTGCTGATCCTCGGCCCGACGGGGCGGAACTTCGGCGCCGGGATGTCGGGAGGCACGGCGTACGTGCTCGACCTCGACCGCGACCTGGTCAACGGCCCCGCGGTGGCCGCCGGTGACCTGGCCCTCGACGAGCTCGACGAGGAGGACCTGAACCTGGTGATGGACCTGCTCGCCCGGCACACCGAGCACACCGGTTCGCGGATCGCGGCGCAGCTGCGCGAGGACCGGGAGGAAGTGCGGCGCCGGGTCACCCGGGTGCTGCCGCCGGCCTACGCCCGCGTCAACGCCGTCCTCGCCGACGCCCGCGCGGATGGCGTGGACGTCAGCGAACCCCATGTCTGGACCCGAGTGTTGGAGGCGACCCATGGCTGACCCCAAGGGATTCCTGAAGATCCGCGACCGGGAGCTCCCGGTCCGCCGGCCGGTTCCGATCCGGCTGATGGACTGGAAGGAGGTCTACTCCAAGCGGGCGGAGGACGCCGATGCGCTGACCCGGCAGGCGGGCCGGTGCATGGACTGCGGCATCCCGTTCTGCCACAACGGCTGCCCGCTGGGGAACCTCATCCCGGAGTGGAACGACCTCACCCGGACCGGCCGCTTCGACGAGGCCATCGAGCGCCTGCACGCGACGAACAACTTCCCGGACTTCACCGGCCGGCTGTGCCCGGCGCCGTGTGAGACGGCGTGTGTGCTCGGCATCAACCAGCCCGCCGTGACAATCAAGAACATCGAGCAGTCCATCATCGACAAGGCGTTCGACGATGGCCTGGTCACCCCGCAGATCCCGGACCGGCTGACCGGCTCGACGGTCGCGGTCATCGGTTCCGGCCCGGCCGGCCTCGCCGCCGCACAGCAGCTGACCCGGGTGGGACACACCGTCGCCGTGTTCGAGCGTGACGACCGCATCGGCGGACTGCTCCGCTACGGCATCCCCGAGTTCAAGATGGAGAAGCGGCACGTCGACCGCCGCCTCGAGCAGATGGCCGCCGAGGGCACCCGGTTCCGACCGGGCGTCGAGATCGGCGCCGACGGCGAGCTCACCGGGACCGAGCTGCTCGAGCGGTACGACGCCGTCGTGCTCGCCATGGGCGCCACGGTGCGCCGCGACCTGCCGGTGCCCGGCCGGGAACTCGGTGGCATCCACCAGGCCATGGAGTACCTGCCGCAGTCGAACCGGGCCACCGCCGGGGACCTGGTCCCGGACCAGATCACCGCCGCCGGCAAGGACGTGGTGGTCATCGGTGGCGGCGACACCGGCGCGGACTGCCTCGGCACCGCCCTGCGCCAGGGCGCGAAGAACGTGATCCAGCTGGAGATCATGCCGCGTCCCACCGAGGACCGGCCAGATGGCCAGCCGTGGCCCACCTACCCGATGGTCTACCGCGTCGCCAGCGCCCACGAGGAGGGCGGCGAGCGGGTCTACGCCACGTCCACCGTCGAGTTCGTCGGCGACGACGACGGCAACGTCACGCAGTTGCGGGTCGTCGAGGTGGACATGGGGACGGGCCGGCCGGTTGCGGTCGAGGGCACCGAGCGCGTCATCCCGGCGCAGCTCGTGCTGCTCGCGATGGGCTTCACCGGCGTGCCGACGGCGGGAGTCGTGGAGCAGCTGGGGCTCGAGGTGGACCCGCGCGGCCGGATCGCGCGGGACGGCGCCTGGGCGACCTCGGTGCCTGGCGTGTTCGTCGCCGGTGACGCCGGACGCGGTCAGTCGCTCATCGTGTGGGCGATCGCCGAGGGCCGCTCTGCCGCCGCCGCCGTGGACGAGTTCCTGCGCGGGCACACCGAGCTGCCGGCCCCGATCGAGCCCACCACGGTCTCGATCACGGTCTGAGTCGCAGTAACCGAATGGCCACCAACCGAACGGGTGGCAAGGAGTTGTCGAACGGGCGGTGACGGCTCGTTCGAGTGATGCCGCGTGCCGTCAGGGCACCCGGCGAGAGGGCATAAGGTTTGAACATGCGTAGAGCCAAGATTGTGTGCACATTGGGACCGGCAACCGAGTCCCCCGAGATGGTCCAGGCGTTGGTGGACGCCGGCATGGATGTCGCCCGGATCAACCGCAGCCACGGGGACGTGGCGGCGCACGAGGCGGTCTACCGCCATGTGCGCGCCGCCGCGGAGGCGTCCGGGCGTGCCGTCGCCGTCCTGGTCGACCTGCAGGGACCGAAGATCCGGCTCGGACGGTTCGTCGAGGGCAAGCACTACCTCGCTGAGGGCGACGTGTTCACGATCACGACCGACGATGTGCCCGGGACCAAGGAACTGGTCTCGACGACGTTCAAGGGGCTGCCCCAGGACGTCAAGGCAGGCGACCAGATCCTCATCGACGATGGTCGGGTGACGGTCCGGGTCACCGACGTCACGGCGACCCACGTGACGACCCGTGTCGAGGTGGCCGGCCCGGTGTCCAACAACAAGGGACTGAACCTGCCCGGCGTTGCCGTCAACGTGCCGGCCCTCTCCGAGAAGGACGCCGAGGACCTGCGCTGGGCGCTGCGGCTGGGTGCGGACTTCATCGCACTTTCCTTCGTCCGGTCCGCGAAGGACTACGCCGACGTCGCGGCGATCATGGACGAGGAGGGGCGTACCGTCCCGGTCATCGCGAAGATCGAGAAGCCGCAGGCGGTCGAGAACCTCGCCGAGATCGTCGACGCCTTCGACGGCATCATGGTCGCCCGCGGCGACCTCGGTGTGGAGCTCCCGCTGGAGCAGGTGCCGCTCGTGCAGAAGCGGGCGACCGAGATGGGCCTGCGCAACGCCAAGCCGGTCATCGTGGCCACCCAGGTGCTGGAGTCGATGATCAGCTCGCCGCGACCCACCCGCGCCGAGGCCTCGGACTGCGCCAACGCGGTGCTCGACGGCGCCGACGCGGTGATGCTCTCCGGTGAGACCTCCGTCGGTGAGTACCCGATCGAGTGCGTGCGGACCATGGCCCGCATCATCGAGAACACCGAGGAGCACGGCCTCGAGCGCATCGCGAAGCTGCGGGCCACCCCGCACACGCGTGGCGGCGTGCTGACGAAGGCGGCCGCGCAGATCGGTGAGACCCTCGGCGTTAAGTACCTGGCCTGCTTCACGCAGTCCGGCGACTCCGCTCGCCGGATGTCGCGGCTCCGCTCGGCGACACCGCTGCTGGCCTTCACTCCGGTCGAGGCCACCCGCAACCAGCTCGCAATGACCTGGGGAACCCAGACGTTCATCGTGCCGAAGGTGCAGCACACCGACGACATGATCGACCAGGTCGACGTGGTGCTGCGCAACTCCGGACAGGCCGAGGACGGGGACACCGTCGTGGTGGTCGCCGGCATGCCCCCGGGCCAGCCCGGCACCACGAACTCGATCCGCGTGCACACCGTGGGTGAGGAACAGAGCGTCAACTGAAAGCCCGGCTCGGCCGGGTCGAGCACGGCTGAACACCTCGCCGACGGCGCAGGGGAGGACTACCCGCCCTGCGCCGTCGGGCGAACGGCTGGACCCGTGCGACGATGACGACCATGCAGAACACCCGCGCCAGCGCCCGCTCGGGCGCCGTGGTGCTCGTGCTCGGCGTGCTGCTCATGCTGGTGGGCTGCGCCGCACCCGCACCCGGGCCGACGGGGGAGCGGACCACGCCAGGCGGGCCGGTCTCCGGCGGCACGACCGGCCCGGCCACCGTGCCGCCGGGGCTGCTCGAGTGCGACGACGCCAGCAAGGATGCGGGCGCCGAGCCGGCGCCGCAGGACCTGCACCGGTTCGACCACGGCGTCCCGGACGGCTTCACCGAGAGCGGCGGCTACACGCAGATCTCCTCCCCGGAGGGTGACTACACCGCCGACTACCTGGTGCCGACCGCGTCGGGCGTCGGCAACCTCAACGTCCTCGCGGTGGTCCACTACGCCGAGCTCGCGCTCGGACCGGTGACGACCGACTGCGGGCAGCTCGACCGCAAGCTGGTGCTCGCGCGGCTCGACGTCGTGAACGCCGAGGCCGGCGCCGAACTTCTCGGGGAGTACGCCTGGGTGGAGGTCGGCGGACTTCCGGCCGTCCGGTACGACGCGTGGTACCCGAGCCATGGCTTCACCGTCCGCACGTACGCCGTCTACGGGGCGACCGAGCTCGTGACGTTCGGCTGCCAATGGGTGGAGGCGGAGTCGGTCATCACCGCCGGCTGCGACGAGCTGATCGCCTCCGCATCCTTCTGACCGATCGGCGCCGGTCGCCGTCCGGACCGACGTGGCCGTCCCGGGCTGGGTGCGTCCCGCGGCCGTGTGGGCAGTGCTGCCCGCCCACGGCTCCGGGTGCTCCCACCTGGGTGTGCTAGACAAGCCATGTGATGCGCAGTGGATGGCGCGTGGCGCTCGTGGCCACGCTCGCGACGGTGGCCCTGGCCGCCTGCGGACCGGGTGATGACGAGCCCTCGGCGGACGGTCCGACGACTCCCGCCGACGCGAGCGGCGGCGACACGCCTTCTCCGCCCGGCGGGTTCCTCGAGTGCGGCGATCCGGATGCGGACAAGGTGGTCGAGCTCGCCGACGTCGACCTCACCACCGCCACCTGGTCGACGCCGTCCGGGTTCCAGGAGACGTTCATCTACCACGAGGAGAACCCGGTCGACGAGGTGTTCTCGACCTGGACGGCGGAGCCGACCGCGGAGGTCGACATCCTCAACATCGTGAACGTGGTCATCTACGACGGCGTCGACTGGGGCGAGCAGGCGGGGGAGTGCGGCACCCTGCCCGTCGACGTGATCACCGACCAGCAGGCCGGCTACACGGAGGAGATCGGCGCCGTGCCGATCACCGAGGCGGAGGTGACCACCGTCGCCGGATTCCCCGCCGTCGAGCAGTACATCGACCTGCCCGACTACGACTACCACGGCTACTGGCTGTTCTCCCAGGGTCAATTGCTGCACGCCTACTGCCAGTGGACCAACGAACAGGAACTCGTCGAGGCCGCCTGTGCCGAACTGATCCCGTCGATCCAGGTCGGCCAGTGAGCAACCGGCCCGCGCCGGCGAGGTACCGGGTGCTCGCCGTCGCGCTGGGTTCCGGGCTGCTGCTGACCGGCCTCGCCGCCTGTACGCCGGGCGACACCGAGGGCACCGAGGTGCCTACCGGTACCGAGACGACCACGTCCCCGGGCGGCACGGAGGGGTCCGGCGGCGAGACGCCGTCGGGCGCGGCCGGGCTGCTGGAGTGCGGGCAGGAGGTCAAGGACTCCCTCGGCGACGTGGACCTGGAAGGGGTCACCTGGACAACCCCGGCGGACTTCTACGAGAGCGACGACTTCGTCTCCGTCAACGACTACGAGGAACAGAACGTCGAACTCTGGGTCGCCTCCTACGAGGGGCCGGAGGCCACGGCCGCGTCGGCGATCGCGGTGACGTTCTACCCGGAGGTCGCGTGGGGCGACCTGGTCGTCGGCGGCTGTGCCCAGATCCCGATCGAGGCCGCGCTGGCCCGGGTCGCCGAGTACTGGGAGGTTCCGGGCACCACCGATGTGCCGGTCGGTGAATCGGAGATCGTCCGGATCGGTGGGCAGCCGGCGATCGCTCACGACTTCACGTTCGAGGGCACCCAGGCGCACGGCTGGTGGCTCTACTCGAACACCCAGCTGCTGCATCTGCAGTGTCAGTGGGTCTCGGAGGCCGAGCGGCCTGGCCTCGAGGCGGGCTGCGACCAGTTTCTCGAGTCGGTGGTGATCCCGTGACGGCCGGACTCTGGCGGCGGCTGGGAGTGCTGCTGGCCGGCGCGGTGCTCCTTGCGGGGTGCACCACGCCCACCGGCGGCCCGGAGGACCCGGGCCGTCCCACCGGCGGCGGCTCGATGAGCGGAACACCCACCGCCCAGCCGAGCGCGCCAGCCGGGTTCCTCGAGTGCCCCGATGCGGCGAGTGACAAGGACCTGCAGCTGGCCGACGTGGACCTGACCACGGCGGTCTGGGCGACCCCGATCGGGTGGGCCGATGCCACCGGCTACGTCGAGGACAACCCGCTGGAGGAGATCCTGGCGAACTGGGTCGGTGAGCCGGTCGACGATCCGCTGCCGCGGCTGAACGTCGGCGCCGTGGTGATCTACGGCGGACTCGACTGGACCGACCTGGCCGACGAGTGCGGCCGGGTCCCGATCACCGCGATCGAAGCCCAGCTCGACCGGTACCGCGAACAGATCGGGGCCGAGCCGCTCAGTGAGGTCGAGCGGATCACCATCGCCGGTCTGCCGGCCCTGCACCAGGACATCCGGCTCCCTTCCTACGACTACACGGGCTACTGGGTGTTCTCCGAGAACCAGCTGCTGCACGCCTACTGCCAGTGGACGGCCGAGGAGTACCGAGCCCCGATCGAGGACGGCTGCCTGCAGATCGTCGAGTCGCTGACGGTCAGCTGATGGGCCACCGGATCCGGCCCGCCCGGCGGGCGACCGCGGTGGCCGCCGCGGTGCTGGCGATCGCCCTCGTGGCCGGGTGCGATCAGGAGAGCCCGGCGCCCGGACCCGACGGGCCCACCGGCGCGGGCGGCGGGACCGGTGCGACACCTACGGAGCCGCGGACCGTGCCGCCAGGATTCCTCGAATGCAGCGACGACCCCGACCCGAAGGAGCTGCAGCTCGCCGACGTGGACCTGGCCACGGCCACCTGGTCCACTCCGTCGACCTTCGAGGTCGTCACGACCTACCACGAGGACAACCCGGTCGAGACGATCGAGAGCACCTGGTACGCGGAACCGACGAGTCCGCCGCTGCCGACGCTGAACGTGCTGAACGTGGTGCTCTACTCCGGCCTCGACTGGGGCGACGTGGCCGACGACTGTGGCCGGGTACCACTGTCCGCGATCGAGACCCGGCTCGCCTCCTATCGCGACCAGATCGACGCCGAGCCGCTCACCGAAGCCAGCATGACGACGGTCGCCGGGCTGCCCGCCCTCGAGCAGGACATCGGGCTGGCCTCCTACGACTACCACGGCTACTGGCTGTTCTCCGAGACGCAGCTGCTGCACGTCTACTGCCAGTGGACCTCCGGCAACCGAGACGTGATCGAGGCCGGGTGCGGACCTCTGGTGGACAGCGTCCAGGTGGGTTGACCCGCGCGCGGACGCGACCGCGTGAGGACTAGCATGCGATGCGAGCGGACCGACTGCCGCCGGCATCCCGCCGGTGCCAGGGCACCGCAGAGAGCAGGTCCGCCGGATGATCCGCATGCTGATCCGACTCGCCTTCTTCCTCGGGGCGGCCGCCGTCGGGCTCGCCGTCGCGACGCTCGTGATCGACGACCTGACCATCACCCCGGTCTCCTTCATCGCCGTGGTCGTGGTGTTCGCGGTGATCCAGTCCGTGCTATCACCGTTCATCTCGACGGTCGCGAACAATCGTGCGCCAGTGCTGATCGGTGCCGCCGGACTCGTCAGCACGTTCGCCGGGCTACTGGTCAGCTCGCTGGTCTTCGGTGACAACTTCCAGATCACCGGCGGGGTTGGTTCCTGGCTCATCACGTCCGTGGTGGTCTGGCTCCTGACGATGATCGCGACCGTGCTCCTGCCGGTCATCTTCGTCAAACGCAAGGTGGCCGAAGCTCGCTCCGACGGTGGCGGCTCGAGCAGGAAGACCAAGGCGAAGTAGTTCAGACGTCGCCACGCCGTCGGAGCCAGCCAAGGGCGGGACCGCCGTAGGCGGGCGGCAGGTAGAACGTGGCGATCCGGAACACGAGGGCCGTGGACAACGCCGTCGCCTCCTCGATGCCGGCGGCGACCAGGGCGGCGGTGAGAGCCGCCTCGGCAACCCCGATGCCGCCGGGCACGGGCATCAGCCCGGCGAACAGGGCGACCACACACTGGATCAGGATGAGCTCGGTGAGCGGCAGCTCCTGCCCGAAGGCCCGCAGGGACAGCCACAGCACGACGGCGAGGAGCGTCTGGGCGACGACGTTGCCGACGAGCATCAGGGCCAGGTTCTTCGGCGAGTGGAGCACCTGCAAGCTCTCGTGGGTCTCCGCGAACCGGGCCCGGAGGAATCGGCGCACTGGCGGGATCGCCCAGGCGATACCGATCGCCGCGACCAAGCCGAGGGCGATCAGCGCCAGCGGCAGGTCGATCTCCAGGCCGCCCGACGGCAGGGTCAGCGAGACCAGGCCGGTCGCCGCCAACACGACCAGCATGATCGCCTGGGTCACGATGCCGCTGGCGCCGTCGATCGCCCCAACGGTCACCGCGGTGGTCGACGGCAGGCCGGCGCGTTGGAAGAAGCGCACGATCAGGGCGACCCGGGCTGCGACGCTCGGCACCACCAGACCCATGAACTGGATGGCGTACTGCAGCGCGAGCACGGGCAGGAATCGCAACGGGCGAGGCGACGCGCCGATGGTCGACATCGCCGAGCCCACCTGCACCAGCGGGGTCACCAGGATCGCCGCGATCACCCAGCCGGGTATGGCCGCGCTGAGCTCGGCGATGAGGTTGTCCAGCCCGATGCCGCTGATCGCCCCGACGATGACGTAGGCGAGCAGGACCACCACGACGACGGTCAGGACCTTGCCGAGGCTGAGCCGGCGCAGTTGGGCGAGCTTCGGCGCCTCCACACCGGCGGCCTCGCTGGCCATGGTGCGCAACGCGCCGATGTCGAGCCCGTGATCGCGCACCTGCTTGCGGGTGGTGCGAGCCAGCAGCCCCGGCTGAAGCAGCGGCAGCACCTCCACGAGCTGCTCGCCGCCGAGCGCGGCCGCCGACGCGGCCACCGCGCGATCGGGTCCGAGCACCAGGGCCGTGGCGATCAGGAGAGCGGCGTTGTCCGCCGCCCGCAGGAACGGGCTCGGGCTGATCCGGGCCTGGCTCAGGTCGGCGAGAGCGGCGGTGCCATCGGAGCGAACCACGAGCGCGGATGGCCGGAGCGAACCATGTGAGAGCCCTATCTCGTGCAGGCGGGCGACGGCGGCCCAGTACCCTGCCACCAGGACGTCGGGGACATCGCCGGCGCTCATGTTCGTGAACGGACTGCTGTCGGCCCTCACCACGAGGAGGGCATCCCGGTCGCCCGCGAGACCAGCGGCGACGATCGGCTGAACCGGGACCCCGGAACGCTCGGCGAGCAGGGTCGCGAAGGCCTCGTGCTGCACCTGTCCGAGCCGGGAGAGGCGCGCGGAAGGCTCCCGGTCGCGGTACCACAGTGAGGTGCCGACGGTCGTCACGAACTGGCTGTCCCAGGCGTCGCGACCGTAGACGCGCACCAACAGCTCCGCGCCGTCGGAGGAGGCGCCGGCCACCAGGAGTTGCCCCCGCTCGTTCATGGCCACGTACCGCAGGTCGCGGGCATCGACCCCGATCTCCGTGAGGGCCCGCCCGACCTCGGCGAGAGTGAGCCGGCCGCCGGGTGATCCGGCGATCAGGTGTACGACGGCCGCGGTGACCCAGCCGAGGGCCACCCCGGTGAGGCTGCCCCAGGGACCGGTGATGCCGGTGGCAACGGCGGCGACGGCGCCGGCGATCACCAGGGCGCGGCCGATCCGGCGTACCGGCGCGACCACCTGTGGTGCCGTGACGGTGACGACGGCGGTCGTCACGGCGAGCACCAGGCCCGGGTACGTAGCGCCGTCGGCGGACCATGGCATGAGCGCGTCCGTCGCGTCGGCCGCGGAGCCGACCGTCAGTCCCACCACGACCGCACCTGCAGCCGATGCGATGGCGGCAGCGGCCTGGTCGCGGACGAGGTGCCAGCGACCGCAGGCGATCGCGACCGTGATGAGAAGTGCCGCCCACATCATCAGCAGGGTGAGGAGGGCCTGCCAGATCCAGGACCCGAACCAGGTGGAGTCGGCAAAGGACTCGAGCACCCGGAGATCCGTGCTCGCGGGGCGTGCGAACGCCCACACCAGGAGCAGGATCAGCGCGGAGAGGCCCAACAGCACCGCGTCCGTCGGACGGCGGTCCCGCGGCGCCCGGGGCGCGCCGGCGAACCACCGGCTCGCCCGGCCCACGTCGCCGGACTGCTCGGTGGCGGCTCCCGCATCATGGAGCGGTTCAGCGTCCGGATCGTTCGCTGCCGCGCGGTGCTCGGTGACCATCTGGTGCCCATCTGTGCTTCGGGTGGTTCGCACATCGTGACAGCGCACCGTTCCCAGGGCCACCACCCAGTTCGGATGGTTCCAGGACGGTCGTGCCGATCGATGCGGGGTCAGCCCAACCAGAGCACGTCGAGCGAACCGACGGCGGGCCTCAGCACCAGCACCACGACCAGCGCAGCAACGGCGACCGCCGCCCAACGCCAGCGGGTTCCACGGGGGCTCGCGATGGCCAGGCCGAGGGACACCGGCACGGCGATCAACAGAGCCGACAGGAGCATCGCCAGGAGCAAAGTGCCGGCTCCCCAGCCCGCGGCGGAGACGACCGCCGGCAGGATCGAGATCGCAGTGACGAGCGAGCCACCTGCGCCCACCGCGAGGCCGGCCAGCGACCGGACCCGGTCGCCCCGGGTCGCCTCACCCACGGGTCAGCTCGCTCATGATGATGCGGGTCGCCTCGGCGACGACCTCGTTGTCGTTGGCAGCGGCCGGGTCGTCGGTGCGGGTCAGGATCACCAAGGTGACCGGGTCGGAACCAGCGCTCCAGAGCATGCCGGCGTCGTTGACGACGCCGTAACTGCCGGCACCGGTCTTGTCCGCCAGTTCGACGTCGCCGTCCAGGCCCGCCCTGATCCGTGCGGCCGAGGTCGTGTTGCGGAGCATCCAGTCCCGCAGTCGTGCGCCGGTCAGCACGCCGGCCCGGTCCTCGAGCAGCAGCGCCCGGTACAGCAGTGCGATGTCCGAGGGGGTGGAGGTGTCGCGCAGGTCGCCCGGGGTCGCCTCGTTGAGTTCCGGCTCCCAACGGTCCAGCCTGGTGCTCGCCGCGCCGAGGTCCGCGGCGAAGGTGGTGATCGCCTCCGGACCACCGAGCTCGGCCAACAGTAGGTTCCCCGCCGTGTTGTCGCTGAATCGCAGCGCCGCATCGGCGAGTGCCGTCGGGCTCATCGCCCAGGTGGTTGTCGCGGAGGTGACCGGTGAGTCCTCGACCAGGTCCGCCGGTCCGAACGGGATCGGCTCGGCCCAATAGGCGTCGTCATAGGCTCGCTCGCGCAGGAGCGAGGCCACGGCCAGGACCTTGAACAGGGAACACATCGGGAACGCCTCCTCGGCGCGGTGAGCCACGCGAGCGGCCGAGCTGATCCCGACGGCTCCGATCCGGACACCGGACTCCTCCTCGAGCCTGACGAGCGCGTCAGGACCCCGGTCGGTCGGGTCGGAGTGGGCCGGCGAGGGACCGGCGCACGCAGTCAGAGCGGCGCTGCCGAACAGGCCGACGGAGGCGGCGGTGGCCGAACCCCAACGGAGGATGGCGCGGCGGCTGGGTGCGGTGAGGTCGGTATCAGTGCTCATGGCAGAGAGCATCGGTGCCGAGCAGCCATGCAGTCCAAGCACTGAAGATCGCCATTGATGCTAATTTCGCATCCGTGACTGTTCGAATGGATCTCGTTTCCGCGTGCGAGGTGTTCGTCAGCGTCGCGGAGCGGAGCAGCTTCACGACCGGCGCCGCAGTGGCCGGCGTGACCCAGTCGGTTGCCAGCCGGAAGGTCGCCGCCCTCGAGGTCGAGCTCGGCGGTCGCCTCTTCGAACGGACGTCGCGACGCGTGGAGCTGACTCGACTCGGCCATGAGGTGCTGCCCGCCGCCGAGCGCCTGGTCCGCGCCGCTGGTGAGCTCCGGGTGGACGCCCGGCGTTCGCGCCGCCGTCCGATCGCCCTCGGCATACCGAGCGGCCTCCCGCCTGCCGAGCTTGCCCACCTCGTCGCGACCGCGCGGCGCGCCGACCTACACCTCGAGGTGCGGCCCGCAGATCCGGCCGAGCGCGCGGATGCGCTCCGCTCGGGGGTGCTGGACCTGGGGCTGGAGCCCGCTGCCGCGGACCAGGCCCGGTGGTGCGTCCCGCTCGGAGTCGGCCGATCGAGCCGTGGCGGCCGGGACCTGGGTGCGGACATCACCTTCTACCTGGCGTCGATCCGGAGTGGACGCGGCTCCCGGCCGGCGGAGGCCGGCCGGATCTGGATCCAACCGGAGGACGCCGTGCCGCACGTGCGCGACCGCCTGGTGTTCGCCGCGCAGTCCGCCGGACTCGCTCCGGCGCAGGTACGGGTCGCGACCGACATGGTCGCCGCCGTGGCCGAAGTGTGGTCGCGGGATGACCTGGTCCTGTGCTCGGAGGCGGACGCCGAGCAGTACGGCCTCGGTTGGTCACGGGTGGGGGATGCGGGCTTGGTCCGGGGCTACGACGTGGCGGGGCGGGAGGCCGACCTGGTCCGTCGCTTCCTCGGCGTGGCGATCACCGATGTCGCGGGCGCGCTCGGTGCCGAGCTGTCCGACCGGGGCGCGGTGCCGAGGTGAGGAGCACCCCGGAGGTGCTGGCGGCCGCCTCGAGCGCACTGGAGGACGCCGGGCTGCGCGGCTCTCTCCTCGTTCGCGACCTCGACACCGGCCGGGAGCTCGGCCTCGAGCCCGACCTGCTGTTCCCGCTCGCCTCCCTCGTCAAGGTGCCACTCGCCCTCGACGTCCTCGAGCTGGCCGGCACCGGCGAGCTCGACCTCGACGAGCAGGTTCTCATCGACGCCACGATTCGCGTGCCCGGAGCCACCGGGCTGTGCCGGTTCACGGAGCCTGCCTCCATCGCGCTCTCCGACCTGCTGTATCTCGCCGTCGCGGTCAGTGACGACACGGCGGCCGAGGCGCTCTTCCGGTTGTGCCCACCGGAGCAGGTGACCCGGCGGCTCCGGTCGATGTCGATCACCGACGTCACCGTGCGGCACACGATCGGAGAGTTGCACCGGTCCCTGGCGTCCCGGCTCGACCCGGCCGACGCGCATCTGGCTCAGACGCTCGCGATCGACTCCGCCACCCAGGGCCGGGGCCACGTGATCCCGCAGCTGGACGTCTCCATGGCCAACTCCGGCTCGGCGCGCGCCATGGCGGACGTGTTCGAACGGATCTGGAGCGGTGCAGACCTACTGCCGGGCACCGCCGATCGCCTTCAGGAGTTGCTCGCCGGCAACCTGCTGCGGCACCGGCTCGCGCCGGACCTGGCCACCGACGCCGCGTCCTGGGCCTCCAAGACCGGCACCTTCCTGCACCTGAGACACGAGGTGGGCGTCGTCACGCACCGCGACGGCGGGCGGTTCGTCGTGGCCGCTCTGACCGAGTCCCGAGTGCCCGCCACCACCCAGCCCGTCGCCGAGCAGACGATCGGATGGGTCGCTCGGATGCTGCACGACGAGGTCCGCGGGTGCGCCGGGCCGAGCCGGACGGGGTAGCGTGCGTTCGTGAATGCTGCGCAGGTGGTCGGGTCGATCGCGGACGTGTTCACCTGGACGACCCTGCCGATCGGCCTGCTCTGCATCCTGGTCGCGGCCACGGCCAAGGCGTGGCTGCGCGGGGCGCCGGAGCCGTCCGCGATCAGCACCCTGCGGCTCGTCGGCGGGCTCTTGGTGGGCGTTGGCCTGCTCTCGATCGTCGTCTCGGTCGTGCTGACGTTCGTGGGCGGCTGAGCCGCGTGTTCGCCCCGTCGCGGCCGGACATGGTCGAGGTGACGCCCGGCTCCGTGACGCTGCACGACCGGCGCACCTCCACGCGGTGGCAGGTCGACGTCACCGCACACCTGCTCGGGCGGACACCCGTCACCCAGGCGCAGTACCGCGCCGTGCTCGGCGTCACCCCGAGTGCCGCGGCCGGAGACGATCTCCCGGTGGAAACCGTCTCCTGGCTCGACGCCGTCCGGTTCTGCAACGCGCTGTCGATGCGTGAGCACCTCGAGCCCGCCTACACGATCGATGACGAGGTGACCTGCGCCGTCGGGAGTACCGGCTACCGGCTTCCCACGGAGGCGGAATGGGAGCATGCCTGCCGGGCCGGCAGCACAGGACCGCGCTACGGCAAACTCGACGAGATCGCTTGGTACGCGGGAAACTCGGGGGAGCAGCCGCACCCGGTCGCCACCCGGGCGCCGAACGCGTGGGGGCTGCACGACATGCTCGGCAACGTCTGGGAGTGGTGCTTCGAGCGCTACGACCCGGACGTCTACGGGGACTATCGGGTGCTTCGCGGCGGCGGTTGGAGCGACCCGGAGTGGAGCGTGCGGGCCGGGGTCCGCAGACGCAGCCACCCCACATTCGCCATCGAGGACGTCGGGTTCCGCCTGGCCCGGTCGCTGCCCTGACGCAGCGTCACCGCCACGGAACGCGAACGCCCGGAACCACCTCCTCGGTGGCTCCGGGCGCTGCGGCTGTGCCCTGTGGGTCACCGCCAGACGATCGGGGACTCCAGGTAGAGGTTGCCCGGGGTCGCGACGAAGGAGTAGTAGCCCTCGCCGTTGTACTCGACACCGTTCACCGGCTGGCCGGAGTTGGACAGGCCCACGAAGCAGCTCACCGCGGTGTTGGTCTCCTCGTCGAACGGCGGCAGCTCGAGGCCGCATGAGTCACCGGGGCTGTTGAAGGAGAACTGCGAGGTCAGGTACTCGGCGTCGGCACCGTCCGCGAGCAGGGGGAACAGGTCCGCGGACGGCGGGTTCTCATCCGCCGGGACGTCCCCGATCCACTGCTGCTGCGTCACGATCAGGTACGGGACGTAGTCGACGAACTCGTCCGCGTTGGAGTACTGCTCGAACAGCGACGCGTCCGACTCGATGATCTGCAGGACACTGATGCCCTGGGTGCCGGTCACCTCCGTCTCGTCGCTGAAGGTCACCGTCCGCTCCACCCACGCGACCTGGCCGAGGGCCAGCGCGGTACCCGGCGCGGTGGCCGCACCCGGCTCACCGAAGTCGATCGCGTCGACGTCGAAGGTGCTCTCGGGCTCCTCGGTGGTCTCCTCCTCCGTGGGCTCGTCGGCCGCCACGTCCTCGACGGTCGGGTCGGCGCCCGTCTCCGGCTCGTCCGCGTCGCCGCCGCCGCAGCCGGCCAGCAGCAACGCCCCCGCGACGGCTGCTGCCGACGCCGTCCACATACGCCTGGAGTTCATCCCCGGTCTCACTTTCGTCTGTTCGGATCCCGTCGCCTGATGGCACGGGTGCGGGTGGGCGCACCGGTGCACGGGTCTCATCACAGGCGCGGCGGGCCGCGCAGAAGAGCCCCGGGAGCCCGCCGCGGGAGACCGCGGGGACTGGGGCCAACCCCCTGGCCCTCAACCCTAGTAGGCGTCGACCCGTGCGGGCGCCCCGCAGGCGTCGCGACGATGGGGAGAAGTCACCACCTCGCACGCGCGGGTCAGATCAGAGTGCCCACGAGGATCGCGACCACGATCGCCACGATCACGGTGTTGAAAGCGAAGGCCAACAGCCCGTGGCCGGTCACGAGCCGGCGCATGCGGGCGGTCTCGACGGTGATGTCGGAGGTCGCGAACGTGGTCGACACGGAGGTCGCGAAGTAGAGGTAGTCGGCGAGACCGTCCGGCTCCTCGCCCGGGAAGCGAAGGCCGGCGTCCCGGGTCTGTGCCCGTGCGTAGTGCAACGCGTAGGAGACGAGCACCGTGAACCAGGAGGTGACCACCGTCGCGACACCGACGAGGAGGAGGGCCGGATCGGACCGGACCTGGGAGTTGACGCTGAGCAGGAGTGCCGCGGCCAGCGCCACCAGGGCCACCTGGACAGCCCAGCTCGGACCGTCGCCACCGGTGAGCATGGTCCGGGCGCCCGGCACCCGGAGGATGCGACGCACGGCGCGGGGCTCGGTCGACTCCGCCTCGATGAGGGACCGGCGGAAACGTTCGCCACGCAGACCCCGGAAGGCCCAGACGGTCAGTGCGCAGTAGATGGCGGCGAAGCAGCTCCACCCGAGCATCCCCGCGCCGACCGCGCTGACCAGGCTGTCCTCGATGGGCTCGGCGAAGATGACCGGGCCGAGCACCACGACGAGGACAAGGCCCGGGATCAGGCAGACCACGCTCCGGCGGATGTCCGAGGTGAGCTTCGGGATGGCGGCGGGGTCTCGGGACACCGGTTGAGGCTAACGTAGGCGGGGTGAGCACCCAGAGCGCGCAGAGCAGCCGGACGAGCACCGAGTGGACCCAGGTCGACGACAAGACGCGTCGCCGGATCCTGGCACACACCCCGGAACTCATGGTGGTGGAGGTGGAGTTCGCGGCCGGCGGTGTCGGGGCTGCGCACACCCACCCGCACGTGCAGGCCACGTACGTGCGCGAGGGAACCTTCGACTTCGTGGTGTCGGGTGAGCCGATCACCATCACCGACGGGGACAGCATCGTGGTGCCGTCGAACGAGTGGCATGGCTGCGAGACCGCCACCGGCGGGACACTCATCGACGTGTTCACCCCCGCCCGCGAGGACTTCCTGCCCAGCACCTGACCGGTTCGGATCACCCCGGAGCCCGGTCCGGTCGGGTCGCGAAGGCCAGCCGGAGGAACGGCTTGTGTTCCCGGGCGAGAACTGCGGTGAGGATCCGGTCACCGAGGCTCGCGGCGAGCCCGACGACGTCGGGGTCGCCGTCCAGGCGCAGACCCTGGACGTCCCGCCCGTCGACCCGGATCGGGACGTCCAGGGTGAGAGCGTTCTCCGTCGCCGGGTCGCGCACCGTGCTGTGCGGCCCCCACCCGCTGTTCCGCGTATCGCGGAAGGTGTTCGTCAGGATGTAGTTGGTGTGATCGACGAGCTCGGACGCCGGCGTGTGCCAGCCGGCGAGCGAGTGGTCACTGATATGGGTCGTGCGGACCGCCTCCCACAGCAGGGGATACCTGAGCCGTTCCCGCAGGCGCAGCAGCCAGTCCGGCAGAGGTCCGGCCGGGTCGGAGTTCAGGGCGATCCGGGCACCGTCGGACAGGTCGGCGAGATTGGCAGGATCGTCGTGATCGGTGGGATTGCGCCACAGTGTGCAGGAGAGAGCGGCGGACTCGAGAACGGCGTGCTGCTGATCACCGGTGCTGCCCTGCGTCTGGAGCTGCCGGGAGGTCACCGGCGCCGCGATTACGGTCGATGAACACCCGACCAGTCTCACTACCGGACCCTCGTCGCGCAACGACGGTCAGGAGCGGTTCCGCACCAGCTCCGTCAGCTCCGCGACCTGGTCCCGCAGGCCCCGGATCTCGCCTTCCAGCGCTCGCGTGGTCGCAGGCTCGGCGGGCACCTCGCCCTCGGTCGCCGCCGGTTCGTCGGCCCGGATGTGCTGCATGGCGTCGACGATCACGGCGATGAACAGATTCAGCACCGTGAACGCGCTCAGCAGGACGAACGGTACGAAGAACGCGACGGACCACGGGTGGACGTCGAGGACCGCCCGGCTGATGACGCTCCAGTTGTCCAGGGTCATGATCTGGAACAGCGTGAACAGCGACCGCGAGAGACTGCCGAACTCGGTGGGGAAGGAGTCACCGAAGAGCATCGTGGCCATCACCGCGCTGACGTAGAACAGCAGGATCAGCAGGGCGCCGATCGAGAGGATCCCGGGCACCGCCTTGACCAGCGCCTCGACCACGCGGCGCAGCTGCGGGACCATCGAGACCAGCCGCAGCACCCGTAGCACCCGCAGGGAGCGCAGCACCCCGAACGCACCCGAGCCGGGGATCAGGGCGACGCCGACCACAAGCAGGTCGAACACGTTCCAGCTCGACCGGAAGAACGAGCCCCGGAAGGCGTAAAGCTTGACGGCGAGCTCGACTACGAAGAACGCCAGGCAGATCTGGTCGAGGGTGTGCAGCAGATCGGCGTGCCCGGCCATCACCGCGTCGGAGGTCTCCAGCCCCAGCGTGGCGGCATTGATCAGGATCAGGACGATCACGAATCGTTGGACCCGCTCGGACTCCACCCAGCTGCCGAGCGTGGCGCGGGAGTACCACCGCGGGGGTGGCGGCGGACCGGCGGCGCCGGGCGCCCGCTCCTCGAGCGTCTCGGTCTTGGTCATGCTCCTGCTCTCACTCTCGACAATGGTTGGCGCGGGAAGGATGCAGCCCGGCGGCCGTGCCGGGCAAGTGGCAAGAGTGGTGACCGCTGCCCACCGGAGGGCGTCCGTAGGGCATTCTCAGCCGGATCTGCCTTCCGCGACGGCATGTTCGCGGCCACGAGCGAGACGGTCCACCCTGGCGAGAGCGGTGGGGATGCGATGGGGTCCGGCCATCGTCGACACGATCCGTGCCGCCTCGGCGACGTCCAGGCCGCCGGCCGCCGTCACGTAGAGCGGCCGTGACGCGGTGCCGCGGATGACCTGGACGGCGTGGGTTGCGGTGCGGAACGGCGTCTTCGCGACTCCGATGACAGGGATGCCGAAGGCGTCGGCGGCATGGGCACCGAGGCCCGGGCGCCCTTCGGGATCGAGCGTGGCGTAGCCGTCGATCACCAGCAGCTCAAGCGGTGGGCCAAGGGCCAGCACCGCCCTGAGGCAAGGCAGTTCACGTTTGAACAGCGCACCCGACTCGTATGGAGCTGTTCGGGCGATGTCGACCACGTGTTCGGACGTCACCGTTGAGAAGGCGCGTTCGTTGCAGACGACCAGGGCTGCTTTCGCCCCGTTGTCGTCGTACTGGACGCCGACGGCCCCGACGGTCCTCAAGCGATCCATAGGTGCAGTGCTCGCTCGTCGCCGCCCGTGACCATGTGGGCGCTCTGGAACGGGCTGGGCATCGCGGTGGCCTCCGGGCGGGTTGGGTGATGCACATTCTGCTGCGTCCGCAACGACCCTGCTCGCGGTTCCGGGTGGTTGAGCCCGTGTCGCCGTTCACCTGCCCGGTCGGAGCGGCTCAGGCGGGACTCGGATGCAGGCCCACCCGCCGAGCGATCGAGGCGCCCCACTCGATGGCTCGCCCTAGCTCGCCGGGGGACACTGGCCCGTCCGTGCCGGAGACGTGGAAGCTCACTGGGTCAGCGACCAGCGTGCAGCCGCGTCGGGTCAGGAGCTTGGCCATCGTCCTGGCGGCGGACCCCGGGATCGGGGGATTCACATGGGTGTCGAACGTCGCGACGGACAGCGATAGCGCCGACCGGGAGTCGATCCAGTCGCGCATCAGGCGCCCGTCCGAGATGACCCGACCGGCTCGCTCGACGGCGTCGTCCCGCGTACGTGGCCGGCTCAGACCGAACACGTGGGTCGGCGCACCCACGATCAACAGTTCGGCCTGCAGGTCGAGGATCATTGGTGCGTCGCCGACCTCGACGAGCTCGACAGGCAGGCAGGTCGCGACCCCGTTCGCGACAGCCTCAGCCACACCGGCCGTGTTCCCGAACATGCTCTCGTAGACGATGTAGGCACTCATTGCACTCACCATTCCTCTCTGTTATCCAGAGTGGAACGGCCCGACGGCGGATGCCAGGGACCTACGTCACGTTCTGTCGCGAGACAGTCAGTCTGCCGTCCCGGTGGGTGGAACCGATCCGACGAAGCGGTCGCGGCCCGACCTAGCATGCGGCCGATGGCTTGACCAATCGTCGCGAAGAAGGTCCGCTCGTGAACAGCCCGCCCGGTCCGCACAGCATCGCCATCTCGACCGTGTGCCTCGCCGGCACTCTCGAGGACAAGTTGGGTGCGGCAGCGGCAGCGGGGTTCACCAGTGTCGAGTTGATCGAGTACGACCTGGTCATGTCGTCGTGGTCGCCGCGCCGGCTCGCCGAGGAGGCGGCGGGCATGGGCTTGTCCATCGAGGCTTATCAGCCGTTCCATGTCGAGGCGACCTCGCCCACTGCGTTCCACGCCACTCTTCGTCGGGCCGAGAGCAAGCTCGAACTCCTGTCTGAGCTCGGCGTTCGGGTGATGGTGTGCTGCGCGACGAGGACCGCCGACGGTATCGATGACGACGATCTGGCGGCCGAGCAGCTGCGTTCGCTGGCGGAACGGGCGGAGGCGCACGGAGTCCGCCTCGCGTACGAGGCGGTGCCCTGGGGGCGGCTGCGCACACATGAGGACGCCCTCCGTGTGGTCCGCAAGGCCGACCATCCTGCGCTCGGGCTGTGCCTCGACAGCTTCCACCTGCTATCGCCGGAGAACGATTCCTCGGCCGTGGAGCGGATCCCCGTCGACCTGGTCTCGCACGTCCAGCTCGCCGACGCCTTCAGACCGAACCCGGACGTCCGCGAGTGGAGCCTGCACTACCGGATGTTCCCCGGCCAGGGCGCACTGGACGTCGCGGGCTTCGTCGACCGGCTGCTCGTCAAGGGCTATGCGGGATCGATCGCGCTCGAGGTCTTCAACGATGTCTATCAGCAGGAGGACCCACGCCATGCCGCGACCGACGCGATGCGGTCGCTGTTCGCGTTCGCCGAGGCACTGGATTCGCGAGCCTCGTTCGGCATTCCTGAGCGGTTCGGCACGGAGGACCTGCCGGCGGTGCCCGAGTTGGGGGGATTCGCGTTCGCGGAACTCGCTCTGGACGATGTGTCGTCCCCTCTGGTCTCGCGTGCACTGGCCTCACTGGGGTTCGCCCACGTCGGTCGGCATCGCTCCAAGCCTGTGGAGCTGTGGGAGCAGGGCGGAGCTCGGGTTCTGCTCAACCTGGCGCCCGAGCGGTCCATCACTCCGGCGACAGCCTCGATCTCTGCGCTGGCGGTCGAGAGTGCCGATCCGGATGCCTCGATGCGACGTGCCGAGCGGATGCTCGCACCGGAGCTGGCCAGGCGGCGAGCTCCTGACGAGGCCACCCTGAGCGGTGTCGCCGTGCCCGATGGCACCGCGCTGTTCTTCTGTGCTCCCGGAACCGGGAACTCGTGGCGTGACGACTTCGACCCGACCGGGAGAACTGCGGAGCCGTCGCCGTTGCTCACCGGGATAGATCACGTGTCGATCACCGAGTCGGTTGACGACTTCGACCAATCGACTCTGTTCTTCCGGTCGGTACTGGGACTCGTTCCGGGGGAGGCGACGGAGGTCACGGCGCCCTTCGGGCTGATCCGTGGCTGGTCTGCGAGCGACCCCGGGCGCAACGTCCGCGTGACCCTGAATACCACCGCCCTGCGACGCGGTGACTGGGCCCCCGGCGTCTCGAGCCCCCAGGTCATCGCCTTCGCCACGGAGGACGCGATCCGGTGCGCAAAGGTCCTCCGTGAGCGGGGTGCGAGGATCCTCGAGATCCCACGCAACTACTACGACGACCTCGACGCCCGGATGCCGCTTCCAGCCGAGTTGTTGACGGCGCTGCGTGAGAACTCGGTCGTCTACGATCGCGACTCCCGCGGTGAGTACCTGCACTTCTTCACGGAGATGCTCGGCTCGCGCGTGATCTTCGAGGTGGTTCAGAGGGTCGAGGGATACGACGGCTACGGCGATCCGCACAGCATCCCGTTGCGAATGGCAGCGCACCGCCGTCAGCGGCTGCGCATGCTCGCGAGCGCGCCAACCGTTGCTGAGGCCGACCACTTTCATCGATACTCGCTCGCACATCTCACCGCGCTCAGCCTGTCGCCCCCGGAGCTGGTGGACGCTGCCGCTGCCGCCGGCTATCGCTACGTGGGACTTCGGATGACGAAGGTCACCGCGCAGGAGCCCTACTACCCGCTGCCCTACGATCCGGCACTCATGCGCGCGACGAAGACGCACCTCGCCGCGACCGGCATCGAGGTGCTCGACATCGAGCTCGCACGGATGACCTCCGGTGACAGCCCCCGCGACTACCTGCGTTTCCTCGAGGCGGGTGCGGAACTCGGAGCGCGTCACGTCATCACCCAGCTACCCGACGCGGACTTCTCGCGCAAGGCGGCTCGGTTCGCCGAACTGTGCCAGCTCGCAGCCCCGCTCGGCCTCACCATCGACCTCGAGTTCCCCTCATGGACCGAGACGCCGAACCTGACCGAGGCCAGCAGGGTGCTGCGGTCAGCGGATCAACCCAACGCAGGAATGCTCATCGATCTCCTCCACTTCGCCAGATCTCGTTCGAGTGTGGACGAGCTGCGTGAGCTCCCGCGGGAGTGGTTCCGTTTCGTCCACGTGTGCGATGCCCCGGCCGAGATCCCCGCCACGACTGCCGAGCTCATCCACACGGCGCGATTCGAGCGGCTCTTCCCGGGGGAGGGAGGCATCGACATGCACGGCATCCTCGCGGCTCTGCCCGTCGGCATCCCGTACGCACTCGAGATCCCGCGCGCGATGCTGGTGGCGCAGGTCGGGGCCAAGGAGCACGCACGGCTGGCGATCGACGCCGCGCGCCGCTACCTCGACGCGGCCGCGGCGATGACGGCCTGAGGTGCCGCGCCGGCCGTCGTCGGCGTCTTGTCGACCGCCGGTCAGGCGGGCTCCGCCGAGCGCCCCTGCGTCATGGTCGCGACGACCATGTCGCCGATGAGCTGTCGGTGCGAGTCCTGTAACCCCGGCGCGAGCAGGTCGCGTTCGAAGATCGCGGCGAAGGTGTGCCGGTTCGCCACGTGGAAGCACGCGTACGCACTGATCATCATGTGCACGTCGACGGCATCGATGTCGTCGCGGAACAGGCCCACCCGCACTCCGCGCTCGATGACCTGCTCAAGCAGTGTGATCGCCGTGACGTTCTCGCGCATGATCGTCTCCGACTGCCGCAGGTGTTCGGCGCGGTGGATGTTCTCGATGCTGACGAGCTTGATGAACGCCTCGTGCGTCGTGTGATGGTCGTAGGTGGCCTCGGCGAGCCGGCGCAGTGCCTCGTCCGGCGAGAGCTCCTCGATGTCGATCCCGCGCTCCACCCGTCGGATCTGTGCGTAGACCCGCTCGAGGACGGTGAGGTACAGACCTTCCTTGGAGCCGAAGTAGTAGTAGATCATCCGCTTTGTGGTCCGCGTGCGGGCGGCGATGACGTCGACCCGCGCGCCGGCGTAGCCGTTCGCGGCGAACTCGTCCGTCGCGATCTCGAGGATGTCCGCCTGGGTGCGGGCAGCCCGCCGCTGGCCCGGGCGGACGTCGGCGACGTGGGCCGAACCTTCCTCCATCAAGACCTCCTCCGGCCGCGGGCCCGGTCCTCAGCGCTGGTCAGAGTTCGGAAGTGCCGCTCCATACGGCCCCGATCGGGCTGCGCGCCGGTGATGATCCGGAGACTAGCGTAGGCCTGCCCGACCGCCATCAGGCCGCCGTCGAGGACGCGATGACCGCGTTCAGCAGCCTGCCGGAGGAGTTCGGTCTGCAGTGGCCGATACACGACGTCCGACACCCAGGCGTGGGGCTGCAGGAGGCCCACATCGAAGGCGACTCCCGGGTGGTGACGCATCCCAGTCGGTGTCGCGTGGACGACGCCGGACGCTCGTGCGATCGCGGCGGAGATCTCCCCGGGCGGCCAGGTCCGGACGACCTGGGTCGGGAAACGCGTGCGCATTCGGGCCGCGAGGTCCTCGCGCCGCGCCTCGTCGACGTCGCAGAGCTCGAGCGTGGCGGTGCCGTGTGACAGCAGCGCGTAGGCGGTCGCCGCGCCCGCGCCACCGCAGCCGACCTGGACGACGCGATCGAACGAGGCCCCCGGCAGACCGACGATGAGCGCATCGCGGTAGCCCATCCAGTCGGTGTTGAACGCGACCGTGCGCGAGCCGACGAAGACGACCAGGTTCGCTGCCCGCAGGTGGTCGGCGTCCTCCTCGAGCTCATCCACGACATCGACCACACGCTGCTTGCACGGATGCGTGATGTTCATGGCTGAGAAGCCCTCTTGCCTCGCCTGGATCAGGAGCGAGCCCACGTCGTCCGGCGCTCGTCCGAGCCGGGCCAGGTCGAGGATGCGGTACTCGTAGTCGAGAGCCAGCGCCGATGCCTCGGCCTCGTGCATCGGGGGAGTGAGGGACTCGGTGATGCCGGAGCCGATGAGGCCGACGAGATATCTCATGCGGGCGCCAGGTCATGCCTGCGCGCTGCCGTCGCCTGTGTCAACGTGCGCATGGCACCCCTTCTTAGGGCTGGTACGGCGGTGACCCCGACCCTCGGAGCACCGTTGCCTCTAAACGTACTAACTAGTACGTTTAACAGTGTAGGGCGATCTATGGCGATTCAACCCTCTTGAAGGAAGGCGCTCGATGAAGAGTCTCGCCGAATGGAACACGTCGGCTACCGCCCCGGTCGCGCCGGTGTCCGTGCTCGCTCGGGTCGTCGCGATCCTCGACGGGGTCAAGGAGAGCGGAGGTCCGATCTCTATCACGGAGCTCGCCGGGCGGACCGGGATCCCGAAGTCCACCGTCTCCCGGTTGGTCGCCGAGATGGTCGACCGTCGCTATCTACAACGTGACGACGGCGGGGTGACCCTCGGGCTGCGGCTGTTCGAGCTCGGCGCGCGCGCGATCCTGCCCAGGCGTCTGCTGGCGGCTGCGGCACCCGTCATCCGCGCCCTGCACGACGCCACCGGGGAGAGAATCGGGCTCTGGGTGCAACAGGGCACGGACATGGTCTCGATCGCCGTGGTCGTCGGGCGCCTGCCGATGCTCCCCACCTGTGCCGGCATGCGATCACCCGCACTCACGACGGCGAGCGGCAAGGCGTATCTCGCGTTCTGCGCCGATCAAGCGGTGGTCAGGCGCGTGAGTGCGCCGCTCATCTCCTCTGCTGCGCACGCGTTCCTCGATGAGCTCGACCATGTGCGGGAGGAGGTCGTCGCCGTGGACAGGGAGATCTCGTATCCCGGCATCCTCGCGGTCGCGAGCCCTGTTCTCGCGGCCGACCGGAACGTCGTCGGTGCGCTGTCGATCGCCGCTCCGAGCGGTTCGATGGACGCCGGCCACCTCGCCCCGTTGATCCGCAGCGCCGGGACTGCGGTCACCCGCCGTCTCGCGGCGGCATGACGGCTATGCGCACCGCAGGCTGGACGGAGTCCATCAGCGTCCTCGACCGGATCACGACCGTGTTCGAGGCGTTCGGCGAGACGGAAGGCATGGGAGTCACGGAGCTGGCGCGACGTGCCAACCTGCCGAAGTCGACGGTCTCACGGATCGCTGCGGACCTCGTCGGCCAACGACTGCTCGACCGCGAGGGCGACGTGCTCCATCTCGGAGTTCGGCTCTTCGAGCTGGGTCAGACGGTCGAGCGCCCGCGGCGCCTTCGCGCCCTGGCTCATCCCGTCATGACAGAGCTGCGCAACGTCACCGGTCACACCGTGCACCTCGCGGTACTCGACGACCGTGACGTCGTCCTGCTCTCTGTGGTCCGCGGCAGGACCGACGACCCCTCGTGCGCGGTGGTGGGCAGCCGTCTCCCAGCGCACGCGACCGCGCTCGGCAAGGCACTACTGGCCTTCTCGCCGTCAGATCGGACCGCGCCCTACCTGCTCGAAGGCGCGTTGCCACGACGCACGCCGAATACGATATGCGACCCCGCAGCGCTCGTTCGTGAGCTCGGTGAGGTACGGCGCAACGGCGTGGCGTTCGAGCGCGAGGAGTGCGACGTCGGCCGCGCCTGCGTCGCGGGCGCGATCCTCTCGCTGGGCACGGTGCCGAAGGCGGCGATCTCCGTGACCGGGCCGCCGCCGGTGATCGCTGAGGAGCGCGTCGCTGCCGCCGTTCGCTCCGCGGCGATCACCCTCGGCCGTCGGGTCGATGCGCGCGAGGATCGCTCACTGGAGGAGACGAAGCGGGTGGGCCATCCCGCACCCACCCGCTCTCCGACCGGTCAGCCTGCGGACTCGCGAATCGCCTGGTAGGCCTCCAGGCTCTCGCCGGTGAAGTAACTCTCGAAGAACTCCTCGGACTGGCTGATGAAGGCATCAATGTCGATGTCCTCCGTCTCGACGACGGTGAACGCCGGGTCCGACCTCAGTTCGTCCAGGATCTCCTCTGTCGCCTCTTCGACGCACGTGCGGTTCTCGGGACGGATCTCCCGGATGGTCTCGTCGAGCAGGGCGGCCTGCTCCTCGCTCAGCTTCTCGTAGGTGGCGTCGCTGACCAGGATCCAGTGGATGCCCACCTGATGGTTGTTCAGGCTCGCCGTGTTGAGTACCTCGAAGTAGCTTGAGGACTGCGTCGCCACGATCGGGTTCTCCTGACCGACGGCGATGCCCTGCTGGAGGGCGGTGTAGAGCTCTTCGACGGCCACGGAGACAGGGTTGGTGACTCCGAGAGCCTCGGCATTGGCGAGGAACTGCGGCGAGTTCGGGAAACGGATCGGCACACCCGCCAGGTCATCCGGGCTGGTGACCTCGATGTCCGCCGTCGAGAAGGTGCGGCTGCCGAAGAACCAGCCGTCGACGATCGTCACGCCGGTCGCCTCGTGGAAGTTTGTGAAGAGGCCCTCGGAACTCTCGTCGATCCACTGGAACGCGTGTTCGACGTCGTTGAAGGCGTAGGACGCGTCGACGACCCCGATCGGCTCGAACGTCGAGCTGAGTGCCGACGCTCCCTGCAGGTCGATGTCGATGTCGCCGGCCTGCACCTGCGGGAACCGGTCGGCATCAGGGCCGAGCTGACTGGAGGGGTACAACTCGATCGTGAACCCGACGTCAGCTGTTTCCAGGCGTTCCTTGAGCAGCTCGACGCCGCAGTAGTAGTTGGGGGTTTGCTCGTTCTGAGAAGTCGCGACACTGAGCGTGACCGGATTGTTCTCCGAACCGGCCGCGTCCCCCTCGTCCGACGTCTCCTCGGGGCCCGCGCCGCCGCCGGAGCAGGCGGCGACGAGGGTGGCGGTTGCGAGCACCGACGCGGCGACCAGGCCCCGGCGCCTCGAGCGGGCTGTGCTCATCTGACTCTCCTCTTGTCTGTTGCACGCCTTCGTGCAAATGCAGGACTTCGAATGCCGGTTGATCGCCTCCCAACGAGGCGGTCGTGTGGTCGTACCGACTCTGGCGGAAATCCTTACCTTCTCAAACGGATGTCCCGACGAGTGGAACAGCCTCTGCGACTTGTGCCGGGTCCTAGGTGAGGCCGAGCAGCGTCGGCACGATCGTGACGATCTCCGGGAACAGGGTCAGCAGCAGGAGAACCACGCCGAGGGGAATGAGGAAGGGGAGGATGCCGCGGAACAGTTCGGCCATGGGCCGTCTGGTGATCGACCCGACAACGAAGAGCACCGCGCCCACGGGTGGTGTCAGGGACCCGATCATGAGATTGAGGATCATGATGACGCCGAGGTGGATCGGGTCGATGCCGAACTCGCCGATGATCGGCATGAGGATCGGGACGAGGACGAGGATGACGGGCGGTGCCTCCAGGAAGATGCCGAGGAGGATCAGGACGACGTTCAGCAGCAGGAGGAAGACGACCGGGTTGTCGGTGAGGCTCGCCAGCCAGTCTCCGAGGGCGCGCGACACCTGCTCGCGCGCCAGCACCTGACCCATGAGGTTGGAGGCTCCCAGGATCAGCAGGATGCCGCCCGAGACGATGACAGTGTCCTTTGCGGCCAGCCAGAAGCGCCGTAGCGTGAGCGTCCGGTAGACCACGCCGAGCGCGAGCATGTAGACCGACGCGATGCCGGCGCTCTCCGTCGGAGTGAACCACCCGCTGAAGATGCCGCCCAGGATGATCACGGGGAGTAGAAGTGGACCCAGCACGCGCGCCGAGGTGCGACGAAGCGTCCCGCTGTCGAAGGGCCGCTTCACCGCGATGCCAGGGTGCATCTTGACCCAGACTGCGACGTAGACGGCCAACCCGACCGCCATCAGTCCTGCCGGGAGGATCGACCCCGCGAAGAGCGCCCCGGTCGAGACGGCGGCAGTCGCCGCGAAGATGACCGCGGGGATGCTGGGTGGCATCACCGTGCTCATGAGCGAGCCCGAGGCCGTGAGGCCGGCCGAGAAGCCGTAGGGGTACCCCTGCTTGAGCATCTGCGGGATCTGCACCTTGCTCGTCGAAGCAGCGTCGGCGAGCGCTGACCCGCTGATCCACGAGAACCCGATCGCCGTGCCCAGGTTCACGTACGCGAGATTGCCGGGCAGTCGCGGAAGCAGTGCTTTCGCGAAGTCGTACAGCCTGGTGGCGATCCCCAGGTGGTTCGCGATCGTTCCGACGAACACGAAGAGCGGGACCGCGAGCAGGGGGAAACTGTTGATGCCGTTCAGGACCGACGTGATCGCGTATCCCGGCGACAGGTTGTGGCTGTAGAAATACGCCATGCTGGGGGCGATCATTGCGAACGCGACGGGCACCCGGAGCAGCAGCAGGACGACGAGCAGCAGGATGTAGAGCCAGAGAGCCACCGTCCCTAGCCCTCCATCTCGGAGATGTCGAGCTTGCGCTCCGGACGGTTCGCGTATGGGATCTTCCACGCCGAGTGGATCGCGGCGGAGAGGAATCCCATGAACGCGAAGACGTAGAGGGTTCCGATGGGCACGCGCATCGCGGCACTCGCGCGAGCCCACTCGATCTCGATCTTGACGAACGCCTCGTAGGCGAGCGCCAGGCAGGTGGCGACCATGATGAGGGCCGAGACGACCCGGAGCACGGTGAACGCGCGGGATCCCGCGAGGACCTGGTCGAAGACCTCGATCACGATGTGGCCATTGCGCCCGACCAGGTAGCCGGTCGTCATGAAGGTCATGGCGATCATCGACAGCAGCGCGAGCTCACCCGCACCCACCCATCCGATCTCAGGGAAGTACCGGCCGATCACCTGGTACATCACACCGATGACGATGAGGGCGAACAGGACCACTCCGATCGTGAGCTCCACGCCTGACCAGATGCGCAGCAGGAGGGGTTCGCGCGGCACGTCCTCACCGGCGGCCGGCGCGAGGCCGTAGTTTGACGCCGCGATGTCGGGGTCCGGCGTGTCGTCGGGTTTCGGGATCCGGTCTCCATCCGGCGTGCGCTTGCTCACGTCGCCGCCGCCGGCAAGTCAGAAGCCATAGCCAACCTCTCCGTTGGGTCACGCCGCTCTCGGGCGCACACGGGCGACCGTCGGTGAGACTCTCGATCGTGTGCCATGCCTGCGCAAAGCCGAGTCTCGCGCAATGGGACACCGGCATCGCGGTGGCGCACCGCCGTGTCGCGCCGATCGGGTGGTTCTGCCCAGTGAGACACCGTTTGTCGGCTCGGTCGGGCCTGTGTTTGCATGCCGCCGTCGGACCAGCCTGAAGACGGAGAAGTCATGGCAACCACCGCACCATCCCGGCCATTGTCGCCTGAGCAACAGAGCGAGCTCGACGACGTGTTCGCCCGCGCGCAGGCCGCGCTCGAGGTGATCGAGATCTATGACCAGGAACGCGTCGACCGCCTGATCCAGGCCATCGCCTGGGCTGTGGCCAACCGCGCCTCGTTCGAGCGGCTCGTCCGGATGGGCATCGAGGAGTCCGGGCTCGGCGACCACGACAGCCGGATGAACAAGCGGATGAAGATCCGCGGCGTCCTGCGGGATGCGCTTCGAAGCCCGTCTGTGGGAGTCATCGAGACCGATGCCGCGCGAGGCCTCGTGAAGTATGGAAAGCCGGTCGGCATCATCGGCTGCGTGGTACCCACCACCAACCCCGACCTCACGCCGGCGGGCAATGCGATCTATGCGGTGAAGGCTCGCAACGTCGTCGTGTTCTCTCCTCACCCACGCTCACGCGAGACGACGCTCGAGACGGTTCGGCTGATGCGCGACGCACTGGAGGCCGAGGGTGCCCCGCCCGACATCCTTCAGTGCATCACCCGTCCGAGCCTCGCAGCGTCTCAGGACGTCATGAGGCGCTCCGATCTCGTCATCGCGACCGGTGGGCAGGGCCTCGTGCGTGCGGCGTACAGGTCCGGCACCCCGGCCTACGGGGTGGGAGCCGGTAACGCGACCGAGTTCGTGGACGAGACCGCAGACCTTCAGGAGACCGCTCGCAACTGCATGCTGTCCAAGACCTCGGACTTCGGCTCGGGCTGCTCGGCCGACGGCAATGTGCTCGTGCCCGCGGCCCGCTATCGCGAGATGCTCGACGAGCTCGAGAACGTGGGTGGGTATCTCGCCTCCGCGGATGAACGTGCCGCCCTGCAGCGCGCGATGTGGGACGAGGACGGGCAGCGACTCCCAGGCACGGTCGCGATAGCCCCGCAGGCGCTCGCGCGCGCGGCGGACTTCGAGATCGACGCCGACCGACGCTTCGTCGTCGTCGAGGGGGACGGCATCGGCGAGGATCACCAGTTCTGCAAGGAGAAACTGACGACCCTGATGACGGTCCACGCCTACGAGGGCGACTTCGAGGACGGTGTGGAACTCGCCAAGCACCTGTACGAGATCGGAGGAAAGGGCCACTCCTGCGGCATCGCGTCAACCGATGACGCCCACATCGACTACTTCGCGCGGCACATGCCCGTCTCGCGCATCATGGTCCGCCAGCCCAACTCGAAGGCGAACGCGGGCTCTTTCACCAACGGGATGCCGATGACGTCCTCCATGGGATGCGGTACCTGGGGCGGCAACATCACCTCCGAGAACGTCTCGCTCCGCCACTACCTCAACACGACCTGGGTCTCACGCACGATCGCTGAGGATCGCCCCACCGACGCCGAGCTCTTCGGGGACTTCTACGATGCGGAGCTCGAGACGGCGGGTGCGGTCCCATGACCGAGCAGTCGCCCGAGGAGCTCGTCGCCGAGGTTCGGCGGTGGTGGAGCACCGGAATCATCGACGTCCGACCAGGAGAGATCGCCCTGCGCGGCTACCCGATCCAGGAGCTGATCGGTGACGCGAGTCTCGTCGAGACGATCTGGCTCATGCTGCGTGGCGAGCTGCCGACACGAGCGGAGGCCGCGCTGCTGGAGGCGGCCATGGTGGCGTCCGTCGACCACGGACCCCAAGCCCCCTCGATCGCGATCGGACGGATGGCGGTGACGTGCGGGTCGCCGATCAACGCGGCGATGGCGTCGGCTATCAACGTCCTCGACGACGTGCACGGCGGTGCCGGCCAGCAGTGCATGGAGCTGTACCTCGAGATCGAGGGCGAACGCGACCGCTCCGGCGGACTCGACACCGCCGTCGGGCTGGTCCTCCAGCGGCGTCGCGAGGCGGGGCTGAACTACGTGCCAGGATTCGGTCACCGACTTCACCCGCTCGACCCGAGGACACCCCGTCTGCTGGCGCTCGTCGACTCCGGCGCCGCAGCGGGTGTCGTGGACGGCCGGTTCGCCGCCATCGGCCGTGCCGTCGAAGTTGCGCTCAGCACGGGCAAGGCGGCACGCGTCCCGATGAACATCGACGGGGCGACGGCGGTCGTGTACTGCGAGCTCGGGCTCACACCCGAGCTCGGACGCGGGGTGTTCGTCCTCGCGCGCTCGATCGGCATCCTCGCCCATGCCGCCGAGCAGTTGGCGCAGGGTGGACGCATCAAGGGCCCCACGCCGAAGTCGGTCCGCTACACCTACACCGGGCCGGCGCGGCGACCGGTCCCTCGCGATCGCGACGCCAGAAGGAGCGCGCCATGAAGGACCTCGTCTCCAACCAGATCGTCCGATATCTCCGGGCGCGCCAGGTCGAGCACATCTTCGGACTCTGCGGGCACACGAACATCGCGCTGCTCGCCGCCATCGAGAAGAGTGCCAGCATCTCCTTCGTCAACGTGCGTCACGAGCAGATCGCGTCGCACGCCGCCGACGGCTACGCCCGGGTGACCAAGCGGGCGTCGGTGGTGCTGACCCACCTCGGACCCGGGATGACGAATGCCGCGACCGGTGTGGCGAACGCCGCACTCGACTCGATCCCGATGGTCGTGATAGCCGGCGACGTACCGAGTCACTACTACGGCAAGCATCCGCACCAGGAGATAAACCTCCACGCCGACGGCGCCCAGTACGAGATCTACCGACCGTTCGTGAAGAGGGCCTGGCGGCTCGACCGCCCGCACCTCGTGGCCGAGGTGCTCGACAAGGCGTTCACCCTCGCCGAGAGCGGCCGACCCGGGCCGGTGCTCGTCGACGTGCCGATGGACGTGTTCTCCGCCGAGGTCGATGTCGCCTCGTTCGACAAGGTGATCGCCAACACCCGGTCGCTCGCGAAGCCGAGCCTCGACGAAGCGGTGGCCGAGCAGATCGTGGGCAACCTCCTCGCCGCGGAACGCCCAGTCCTGTACGTCGGCGGCGGGATCGTCGGCGCCGATGCCGCGGCGGAACTCGCCGAGTTCGCCGAACTGCTCTCGCTTCCCGTTGCCCACAGCCTCATGGGCAAGGGCGCGCTACCGGATGACAACCCGCTGGTTCTGGGTATGACGGGATTCTGGGGAACGGCTCTCGTCAACTCCACGACGCGCACCGCCGACTGGATCCTCGCCCTCGGCACTCGCTTCGCCGAGGCCGACTCGAGCTCGTGGTACCCGGAGTACACATTCGATATCCCCGCCACCAAACTCATGCAGATCGACATCGATCCCGCTGAGCTGGGCCGCAACTACCCCCTCGAGATCGGCGCGCTCGCCGACCTCAAGGCCGCGCTGATGGTGTTGGTGAGGGTCGCGCGTCGGCTCGCGCCGGCCGGCGTTTCCCGAGCCGCCCTGCGCGCGCAGATCGCGGCGAACCGTCAGGCACTGAAGGATCGCAACGCTGCGGCGCAGACATCCGACGACTGGCCAATGCGCCCCGAGCGGATCCTCTCCGAGACGAGGGAAGTGCTCCCCGCCGACGCGATCATCACCACCGATGTGGGATGGAACAAGAACGGCGTCGGCCAGCAGTTCGACGTCCTGACGCCGGGCACGTTCCTCACCCCCGGGGGCTTCGCGACGATGGGCTTCGGCGCGTCCGCAGCGGTCGGAGCGAAGATGGCCGAACGCGATCGCGTCGTCGTGTCGCTCGTGGGGGACGGCGGCTTCGGGCAGAACCCGTCCGTACTCTCGACGGCCCGGGAAGAGCGCATTCCCGTGGTTTGGGTCGTCATGAACAACAACGCGTTCGGCACCATCGCAGGTCTCGAGAAGGCGGCGTTCGGCACGACGTACGGGACGGTCTTCGGGAACGGCGAGGACCCGATGTACACCGACTACGCGGCGATCGCTCGCGCCTACGGCGTCGAAGGAATCAGAGTCACGTCGGCGTCGGAGTTCAAACCCGCGCTCGAACGGGCCATCGCCCTGGACGAGCCGGTCGTGATCGACGTGTCGATGGTCAACGTGCCCACGCCCACCACCGGACATTGGAACATCCTGGACATCTACTCGCCGGGCAAGAGGCTGGCGCACCTCGCGACGTACTGAGGCCGGTGCGTCGAGATGAGGTGGCGTAGCCCGATACGGAGAGCCCGCGAAAGCCAACGCCGGACCGGTACCGCAAAGCACCGTGGACCCGAGCAGACGCTGCCTCTGAGTCTTCGTCGGGGTCAGCACCATGCGCGCCTGCTCCAGCCCCACCGGGGGGCGGTGCCACGCCCCCTGGAGGCGTGCTCAATCTGCTGCTCGTCGTACCCCGGCAGAGCCCGGCTGCCGTCCCTGCTGGGAGTCGTCCCCACCCGGGTCGTAGCCGCTGCCGCCCCGAGGCTGTTGCTGCGACTCCTGCATCTCGAGCAGCCGCAGGAAGTAGTCATTGGCGGTGAGGTGGTCCGGCATCGGCACTGCCGGCGGAATCCTGTCGGACAGGGTCAGGCAGCCAGCCTCCACCAGATCGTCGTCAAGACCAAAGTCGGCCGCTGCGTTCCACACGCGGATGTGCGGCGGCTGCACCCCGATATCGGCGGCGAACACGTGATGCTCACCGAACTGAGTGGCCGACCTCGTGCAACAGGGACTCCGAGCACCGGTCCGAACCTCTCTCGGCGACAGCGCCGAAGGCGACGTACATCCGGAACCCGAGGTCGAGGGCAAAGGGGCCCAGTACGGGGGAGTCCAGCACCCGCGCGGTGAACAGGTAGGACGCCATGTACGGCATCCGGCCGAGCGCGAGGGCTCGCCAGGCGGCGAGCAGCTCGTACTGATCATCGGTGGGGGTGCGTGCGGTCATACCCAGTGTGTGTGCGGAAGGTCGACGCCACCATGCGGGAAGAGGTCAGCGCCGTGACGACAGGTGGGTTCCTCTTGGGGGGAGGCCCCACACCCGTTTCGGGCCTTGCCCTTGGTCTCGACCAGGACCCCTTGCTGTCTCAGGATCGCCAACTCTCGGTGAGTCGCAATGCCGTTGAGGGCCTCGCTCCCCAGCCGCGGTTGGGTGCGTCGCGCCGCCCCCCGCTCGCAGCGGTCGGAACCTCGCGTGACATGCGCTCATGGATCCCACACGGTTGCAAGCGGACTACGCGGGGGAGCCTCCCATGCTGACCAGAACTTCGAGCCGGTCGTCCTAGGTCACCGACCTCATCTTGAGTGCTGCCCGCTCCCACCAGAACAGGTTCGGTTCCTCAGAGGACAGGGGAGGGAGTATGCGCCGTCTCCGGTAGCGAGCTCGCGAGTACCCAGTTCGAACCTAATGCCACGGTCCACTATGACGAGGGAGATAGGCTGCCTCACTCTGCCGTCCAGATCCTGGATTAGGTCGGCTGGAATCCGCGGCCACCCTGTTCGTCCGATGCCGCAAGCGCATCGAACCAGATTGATTGTTGAATCAATCTTGACGAGAGTTCTGGAGCAATGTTGAGTTGGTCACGCAGAGCCAGCAAGCACGGAGGAGTTGAGGTCTCCCGAGGAATGCGCTGTGCCTCGATGTGCGGCGTGCCTCATCGTGCTCAACGGCCGCCTGGAACTACGTGACCAACGATGCGGCACTGTTGCCACCACGGAGGAGTAAGATCATGGTAGGGCGAGCGATCATCCATACGTCGCCGAGCCGTCGAACGGCTCTCAAGTTGGCCGCGGCCGCGTGCGCATCGGCGGCCACAGGTCGAATGGTCGCATTTGACGGAGTCGACGATACCCGGGGGTTACGAGGAAGCCTCGCGGGGGTTCATCCACGTCTGCTTGCGACCGCGACAGACTTCGCCGATGTATCGGCGCGTATCGCCAATGACCCAGTATCGGCGTCGTGGTTCGGGACGCTTCAGACACTCGGAACGGGGCTGCTGACGGTGGCGCCGCCAACATTCGTGAGCGGCGACCTTCTGAACATCTCACGGACAACTGTCAATCGAATCTACACCCTGTCGATGCTCGCTCAGCTTGGCGGTGCCCCAACTTATGCCGAGCGCGCTTGGGATGAGGTTGAGGCCATCGCCGGGTTCCCGAGATGGAGCCCCTCCGATCCTCCGAACCTCGCCGGTGACTATCTGCCGATGGCGGAAATGACCCATGCCGTGGCCATCGCCTACGACTGGCTGTTCGAGTCTTGGACCGCCGCCCAGCGCACCACCGCTCTGGACGCCATCGTCGATAAGGGTCTGCAGCCTGCGATGAGCGGCTATCTCAATAGTGCCCCATCGCTGACCTCTATCAACAACGTGGGAACCGTGTGCAACAGCGGTTTTGGGCTAGGCGCGCTCGCAATCGCACAGGAGTCGCCGACGATCGCTGCCGATGTGCTTGCTGAGAGCCTGAGTGCGATTCTCCCGGGTGTCGAGCAGTTGAGCCCTGATGGTGGATACCCCGAAGGTGGGTACTGGGGTTACGCGATCAGGTACCTGGTCATCTATCTCGCCGCACTCGAATCCGCACTCGGCGATGACGATGAATTATCGGATGTTCCCGGCCTGTCCGAGACGGGCGACTTTGCCATCCACCTCACTAGCCCAACCGGAAAGTTCTTTAACTTCTATGACTCGGATGCCACAGCCCAGCAGCCTCCCGAGCTCTTGTGGCTATCCAATAGATACTCGAAGCCAGCGTACACGTGGTGGGGAAGCCAGAGCAGTTCCACGGGTTCACTCTTTCTTCCGCGCTACCTCCTGTGGTATGACCCGAGCAAGAACCTGGACCCGACGGCGTCGGGGCTCACACTCGACCGCTACTTCCAGAACATCGAGTTGGCTACCTTCCGCAGCGCCTGGGAGGATCCCAATGCGGTCTTTGTTGGCTTCAAGGCAGGTGACAACAGCACCAATCATGCCGATCTCGACCTCGGAACCTTCGTCATCGACGCGATTGGTCAACGGTGGGCAAGCGATCTCGGCGGTGACAGTTACGGGCTGTCGGGGTACTTCAACTACGGGCCGAACGGCCAACGGTGGAATTACTATCGCAAGCGCGCCGAGGGTCAGAACACGCTGGTCATCAATCCCACAGCAGGCCCAGACCAGGACCCCAGCGCGTCGGCGAGGATCACTCGCCATGACTCGTGGGCCTCAGGTGCCTTCGCGATCGCAGATCTCACCGCCGCCGTTCCGGGAGCTGCAGTCACATCTTGGGAGCGCGGGCTCGCCATGATCGACTCCCGGCAACAGGTCATCGTTCAGGATGAAGTTGTGGCTGACGACGCGGTCGACGCCTGGTGGTTCATGCACACCTATGCGGCTGTCCAGGTCGCGCCCGACGGGTTGTCTGCGGAACTCACGCTTCGCGGCGCACGGCTCCTCGCGCGGATCCTCGCAGGCCCGGCGGGGGCGGTGTTCACGGTGGCTGCCGCCGCGCCGCTGGCGAGCTCTCCAGCGCCGAGCGGGCAGTCGACGAACGCTAACGTCACCAAGCTCGCCATCGAGCTGCCAGCGGTCACAGCGTTCCGTTTGAGCGTGCTGTTTAGCCCGATCGATCCGATCGACGGGCCGGGGACACCTCCGTCCGTGAGCCCTCTCGAAAACTGGTCGGATGGCATGTCTTAGCCTCCACAAGGACGATTCTCACGCGGAACTTGCAGGTGAGATCGTTGGCTTGGGTGTGCGCAACTTTACGGCGATGCCGGGTCTGCTGCACGGATAGGTGACACCTGATCTGCCTAGCCCGAGGGTTGGGCTCGAAGGGTGATCACTGTGACCAAGCTGTATCCCAAGGAGTTTCGCGACGACGTCGTGAGGGTCGCCAGGAACCGTGAGCCTGGTGTCGGGCTGGAGCAGATCGCCAAGTTCGTTGGCGGCCGCGGCGTTGAATTCATGCCGGGTCCGGCCCTTGTCGTCGCGAACCTGTACGCAATGACCGCCGGGCGCGAGCACGCCGACCGGCGTCCTTAGTCGCGATCTCGGTTGGCCACACGTCGTGCTGGCTATCGCTAGTTGCCTGGCTCTCGTCGGGACGTCGTGTTCTGTGCACCAGCAGTCCGAGGCAAGTCTCGGGAACGTGCCCGCACGCCGAAGTGTCAGCCCTTGACGGCACCGGTGAGAAATCCCTTCGTGAAGTGCTTCTGGAGTAGCGGGTAGACGCACGCGATGGGTACCAGTGAGACGATGAGGATCGCCATTTGTAACGCGGGCTGCGGCGGCGGCAGGTCACCGGCGGCGACGGCGTCACCGGCGCTGATCGCGGCGTTGTTGATGAGGTACTGCCGCAGCACCAACTGGATCGGCCACTTCTCCTGGTCGTTGAGGTAGAGCAGCGCGGAGAAAAAGGTGTTCCAGAACCCGACGGCGTAGAACAGCCCGATCGCCGCCAGGATCGGCTTGGACAGCGGCAGCACGATGGTGAGGAAGATCCGCATCTCCGAGGCGCCGTCGATCGCCGCCGCCTCGGACAGCTCCGCCGGCAGGTTCTGGAAGAACGCTCGCATAACGATGCAGTTGAACGCCGAGACACTCACCGGGATGATGAGGCTCCACAACGAGTCGAGCAGCCCGAAGCCCTTCACGGTGAGGTAGACCGGGATCATTCCCGCAGAGAACAGCATCGTCATCAGTACGCCCATAAGGATGATGCGGTTGAACGGCAGTTTCTGGCGTGACAGCGCGTACGCCAGCATTGAGGTCACGGTCAGCGCGACTGCGGTCCCCACGACGGTGACGAAGCCGGTGACGGCAAGCGCCCTGGTCACCTGCCCCCCGGCGAAGATCACCCGGTAGGCCTCGAGGGTTGGTCGCTCCGGCCAGATCACCATGCCGCCCCCAGTATCGATCTGGAGCGGATCGGCCAGCGAGGTCGAGATCACCATGAGAAACGGGCCGATCACCGCCAGGCAGCACACCGACAGCGCGACGATCTTGAGCGCCTCGACTGCGGGTGAAGATCGGCCCCTGCGGAGCCGCCGCTTCGGGCTGGACCTGGGGGTGCGATCCTGCACCGGTAGGGTCATGCCGGTCACCTGTTTGCTCCTCGATAGATGCCGTCCTCACCGAACATGTGAGCGACCTTGTTGGCGAGCAGCACCAGGGCCACCCCGATAGCCCCCTTGACCAGCCCGACGGCGGTGGAGACACCCCACTGCCCGCCGATGATTCCGTTGTTGTAGACGTAGGTGTCCAGTACCTCCGAAGCGGCGAGCCCGACCGCGGGTTGCTGCAGGATGATCTGCTCGAACCCGACGCTGAGGATGTCTCCGATCCGCAGGATGAGGATGAGGATGATGACCGGACGAATCCCAGGCAACGTGATGTGCCAGAGTTGTCGCGTGCGGCTAGCACCGTCGACTTCCGCAGCCTCGTACAGGCTCTGGTCAATGCCCGACAGCGCCGCGAGGAACAGGATGGTGCCCCAGCCGGCGCTCTTCCAGATGTCCTGGATGATGAGCAGCGGCTTGAAGAAGTCGGGGTTGCCGATGATCTCCGGCTCCGGTCCGCCGAGCGCGGCCATCAGGCTCTCCAGCGGCCCGCCGTAGCCCAGGATGTGCTGGAACAGCGCGACGACCACCACCCAAGACAGGAAGTGCGGCAGGTACAGCACCGACTGCACGATGCGCTTGAACCGCTGGGAGGCGAGGCTGTTCATGAGCAGCGCCAACATGATCGGCACCGGGAAGGTAAAGGTCAACTGCAGCAGCGTGATCACGATGGTATTGCGCAGTGCGTTGAGGAACGCCGGGTTGCCATCCCACAGGACTGTGAAGTTGTCCAGGCCGACCCACTCCGAGTCGAGGATGCCGAGAAACGGCTGGTAGTCCTTGAACGCGATCACGTTCCCCAGCAGCGGCAGGTAGTGGAAGCCAAGGAACACAGCGACGCCGGGCAACGCGATCGCCAGTAGGCTCCAGTCGCGCCGTGGCCGGCGCCTGCGCATGGCTGTGCCGCCAGAGGGCGTGGATCTCGCCGTGCGCGTGGCGGATGCTTCGCGAGTCTGCGTCGGTTCGCGAGTCTGCGCGAGGCCGCCGCGCGTCATTCGGAGCCGCCGGGTGTGCAGATCCGGAGTACACGGCCGACGTGCCGGCGGTCGCCAGGCACGGGTGCTCCCATGTACGGCCGCTGGCGCGGGCCCGCCGCACCGCGCTCAGCCGGCGGTTGCTGCTTCGCCATACTCTGCTGCCATCTTGTCGCCGACGTCGGCTTTCCAGTCACTGGCCATCGTTTCCCAGGCCGACACCGGCTGCGCGCCCCGTAGCACCTCGCGGAGCATGTCACCGGTGCGCTGCTCCCAGGACGCTCCCGCGGTGACCGCCGTCTCGGAGTAGAGCCCCAGCGTGGGGTTCTCGGTGCCCGCGGGGATCACCTCCTCGAGGTAGGCGTGCTGCCGCCGGACCATCTCGTCTTGGCCGGGGGCGTACAGCACTGCGTTCGCGTTCGCGCCGCAGTACTGCCATCCCTGGACGGTGTTCGGCCGCTGGTCCGGCAGGAACTCGGGCTGTCCGTCCTGGCGCTCGTACGTGAAACCTTCGGCGCCGTAGTTGACGGTGAGGAACTGCTCGGTCCCGAAGGGCGAGGCGATGAAGTCCGCGATACGCAGCAGTTCCTCCAGGCGGGCATCGCTCGTCTGCTTCTTGATGGCGACGAACGCCGGGTAACCGGCCTGTAGCTTCCAGAGCGGCGCCTTGCCCCCGCCGCCCCATTTCGGTAGCCGCACGTACCCGATGTTCCACGACGGTTCGGACCGCGCGAATGTGCCCCAGCCGGCGAAGGACTGCCACAGCATGCAGGTGGTCCCTGCGCGCCACCAGGTGTTGTGCTGTCCCGGGTCGGAGAAGGAGTTCGGGTGGAGGTAGCCGGCATCGATGATCTTTTTGCCCTCGTTCAGCGCCTCGACCATCTGCGGGGAGTTGAACATGTGGGTGAAGGTGCCGCCCTCAACCGCCCAGGTGTTGGGCGCCTCCATCATCTCGAGCAGGCCGTTGAGCAGCCAGCTCACGGGGTCGGTGCCGAGCGCGAACTGGTCGTTCCCGCGGTCGGTGAGGGTCGCAAGCAGCTCGATGAAATCCTCCCCCGAGTTGAGGTCGGGATAGGGATCCAGGCGTTTTTCCTCAAATATGTCGCCGCGGGTGGACAGGATCCGGCCCGCCGGTGGCCGTGGTTGCGGGATGCCCCAGAGGCGTCCGTTGACCTTCGGGATGGTCCACGACGGCGTGGGGATGTTTGCCAGTCCCGGGTAGGCGGCGACGGCGTCGCCGCCGAGGATGTCCGTGAGATCGCTGAACTCGGCCTCCAGCAGTTGCGGCAGCTGCGGCACTGTCAGCATCTGCATGAAGTCCGGGATGTCGCCGCCGGCGATTACGACCTGGAACCGGCTCCGGTACTCGTCGGCGTTGATGGTCACGGCTTCCATGAGGTTGCCGGCCTGCTCTCGAAAGAGCCGGTAGGCCTCATTCTGGTCCGGTGCGGTGGGCGGCACGCCGCCCTGCAGCAGTGCCGTGACGCCGTCGGTCTGTGGCAGCGGGAAGCCTTCGCGCGGGATCGGGTTCTGCGGGTAGCTGAAGAAGGCCGGTGCCACCCCGATGTCCGATCCCGGCAGGTCGGGTGTCACGCCGTCGAACGGGATGTACGCCGGTGGTGTCCATCCGGTGCCCTGCGACCCATCGCCATTTCCACCGCTGCCGCCGCCGTCCGAGCATGAGGCGAGGGCTAGGGAGCTGAAGGCGGCACCGAGGAAGCCGCCGAGGACGAGGCGGCGCGACACCGCGCCGGATTGGGGGTCGCGCGCGGGTGATGCGTGCATGGTGGTGGGGCCCTTCGGGTCGTCGCGGGGGGTGGATGTGTTGGAGTCGGTGCTCCCGGAGCCGGTCGGGCTCATGCGAGCACGACCTCCAGGTAGGGGATCGTCGTGGAGCGTCGACCTGAGACCTCGGTGGCGAGCCCGGTACCGCTGGCCGGTTCCTGGACGAGCGCAAGCAGCACGGCCTCGCCGGCGGCAATCTGCTCCGCCAGTTCGTCGGTGAGGTCGACCGTGCGCCACGCGACGGAGCTGTCGACGGGTACGACGCCGAGCGCCGCGCCGAGCGCAGGTTGGTCGTTCCAGGTCGTGGCCGCTTCGTCGAACGCACCGGCGGCCGCACGGACCACCAGGTCGATGCTCGATCCGGCTGGATCGGCCACCCTCGCGGACAGGTGCAGCAGCACCTGCGCGATCGGACGCGACTGCGGCTGCGGCGCGAACTCCAGGAACGCACGTCGGTGGAGGTCGTCGTCCGGGTCGAGGGTCGCCTTCACCCGGAGCACCCCGAATGTCCCGTAGTTCGTATCGGCGTACTGCCCGGCGCGCACGTACGTGTCCCCGATAGAGGCGAACCTTGGACGGTCCGGATCCCCGACCGCGACGGTGCGAGCCGTGTGAAGCAGGCGCCGACCAGGCGACGTCGCGATCGCGACCACGGTGGCTGCACCGATTGACTCCCCAGAGATCACGCCGCTCTGGTCAACGGTGGCCACCGACTCATCGAGCGAGAGGTACTCGACCGTCCAGTCGTCGACGTCGATCTGAGCGCCACTCCTCGCGATACCGGCGAGAGTACTGGCCGCGCTGCCATCGACCGGAACATCGCCGACGGCGAGCTCCAGGCGCTCCACCCAGCTGGTCTCGACCTCGCGACCCGGGATCTCGACCTCGGTGATGGAGTTCCACTGACCGGTCGAGGTGCCGAAGCACACGATCCGGATGTAGCGCGCGGTCACGGAACCGAAGGTGGTCGTCTCTAGCCCCGCCGTAGTGCCGCTGCTCTGCCCCTGCCAGACGGGCGTCCAGCTCAGGTCGTCCTCGCCGGCGACCTCGATCGCGAAAGACGCGACCCGGGCCTCGCCGCTCTGCCAGGCAATCCGGATGCTCCCGATCGGCCCGTCCGAGCCCAAGTCGAAGGCGATCCACTGCCCGTCGCCGAACGCGGACCAGCGGGTACCGGTCTGGCCGTCCATCGTGTTCTCCGGGACGTTGCCGTCGTCGTCGCTGGCGATGATCGGACGGGCGAAGTTGCCCAGACCCCACGGGTTGTGCTGCCAGATGAGGTAGCGACCGGGGCGATGGCCAGGTTTAGTCACAACCACGGTGGCCGGGGTGGACGCGTCACCGTCGGTGACAGTGGCGCTCGCCCCAGACTCCGCGGTAGCGGTCAGGTTCGCGAGCTCGCCCACGCGGTAGCTGAAGTTGCCGGGTGCGAACGCGGGGATCGGCGTGTCATCGTTCTCAAGCGACGTCAGCATGGCGACCTCGCTCGCCGGCGCGACCCAGTCCGCGAGTGGCACCACCGGCTCCGGCGCTGCCGCCGGAGCGCCGGGCACGCGCGGCTCGAACTCCACGGCGATGCTGCCCTGCTGTACCCCGACAAGCCGGATCGCGAGCTTGGAGATGCTTCGGTTCTGCGACTGTCCCGCGGGGTCCGGCGAGGTCCACAGCGGCCGGGCAGCAAGCGCGAGGAACACCGCACCGGGCGTCGTAATTCGCGCCAGCAAGCTCTCACCCCTGGACGTCAGGGTCGCGCTGCGACCATCCGCTGCGATCTCGACCTCGGCGGCGGTGTGGGCGAACCACCAGACGTCCTGGGGCTCGTCCAGCTCGAACTCGTCCTGGACCAGGACCCGGCGACGGTGGTCGAACAGGCGCCAGCCACGCCGCCAGGACACGATGCCGTCCCGGGCGTCAGTCCCGTCCATGACGGCCCACGCCTCCTCGGGTCCGACCGCGCGAGCGACGACGGTACCGACAGCTTGCAGCGCCTGCCCGGGTGAGTCGATGTCACCCGGCCCGATGACCAGGGTGTTCTGACCCTCGGGGCGCTTGCGGTAGTAGCTCCAGCGCAGGCTCCGGAAATAGCTGGGCAGGCCGTAGTCGTCACTGCCGAGCTCGGTGAACCAGCGCTGCCCGAGCGCGTCGAGCACGAACGTCCCGATGTCCATGTCCGAGTGGCCAGATATCTCCAGCGTCCGCTCGCTATTGTCGCCCCCCTTGGCGCCGAGGTAGAGCGCCTCCTCGCTCTCCCATCCGCTCCGGAAGGTCACCACGCAGCAGCGGTCGAACCGGGCATCCAGAGCCGTGTCGGCCTCGACCGGACCCTGCACCAGCTCGGGGTCATACCAGATCAGGCCGCTCGCCAACTTCGGCCAACCGGACTTGCGCTCCTCTATGCCGCGCAGCCCGATCCACCCGACGTCGTCCCGCCCGAATCGCTGGGCCAGCCAGAGCAGCTCAGGCGCATGCACCGGCGTGTTCGCGCCATCGTAGTAGTTGAAGATCAGGCCAGTTGGGCCCGTCAGGTGCAGGGGAAAGTCACCGGTGTCCGCGACGCCAGGCAGGTCGGCGATCCCCTCGTCGTCCCCGGTGGCGCTCTCCAGACTCGCGACGAGCAGCACGAGATACTTGAAGGCGTACTCCCAGTAGGCCGGGCCCTCGGGGTAGCCGCCGTCGGGACCGTAGGCCTCCAGGGCGAGCGGCAACGAGGCGAGCGCCTTGGCCAAGATGTCCTCGGCGAGATCGGTGTCGACGTCGGCGACAGCGAGAGCACCCGCGACCATGCCGCCATTGCAGACGATGTTCCAGTTGTTCGGCCACGCGGGCCACGGCTGCGATCCCGCATAGGCGGGGAGCGCGGCGCTCAGCCCGTGGTCGATGATCGCTGTCTCCAGGACACCGCGCTGGGCGCTGGTCCAATGGCCGTACAGCCAGTCGTAGCCGATGGCGACCGCATGCGTCATCTCGGCGGTGTCGAGGAAGTGTGACGGATGCCAGTCAGGAAAGGCGCACACCGCGTCGAGCTCCTGCCACAGTCGCGTCGCGTAGCGCGGGTCGTCCGTGAGGATCCAGGCGGTCGCCAAGGAGTAGACCCGGTGCAGTACTTCGCGACTGACGGCGAGCAGTCGGCCGCCCGAGAGCGTGTACGTCGAGACCGGCTGGCCGGTCAGCCCCTCGGCGACGGCGACGATCTCCGCACACCACGCCTCGGCGACCGGGTCGCCGACCGCGACGTTCCGGATCCGATCGAGGTCGGTGAGCAGCAGCCTGGGGTGCTCGGGGCGGATCGTCCGCGGCGCTGCTGCGGCGAGTCGTGCCTCCAGGGACACGTGGCTGAGAGCGCCGGCGGCTGCGGCAGTGGCAAGGAACATGAAGTGGCGACGTTGCACGGTGGAACCTCCGACCGCGACTGTAGCGCTACATATACCCTCCCGCAACTATGACGGTCGGAGGTACGTATGCACGGTCCGCAACTGTCGCGGCGATGACTAATCTGGTCAGTGGGCGGCAGGGCGGCTCGGCGCCGCGGTGCTTGCCCGGATAACCAACTCGTGGTTGGTGATCACGGTGCGGGGCCCGTTCTGTTCGGAACCCTCGCCTGGCCCGGAGATGAGGTCGAGCGCGTGCCTGGCGATCGCAAGCTTGTCCGGTTTGATCGTGGTGAGCGCCGGGTTCGAGTACCGCGACTCCTCGACGTCGTCGAACCCCATGATCGATAGCTCCCCGGGAACCGCGACGCCGCGGTCGTAGGCCGCGTGCAGCGCGCCAACCGCCAGCAGGTCGCTGAGACAGAACACCGCGGTGGGCGGCTGCGGGAGTTCGAACAGTTGCTGCATCGCGCGGTAGCCGTCGACCCGGTGATAGGTGGGCACGTTGACCAGTAGCTCCTGGCTGCGCTTGATCCGTGCTACCTCTAGTGCCCGGGCGTAACCCGCGAGACGCCCGTTCGGTTTGCGGCTATTCGGCTCCAGGTGGGGACCGATCAAGGCTATCCGCCGATGCCCGAGCGAGACCAGGTGTTCGGTGGCCTCCTGAGCCGCCGCGACGTTGTCGATCACCACATGATCGACGTTGGTGAACACCTCCGAACCCCCGAACAGCACCAGCGGGACGCCAGGACGGGCACCGTTCAGATCGGATTGCGTCAGGGTCGAGGGGTAGAGCAGGATTCCATCGGTCAGCAGGCTCATCGAGCCGTGGATCAGGTCCAGCTCGCGATCGCGGTCCCAGTCGCTCTGGTTGATTAGGATGTCCATCGAGCGCTCAAGAGCGGCCCGCAGCATCGCACTGGAGATCTCCGCGAAATACGGGATCTCCACCTCGGGGATGCTGAGAGTCAGCATGCCGGTGCGGCCTTTGGCCAGGCGTCGCGCGGAGAGGTTCGGCTTGTACCCGAGGTGCCGAATGGAAGCGTCAACCAGCAGCCTCGTGGACTCAGCGACCCCGGGGCGACCGTTGACCACGTTGGAAACTGTCATCGGTGAGACTCCGGCGTGCGCCGCTACGTCTTGCAGCGTGGTCATCGGACAGTTTTACCCCACGATTCTCGGATCTGCGCTTCACAGGTCGCTTGTAGCGCTACAGTACTCCACATGAGTCAACGAGTCGCTTTAGTTACGGGCGGTGGGTCCGGTATCGGCCGGGCTGTCGCACTGCGTTTCGCCGCCGGGGACGCCGCGGTGGTGATCGCTGACGTCGATGCCGACGGTGGTGCTCGCACCGCCGCCGAGATCGAATCGGCGGGTGGGACTGCGCTGTTCGTGCCCTGTGCCGTGCAACGCGAAGACGACATGCGCGCCCTGGCCGCCGTCATCGAAGAGCGTTGGGGCCGGCTCGATCACGCCGTCAACTGCGCCGGCGTGGAGCAGCAGCGCGCGATTATCGCAGACTGCACCGAGGAGAACTGGGACCGGACGATCGACATCGACCTCAAGGGCATCTGGCTGTCGATGAAGCACGAGATCCCGCTGCTGCGGCGCGCGGGCGGCGGCGCGATTGTCAATACCTCATCGGTCGTCGGAGTGCGCGGCGTCCGAGCTGCCGCCGCCTATGTAGCTGCCAAGCACGGGATCATCGGCCTCACCCGTTGCGCCGCGCTGGAAGAGGCCGAGCACGGCATTCGGGTCAACGCGATCCTGCCTGGCCACATTCGGACACCGATGGTAGAGCGCGTCATCACCAAAGAGCCGGTCAAGGAACAGGCCTATCTGGACAACGCGGCGCTGCGGCGGCTCGGCGACCCCGACGAGGTCGCCCGACTCGCTACCTGGCTGTGCGGCCCGGACGCCTCCTTCATGACGGGCGACGCGATCGCCGTCGACGGGGGGGTGCTGGCGCGATGAGTGCACTCTCGACGTCGCTCGGGCCGATCATCGACATCTCCGCACCGATCTTGCCGGGAATGGCATCGTGGGAGGATCGTTTCCCGCCGGAGGTGCGCTGGCACTCCAGGCATCGACCCGGCGAACGGACCGCTCACAGCAGCTGGTTGCTCAACAGCCACACCGGCACCCACGTCGACGCCCCCTACCACCACCTCGCCGGAGGCGCCCGGATTGGCGGGCAGTCCCTGGCACCGCTGATCGGCCGCTGCCGGGTGGCCGAGGTCGCCGCGCCGACCGGCACAATCGAGGCCGCCGAGATCGACGCACTGCAGCCGCAGCCGCAGGAGCGACTGCTCCTGCGAACCCCGGCGCCAGCGCGCGCAGGCGAGTCGTTCGACCCTCACTTCCGCGCGCTCTCCGGAGCGGCGGCCGAGCGGCTGGTCACCGCCGGCGTCGCCCTTATCGGGATCGACGCACCTTCCATCGAACCCTTCGGCTCAACGGATCGCGCGGTACACCACACGTTGCTGGGCGCCGACGTCACCGTTGTGGAGGGCCTCGTGCTGCATCACGTCGACCCCGGAGAATACCTGCTCATCTGCCTGCCTCTGCCCCTGGCCGAGGCAGAGGCCTCGCCCAGCCGAGCCGTACTGCTTCCGCTGTGAACGCCGCCGACGGCTTCGAGCCGCTATCCCAGATACTGCTCGACGACGACTTCGACCGCGGGCTGCAGGGCTGGACGCTGCTGACCGGGAACTACGAGGGCTCGCTGGACACGATCCTTCCCGAGCAACGCGACTTCCGACCCCCGATGCTCAGCAACCTCACCATGTGGGACACCGGCACCGCGGGCTCGCTGCATGGCAGCTACGCGATGAAGCTGGCCACCCGTGCCCGCCGAGACAGCATCGCCGTTGCCCTGAAGCGCCTGACGTTCCGGCGGGCGCAGCCGATCCGCGTCGAGGGATGGGTCACCTCCAAACCGGAGGCGACGTCGATGACGCTGTCTGACCGTGATGTGCGCAGCTTTGGCATCTTCCTCGACCTGCAGGACGACGAACACCGGGTGATGCCGCACCTGCGCTTCCTCAACGCCGACGGCGACGGCCCGCCACGGCACCAATGGCAGTACAAGGCGAGTCCCCGCCGCGCGCAGACGATCTCCTCCGAGACCAGGACCCACTTCCACCTTGGAAACGATCAGTGGACTGACGTCCCCGACGGCCGTCAGGACCTCTGTTACAACGAGTTGGCCACGAAACAGAACTGGCACTACCTGCGGGTGGACTTCGATCTGGCGACGATGCGCTACCTGGAGTTCCAGTGCAACGACCGTGTCTGGTCCGGCGCCTCGCTCGAACCGCTGACTATGCCCGCCTGGCCCAACCTGCGCGGGATGCTCAACGTCGGGTTCTGGGTGGACGCGAACACCGACTCCCGATCCTTCCTCTACGTGGACTCGGTGATGCTGTCGACGGGAGTTATCGGATGATCCGTGAGAGCCACACCGCCATCCTGGAGCGGCATGCCGACTTCTCGGGCACCCATCACACCGAGCCGTACGAGTGCGCCTGGGCAGGGGAAGCCACGGCGTTCCTGTATGCGGTGGTCCCCTGCCCGGACCCGATCGCATTGCAAGTCGAGGTCTCCGCAGAGGGACGACGCTGGCTGCCCCATGGGACATCTGCGGTGCTGCCAGCCGGTGCCGAGGGCATCCGGGTCCCGATCTCGCACTTCGGTGGCTGGCTGCGGCTGAGGATCGACGGGCCCGCTGCGACCGCGTTCAAGTATGACCTCTACCTCGTGCTCAAGCAGTAGCAGCGCGTTCCGCCGTCCCAAATCCGCCGAGCAGATTGGGACCGCCTAGATGTACGGCGACAGCGGGAGGCGGACTCATAGTGACGGAGTCTTGAGCAGGTCCCTCTCGCTTCGCGGGAGCCTTCATCTATCCGCTGCGCAAAGTGAACCAGAAGGGGCTCATGACCAACGCCAGGACTCTGACCAGCACGATCACGGTGGCGGAACCCGCGGCACCGATTGAGATCAACCGCGACATCTACGGACAGTACTTCGAGCACGTAGAAGACTGCGTCTACCCGGGGTTAATGGACGACGACGGGCTCCGCGAGGACGTGATTGCTGCCGCGGCCGAGCTGCAGGTACCGGTCGTGCGTTGGCCCGGGGGCTGCTTCGCCGACTGCTATCACTGGGAGGAAGGCATCGGCCCCCTCGAGCGGCGACCGGTGCGACCCAACTGGCACTGGGGCGGCGGCCAGCTCGAGAGTCACCAGTTCGGAACACACGAGTTCCTCAACTGGTGCGAACGCGTGGGCGCGGGTGCCTACATCAACGTCAACATGGGCACCGGCACCATGATCGAGGCGCTCCGATGGCTCGACTACACCACCGGCTCCCAGCCCACGAGCGACGTCCTCGAGCGGATGCGCAACGGGCGCCACGATCCGTGGCCCGTCGCGTACTGGGGACTGGGCAACGAGACCTGGGGCGCCTGGGAGGCCGGGCGGATGACGGCGTCGGAATACGCAGACACGCTAGACAACTGGGCGCGCTTCTTCCGCCGCTACCAGCCTGACGTCCGCCTCGTCGGGGTCGGCTCGAGCGGCGCCACCGATCCCGATTGGGATTCGACGGTCCTCGATGTCGCAGGAAGCAGCATCGATCTCCTCTCCCTCCACCTCTACGGGTCGAGAGTCGATCGCGATGGGCACCCTGCCGCCAGCAGCGAGGCACGCCGAGCCGTCATGCTGGCGCCCCTGCACTTCGAGGCGCAGATCGAGGCGATGGGCCAACTGGTCCGCAAGCACAACCTAACTGCCTCGCGGGTAGTCGGAATCGCCATCGACGAATGGAACATTCGACACTACCGGCAGGAGGCAGACGACACCTTTCGCCTGGATCGGACCGCACCGCGGACGGGCAGCGACGCCATCTTCGTCGCTGGTGTGTTCCACGCCATGCTCCGCGCTGCGGATGTCGTCACCATGGCGAACTACGTATTCCTCGTCAACGGAAACGCAGTTCTCGACGCCCGTCATGGGACCGTGACGCGATCAGCATTGTTTCCCATCTTCCGCACCTACCGGGAGCGCCTGACCGGAACTCGCATGGACGTACAAGTCGACGCACCCGAGGTCGAGGTCCCCGACCTGCACAGCCGCAACCCCTCCGTCCGTGTCGATCCCAGCAGCGTTCCGCGACGGGTCCCAGCGTTGGACGCCGTGGCCGCCAGAAACACCGACGGCGTCCTACAGATCGCGATCCTCAACCGCAGTGAGCAGACGTTGAGCGCAACGCTCGATGTCCCTGCAGGCACCATCACCTTGGCCGAGTCGTACCGGTCACCGCTCGGCACGGACGCTCTCGAGCACGATACTCGCGTCGCGACATCCGTCGGCGACCTGCACCTGCCAGCGGCCTCGTGCACGTTCATCACAGTGGCGCACTGACCCTTCGCAAGCCGTCGTCGTTTCCAAGGTGTTACGGGAGCGCGCCGGCACAAGCCTCGTCGGCGCGACCACGCTGGACGTGGTGGGCAAGATCGACGCACACGCGAAGGTGCGGACTTCGACCCCTCGAGCGAGAGTTGCGCGCGGCCGTGGCCGACTCGATCAAGCGCTGGGCAAGCATCGTCTGCCTCTCTTCGGCTTCCACGGAGTGCTCGGAGAGGACTGGAAATCCATCGGGCACAGGCGTTTCCGCTCGGTCGGGCATGACCTGCAGCAATTGTCGGCGCCCAAGGCGAACGCCGAGGCCCACGTTAAGACCATCCATGAGCGTCACGGGTGGGATCGGGCGCTGTCGGGAACCCGCGCCTGCAACCGCTGGAGTAGCTCCATGGTGCCGCTCGATCCGAGGTTGGTCGGTACCGGAACTCGGTGGAGTTCCGCTTCAACACCTAGTCGTCTCTTCGAAACTTCGCGTCAAGACCTCGCTTGACACGTGGGCGGCACCGTGTAGTGCGGGTCGGTCAGTCCGTGAGTCGAGGTCCAGGTGGCCTCATCTCCGCGTCAGGCGGTGCCTGCTCGGGCACTGGAAGCGGGGTCCGGGCCGTCCTGGATCGGGTTCAGTGCGGCCAGTCGAAGATCGGCTTGCCTATGCCCCCGTCGGCAGAGTGTCGCAAGGCTTGCTCTGCGTCGGTGATGCCAAACGTCGGCCCGATTAGCCACTCAAGTTCTCGATGGTGTGTGGCTGCGAAGTCCAGCACGTCGTAGAACAGATCGGCGGGACACACCGAGGAGCCGACCAGGGTCAACTCCCTTGCCAGCAGTTCTTCGGCTCGGAACGCGAATCGACCTCCCCCGCCGACCACGACGGACCGCCCTCCGGGGACGAGTGCCCTGATCGAATCTGCTTGTGCACCCGAGTGCCCACTGCACTCGATCGTGGCGTCGTAGCCGCGTGTGTGACCGGCGGCCAGCGAGGCGTGGAAGTCGTTGGGGTCGCTCACCGAGGTCGCGCCCAACGAAGCTGCCATGTCCCGCCTGCTAGCGATGGGATCGATGGCGGTGATTTCCACCCCGTGCGCGGCTGCGGCCATCAGCGCGCACAACCCCACCCCTCCCAGTCCGAAGATCGCGACCTTGCCGCCAGCAGACAAGGCCGCCTTGCGCACCGCGGAGTAAGCGGTGGACAGGTTGCACGCGGTCATGACCGCGACACTGTCCGTCACGGCGTCTGGCAACCGGTACACCGCTCGGTCGGGCACACACACGTACTGCCCGTACGAGCCGTGCAGGGTCCGTCCCACGACCTGCTTGGCGGGGCAATGGGAGTACGTTCCGGACGCACAATCCCGGCATCGCCCGCAGCCGATATGGAGCATGCCGACGACGACGCGATCACCCGGTCCGAATGCCACGACACCCGGTCCCACGCGATCCACCACGCCGACGGCCTCGTGCCCCGGCACGACGTCCAGCCTGTGCCCCCGCTGTTGTGGAGTCTCGCGCCAGTAGTGGACATCCGTGCCACACACACCGGACTTGGTGAGTCGGATGAGCACGTCCCCTGGAGTCGGCTCCGGCGGATCCATCTCGACGGCCAACACCACTGCGTCGCCTGAGAACAACACAGCTCGCACTCAGATCACCTGCTCTTCCAGTGCCGGCGCCGCAGACTCCACTACCGGCGGCGGTACGACCGTCTGTTGCCCGTGGGGGGAGAAGCCATCAGATGCTGTGCGCTGCGGGACAGCGGGTCGACCCTGCGCGATCATCGCCACTCCATGATCAGCCAGTTCATTCACGATTGCTCAGTTGGTGCCGTCGACGACGGCGCCGTCAGCCATGAGTCGAGAGCGCAGCATCGAGACATCAACCTCGCGGACATCTCTGAGACCCGCCTCGACCATCATCGCGGCGGCCACGCCGACTGCCTCGCCAGTTGCCATGCAGGTGCCCATGACGCGAGCCGAGCCGTTGGCCTCCCTGGTCGAGGAGAGGCACCGGCCGGCCATCAGCACGTTCTTGATATTCTTGGGCACGAGTGCCTCGTAGGGAATGTCGTACGAGCGGCCATCATTCACTGCCCGTCGAACTTGTGCGGTGCCTTCGCCATGGATGTCGACGTGGTGACCACCCTTGGCGACGCCGCGATCAGACTTCTTGCCCTCGACCACGTCTTCCTCAGTGAGGACGTACTCGCCGACCACGCGCCTGGTCTCCCTGACCCCAACTCGGGGTGCGATTCCGGCAAGGCGCGCATCCGCAAAGCCCGGAATGTTCTTCTGGCAGAAATCGATGCAGCGGTTGATCTGGGCGGTGAGGGTGGCGAGGGATTCGCTCAGTTCTTGGGGGTTGGTGCCATCGACCCCTGACAATCGCGTGGTGTTCATGCCAACTTCGTTGCGCGCTGGCGATGTCGGCCACAAGTACAACGCGGTGCATGGGTCCATCGCGCCACACTCGATCGCGTCCCCAAGGACAGTTCCGTTCGCATCGAGGGCGACGAATGGAAACCCGCCATCTCGCGCCGCACGCGCCGCCTCGCGCTTGCCGGCGTAGCCCAGGGCGGGGTTCTCTGCGAGGAGGAAGAGGTCCGGTTCGGCCGCTACCCAGTCCAGGTACTCGCGGTAGTCGACGTTCGTGAGCCGGTAGGTCAGTGACACCGGCTGCAGCTCGCCGGCTCGGCCGCCGAACTCGAAAGGCGCACCCGCAGAGACAGCCAGCTGTCCGTCGCCTGTGCAGTCGATGAAGACGTCTCCGGTGATGAGGTAGCGCTTCCCCTTTCCCACCGCGATGATTCCCTCAACGCGGTTGCGGCGTACCACCACATCCTGGCTTGTGAGGTACAGCCGTGGGTTGACCCCGGCTTCGGCCAATGCCTCGATGATGCTCATCTTGAGCATCTCCGGATCGACGCACACCGCCCACATCTGGCGGTAGTCGGACATCGCCCGGGCAAAGCTCCCGGCCGACTCGACGGCGTCGAACAGCTGTCGTGCGACGCCTCCAACGATCCACTCACCCTGGGCGTTGAGACAGCCGTCGATGGGCAATCCGCTGACGAGCTCGCCGCCGAAGAACGGTCCCGCCTCGATTAGCACGGTGTCGAGGCCGCTGCGGCGCGCTGCGATCGCAGCGGCGACTCCTGCTGCTCCGCCTCCGACGATCACGATGTCGTGATGACTCGTTGCCAACTGCTCGGCCACGTTGCTCCTTCTTCGGTCCTTGTCCGGTCTCGCCGAGCGAACCAGAGTTGATCAAGTCACGTCAAGATTGAGTCATGAATCAACTATCGTCCGCTATCTTGGGTGCGAGACGTCAGAGGAGACCTACGATGAATGACTTGCTGACAGCGACACAGGCCGCGGCACGGCTAGGAGTGAAGCGCGAGACGATCTACGCCTATGTGAGCCGTGGAGCGCTGCCACGGCAGCGGGATGGGAGGATCAGTTACTTTCGCCCTGAGGACGTGGACCGATTGCTACAGGAAGGTCGCCGGCCCTCACTTAACGAGTTCGGCAAGACATCCCGTTTGAGCACGTTGAAGGACGACATGCTCCACTACCGGGCAAGACCTGTGTCTGAACTCGTTGACCAACCATTCGAGTCGGTCGCGCACTTCCTTTGGACGGGGCGGTGGGAGGAGAGCGTCGGATGGGCGGCCAACGCGGAATCCGTGGCCGTGGCCAGGCGAGTGGGTACGTCGTTGCCGCAGGAAACCATCTCCTCTGACCGGCTCCGCGTCATGCTTGCAGCCGTCACTGCCGCGGATCCGTTTCGCTCCGACTCCAGTATCCAATCGGCTGCGCACGCTGCGGGACCGCTCTTACGGACTCTGGTGGAGGCAATGCCTCAGAGATCGGACCCGATCGACATTGATTTGGCATCCATGCTCTGGTCACGCCTTTCGACCATCACGCCCAACGAGGAGCAGGTGCGGGTACTGAACGCCGCTCTTGTGTTGCTCGCGGATCACGGGTTGTCGCCGTCGACGTACGCCGCACAGATCGCAGCCTCGGCACACGCCGACCTCTACGGTGTTCTAGCCGCAGGGCTAGGAGTGGGCAGCAGTGCCGTACTCGGCGCGTCCGCGACTGCCGTTGAAGCAATGCTGAGCACCTTCGGAGATACACACGGGACCAAGTTCGTGTTGAGTGCACGGCTCCGGGACGAAGGGCGGCTACCTGGATTCGGGCATCCACAGCATCCGCAAGGGGACGCTAGGGCGAGCCACCTACTGAATCTGCTCAAGCCCCTTGCAGCAGAGAACGCCAGACTTCAGCGATCGTTCGAGATGCTGGCGCTCCTCAAGAGTCGCAGGCTCCCGCCCCCGAACGTGTACCTGGCGCTCGGCATGATCGCCGACTCGTCATCAATGGAGCACGGTGCCAGCGAGGTCATGTTCGGTATCGCGCGGTCCGCAGGGTGGATAGCCCATGCGATCGACGAGTACGAGATGGGCACCATCGCACGATTGCGAGAACCGCATCGGCCGGTCGAACGTGGGTGGCCGCAGACCCAGGATTGAGGCGCTCAACAACTTGATGCCCCGGGGCCCCGGGCCTCAGGTTGGCTGTGGCGGTTGCACCTGCACCCTCACACTGTGATGAAGCAGGAGTCGCTCCTTGGTTCGGACGACGGCAGTCACGACGACGGTGCCCGGCGAGATAGGGGCCATGCGGTCACCAGCGATCTCCAGAACCGAGGATTCGGAAGAGATGAGTTCGAAGGTGTAGTCAGAACTTGGCACCACTCCTCCCAGCGGCGATCTCAACGACACGGAAGCTTGTTCGGCGGAACCTGCCCGCAAAGCCGGCACCACAAGGTGGATGTCAGCGCTTTGCAGCTGCGACGGTTGACGCGGGAGGCGCTCAGGCAGCTCGATCGAGGTAACGGCGAACAGCGAGGCGGCGCCGTCATCTCGCCGCACGATGCGTACGTAACGAGCCTTCCGCGGTGGCCAACTCACCCGTTGAGCCGCTGTTGTTGTACCAGAGGACGATCCTGTCCAGACTTGCCACCACGTCCCATCCGCTCCAGCCAGTTCGACATCGAACCGGACTGAAGCGCGCGCGCCCTCACGCCAAGCGATCAGGACGGCGCCCATCTCGGCTTCGACGCCGAGATCGCATCCGATCCACTCGGGGCCTGCAGTACCGGGCCGCCAGAACGAGTCCGCCATCCCGTCGAAGGCGTTGGCGGCGACGTTCCCGTCGTCACTACTCGCGAAGATCGGCGAGGTCATCGCCGTTGGAGAATCATCGAGGAGTCGTCGGAGTCGGTAACTGCCGGTCCGGGCCCCAGGAGCGTGGACTTCGAGCACGACATCACCTCCGGGCTCCCGGATTTGGTCGACGGTGCTGCCAGCGGAAGCGGTCGCTTGGATTCGTCCGATCTGCGATGCGGGGATCTCGTAGCTCCAGACTTCTGGTGAGAACCCGGGGACGCCTTCTCCGTCGATGGCAAGGCGCTCCAGCTGCGCGACGGATTCGGTGCTCACAGTCCAGTTTGCAAGCGGCAGTACCGAGGTTGGTGGCGGAACCGGCTCGTGGTCGGCCACCGGTGTCAGCTGTATGGCGAGGGTGACCGGACCCTCGACTGAGACCCGTAGCGCGAGTTTCCGTATCGCCGCGTTGGTGCTCTGTCCCCGAGGGGCGGGCGAGGTCCACAGCGGGGCGGCTTCCATCTCCACGAGTCGACCCGGTGTCTGATCCGACAGTCGCATGACTAGGCGCTTGGGCCCGTCGCGAAGTACGGCGCCTCGCCCGTCGTCGGCAATGTCGATCTGCGCCGACGTGTGAAGGAACGACCAGACCTCGCCGGGTTCGTGCAAGGTGACTTCGTCCTGCAGGAGCACCTGCCTGCGGAAGTCGAACAAACGCCATCCACGCTTCCAGGAGCGGTATGCGGGATCTGCACTGGTCAAGTCGAGCACGGCATAGGCCTCCGAGGCGGTGCTCTGGTGCGCGATCACAGTTCCGACTCCCATCCCGGCGGCCTCGCCAAGAGTGGTCGAGCACGACTGGCCCCCGGTGGCGTCTGGGTTGGCCACCAGCGTGTTGTGACCCTCAGTGCGCTTGCGATAGTAGGTCCAGCGCTGACCTCCCGCGAAGTCGAAGTAACCCGGCAGGCTGTAGTTGTCCCACCCGAGGTCGTGCAGCCACCGGGTGCCCAGTGCATCAAGCACGAAGCTACCGAGGTCTAGGTCGCTGTGCGTGGTTGCGTTGTCGCCAGCCTTGCCTGCCAACCACAGCGCAGTTCGCTGGTGCCACGCGCTGCGCATGGTTACTACCTCCGACGCCCGGAAGCAGGCGTCGCGTGGCTCGCCCGCTGATTCGGGATCGACCTCCGACATCGGCCGGTACCACAGCAGGCTGGTCGGAAGCTGATCCCAGTCCGTCAGCAATTCATCGGCGCCTTGGGCTGCCAACCCGGCCGCCAAGCCATCGTCGAAGCGGCGCGCGAGCCAGAACCCAGCCGGTGGCACTGTTATGCGCGCCACGCCGTCGTAATAGTTGAACGCTAAACCCAGGGGCCCAGTGACGTGCACGGCGAATCTCGCCGTGCGATCGAGACCTGGCACGGAACTGAGCTGCTCGGGCATGTCCGTCGCCGTCGTGAACGCGGCGAGGCCCAGGACGAGGTACTGGGTGCCGTAGCTCCAATAGCCCAAGCCTTCGGGGTAGGCCCCGTCAGGGCCATATACAGCGACCGCCCCAGCCATGGACGCCATCGCATGGCCGATCACCTTCTCTGCAAGATCGCGGTGGACGTCGGCGATTGCCAGAGCGGCCATCAGGAGGCCGGCGTTGCACACGAGATTCCAGTTGCTGGTCCGGACCGCCCACCGATGACCTTCGCTGTACGCCTGGAGTCCCGGGCGCAGGGCGTGAGTCACTATTGCGTGCTCGAGGTGCTCTCGTTGTGTGGCGTCCCATTCCTCGTGCAGCCAGTCATATCCGATTGCGAAGGCGTGAGCCATCTCCGCCACATCGAGGAAGTGGCTCGGGTTCCAGTCGGGGAATCGCGAGGCAGCGAGGAGCTCCAGCCAGAGCCGGTCGGCGAACTCCTTCCGATGCGAGACATGGTGTGCCAATGCGAGCAGATAGGTCCGCCGAAGCACCTCTCTGCTGGTGTCTAGCAGACGTTTGCCGTCGGGAATGCGGTAGGCAGACGCCGGCGTTGACAGTAGGCGCTCGGCCTGGTGCTCGACGTTGCGGTACCAGCCGCGTGAACGATCGTCATCCAGTATCAGGTTCCGAACATGAGAAAGGTCGCTACCGAAGAGCCGCGGATGCTGTGCGAGTCCGCGAACGTACTTCGACTCTGACTCCATCGTGGGACCTCCGTCGGGTGGTGCGGTTTGTGCGGGCGTGGCGCACGTCAGGGGTTTCGCCGGAGCAGGAAGGGTTTGAGAGGGGCTGATCACCGGTGTTCCCTCGGAGGAAATGTCGTTGCGCTGACACTCACGGCCGGTCGCCCGCCCGCCTGGCGCACTCGACGAACGCGTCTCATCTATCGAGACGTGGGGGGGGG
>NZ_CACRYJ010000063.1 GCF_902703175.1 Occultella aeris | reverse complement strand
ACTCACCCCCGGCCCACTCACCCCGCGCGAGGGTGCGACTCTGCGGCCGACGGCCCGGTTCCGCCGCACAACGACACCCTCAGGCCACAGCCCGGCGAGGTTGCGACCGTCGAGCGTGCGATCCTGCGGCCGACGACCCGGTTCCGCCGCACAACGACACCCTCAGGCCACAGCCCGGCGAGGTTGCGGCCGTCGAGGGTGCGATTCTGCGGCGGACGGCCCGGTTCCGCCGCACGATGACACCCTCAGCCGCATCCCCGACGGTCGCGGCCGCCGAGGGTGCGATTGTGCGGCCGACGGTGCCGATGCGCCGCACGATGACACCCCGGCGGGTGGTCGGGCGACGTCGGCGGTCAGCCGCCGGAGACGCTGAGCTCGGCCTCGGCGAGCATCGCGCGCAGACCGGCGTCGATGGCGCGCGAATCCAGCCAGCCTTCCGGCACGTGCGGCACCTTCGGGGTGCCGGCGCGGCCGCGCGGCCCCTCGGCGCCCTCGCCCGGGTACGGCTGCGCGAGCTCGAGTGCGCCGAGCCGCTCGTCGAGCTCGTCGAGGCTGGAGACCATGCCGAGCGCAGCCCTGGCCTCACCGCCCACAACGTAACCCTTGAGGTACCAGGACATGTGCTTGCGCAACTCCCGCAGCGCCTTCAGCTCCTCGCCGAAGTGCGCCACCATCAGCTCGGCGTGCCGGCGGACCACGGACGCGACCTCGCCGAGGCCCGGCTGGATCCGCGCGTCCGAGCCTGCGAACGCGGACACGAGGTCGGCGAACAGCCACGGCCGCCCCTGGCAGCCCCGCCCGACCACGACACCGTCGCAGCCGGTGTGGGCGACCATCGCGAGCGCGTCCTCGGCGGACCAGATATCCCCGTTGCCGAGCACCGGCACGTCGGTGACGGCCTCCTTGAGGGCGGCGATCGCGTCCCAGTGAGCGGTGCCGGAGTAGTAGTCGGCGGCGGTGCGCGCGTGCAGCGCGACGGCGGCCACGCCCGCGTCCTGGGCGCGTCGGCCGGCGTCGAGGTAGGTGAGGTGGTCGGCGTCGATGCCCATTCGCATCTTCACCGTGATCGGCACGTCCGACCCTTCGGTCGCCTCCACGGCGGCGCCGACGATCTTCGTGAACAACTCGCTCTTCCAGGGCAGCACCGCTCCCCCGCCCTTGCGGGTCACCTTGGGCACCGGGCAGCCGAAGTTGAGGTCGATGTGGTCGGCGCGGTCCTCGGCGACCAACATCCGGGTGGCCGCGCGCACGGTGGCCGGGTCCACGCCGTACAGCTGCACGCTGCGCACGCCCTCACCCTCGTCATGGGAGATGATCCGCATCGACTCCGGGGTTCGCTCCACGAGCGCCCGCGACGTCACCATCTCGGCGACGTACAGGCCCACCGGCGCCGGGTTGCCCTCGAGCTCGGCCGCCCGCTCCGACGGCAGCGCACCGGCGGCAGCGTCCCGGCACAGGGTCCGGAACGGAGCGTTCGTGACCCCCGCCATGGGCGCGAGGATCACCGGGGTGCCCACCTCGATGGGGCCGATCTGCAGGGACGTCACCTTCCGATTGTCTCAGGTGCCGTCGTCGATGCCCGACGGCGGTGGCCGGCACCTGCTGTGATGTTCGCCGCGGGCGGGGCTCGCCCCGGCGATCGTCCGCCCGCCGCCGGCTTCCCCCGGCACCGCCGTCCGCCTGCCGAGGCAGCGGGATCCTGGTGAACCAGAGCGGTGCAAACCGCTGGCTCACCCCGATCCCGCTGACTCAGGGCGCGACGCCAGGGTTCGGCGCGGACGCGGCGCCCGGCGCGGCTCGTCGCCACGCCGCACCCGTCTCAGCGGCTGATCGTGAATCCGCCCTCGACCACCCGGACCTGGCGGCCCGCTCGCATCTGGCCGCGCTGTCTCCCGGAGCCGGTGTACGCGCGGGCGGTGCCACCCGCAAGCGCGGGCGTCAGGGTGACCCGGTCGCCGGCGTTGACGTAGAGGACAGCGTCGGTGCCCGTGGTGGCGTAGTGCGCGGTCGTCACCAGGGGGCGAAGCAGCAGCGCGTCGAGGCGCAGGTCCCCGTCGCTCTCGCACCGGACGGTCACGACGCCGGCCGGGACAACGTCGTCCAGGCCCTGTGGCACGAGACTGCCTGGAACCTCGGTCAGACCCGCCGCGCCGGTGCCACCGTTGGCCGTGACGCCCAGTGCCGCACCGCCGACGACGCTCCACCGGGCGGTGCCCGCCTCGGCGTCCGTGCGCCACACGATCGGATACGCGAGCGCGGCCTGTTCGGCATCGAGATCGAACTCGACCCACTCCCCCGCCGGTACCTGCAGGTAGGCGCCACCGGAGAGGTTGCCCTCGCCCATCCAGGCACCGCCGCTGGGGGTCACCACCGTGCAGCCGGCACTGAACCGTGCGGTCTCGGCGTCGACGGCGCTGAGTCCTTCGAACGCGTGCAGGGAGGTGATCGAGCGGGCCAGGGCGGCGACGTCGGGGCGGGTGTCCAGGGCGAGCATGGTGAGCTGCCCGTGGATCGTGGACTCCGCGCCGGAGTTCCGGTTGATCCGCCCGTCCGTCTCGACACCGTCGAACGTGACCCCGGTCGCCGGGTCGTAGACCGCGGTGCCCGCGGTGTTCGCCCCGAAGAACCACCCGGCGGCCAGCCCGGCGAGCTCACGGAGCCCCGGTCCGCCGTCCGCGTCGGCCGCGGCCAGGGCGGCGGCCACCCGCCCGTGGGCACCATAGGCGATCTGGGCCTCGGCAGGCAGGGGCGCCCACGCGTTGTTCGGTCCCCCGCAGGCGAGCACCAGCGGGGTGAAGGTGCCGGCGTCCGTGATCGCGACGTCGATCAGGTCGTCGCGGCCCAGGGTCTCGCCCGCCCGGGCGAGGGCCTCCGGGGCGGCGCCACCCCACGCGTGCCAGAAGCCGAGCGACCCGGTCCACGGCAGGACCGCCCCGAACGGCCACCCAGCGGTTGCGGTACCCATCGCGGCGATCCCCTCGGCGTAGCGCTCGAGGGCGCTGCCGACCCGGTCGTCGGGCATGGCGGCCTGCGTCGCCGCCAGGCCGAGCACGGCCTCTGCCGTCGCGTCGGCGCCGCCGCCGATGAGCCATGCGGGCAGATCGACGCCGTCGCTGGTGACGAACTGTCCGTACCGCGAGAGTGACTCCTCATCGAGGGCATCCAGTGCCAGGTGCAGGCGTTCGGACAGGAACGCGGCAAAGCCGTCATCCTCGCCGCTGAACGCCGCGTAGCCCTCGCCCAGCGCCCAGACGGTGCGAGCCAGCCAGTAGGACTCCGCCGAGTCCGAGGGGTCGGGCAGCTCGACCGGCTCGGCGCTCGGGTTGAGCGAGCCGTCGAACTGCTGCCAGAGCACCACCCGGCCGGTGTTCGGCCCGTCGACGGTCTGCAGGTAGGCCAGCGCCCGCAGGTTCTCGTAGGCGTGGCCGCGGCTGCGCACGTCACCCGAGGCGTGCCAGTCCCGCAGGAACACGACGGCGGCACGGGCGATGTCGTCGGCGTTGAACGCACCCTGGCCGTAGTACCCGGTCGCCGGATCGAAGGCGCCGCCGCCCACCCGACGGAACGATCCGCCGTCGGCATCGGCGTACGTCCATGGCGCCAGAGCGACCGGCTCGGCGTCGATGCGGTAGGTGGTGTGCGCCGTCGACGGCGTGAGCGGCACCTCGCCGAGGAGGAAGCGCAGGTGGTCGAGGTTGGCGAGCCGGGCGTTGCCGCCGGCTCGCGTGACCGGAGCGGCGACGGCGGTCGGGGCCGTGGCCACGACGGCGCCGGCGGCGGCCAGCGCGCCCAGGAAGGCGCGGCGGGAGGTTCTCATCTTCGTGTCTCCTTCGACTCGAGTGCGGCGCGCACCTGCGCACCCCAGGGCTGGGCGGGGTCGTGCACGGCGACCGCGAGGGTGGTGTCGGACTGCCCGTAATAGGCGAACCACTTGCCGCGGAAGGAGACCAGGCCCTCGACGAAGGTCACGTTCGAGACGAGGCCATGGCGATCCTCGAAGGTCTGCGGCCGCAGCCACGGCACCTGCATCCGGGCGATGACGGTGGTCGGGTCCTCCGGGTCGATGGCGATCTGACCGCAGCGATAGTCGACGTCCACGCGCCCGTCGGAATGCACCGTTCGCGTCGCCCCATTGGTGAGGAAGACCAGCAGCCCGTTGGACGACAGGACCGGGGAGGTGCCGATCTCGACGAGGTCGGCATCGAAGGAACCGGGTGTGGGCGAATACATCGGTTCGGTGTCGGGCGTGCCGGGCGTCCAGTGGATCAGGTCGTCACTGGTCGCCCAGTAGATCGCGCCCTCGCCGAAGTACATCCACCACCTGCCCTGCATCTGCACCGGGACGATGACCCCGGCCTTGGACCAGTTGTGGCCGCGCGGGTCCACGGTCGCGAACGTGTCGAAGTCGGAGAAGATCGGGCCGTGCCGCGTCCAGGTGTGCAGGTCGGTCGAGGTGGCCAGGCACAGCTGCGCACTGTGGCGGTCCCAGCCGGTGTAGGTCAGGTAATACACGCCCTCGATGAGGACGATCCGTGGGTCCTCCGCGCCGAACCGCTCGTAGTCCTCCTGCGGAGAGAACACCGGGGCGTCCTCGCGTTCGAAGGTGTAGCCGTCCGAGCTCCGGGCGAGGCCGATGTGGGACACGATGTCCTCGGCGTGCGCCCGGTACAGGAGCACGACCTCGTCGCCGTCCACGAGGGCGGCGGGGTTGTACAGGTTGGACGACTCCCAGCTGTTGCCCTTCGGACGCAGGATCGGGTTCCCCTCGTACGGGACGAACGGTCCGAGCGGGAAGGTGGCATCGGTAAACATGGGTTCCTCTCAGCCCTTGACGGCGGAGCCGATCTCGGACGCGGTGAAGTAACGCTGGAAGATGCAGAACAGGACGACCACCGGGAAGGCCAGGGTGGTGGCGCCGGCCAGGATCGCTCCGTTCGGGTTCGCCGTGGACTGGGCGACGTTGCTGATGTAGTTCGCGAGCGAGACCGCCAACGGCTGCATCGTCACGTCCTTGGTGATCAGGAACGGCCACAGGAACTCGTTCCACGGCCCGATGAACGTCACCAGAAGCACGGTGACCAGGGCGGGGCGCACGAGCGGGACGGCGACCGAACGCAGGATCCGCAACTCACTGGCGCCGTCGATCCGGGCGGCCTCGAACACCTCCTGCGGGAGAGCGCGGAAGAACTGCGTGAAGATGAACACGGCCGTTGTGTTGATCGCGAACGGCAGGATCATCCCAAGGTAGCTGTCCCCGAGCCCGTAGGTCCGGGTCACCTGCACGTACAACGGGATCATCAACAGTTGGAACGGCACCATCTGGATGAGCAGCATCAGCACCCAGGTGGCCGCCTTGCCGCGGAAGTCGAGGCGGGCCAGGGCGTAGCCGGCGAGCAGGCCGAACACGACCGTGCCGAGCAGCACCCCGGTGGTGAAGATCAGCGAGTTCAGCAGCGAGCCGCCCAGATCCAGCCGGCTGTCGATGGCCGAGAAGTTCTGGGTGGTCCAGCCGTCCGTCGGGAACAGCGAGGACGGCGAGTTCGTCGGGTTGACCTGGAACGCACCGACCACCATGAAGTAGAACGGGAACGCGAACACGAGTGCGGCAAGGGTGAGCGGCAGGTAGCGCCACCAGCGGATCTTCGTCCTCATCTCACTTCTCCCGGTTCAGTCGGCTCGCGGCCATGGACAGCAGTCCGACAACGATCACCAGGAGCATCCCGATCGCCGATGCGGTGTCCGGGTTCTGCTGCTGGATGCCCTTCTGGTAGACGAGCAGCACCGGCGTGGCGCTGGCGCCGTCCGGGCCGCCTCCGTTGGTGAGCAGGTAGGGCTCGGTGAACAGGTTCGCACCGAGGATGATCGCCAGGATCAGCACCAGGGTGGTCGTGGCACGGACGCCCGGCACGGTCACGTTCAGGAACCGCTGGCGCAGGTTCGCGCCGTCGGTGGCCGCGGACTCGTACAGTTCCTTCGGGATGTTCTGCAGCGCAGCCAGGTAGAGCAGGATGTAGAAGCCGAGCTGCTTCCAGGTGACGTACAGCGCGATCGTGGGCATCGCCAGGCCCGAGTTGATGAGCCAGGACGGGCTCGGCGCGAGCGGCCCGAGGATCGTGTTGATCAGTCCGTTCTGAGCGAACAGCAGCATCCAGACGCCGACCAGGGACACGCTCGCGGTCAGGTACGGGACGTAGAACGCGACCCGGAAGGCCGAGACGAACCGGATCCCCGCGTTCAGCGCCGTCGCGAGGATGAGGGAGAGCACCACCGTGAGCGGCACGAAGATGACGAGGAACACCCCGGTGTTGCGGAACGACTGGAGGACCTTCGGGTCCGTCAGGACATCGGCGAAGTTGTCGAACCCGACGAACGGCGTGGGAACCGAGACGCCCGGAGCCGTGAAGATGTAATCGTGGAAGGCGATGTACACCGCGAAGCAGAGCGGGTAGACGAACACCACGGCCACGAACACCAGGTACGGCAGCGCGAACAGGGTACCGATCGGCTGCACACCCCACCACGGACGGCGTGGGGTGCGCAGCTGGGTCGTGGTCACGTCAGTCCCCGACGAGGCCGTTGATCTCGGTCTCGGCGTTCGTGAGGAAGTCGTCCACGGACTGGCTCCCGAAGATCACGGCCGAGGAGTACTCGTCGCGGAACACCTGCCAGACCTCGACCGAATTGTCGATGCTCGGCACGTCGGCCACCCGCTCGGTCTGGCTGGCGAACGCCTCGTACATCGGGTTGGCCGCGAAGTAGTCGCTGAACGTGGCGGCCAGGTCGGTGCGGATCGGCATCTGCCCGGTGTTCTCCAGGAGCAGGCCGTCGTTCTCCTCGCTCGTGGTGAACTTCAGGAACTCCCAGGCCGTGCCCTGGTTCTCGCACGAGGTGAACATGGAGATGTTCTTGGAGTCGGCGAACGTGAAGACCTCGTCGGCGCCACCGGACGTCGGCACCGGCATGAAGCCGACATCGACACTGTCCGCGTAGGAGGCGATCGCCCACGGGCCGGCGAGCTGCATCGCGGTGGTGCCCGCGGACATCGCATCGTCGGTGGACGCCTCCTGTGGCGAGAGACCCTCGGAGTACATCGTCGCCCAGAACTCCCCGACGGCCCGGCCCTCGTCTGTGTTGAAGGTCGACGCGCCGTCCTCGACGAGCATCGTGCCGCCGGTCTCGGCCAGGTAGAGCGGGTAGAAGTCGAACCAGGGCTGGTAGAACTCGCTCGTCGGCGAGGGCCAGATCGCGCTGGCCGCCGCACCGGAGGAGACGATCTGCCGCGAGCCGTCGAGGAACTCGTCGAAGGTCGCCATCCCCGGGTTCTCCGGGTCGAGCCCGGCCGCAGCGAAGACTGTCTTGTTGTACATCACCATCACCGGGTTGGACTTCCACGGGAGCTGGTAGTACGAGCCATCGGTCTGATAGCTCGCGACGTTCTCGCCGCCACGGTCCTCGATGTAGGAGGCACCGTCCTCGAATTCGGACAGGTTGACCAGGCCGCCCTGGCGGACCCAGCCCGACACCGCGGCGTTCGCGATGTTGTACACGAGGCAGGGTGCGGTCCCGGCCGTGATTGCGGCGGTGATGGCCTCCTCCGAGGAGGCACCGGCGGGGATCTCCTGGGCGGTGACCTGCTCGTCCGGATGCTCGGCGTTCCAGGCATCGACGACTGCAGTGGCCCAGGCGAGCTCGGCCTCGTTGTTCGACGTCCAGATATCGATCGGGCCGGTGGCGCCGGCGGCGCCGTCGCCACCTCCACCTCCACCTCCGCCATCGTCGCCGTCGCCGCCTCCGGAGCATCCAGCTGCGAACAGGGCCACGGCCCCGATCACCGCGAGGGTACGTGTGGTGGTCTTCATCGGTCTCCTCCTTGAGCGATTGATGGTGCTGGTGCGGCTGTGCTGGCGCGCAGCCGCAGTTCGTTGCAGTCGATCTCGACGGACCCGGGGGTGGCCCCGTCGATGTCGGCCAGGAGTACCTCCGCCGTGATCCGACCGCGCCGGAACGGGTCGGTCGCGACGGAGGTCAGGGCCGGGGACAGGTGCGCGGAGAGGTGGTCGTCGTCGAAGCCCGCGAGGGCAAGGTCATCGGGCACCCGGAAGTCCCGGCTGCGCGCGAGGGACAGGCCCGCGATCGCCATCGTGTCGTTCGCGTACAGCACCGCGGTCGGCCGGTCCGTCAGGTCGAGCAGCTCGCCGGTGAGGTCGCGTCCGCTGGCCGCTCCGAAGTCACCCTCGCGGAGCAGTTCCTCCGATCCGATCTCCTCGACGTAGGCGCGTGCGCGGGCGTGGGAGTGCACGTAGCCGAGCGGGCCGGTGACGTGGGCGATGCGCTCGTGCCCGAGACCACGCAGGTGCGTGATGAGGTCTCGCATCTGGACGGCGTCGTCGCTGCGCACGCAGGAGAACGGGCTCTCCTGCTCGTAGGCGCCAAGGAGCACCGCAGTGAGTCCGAGTTCGGCGAGGAAGGCCACCCGCCAGTCCGAGCGGTGCAGGTCGATGACGATCACTCCGTCCGCCTTGCCGTGCGCCATCGACCGGTAGGCCCGCTCCTCGGCGGACCGCGAGGCCGCCACCTGCAGCAGCAGAGCCACCTCGGCATCGGCGAGACCGGACTCGAGACCGGCGATGAAGGCCGGGAAGAAGGAGTCCGAGGCGATCACGCCCGGATCGCGGGCGATGACCAGGCCGACGGCGTTCGCGCGCCGGGTCGCGAGGGCACGAGCACTGTGACTTGGCACCCAGCCGAGCGACTCGGCCGCCTCGAAGACCCGGGCCTTCGTCGGCGCCGAGATCGAGCGCTTGCCGCTGTAGGCGTGCGAGACCGTGGCACGGGTGACCCCCGCGACACGTGCCACATCGCCGATCGTCGGCTTCGCCATCTGGATTCCCTCGACTCTGAGTTCGACCTGAGGGCCTCAGGTTAACCGGTTTGACGATGGAAGGTCAACCGGTTTGACGATGAGAGTTCGACGAAGACGTTCGACGACGCCGGGCACCCACTCGCCGCCCGCCACGTCCGCTCGCCGCCCCAGGCACAGCCGCTCGCCGCCGCGGGCACTGCCACTCGCGGCCGCCTGCCGACCGTTGCGTTCGACACCGACGCGCACGACCTCGGGTCCCCGCAGTGGCGCAGCCCCTCGCGAACTACCGGTCGACGGCGTCCGGTCCTGGTGGGCCCGCGGCCGCACCATCGTTGCCGGTCGGCTCGGCACGGTGCGCGCCAGCAGTACCACCGCGGTCGCGACGCCGCTCGCGAACGGCGCCACCGCCGTCGGACGTTGTCTCGCGACCCGCACCACCGCCGTCGGACGTTGTCCCGCGAACCGCACCACCGCCGTCGGCGAGCTCTGCTGGAACCGCACCAACACCGTCGGGCGTTGCGAGTACCGCGAACCGGTCGCGCGCCCTGGACGAGGCGACCAGGAGAGTCGCGATCGCCGTCGTGGCGGGGATGGCGAGCACGAGGCCGATCGAGGAGACCAGCGTGCGCACGACCTCCTCGGCGATCTCGCCCGCGGTCAGCGTGCTGCCGAGCGAGCGGTCGTAGAGCATGACGATCATCAGGACCGGCAGCGCCGTGCCGACGTAGGCGAACGCGAGCGTGTAGACGGTGGAGGCGATGTGGTCGCGACCGATCCGCATGGCGCGGCCGAACACCTGCCGCAGCGGAGCGTTCGGGGAGGCGGCGCGCAACTCCCAGACGGCCGACGCCTGCGTGATCGTGACGTCGTTGAGGGCGCCGAGGCCGGCGATCACGATGCCGCAGAGCAGGATGTCACGCAGGTTCACCCCGGGCAGCACCGAGCTCAACACGAGCGAGGAGTCGGAGTTCGCCCCGGTGAGGCTGGCCGCGCCGGTGGCCCACGCCGCCAGGGCCGTGGTGGCGGCAAGGCCGATGAACGTGCCGAGCAGTGCCGTCGTGGTCCGGATCGAGATCCCGTGCGCGAGATACACGGCGAAGAACATCATCGCGCTGGTGCCCACGAGCGTCACCAGCAACGGCGGGCCGCCGCCCATCAGCGCCGGGATCAGGAACACACCGACCACGCCAAGGCTGGCGAGCAACCCGACGATCGCCATGAATCCACGCAACCGGGCGACGGCGAGCACCACCAGCGCATAGACGATGCCGAGGATGATCAGCGGCACATCACGGACGAAGTCCACGAAGACGTACGGACTGCCGGAGCCGAGCGCACTGGCGGTGAAGAAGACCCGCATCTGCGAGCCGACCTCGATGCCGGACTCGACGATCTCCGGCGGCACCTGGACCGGGACGATCCTGCCGGTGCCGTCGTGCAGCTCGGCGCGGACCTCCTCGCCGATGACGCCGGTCACCTCCACCACGGTGGCCGTGGTGAAGTTGGGGCCCTCGACCGGGTTCTCGAGCGAGCCGATCGGGGTGTCGCCGCCGGGCCAGAGCGCGATCAGGCCGACGATCGTGGCGATGAGCAGGGGTAGGACGCACGCCGCGAGGATGCGGCGGGCCCGACGAGCACCTAGGACGCCGAGGTCGCGATCAGGATCGAGTTCGGTGTGCTGGTGGCTCATCGGGCCCGGGTGCTCAGGCGCCGACGAGGCGCGCTGCGAGGTAGCCGGAGACCTGGTCGAGCGCGACCCGCTCCTGCGTCATGGAGTCACGCTCGCGGATGGTCACGGCCTGGTCGTCCGCGGTGTCGAAGTCCACCGTGATGCAGAACGGGGTGCCGACCTCGTCCTGGCGGCGGTAGCGGCGACCGATCGCACCGGCGTCGTCGAAGTCGACGTTCCAGTTCTTGCGCAGTTCAGCGGCGAGGTCCTTGGCGACCGGGGAGAGCTGCTCGTTGCGGGACAGCGGCAGCACCGCGGCCTTGACCGGCGCGAGGCGCGGGTCCAGGCGCAGGACCGTGCGCTTGTCCACGCCGCCCTTCGCGTTCGGGGCCTCGTCCTCGTAGTAGGACTCGACCAGGAACGCCATCAGCGAGCGGGTCAGGCCGGCCGCGGGCTCGATCACGTACGGCACCCAGCGCTCACCGCTGGTCTGGTCGAAGTAGGACAGGTCCTGGCCGGAGTGCTCGGTGTGCGTGGTCAGGTCGAAGTCCGTGCGGTTCGCGATGCCCTCGAGCTCGCCCCACTCGCTGCCCTGGAAGCCGAACCGGTACTCGATGTCCACGGTCCGCTTCGAGTAGTGGGAGAGCTTCTCCTTGGGGTGCTCGAAGTGGCGCAGGTTGTCCCGGGCGATGCCCAGGTCGGTGTACCAGTCGGTGCGGGCATCGATCCAGTACTGGTGCCACTCCTCGTCCGTGCCGGGGGCGACGAAGAACTCCATCTCCATCTGCTCGAACTCGCGCGTGCGGAAGATGAAGTTCCCGGGGGTGATCTCGTTGCGGAAGGACTTGCCGATCTGGCCGATGCCGAACGGCGGCTTCTTCCGGGCGGCGCCCATCACGGTCGCGAAGTTCACGAAGATGCCCTGGGCGGTCTCCGGGCGCAGGTAGTGCAGCCCGGACTCCTCCTCGACGGGGCCGAGGTAGGTCTTGAGCATCATGTTGAAGTCGCGCGGCTCGGTCCACTGCCCGCGCGTGCCGCAGTTCGGGCAGGCGATGTCCGCGAGGCCGTTCTCCGGGGCACGCCCCTTCTTCTCCTCGAACTCCTCCTCGAGGTGGTCCGCACGGAACCGGCGGTGACAGGACATGCACTCGGTGAGCGGGTCGGTGAACACGCCGACGTGACCGGAAGCGACCCAGACCTGCTTGGGCAGGATCACCATGGAGTCGAGGCCGACGACGTCATCACGGCCGCGGACCATGTTCTGCCACCACTGCCGCTTGATGTTCTCCTTCAGTTCGACGCCGAGCGGCCCGTAGTCCCAAGCGGACCGGGTACCGCCGTAGATCTCACCGGACGGGAACACGAACCCGCGGCGCTTCGCGAGATTGACGACGGCATCGAGACGGGACGGCTCCTTGGCCAACTGACTCACTCCTGGATGTGTGTCCGGTCCTGGCTGGTTCCGGACGTGCGGGCCCGAGCCTGGCTGGCCCGGGCGAGACCCATCGGACAGGCTACCTGCCGGTGGCGGAGTGTCTGGTTCTGCGGGTAGGCCGAGCAGTGCGGGCGACACCCGGCTGGGACCCACCCACCGGACCCCCGGCGAGCAAGAGGGATGCGGGTGAGGAAGAGGGGTGCATCCCTCTATCTCACCCGGAAGGCTCTGTGCCACGGTGCTCGGGATGTCAACGTCGACCGGGCGACGGCATGAGTGCGGGGCGCGGGTGCAGGTCAGGGCGAACCGGTGCCGGGAATGCTGCCCGCATCCGGGCCACCGCCGCGGCTGGATCCATGAGGTGATGGTGTACGAATCTCTCCAGGTGGACGCCTGCCCGACCGAGGGCATCTGCTCTGACCTTCTCGGCGTACAGGGCGTCGTCCCTGAACCCTTCGTGCCTGCGCTCCGAGCCCTGATCGGGGCGATACTTGGCCTTGCCGTCATACTCGGCGCCGACACGGTACCCGAGCCTGCGCCCGTCGGGGCTGTCCTGTACCCGCATCAGCCAGCCTACGTCGAGGTACTTCACACCCTGGTCCGTGGGTACGCGCATCTGAGTGATCGGCTCGGGAAGCCCACGGGCAAGCGCGATGTATCGCAGTATCGACTCACCAGGAGACTCGCTCAGGGGGTCGGCGTGAGTGAGGATCGCACGTGCGCTCACGAGCCCACGACGCCCCGGGGACTCCTCCAGTCGCTCCATCAGGCCGGCGCGGACCGCCACGAGCCGAATCGCATGACGTTCGGGGTGGTCCCGCCGCGGGTTCAACAGGATTCGGAGCAGGCTGTCCACGGCGGCGAGCGCACGGTCGGGCTGAAGTGCCAACGCGCAATCGATCATCGTCCGTTCGAAACTGGTCACCGGAAGTCCATGGATCTCGACCACGTCACCGTTCCTGAGCCAGGGCGCGTGGTGCCGGCGCAGGTCGGAACCCCTCACGATGTTGGGCGATGACCACTGGCTGATGTGGACGAGATCGTCAGGATGGTCGATCCAGCCGCCGTGGAGGAGGACGGCCGTCTCATGGCTGAAGGCGAAACGGCAGGACAACTGTGCAGCCACGGCGGCACAGCGCGCAAGGGTGAGGTGATCAGCCCGTTCCCATGAGGCCCCCGACTCACTCGTCCGGACGAGCGCTCCGCGCCGTACCCGCGTGTGTGCACCGCCGCGGTGGAACGTCGCCAGATTCTCGGCGCCACGTTCGTGCGCCAGGACGACTTCCGGTGGGGTAGGCGGGCCGGGCAGCGTGGACATCTCCCCACCATTGACGACATTGGTCCCGTCAACGAGTTGCGCCGACCGATCTGGGGACAACTTGGCGTAACGCGAATCTGTGCATGAGCATCCGAACCCTCGGGACCCGTCCCTGCCGCCGCCCTGTCCGGCTTGAGCCAGCGGGTTCCGGGTGACCCAGAGCACCGGAACCCTCTGGCTCACCCGGAACCCTCTGGCTCACCTCCGGGCCGGTCACGAACGGCGCCAGGACGTGGGCGGCACGTACCGGCGTGACGAGGACCACTCGTGACCGGCACCCGCAGTCTTTGACACCACCCCGCCCGCAAGTGAGAATGGTTCCCATGCACAGACTTCCCCGCGGGTACGTCCTGACCGCTCTGACCGCCGTGACCGCCCTCGCACTCGCCGGGTGTGCCGGTTCGTCGGACGGGGACGAGAGCTCGGCGGGCGGTGGCCTGACGGTGCTGACCACCTTCTACCCGCTGCAGTTCGTGGCGGAGCACGTCGGTGGCGACCTGGTCGAGGTGTCCAACCTGACCCCGGCCGGCGCCGAACCGCATGACCTGGAGCTGTCCCCCGTCGACGTGCTGACCCTCGAGGACGCGGACGTCGTGGTGTACCTGTCCGGCTTTCAGCCCGCCATCGACGATGCGCTGACCGGGACGTCCGGACCTCTGATCCTGGACACCGCCGACGCCGCCGACCTCGTGATCCATGGCGGCGCCGAGTCGGAGGGAGCCGCCGGCGATGAGCACGACGAGGCCGAGGACGGCCACACCGAGGACGACGGTCACGACCACGGCCTCGAGGGCGAGGACCCGCACTTCTGGCTCGACCCGACCCGGGTCGCGGCCGTCGCCGAGGTCGTCGCGGACACGTTCAGCGAGGCCGACCCGGACAATGCCGACACCTACACCGCGAACGCGCAGGCCCTGACCGCCGAGCTGACCGGCCTGGACGAGGAGTACACGGCGGCGCTTGGCACCTGCGAGCGCGACGTCATCGTGGTCTCACACGCCGCGTTCGGCTACCTCACCGACCGGTACGGCCTGACCCAGGTGGGCATCTCCGGCCTGGACCCCGAGAGTGAGCCCGCCCCCGCCCGGCTGACCGAGATCGGCCACATCGTCGAGGAGTCCGGCGTCACCACCATCTTCACCGAGACCCTGATCAGCCCGAAGGTCGCGGAGGTCCTGGCCGAGGATCTCGGCATCGACGTCGGCGTCCTGGACCCGATCGAGGGCCTGACCGACGCCGAACAGGACTATCTTTCGGTGATGCGGACCAACCTGGACGAACTCACGGGGGCGCTCGGCTGCGCATGAGCGACCTCATCAGTGTGACCGATCTGCGGGTCGACCTGGGCTCGGCGACCATCCTGCGCGGCATCGACCTGACCGTCGGCGAGGGGGAGGTCGTCGCCCTCCTCGGCGCGAACGGGTCCGGCAAGTCCACGCTGATGCGCGCGATGCTCGGCCTGGTCCCGATCTCCGGCGGCGACGCCAGCCTGTTCGGGATCTCCGTGCGCAACCAGCGGCGGCAGGTCCCCTGGCCGCGGGTCGGCTATGTGCCGCAACGCGCGTCCGTCGGGTCCGGCATCCCCGCCACCGCCCTTGAGGTGGTCCTGACCGGGCTGCTCAACGACCGCCGCTGGCACGTCCCACGCGGTGGCCGCACCCGAGCCCTGGACGCCCTGGCGGCGGTGGACCTGGCCGACCGCGCGAACAGCCCGCTGCACCAGCTCTCCGGCGGGCAGCAGCAACGGGTCGCCATCGCCCGCGCGCTCGTACGGGCGCCGGACCTGCTTCTGCTCGACGAGCCGATGGCGGGCGTGGACCGCCCCACCCAGGCCACGTTCGCCAGGCTCCTGACGACCCTCCAGTCCGAAGGGACGACCGTGGGCATCGTGCTGCACGAGCTCGGCCCGATCCGCCCGCTGATCCAGCGGTGCGTGGTGCTGCGCCACGGCGTGATCGCCCACGACGGTGGCGCCCCGGCCCCCGCACCCGGCCACGGCGCCGCGGATCACGAGCACGTCCACCTCGACCACGGCCGCCACGAGCCGACCGATGTGCATGAGACCGTCACCCCGAGGTCCCTTCCATGAGCCTGATCGACAGCCTGATCTCCGTCGTCTCCAGCCCGATGCTGCAGCGGTCCCTGATCGCCGCCCTGGTGGTCGGCCTGGCCGCACCCGTGATCGGCACGTACCTGGTGCAGCGACGGCTCTCACTGCTTGGCGACGGCGTCGGTCACGTCGCGCTCACGGGCGTCGCGATGGGCTGGCTGGTCGGCTCCTGGACCGGCGCCGAACCGAACGACGCCTACGCCGTCCTCGGCGCGGTCATCGCCGCCGTGATCGGCGCCATCCTCATCGAGGTGGTCCGCTCCCGCGGCCGCACCAGCGGCGACGTCGCGCTCGCGCTGCTCTTCTACGGCGGCATCGCCGGCGGCGTCGTGATCATCAGCCTCGCCGGGGGCACGAACGCGAACCTGACCGCCTACCTGTTCGGATCCCTCGCCACCATCACCACCGGTGACCTGGTCATGACCATCGTCATGGCGGCCGTCATCATGGCCGTCGGCATCGGGCTGCGGACCGCTCTGTTCGCGGTCTCCCAGGACGAGGAGTTCGCCCGCTCCACCGGGCTGCCGGTGCAGGTGCTGAACATCCTGATCGCGGTGGTCGCCGCGCTGACCGTGACCGTCTCGATGCGGGTCGTCGGGCTGCTGCTGGTGAGCGCGCTGATGATCGTGCCGGTCGCCATCGCGCAACTGGTCACATCCTCGTTCCGGCGCACCATGTTCACGGCGATGGGCGTCGGCGCCGCCGTGTGCGTCATCGGCCTCGTCATCACCTTCTTCCACCGCCTCGCGCCGGGCGCGACGATCGTTGTCCTGGCGATCTGCGTCTACGCTGTGATAGCGGCCGTCCGCCCCCTGCTGGGCGCCGGGCGGGGGCGAGCCGCCGATCCTCATCCGGACATGGATGACGACGTGAACGTCAGCAACGCCGGTGCTCAGGAGTGACGATGCAACGCATGACCCGCCAGCGCGCGGCCGTGAGCGAGGTCCTCGCCGACACCGAGGACTTCCGCAGCGCGCAGCAGCTGCACGACATGCTCCGTGAGGCCGGCCACTCGGTCGGCCTGGCCACCGTCTACCGCACCATGCAGACCCTCGCCGAGAACGGCGACGTGGATGTCCTGCGCAACGCCGAGGGCGAGTCGCTGTTCCGCCGCTGCCGCAAGCAGGTGCACCACCACCACCTGGTCTGCCGGGTCTGCGGGCGGACCGTCGAGCTGGACGCCGGCATCGTGGAGCAGTGGGCCGCCGAGGTCGGGCAGTCGCACGGCTTCGTCGACGTCGAACACACCGCCGAGTTGTTCGGCACCTGCGCGGAGTGCACGGCCGCGGGGGCGGTGGGCACCCGGGATGCCTGACTTCCTTGCCGAACTGCCGTTCTGGCTCATCATGCTCCTTCTCAGCTGCGGCGCCATGCTGCGCGGGCAGGGCATGTACTGGGCCGGGCGGATCGTCACGGAACAGGCGCTGCGGCGCACCCACCCGACGCAGGGTTGGACCCTCAAGGCGCATGCCTGGCTACAGGCCGGCGGCGCGGACGCCGGCATCCGGGCGATCCGCCGCTGGGGCCTGTTCGCGGTGCCCGTGTGCTACCTGACCGTCGGGTTCCAGTCGATGGTGCAGGCCGGCGCGGGTGTGCTGCGGATCACCTGGTGGAAGTACACGCTGGCGCAGATCCCCGGCGCGATCGCGTGGGGAGCGATCTACGCGACGATCGGCTTCGCGGTCTGGGAGGCGGCCCTCGCCGCCGCCGCGGGCAGCCCGCTCGGGCTCGCCGTGATCGCCGCGCTCGTGGTCGCGGTCGTGGTGGCTGTGGTCGTGCGGCGGCGGTCGCGGCGCCCTGCCGGGCCGGCCGCCGCAATCCAGATGCCCGACGGCGGAGCGGACGACGGCGTCATCGACACCTTTGCCGAGGTGGTCGGGTCAGAGACGGACACCCCGGCGGTGCCGGCGGCTGAGCAGTCCGGAGCCGAGCGAGCCTGATCGGTCGCACGGATCGCGTGTTGCCTGGTGGAGGGACGCCGGCCCCGCCGCTGGCGCCTTCGGGTTCCAGGCAGCACGCAGCGGCGGGACGGGCGGTCACCCCTCCCGTGCCAGAACGGTGGCCCTTGCGGGCATCCGCCGGGCCACCAGCATGCCGATCCCGAGCCCTCCGCCGGCCAACACGGTGGCTACGAGGAACGGATCAGCGGCATGCAGGGCCGGTGCGAAGCCGATTCCCACGCAGACCGCCACGCCGGCGGAACCGCCGAGCTGGTCGGCCGCCCGTTGCACCCCCGAGGCTGTCCCGGCATCGTCATCGGTCACCCCGCTGACCGCCTGGTACTGCAGGCCCACCAGGCCGAGGCCCATCCCAGCCGCGATCAACAGCATTGCAGGGACCATCGCCACCGCGCCCGCGCCGAGGACGCTCACCACCGCGATCACGGCCAACGCGGCCGCGGTCAGCGCGAGGCCCGCCAGCACGCACGTTCGAACTCCCCACCTGGCCAACAGCCGCGGGACAAGCATCGTGAACGCGATCAGCGCGACCGCCAGCGGCAACATCGTCATTCCGGCACCCATCGGACCGATGCCCAGGCGATCCTGCAGGTAGAACGTGAAGAGCAGGAACGAGGTCGACAACGCACCGCTGAGCAGCATCGTGGTCACATTCGCTGCCACCCGTGCCCGGTTCGTGAAGAACCTCAGCGGAAGCAGCGGGTTGCGCGAGCGCGCCTCCACCAGCACGAAGCCGATACCGGCCAGCGTCGCACCGGCCAGTGCTGCCGGCGCGACCCACAAGGGCGTGCCCCGCTCGCCTGCTTCGACGACACCGAGGGTGAACAGCAACGGGCAGGCGGTCAACAGCAAGGCACCAGGAACGTCCAACAGTGCGGAACCGCGGGACACAGGCCGGTCGCGCTCGACCAGGAAGAACGCTGCCAGCAGCACAACAAGGATGAACGGAACCGAGATCAGGAAGATCCACCGCCACCCCAGGTGGGCGGTGACGATCCCGGACAGGACGAATCCGAGTACCAGCCCGCAACTGGCGACTGCGGCCCATACGCTCAGCGCCCGCGACCTGCGCGGCCCTTCGGGAAACGTCAGCACCATGCTCGCCATTGCCGCAGGCAGGGCGATCGCCTCACCGGCACCCTGGAGCAGACGTGCGAGTACCAAGATCTCGAAGGACTGGGCCAGGCCCGCCAGCAAGGACGAGGCACCGAACAGCGCCGTGCCCACCAGCAGCATGCGGCGGCGACCCAGCAGGTCGCTCAGGCGACCGCCGAGCATCAGCAACCCGCCGCCGGTGATGGTGTAGCCGACCACGACCCAGGTCAGGGAATGGGCATCAACACCGAGGTCGGCGCCGATCGAGGGCAGCGCGATATTGACCACGGTCACGTCGACCGCGATGAAGAACTGCAACATCGACATCGCACACAGAATCATCCATGCGCGTGCCGAGGCCGGGCCGTGCCCGCGTGAAGAAAGAAGACTTGAGAACACCAAGGTGGTACTCCGTCGCTCAGAGAGGTTCCGAGCGGCACGAAAGGTGCCGCTCCGGTCTGGTCACGGAGCGGCTGGACGTCTCGAGAGAGTCTGTGGGACGTCCCGCCGCTAGCGGGGCGTCCTGGTCACTGCAGCGCAGGCGGCTGCGGAAGCTGCTGACATGACACCAACGCTATCAGCGAGAACGACCGACGTAGCTGCCGGCCCCATTCCTCGGTGACCCGGCCGGCGCCTCAGCCCTGCGACTCGGCCGAGCCGCTCGCGCCCGGTTTGTCGACGGCCCCGCCGTAGCGCCGGTCCCGGCGAGCGTAGGTCACCACCGCGTCCCAGAGGTCGCGGCGGTCGCAGTCCGGCCAGGGCTTGTCGATGAACACCATCTCGGCGTAGGCGGACTGCCAGATCAGGAAGTTCGAGGCCCGCTGCTCCCCCGAGGTGCGCAGGAACAGGTCCACGTCCGGCATATCGGGTTCGTCCAGGTGCCGGGCCACGGTGCGCTCGGTGATCCGCTCGGGGTCGAGCCGGCCGGCGGCCACCTCGCGGCCGATGGCCCGTACCGCATCGGTGATCTCGGCCCGCCCGCCGTAGTTCACACACATGGTCAGGGTGCAGGTGGAGTTCCCGGACGTGAGGCGCTCGGCCTCCTCGAGTTCCTTGATCACGGACCGCCACAGCCGCGGCCGACGGCCGGCCCAGCGCACCCGCACGCCCCAGGAGTTCATCACATCCCGGCGTCGGCGCAGCACGTCCCGGTTGAAGCCCATCAGGAACCGGACCTCGGACGGTGACCGCTTCCAGTTCTCGGTGGAGAACGCGTATGCGCTGATGTGGGTGACACCCATCTCGATCGCGCCCGCGACGACGTCAAGCAGCACCGCCTCCCCCGCGGCGTGACCCTCGTTGCGGGTCAGCCCGCGGGCGTTGGCCCATCGGCCGTTGCCGTCCATCACGATGGCCACGTGCTTGGGGACGAGGGCGGCGGGCACCTGCGGCGGACGCGCCCCGCTGGGGTGCGCCGGCGGGGCGACGGGCGCTGCCCTCACGCGCGCTCCACGTGCCGCAACGACTTCAGCTGACGCTCCAGATGCCACTGGGTGTACACCGCGACCAGGCCGGAGGCCTCCTTGCGGTGCCGCTCGTGGCTGACGTCCGCGTGGCCCCAGTCCCCCGCGAGCAGCGCACCGAGCAGACCCACCGTCTCCGGGGCGGGTGCTGCGGCGCCGGGCGGACGACAGTTCGTGCAGATGATGCCGCCCAGCGGGGCGGAGAAGGACCGGTGCGGGCCGGCGGCGTCGCAGCGGGCGCACTCGGTGAACGTGGGTGCCCACCCGGCGATCGCGAGGGCGCGCAGCAGGTAGGAGTCGAGCACCAGGCTGGAGGGGTGCACCTTCTCGGCCAGGGAGCGCAACGCCCCGACGAGCAGCAGGTACTGCTGGGTGGCCGGCTCGCGCTCGATCTCGGTGAGCCGTTCCGCGGTCTCGACCATCGCCGTCGCCGTGGTGAACAGGCCATAGTCCCCGCTGATGGCGCGACCGTGCGGGGCGAGCGTGTCCACCTGCGTGACGACGTCCAGGTTGCGCCCGTTGTACAGCTGCAGATCGATCACGCTGAACGGCTCGAGGCGGGCACCGAACTTCGAGGAGGTGCGGCGCACCCCCTTCGCGACGGCGTGGACCTGCCCGTGCGTGCGGGTGAGCAGCGTGAGGATCCGGTCCGCTTCCCCGAGCTTGCGGGTACGCAGCACCACGGCCTCGTCCCGGTAGAGCTTCACCCGGACATTGTCCCCCATCGCGCCGACAACGGACCGTCCCGACGCGCCCCGTGGCCCAGCGGCGCACCGGGGCATGGCGAGAGCGCCGCCCGATGGCCGGATGGGCCGGGACGGCGCTCTCACGCGGGTTCCGCACGCGGGGCCCTGGGGTGGTAGGCCTCAGCGCGAGGAACCCGCACCGGTCCACCCGCCTGGATGCGACGGGTGCCGGTGGCTGGGTGGCGCGGGCTCAGCGCACGGCGCGGTTGACCGCCGAGATGATCGCCTTGAACGACGCCGTCGTGATCGAGGGGTCGATGCCGACGCCCCAGATCACCTGGCCGTCGACCTCGCACTCGACGTACGCGGCCGCGGCGGCGTCCCCGCCCCCGGAGAGCGCGTGCTCGGCGTAGTCCAGCACCGACAGCTCGACGGAGCGCTGCGCGAGGGCGGCGACGAACGCGGCGACCGGGCCGTTGCCGCGGGCCTGGACGGTGACCTCGTCCTCGCCGTCGCGCAGGGTGGCGGTGAGCACGTCGTCGCTGCCGTCGCCGGCGGAGGAGACCTGGGTCGCGTGCAGCGCGAACCGGCCCCACGCCGTCAGGCCGTTCTCCTCGGTCGCGGGCAGGTACTCGTCGGAGAAGATCTCCCAGAGCCGCTCCGCGCTCATCTCGCCGCCGTAGGCGTCGGTGTGCCGCTGCACGATCCGGGAGAACTCGATCTGGAGCCGACGAGGCAGGTCGAGGTTCCGCGAGCTCTGCAGCAGGTACGCGACGCCACCCTTGCCGGACTGGGAGTTCACCCGGATCACGGCCTCGTAGCTGCGGCCGACGTCCTGGGGATCGACCGGCAGGTACGGCACGGTCCAGACGACGTCCGCGTCGTCCCCGCCGGCCTGCTCGATCTCCTTCTCCCGGACCGCGAAGCCCTTCTTGATCGCGTCCTGGTGTGAGCCGGAGAACGCCGTGTAGACGAGGTCGCCGCCGTAGGGGTGGCGGGGGTGGACGTCCATCCGGGTGCAGTACTCGACGGTGCGGCGGATCTCGTCGATGTCGGAGAAGTCGATGAGCGGGTCCACGCCCTGGGAGTACAGGTTCAGGCCGAGGGTGACCAGGTCCACGTTCCCGGTGCGCTCGCCCTGGCCGAACAGGCAGCCCTCGATCCGGTCCGCGCCGGCCATGACGGCCAGTTCGGCGGCGGCCACGGCGGTGCCCCGGTCGTTGTGCGGGTGCACGGACAGGGACACGTTCTCGCGGCGGCTCAGCTGCCTGCTCATCCACTCGATCTGGTCGGCGTACACGTTCGGCGTGGCCCGCTCCACGGTGGCCGGCAGGTTCAGGATGATCTCCCGCCCGTCCTCCGGTCCCCACACGTCCATGACCGCCTCGCACACCTCGAGTGCGTACTCGATCTCGGTGTCGATGAAGATCTCCGGGGAGTACTCGTACCCGAACTCGGTACCCGGGTCGAGCAGCTTCTCCGCGTAGTCCATGACGTGCTGGGTGCCCGCCGTGGCGAGTTCCTTCGTGGCGTCCTTGTCGTTGCGGAACACGATGTCCCGGAACACCGGCGCGGTCGCGTTGTACAGGTGCACTGTGGCGTGGTGCGCGCCGATCACGGACTGCACGGTCCGCTCGATCAGCTCCTGGCGGGCCTGGGTGAGGACGGAGATCGTCACGTCCTCGGGGATCGCGTCGTCGTCGATGATCGACCGGACGAAGTCGAAGTCCGTCTGTGAGGCCGACGGGAACCCGACCTCGATCTCCTTGTAGCCCATCCGGACCAGGAGGTCGAACATCTTGCGCTTGCGCTCGGGGTCCATCGGCTCGATGAGTGCCTGGTTGCCGTCACGCAGGTCGGTGGACAGCCACCGCGGGGCCACCTGGATCCGCTTGCCCGGCCAGGTGCGGTCCGGCAGGTCCACGGCGTTCGTGTCGTGGAACGGGATGTACTTCGCTACGGGCATTCCGTAGGTGGTGCGCTTGCTCATGATGGTCCTGTCGCTCGTTCGGCTGTGGGGGCCGGGCACCACAACTCCGCGACGAGGATCGGCCTAGAGGGCCTCGCCGCGGCAGGGAAGGAGCAAGCGGACAACTGCGCGCATGTTCGGCAGTGTAACCCACCCGGCGCGCGGGCCGTCCGGACGTCTCAACCCGCCGTCTCGTCCAGCAGCACCGACAGCACCACGTGGCCGAACTGCACCTCGCCTCCGACGGGAACGAGCGTCTCCTGCCACGGTTCCAGATCGGACTCCTCGCCCCCGGGCCCCTTGACGGAGGTCCCGTTCGTGGACGCCCGGTCGGTGACCCAGACCTTGTTGCCCTCGATCCGCACCGCCAGGTGGGTCTTGGAGACGGCAGGATCGTCGACCTCGAGCAGCCCTTCCACCTCCTCGCTCGAGCGTGCCTGCGGCGCGCGGCCGAGCAGGGTGGTCGCGTTCAGCGGCAGGTGCCGGCCGTCGGAGAGGAGCACCTGGATCTGCGCGGCGCGCACGGCCCGGGTCGCGTCCTCCCGGACCGGGCCGGGCACGTTGCGGTGCACGAGGCGGGTGTGCTCGACGTCGTCGAAGTCGTCGTCCTCCATGGTCGGTCCGGCGGGCGGAACGGCCGCCGACGGCGGGGGCACCGGTACGCGCGGACCGTCGCCGTCCGTAGCGGGTTGCGCGGGCAGCGCGGCGGGCGGGGCCGCAGCCTCGGCGGGCGGCTGCGCCCAGGCTGCGACGCCTGGCTGCTCAGGATGGGTGGGTGGCTGGGCCCACAGCTGCGGGTCGGCGTGACCCGGCGGGGGCACCTGCCCTGGTTGCGGTTGCTGGGCCCACGGCTGCGGGTGGGCCTGACTCGGCGGGGGCACCTGCCCTGGTTGCGGCCGCTGCGGCCACGGCTGATCGGCCATCCCCTGTTGTGCCGGTGGTGCTGCCCACTCGCCCGGCTCAGGTGGTCCGGACTGCGGCGCCTGCGCCCATGGCTGCGCGTCCGGCTGCCCCGCCTGCGACTGCTGCACCCACGGCTGCGCATCCGAATGACCCTGCTGCGGCGACTGACCTGGCTGCTGCGGCCAGGCGCCCGCTCCGGGCGCGTCGGCCATGCCCGGGTGACCTGCGGGCTGCCCCCGATCGGGTTGCCACTGCTGTGGGTCGGCCACGGCAGACGGATCCGCTGGGGTGTACCCACCCGGCGCGAACTGGCCGGCCCCGGTCGCGGCCGCAACCGGGGCCGCCGGGGCGCGCTGGCCGAGCACGACCGCGAGCAGGGAGCCGAGCACACCGAGCCCGGCGATCAGCCCGGTCGCGATCACGGCGACGGCGCCGACGGTCGGCAGGCTCGTGTCGGGATTGATCTGCCGGACGATCAGGACGACCGCGCCGGCGAGGGCGAGCACGGCGCCGACCACCCGTACGGCGAACGCCGCAGTGAACAGGGTGCCGGGCGTGAGCACCCGATCCTGGGGCCGGATCCGGCCCCACGCGGACATGGCGGCGACCAGCCGCAAGCCGGTGAACAGCACGTACCCGCCGGCGGCCATCGCGGCGACGACGAGCACGAACCCGATGATCCGTTCGGCCAGCCCGCCCATGGTGATGGCGTCGTGTCCCAGGATCAGGAGGAACCCGCCACCGGCCCCGAGCAGGACGGCCAACGCCGCGGCCATGGTGCGGGGCCACCCGCAGTACACCCGCGCGAGCGCGCCGAGCGCGTCCCGGCGGATCCGCTGCAGGGTCCAGGTGTCCGGCCAGAGGCTGCGGTCCGCGGGCGCGGCGAGGTATTCGGCCGCCCCAGCGGTCAGGCTGAGGCGGGCGCGCGGGGTTCCGGGTGCGGTTTGCAGGGTCGGCCCGCCGTTCAGGAGTGCTGCTCGTGTTCGGCGCGCTGGGACAGCTTCTCCCGCGTGGCCCACAGGCCCGCCGACGGCGTCGAGATGTAGAAGACCCGTTCGCCGTCCGGCATCGTGTTCCAGCCGTCCTGCATCACCGCCGGGTCGTAGCGAGCCAGCGCCTCGGACAGGTCGAGGTAGCCGTAGCCGACCGACTCGATGTCCTCCTTGGTCAGGTGCCCGGGTGCGTAGGTGATCGTGAACCGGCCCTCGGAGGAGCCGTGCACCAGGTGTGCGGTGCCGTGCGGGATGTCCTGCATGTCCGCCTCGGTCTTGTACAGCTCGAGCACCTCGCTCTTGCTGAGGTAGCCGTACTTGCGGATCAGCGCATCCACCTCGGGCTGTTCCCCGAACCGCTCGACGCCGGGCGCGATCACCACCAGCTCACCGCCGTCGGCCATCGCCATCCGGGTGCGGTACACGGCCTTGTTCGCGACCCAGGTGGCCCGGAACTCGTCCTCCTGCATGACGGCCACGATCTTGTCCACCGGCTCGTCGAACTGGGTGATGTTCTGGCCAAGGCTGGAGCGCGCGGCCGCGAAGTAGGTCTCGACGTCGTCGCCGACGAACACCCCGGAGTGTGCGAGCGTGCCGTCCTCGGCGTAGTCCATGACGACCTGCAGGTACACGTCCGGCAGGTCGGCGAGGAAGTTCTCCTCCGCGTAGTTGAAGCAGGCTCGCACCGGGGTGAGCAGGTTGCCGAGGTTGTTCTCGATCCCGTACACGGCCGAGGCCATGTGCGAGGCGCCCAGGGTGCGCTTGCCGCCGAGCCCGATGAAGTAGTTCTTGTTGTGGTTCGCGAAGCCGAGCACCTCGTGCGGGACCACGTGCCCGATGTTGATGATCAGATCCCACTTCTCGGTGACCGTCATCGTGTTCAGGTCGACCGGGATCTCCCAGTCCACGGCACCTCCGGTGCGCTCGGCGACGAACTCCGCGGGCACCGTGCCGACGTTCGTGACGCCGTTCTTCCAGTCGTGGGCGTGGATGCGCTCCTCGGGGATGGACCCGAACATCCAGGTGTTGTCCTGTGGCGTGTGTGGCACGTGCTGGCCGAGCGTGGGGATCACGTGGACCTCGGCGCCGACCTCGTCGAGGCGGTGATAGAGGTACTCGGTCATCCAGCCGACGCCGGCGTGCGCCCGGGTGATGTCCGGCGGCAACAGCAGGACCCGCTGGTAGGAATCGATGCCGAGCCGCGCCTTCGCCTCCGCCAGAAGCTTGTCGCAGAGGACCTCGATCTCGGGACGGGAGATCCACCGCTTCTGAAGTTCGAACCACACCATGGCGCCACCTTAGCCGGACCGGCGGGGCCCGTCGGCGACGGTCCGGTCTCAGGTCCGACGGCGCAGCGAGCGTAGCGAGAAACGTGCCCGCAGGCGCTGGCGCCGGTTCACTCCGTGCCGGAGCCGGTCGGTGGCCGTGCCGACGTCCTGCCAGTACGCCACGGCGTCGGCGTCCTCGGCGGTTTCCGGCGCGAACACGCTCGCGTCCGCACGCCGGGCGAGCGCCACCGTCGCCGCAGCCGGGAAGGCCTCGTCGAAGCTCGCCGCGGCCTCGCGCCGGGTCGACCCGCGCCCGTGCGTGACACCGAGGTCGACCGCCTGGTCCTCGACCTCGGACCAGCCTCCGGCGATGCGCTGCACGGGTGCGCCGCGCACCCGACGGCGCTTACGCCGTCGGGCCTTGAGCGCAGCGATCACGAGGAACGGGCTGAGCAGCACCAGGATCGGCACGCCGACGGCGGCACCGATGAGGAGCCAACGCACGAAGGACTGCTCCTCCTTCATCTGCTGGTCCTCGACGTCGGCGTCATCCCGGTCCTGCGGCGGCACGTCCGGCGGCTCCTGGGGGGGCGGCGGCGGCTGGAGCACCTGCGGCTGCGGCCGGTCCACCGGGTCCGGGTCGTCACTCTGCGGGATCTGGTCCTCGTCCGGCGTCGGGAAGAACGGCAGCCAGCCGGCGCCGTCGAACGGCACCTCCACCCAGGCGGTCACGTCGTCACCGGTGATCGCGACGGAGCCCGAGTCGGACCCGGTGGGGACCTCGAAGCCCATCACCACCCGAGCCGGGTAGCCGAGCTCGCGGATCATCAGCGCCATCACGGCGGCGTACTGCTCGTCGTCGCCGACCATCTGCTCGCCCTCGAACATGCTCAGCAGCCGGGCGGCACCGTGCCCGGGACGGGACGGCACCTCCCCGACGAGCCCGTGCGAGAAGAAGCCCTGCGTGCTCAGGGCGCTCGCGATCGCCTCGACCTTGGCGTAGTCGGAGTTCGCGTCCGCGGCCCACTGACCGGCCAGGGACCCGATGATGTCCGGAACGTTGCGTGGCGCGGGCTGGGCGATCCGGGACGCCACGAGCTGGGTGACGTCCTCGGGCTCGGCGCCCGCGGGGGTGGAGAGCAGGTCGTAGGCGTCGCCCTCGGTCAGCCCCGCGGTGACCAGGCCGGTGTCGGTGGCGGAGTTGTAGTAGAAGGAGTCGGTGAGCGCGTCGGTGTCGCCGGCGGTGAAGTCGACGTCCAGGGTGTTGCCCACGTTCGGAAGCCACACGCCGCGGTAGTCGCCGACGGCCACCGAGGTGCTCGCGGCGTTCTCCGGCACGTCGACGGCGATCCGCTCGCCTGTGCGCATGAACGCGCCGGTGCCCGCACTGTCCCCGCCGGCGACGTTCCAGACCGTGCCGTTGTAGGCGTCCAGGGCGGCCAGGCGGATCCGTTCGGTGCCGCCGGGCAGGCCGTCCACCGTGAACACGGTGTCCTCGGCCTGGTCGTCGACGAAGTTGCGGAACCCGGCCAGGGGGCTGGAGTAGTCCTGCGGGTCCGGCGGCGGGTCCACGAAGTCACGCAGCACCACGCGGGGGGTGCTCGGGGCCGCGAACACCGACGCGCTCGTGCCACCGAGGGCGGCCAGGCCGAGCACGATGGAAGCCGCGAGCACCCGGTTCGGCTCGAGGCGGTCCGCGCGCCACGCGACCCAGGTCAACGAGATCAGCACCCCGGCCACGCCGAGCACCCCGGCCAGCACGGAGAGCCGGGTGCCGAACAGGATCGAGGCGATCAGCACCAGGGCCGGCGGGATCAGGGAGAGGCTGTAGTGCTTGGCGCGCAGCGAGATGGTGACCGAGATCAGTGCCCCGAAGAAAGCGAGCACGTAGGGCAGCAGGAGCAGCCCGCCACCGGTGCCCAGCGGAGGGTCCAGGGTGAGGACGGACTTCCAGACCGTGACCATGCCCAGGCCCATCACCCGCCAGGTGGTGGGGGTGGGCAGGATCCCGGCGATCGCGGTGGTCGGGGCCGCGAGCGCGCCGCACAGGAAGAACGCGACCAGCGCCACGGCGAGCACGGTCAGGGTGCTCAGCCGGCGCATCGCACCGAGGACGGCGATGCCAGCGCCGAGCACCAGTCCCCCGATGACGGTGATGTACAGGTGGCCGGTCAGGTAGACCTGCTGCAGCGGCGCCAGCGCCATCGCGAGCAGCACCACCGGGACGACGGCGTTGATCACCCTGGCTCGGGTGAACCAGTTGAACACGGGCAGAGGGCCGTTGCTCGGCTCGGGCTCGGCCACCTGGACCGGGTCCATCACGGGGGCGCTCATCGTTCGAGCTTCCGGAAGCCGCGGGGCAGGTCCTCCAGGGCGCCCAGCTCGAGCACGGTGACCGAGCCGAGCCGGTGCACGGACGGCTCGGCGCCGAGGCGGGCCTGGATCGCCAGCGCGCGCACCCCGACGGGCAGCACGGCGCCGGCAGCACGGATGTCCCGTGCGGACACGCTGGAGCCGCAGATCAGCACCGCGACCGTGGCGCGCAGGACGTCGCGGGTGATGGTGCGGGCCATCTCCACGACGGTGGTGGGCGACTTCACGGTCTCGAGCCGGGTCAGCTCGTCGAGGAACAGCCGCGGCGCGGAGGTGCGGAGCACCTCGTGGGAGGTCATCGCGGTGAGCTGCTTCTCGCTGTTGAGGGCCTGCAGGCCAAGGGACCCGACGGCGGAGATCGCCAGCTCGAACTCGTCCGGGTCCGCGTAGTCGCGTTCCTGGGCGGAGATCGCGAGGACCAGGTGGGATCGGCGGGTCTCCTCGAACTGGCGCACCATGAGGGTCCCGGTGCGGGCCGATGACCGCCAGTGCACGTAGCGGCGGTCGTCGCCGGGGACGTATTCCCGCAGGGCGTGGAAGGACAGGTCCGCGTTCGTGATCTCCCGGGTCTCGCGGCCCTCGAGGTCGTGCAGGAAACCGGCCGCGGAACCGCCCATCCGGATGGTGCGCGGGTGGACGTAGAGCTCCTCCGGCTCGGTCCACAGCACGGAGCGGCGGATCAGCCCGAGCGGGTCGCCGCGCACCGAGGACACCGGTCCCACGACGATGACGCCGCGGCGGGTGGTCGGGATCGCGAACAACTCGTCGTGCTCGCCCTCGGGCGGCAGCCCGGGCAGGGCGAAGCTCGCGCGGGTGGTCCCGACCGGGAGCTCGATGCGCGCCGGCAGAACCGCGGAGGTGGAGGTGTTGCGGATGTCGATGCCGCCCATGGCCCGTTCGCCGACCACCACGCGCCCCTCGCGCAGGCGCAGGCTGATGGCGTAGGGGTGCCGGCCGATCGCGAAGATCGCGGCCCCCAGCAATGCGAACACGAACCCGGCGCCGAGGACGATCAGCTCGATCCAGTTCAGCGAGAACCCCGCCACCAGTGCGACGATGCCGGCGCCGAGGACCACCCAGGCGGCCCGGGTGATCCAGGTGAGGACGCTCGAGGTCCGCCTGACCTGGGTCACCAGACCCGCCACCACCCGGGTGACCGAGCTGGTGGTGGAGTTGATCGAGCGCGGGGCGCCCTCGGTACCGAATCCGCTCACGTCAGGAGGTCACCGATGCCCGCTGCGCCGGCGGTGCCACCTCGGCGAGGATGCGGGTCAGCGAGGTCCCGGCCTGGGCACCCTCGAACTCGGCCTCGGCGTCCAGGACCAGCCGGTGCGCGAGCACGGGCTCGGCGAGGGTCTTGACGTCGTCCGGGATAACGTAGTGGCGGCCCTGCGAGGCGGCCCAGGTCTTGGCGGCGCGGACCAGTGAGAGCGCCCCACGCACGGACACCCCGAGGGCGATCTCCGGGGCACGGCGGGTGGCCTCGGCGATCTGCGTGACGTAGGAGAGCACGGCCGGGTCGACGTAGACCGAGGCGGCGAGGTCGGACATGTCCACCACGGCCGAGCCGGTGATCACCGGGCTCAGGGTGGCCGAACGGTCCCGGATCGCGCTCCCGGCCAGGATCGCGATCGTGGCGTCGGTGTCCGGGTAGCCGATGGAGGAACGCATCAGGAACCTGTCCAGCTGGGCCTCGGGCAGCCGGTAGGTGCCGGCCTGCTCGATCGGGTTCTGGGTGGCCAGCACGATGAACGGGCGGCCCACCTCGTGCGGGATGCCGTCGACCGTGACCCGGCCCTCCTCCATGACCTCCAGGAGCGCGGACTGTGTCTTCGGGGAGGCCCGGTTGATCTCGTCCGCGAGGACGACGGAGGCGAAGATCGGCCCCTTGTGGAACTGGAACTGGTGGGACTCCTGGTCGTAGATCGTCACGCCGGTGACGTCAGAGGGCAGCAGGTCCGGGGTGAACTGGATCCGGCTGTGCGAGGCCTGCACGGTCGCCGCGAGGGCGCGGGCCAGGGACGTCTTGCCGGTGCCCGGGTAGTCCTCCAGGAGCAGGTGCCCGCTGCTGAGCAGGCACGTGAACGCCAGGCGCACCACGTGCGGCTTGCCGAGCACCGCCTGGGAGACGTTGCCGACCAGCCGTTCGAAGGTCTCCGCGAACCAGCCCGCCTGTTCGGCGGTCAGGGGGGCGCGGGTATCAGTTGCGGTCATGAGTCCTTCTGAGGGTGATCGGTTGGTCGGAGCGGGTCGGGCGTGACCCAGCTACCAGTTGCTCGTGCCGTTGTAGTCGTGGCTGTTCCCGTTCAGGGTCCAGTGGATCTGCCCACCACAACCCTGCCCATAGTGCGCGCCCGGCACCACGTTGCCGGTGCCGCTCAGTGACCGCCCCGCGTAGTTGCGGTCGATGGAGCACCCGGTAGCACCGCTGGAGTAGAACGAGATTGCATAGTTATCGGAGGGCAGGTTCTGGTAATTGATGCGGATCTCATAGCAGCTGCCGCCACCTTGTTCGCAGGTGATCGGATTGCCATGCACGACGTTGATCGACACCGGCGGCGTCGGGTCCGCACCGGCCCGTTGGGTCTTCTGGGCCGTGTTCGTACTCCACTGCTGGTGTTCGTTCTGGACCTCAACCTGCAGGGTGTGTTCCTGCTCCCAGTTGCCCGTCCTGGTGGCGGAACCGGTGCGGCCGCTCACGGTGGTCCAGGCACCCGACGTTCCCCACCGCCACCGAGTCGCGGTGATCTGTGCGCCGTTGTCGGACGCGGGTGCCGTCCAGGAGAAGTTGACCCGTTGCCCGTTCGCGGAGGAGGTGATATTCACACCGCTGGCACTCGGCGGACCGTATGTCGAGAACGACCCCGACGCCGCGCTCCACGCCCCGCAGTAGTTGTTGCAGGCACGCACTCGCACCGTGTACGACGTGCCGTCGGCGGGCACGGTGATGACACCGCTGCTCGGCAGCGACTGGGCGCCGCCCCCGGAGAGGCTGTACTCGTACCGGCCGATCGCCTGCCCGTTGTCCGCCGGCACCCCGTGGCTCACCGTCGCCCGCTGATCCTGACCCGTGGGCGCCGCGCTGACCCCTGTGACCTGACCCGGCTGCCCGAAGGAGGTCACCCGGTTCGACGGCGCGGACGCCGGAGACGGGCCGGACCGGTTCTCCGCGACCACGGTGAACGTGTAGTCGTGGCCGTTGTCCACCTGCACCTCGCGGGAGGTGACCGAACCGGACAAGCTGATCGGGGCCCCGGGGTTCCCGTCCTGGATCACGGTCAGGTAATACGCGCTGATCGCGTCACCGTTGTTGTTCGGCGGCGTCCAGCTGACCGTCAGTCGACGCCCGTCGGGGTCGTCGACCCGGTTCGCCTGCGGGGCCGCCGGCTGCAGCGGCGGTCCGGACGGGTACTCGCCCTGGGACCAGCCGGACCAGTCGCCGGGATCGGGCGCGTCGTTGATGGCACGCACCCGGAACGTGTAGGTCTGGCCGTTCGTCAGCCCGGTCCACGTCATCGAGGTGCCGGTCACCGACTGCTGGCTGGTACCACCCGTGGCCGGGGAGATCTGCACGTCGTAGCTGGTGATCGGGGTGCCCTCGTTGACCGGCGGGGTCCAGTTCACCACGAGCTCGCCGTCGCCGTACTCAAGGGTCGGCGGTGCCGGCTGCTCCGGCTTCACGTCGGGGATGGCCTCCCGCGAGGCTGCGCTCGCGTCGGAGTCCCCCACCTCGTTGGTCGCCACGACGGTGAACGAGTACACGTTTCCGTTCGTCAGGCCACCGATGGTGCAGGTGGTGGTCGCGCAGGTCTGGCTCACCCCGCCACCGGAGACGGTGTAGCCAGTGATCGGCGCGCCGTTGTCGTTCGGGGCGGTCCAGGACAGGACCACCTCGCGGTTGCCCTCGGACTCCACGAGCGGCACGTACGGCGGGTCCGGCCGGCCGAGCACCGCGGCGCTGATCTGGGCCTCGACGACGCGGTCGGGGTCCCCCGTCACGTCCACCACGGTGTAGCTGGCGAGCAGCCGTCCGTTGTACTCGGGGGCCGGCGTGATGACCACCTGGTTGCCCGAGACCGTGGCCGTCCCGGAGCCCTGGATCACCTGCGCACTCAGGATCGTGCGCTCTTGGTCGGGGAACGGGTTCGAGTCGTTCGCCAGGACGTCCACGCCGGTGGACTCGCCCTGGTGGATCTCACCCGCGTCGTCGTCGTTGGCGACGATCAGCTCGCGGGTGCTCCCCGTCGCCGTCAGGGTGACGGTGCCGGTGACCGGCTCACTCTCGCCGTCGGTGACGCTGATGATCAGGTCGACGACCGCGCCCTTGGCGGTGTCGTCGTGGGCGCTGACGGTGAGGATCACGCCGTCGGTGATCTCGGCGTCGAACCCGTCGACCTGATCGACGATCGTGTAGTCGAGGAGCCCGGAGTCGCCGTCGGGGTCCTCCGCCAGCCGGGACAGGTCGAGCGAGACCTCCTCGCCGCCGACCTCGGCGGACAGGGAGCCGGCCCGCATCCGCGGCGGCTTGTTCTCGTCGGAGGTGACGGTGATGTCGAGCGTGAGCACCGACGTCAGGATGCCGTCGGCGTTGATGTCCGCGGCGTCGGTCACCTCGAACGTCAGGGACGCGGCGCCCACGTAGTTCGGATCCGACGTGTACTGCAGCGTGGTCGCGTCCACGACCGGGTTCGACCCGTCGGAGTTCGTGGCCCGTGCGTTGGTGGTGTCCGCGAGCTGCACCGGGTCGCCACTGAGCGCGACCACGTAGTCCTCGAGCGGCAGGTCGATACGCTCGCCGGCCAGCACTTCGATCGCCGGCGCGTCCGGCCGCAGCACCGGGCCGGTGTCGAGCAGCCCGGGTACGTCGATGAACGCGTAGGAGCTCAGTCCGTCCTCGTCCGTCACCTGGTAGGTGACCACCTGACGGCTGTCCGCGAGCTGGATCCGGACGTTGTTCCCGACGGCCTGGGCGGAGTCGTTGCCGGCCGGGATCGAGACGTCCAGGCCCTCGACGGACCCGTCCGGGTCGGTGTCGTTCTCCAGCACGATCACATCCACGACGGTCTCGCCGAGGATCGCACTGGCCGGGACCACGTCGTCGACCGCCACCGGGGGCTGCGGGGCGTGGTCGGGGTCGACGATCACGGTGAGCGCACCGGTGTCGGAGCCGCCGTGCCGGTCCGTCACGTTGTAGGTGACGATGTAGGTGCCGGGCTCCGTCGGGGAGTCGAACGCGACCCGGCCGTCCACGAGGGACAGCTCGAGCCCGCCCATGTCGGCGAACGCGGGGTCGTCGAAGTACAGCTGGTCGCCGTCGGGGTCGGTGTCGTTCGCGAGCGGGTCCGCCTGGATCGCACGCCCGGGTCGCACGGTGATCTCGTCCGGCACGGCCACCGGGTCCCGGTTGGAGTCCGGCGGCGGGATCACGCCGACCGTGATCGGCGCGGTCGCGACGAGGCCGAGCCGGTCCCGGACCGTGTAGCTGAAGGTGTCCGTGCCGGCGGAGTCCGTGTACGGCTGGTAGTCGAGGTAGGTCGGTCCGGTCGCCACGATCCGGCCGAGCTGGGGCCCCTCGTTGACGCCGAGCAGCTGCACGGAGTCGCCGTCCGGGTCGATCCCGTAGGTGTTGATCGGGATCCGGATCCGCTCCCCGGAGAACGCCCGGGTCTCCACCGGCTCGGGCACCGGCGGGCCGTTCGCGTCGTCGGAACGTGCCTGCACATAGATGGTGATCCGGGCCGAGCCGACCCGGCCGGCCTCGTCCACGATCGTGTAGACGGCGGTCACGGTGCCTGCCTCGGCCGGGGCCTGGAACCGGACCACGTCACCGGCCACGAACATCAGGCCCTGGCCCTGCGCCGGGGCCTCCTCGAGCTCGGGGACGAGTTCGAAGGTGAGGCCGTTCGGGTGGGTGTCGTTGGCCAGGACCGGGATGGTCACGTGGTCCCCGGCGCGGACCCGGGCGACGTCCTCCTCGGCCACCGGCGGCTGGGAGACGTCGGTGCCCGTCATCGGGAGCACCTGCACCTGGCCTGGCGAGCTGGCGAGACCGTTGGAGACCGTGTAGCCGATGGTGAACGGCGCGCTCACGGTCCGGGTCGCGGTGACCCGCAGGATCCGGTGCTCGAGCACGGCGACCTGCAGGCCAGGGATGTTCGGGACGTCGATCTGCTGCACGGCGAGCACCCCGCCGTTGGGGTCGGAGTCGTTCTGCAGGACGTCCACGAGCACGGAACCCAGTGGCGGCAGCAGGGCGGTGTCCGCCACCGCGATCGGCGGGGTCTCCTCCGGTGCCCGCACGTTCACGCGGATCAGGCCGGTGGACTGTTGGCCGTCGTCGTCGGCGAGGATGTAGGTCAGGTAGTAGTCCCCCGCTGCCTCCGCGGTGAACGTGAACGTGCCGCCGTCCATGTCCGGGACGATGACGGGGCCGCCGTTGTCCGCGGTCACGTTCGACATACGCAGCGGCCGGTTGTTCGGGTCGAGGTCGTTCACCAGGGGCTTGACCGTGATGGTCTCGCCGACGAACGCCGTGGCGAAGTCGAACACCGCCTGCGGTGGCGCCGGCGCGTCCGGGAGCACCTCGACGTCGATGGTCACCTCGGCGGTGTCCCGGCCGTCGCTGACCAGCACGACGACCTGCTTGATCCCGGTGGCAAGACCCGGATCGGTGATCGTGACCGAACCGTTCGGGTTGGCCAGCACCACGAGGCCGGCGGCCTCCCGCGTGCCCTCGACGAACATCGAGTCGCCCTCGGGGTCGCGCACGTCGTTCATCACGTTCACCGTGACGCTCTGCCCGGCGGCCACCCGCGCCGTGATCTCCTTCTGCTGCTCGGGAGCACTGTTCACCGAGTTCGGCTGCACGGTCAGCTCGACCGTGGCGGTGTCGGTCCCTCCGGTACGACCGTCGTCGGCCGTGTACTGGAAGCTCGCGGAGCCGCTGGCGCCGTCGGCCACCCGGATCTGCAGGGCCCGCCCACCGAGGATCGCCTCGACGGTACCGAACGTCTCCGGGACGGCGTCGAACGCCGACGCGATCAGCAGGTCACCGTCCGGATCGGAGTCGTTCTCCAGGACCGGCAGCACGACCGTCGCGCCGGCGCGCACCCCGAACGAGTCCGGCTCGGCCGACGGGGGCCGGTTCTCGGCTTCGCGGTCCAGTGGGACCTCCTGCTGCTCGAGGTCCTGGGACTCCTCCTCTTCCTCCTCCTGGTCCTGCGGAGGGGTGACGTCCTCCCAGTTGTCGACCAGGATGAGGGCGTCCTCGATCATCCAGGAGTTGCCGCTACTGAGCTCGTTGAGGACCACGTGGCCGCGGTTGGTGCGGAACTTCAGCTCGCCGCCGGTAACCCCGTCGATCGGGAGCTCGACGGGTGCCGCGTCGCCGCAGGTGCGCAGGTAGGTGCCCGCGCCTCCGGCCCAGGCGCCGTGGGTGCACCCGGAGATCTGCATCGGCGCGGCCGGCTCTCCCGGGGTCTCGACCGGCAGCACCACGGGGTCACCGCCCCGCAACGGAACCCGCACGAGTGCGTCGGAGGTGGCCAGGGCCACCGAGTCGCCGCTCGGGCTGACGCTCTGCAGCGTCGCGGAGGCCGCGTCGATATCCAGGCCGGACAGGTCGACGGCGTCCCGGCCGGGCTGCAGGAGGGTCAGGCTGCCGTCGTCCTCGGCGTAGGCGAGGATCACCGGGTCGGTGCCGACCGCGGTCATCTGCACGTCCGCGCCGCTGAGGAGTTCGGAGTCGATCTCGGCGACCTCGGGTTCGTCACCGGCGGCCCGGCCCTGCGCAGTGAACGTGTGCAGGGTGCCGTCGAGGACATCCAGGCCGAAGGCGGTGCCGTCGTCGGCCACGGCCTGCACGGCGCCCTCACCGAGGACGGCGGTCGGATCCTCGGTCGACTCCTCGAGCACGGCGAGCTGGTCCAGGCCGAGGACCCGGTACTCCCCGGTCTCCTCGATGAGCACGCCGAGCGTGTCGTCACCAAGGCCGACGGTCGAGCCGGACGGCAGCTGGACCACGCCGCCACCGACGGCCACGTTCGCGGTCGAGACCCGCTGCAGGGTGTTCGAGTTCAGGTCGCGCAGGAACACGACGTCCTCGCGCTGCAGCACATCGATGTTGGAACCCGGCGCCGCAAGGCTCGCGTCGATCGCCTCGATCGGGTAGTTCAGCCGGCCGACGAGGATACTGTTGTTGTTCGAGACCCAGACCCCGCCGTCGTTGAGCTCGACGTCGGCCGTGGCGACACCCTCGTAGTTGAGGCTGAGTGCGACGACCGTGCCGACCACGAGGGAGATCACGGTGGCGCTCGCGATCTGGCGCTTGTTGCGCGCCAGACGTGACGTCAGTCTCAAGGTTGTCCCCCCACAGGTACCGGATTCGTCGGAGACTGGCCGAGTCTCCGGGGCATAGGGTACCTGCCGCTGCTGAGTGCGCCCAAGGGTGAGACGCCCGATCGGGCGCGATCTCGGTCACACCGCGTCGAACCGGTGCCGAATCGGCCCGGCCCGGCGGTCGCGAAGGCTCAGGTGGCGCTCGTGGCGCTCGCCGCGCTCGCGGCCTTCTCCTTCTCGGCCTGTTCCGCCTTCTCGGCCTGCTCGGCGGCGTGCGCCTCGGCGTTCGCCTCGAGGAGGTCCAGGTCCGCGGCCACCACGATCCGGGATGCGACGGCGTGCTCGACGAGCCGGGCCCGACGGTTCACGGCCAATTGCTGCTGCCCGCCGCGCAGCCCGCGCACGCCGTGCCGGGACAGCTTCTCGCAGACGTTGTCGAGCTTCCGGTTGAACCGGGTGATGACCCAGCCGAGCCGGGCGGCCGCCTGCGCGGAGGTGGGGATGGACGCCGTCGAGCCCCTTCCGCGCAGCACCGGTTCGGCGAGCGCGATGATGAGCAGCTTCTGTGACTCGGTGAGCGTGACCGGCCCGATCGTGGTCTCGCCGACCTGCGTCCGCTCGGGAGTGGAGGACTCGAACGTGGGCGAGTCGCCGACGATGCCGAGCTCATAGGTGGTCGGTCCGGCCGTGAACAGCACCGTCGTGTGCGCGAACACCAGCGGCAGTCGCGCACCGGGCGCGAGCCAGGCCTGCATGTTGCCGTCGGAGTCGGACACGGTCGCCGAGAGCCGGCTGCCGACGTTCTCCAGCCACCACAGGTCATCGTGGTGGGAGATCGTCAGGAACCGGCGGTGCAGGTACGGGTTGTCGTCGATCTCGAGGTTGCCCTCGCGGCCGATCTGGAAGGTGTCATCCTCCTCGACGCCGAACCATTCGCCACAGAATTCCACCTGCATGCTCATCTGGGGCCCCCATCGTTGCGCCGCACTACGCGCATCCCTCAACACTCTCGTTCGAAACGGTTCGGGTCTCGGTGTATATCGAGATCACACTGATACAAACATAGTCCGCGGCTCCGGGCACGCTCACCGACGTGGCGCCGAACGTGTCACGTGTCTCACCGCTGTCGTCCGCAGGGGCGCCACGGGTGAACATCCAGGCGTAGGTGACCTCCGCGTCGTCCTCGACGGGCGCCCAGCTGAACGTGACGGTCCCATCCGCCTCCCGCGTCCCCTCTACGCCCGCCGGCGCGGGCGGGTGGGCCGCGGCGCTCGGTTCGTCCGGTGACGGTGTCGCGGTCACCGTGGGGGTCGGCTCCGGCGCATCCGGGGCGTTGAGGGCGCCGATGATGACCCCCGAGGCCACGATGGCGATGACGCCACCCACCGCGGCCCACACCGGCCAACGACGGCGGGTGCTGGGTGCGTTCGCGGCGCCCGGTCGGCCCGGGGTCGCCTCGGCGCCGTCGCTTCGCGCGTCCTGCTGCGGCCCCGTTCCGGGCTCGCCGTGCTGACCCGGCCCACCAGCCTGACCCGCCTGTCCCGCGTCCGGCAGGGCGTACCCACCCGCCCCCGCGCCCTGGTGCGGGGCCTGCGGGCGGCTCGTTCCGCCGTCGGGCGGGGTCTGCGGCACCACCTGCGGACGCAACACGGTGCGCTCCCCCGCGAGCGGGTCGCCCGTGGTGGCCGGGGCCTGCGGGTTCACCGTGACCACCGAACGGGCCCGGGTACGCAGGTCCTCGCCAACATTGTCCGGGACCTGGATCCAGGACGTGTCCGGCACGTCCAGCGTGGTCTGCGACAGGCGCAGTTCCTGCTCGACGCGCTGGATCGCGCGGGCGAGGTCCGCCGCCGTGGCGAACCTGTCCCGGGCGGACTTGGCCATCCCGCGGGCGAGCACCTGGCCGAGGGACTCCGGCACGTCGTCGCGGCCGATCGCCGGCACCGGATCCCGCTCGATCCGGGTGATCAGGTCGAGAGCACCGTTGGGGCCGCCCTCGCGCTCGAACGGCGACCGTCCGGCGAGCAGGGTGTAGATGGTGGCGCTGAGCGAGTAGATGTCGCCCGCGGGGCCGCGCTCGGCGCCCTCGGAGAAGAACTCGGGCGCAGCCCACGGGATCGACAGGCCGATGGTGTCCGTCTCCTCGACCGCGTCCGTGGCGACGGAGATGCCGAAGTCGGTCAGCGCGGGCCAGCCGTAGTCGGTGGTGAGGACGTTCGCCGGCTTGATGTCCCGGTGCAGGATCCCGGCCCGGTGCGCGGTCTCGATCGCGCCGGCGAGCCGGACCCCGATCCGCAGTGCCTCGGCGACCCCGATCCGCTCGGTGCGGTACCGCACGGACAGGTTCGGGCGCGGGCAGTACTCCATCACCAGGAACGGGCGCGCATCCGAGGCGGTGTCGGCGTGGTAGATCGTCACGATCGACGGGTGCGTGGACAGTTGCGCCATCACGTTCGCCTCGGCCACGAACTGCTCGCGTGCCTGCGGGCTGGTGGCGTGCGCGAGCATGACCTTCACCGCGACGGAGCGGCGCGGCAGTTGCTGCGTGTAGAGGAAGACGTCGGCGAAGCCACCCGAGCCGAGGAGGCGTTCGTGGGTGTAGCCCGCGATCTCTGGGGGTGGCGACGGCGGCCGGCGGCCCGCCACCTAGTGGCCCTGCCCGTGCGGCGGCCCGGAGCTCTCCACACCGATGGTGATGCCGTCGCCGAGGTCGATCAGGGAGCCCACCGGGACCGGCACGCCCTCGCCCGGGTGCAGCCGGCGCGGGTCGTTGCCGGGCACGGCGACCATCGTGCCGTTCGTGGAACGCAGGTCCGTGACCACCACATGGTCACCCTCGAGGCGGACCTCGACGTGGGTCCGGGAGATGTCCTGCTGCGGACTCGGCACGGTGACCAGGCGCGGCATCAGGGCGCCCGCGAACCGGGACGACTCGGGCGCGCGACCGATCAGCACGACGCGGTCCAGCGGCACCCGGGGGCCGCTGGAGACGGCGAGCATGATGACCGGGCCGGGCTCGTCGTACAGTGCGTCGTCGGCGACGCCGGGAACGATCGTGGCCGACGGCGGCTGGTTGGGTACGGCGTCGGCAGCGTCCTGCGCGTAGGCGGAGCGCAGGTGGGAGACGAGGATCGTCTCGCCGTCGTGATCGCCCTCGATCTCCGCGTCGCCACCGCCGGACGCCGCCGGCGGGACGGACGTGTGCAGGGGCGGCGGGTCGAAGGCCGGCACCGGGCTGGGCGCCGCGGGCCGCGCGTCGGCCGCGCGTGCGTTCGGCATGTTCCACGGGAGGGAGTCGATCAGGCCGCTGCTCACCGGGCCGACCTGCTCGTACTCGGCGGTCGGGGTGCCCTCGGGCGGGCGCGGCGGGACCGGGGACTCGTCGTCGCCCTGGTCGCCGGCCGCGTAGGCGTCGGCCGCAGGAACTTCGGCCGGGTCGTACCTCCCGGACGTGGTGGGGATGACGGTCCCGGACTCCGGTGCCTCGGACGCGGCGGGCTCGTCCCGAGGCTCCTGCGCGTCCCCGGACTCGGCCTCTTCAGGCAGCTCGGGCTCGACGGCGCCGCCAGGAGCGAGGTCGGGCAGCGGGCCGACGTAGGTCTCGTGATGAGCCAGGTCGTCGACGTCACCGTCGGAGCGCGGTGGCGCTTCCGCGGAGGCGCCTGCGTCGTCGTCGAGAGCAGATTCGTCCGGTTCGGCGGCGGCGTGCTTACCGACGCCGGACCCCGGCACCGGTTCTTCCGCCGGGGCATCCACGCCGAACGGGGGCACTGGCGCTTCAGCGGAAGCAGCCTCGGCTTCGACCGGCGGCTCCGGTGCTTCGGCGGAAACGTCCACGCCGAACGCCGACTCCCGCGCTTCCGAGGAAGCGTCCTCGGCCTCGAGTCCTGTCTCAGGCGCCTCCGCTGAAGCGGTCTCGTCCTCACCATGCGGCTCCGCCGCTTCCGCGGAGGCGGCGGCACGATCGGACTCCGCGTCCACGGGCTCGTCCACGCCGTCGTCAGCCTCATCGGCCAATGGGCCGAAACCGGCCTCTTCGAAGACGTCGACCGGCCCAGCCATCGACACCGACTCGTCATCACGGTGCTCCGGAACGTCGGCCACCGGCTCGTCCACGGTCTCAGCCGTGGGCGTGGGCAGTTCGATGTCAGCCACCGGCGCGGGCAGGTCGGTGGGCAGCGCAGGCGCCGCCTCCGCCGCGGCATCCACCGAAGGCACGGGCGCCTCGACGACCGCCGCTGGCGCTGCCGCGGAAGCACCGGCCCCGGCGACCTCCAGGACAGCCGCAACCGGCGCCGCGTCGGCGAGGTCCACTCGGATCCGTGCGGCCCGTACCACGCCGCCGAGCAGAGGCCAGGACTCGCCGACCGAGCCCACCAGGCTGCCCGTGCCGTTCATGCCGTCCGTGCCAGGCGTGCGCACCACGATGTCCGTGGCCGCTTCGACCAGCACCTCGCGCCACGTACTCATGCCGCGGGCGGCCACCTCGGTGCCATCCACGTCGACGACCACGTCACCGCGCAGAAGGACCCGGACGCCGTCGGGCGTGCGTTCGACGAGCGCGAACGCGGGAAGCGACGAGATCCCGCCACCGGCGATGATCTCCAACCAGTGCGTGATCGGCCGTCCGGCGGCGAGCGCGTCCCAGACGGCGCGCACCGTCGCGGGTGGCACCGTCGGGGCAAGGAGGACCACACCGGTCCCGGTGGCGAGACCGGTCCACTCCCCCGGCACGTACTCGAGGCTCACGCCCACCACCAGTTCCGGTCCGCGCCCTGCTCGCGGGGCACGGTGTCCTCGGCGCCGCCTGGCTCACCGACGCCCTCGCGTGGCGCCGTGGTCGCCAGTGCCTCGTGATCGGGCGTGAGGTCGATGACGATCACCGAGACGTTGTCCCGGGCGCCGCCGGCGATGGCCTCCGCGAGCAGTGCCGACGCCGCGTCCTGCGGGCCGAGGCCGGCGCCGAGCAGGCCTGCGATCCGGTCCTCGGTGACCTCGTTGATGAGTCCGTCGGAGCAGAGCAGGAGCCGCTCGGTGGCGCCCGCGTAGAGCATCCAGAAATCGGGCTCCACGTCGATCCCGCTGCCGACGGCCCGCGTGATCACGTTCCGCTGCGGGTGGCTGCGAGCCTGCTCGTCGGTGATGGCGCCGGAGTCCACCAGCTCCTGGACCACGGAGTGGTCCACGCTGATCCGGGTCAGCGCCCCTTCGGCGAACCGGTACACCCGGGAGTCGCCGACGTTGAAGACCAGCCAGTACGGGGAGTCCTCGTGCCGGGTGAGGATGACGCCCGCGGCGGTGCTCCCGGCGGTGACCGGATGGTCACCGACGGAGTCCTGGACGTCGGCCAGGGAGGATCGGATCCGCTGCTGGGCGGCGCGCACCACGGCCTGGATGTCCGTGGGCTGCACCTCGACGTCCGGCCGGACGGTATCGGCGTAGCGGGAGAACTCGGCGACCACCGCCCCCGAGGCCATGGCGCCGTGCACGTGCCCGCCCATGCCGTCGGCGACGAGGAACACCGACGGCGTCGCCAGCACGGAATCCTCGTTCGCCTTGCGACGCCCACCGGCATCGGTGGCCACGCCCCATACAGCTTGCACCCGCAACTCCTCGATCCGTCCTGGGAGGGAAATCTGAGCATGATCCTATGCAGCCCACCGGTGCCCGTCACACCCACGGCCGGTCAGCCGCCCGCGCGGGCCTCCGGGATCGGCCCGCAGCGGCGGTCCGGTGCCGTCACAGCACGCTCGGGAACACGCCCCAGTACGCAGCGATCAGCAGCACCACCGTTGCGCCGAGATGCACCCCCCACCAGGTGATCCGCCCGACGGCGCCGGTCGCCTCCGCGCCGAGCGTGCGGCGCGCGTTGATGCCCGCCGAGACCGAGCGGACCCCGACCGCGACGGCGAAGATCCCGACCGCCTGCAACAGCACCCAGCCGCCCTGCACGGCCAGGTCGTCGGTGCGGTAGTTCAGCGCCAGGTTCGCCACCTGCACGATGTAGGCGGCGAACACCACCAGCACCGCGGTGGCGGCCAGCGCGGTGGCCGCGCTGTACCGGGCCAGCGGCGGCGGCAGGCGGCGGCTCGGCCGGCGCACCAGACGGCTGCCCACCCACGCCACGGGGCCGATCAGCAGCAGCGCGAAGGCACCGACGATGGACCAGACCAGCATGTCGCCGTCGGCGTACCAGCGCGGATGACTGACCGGCGCGGCGCGGAACAGCTGCACCGGTTGGGCACCGGCGATCCGGGGCTCCGCCGTCGCCGTGTCCGGCAGCCCGAGCGTCCACCGGGCCAGGGCGTCGTTGAAGCCCGGAGCGAGCGCGTCGTCGATCCGGATGCCGTGGTTCGCGCCCTCGAAATAGCGCAGCGTGTACTGGGTGTTCCCGGTCTGGGCGATGTCGTCGATGAGCTGCAGCGGACCTTGCACCGTCGGCATCGAGGAGTCCGCGGTGCCGTACATGAGCAGCACCGGCTGCTCCATCTGCTGCTGGTACGGGCTCGCATCGAAGTCGGCGTACTCGAAGCCGCCGCCAGGCATGTTCGCACCCAGGCCGCGCGGGATGGCGCGCAGCAGCGCGGCCGGCACCCCGACCGAGCGCAGGTAGGAGTCCGCGGCGAACGCGAACTGCTCCCGGGGCGGCACCACCGGCGCCGAGACGAACACGACGAACGCGACGTCCGGTTCCTGCGCGGCGGCGACCGGCGCGATCCAGGCGCCCTCGCTCTCGCCGTAGAGCCCGACGGCCGCCGGGTCCACGCCCGGCCACTCGGTCAGGATGCGCCACGAGACCAGGTAGTCCTGGGCCATCTGCACGTAGTCCCGGTCGGTGGTGGTGTAGGTGTCCATCCGCTTCTCGGGGACCATCGCATACACCCCGGCACTCGCGAGCGCCTGCGCCTGATCGGCGAAGTTCAGGTTGGTGGCGGTGCCTGCGCCGTGCATGAACAGCATGCCGGGACGGCCGTCCGGCGCGCCCACCGGGTAGGTGATCGTGGCGAGCACGGTCGCGCCGTCGAGCTCGACCTCGATCGTCTCCTGGGCGGTCTCATACGTGCCGACCGGGTCCGTGACGGCATCCGAGCCGATGGCCACGTCCGCCGTCTCCGGCACCACGACCTCGGTCATCGGCTGGGGGCTCCAACCCGGCCCGGAGAGGGACCCGATCAGACCGAAGATGAGGACCAGCCCGAGGACGGCAGCCAGTTTCCGGTAGATCACCGGTCCAGGGTAGTTCGTCCCACCGACTGCCCCGTCGCCCACGCGCGCCCCGCCGTGCCCCTCGAGCGCCGCTCAGAAGCCGAGCCGGTGCAGGTACTTCGGGTCCCGCTGCCAGTCCTTGGCGACCCGGACGTGCAGATCCAGATATACGGCGGCGCCGAGCAGTGCCTCGATACCCCGGCGGGCCTTCGTGCCGACGTCCCGCAACCGCGCGCCCTTCGCCCCGATCACGATGGCCTTCTGGGAGTCGCGCTCCACGTACAGTTCGACGCGCACGTCGAGCATGCGCCGACCGTCCCGGTGCGGCTTCTCACGCTCCACGATCTCCTCGACCACGACGGCCAGCGAGTGCGGCAGCTCGTCCCGGACCCCCTCGAGGGCGGCCTCGCGCACCAGCTCGGCGACCATCACGGCGTCGGGCTCGTCGGTCAGCTCGCCGTCCGGGTAGAGCGGCGGCGACTCAGGCAGGTGACCGAGCAGCACCTGGATGAGCACGTCCAGCTGGTAGTCCTTCGTGGCCGAGACCGGGACGATGTCGGCCCACTCGCCGAGCTCGGAGATGTCCAGCAGGTGCTGGGCGAGCCGCTCCGGGGCGACCTTGTCCGCCTTCGTGGCGATCGCGATCACCGGGGTCCGGGCCTCGGCGAGCTGCCGGGCGATGAACCGGTCCCCCGGGCCGACCTCCTGATCGGCCGGCATGCAGAACGCGATCACGTCCACCTCGGCCAGGGTGCCGATGACCAGCTCGTTGAGGCGTTCGCCGAGCAGGGTGCGGGGCCGGTGCAGCCCCGGCGTGTCGACGAGGATGAGCTGACCGTCAGGTCGGTGCACGATGCCGCGCACGGTGTGCCGGGTGGTCTGTGGGCGGCCGGAGGTGATCGCTACCTTCTGGCCGACGAGGGCGTTGGTGAGCGTGGACTTGCCGGCGTTGGGGCGGCCGACGATGCAGACGAAGCCCGCTCGGAACTCGGGGGTGGCGGTCATGGTCGGTGTCCTTCGTCTGGAAGCTGGTGGGTCCGGCCGTTGCGGCCGGTCTCGTCGGGGTCGGGAGGTACGGGTTCGGCGGCTCGGACCCGCAGAGTGGTGATCTGCTTGCGCCGACCGGTGGCGTCCAGCGCCCGGATCTGGACGCCGTGGCTCACCGCGCGGGCACCCGCGATCGGGACCTTGCCGAGTGCCTTGGCGAGCAGACCGCCGACGGTGTCCACCTCATCATCGGTCACATCGAGGTCGAACAGGTCACCGAGCTCGTCCAGGGGCAGCCGTGCGGGCACCACGAACGCCCCGTTCCCCTCGTCCACGACCTCCATCTCGCTGGCGTCGTGCTCGTCCACGAGCTCGCCGACGAGTTCCTCGAGGATGTCCTCGATCGTGATCAGGCCGGCGATGCCGCCGTACTCGTCGAACACGATCGCAATATGGACGACGGCGTCCCGCATCTCGTCGAGGAGGTCGTCCACGGGCTTCGTCTCCGGCACGAAGACGGCCTCGCGCATGATCCGGTCGACGGGCGCCGTCGCCCGTTCGGGCTTCTTCGTGAGGTACCGCAGCGCGTCCTTGAGGTAGAGCACGCCGAGCAGGTCGTCGACGGACTCCCCCACCACGGGCACCCGGGAGTATCCGGACCGCACGAACAGCGTGATGGCCTTCTGCAGCGGCGTGCCGGAGGCCACGGTGACCATGTCGGTGCGGGGCACCATGACCTCCCGGACCATGGTGCGGCCGAGCTCGAACACCGAGTGCAGCATCTCACGTTCGTCGTCGTCGATCTGGTGGCTCTCGCTGACCCGGTCGACCATGTCACGCAGATCGTCCTCGTCGGCCTCGCGTTCCTCCAGCGTGGTGCGTCCGGCCCGCGTGCTGAGCGAGTCGGTCAGCCGTACCAGCGGGGCGTAGAGGGTCTCGAGGCCGAGGAGCAGGGGGCCCACCCAGGCCAGTACCCGCACGGGCTCGCGGCGGCCGATGGTCCGCGGGCTGATCCCGACCACGATCACCATGAGCACGGCGGAGGCCACCACCGAGCACACCAGTACCAGCCACCACTGGTGCAGCGCTCCGGCGAGGATCAGGGTCAGGCACACGGCCGCCGTCATCTCGGCGAGCACGCGGGTGAAGGTCGCCGCCCGGATCACGCCCCCGTGGTTCTCGGCGATCCGGACCGCCCGGGCCGCGCCGCGGGCGCCGGACTGCTCGGCCTCGTGCGCGGCCGCCCGGGTGATCCGCCCGGCGGCGGCCTCCCCGGCGGACAGCAGCGCCGCGAGCCCGACGCCGGCCAGCGTCAGCAGAATCAGGAGCGGCAACGGCCCCGCGTCGCTCACCTGCGCGCCAGGAACGTCAGCAGCAGCCGGCGCTGCAGGTCGAACATCTCCTTCTCCTCCTCGGGCTCGGCGTGGTCGTACCCGAGCAGGTGGAGGATGCCGTGGGTGGTCAGCAGGAGCATCTCCTCCTCGGCCGAGTGCCCGGCGACGCGGGCCTGCTCGACGGCGACGTCCGGGCACACGACGATCGAACCGAGCATGCCCTCCTCGCTGAGCTCCGTGTCGGTCCCGGGGCGGAGTTCGTCCATCGGGAACGAGAGCACGTCGGTTGGGCCCTCCTCCTCCATCCAGCGCACGTGGAGCTCGGCCATGACGTCGGTCGGCACGAACCGGATCTCGAGCTCCGCCTGCGGGTGCACGTGCATCTCGTCGATGACGAACCGGGACAGCGCCGCGAACTCCGCCTCGTCCAGGTCGTACCCGGACTCGTTGGTGACCTCCGTGCTCATCGGCTCCACCCCTCCCGCGGCGCGGGCGAGCGGGTCTCGAACCGCGAGTACGCGTCGACGATCTCCGCGACGAGGCGGTGGCGCACCACGTCGGCGCTGGTGAGCTCGCAGAAGACCACGTCGTCGATCTCGTCGAGGATCTCCTGCACCACCTTCAGGCCGGACCGGGTGCCGCCGGGCAGGTCGATCTGGGTGACGTCACCGGTGACCACGACCTTGGAGCCGAAACCGAGGCGGGTCAGGAACATCTTCATCTGCTCGGCGGAGGTGTTCTGGGCCTCGTCGAGGATGATGAACGCGTCGTTGATCGTGCGGCCGCGCATGTATGCCAGCGGGGCCACCTCGATCGTGCCGGCGGCCAGCAGCCGCGGGATCGAGTCCGGATCGACCATGTCGTGCAGCGCGTCGTAGAGCGGGCGCACGTACGGGTCGATCTTGTCGTTCAGGGTGCCGGGCAGGAACCCGAGCCGCTCCCCGGCCTCCACGGCCGGCCGGGTCAGCACGATCCGGTTCACCTGCTTGGACTGCAGGGCCTGCACCGCCTTGGCCATCGCCAGGTAGGTCTTACCGGTGCCGGCGGGGCCGATCCCGAACACCACGGTGTTCCGGTCGATCGCCTCGACGTACTCCTTCTGCCCCACCGTCTTGGGCCGGATGGTCTTGCCACGGTTGGACAGGATGTTCATCGTGAGCACCTGGGCGGGGCGCTCGTTGGTGGATGCGGTCAGGATCGCGATGGCGCGCTCGACGGCGTCCGCGGACAGCGGCTGAGCGGACGCGGCGATCTCGCTGAGTTCGTCCACGAGGCGCTCCGCGAGCGCCACCTCGCCGGGCCTTCCGGTGAGGGTCACCAGGTTGCCGCGCACATGCACGTCCACGGTCGGGAAACCGGACTCGATCGCACGCAGCACCTCGTCGCGTTGACCGAGCAGCGCCACCATGGGGATCGAGTCGGGGATCGTGATCTGGTGCTGGACCTGGGCCCCTGCCCCCTGCGCTCCGGCCGCGCCCGGGCCGTCGGCGGCTTCGGAGGGTTCTGCTGCGCTGGTCTGATCCATGAGCGGGGCTCGGAGCCCGTGCTTCCTTCCGGTCTCGGTGCGCGGCGCGCACACGTTGATCCCGATCCTAGCCGGGCCGGGTCGGCCACGGACCTCGAGATCGGGACCCGCGCGACGTCGCAACCGCGGCGGGATGCGACCGTCTCGCCGATCCCGTATTCCCGTCGCCAGCCGACCCGGTGTCACGGCAGGATGCCTGGGTGACGCCTACCGAACTCCTCACCGCCTACGACGACCAGCTGCGCACCGAGGCCGAGACGCCAAGTGCGGTCACGGTCGAGCGGCGCGGGCCGCTGCGACTTGCCACCTTCGTCGGTGGTCGGGGCTTCGTGTCCTACCGCGACCTCGAGGGCATCGACCCCGGTGCGATCGGTGACGTCGTCGGCGAGGTCCTGGACCACTACCGGGCCGACCCAGCGATCACCCGCGTCGAGTGGAAGACCCGCGGCCACGACCACGCGCCCGGACTGCACGAGGCCCTGACCGGGCACGGGTTCGTCGCCGGGAACCCGGAGTCGATCATGCTCGGCGAGCTGCGCGACCTGGTTGCGGACGTGCCGCTTCCGGCCGGGGTCACGCTGCGCCGGGTGACCGCCGAAGCAGACGTGCGCGCCATGTGCGCCATGCAGAACGAGGTCTTCGGCGACCCGCCGTCGGAGCGGACTGCCGTGGCCATCCTGCGCCGCCTCGCGCTCGACGACGGCATGGAGCTGTGGGTGGCCGAGGTCGACGACCTGATCGTCTGCGCCGGACGCCTCGAACCCGTGGCGGACACCGAGTTCGCGGGGATCTGGGGCGGCGCGACCCGGCCCCAGTGGCGGGGCCGCGGGATCTACCGAGCCCTCACGGCCGTCCGGGCGCGCTCGGCGCTCGCCCGCGGCAAGCTTCTCGCCCACAGCGACTCCACGGAGTTCTCGCGGCCGATCCTGGAACGGGCCGGCCTCGTGAAGGTGTCCACGACGACACCATACGAGTGGCGCAGGAGCGGCCGATCCGAGTAGCCCGCCGCACTAGGCTGCCGACATGGCAACCCGGGTGGCGATCGTCGGCGGCGGCCACAACGCCCTGGTGGCGGCCGCATACCTGGCCCGCGAGGGTGTCGAGGTCACCATCCTCGAGCGCAGCGACCACGTCGGCGGCGCCGCCGTGAGTGCCCGCCCGTTCCCGGGCGTGGACGCCCGGCTGTCCCGGTTCTCCTACCTGGTCAGCCTGCTGCCGCCGGCCCTGGCGAGTGACCTCGGACTGGACCTCGACCTACGGTCGCGCCCGACGGCGTCGTACACCCCGTACTCGACAGCCGGCAGCCCGGGTGGGCTCCTCGTCGAGACGCGCCCCGGCGCGGCGACCGCCGCCTCGTTCCGGGCCCGGACCGGCTCGGACGCCGAGTACGACGCGTGGCGGGAGTTCTACGCCGGCGCCGACGACCTGGCCGCGGCGCTCGCGCCGACACTGCTCGAACCGCTGCCGACGGCGGACCGCGCCCGGGCGCTGATCGGGCCACAGTGGTGGGCCGACCTGACCCAGGTGCCCATCGGGGCGACCTTGGAGCGACGGTTCACCGACGACCTGGTCCGCGGTGTGGTCGCGACCGATGCGCTGATCGGGACGTTCGCCTCGCTGCACTCGACGTCGCTGCGGCAGAACCGGTGCTGGCTCTATCACGTGGTCGGCGGCGAGTGGCGGGTGCCGGTGGGCGGTATGGGCGCCGTCACCGGCGAGCTGGAGCGGGTCGCGCGGGCCGCCGGGGCCACGATCGTGACCGGGGCGTCGGTCCGGTCCGTCGAAGCCGACGACGGCGGAGCACGGGTGGTCTGGGACGCGGGGGTTCTCGAGGTGGACTGGGTGCTCGGCGGGGTCGCCCCGTACACGCTCGCCGGTCTGCTCGGCGACGAGCCCGGACCGCGCCCGGTGGGCGCGCAGGTGAAGATCAACCTCGTGCTGTCCCGGCTGCCGCGGCTGCGGTCAGGGATCGACCCGGAGGTCGCCTTCGCCGGCACCCTGCACCTGGCCGAGTCGATGACAGAGCTCGAGTCCGCCCACGCGGCGATGGCTGCGGACGCACGCGCCGCCGTCGGCGATGACGGCACCCCGTGCCCGGGCGAGATCTACTGCCACACCCTGACCGACCCCTCGATCCTCGGTGCCGAGCTCGCCGCTTCCGGCGCACACACGCTCACCTACTTCGGACTGCACCAGCTCGAGGAGGGCCTCGCGAACGAGGAGCTGCGCGAGCGAGCCTGGCGCCGGTTCCTCGGCAGCATCACTCCGCACCTGGCCGAACCCCTGGAGCCGCTGCTGCTGCGCGACTCCGCCGGCCGTGAGTGCGTGGAGATCCGCGGCCCCGGGCAGATCGAGACGGAACTGGGCATGCCCGGCGGGAACATCTTCCACGGGGATCTGAGCTGGCCCTGGCTCGAGCCGGGCCGAGCGGGCGAGCCGGGCTCGCCGGCGCACCGGTGGGGTGTGGCGACAGATCACGAGCGGGTCCTGATCGGGGGCAGCGGCGCCGTGCGTGGGGGCGCGGTGAGCGGCATCGGCGGGCACAACGCCGCGCACGCGCTGCTCGAGATGCTCTGACTCAGGTGGAGCTGGAGTAGAGCGTCGGGCCTGGGCGGCCGTCACCGTCGAAGTCCGGCGCGTCCGCGCCGAGGTCCTGCCAGACGAACTCGGGGATCCGCGTGAGGAACCCGTACATGAACGCGACGGTGTGGTCGATGACGGCCAGGTCGTGTTGCGGGACCGCCACGCGGATCCGCCCGCCCCCCATCGAGAACGGGATCGGCTGGACCTGCATGAGGTACTCGATCTGGCGGGGGTGGATCACGTCGGAGGCGAACTTCGGCACGTCCGAGCGCACGTCGAAACGATCGTTGAACGCGGCCAGCTCGGACTCCACTCGGTCCCCGCGCCCGAACCACTTGCCCAGGGCGCGGTTCCCGGTCACCTCCAGGTACGGCGTGGGGACCCCGAGGCTCATGTCGAAGATGGACTCCTCGTGGTTGTCGGTCTCCGTGCGGGTGGTGGTGTGACCGTTGGAGTCGGTGCTGGTCACGGTCCGGGTGGTCTGCCAGTGGTGCTTGAACGCGACGAACGGCAGCGGTCCGACCTCGCAGCTGACCACGTTGACGATCCTGTGGTTCTGGCCGCCCTGGGTCACCTCGACGACGCTCATCAACGTGTCGTCCCGGTCGCGGAACTGCCAGTGCGGCCGCCGGTAGAAGCCGACCCACCGTTCCGGTTCCGGGCGGCGGAAACCGTCGAGCGCGCGGGGGTCGAGGGCGCGCGCGATGGCCACCATGGCGTCGAGGAACCGTTCGAGCTCCGCGGCCTCCTTCGGCGCGCCGAGCACCACGAGCTGGTCACCGTCGATGGAGAGGTCGATGCCACCGTTTGCCTGCGCGAACGCGGTCACCGGCTCCCCGGCGCCGGCCTGGACCGCCCGGGCGAACTCGGCGTCGTCGCTGAGCACGTGCCACTGTCCGGTCGACTGCTGCTGGGCCGCCTGGGCACCGGGACGCGCGCCGGTGGTGGTCAGGAACAGTTCCGGCAACGGCAGTTGCAGCCGCATCGCCGCGACGCGGAACCTGCCGACCTGGCACTTGTACTCGAACACCTGGAAGGGGACACCGTGGCGCTCCCCGGAGATGTGCTCGTCGGTGCTCCGGTCGAACCCGAGCCCGAACGGCGGCACCGTCAGCCCGTTCGCGATCGCAAGCGTGGGGCTGGACTCGAACGCCCAGCCGCGGTCGGTGAGCGACTTGATGTAGCCCACCCGCCGGCGCCAGAAGAAGACGCCGATACCGATACCGAGGACCAGGATGACGCCGATGACGATCAGGAAGGTGGGCGGGTTGTCGTTCACGGACCCGATGATGCCGCATCAGGCTCGCCGCGGCCGGTACTCGGCAGGTGAGATCTGCCCACGTGGGCGGCCGGCGCACTCGCGACGCCGCGGCGCGCCGCCGACCTGGTCGCGGTCGCCTCGGAACCGGCCACCGCAAGCAGTGGGCTCGAAATCGTGGCGACCACCTCGAGCCCACCGAGGGAAGGGGTCCGGTGCGTGCTCGCCCGGCACGTGCGGTGGTCCGGTGCTGAGCAGATCTGGTGAAGCTCGCCCCGTTGTGGGACCAGAGGCCCGGCACCTGCGATTCGATCGTGCCGATGGAACACCCACCTGAGGCCTCTGCGAGCGCGCCGCGCCGGCGGACGGTCGTCGCCGCGGCACTCGTCGTCGTGATCGTGGTGGGACTCGCCCTGCAACTTGTGCGGCACCTGCCCGGTTCGGGCGTCGCGGGCACGGCGGCCTACGCCGTGGCCGCCGTCCTCGCCGTCGCCCTGGTCTGGCCGAACTGGTCGACCGCGTCCGTGGCGAGCGTTGGCACCGGCGCGTCGTGCGCCATGGAGGTCGCACAACTGACGCCACTGCCCGGCATGATCTCGGGAACGTTCCCAGCGGCTCGGCTGCTCCTCGGCGCGAACTTCGATCCGGTGGACCTGGTCGTGCTGGCCATCGCCGGCGCACTCAGCGGGCTGCTGCTCGCGCGTGGACGACGGCGACTCTGAATCCTCACTCGCCCGCCACCGGCTCCCCTGCGAGGGCGAGAGTGCGCATGTGCGGCGCATCAAGCCCGTCCGCCGCAGAACCGCACGCTCGCCACGGGACCTGGACGAGCACGGTGCGATTGTGCGGCGCATCGGCCCCATCGGCTGCAGAACCGCACTCCCGCCGCAGGCAGGAGCGAGGCGGTGGCGAGATCAGTCGGCAGTCGCGTCCCAGCGACCGAGCCGCTGCGCCAGGACCGCGACCGCGATGGGCCCGGCCGTCGAGGTGCGCAGCACGTGCGGACCGAGCCGGACCGGCTGCGCGCCGGCCTCCTCGAGGGCTGCGATCTCGGCGTCCGAGAGGCCACCCTCCGGGCCCACCACGAGGAGCACCTCGGGCGCACCCGCACCGATGGCCGCGTCGGCGACAGGCACGGTGGCGCCCTCGTGCAGGACGAGCACCGCACCGCCGTCGGCGACCGCCTGCTCGACCCGCCGCAGGAGCGCCGCGCCGACGACGAGCTCCCCCACCGCGGGCACCCGCGCCCGCCGGGACTGCTTCGCGGCGGCGACCACGATCTGCTGCCAGCGTGCGCGGCCCTTGGCCGCCTTGTCCCCACGCCACTGCGCGACGGATCGCTCCGACTGCCAGGGAATCACGCCGTCGAGCCCCACCTCGGTGCCCGCCTCGATGGCGAGTTCGTCCCGGGATCCCTTGGCCAGGGCCTGCACCAGCACGATCGCCGGGACCGGCTCGTCCTCGCGGACCACGGCACTCACCTCGAGCGCGACCGCGGCGTCCGACCCGCCGCGGACGTCGGCGACCCTCCCGCGGACGCGCACGCCCACGCCGTCGACCAGGTCGATCTCCTCCCCGGCACGCAGCCGGCGGACCGTGGCGGCGTGGCGGGCCTCGGGGCCGACCAGCGTGTACCGGGCACCTGGGGTGAGCGCGTCGAGTTCACCGGCCGGGGCCAGGAACACCGCCGCGGACACCTCAGCGGCCGCCGAACTTCTCGCGCAGCCGGTGCAGCATGCCCGGGTTCGCTGCGGCGAGCCGGGCCTCGGGGCGCTCCTCGCCCCGGGCCGTCGCGAGCTGGCGCAGCAACTGCTCCTGCGCCTCGTCGAGCTTCGTGGGGACCTCCACGTCCACATGCACGTGCAGATCGCCGCGGCCGTTGCCGTTCAGGTGCCCGACGCCGAGGCCGCGCAGGGTGACGACCTCCTCCGGCTGGGTACCCGGGCGGATGTCCACCTCCTGCGGGCCGTCGAGCGTGTCCAGGTTGAGCATGGTGCCCAGCGCGGCCGCCGTCATGGGCAGCGTGGTGGAACAGTGGATGTCATCGCCGCGACGGGTGAAGACGGGATGTGGCTTCTCCCGGATCTCCACGTACAGGTCCCCGGGGGGACCACCGGCCGGGCCGACCTCGCTCTGCCCGCTCAGCTTGATCCGGGTGCCCTCGTCGACGCCGGCCGGGATGTTCACGCGCACGGTGCGGCGGGTCCGGACGCGGCCCTCGCCGGAGCATTCGGTGCACGGGTCGGTGATGATCGTGCCGTAGCCCCCGCAGACGGCGCAGGCGGCCGTGGTCATGACCTGGCCGAGGAAGGAGCGCGCCACCCGCTGGACGGAGCCGCGGCCCTGGCAGGTGTCGCAGGTCTTCGGGTGGGTGCCCGGCTGGCAGCAGGTGCCCTGGCAGGTGGTGCAGACGACGGCGGTCTCCACCTCGAGGTCCCGGGCCACGCCGAACGCTGCCTCGGACAGGTCGATGCTCACCCGGAGCAGCGCGTCCTGGCCGCGGCGCGAGCGGGGCGCCGGGCCGCGCTGGCCGGTGCCGCCGGCCGCCGCCTGGAAGAACGTCTCGAAGATGTCGGAGAAGCCACCGAACCCGGCGCCGCCCATCCCGGGCGTGCCGCCACCCATGTCATACGCGCGGCGCTTCTCCGGGTTGGAGAGTGTGTCGTGCGCTGCGGTGATGTTCTTGAACTTCTCCTCGCTCGCCACGCCGGCCACATCGGGGTGATGCTGGCGGGCGAGCTTGCGGTACGCGCGCTTGATCTCCTCCGTGCTCGCGTCGCGGGACACGCCGAGGATCTCGTAGTAGTCGCTCACAGGTCACTTTCGTCGCTTGGGGATCGGAGACGTGCTGGGGCGGCACGGGGCCGCCGGAAGATCAGCCGGACAGCAGCCGGGTGAGATAACGGGCCACGGCTCGCACCGAGGCCATCGTGGTGGGGTAGTCCATCCGGGTGGGGCCGACGATCCCGATCTGCGCGATCGCTTCGGGACCCTCCCCACCGTAACCGCTGGCGATCACGGAGGTCTCGGCCAGGTTGGCGTGATGTGTCTCATGCCCGATCCGTACCGAGAGCGGGCGCTCGCCGTCCTCCTCGGCCATCTCGGACAGCAGCCGGAGCAGCACCACCTGCTCCTCGAGGGCCTCCAGGACGGGGCCGATGGTGCGGGTGAAGTCCAGGTCGGCTCGGGCCAGGTTCGCGGTCCCGGCCATCACGATGCGCTCCTCGGTCTCCTGGGAGACCTCCTCGACCACCGCGTTCGTGACCGCGTCCACGAGCGGTCGGTCCTCGGGGCCGAACACCTCGGCCAGGTCGCCGAGCACCTTCGGCAGCCTGGCGGCCTGGCGCCCGGCACCCGCGGCGTTGAGGCGGGCGCGCAGCTCCGCGATGAACGTCGGGTCCAGGTCGGTGAGCGACTCGACCGTACGCTGCTCGACGCGGCCGTTGTCCGTGATGATCACGACCATCAGGCGCCGCTGCCCGGTGGGCACGAGCTCCACGTGACGCAGCGTGGACCGCCGCAGCGACGGGTACTGCACCACGGCCACCTGCTGGGTGAGCTGGGCGAGCAGGCGCACGGTGCGCTCGAGGGCGTCGTCGAGGTCCACCGCGCCCTCGAGGAGCTCGGTGATCGCGCGCCGCTCGGCGGCCGAGAGCGGCTTCATCACCGAGATCTGGTCGACGAACAGCCGGTAACCCTTGTCCGTGGGGATCCGCCCGGCCGACGTGTGCGGCTGCGCGATGTACCCGTTGTCCTCCAGCGCGGCCATGTCGTTGCGGATCGTGGCCGGGGAGACGCCGAGGTTGTGGCGCTCCACGAGGTTGCGCGATCCGACCGGCTCCCGGCTGCGCACGAAGTCCTGCACGATCGCACGCAGCACATCCAGCTGCCGCTCCGAGCTCATCCGGGTCCTCCTCCCGATCTCCACGCGATTGTCCGCGACCCTACGTCAGCGCGCCCGTTGGCCCCGACGTCAGCACTCCCGTGCCATGAGTGCCAATTCTACGCGTCGGTCCGACAACTCCCGGCGGCACGTGCGTAACCTCACTCGGGTGAGTTCCGACCGGTATGGCAGATATGGCCCAGACGTCCTGACCAGCGACCCGCACGCCGGACGCAGACCCCGCACCGTGGACACCCCCGCCGAGCCGGGCCTCGTGGTCGAGGACGTCGAGACCGGGTGGGTCGGGGCCGTGGTGCGGGTCGAGAAGAGCGGCGGCACCCACGTCGTGGTGCTCGAGGACAACCGGGGCCGCACCCGCACGTTCGGCCTCGGGGCCGGGTTCTGGGTGGACGGCAAGCCGGTCCGTCTGGTCCCCTATCGCAAGCCGCAGGCGCCGCCGACGGCGCAGCGCACCGCGAGTGGGTCCCTCGCCGTTCCCGGTGCCCGCGCCCGCGTGGCTCGGGCGTCCCGGATCTGGGTGGAGGGCCGCCACGACGCCGAGCTGGTCGAGAAGGTGTGGGGCGAGGACCTGCGCCTGGAGGGCGTGGTCGTCGAACTGCTCGACGGCGTCGATCACCTCGTCGAGATGCTCGCCGAGTTCGGGCCCGGGCCGGGACGACGCGTCGGCGTCCTCGTGGACCACCTGGTCCGCGGCAGCAAGGAGTCCCGGATCGCGGCGGAGGCGGTGCGCCCCCACGGCGCCGAACACGTGCTCGTGGTGGGCCACCCGTACGTGGACGTGTGGCAGGCGGTCCGTCCGGCCCGCGTCGGCCTGGACGAGTGGCCGCACATTCCCCGGGGCACCGACATCAAGTACGGCACCCTCGCCGCGCTCGGCTGGCCGGCGCAGGACCAGGCGGACGTCGCCCGCGGCTGGAAGCGGATCCTCGGCACGGTGCGTGACTACCGCGACCTCGAGCCGAGCCTGCTCGGCCGGGTCGAGGAGCTCGTGGACTTCGTCACCGCCCCCTGACATCGGATCCGCCCCCGCCT
>NZ_CACRYJ010000062.1 GCF_902703175.1 Occultella aeris | reverse complement strand
CCCCTGGAGGCGGGCTCCAGGTGGGTAGGGCGTCTACGGTTGTGTCCGTGAGTGAGAACGGGATCACCGGAGACGACAAGGACTGGACCTGGGTGCTCGACCGCCGGTGCCCGGAGTGTGGCCTCGACGCCGGCGCGATCACGTTGGCGGACGTCCCGGGGGCGATCCGGGCGCAGATACCGCTCTGGCCAGAGGTGCTGCACCGCCCCGACGTGCGCGAGCGGCCGGACCCGGGCACCTGGTCCACCCTGGAGTACGCCGCCCACGTCCGCGACGTCTTCGAGGTGTTCGCCGGGCGCCTGGACCTCATGCTGACCGAGGACGACCCGCTGTTCCCGAACTGGGACCAGGACGCCACTGCCGTGGCCGGCCGCTACGGAGAGCTGGAGCCGCACGACGTCTCGCTGGAGCTCCAGCGGCGCGGCGCCTCGCTCGCCTCGGACTTCGATGCCGTCACGCCGGAGCAGGCGACCCGGTCCGGGCTCCGTAGCAACGGCTCCGTATTCACCGTGCTCACCCTCGCCCAGTACCTGATCCATGACCTGGTCCACCACGCCTGGGATGTCACCCAGGGCCGGGCCGGCCACGAGGGCGGCGACGCAGGCGCAGGTGTCGGTGCCCGTGCAGCAGGACCGTCCGCCCAGTCTGTGGCCGGCCTCGCGGCCGTCTCGGCTACCGAGAACGACGCGGCCGACGGCGGCCCTCGCGTGGTCGAGGACGGTTCCGTCGGCGAAGGGTCGGCCGGCGCCGGCCCGGAAACCGGCGAGGAAGCCGTCGCGGCCCCCGACGCCGCAAGCACGCCGAGCGAGACCGCCAGGGAGCTGCCGCCCATCCAGCGCTTCGCACACGAGCACCGGCTGGCCGTCGGCCTGACGCTCGGGGTGATCGCGCTGGCGCTCTCGGTGCTGTTCGCCGTAGCCACGCCCGACTCGGACGCGGCCGGGTTCTCGGGCTTCGTGACCCGGTGGGCGAGTTCGCTGTGCTGGCTCCTGGTCTCCGGCGTCGCCGTGTCCTGGGCTCTGCGGGCCAAGCGCACCACGACGAACGGTCTCGCCTGGCTCGGGATCGCGTGCTACGCCTGCTACCTGTTCTTCCGGGCCGGCTGAGCCCGCTCCCCCCTCACCGACGATGTCGGCGCTCGGTCGCACACTTGAGCATGACCACCGGCCCCGTGCTCCGCGCAGTCGACTGCGTGACGATCCCGGTCCCCGACCTCGAGACCGGCCTCGCGTTCTACGCCGGCGCGCTCGGACACGAACTCCTGTGGCGCGACGAGACCACCGGGCAGGCCGGCTTGCGCCTGCCGGACACCGAGACCGAACTCGTGCTGACGACAAGCGCTCCGTACGCGCCGGCGTGGCTCGTCGACGCGGTCCCGGCCGCGGTGGCGGGCCTGGTCGCGGCCGGCGCCACCGTGCGCCGGCCGGTCGAGGCGATCCCCGTGGGCCGCATCGCCGTGGTCACCGACCCGTTCGGCAACGACCTCGTACTCCTCGACCTGTCCGCCGGCCGCTACCCGTGACGCACCACTCTCACGACACGTGATCGGCCCGCGACGCCTGGCGGAACTGGGACGGACTCGAGCCGCTCACCGCCCGGAACTGGCGGGAGAAGTAGAACGCGTCCGGATACCCGACCTCCCGGGCGACCTCGGCCACGGTCCGGCTCGTGGTCATCAGCATCACCCGGGCCCTGGCCATCCGGATGCTCTTGACGTACTCGAGGACGCCGCCGCCGGTGGCGTGCCGGAACAGCGCCGCGAAGTGTGAGGCGCTCAGGCCCACGTGCGCGGCGAGATCCGGGATCCGGACCGGGGAGTCGAGGTGCTCGAGCAGATACTCGCGAGCCCGCTGGACCGGTCCGGCCTCGTTGCGCGGCCCGGCCAAGCGGTCCGCCCCGATCTGGGCGAGGGTGTTCCAGGCCGCCCCGGCCGCGGCCATCAGTGCCGGGCGGGTCTCGTCCCGTTCGAGCGCCTGCACCACTTGCTCCATCGAGTGCACCATGCGCGCGGGATCGTGCAGGTCCACGACCGCGTGGCCGGCCCCGCCGACGATCGGACCGAGCAGCGTGAGCACGTCCGACCCGGCGGCGTGGAACCACCAAAGTGTCCAGGGGTCGGCCCGGTCCGCCCGGTACAGGTGCGCCGTGCCGGGCGCCAGCACCAGGGCCTGACCGACCCCGATCGCCTCGGTCGAGCTACCGACATCGCACCAACCACGGCCCTCTGTGCATACCAGGACCACGGCTTCGCGCGCCCCCTTCGGCCGAGATCGTCCATGGTTCGCCGCGTGCGGGAAGTACCCGGCGTCGGTGGCGAGCAGCCGCTCGGTGACCCCCACGGTCAGCGCCTCGCCGACCAGCGGACGCGGCAGCACCCGCATCCGCTGACCCGGGAAGCCATCCCTCGTGTACGTCACCATGGGACCAGCCTGCCATCGAATCGTCCAGGAAGTCCGGCCGATCGGACATTCCCCGATCGACCCTACGCTGCCTATGGTCGAGACATGCTCACAGCCGAGCCTCTGCTCGATCTCCCGGACCGCCCCGCCGACCAGGCCGGCGCCGACGTCGCCGTGTGGCGCGCGCCGCTGACCATGCGCACCCATCTGCCGGCGCCGCCGTCGGACCTGCCGGCCTACCTCGACGCTCGCGTCTATCAGGGTTCGTCCGGGCGGGTGTATCCGCTGCCGTTCCACGACCGGATCGCCTCCGAGCCGCGTGAGCACGACTGGGACGCGGTGCACCTGGAGAACGAGTGGATCCGGCTCCTGGTCCTTCCTGAGCTCGGCGGGCGCATCCACCTCGCGATCGACCGCACCACCGGGCATGACCTGTTCTACGGGAACCCAGCGATCAAGCCGGCCCTCGTCGGCCTGGCGGGGCCCTGGATCGCGGGCGGCATCGAGCTGAACTGGCCGCAGCACCACCGGCCCGCGACATTCCTGCCCACCGACGTCGAGATCGAGCACGAGAGCGGCGGGTCCGTGACCGTGTGGTGTTCCGACCACGACCCGTTCGAGCGGATGAAGGGCATGCACGGAGTCAGGCTTCGCCCGGGCAGCTCCGCGATCGAGCTGCGGGTCCGCCTGTACAACCGCACCCCGCTCACCCAGACGTTCCTGTGGTGGGCGAACGTCGCGGCCCGAGCCGGCTCCGACTACCAGTCGTTCTTCCCCGAGGACGTCCACGTCGTGGCCGACCACGCCAAGCGCGCCGTGACGGCCTTCCCCGCGGCGGACCGCCCCTACTACGACATCGACTACCCGGCTCGCCGCGACCGCAGCTTCACCGCGGGCGACGGCGAGGCCGTCACCGGCGACCGCATCGACTGGTGGGAGAACATCCCGGTCCCGACGTCGTACATGGTCACGCACAGTGCCGAGGACTTCTTCGGCGGCTACGACCACGCCCGGGGCATCGGCTTCGCGCACGTGGCCGACCGTCAGATCGCCGTCGGGAAGAAGCAGTGGACCTGGGGCAACTCCGCGTTCGGACGCGCCTGGGGCCGCAACCTCGCCGACGACGACTCCGCCTACGTCGAACTCATGGCCGGCGTGTTCACCGACAACCAGCCCGACTTCGCGTTCCTCGCCCCCGGTGAGACGAAGGTCTTCGAGCAGTGCTGGTACCCGCTGCCGGCGATCGGCCCCGCGAACCGGGCGACCGCGCAAGCTGCGGTCCGCCTGAGGGTCACCGAGAGCGGGGCGCATGTGGGCGTCGTCACCACGGCCCGCCGTCCCGGGTCCCGGATCGAACTGCTCGACGGCGCAGGTCGCGTCGTGGCCGAGACGGTCACCGACATCGACCCCGGCGCCCCGGCGCTGTGGCAGGCCGACCTGCCCGACGGCGTCGCGGCCGGTCCCGTCACGGTCCGGGTGGTCTGTGGTGACGTCGTGCTCGTGGAGTACGCCCGCCCGCAACCCGGCGCCGGGGAGGAGACGGCCACCACCGCCGGCCCCGATCTCGCCGAACCCGCCCGGGAGCCCGCGCCGCCGGAGGAGGTGGCGAGCGTGGCGGAACTCCTCGACATCGCCGGCCACTTGGAGCAGTACCGGCACGCGACCCGCTCCCCCGAGCCGTACTGGGCCGAAGCGCTGCGCCGCGATCCCGGCAACGCCGGCGCCCACACGGCCGTGGGGATCCGCCGCCTGCGCCAGGCCCACCTGGCGCAGGCCGAGACCCACCTGCGCGCCGCCGTCGCCCGCCTGACCGCGTTCCACCCCACCGCCCCGGACGCCACCGCGCTCTACCACCTCGGCCTCGTGCTCGCCCTGCGCGGCCAGTCGGACGAGGCCTACGACGCGTTCGGTAGGGCCTCGTGGAACCGGCCGTGGCGAGCCCCAGCCGGCTACGAAATGGCCAGGATCGACGCCGCGGCGGGTCGCACGGCCGCCGCGCTGCACCGCCTCACCGACGTTCTGCGTGTCGAGCCCGAGCATCTGCAGGCCCTCACGCTGGCCGCGATCCTGCGCGGCGGCGCCGACCGGAATGCCGAGACCGAACTGAGCCGTGTCACGGACCTCGACGGGCTGCACTGGTGGAGCCGCGACGTGGCCGGCGCCGACCTCACCTGCGACGCGCAGACCTGCCTCGACGTCGCCCTCGAGTACGCCGGCATCGGTGCCGGCCACGACGCGCTGCGGGTCCTCGGCGTCGCGCTCGACCGCGAGCGCGACCGGGTGCCCGGGCAGCCGGCCGCGGAGCCGCTGCTGCACCTGCACGCGGCGGCCATCCACGCCGCCCGCGGGGACAGCGAGGCCGAGCGGCGCGAGCTCGACGCAGCGGATGCCGCCTCCCGCGCGTGGTGCTTCCCGGGACGGCTCGCGGATGCCGTCATGCTCACGCAGACCCTGACCCGCCACCCGGCGCAGGCCACCGCCCTCGCGCTCCTGGGGCACTGGCTGTACGCGATGGGCCGCACCACGGACGCCCTCACGGCGTGGCGGGGGTCCGCCGCGGCGGATCCCGGGGACCCCGTGGTGCACCGCAACATCGGCCTGGCAGTGGTGAACACCCACGGTGACCTGGACGGCGCCCGCGACGCCTACGACCGGGCCCGCGCCCTCGCGCCCGGGCACGCCCGGCTGCTCTTCGAGAGCGACCAGCTCGACACCCGGCGTGCCGTCGACCCCGCACTGCGCCTCGCCGTCCTGGAGGGCGCCCGCGACCTGGTCGCCGAGCGCGACGACCTGACCGTCGTGCTCGCGCATCTGCTCATCACCGCCGGCCGCGCCGAGGAAGCGCACGGCCTGCTCGCCGGGCGGGCGTTCCAGCCCTGGGAGGGCGGCGAGGGCGAGGTGCTGCGGGCCTGGGAACGCAGCTGCGCGGTCCTGGCCCGAGGAGCGCTCGCCACCGGGGACGCCGATGCTGCCAGCGCCCTGGTGGCGCAGGCGCTGGACTCCCCCGCGTCGCTCGGTGAGGCTCGGCACCCCCTCGCGACCACGGCCGGGCTGCAGCTGCTGGCCGGGGACGCCGCGGCCACCGCGGGCGAGACCGACGCCGCCCGGCGCGCCTGGGCGATCGCGGCCGAGCAGGTCGGCGACTTCCGCACGATGAGCGCGTCCCGGCACAGCGAGGCGACGTACCACTCCGTGCTCGCGCTGCGCCGGCTCGGCCACGCGGCGCAGGCCGACAGCCTCGCCGCGGACCTCGCCGACTACGTCCACGAACAGGCCGGCACCCACGCCCGGATCGACTACTTCGCGACGTCCCTGCCGCAGCTCCTGCTGTTCACCCCGGACCTGGACCATGTCCAGGCGCAGCGCCTGGAGTTCCTACGCGCCCAACTGGACGTGCTCGGGCGCGACGAGACCTCCGCCGTCGGGCGGTTGCAGCACCTGCTGCGCGAGGTGCCCGATCACACCGACGCCCACGACCTGCTCACCGCCGTCACCGAAGGAGCCCGCCCATGACCGAGCCGTACCGCCCCGTGCCGACGGCCGCCCACCTGCCGGGCAAGCTCACCATCACGCTCTGGGACTTCTCCTGGTTCGTGCGCACCGGACCAGGTGAGCCGTTCGAGGACCTGGACGCCGCGTTCGCCGGCGCCGTCGAGCGCGGGTACAACACGATCCGGATCTGCGCGATGCCCTACCTGCTGTTCGGGTCCGGGCTCGACACGACCGCACTGCGGCTCGGTCCGCTCGGCGGTGGCTACGCCCAGCAGGTGCGCTGGTACGACGTCGCCACCGAGACCACCATCGATGCCCGGGAGCACCTGCTCGAGCTGTTCCGGGCCGCGAAACGCCATGACTGCTACGTGATCGTCTCCTCCTGGGAGTACCAGCAGAGCCCCGCGTTCGCCGCGGAACCCGACTGGTACCGGGCGCTGCACGCCATCGACCCGGAGGACCGGGCGGTCGAGCTCGCCCGTGCACACGCCGCCCTGATCGACCTCCTCGCGTCCCACGACCTGGCCGACCGGGTCGCGTTCGTCGAGCTGCACAACGAGGTCCAGATCGGGCACCTCACCGCCGGGCTGGACGCCCGCGGCGACGACGCGATCGTGGCCCTCACGCCCCGGCTCGAGCGCGGCCTGGACGCCTTCCACGAGCTCCAGCCGGAGGTCCCTGTGACCGTGAACTACGCCCAGGTGCCGGTCGCGGTGATGCGGTCCATCCCGGCGAACCTGGACGTGCTGGTGGTGCACCCGTACATCTACGGGGTGCTCGACGCGCTGATCGAGACCTACGGCATGCGCGGCCCCGTCGAAGACTTCCCGCAGGAGGCCGCCCGCCGCGACCTGCTCCGCCCCGGTGCCCCGGACATCGGCGACTGGGGCCTGCCGCCCGAGCACGCGTGGCGCCTGGACGCGATGATCGTGGCCAAGCCGGAGATCTACGTGCACGACTGGGCCGACGCCGCCACCATCGACCGCTGGCTCTACGACCACTACGGCGAGCACCGGCTCGCGATGGCGCAGAAGCTGACGCTGTGGCTCGAGGTGGCCGCCGACCACGCCGAGCGCCGCGGCCTGCCGCTCGTGTTCGGTGAGGGCTGGGTCGGCTACACCCCGCTGCACGGGCAGTTCGAGGAAGGTCCGGTCGGTGCTCAGCTCTGCCGGTTCGCGATGTCGGAATCAGCGCGGGTCCGCGCCTGGGGCTCGATCGTCTGCTCGAACGCCGCGCCACAGCACCCGATGTGGGCCGACGTCGCTCTGCAGAAGGAGGCGAACGCTCTCTTCACCGGCTGAGCGCCACACCCGAGCAGACAACAGCTCAGCGCACCACAGATCAGCCCCCAAACACCACCACCCCCAAGGTTCCGGCCAACCGGCCGGCCGCACCCCAACCAGCGCCAACGACGGCGCACCGGAGGTCGAAGATGAGCACCACATCCGACTACACCCGCCGAGGATTCCTGCTCGGCGCCACAGCGCTGGGCACCGGCGGCCTGCTGTCTGCCTGCGTCGGCTCCGGCGGCGGTTCCGGCGGCGAGACGAGCGGCTCCGGCGACGGCGGCTCCGGTGACGCCGCCGGGCCGGTGACGCTGCAGTCCTCGCTGTCGGACCCCGCACCGAAGGCGGCCCTGGAACTGGTGATCGCCGACTACGACGGCGACGTCACCCTCAACACGGTGGCGATCGAGCAGTTCCGGGCGCAGCTGTCGACGTACCTGACCTCGAGCACTCCGCCGGACGTGCTCACCTGGTACGCCGGATCGGTGGCCCGTGACTACGCCGCCGAGGGTCTGCTGCTCGACGTCTCCGACCTATGGACCGGCGACGGCGCCTGCGCCGGGTTCTCCGAGGCGCTGAAGTCGCTGTCCACCGCCGAGGACGGCTCCCAGATCTTCGTCCCGACGAACTACTACTGGTGGTCGGTCTTCTACAAGAAGAGCGCCTTCGCCGAGTGGGGCGTGAGCATCCCGGAGACCTGGGACGACTTCCTCGCCCTCTGCGAGACCCTCAAGGGCCTGGGCGTGAACCCGCTCGCGAACGGGATCGGTTCGACCCCCTGGATGGCTTCCGGTTGGTTCGACTACCTGAACCTGCGCATCAACGGCGCGGCGTACCACCGCGAGCTCCTCGCGGGCGAGCACGCGTTCACCGACCCCGAGGTGGAGGCCGTGCTCACCGAGTACGCCAAGCTGATCCCCTACTTCGACCCGAACATGGCCTCCTACTCCCACCAGGAGGCGGTCACCCCGATGATCCAGAACGAATCGGCCATGTACCTGATCGGGGCGTTCGTCACCCAGTTCTTCCCTGAGGACCAGCAGGACGACATCGACTTCTTCTCGGTGCCGCCGATCAACCCGGACGTGCCCAGCGCCGAGGAGGCGCCGACGGACGGCTACTTCGCGAGCGCGAACACCACGAACGTCGATGCCACGAAGGCACTGCTGAGCTACCTCGCATCGGCGGAGGCTCAGCAGCAGTTCATCGCCGAGTCCGCCTCCTCGAACCTGCCCACCAGCCCGGATGTGGACAGCTCCGGGTTCAGCCCGCTGGTGCAGAAGGGCATCGAACTGCTGGAGAACACCGAGGAGATCACGCAGTTCTTCAACCGGGACTCCTCGGACGCGCTGCAGAGCACCGCCGACGACGCACTGACCCGGTTCCTCGCGGACCCGTCCGACATCCCGGGCATCCTCGCCGGTTGGCAGGCAGCAGCCGAACGGGTCTGGGACCAGTGAGCAGCCCGAGCGCCACGGCCGTGGGTCCGGCAGGGTCGGCGGCCTCGGCGCGGTCGGCCCCACCGGGCCCACGCCGGCGCTCGGTGTTGCGGCGGGTGCCGTGGGTGGTCTGGCTGTTCCTGCTGGTGCCGCTTGCCGCCGAGGTGTTCTGGGTGTTCTGGCCCGCCCTGAACTCGTTCTCGCTCTCGTTCACGCGGTGGAACGGCATCGGCGCGGCCGAGCCGGTCGGCTTCGGCAACTACGTCGACCTGTGGAACGACCCGGTGTTCCGCACGGCCCTGCGCAACAACGTGATCTGGGTGATCGGGTTCGGTGGGCTCTCCGTGCTCGGCGGCCTGATCCTGGCCGTGCTGCTGAACCGGCCCGGCCGGGGCATCGGCATCTACCGCAGCGCCATCTACCTGCCGATGGTGTTCTCCCTCGCCGTCACCGGGCTGTTCTGGCGGGTCATGTACTCCCCCGCCGGCCTGGTGAACACGACCCTGGCCGCCCTCGGCCTCGAGTCCTGGGAGCGGCAGTGGCTCGCCGACCCGGACGTCGCCCTGTACGCGGTACTGATCGCAGCCGTCTGGCGGCAGGTCGGCTACATCATGGTGCTCTACCTGGCCGGGCTGAAGGGCGTGGACCCGGCCCTCGAGGAGGCCGCCGCGATGGACGGCGCGAACCGGCGCCAGCGGTTCTTCTCCATCGTGATGCCGCAGCTGAAGGGCGTGAACGCGGTGGTGTTCGCGGTCACCGTGATCGACTCGCTGCGCACGTTCGACATCGTCTGGGCGATGACCCGCGGCGGGCCGTACAACAGCACCCAGCTGCTCAGCACGTACATGTTCGAGCAGGGCTTCACGCTCGTGAACCTGGGCTACGGATCCGCGATCGCGGTGGTCATCTTCGCCCTCGCGATCGTGTTCATCATCTCGTACCTGGTCCGCTCGATCCGGCAGGAGGACTGACATGGCCGCACTCGTCCCGAGTACCCAGAACCCCGGCGACCTGCCCACCCGGGCTCACCACCGCCGTCGGGCCATCGGGTCCCGCTCCCCCTGGTTCCACGTGTTCATGATCCCGTTCACCCTGGCCTGGATCACACCGATGGTGTTCGTGCTGGTGGTCGCGTTCCGCTCGTTCGACGACATCGTCGCCCGCGGGCTGTCCGCGCTGCCCACCTCCCTGAGCTGGGAGGGGTTCGCCACGGCACTGTCCGCGGGCGGGATCGCCGGTGCGCTGCGCAACAGCGTGATCGTGACCGTGTGCGCGGTGATCGTCTCGCTGTTCCTGGCGTCCATGGCCGCCTACGCGCTGAGCCGGTACCGGATCCCGTTCCGGAACGCGATCCTGCTGATCATGCTCGCGGGCAACCTGCTCCCTCCGCAGATCCTGCTCATCCCGGTCGCCAAGATCGCCGAGGGCCTCGGCATCTACGACAGCCTGCTCGCGCTGGTCGTCGTGCAGGTGGGATTCGGCCTGGGCTTCTACACGTTCGTGCTGCACGGGTTCATGCGCTCCCTACCGGACGAGGTGTTCGAGGCAGCTCGCATCGACGGCGCCGGCCCGATCCGCATCTACGCCCAGATCGTCCTCCCGCTGTGCCGGCCCTCCCTCGCCGCGCTGACCGCCCTGGCCACGACGTGGATCTTCAACGACCTGATCTGGGCGATGACGGTGCTGCGCACGGAGACGAACTTCCCGATCACGGCGGCGCTGCTGAACCTGCAGGGCGGGTTCGTGAGCCAGTGGAACGTCGTCGCGGCCGGCTCGATCATGGCGGCCGTGCCGACCGCGATCGTGTTCTTCATCTTCCAGAAGCAGTTCGTGTCCGGGCTGATGGTGGGGACCAGCAAGTGAGCGACGACACTGAGGGGCCGTGGCTGCTGCGCACCGCGGACGCCGAGCTGGCCTACCTCCCATCCCCCGGCGGGGAGGGCATCCTGCTGGACCGCTGGGGTGCCGGTGCCCGGTGGGCGCCGCCCGCGCGGGTCGCGGTCGAGACGCAGGCGGACGTGACCCCGCTGGCCCTCACCGCCGCCGGGACCCGCCAGGTCCAGCGCGCGGACCTGCTGATCGAGCGGCCGGACGGGCGCACCGGCGCGCGCCTGCGGCTCGGGCAGGTGCGGCTCACCCGGGAGGGCACCCGCACCCGGCTCGCCGCGGAGCACGCCGATCCCGGCGGCGGCGTGCTGGCCACGCTGTTCGTGGAGTCCGACACCCGGCACGGCGCCGTGGCCCAGTGGGCGGACATCGTCAACACCTCCGCCGTGCCGATCCGGCTCACCCGTGCATTCGGTGGCTCCTGGGAGCTGCCCGTCGGCCCCGGCGCGCGGATCGGCGCCCTGGCTGGAGCCTGGAGCCGGGAGTTCACGCCGGTCACCGTCGACCTGCCCGCCGGCACGTTCGCGATCGGCTCGCGCACCGGGCTCACCTCGCACCTGTACGCGCCAGTCGTCACCGTCGGTGCCAGGGAAACCGACCTGCCCGACGCCGGTGCCGCCTTCTCCGTGGCGCTCGCCTGGAGCGGGTCGTGGTCGATGACGGTCGACGCGGTCCCGTTCCGGGGCCGGGTGCGGGTCGGCGCCGGCGTCGACGACGAGACCGGCGTGATCATGCTCGAGCCGGGCGCGTCGTTCACGACGCCACGGACGTACGCGATCCGGGCCGCGGACCCGGCGGACCTGCCCGGCGCGTGGCACGGCTTCCAACGCACCGTCCTGCGCCGGGACGCCTCGGCCCACCACCACCCGGTCGTCTACAACTCCTGGTACGCCACCACCTTCGACGTCCGCGCCGACCACCAGCTCGCCCTGGCCCAGCGGGCCGCCGACCTCGGCGCCGAGGTGTTCGTGGTGGACGACGGCTGGTTCCGCGGCCGGACCTCGGACGCTGCCGGGCTCGGCGACTGGGGCGTGGACCCGGCGAAGTTCCCGGAAGGTCTCGGCCCGCTCATCGACGGCGTCCGGGACCTGGGGATGCGGTTCGGGATCTGGGTGGAGCCCGAATGCGTGAACCCCGACTCGGACCTGTTCCGCGCCAACCCGGACTGGGTCTATCGCGCCGGTGACCGGCCACTGGTCACGGTCCGCAACCAGCACGTGCTCGACCTCGGCCGGCCCGAGGTGGAAGCGTTCGTGGCCGACATGCTGCGCCGGCTGCTCAGTGAGCACGACATCACCTACCTCAAGTGGGACATGAACCGCCCGATCGGCGACGGCGGCCGTCCCGGCGACCCGCACGGTCTCGAATGGTCGGTCCAGCACGCCCGCGGCTACCACCGGCTGCTGGACCTGATCCGCTCGGAGTTCCCGGCCGTGACCGTGGAGGCGTGCGCGTCCGGGGGCGGGCGGGTGGACGCCGAGGTGCTCGCCCGCAGCGACGTGGTCTGGGCCAGCGACGAGACCGGGCCGCGGGACCGGCTCGCGATCCAGCACGGTTTCCTGTCCGCGTACAGCGCGTCCTGGATGGCGTCCTGGGCCACCGACGAACCCGACCAGCTGGACACCGAGCCGACCAGCTTCGCGTTCCGGTTCCTGGTCGCGATGTGCGGGGTGCTCGGCGTCGGCGGAGACCTGGGCGCCTGGTCACCGACCGACCTCACCACCGCCCGCGACCTGATCGCGGCCTACCGGGAGATCCGGCCCGTCATCCTCGACGGTGACGTGACCCGGCACGGAAGTCCCGCCGTCGGGCAGTACGTGGTCCAGTACCGACTGACAGAGCCCGACGGCGGAGCGGACACCGTCGTGCTGCTCGCCTTCTCGCGGGGTGGCGTCCGCGAGCGCGTGCGGGTCGCCGGACTCGACGGCAGCTACCGCGTCCGAAGCAGCGACGTGACCGTGTCGGCTGCGGACGCGGCCGGCGCCGGGGTGGAGATCGGCTACCGCGTCGCCCCGGACGCGGATCTGGTGGTCCTGGACCGCGTCAGGTGAGCCACGGGCCGCAACCGGAGCAGGTCCGCGCCCTGCTCAGGCAGCCGCGTTGTCGGTGCACAGCCCGACGAGCCGCCCACCGGGGTCGACGATCTGCGCCCACCAGCCCATGTCACCACCGACCTCCTCGCGGGTGTTCCGCACCGTGCCGCCGGCTGCCTCGGCGGCGGCGAGCGTCGCCTCGAGGTCGGCGACGTTGACGTAGACCCGGATGCCGTCCGAGGGGGCGAGTTCGGGCGCCTGCCAGAGCCCGCCGATCATCTCGGAGCCGTTCAGGATGCCTTCGTATCCCTCGCCGAACGGGGTGAAGGTCCACCCGAACACGGCGCCGTAGAAGGACTTCGCCTGGTCCAGGTCGGTGACCGGCAGTTCCCACCAGGTCACGGTGTTCACGGGTGCGGGTGTCGGTTCGCTCATGAGGAATCTCCTTCGATCACAGTGGCGTGATCAGCCTTGCGCCACATCATCGTGCGGTCAAGATCCGCCCACCCGGGCGGACCCGGGTCACCAGCGCTGGTGGACGTCCTCGGCCCAGCCGAACACGTCCGCGACCCGGAGCCACTGCCCCTCGACGCGCACGCGGCCCGACCACGTGCCGAAGCACTGGTGGGTGAAGGAGGAGATCATCTTGAGATCGATTCCACTGGCCTTGTCATGCTCCGGAGTCAGAGTGAGGTCGACGTCGGTCCCGGTGACCCGCCAGGGCCGCAGCCAGTCCTGGGTGTCGTAGTCCCAGACCAGTTCCTCGCTGATCTTGTGCAGTCGGCCGTCCACGAAGATCGCATTCTCGGTCGACCCGGTGCCGTCGGTCCAGTTCCCACCGAGCTGGATGCCGAGCACCCGCCCGTCCGTCCGCCCGGAGCCTGCGCCCCAGTTCCAGTGCATCCGGTGCGGCCACCGGCCCCGGCCGTGGTCCAGCGTCGCCCACGACTGCCCCTCGGCGAGCCTGTGCTCGACGCCGTCCATCCAGAGCCGGCCCGTCGCCGGCCGCGCCACGTCCTTGACCGTGTACTGGAACAACCGCTCGCTCCAGGGCACCACGACGCCGAGGGACTCGTGCCCCGCGGGCCGGTGTGCGAGGACGTCCAGGCGGACCCGGTCACCGATGGCACGCAGGCGGGTGCCGCCGTCGACCTCCTCGATGCGGACCGCCACGCCCAGGGACCGCACGGTGGCCGGCCCCTCGCCGAGGGTGCCCGGCAGTGAGATTCCTGGGGCGAACGGGGCCATCACGTCCTGCCCTCGGATGGCGCCGGTACGCCGGTTCCACAGCCAGAGTCCGTGCACCCCCGCGTAGTCGATGTGCGAGGTGGTCATGGCCACGACGTGGGTGGGCGTGGTCACCGCCCAGTACTCCCAGCGCTTGTTGCGGCCCTTGCCGTACCGGCCGCGGCCGACGCCGTCGGTGCGGACCAGCGGCGTGCGGCACCAGCCGATGGCGTCGGGGTTGAGACGGCCGTCGGGGCGGGTCAGGTTCACGGGCGCCGTCAGCTCCCGCTCGATGACGCGGACTGGCTTCGTCGCACGACCGGGGACGCCGGGAGGGATCTGACTCACCAGCGCACTCTAGCCAGGAAGCCCGGCTACACCGCCGTGCGCAGGGCAGCCACGGCCCGGTCCAGCTCGTCCGCGGCGGCGAGGAGTTCGGACCGGATGCCCTCATCAGGAGCGGGCAGTGCGCCCGCGTACTCCGTCATCCTGCCCGCTAGCGCACCGGCCGTGGCGGCAGCCCGCTCGGCCAGTTCCCGCGGACGAACGGACTTGGTCCGCTGGCTCAGCTCCTGCGCCGACCGGGCCAGATCGGCGGTGCGGCGCTCCAGGTCGGACCACACCTCGGCGCCGGCGGCGCCGGCGTGCTCGGCCCAGATCCGCACCCCGTCCACGACCTCGCCGCCCTGGTCTGCAAGACCGTTCGCCTCGTCATGCCAGCGCACCGCGCGGCCGGACCGACGGGACGCGGTGCCGATGGCGATCCCCGCCAGGCCCAGGAGTACCAGGGCCACGACGACCCAGGTCACGATCGGCCCGGCCCCGACCCCGGCGGCGTCCAGCACGCTGGGTCAGGCCTCCTCGGAGAACGCCTCGCGCAGTTGCGCCTCCTGCTCGTTGCTGAGGTTCGACTGGATCAGGGTGCCCTGGATGCCCCTGGCCTGGAGGTTGTCCCGCACCTTGTCCACGACCGCGTTCTCGGACATCAGGAACAGTGCGGACGTGCCGGGAACCACCTGGTCGCGGACCGAGCCGATGAACTCGTCATCGATGCCGACGTCGGTCAGCGCCCCCGTGAGCGCACCGATCCCAGCGCCGATGGCCGCCCCGAGGAACGGCACGAAGAAGATCAGCCCGAACAGCAGGCCCCAGAACGAGCCACCCAAGGCACCGACGCCCGCGGTGTTGAGGCCCTGGCGCGTCTTCGGCTTCTTCTTACCGGCCTCCCAGGAGACGGTCGCCGAGTCGTCGACCGTGATCAGGCCCTGCTTCGAGAGTTCCCCGAGGGCTACGGCCGCGGCGTCTGCACCTTGCGCCGTCTCGAACTTCCAAACACTCAGCGTTGCCATGCTTCAGTCTCCTCATGGTGGGTGGACCGGCCCGGACGAGCGCCGAACCCGGCCTGTACCCCACCATCGTCCGAAGCCCGCCGGCCGGACGCCTCATCCCTGGCGGGTGAGCCCGGTGTTGCCGACCTTCGTCCGGAACGCGTGAGGCGGGGGCGACGCGCACCGAGGAGGCTTGGCGCCGACCGGACGGGCCGAGGGAGGTGCGATGCGCTACGACATCCGGGTGCGCGGGCGCCTCGACCGGGCGCTCGTGACCGCGCTCGGACACATCACGATCACCGCAGCGGGTCGCGACACGATCCTGCACTGCCGGGTTCCCGACGTCGCCGCGCTGGTCGGAATCCTGCATGCGCTCACGGCGCAGGGTCTGACCGTGAGGGAGGTCCGCACGGCGGATGCCGAGCCCACCTGAGGGCGTCAGCCGGAGCCCGGCTCACGTCGGTCGTTCCCCTCGGTTCCGCCGCCCGCTGCCGGTCGGCCGCCCGTTGCGGACCGGTGCCTGACCCGTCGGCTGGTCGCCGCCTCCATGGCGTGCGTGGTGGACTCGCCCAGGACCTCCGTGGCCGGGAACACCTCGAGGGCCGCCCCCACACCGCTGAGCCGTTCCTCGTCCCAGTACCTGACCATGTCCTCGCCCAGACCACTCAGGTAGAGCCGCCCACCGTTCATCTCGAGGCGCCGGGCATAGTCGGAGACCACGGTGAAGAACGTGACCCCGAGGGTGGTCCGGCCCCGAAGCCGCAGCACTACGGCGGCGTCGGTCGCCAGCCCGGGATCCGGCAGCCGGGCCTGCAACGTGCGAGCACCCGCGTAGAACAGACTGCCGTAGACGTCGAGGACGACGACGTCACCGGCGGCGAGGGCAACGGGGGCTGGACCCTCGATCAGGTGACCCTGCTCGTCGCGCTCCAGTCGCACCACCTTCAGGTCCACGGCCTCCTGGTTGAGCTGGACGAGAAGCGAGAGGGCCACACCGATGCCGACGGCGACGACCACGGGCAGGGCGAGGGTCGCCACGAACGTGGCCGTGAGCGCGATCTGTGAACTGGCGCCGGCGCTCCAGATCGTGCGGATCCGAGCGGGGTTCAGCGAGCCGATCGCCGCGTAGATCAGGATCGCGGCGAGGGTCGGCATCGCCACCCGGCCGACCAGTCCCGCAAAGACGACCAGGATGAGCAGCATCCAGACGCCCGAGAAGACCGACGCCCAGTGGGTCCGGGCGCCGGCGGCGACGTTGATCGCGGTCTGCCCGACGGAGCCGCCCACCGGCATCCCTCCGAAGGCCGCGGAGGCCACGTTTCCCCAGCCCTGGGCGCCGAAGTCGCGGTTGGCATCGGAACGCCGTCCGGACGGGTTCGGCGCCGACTCCGCCACGCCGGCGCCCTGCACCAGCACGATGGCAGCGACGGCGAACGCACCACCGACCAGACCGAGGGAGAGCGCGCCGGGATCGGGAATCTGCGGCAGCGGAAGGCCGGTCGGTATCGTGCCGACGTCGGAGACGTCGGCCACCGTGAGCCCGAGGATCGCGACCGCGGCCGTCGGGATGACCAGCGCGATCAGCGAGCTCACCATCGCGAGCCGTCCCTTGGCGAGGACGATGAGCAGCGCCAGAGCCGATAGCCCGATCAGCAGGGACGCGGGATCGATGCGCTCGGGGTGGCTGATCACGTCCCAGGCCTTGAGGAGGGCCACGGCCCCGGACGCGTCGGCGCCGGCCAGGTCCGGCAGCTGCCCGAAGATGATGTTCACCGAGACCCCGGTGAGGAAGCCGGTCATCACCGAGTGGGAGACGAACCTCGTGTACCGGCCCAGGCGCACCAGGCCGGCCACGACCATGAGCGCCCCGGCGATCAGCGTCAGCCAGATGATCGCGTCCGAACGCTGCTCCGGCGCCACTGTCGCCAGCGCCGAGCCTGCCGCGAGTGCGGCCGCGCTGGTGGTGGTGATGACCATCATCCGGGTGCTCGCGGTCAGTCCACCCACCAGCGGACCTGCGAAGCTCGCGTAGAGCCCGTGCACAGGGTTCACCCCGGCAAGCACTCCGGAGGCCATCCCGTCCGGCACCGACGAGATCGCGCCCGGCAGTCCCGCGACGATGTCGGTCCGCAGGTCCCTCCACCGCGGCAGCCGCCGGCGCCGACGCGCGGGTGCGGATCCTTCGGTCATGTCGGTCCGGGCCCGCGTGCGACCGGCTCGTCACGCAGGAGTGCCGAATCGATCAGCTCGTGCCGGCGTAGGTAGGTCGAGATCACCGCCTGCGCGGTGGCCGCGAGTGGTAGGCCGATGAAGGCGCCCATCGGCCCGAGCACCGCACCGAACGCGATCACCGCTACGAAGGAGACGGCCGGGTTGATCTCGAGCGCCTTGGAAGAGACCCGGGGCGAGAGAATGAGGTTCTCGAACTGTTGGTAGGCGATGATCCAGGCGAGCACCACCAGGCCGAGCCCGATCGACTGCACGCCGGCCACGGCGATCGGCAATGCTCCCGCGATGTAGGTGCCAACGGTCGGCACGAACTGGGAGACGACACCCACGAACAGGCCGAGCGGCACGGCGTAGCCGATGCCGATCACCGCGAGGAAGAGCGTCGTGCAGACGGCCGAGACGAGCGCCAGCACGACGCGGGAAGCGATGAAACCGGAGAGCTTCTCCTGGGCGATGCCCCACATCGCGAGGACTCGCGCCTGCCGCACGGGCTCCAGCGGCCGGCAGATAGCAATCCGCAGTTGGGGTCCCGCGGCAAGCATGTAGAAGGCGATCAGCAGCACGCCCGTGGCGGTGATGAAACCTGAGGCGAGCACCCCGCCGATGCCTAGGATCCCGCTGGCGAGATCGGCACCGTACCGCTCCAGGGCCTCGGTCACGAGTGCCTGCCGGTCCGGGATCTGGTCCGCGAGCGCCGGGTCCAGGCCGGCCCGGACCGCGACCAGCGCATCGTCAAGGGCGGCCACGAGCTGCAACAGTTGGGTCACGAACAGGTTCCCGAAGACTGTGACGAGCGCGACCACCGCGACCAGTCCGCCCACCATCACGGTCGCCGTCGCCACGGCCCGTCGCCACCGGTGCCGGACCAGTGCGTTGACCGCCGGCTCCATCGCCAGAGCGAGAACGAACGCGATCAGGACCGTGGAGATGATCCCCTTGAGCGAGCCGAGGATCCCGTACGCGATCACCCCCACGATCGCGGCGACGACCACCTGGGCCAGCGCGCGCGGCAACCATGGCGGTGGTCGTCGGTCCACGACAGGTAGGGACGCGCTCACCTCCTGGACGGTACGCCGAGGCCCGTCCGCTGGACTCACCCCATCCGCATGAGGGCCGGTGGTGGGGCCGTCAGAGGAGGTCGCGCTCCACTGCGATCCGGACCGCCTCCCGCCGCCCGGACGCGCCGAGCTTGCGGTAGACGGCGCGCATGTGCGTCTTCACCGTGTTCGCCGAGACGAACAGGGACTGTCCGATCTCGGCGGCGGTCATCGGCGAGCGGAGATAGGTCAGGATCGTCATCTCCCGTTCGGTGAGCTCCCAGAACGAGGGCGACCGGCGGATCGGGACCCGATCACGCATCCGCGTGATGAGTTCGCCGACCAGGGTGCCGTACTGGGTCCCCCAGGCCAGATGCTCGGACAACAGTGGGGCGAGGTCGGGTCCGGGCAGCGCGAACGGGCGCGTCAGCTCTGACTCCAGGGACGTCCGGAGCGTCCGCTCGAGCAGCACATGCGCGTCCTCGGCCGCACCCTCGGCAGCGAACATGAGGGCCTCGGTCAGGTTCGCGCACATCGCGATGTGTGCTGTTCGCCGCGCGGCGGGGATCCGGGCGAGCACACCGCGAGCATCTGCGTAGGTGCCGGCACGGCGGTGCAGATCCGCCATCCAGACCAGGATGCTTGACTCGAGCTGGCTGGGGTCCATCGACGTGACCCTGGCCAGAGCGGCGTCCGGGTGACCCGAGACGTCCTCGCGAAGCGCCGCCATGATCGCCGCGAAGGGCTCGGTGAGCCCGCCGTCCGACTCCGGGTCATCCAGTCCCGCCTGCCGAGCGACCTCGACGAGCGCCGCATCGTCGGTGGACAGTCCCACAATCATCAGGGCGAGTGCCGCGTTCTTGCGGAGCTTTTCCTGCCGGGGCTGGGCCTTCCGGATGGCTGCTTCCAGATGGCCCCGCGCCTGCTCGATGTGATCGAGCCAGAACTCGGCCGCACCGAGGACGAGATGGGCCGGGACGAGCGAACTGGAACCTGTCCGCCCGGCGCGCCGGCCGCCGTCGACGGCAGCACGCGCCACGCGGGCGGCCTCGTCGAAGCGACCGAGGACCCACAACGGAACCGGCACCATGGCGGCACTCGCGGCCGCGAGTTCGTGCAGATCGCAACCGGAGGCGAGGTCCTCCGCCCGCTGGAGGTCCGCCAGAGCACCGGCCGGATCGTCGTCCAGGCGCACTGTCGCCTCGCCGATCAGGAAGTGCGCGAACGCCATGACGGCACGGTCGCCGGTGCCGTCCACCGGAAGCAGCTCACGCACGCGGTCGCGCGCCGCAGCAACCTCGGGGTCCGGGCCGGCCACGAACAACTGGAGCAGTGCGTCCACGAGTTCGACGTGACGTGCGCGATCCGGCGGCAGCACCGCGACCCGGGCACGGGCCCGCGCCCTCGTCGCGGTGCTCGTGGTGCGGTGGTCGAGGAACTCACACAGTGCGAGCACGAGCAGGATCTCGGCGTCGTCGACCTCCGGGCCGGGCAGTTGCGCGCAGAGCCGCCGCAGCAGTTCCGTCTCGCCCCGGAGCAACAGATCAGGCCACTGCGCCCGCACCAACGCGAGCGCGAAGGGACCGTCTCCCCCTGCCACAGCCAGCGAGACCGCGAGCGGCACGTCGGCCCCAGCCCAGTACCGGGCCGCACGACGACGAAGTGTCAGCGCCGCCTCTGGATCATTGCGCTGCAGGATCGCCCGGCACTGCGACGCGAACAACGCGTGCCAGCGGAACTCCTGCTCGTTGCCGCCTCCCGCAGTGAGGAAGACGCCGGTGCGTACGCATTCCTCGAGCAGTGCTGCCCCATCCGGGTGAAGCACCGCAGCCAGATCCCCGCGGATCCGGTCTCCGACGGTGGCGTACAGGATGAACGTGGCCAGTTCTGGCCGGAGGGTGCCGAGGATCTCGTCCGTGAGGTATCCGGTCAACGGCAGCGCCGCGTCGCTCATCGCTTCGAACTGCCGCCGCCAGTCCGTCGAGGTGCCGAACGCAACGATCGCCATCCGCGTCGCGACGGGCCAGCCTCCGGTCGACTCGAGCAGGAGGTCGGTGTCCGGCACATCCAGCTCGAGCCCGGCCTGGGCCGCCAGGGCGGCCACCTCCACGCGGCTGAAGCAGAGGTCGGCCTCCCGGATCTCTCCGAGTTCGCCGTCCAGGCGGCGCTTGTGAACGGGCAGGTTCGGGTCCGACCGCCCGGACAGGACGAGCCGCAGGTTGGGCGGCGCGAACCGCATCAACCGGCCGACCACCTCCCGGGACGCCACGTCATCCACGTCGTGCAGGTCGTCGATGACCAGCACGATCGGCGCCCGGAGTTCCTCCAGCGCCGTCAGCAGCGCGTCATACTGCTCGGGATCCACCCGGTACCGCGGCACCAGCGCCGACAGCCGGGCTCCGTCGGATCGTCCCGACCGGCGCAGCGCGGTCCGGAGGGCGTTGACCAGGCCACGGAACAACCGGCGCGGGTCGTTGTCGAACTCGTCGACCGTCAACCAGGCAACGGTCTGGCCCGTCGTCGCACACCACATCGACAGCAGCGTGGACTTGCCGTAGCCCGCGGGTGCGGTGACAAGTGTGAGCCCGTGGTCGCCCACGGACACGGTCAGCCGGTCCATGAGCGCACTGCGCTCGAGCAGGTGCGCACCGACGCTCGGGACCTCGATCTTCGCGGACGGCGTCGTCGTCGCCCAGGCCGAGTCCGCGGCGTCGGGCCTCGTGGAGGTCCCCTCCCGGGCAGCCAGGTCGATGAGCGGATGCCGACCGCTCGTTGCGCCCGAATCAGCGAAGGCGCGCTCAGCGTCCTCGCGTGCGTCCCGCGGCCCATCAGACATCATTCGCGCGTCCTGCCCGAGTCCCCAATCCTGCCTGACGCACACCGCTTCGTGCACGCCCCCCTGGCAGCCATCCAAGCGACAGCGTCACATCCGTGCAACCGGAGCCGTCCCGCGTGTCACCCGAACTGCGCGAACTTCCCCGGCCCGCGCCAGATCAGACGAGGATGGAGATCGCGTCCCCGATCACCTTGGTGCCGAGGACCAGCAACAGCACGCACATGATGACGGCGTTGTTCGCCAACATCCAGGCCCGCATACCTTCGAGCAGGCGGGCGGCCCGGTCGCCCATCACGAAGTAGATGACCACCGGGAGGATGACGCCGACGCTGGCCACCACGGTGAAGACCGCCAGGGCCACGAACTGGTCTCCGCGGGCGTCCGTGGCATTCGCGATCGCGGTGGCCCCCGCGACCACCAGGAGCAGGTTCTTCGGGTTGATGCCTCCCAGGAGGAACGCGAGACCGAACGCCTTCACGGGGCTGAACGTCTCGATCGCGGCCATCCACTTGGGCACCACCGGCGCGACGTCGCTGCCTGGACGGCCACGCCACTGCTTCACCGCGAGGAGCAGCAGGCCGAGGCCGAGCACCAGTTTCAAAAGACCCACCCAGACGGGCGTGGCGCCGTCGTCCCCGCCGGCCGTGTCGCCGACGAGCAGGAGCACGACCGATCCGACCACGGCGATTCCCACGATCCAGCCGAGCACGAACGCGACGCCGTTCGACCTCGCCCGCGCCGAGACCAGCATCAGCACGACGGCCACGATCGGCATCGGGGAGACCATCACGCCGACCGCTATCGGCAACGACTGACCGATCGCCTCGCCCATCCTGGCCTCCTTTTCATCGCCACCGACCACGATGGCCGGATCTCGACCGTGCCATCCTCGCTCGATCCGAGGACGGCGTACTCATCCGCTACGGGTGGTTCGCAGATCTGCCCGCGCGGGTCACACTCGGAGCCTGGTCCACACGGTCGACACCCGCCCGCGCAACGGACCATCCAGGTCACGGCCAAGCCACCGGAGGTCACCATGCTCTATCAGGTCCTCGTAGACGGTGCGGTGCGCCCCGACCGACTCATCGGCATCGACTACGTCAGCGTCACGCCGATCGCTGATCAGACCCTCCTTGCGTGCGCGGTTCCCGATCCTGAGGGTGTGGCCGAACTCGTCAGCGTGCTGACCGACCACGGTCTGCGGTTCGAACGGCTGCGCCGGATCCTCGACGTCCGACCGTTCTGAGAAGGACTCATCACGTTGGGGTGAGGCAGCCGCGGCGCCCGCGATCCAGGCTGGACACCTACCGGGTCCCACGGGGGTCCCGGACCGAGGGAAGACGGGTGTGGACGATGACGAGGAAGGTGACTGCCTGGGCCGGCTGGATCTGGTTCGCCGGCCTGATCATGCTCAGTTCCGGGGTGTTCAACCTGCTCAGCGGAATCTACGCGGTCGGCGCACGAGACGTCGGCGTCGTTGAAGTAGGCACCCAGATCCTGCTCCTGGACGTCAACTCCTGGGGCTGGGTCCACATCGTGGTCGGCGCCCTGCTGATCCTGGTCGCCCTGTGCCTCATCGCCGGGCAGGCCTGGGCACGGATCGCCGCAGTGGTCGTGGTCGGCCTGAACATGATGACCCAGTTCGTGTACCTGCCGCTGACTCCGTGGTGGTCGATCGTCGTGATCGCCCTCGACATGGTTGTCCTGTGGGCGCTCATCGTGCACGGCGAGGAAGCCGAAAAGGTGTCGTGACCGAACCGCAGGAGCCCGACGGCGGGGCTGCTCCACCCGTACGGGAGCGGCTCTTCCAGGGGTCCGGGGCCGGCTTGGCTGGCCTGCTCTTCGCGGTCCTGTTCATCGTGGGCTTCGTGATCCTGGACCAGATCCCGGACTCGGCGACCACCGATGAACTCACCGCCTACTACCAGGGCGCCAGCGGCAGCGCCGTGATCGTGGCCGGGTTCTACCTCGTCCCGTTCTCGGGCCTGGCCTTCCTCTGGTTCATCGCCGCCGCACGGCACCGCTTGCGATCCCTCGCACGCCGGGAGGACCCGCTGCTCGACACCGTGCAGATCACGGCTGGCGTGCTGTTCGTCGCGATGATCTTCGTCGCGGCCGCCGCCGCGGTGACAGGGGTCTCCGCGGTCCGCCTCACCCCCTCGGACGCCACCGCCGACCTCGTCACGCTCGAGCAGGCCTCGACCATGACGAATTACGCGCAGATGCTGCTGATGACCTACGCGTTCCGCACGGCCGGGGTGTTCATCCTGGCCAGCACAACCCGTGGCCTACGGGCGAAACTGTTCCCGCGTTGGTTCGCGGTTCTGAGCTATCTGGCCGTCGCGGTGCTGCTGCTGTCGCTGACGTCCGTGCGTGCCGTGGTCCTGGTGGTCCCCCTGTGGGTCGCCGCGGCCGCCGGCGTCATCCTCTTCCGCCGCGCCACCGGTCAACTTGAGGTCGCCTGACCATGTCCCCCGCTTCCGAGTCCCCGCGCGTACCGGTGTTCTTCGCATCACTGCGCGGGTACCAGGGCCAGTGGCTGCGCCGAGATCTCATCGCCGGGCTGACGGTGTGGGCCGTCATGGTGCCGGAGGCGTTCGCGTACGCGACGATCGCCGGCGTGCCGCCGGTGGTCGGCCTCTATGCGGCTGTGCCGGCGCTGATCGCCTACGCCGCGTTCGGGTCCTCGCGACACCTGGTGGTCGGTCCGATGTCCGCCACGGCGGCCCTCTCCGCTGCCACGATCGCGGAGTTCGCGCCTGGGAACTCCGACGCCTACATCGTCCTGACCACCGTGCTCGCGATCGTCACCGGCGTGGTCGCGATCGTGGCCGGGCTGGCCCGGCTCGGCTTCGTGGCGACGTTCATCTCGGAGCCGGTCCTCAAGGGTTTCATCGTGGGCCTGGCGCTGACGATCATCATCGGGCAGCTCCCGAAACTCTTCGGGGTCGAGGGCGGTGGCGAGGGCGCGATAGGCAAGTTCGTCCACGTGCTCGGCGGACTGGGCCAGCTCTCAGTCCTGACGACCGTCATCGGGGTGCTGTCCCTGGTTGTCGTCCTGGCGTTGAAACGGTGGCTGCCGGCGGTGCCGGCCTCCCTGGCCGTAGTGCTGCTCGGGATCGTCGTGGTCCATGTGTTCGGCCTGAGCGATCGCCTCGACGTGGTCGGTGAGATCGACCCGGGCCTGCCGACGCTCGGCCTGCCCTCGACGGCCTGGGGCGACTACGCCCAACTGGCCGGCCCCGCCGTCGGGGTCATGCTGATCGCGTTCGCCGAAGGGCTCGGAGCGGCGAAGACATACGCCGCCAGGAATGGCTACGAGGTGGACGCGAACCGGGAACTCATCGGCCTCGGCGCCGCGAACCTCGGCTCCGGGCTGGCCTCCGGCATGGTGGTCAACGGCAGCCTGTCCAAGACGGCCGTGAACGGGTCGGCCGGCGCGCGCTCGCAGGTGAGCGGCCTCGTGGTGGCTGCCCTGAGCCTGATCACCCTGCTGTTCCTGACCGCCCTGTTCGAGGAGTTGCCCGAGGCCGTCCTGGCCGCCGTGGTCATCTCCGCGGTTGTCGAGATGGTCGACACGAAGGCGATCATGCGGTTCTACCGCGTCTGGACACCGCGCCTGGGCGGCACGTACGGGCGCGCCGCCCGCGCGGACTTCATCGGGGCGCTCGCGGCCCTGATCGGTGTCCTCGTGTTCGACACGCTGCCCGGTCTCATCATCGGTATCGTCACCTCCCTCCTGCTCATGCTGTACCGAACCTCGCGCCCGAGCGTGCGCACCCTCACCGAGGTGGATGGCAATTGGCTCGACGCCGAGGCGAACGCGGATCACCCGGTGGACCCGGCCGTGCTGGTGGTACGGGTGGAGTCGGGCCTGTTCTTCGCGAACGCCGATCACGTCAAGGACGAGGTTCGCCGGCGCTGCACGCCGCAGACCCGGCTGGTTGTCCTGGACGCACAGACCACCCCGTTCATCGACATCAGCGGCGCGACCGCCCTTGCGGAGTTGAAGCAGACCCTGGAGCGGGGCCGCATCGCACTCGTGATCGCCGGGAACATCGGCCAGGTCCGCGACGTCCTCAGCGCCGATCACGTTGGTGGGCCCAAGGCATACGCGACCGTTGCGGAGGCGATCGGCGCATTCCAGGCGGGTGCCGACGACGAATCGGCCACGAGTTCACCCGAGCAGGTCGAACCGTGATCGCTGCCGACGGCCAGAGCCCCACCGACCAGATCGCTGGACTGATCGACTCCGGCAGTCTGAGCGGATGGGACCTCCTGATCGTCCTGATCGTCCTGATCCTCACCTGGATCGGGTCGCGCGCTGGCCGGCGCGCCGCGATGCGGCTGCTCGCCAAGACCGACGCGGTCCCCTACGAGGTGGCCTACACGTGTTCGCGCGCGGTGGGCTACTTCATCGTCCTGCTCGGGGTCGGGATCGCGCTCTCGGTCCTCGGCGCGCAGATCCAACCGGTGCTCGCCGCCGTGATCCTCATTGCGGTGGTCGCCTACTTCGCCCTGCGGGGTGTGGCCGACAACTTCGGTGCGAGCCTCATCCTGCAGATGCGCAAGCCCCTGCGCGTCGGCGACTGGGTCGAGACCGACGATCGCTGGGGCGCCGTCACGGACATGAACGCCCGATCCGTAGTGCTGCACACCTCGGACGGGAAGGTGATCCACGTCCCGAACGCCCAACTGCTCTCCGACCCGCTGGTGATCCAGCCCAGCGATGCGCCCGTCCGCTCTGAGATCGAGATCCGGACCACGGAGCTGGGCAGGATCGAGGAGATCGCCACGACCGCCGTCACCCTGGCCACCGGCGCGGACGGGGTGATGGCCACGCCTGCCCCCGACCTGGTCTGGGTGGCCAGCACCCCCGACCGGATGATCGGGCGGATCAGGATCTGGCACAAGTCCGGTGCGAGCACGGCCGTCGGCTCCCACGTCGTCCGTGCGGTCGGCGAAGGTCTCGGCGCGGCCGGGCTCGCGGCGAGCCTCACCGCACCGCCCCCACCCCCACCACTGGTACCCACTCCGACGCTCTGAGCCGCCCGATCCCTCAGGTGGGCGTGATGTCGCCGAGCTTCCAGGTCCGGTCGAAGTAGGGCTCGAGCGGACCGTAGAACCGGGTGTAACTGAACCAGTGCCGTCCAGGGATCGTCTCGATCCAGTTCGTCTCGCCGGACCCCGGCGCACTCGGACCGAAGACCAGATCGACGGAGCCATCCTCGTTCACACGAAGATCACGATCGCGTGAGCCGCGGTCGCCGCGCTGCTGCTCGTTGTCGATGAGGCAGCGTGTCTGGGAGTCGTAGACGGTGACGGACCAGAACAACTTCGCGGGCACCTGCGCGGGAACGTGCAGGGTGTACGTGCGGGACCCGTCGAGCCACTCGCCATCGGCTCCGGTGTAGGTGCCGAGGTAGGCCTGGCCGAGGCCAGGCGTCTGGCTCTTCATCGCCTCGGAGAAACTGACGGCCTCGTAGAACCAGGAGGCGCGCTCCAGGAGCTCGTCGTAGTTGGTACCGCGCTGAGCGGAGTTGTCCAACGGCAGGACCAGGTCCCATTCCCGGTCGGGCCAGTAGCGAGACCCGGCGAAGCGTTTGGCGAACGTGTTCGCCTGCGCCATCAGTTCGCCGGCCGCCGCTCCGTCGGTGAGGATGCGGGTCAGGCGCTCGTCGGGGGCGAAGGGCTTGCCCTTCTCGATACCGAGTTGCTTGAGCATCGCGAGATAGAACCGGTCGCGGTCATCCACGATCTCCCGCTGGTAGATCTCGTGCAGACGCACCCAGTACTCCAGGCCCCGGGGCTGGTCTCCGCTCCACGCCCGGCCTCCGGGTGAGACGAGACGCGTTTGCGGCGGATCCTCGCGTCGGGCGTAGGGGTAGATTCGGACGGCGTCGACGAGAGCCTGAGAGCGATCCGGGTCCGGGTCGAGGGTGCGGAAGCCGAACATGATGTTCGTCCCCGTGGAGTGAAGCACCCGGTAACCGTCGACCTCCGTGGTACCGCCTCCGGGCGGGACGATCAGATACCGTGCGCCTTCGCCCCGGTCCGGTCCCATCTCGCCCATCGCCGCGATCTCTCGCTGCCAGAAGTCGGACACACCACCGGCGGTCGGTCCCGCGGGTAGCTCGATGACGAGCGGGCCGCTCTCGGCGAGGTCGAAGAAGTTCAGGATGTACGGCGTCGTGGCGTTCGCGGTGATCAGACCGAGCCGATCGCGGTAGCTGACGTAGTGGACCAGGTCGCTTCCGGTCGCACCGAACACCTCGTAGTGCTGCTTCTTCCACTGTGCGTAGGACACCAGGGGCAGCGCCCAGAGGTAGGCCTGACAGGCGAGCTGATAGTCGAGCTCGTCGAAGACGACGGGGATGTCGTCCCGGTGTGGGAGTTCGCCCTCCATCCGCACGGTACCGAGCCGCCCCGGCAATCCGTTCGCCATGCCACCATCTCCTTCGCCCGAGTACCTCCGGTGCGCACGCACCAGCGCCAGTCTGGCTCCGGTCATCGGCGACCGGCTCACTCGCAGCGGATGAGCCGCCCGTGCGGGCGGGCACCTAACGTCGGCGGTAACCCACCCGCTGCGACGATCGGAGGAGCACGCCGTGACCGAGCAGGACATCACCGAGCTGGCCGCCAGGGCCTTCAGCTACGGATATCCCCTTGTCACCAACCTCGATCAGGTGCACCGGTACGTCACCGAGGGCGTCGGGGCGAACCCGGCGGCGCCGTTCAACACCTTCAGCCATGCACGCACGCTCGCCGGGCCGGCGGACACGTTCGTGACGATCAACAACGACACGGTCTACTCGATGGCACAGCTCGACCTCAGCGCCGGGCCGCTCGCCCTGCACGTGCCGGACACGTCCGGGCGGTACTACGTCCTTCAGTTCGTCGATGCCTGGACCAACAACTTCGCCTACGTCGGGCACCGGGCCACGGGCACCGGCGCGGGCGACTACCTGCTGGTGCCCCCGGGATGGGTCGGCGAGAGCGGCGACGTGCAGGTGATCCGGTTCCCGACGTCGGTCGCGTCGATCGTGGGACGGTGGGCCTGCTCGGGTGCGGATGACCTGTCCAGCGTGCATGTGCTGCAGGACGCGACGGTGCTGCGACAGGTCGATCCCGACGCGCGTCCGGCCGGCCTGGCACGCCCGGATGCCGGCGTGCCGGAGCCTCTCGTGTTCCTGGAGAAGCTCCGGGTGTGGTCGCAACAGTTCCCACCGGCCGCCCGCGACGTGCCGCTCCAGCAGGGCCTCGCCGCGACCGGGATCACCACGGACGGGCCCTCACCGTACGCCGGCGCGGCCGACTCCGACCTGACCTCGGCCCTGACGGCCGGGCTCGCACAGGGGCGGGAGAAGCTGCTCTCGATCCTCAGGTCCGGGTCCAGCCCGAGTGTGAACGGCTGGAAACTGACGCTGCACGCCTTCGACTACAACCTCGACTTCTTCGAGGTCGGCGCCCTCGACGACGACGCGTTCAAGATCTCCGACCCCGCAGTCCGGGTGGTGGAACGTGCCGCCGCAGCGATGGGAGGCCTGTGGGGCAATCATGCCTACGAGGCGGCCTACATCATGACCTATCTCGACGACCGGGGTGAGCAACTCGTCGGTGACCGAACCTACGAACTGCGGCTGGATCCCGTTCCGCCCGTGAACGCGTTCTGGTCGCTCACGATGTACTCGGTGCCGGACTTCTTCCTCGTGGCGAACCCGATCGACCGGTACTCCGTCGGCGACCGGACGCCCGGAATCGCTGTCGACGCCGACGGCGCCCTCACCATCACGATCTCACACGAGCGGCCGTCCGATCCGGCCGCCGCCGCGAACTGGTTGCCCGCCCCGGTGGGGCAGTTCCGGCCTGTACTCCGCATGTACGAGCCCGACGCAGCGGTCCTGGACGGCACCTACATCGTCCCCCCGATCACTCGGGTGTGACGCGGCGCCGGAACCGGATCTCCTGGCCGGGCCGTAGTTGGCCTGCGGCGTCCCGAGCGGACTCGGTGAGCACCGCTATCACCGGGTAACCGCCGGTCACCGGGTGGTCCGGGCCGAAGATGAGCGGCTGCCCATCCGGGGGTACCTGCACTGCCCCGGACACCACGCCTTCCGAGGGGAGTTCTCCCTCGCGCGCACGGTCCAGCGTGGCGCCCTGCAACCGCACCCCGACCCGGTCGCCCACGTCGGAGACCCGGTACCGACGCTCGAACAGCGTCCGCCAGGCGTCCTCAGTGAACCAGTCCCGCCGCGGCCCGGGCATCGCGTCCAGCATGAACGCGGGGCCCGACGGCGGAGCCTGGTCGGCGTCGATCGTCGCCAGGGCGGAGCGCACCCGGCCGACGGGCAGCACCTCGCCGCTGCGCACCGGCGCCGGACCGAGCCCGGACAGCACGTCCGTGGAACGGGATCCGAGGACCTCCGGCACGGCTAGCCCGCCGGCGACCGCGAGATAGGTGCGCAGACCCCAACGAGGCACCCCGAGCCGCATGACGGAACCCGCCGCCACCGCGAGCACCTGCCGCTGTGGCACCGCCACGCCGTCAATGGTGGTCGGGGCGTTCGCCCCCGTCAGGGCGAACAGCAGGTCGGACTCGGCACGCACCGTCAGGCCGCCCATCGCAATCTCCAACGCGGCCGCGCCGTCCTCGTTGCCCAGGATGCGGTTCGCCGCGATCAGGGCACCCCGGTCGGCAGCTCCGGAGGGGGACACGCCGAGCGCGGCGAACCCGGGGCGGCCGAGGTCCTCGATCAGAGTGAGCCCACCGGCCGCCACCACGGTCAGGGTGCGCTCGCTCACCCGGCCGCCTCGAACCGGACCCGCATCCCGGCCCGCAACAGTGCCGGTGGCTTCGCGGTGACGTCGAAGAGGGGCGCGTCGGTCCGTCCGAGCAGGCGCCAGCCGCCCGGGGACGAGCGCGGGTACACGGCGGTGCGGTCGGCGGCGATCGCGACGGACCCGGCCGGCACGCTCGGTCGGGGCGTGGTCAGCCGCGGCAGGTGCAGCGCCGGGTCGAGCCCGGAGAGATAGCCGAACCCGGGGGCGAATCCGATGAAGTCCACGACGTACTCCGGTGCCGTGTGCCGTGCGATCACCTCGGACTCGGTCAGACCGGTTGTCTCCGCCACGTCGGCGAGATCGGCGCCGTCGTAGTGCACGGCGATCCGGACCAGCTCCCCCATCGGCGCGGAGGTCGATACGTCGGATTCCAGATCCCTTATCCGGGCGGCAATGCCCGGCAGGTGAGCGGCAGCGTCCGCGACCACGAGCACGGTGCGCGCGGCTGGGACGACGTCCACGATGCGAGGATCGCCCGCGGCGGCCAGTGCCGCCGCCAGCGCATGGGCCTGAGCGAGGGTGTCCACCTCGATGAGCACGGCGCGCTCCCCACTGGGCCGGATCAGCATCAGTCGCGCCTCAGCTGAACGGCACCGGCGCGAGGCCGGCGCGCTCGAGCTCGGCGCGGACCCGGGTCGCGATGGCGACGGAATCCGGGGTGTCGCCATGCACACAGATGGTCCGCACGTCGAGGCGGACCTGGCTGCCGTCGACGGCGGTGAGCGTGCCGGTTCGGATCAGGCCGGCGACCCGGGCCGCGATAGCCCGCGGGTCATGCAGCACCGCCCCGGGTTCAGTGCGCGGCACGAGCGACCCGAGCGGGGTGTAGGCACGGTCCGCGAAGCCTTCGGGGATCCCGGGCAGGCCCGCTGCCTGGGCCAGCTCCAGAACCAGGGCGCCGGGGGCGCCGACGACGGCGAGTCCCGCCCCGCGCGCCAGTGTCACCACGGCTCGGGCGTGCGCCGCGTGGGCGTGGGCCGCGTGGTAGAGCGCACCGTGTGGCTTCACGTAGCTCACCCGGGTGCCGGCGGCCGCGGCGGCGTCGGCGAGTTCGTTGAGCTGCTCCGAGATGTGGGCGAGCAGGTCGGCCTCGGCGAGGTCGGTGAACGTGCGACCGAAGTTCTCCCGGTCCGGGTAGGCGACATGAGCGCCCACCCGGACGCCCAGTGCCGCAGCCTGCTCACACACCGTGCGCATCGTGGTCCGGTCGCCGGCATGACCGCCGCAGGCCACGTTGGCGCTGGTGACGACCTCGAGCATGGCCGCGTCGTCGCCCACTCCTTCACCAAGATCGGCGTTCAGGTCCAGCATGCACCGATGGTCCCACGCACAGGGCTCAGCCGCGCCAGGGCTGCCATGGGACGCTCGCGTCGCCGGGGACTCCCGACTCCTCAGCCGGCCAGGATGCGAGCCTTCTGGGCCTCGAACTCGGCGTCGGAGAGCACGCCCTGCTCCTTCAGCGCGCCGAGATCCTTCAGCTGAGCGAGCTTCTCGTCCATGCCGATGCTCGGCGCGGGAGCGGCAGGCGCAGGGGGCGGGGGCGCGGCGTAGACAGGCTCCTGCGGCGGAGGTGCCTGCGCCGCCTGTTGTTCCTGCCATCTGCCGGCCTGGCGGTGGGCGACGCGACCGGAGACGGCGGTCGCGGTGCCGGCGATCGCGGCGGTGCGGGCCATGGTGCGGAGCAGTCGTGGCATTGTGGGTTCCCTTCCGATGGACTCAGGTTGGATGGTCGGACCGGGCTCTGGTCAGGCGTCCGCTTCGGTCTCGTCGAGCGACTCCAGGAACTCGTGCAACGGGATCCGGCCGTTGGAGACCAACTGCCCGCCGGAGGCTCGGACGGCGGCGGCGAACGGAACTGCCCACAGGTTCTCGTAGATCAGGACTGCTGCGGAACTGCCCGGCTCGATGACCCCGCCGACATCGTCGAGGTCGTCCTCCCCGATCAGCCCGGTCGAGGCACCTTCGAAGACGGCAAGGTCGAGCTCGCCGTCGCCGTCAAGGTCGGAGATGGTCAGCATCGTGACCTCACCATCGGCTTCCTTGCGAACGAACAGCAGGTCGATGATCCTGATCAGCCCGCCGTCCACGAGGTCGAGCAGCCGCGGAAAGACATCACCGCGGAATTGGTTGCCCGGGAACTCCAGAACGAGGTAGTCGATGGGGCCGATCTCATCGAGAGATTCGGTCATGGCACGTCCTCCGTGTCCGATCCGTGGGGGTGCCGGCCGTGCCACCATGACTTCGGCAGCATGATGCGGCACCGAGGGCCCTGCGCCCACCGGTCAGCATGCTCGCCGATCCGGCCGGAGCGCCTCACCCAACCAGGGTGAAAGCGCCCGATCGAGGTCCGGCTCAGGCATCGATGAGGTCCGCGAGACCTGCCAGGAGCCGGTCCAGGCCGAAACCGAAGGCGGCATCCGGGTCGTATGCGGCACCGTGGGCCGCGCCCGCCGCCTCGCCGATCCGGACCGCTCGAGGGTATCGGGCCGGGTCGAGCACGCTCGCGAGCAGGGGGCCGTTGGCGGCCCACCACTGTGCATCCGTGACGCCGGAGTCACGGCGCGCCGTTTCGACCGCGCGTTCGGCGAGTGCCTGCTGCTGGGTGAAGCCGAGCAGGAAGGTCAGCGCGGCGTCGACGTCGACGTCGGACAGGCCGGTGCCGTCGAACGCGGCCAGCTCGTATTCGTACTTGGCCATCTGGCCGGGCCCGAGCGGCGGTCGGGACAGTGCCACGACCTCCACCAGCCATGGGTGCGCCCGGAGCAGGTCCCGGTTCGCCTCGGCCACGGCCGTGACCCTGCGGCGCCACCGCCGGCGCCCCCAGGCCGGGCGCGGCATGGTCAGGTAGAGATGATCGACCATGAGGTCGGTCAGTTCCGACATCCCGGGCACGTGGGTGTACAGGGACATCGGTGCCATGCCGACGGCAGCCGCCACGGCTCGCACGCTCAGTGCCGCCGCCCCATCGGCGTCCGCGAGCGCGACCGCGGCCAGGATCACCTCGTCGAGCGTGTGGGCGGGAGATGGTCCGCGACGGCGCGGGACCGGCGATTCCTGTCCGCGCCAGAGCAGGGCGAGGGTCCGGTCGCGACCGACCACCTCGGATTCGTCGTCGCCCATGGGAATGATTCTTGCATCACGATCGTTGTGCAGCGTACGGTGTAACTACCTCGTACACCGTACGCTGTTATTGCCTCGAAGGAGACCCATGCACATCACTGAGTCATCACTGTCGCTCAATGTCCCGGACGTCGAGGCCTCAGCCGCCTGGGTCCGCGACCACCTGGGCTTCACCCAGGCCATGGCGGCGGACGGGTTCGTCTCGCTGACGCATCCCGAGGCGGGCATGGCCCTGATCTACCTGCGCGTGGGCCTGCCGACGTTCAAGCCTGCTTCGGCTGCCGGAACGGCCGACGGACTGCTCGTCGTCTTCACAGTGGACGCGATCGACGCCGAGTACGAGCGGCTGCGCGGCGAGGGCGTCGAGATCGCCACCGAGATCGAGACCGAGCCGTGGGGCGAGCGCTACTTCCAGATGAGGGACCCGAACGGCGTCATCTACCAGCTCGTGCAGTGGGTGGCGGCACCAGACCCGCAATGACTTCCGGCGCAATCGGTCCCAGGAGCCTCACCCACCCGGGATGAGGTCCCTGGGACTGGACCTCCCTAGCATTCCGGATCATGGCCGCACCCTGGTCCTGGCGGGCTCGGTTCCGCACCAGGTCCTACCCCTGGCCTGCGCTCTGCTGGGCGTCCTTCTCGCCATGGGCACGCGCCACGCGGTCTTCGACCGGCACGGTCCTTGGGCCGGAGGTGACCGCCGCGACGAACCTGAGGGTCGCGTCGCTGGTGGCCGTCGGCACAGGAAGGAGGCAGGCTCGCCATGAGCTACTGCTTCATCATGGCGACCGCGACCTTGTGCTCGTCGTCGATGAGGTGCGAGTGATCATCCTCACCTAGGTCGATCTGCACCCAGTCCAGATCGCCGGTGAACTCGTTGCCCGTGGCGGTGTAGTCGGACGAGACCGGCGAAGCCAGATCGACGCCCACATCGACCGTCTCGTCGAACGTGAACTGGAACGGGATCGTCCTCTCCACGCGACCCTCACCGATCTGGCGGGCATCGGCGAACAGGGTGACCGTGCCACCCTTGGCGAGACCGCCTCCGTCGTAAGCGAAGTGCACCCGGATCTCAGTGGTCCCTGCGGGCACGGGTGCCTCGGAGCGGATGGTGTCGGTGTGGATGCCCAGAAGGTTGTAGGCGAACGCGAGTCTGCCGTTGACGCCGTAGAACGACCAGCCACCGTACGCGCCGCCCTGAGCGATGACCACGCCGTTGGTGCCCTCTGCGGGTATGACGACCTTGGCCGTGACGGTGAACGACTTGTTCTTGATGTTGATCGCCGAGTTCTCTCCGAGCCGTCGCATGCCGCGGTAGAGCTTCTGACTCTGCGCGGTGATCAGTGCTGGGCGGCCTGCGAGATCGGAGTTGAAGCGCTCAGCTGTGCGGATATCGAGCGGCAGCACGTTGAAACGGGCCGCCTGGATGAGGAACAGTTGCTGCAGGTGCGCCAACCTCTCGGGTTCCAGTGCAGCGAGATCGTTGGATTGGGTCCAATCCTCCTCGACGTTGTACAACTCCCAGATATCTTCGTCGAGGCCGTGGCTGGAGCCGAGCCACGGGTCCTTGTGCTTGGCGACCGCCGTCCAGCCCCTGTGGAAGATCGCCCTGTTGCCGACCATCTCGAAGTACTGCGTGGTGTGGCGCTCGTCGGCATCGGCGTCGGCGAAGGTGTAGTTCATCGGCGTGCCCTCGTAGGGTCGCTGTGTCACACCGTTGACGGTGCTGGGCTCCGGGATGCCGGCCGCCTCAAGCACGGTCGGTGCGACGTCGATCACGTGACTGAACTGGTTGCGGATCCCGCCCTTCTGAACACCACCGTTCGGCCAGCTCACGATCGTGCCGTTTCGAGTGCCGCCCCAGTGGCTTGCGACCTGCTTGGTCCACTGGTAAGGCGTGTCCATCGCGTGTGCCCAACCCACCGCGTAGTGGTTGTACGAACTCGGGGTGCCGAGGTCGGCGATGTGCGCGGCGACGTATTCCTCAGTCTCGATCTCGTTCATGTGGTTGATCGTGAAGCCCTCGTTGGTGGTGCCATGCATCGAGCCCTCGGCCGAGGCGCCGTTGTCACCGATGATCACGTAGATGAGCGTGTCGTCGAGGATGCCGAGCTCGTCGTAGGCGTCAAGGAGTTTGCCCACGTAGTGGTCGGTGTAGGCGAGGAATCCCGCGTACACCTCCATCTGACGCGCGAGGGCCGGCTTGATGACGTCGCTCATCTCATCCCAGGAGGGGATACCGGGGCTGCGTTCGGTGAGGACCGCATCTGCCGGGATGACACCGAGTTCGATCTGGCGGGCGAACGTCTCCTTGCGGACCTCGTCCCAGCCCTGGTCGAACTGGCCCTTGTACTGGTCGGCCCACTCAGTGGGAACGTGGTGCGGTGCGTGTGTGGCGCCGGGGGCGAAGTAGGTGAAGAAGGGCTTGTCCGGGGCGAGCGACTTCTGCTGGCGCGTCCAGTCGATGGCCTTGTCGGTCATGTCGGCCATGAAGTGGTATCCCTGGTCCGGCGTGCCCCACGCTTCGACGGGCGAGGTGTTCTCGTAGATCGCGGGGTACCACTGGTTGGTCTCTCCGCCGAGGAATCCGTAGAAGTACTCGAAGCCACCACCCGGGTGCGGCCAGTGGTCGAACGGGCCGACTGCGCTGGCCTCCCAGACAGGCACCTCGTGGCACTTGCCGAATTGGGCTGTGTTGTAACCGTTGAGCTTGAGGGTCTCGGCCAGCGGCGCACAATTGTTGGGGCGCACGCTGCTGTAGCCGGGTGCGCTGGTGGCAATCTCGGTGATCCCTCCCATGCCGACCGTGTGGTGGTTCCGGCCGGAGAGCAGCGCGGCACGCGTGGGCGAGCACAACGCTGTCGTGTGGAACCGGGTGTACTTGAGCCCTTGGTCGGCGACACGTTCGAAGTTGGGCGTCTGGACCGGGCCACCGAACGCGCTCGAGGCCCCGAATCCGGTGTCGTCGATGAGCACGACGAGCACGTTCGGCGCACCTGCGGGCGGTCGAACAGGAGTGATCGGCGGGAAGGACGTGTCCGGGTCGGTCGCGTCGTAGGTGACCGTGCCCGTGTAGGCGAGGTCGGGGATCGGCAATGCCGTGCGCTGCACCTGCTGAGAGTCCACCATCATGTGCTCCTGGTCCGTCCCGACCCACCTCTGAGCCGGGGCACCTCCGGTTCCGGATTCGGAGCCGGTCATCGTCGAGGCTTGGCCTCAGGCGTCCTCGCCGAACGCCTCCCGCAGCTGCGCCTCCTGCTCGTTCGAGAGGTTGGTCTGCACGAGCGTCCCGTGCAGGCCCTGGGCCTGCAGGCTCTCGTGGACCTTGTCGACGACGGCGTTCGCGGACATCAGGAAGAGTGCGGACGTACCCGGGACCACCTGTTCCCGTACGGAGTTGATGAAGTCGTCATCGATGCCGACGTCCGTCAGGGACCCGGTCACCGCACCGATCCCGGCGCCGACGGCCGCACCCAGGAACGGCACGAAGAAGATCAGTCCGAACAGCATGCCCCAGAACGCCCCTCCCATCGCGGCGATGCCGGTGGTGCTGGTGCCCTGCCTCGTCTTCGGCCGCTTCTTGCCTGTCTCCCACGACACGGTCGCCGTGTCGGCGATCGTGAGCAGGCCCTGCTTGGCCAGTGCCTCCAGCGCGACCGCGGTGCGCTGCGCACCGTCGGCTGTGTCGAACTTCCACACGCTCAGGGTTGCCATCCGACCTCTCCTCAAACTGTCAGATCCGCCGTCGGCTCCGGTCGTCCGTGGCGGTACATCGACCTCATCCTCGGTGGACCCTCGGAGAGTGGGCATCACCCACCGGGGATGACTGGGTCGGCGTGGGCGTCGACGATGGGCGCCCGCGTTCGTCCGATTCGTATGAGGTGATCGGGTCTCCGACGGCGGATGCTGGCACGAGCAGCATCGTTCGGCGCCGAGGAGGAGCCATGCGCTACGACATCCGGGTGCGCGGCAGCGTCCGGGAGGAGGTCGTGGCCGGCCTCGGTGACGTGACCGCCGTCGAATCGGGTATGGACACGGTCCTGCGCTGCCGCGTTCCCGATGTCGCCGCCCTAGCCGGGCTTCTTCGTGCCCTGGCCCAGGCCGGCTTGGTGATCCGGGAGTTGCGCAAGGTCGACCCCGGCTCGTGAGGGCCGTTCGGGGCCCGCGGATCAGGTGTGCAGGTCCAGGCGCCGTCGTGGGGCCGGGGCGACCTCGACCAGTTCGGGAGAGGTGGCGGGCCGCCCAGCCGCCCACCTCCCGTAGCGAACGGCGAGCGGTGCCGCGCTGACCCCGTGCGCGAGGATCGAGCCAAGCACCGTGACGGCCGCGACGTCGAGCAGGTGGTCCGAGAGCGCCGAGGCACCAAGCGACTCCAGCGCGATGAGGGCGAAGATGACGGTCGCGAGTCCGCGCGGACCGAACCAACCGACGAACGCGATCGTCGGGACCGACCATCCGCGGCCCACCATGGCGATCGCGACCGGGAGCATCCGGACCACGGTCAGCGCGCCCACCGCGATCAGCACGGTTCCGACCGTGGCCCGTGCCAGGGCGGGACCGACCATCGCGGCACCGAACGCGAGCCAGACCACGTACGAGGCCAGCAGGCCGGACGTCTCCGTGTATTCCAGGTCCGCTCCAGCCTCCTGAGAACCCAACGCCGCGGCCAGGACCATGCCACCGACGAAGGCGGCGACGAAGCCGTTCGCAGCCACAGCCGTCGCCCCGAGATAGCTCAGCAACGCCAGCGCGAACGCGGCCACCTGCTCGGACAGCGGGGACGTCCAACCGCGGCGCCGGCACGAGCGCAGCGCCATGCCTCCCCCACCGCCGACCACCACCCCGACCACGACCCCGATCGTCAGCGACCACAGCGCGCGCACCTCCCAGCTCTCCTCTCCGAGGAGTCCGGCCTGGGCGGCGACCGCCGCGATCAGAACCGTCACCACCGGCGTCGCCAGACCGTCGTTTAGTCCGCTCTCCACGTTCAGCAGGCGGCGCACCCGGGCCGGCACCCGGACATCGCTGACGACGGCGGCACCGAGTGCGGCATCGGTGGGTGCCAGCAGCGCCGCGATCAGCGCCGCGACGGCCCATCCCGACGAGGGGAACACCGCGAACGCCAGCAACGTCCCGGCGACGATGGTGAGTGGCAGCCCGATGAACAGGAGCCGGCCCACCGGTCGCGGATCACCGCCGACCTCCCGCAGTCGTAGACGGGCCGCGTCCGAGAAGAGCAGCAGCGCCAGGGTGATCTCGGCGACGGAGAGCAACCACGGTGCGTGCGGGTCCACCGGCACGATCCCGGTACCGGACTCGCCGAGCGCCACACCGATCGCGACGAACACCATCGCCGCCGTGACGCCGAGACGCTCGAGTCGGCGCGCCAGGATCGCATAGACGAGCACCGATCCTCCGAGGAGGAGCGGGATCGCGATGTCCGCGACGTCCTGGCTCCAGCCCATCGCTCCTCCGTGGCCCCGGTGCCGATCCGGATCCTCGCACCGTAGGCCCGCCCCCGCCACAGGTCGTCACCCAGTCCGCGTGAGGTCGGCACCCTCATCCAGATCATGCACCCTGGGTGAGGCCCGGTTGCCACGGTGGGCGTTGGATGGCACTGTCACGTCGCCCGCGCCCGACGTGATGGGCTGCCGGCCCGTCCGTCGGCGCGTGGAAGGGTAGGGCAGAAGAGATGAACACGGAGAGCCAGCGGCTCCTGAGCGAGGATCTGGTCAAGGTCCTCGACCTGGTGAAGGACGCGGACAGCATCGAGTTGAAGCTGACGCTGCCGGGATCGTCCTACCGGCAGTCGGCGGCCGCCCTCGGCGTGGATCCGCTCGAGGCGCAGATCCGCCAGGTCTTCTTCTTCGACACACCAGACCTCAGGCTCAATCAGGTGGGGGTGGTCGCACGAGCACGACGGATCCAGGGGCGTGGAGACGACTCCGTGATCAAGCTCCGTCCGGTGGTGCCCTCGGAACTGCCCGACGACGTGCGCGCGTCCGAGAACCTCGGGGTCGAGGTGGACGTGATGCCCGGCGGCTACGTCTGCTCCGCGTCGATGAAGCATGCACTCACCGCGCCGCGGGTACGGCAGGCCGTGGTGGGCGAGGTGCCGCTGCACAAGGTGTTCTCGAAAGAGCAGCGGGCCTTCCTCGCCGCGCACGCCCCGGACGGCCTGACGATCGACGATCTGTCCGTCCTCGGCCCGATCTTCGTGCTGAAGCTCAAACTGCGTCCGGACGCGTTCTCGCGCCGCCTGGTGGTCGAGGTCTGGCTGTATCCGGACGGTGCGCGCGTCTTCGAGCTCTCGACGAAGTGCCTGCCCGGCGAAGGTGTGATGGTCGGTATGGAGGTCCGGAAATTCCTGGAGAGCAAGGGCATCCCGCTCAGCGGCGCCCAGCAGACGAAGACGAAGACGGCGCTGGAGTTCTTCTCCGCAGAGCTGCTCGCAAGCGGCCCCGAATGAACCCGCCGCTTTGGCGACGACCGGCCCTCATCCGGGTCGAGTGACCCGGCCGAGCGTCGAAGTCGCGATGCTGGTTGTGGACCGCCGCGCGGCATCGAACCGGAGGAACCTGCCATGACCCAGCAGAACGCGACCCCACCGACCCACCCACCCATCGACGCGGGCAGACTCTGGGCCGGAGGAGCCGCCACCGCGCTCGTCGCGGCGCTCATCGCGGTCGCCGGGATCGTGATCTGTCGCGGGGTGTTCGGGATCGCCATCCTCGCACCGGAGGGCGACGGGGCCTGGGGGAATGCGAGCACCTTCTGGTACGCCGGCGCGGCCGCACTCGCGGCGCTGCTCGCCACGGCGCTGATGCATGTGCTGATCCTGACCACCCCGCAGCCGCAGCGGTTCTTCGGCTGGGTCATCGGCCTCGCCACGGTGATCGCGGTGGTGATGCCCTTCGTCCCCGACGCCGGGCTCGATGCGAAGATCGCGACCGCGGCGATCAACGCCATCATCGGGATCGCGATCGGTTCACTCGTCCCGTCGGTGGCGCGCAGCGCGATGGCGATGGCGCTGCGCCCGCCGGGCGGATTGCCTCCGACCGGCGGACCGCCGACCCGTGGCATGCCGCCGACCCGCTGATCCGCGGCCCGTCGTTTGTGGGCTTTCCACAATCCGGGCCGTATCCTCACCTCATGAACAGCGCGGCATCCGAGCGAGGCAAGGCGACTCGCGAACCGGCGCAAGCACGGACCGGGAGTGACGCCGCCGACGCTGAGCGACCGGCCACGCAGGAGATGGTCCGCCGGCTGCGGCACGGAACCGATCTCCTCACCGCCGCCGCCATGCGCCGCCTGGACGACGAGCTGCCCTGGTACCGGGCCCTGCCGGCCGAGGACCGCTCCTGGATCGGCCTCGTGGCCCAGTCCGGGATCGCGAACTTCATCGCCTGGTACGAGAATCCCGAGCACGGCTCCTACAACGCGGCCGAGATCTTCCGGGCCGCGCCCCCGGAGCTGACCCGGTCGATCTCCCTGCAGCACACGCTCCAGCTCGTGCGGATCGTCGTGGAGATCGTCGAGGAGAACACCGAGCAGTTGGCGGCGCCCGGCCAGCACTCCAAACTGCGTGAGTCGGTGCTGCTGTACTCACGCGAGGTGGCGTTCTCGGCCGCCGAGGTCTACGCCCGTGCGGCCGAGACCCGCGGCGCGTGGGACGCGCGCCTGGAGGCCCTGGTGGTGGACTCGCTGCTGCGCGGCGACGGCGACGACTCGCTGCACTCGCGCGTGGCGGCACTGGGTTGGGCGGGCCGCGGGAACACGCTCGTGATGGTCGGCACCACCGAGGGGGAGCTCGACGACGTGGGCACCGCGGAACTGCGCCGGGCGGCACGGCGCACGGCCCAGGACGCGCTCGTCGGCATCCAGGGAAGCCGGCTGATCGTGGTCCTCGGGGGCACCGGGAACCTGCGCCAGCAGGCCGAGGAACTGCTGGCCCGGTTCGGCCCGGGACCGGTGGTCATCGGCCCCCAGGTGCGCGAGCTGGCCGACGCCGGCCGGTCCGCCCGAGCGGCCCTGTCCGCGCTGCAGGCGGTGCCGGCCTGGCCGTCCGCACCGCGCCCGGTCCTGGCCGACGAGCTGCTCCCCGAGCGCATGCTGCTCGGTGACCCGGATGCGCACCGGACGCTGCTCGCGGATGTCTACGGCCCGCTCCTCGGGGTGGGCGGACCGCTCCTGGAGACCCTCTCGGTGTACCTGAACGAGGGTCGCTCGCTCGAGGCCACGGCGCGGCTGCTGTACGTGCACCCGAACACCGTGCGCTACCGGCTCAAGCGGATCGCGACGATCACCGGCTGGGATCCGGCGCACGCCCGGGAGGGCTTCGTACTCCAGATCGCGATCGCCGTCGGACGCCTCGCCGAAACCGTGCCATTGTAGGAATCGCACAATCCCCCCGACGGAGCTTCGTGCGATCCGTCGCCCGCACCGGCAGGAACGCACAGGAAGAGTGGAACGGTGATCGCAGTCCTCAGCCCTGGTCAGGGCGCCCAGTCCCCCGGCATGCTCGCCCCATGGCTCGAGCTCGACGGTATCGCCGGCTCGTTGTCCGACGAACTCGATGGTTACGCCGACGCGATCGGGCTGGACCTGCGCACACTGGGCACGACGGCTGACGCGGACACCATCAAGGACACCGCCGTCGCCCAACCCCTGATCGTGGCGACCTCGCTGCTCGCGCTCAGTGCGCTACAGGCCCGCACGGGTGACGTCACCGGCTGGGCGAGTGCTACCGCCGGGCACTCCGTCGGCGAGTACGCCGCCGTCGCCGCCGCGGGGGTCCTGCCTGCCACCGACGCGCTCCGCCTGGTCGCCGTGCGCGGCGCCGCTATGGCGCAGGCCGCCGCCGCCGAAGCCACCGGGATGTCCGCCGTCGTCGGCGGCGACCCGGACGAGGTGCTGGCTGCACTCGCCACCCATGACCTGGTCGCCGCGAACGTCAACGGTGGCGGGCAGATCGTCGCGGCCGGTGCACTGTCCGGGCTCGCCGCCCTCGCCGACGATCCCCCGGCGAAGGCCCGTGTGATCCCACTCGCCGTCGCCGGCGCCTTCCACACCAAGTACATGGCACCGGCCGTCGATGCAGTCGCCACGGCCGCGGCCGCGCTCACCCCGGCCGACCCCCGGCTGACCCTGCTCTCGAACGCCGACGGCGCCGCCGTCGCCTCGGGGGCAGACGCCCTGGCCGCGCTGGTCCGGCAGATCTCCTCGCCGGTGCGTTGGGACCTCTGCCAGAACACCCTCCTCGAATCCGGAGTGCAAGCGGTCATCGAACTCGCTCCCGGCGGGGTCCTGACCGGTCTCGCCCGCCGGACCATGCGCGGTGTCGAGACCCTCGCGCTGAAGTCGCCCGCCGACCTCGACGCGGCCGCAGACCTGATCGCCCGCCACCGCGGATGACCGGCCGACGCACCATGTGCCGGCCGCGACCCAGCCGCGACGCGCCTGCCGGGCCGGACCGGCCCGCACGCGCCCGGACCACCCGACCCACCCAGGAGCCACGATGACCAAGCCGACCCTCGCGCAGCCCACACCCGTCCTCGGCTCCCGCATCCTCGCCGTCGGGGGTTCGCGTGGCAGCGAACTCGTCCCGAACGACGACATCGTCGGCCCGATCAACTCCTCGGACGAGTGGATCCAGCAGCGCACGGGCATCAAGACCCGGGCCCGGGCCGCGAAGGGCGTGACGGTCAAGGATCTCGCCGTCGACGCCGCGCAGGACGCGCTCGCCAAGGCGGGCCTGACCGGGACGGACCTGGACGCGGTGCTGGTCTCCACGGTGACCCACTTCGAGCAGACGCCGTCGCTGGCCACCATCGTCACCGACGCCATCGGAGCCACCCCGGCGCCGGCGTATGACGTCTCCGCCGCCTGCGCGGGCTACTGCTACGGGATCGCCCAGGCAGACGCGCTGGTGCGGGCCGGGACGGCCGAGAACGTGCTCGTCATCGGCGTCGAGAAGATGAGCGACTTCATCGACCCGACCGACCGCACCATCTCATTCCTCCTAGGTGACGGGGCGGGCGCCGCGATCGTCGGCCGCTCGGACACGCCCGGGATCGGGCCGACCGTGTGGGGCAGCGACGGCTCGCAGGCCTCCGTGATCTACCAGACCCACTCCTGGCTGGACTACCGCCGCGAGGAGCTCGGTGAGCCGGTCCCGGAGACCCCGGAGACCGCCGAGGAGGTCTCCCAGATGACCACCCCGACGCTGCGCCAGCTCGGGCCCACCGTGTTCAAGTGGGTGATCTCCTCGATGCCGAACATCGCCCGACGCGCCGTGGATGCCGCCGGGCTGCAGCTCGAGGACATCGACGTGTTCATCCCGCATCAGGCGAACATGAGGATCACCGACCAGCTGCTGAAGCTGATCAAGTTCCGCGAGGACATCGTGGTCGGTCGCGACATCGCCGACACCGGCAACACCTCCGCGGCGTCGATCCCGCTGGCCACCGAACGCCTGCTCCGCGAGGGGCAGGCGAAGAGCGGCGACATCGCGCTGCAGATCGGCTTCGGCGCCGGGCTCGCCTACGCCGCGCAGGTCGTGGTCCTACCCTGAGACCTGCTCGGGCCGCCCGAACCTCCTCCGGCCGCCCAGCGCGCCGCGGTGGCACCGTCACCACGGCGTCGGGGACACTGTTCCCACCCCGAATGAAACCCTGAGAATGGAGCAAGCATGGCGCACAGCGAAGAGGACATCCTGGCCGGTCTGGCCGAGATCGTGAACGACGAGACGGGCCTGCCCACCGACGCCGTCCAGAAGGACAAGTCGTTCACCGATGACCTCGACATCGACTCGCTGTCGATGATGACGATCGTCACCCTGGCCGAGGAGAAGTTCGAGGTCCGCATCCCCGACGAAGAGGTGAAGAACCTCAACACCGTTGGTGACGCCGTGAGCTTCATCGCCCAGGCCCAGGCCTGAGCCTCGTCCCGACCCCGGTTGCCGCCGGGCGTGCGTGATCCGCACGCCCGGCGCGGCCACCCCCTGCTTCACAGTCTTGGAGTACGCAGATGAGCGATCAACCGAACGTAGTTGTGACCGGCCTCGGAACGACCTCACCGCTCGGTGGTGACGTCCCCACGACCTGGGCCGCCGCCCTCGCCGGCAAGTCCGGCGTGCGTACCCTCGAACACGACTGGGTGAGCCAGTACGAGCTGCCCGTGACGTTCGCCGGCCAGCTGGCCGTACCAGCCGAGGACGTCCTGTCCCGGCCCGAGACCCGCCGGATGGACCCCAGCGCGCAGTTCGCGATGATCGCGGCGCGCGAGGCCTGGGCGGACGCCGGGTCCCCCGAACTGCCGGGTGAGCGGATCGGCGCCGTGATCGCCTCCGGCATCGGCGGGGTGATCACGCTCGTCAACGCCTGGGACACGATCAGGGACCAGGGCGTGCGGCGGGTCCTCCCGCTGACCGTCCCGATGCTGATGCCGAACTCCCCCGCCGCCTACGTCTCCATCGAGGTCGGTGCCAAGGCGGGCGCCCACACGCCCGTCTCCGCGTGTGCCTCCGGCGCCGAGGCCATCGGCTACGGCCTGGAGATGATCCGCACCGGCCGCGCGGACGTGGTCGTGGCCGGCGGCACCGAGGCCGCCATCCACCCGCTGCCGATCGCGTCGTTCGCGAAGATGCAGGCGCTGTCCACCCGCAACGACGATCCGGCCGGCGCCTCGCGCCCCTACGACGTCAACCGGGACGGGTTCGTGCTCGGCGAGGGAGCCGGCGTCCTCGTGCTCGAGCGTGAGGACCACGCCATCGCCCGCGGCGCCCGGATCTACGCCCGCGTGGCCGGGCTCGGGATCACGTCCGACGCGTACGCCGTCGCGCCCCCCGACCCCACCGGCGCCGGTCAGGAGCGGGCCTTCCGGCTCGCCCTGGAGAACGCCGGGGTGCGCGCCTCCGACGTGGTGCACGTCAACGCGCACGCGACGTCCACCCCCGCCGGTGACGGCGTGGAGGCCGCGGCGATGCGCCGCGCACTCGGCGACGACGCGGACCACGTGGCGATCTCGGCGACGAAGTCCATGACCGGGCACCTGCTCGGTGGCGCCGGCGCACTGGAGTCGATCTTCACGATCATGGCGATCGTGGACCGGCAGGCGCCGCCCACGATCAACGTCTCCGACCCCGAGCCGGACCTGCCGATCGACTTGGTCCGGGACGTGCCGCGTCCGCTGCGTGACGGCGACATCGCCGCCGTCAACAACGGCTTCGGCTTCGGCGGCCACAACGCCACCCTGGTGTTCACGAGCGCCTGACGGGCGCCTTCCCCGCAGGGCGCCCACCCTCGTACCTGTCCCGCTGGATTCGTACCCGCGCCCGAGCTCCCCTGACCTGAAGTGTGGGTCCGCCCGCGCACAACCCGCACCTCGCGTCAGTGGAACAGATGCCTTCGTAGGTGCTATCTCAGCGCGATGGGTGCGATCTCAACGTCAAGGGGTGGGGTCGGTGCTGGCGCGGGCCGCCCGGCTCAGCCGACGCGGTGCAGCCAGCGCACCGGGACCCCGGCGCCGGCGTAGCGGAACGGCTCGAGCTCGTCGTCCCAGGCCTGACCGAGGGCCAGGTCCAGCTCGTGCTTCATCCGGGCCGGCTCGTCGGCATGCGTCATGGCGGCCCGGATGCGGTCCTCTGGGACCACGACGTTGCCGTGCACGTCCACCTGGGCATGGAAGATGCCCAGGTCCGGCGTGTGGCTCCACCGGCCGCCGTCAGTGCCCAGGCAGGGCTCCTCGGTGACCTCGTAGCGCAGGTGGGTCCACCCGCGCAGTGCGGAGGCCAGGCGGGCGCCGGTGCCCGCCGGTCCGGTCCAGGACAGTTCGGCGCGGAACAGGTCGGGCGCGGCCGGCTGCGGGGTCCAGTCGAAGGACGCGCGCGCGTCCAGCACGGAGCCTGCTGCCCACTCCACGTGCGGGCACAGAGCCCGGGGTGCGGAGTGCACGAAAATGACGCCGCGGGTGCTTGCACCAGTCATTGCCATCCCCTTCCTGTTCTGTTCGAGATACGTCTTCCCCAACGATCTCGGTCAGTCACATTCAAGGAATGCACACGGCTTCCATGTCCATGATGCCCTAAAGGAGGGCGTTTGTGCACCTCACATCAATTCCCGGACCTTCCGCATCGCACTCTTGCGGACGTCCCGGTCCAGCCGATCGAGGTACAGCTTGCCGTCCAGGTGGTCCACCTCGTGCTGCAGGCAGCGGGCCTTGATGCCCTCGCCCTCGACGGTCACCGGGGCGCCGTCGAGGTCGATCCCCTCGACCTTCGCGTACGCGGCGCGCCTCGCGGGGAACCACAGGCCCGGTACCGAGAGGCATCCCTCGTCACCGTCCTGGGTCTCCTCGGAGACCTCCACCAACCGCGGGTTCAGCACGTAGCCGACCTCGCCGTCGAGATTCCAGGAGAACGCCCGCAGGCTGACGCCGATCTGGTTCGCGGCCAGGCCGGCTCGGCCCTCGGCGTCCACAGTCTCCACCAGGTCCGCGACCAGGGCTCGGACCCGGTCGTCGATGTTGGTGATCTCCTCACACAGGGTCCGCAGCACGGGGTCGCCGATCGTGCGGATGTCACGGAATGCCATGCCTCGATCCTTCCACGCGCAAGGGCGCCGGGGGTTTCCCCAGCGCCCCTGCGACGGCGGTCTCTACTGCTCGGCCAGGACCCAGCGATAGTCCTGGGAGCTGCCGGTGAAGTCGAGCCAGTCCGACCACGTCACGGCCGCGACGTCGGTGGGCACGTCCAGGACGGCCCAGCCGGTGTACGTCTGTCCGGGCTGCATCTCCGACGGCGCCTGCTGGCTCGAGTCGAGGCAGAAGAGGCCGGAGAAGGCGTTGGCCTCCAGGTCCGCGCCGGAGGCGGTCTGCGCCCCGAGTTCGAACCCGATGAACGAGTAGAAGCCGTCCTCGGTATCGGCCAGGGCCGGCAACGTCGTGAACTCGAACTCCAGGCCGAGGTACTGCCCGGCCTCGGGCTCGGAGCACAGGACCGAACTCCCACCCGGCTGCCAGCCCGTCTGAGCCTGGAGCAGCCGCACCTCGACGACCGGTACCCCGTTGTCCGCCACGATGGCGGGGTCGGAGCCGGTGAGGTTCACGTAGTCACCGGTCGGCGGGGCCACCGTGGTGGTGTCCGTCGGCTCATCCGTGGGCTCGTCCGTCGTTTCGTCAGTCGCCTCGTCGGTCGGCTCGTCCGTCGGCGGCGCGGTGGTGACGGTCGGCGTCGGCGTGCCACCGGTGTCACCGTCGCCGCCGGTGATGGCGCGGATCGCGAAGAAGGCGACCAGCGCGATCACCACGACGGCCACGACGATCCCGATGATCAGCGGGGTCTTGTTGCTCCCGCCACCGCCCGGGGTCCCGGGTCCGGCCGGGCCGCCGTAGCCCCCGGCCATGCCGTAGGGCGAGTTGCCGCCCTGGTCAAGGCCGCTCGTGGGTGCGTAGTTGTACATGCTGTTCGACGGCGGTTGGCCGGCGGTCTGGCCGCCGTACCCCGCAGCGCCGGCCGCCTGGCCGTACTGGTCGTAACCCTGCGGGGCCGAGGCCTGGCCATACTGCCCCGCGGACTGGTCGTAACCCTGCGGGGCCGAGGCCTGGCCATACTGCCCCGCGGACTGGTCGTAACCCTGCGGGGCCGAGGCCTGACCGTACTGACCGGCCGACTGGTCATAACCCTGCGGAGCCGAACCCTGACCGTACTGACCGGCCGACTGGTCATAACCCGGAGCGGATGCCTGGCCGTACTGGCCGGGCTGGCCGCCAGCCGGACCGTACTGCTCCTGCGACTGGCCGAACTCCTGAGTGGGTGACTGTCCGAACGCCTGAGTGGGCGACTGTCCGAACGCCTGCGTCTGGGGGTCGCCGTAGGACGGCTGCGGCGGCCCGAACTGGGACGCGGCCGCACCACCGACGGCACCCGCGGCGGCTGCGCCGCCGTAGGAGGGCCCCTGCTGTTCGCCCTGGCCGGCGCTCGCGCCACCGTAGGTGGGCGCACCGCTGGCGCCACCGTAGGTCGGCGCACCGCTGCCGTCACCGTAGGACGGCGCACCGCTCGCGGCGCCGAAGCCGTCACCGGCCGGACCCGGCTGCTCTGGCTGTGCGGGACCCGCCACGTGCGCACCCGGCGTGAACAACGTGGTCGGCTCGTCGCTGGCAGGCAGCGGGCCGGCCGCCCCTGGGGCCGCCTCGCCGAAGCGCGGTGAGGCGTCTCCGTCGAACCGGGGCACCTCGTCCGAAGCCGTGGCGTCCGCACCCGCGCCGTTGGCGCCGGACGTGGAGGTGTCAGCCGACCCGATGGCGTCCGAGGACCCCATCGAGTCCGAGCCGGCCATTGCCTCCGAGCCAGCGCCACTCGTGGCGTCCGAGCCGGACATCGCGTCACCCGTCGGCATCGCCGAACGCACGACGGTCGCGTCTGAGTCGACCACACCGCCCACGGAGTCCGAACCGGCGACCTCAGCCATGGAGTCCGAGTCCGTCGAGTCCGAGCCAGTCGAATCAGAGCCGGTCATGGCGTCCGACCCGGACGTGCCGGCGGCATCGCTCACGGCGGCACCATCCGTCGCGGCGGCGGCGGGCGGGGCACCGGTGGCCTCGTCCAACCAGAACTGCCAACCCTCGGGCGCCGGCCCCCAGGACGCGTCCGGCTGCCACCCCGGCGGAGGGGTCCAGCCCTCCGGCGGCGTCGGCCAGCCAGGAGGCGAGTTGTAGCGATATGCCATGCCGTTCCCCTCAGAGTCCGAGCACGCCCCAGCGCCTCGGTCGATTCGATTTTCCGGCCCAGTCTAGGGGTATCGGCCCAGGTGGCGCCGGGATATCCCGACGGGCACCTCTGCCCCCTCACATGTTGCGTCGGTACTCCCCGCCGACCAGGTACAGCGCGTGTGTGATCTGCCCAAGCGAGTGCGTCCGGACGGCGGCCATGAGCGCCTCGAACAGGTTCCCGCCGTCACGCGCGACGCGCTGCAGGTCCGCCAGCGCGGCCGGTGCGAGTCCGTTGCGCTCCGCACACCAGCGCGCGACCTCGGCGATCTGCTGCTCCTTCTCCGCAGTGGTGCTGCGGATCAGGTCGATCTTCGTGGCGATCCGGCCCGGGTCGTCCCGGGGCAGGAACGTGTTCACCCCGACGATCGGCAGCGACCCGTCGTGCTTGCGCGTCTCGTACAGCAACGACTCGTCCTGGATCCGGCCCCGCTGGTACATCGTCTCCATCGCCCCGAGCACCCCGCCACGGTCGCTGATCGCCTCGAACTCGGCGTAGACGGCCTCCTCCACGAGGTCGGTGAGCTCACCGATGATGAAGCTTCCCTGCCACGGATTCTCGGTCCGGTTCAGCCCGAGCTCGGCGTTGATGATCATCTGGATCGCCACGGCCCGGCGCACGCTCTCCTCGGTCGGGGTGGTGACGGCCTCGTCGTAGGCGTTCGTGTGCAGGCTGTTGCAGTTGTCGAAGATCGCGTACAACGCCTGCAGGGTGGTGCGGATGTCGTTGAACTGCACCTCCTGGGCGTGCAGCGACCGGCCCGACGTCTGCACGTGGTACTTCAGCATCTGGCTGCGCGGGCCGGCACCGTAGTTGTCCCGCATCGCCCGCGCCCAGATCCGCCGCGCCACCCGCCCGATCACCGCGTACTCGGGGTCCATCCCGTTGGAGAAGAAGAACGAGAGGTGCGGCGCGATCTCGTCGATGCTCATCCCGCGGGCCAGGTAGTACTCGACGATCGTGAACCCGTTCGCGAGCGTGAACGCGAGTTGCGTGATCGGGTTCGCCCCGGCCTCGGCGATGTGATAGCCGGAGATCGACACCGAGTAGAAGTTCCGCACCCCGGAGTCGATGAAGTACTGCTGGATGTCCCCCATCATCCGCAGCCCGAACTCCGTGCTGAAGATGCACGTGTTCTGGGCCTGGTCCTCCTTGAGGATGTCCGCCTGCACGGTACCCCGCACCGCAGCGAGCGTGCGGCTGCGGATCCGCGCGTAGGTCTCGGCGTCGACGAGCTGGTCGCCGGTGACCCCGAGCAGGGCGAGACCGAGGCCGTCGTGCCCGGGCGGCAGGTCGCCGGTGTATGACGGCACGTCCCCCTCCGCCGACTCTGCCTGCAGCTGCTCGAGGCGAGCCTGTGCGCCCGCCCAGCGACCGCCGTCGGCCCTCAGATACTTCTCCACCTGCTGATCGATCGCCGCGTTGAAGAACATGGCGAGGATGATCGGCGCGGGCCCGTTGATCGTCATCGAGACCGACGTCGTCGGCGCGCACAGGTCGAAGCCGGAGTACAGCTTCTTCATGTCGTCCAGGGTCGGCACGTTCACGCCGGAGTTGCCGACCTTGCCGTAGATGTCCGGGCGGGTGGCCGGGTCCTCCCCGTACAGGGTCACCGAGTCGAACGCCGTGGACAGCCGCGCGACCTCCTGCCCAGCGCTGAGGTAGTGGAACCGGCGGTTCGTGCGCTCCGGGGTACCCTCCCCCGCGAACATCCGGGTCGGATCCTCGCCGGTGCGCCGGTACGGATAGACGCCGCCGGTGTACGGGAACGCGCCGGGCAGGTTCTCGTGGTGCAGGAACGCGAGCAGGTCACCCCAGCCGCGGTAGGTCGGCGCGGCGACCTTCGGGATCCGGGTGCCGGACAGCGACGTCGAGTGGTTCGCCACCTCGAGGTCCTTGCCGCGGACGCGGTACGTGCCTGCCTCGCCGGTGATCGCGGCGAGCCGCCCGGGCCAGGCGCGCAGCAGTTCGCGCGAGTCCTCACCGAGCCGCCCGACGGCGGCGTTGTAGGCCCGCCGCAGCGCGAGCAGGGTCGCGTCGGGCGAGTGCCCGACGGCGTCCCCCGCCCCCGCAGGAAGGTTCGCGTCCGCGGGCTCCTCGGCGGCGGGACCGACGGCGTCACCCGACCCCGTCGGCGGCGTCGCCTCGGTCGGTGACTCGGCCGGGCCGGCTGCGTCGAGGTCGGCGCTGCGGTAGGGCGCGAGGGCCTCGGGCAGCGCCGGGTCGCCGAGGTCACGCAGGGTGCGCCAGTAGGCCTGCGCCGCGTCCGCGGTCTCGACGTCGTTCGCGACGCGGTCCCGCAGGCCGCGACCGGCCTCGGCGATCTCGGCCAGGTAGCGCACCCGCGCCCCGGGGATGAGCGCCACGGAACGGGGCTCGGCGCCCGCGGAGGCCCCACCCGGGTGAGCGTCCCACTCGAGGCGGGCCTCGCCGTCGGCGGCCTCGACCTGGGCAGCGAGCATCGCCCGCAGCCGCTCGAAGACCGCGGTCACCCCGGGGTCGTTGAACTGGCTCGCGATCGTGGGCAGCACCGGGACCTGCTCGGCCGGGAGGTCGAACGCGACGCGGTTGCGCCGCCACTGCTTGCGGATGTCGCGCAGCGCGTCGGGGGCACCGCGGCGGTCGTACTTGTTCAGCACGATCAGGTCCGCGTAGTCGACCATGTCGATCTTCTCGAGCTGGCTCGCGGCGCCGTAGTCGCTGGTCATCACGTAGACCGGGAGGTCCACGAGTTCCACGATCGCCGAGTCGGACTGCCCGATGCCCGCGGTCTCGACGATGACGAGGTCGAAGCCCGCGGCCTTGAGCAGCGCGATGCAGTCCCCGAGCATCGCGGCGATCGAGGTGTGCTGGCTGCGGGTCGCGATCGAGCGCAGGTGGATCGCATCGCTGCGCAGGGCGTTCATCCGGATCCGGTCGCCGAGCAGCGCCCCGCCGGTGCGGCGGCGGGTGGGATCGACCGAGAGCACCGCGATATGGATGTCCTCGAAGGCGGCGAGGAAGCGGATCAGGAGCTCGTCGATCACCGAGGACTTGCCGGCGCCGCCGGTTCCCGTGACGCCGAGGACGGGCACGGCGCGGCCGGCCGCGGCCGCGGCCCACTCGGAGCGGACGGCTGCCAGGTCCGCGTCCGCCAGGACTCCGTCCTCGATGGCGCTGATCGTGCGCGCGAGGGCGACGTCGTCGCCGACGGACGGGACGCCGTCGGGCATCGACGCCGGGCGGCGGTGCGCGCTCGCGCGGGCGATGACGTCGTCGATCATGCCCTGCAGACCCAACTGCATGCCGTCGTCGGGGTGGTAGATGCGCTCGACGCCGTACGCCTCGAGCTCGGCGATCTCTGCGGGGGTGATGGTGCCGCCGCCTCCGCCGAATACGCGCACGTGGTCGGCGCCTGCCTCGCGGAGGCGGTCGACGAGGTAGCGGAAGTACTCCAGGTGCCCGCCCTGGTAGGAGGAGATCGCGATCGCGTCGGCGTCCTCGGCGAGTGCGGCGCGGACCACGTCATCCACCGACCGGTTGTGGCCCAGGTGGACCACCTCGGCGCCGCTGGCCTGGATCAAGCGACGCATGATGTTGATCGCGGCATCGTGGCCGTCGAACAGGCTGGCGGCCGTGACGAACCGGAGCGGGCTCGCGGCACCCGCGCCCGTTTCCCCGCGGATACGGTCGGTCGACACGCTCATCTGGCTCCCTCCACACGACGCCGGGCGGATCTTGCGATCGTAACCCGCCAACTCGGTCGCCACAGGGCGGGACGCCGACGCGCCCGATGCGACACAATGGCCACCAGACCTCACCGGAGACCACAAGGGGAATCGACCGTGACCAACCCACCTGCCAGCCCGTACGGACCGCCCGACCCGCAGCAGGGTGGCTACGGCCAGCAGCCGGGCGGCTACGGCCAGCAGCCCGGATACGGTCAGCAGCCTGCGTATGGCCAGCAGCCCGCGTATGGCCAACAGGGTGGCTACGGCCAACAGCCGAGCGGCCCACCGGCGATGCCGCCGGTCCCTGGCCAGTACGGCGCGGGTCAGGTCGGCGGGAACCAGTTCGGCGCCAACCAGTACGGCACGCCGTTCGGGCAGACGCCCTACGGGCTCCCACCCGAGAAGCCCGGCTCGGTGAAGGCTGCCGCGATCATGAGCTGGATCGGCGGTGGCCTCGGCGTCCTGCTCGGCCTGCTCATCGCGGTCGCCGGTGGAGCTTTGGCCAACGACCCGGAGTTCGCTGAGATGCTGCCGGGCAGCGCCACCGGATTCATCGTCGGACTCGGTCTCCTCGTCGTGGTGTGGTGCATTGCGGTGATCGTCCTCGCCGTTCTGATGTGGCGCGGGAAGAAGGGCGCGGCGATCGGCCTCGCCGTGATGGGCGGGCTCTATGTCCTGCTCAGCATCGTCTCGGTCGTGTCCGGCGACGGCGCCGCCCAGCTAGGGCTCGGCGTCATCTGGGTCATCGCGGCCTCGGCCCTCGCGATCGTGAACTCGTCCCGGACCTGGTACGACCAGCAGGCGGGTATCCGCTAGCCGGTCGTATCGGCGATGGCGTCGGCCGTCCGCGGACCCGCTGCGCCCCGAACGTGGTCCCGGTGACCACGCCGCCGCCCGCTCCCCCTGCCCGGTCATGACGATCGGGCAGGGGGAGTTGTCACATCCGCAGCCGCTGCCCGGTCCTTGCTGATGCGTGGGCCGGAGCAGGGGCCGAGTCGCAGGTAGGGACGAGAACCACCGGGTTTCACCGGGGCGGGCGTAAGGCCGCCATGCCGGAAGCAGAGAGCGACTGGACCCGCTCGTCGTCCCCTCCGGCCCGCGCGAACGTCGCCGGACCACGCGAACGAGTCGTTGGGCGGCACAACGCGGCCGCCCGCCGCACAATGACACCCTCGCGGTGCGGCCGGGCGAGCGGTGCCCCAGGTGGGGCTTGAACCCACGACCGACGGATTATGAGTCCGCTGCTCTGACCGGCTGAGCTACTGGGGCCGACGGCGCACCAGCCTATCTGCCCGCGCGGTGGGTTAGCGTCAGGGGTATGGCCCGATCACGCGAATCCCTGCCCGCTACGGCTGCCGAGAAGCTGCCGCCCGGGGTGCGTCCCCTGCTGGTCCAGACGCTCGACGGCGGTGGCTGGGCCGTGCTCGCGCGCGGAAGCGTGCTCGTGGTCACCGAGGACGACCTGGTGCTGGACCGGCCCTGGTCCGACGTCGACCACGGCGACTGGGACGGCGAGACCCTGACGATGACGCTCACCTGGGTGGACGGCGCCGCACCGACTGAACTGACCCTGACCGAGGAGGCGCCGGCGAGGTTCCCGCTGCTGATCCGCGAGCAGGTGGAGCACTCGCTGGTCCAGGTCATCACCGAGAAGGCGCCCGGTGGCGGCCAGCTGCGGGCCGCCGTCAGGCGGGGGCCGGACGGCGAGCTGTTCTCCCAGGTGACCGCCTCCGGCAAGGTGCGTAGCGGGCCCGCCCTGGAGGCTCAGATCGCGGACCTCGAGCGGCGGATCCGCTCCGCCGTCGGGCTCCAGCCCTGAGGTCACGCACGGCGACCGGCGGGCCGGAGCACCCCGCCGGGACTGTTAGTATTCTCAGCGCGATCCCTCGTAGCTCAATTGGCAGAGCATCCGACTGTTAATCGGACGGTTACTGGTTCGAGTCCAGTCGAGGGAGCCAGCGCAAGGCCCGGAATCCATGAGATTCCGGGCCTTCTCAGTTCAGGGCCGGCAACGCGGCCCGACCGGCCCGGACCGGGGCAGCGCCCACGCCCGGGCTCCGCACGGCTTGGTCTCGGGGCAGGCGACGGGTCTCGCCGGGCCGGGATGCGCCGGGGGCGGGTTTGGGCGTGATCCTCGCCACATGCACGCCGGCCCGCTCGTGATCGCGCGCCTCGGACAACGCCGCAGGGCGTGACCCCCGGGTGGGAGTCACGCCCTGCGTGGTTCGGTCCAGACAGGCCTACCTCGCGGCGCCTGCCCCGATCACCCAGCCGCCTCGAAGTAGAGGGTGTTACCCGCCTCGTCGATGAAGCCCCACTGACCCTGACCATCGTCATCGGCCGGGATCTCCAGACCCCAGTTGCCGGAGGCGGACGCGCCAGGTGCGACGTCGTCAAGCTGGAAGGCGTCATCGGGCACCACCGCGAGGGTGCTCTCGTAGATCTCACCGTCCGTGGCGAGGTAGCCGATCCCGACGCTGTTGTACAGGTTCAGCGCCGCGGCACCGTTGTTCGTGCCGGTCACCCGGATCATCGCGTACCGGAAGCCGTCCGGCGGCGGGTCCGAGCCCTCGCCTGCGACCAGGTCGTTGGCGTCCGGAACGAAGTCGCTCAGCGAGATCGACCAGTCACCGAGCGTTCCGGTCTCCCCGAACGGGAGGATGTCACCGGAGGCCGTCGGCATGTCCGTCGGCTCGTCGGTCGGCTCGTCGGTCGGCTCGTCCGTCGGCGCCTCGGTCGTCGGCTCCTCGGTTGTGGGGGCCTCGCTCGTCGTCGTGGGAGCACCGGTCGGGTCCTCGCCGCCGTCCCCACGAGTCCCGAAGTACACGCCGACGCCGACCAGGGCGATGATCACCACTGCGGCCACCCAGGTGTACCACTGGGTGTACCAGGGCTTGGGGCCCTGCGGGGGCTGTCCGCCCCCGTAGCCACCGCCGCCGGCACCGTAGCCCGGCTGCTGACCGTACCCCGGCTGCTGACCGTAGCCGGGTTGCTGCTGGCCGTAGCCGCCGCTGGACTGGCCGTAGCCGCCCGCACCGGCGTCGGGCTGCTGACCGTAGCCCGGCTGCCCGTATCCCGGTTGCTGCGCGCCCGGCTGCTGACCGTAGCCTGGCTGCTGTCCGCCCGGCTGCTGGCCATAACCTGGCTGCTGCCCGCCGGGTTGCTGTCCGTAGCCGGGCTGCTGCCCGTAATCCGGTTGGCCCATCGCCTGTGCTCCCATCGCTTGTTGCGGCCCTGCGCCGGCTTGGTCCGGCGGGGGTGTCGGTTGCCCGTATCCGGGCTGGCCCGGTGGCGTCTGCTGCCCGTGACCGGGCTGGGAGCCGGCGCCGTACGAACCCGGGTTGTACAGCGTGGTCTCCTCGAACGCCTCCGGCGGGAGTGACGACTGCGCGTCCCCCGATGACGTTCCACCGAGCGATTCCGTTGGCGGTTCACCGTTCCCTGCTGGGTCGGTCGAGCCGCCATGACCTTGCGGCGGGTTCTCACTCATGGGTCAGACCCTAGGCCACCCGGCTGGGAGCCGCAGGACAGCGCACGGGTAGACCTACCCGTGCGGCCGGGGCCGCCGCCTACGGCGCCGACTGCCGTCAGGCGTCGCTGAGCAGGGAACGACGGCGTTCCTCCAGTTCGAGCAGTCGGCCGAAGGTCGCCGCGTACGCCTCGTCCGCCGGGTCCATCCGCTGCAGCCGACCCTTGGCGTCGGCGATCTCCCGGGTGACGCCCAGGCGCAGCAGCGCCACCAGGACCCCGCGCGCGTAGCCGCCGAGGGCCTCGGGTCGGTCCTCGGGCAGCGGTGCGACCGCGAGCTCGGTGACGAGCACTCCGACGGGCCCGATCGCTGCCTCGCGGACCTGCTCGTTCCAGGACGCCGCCGCCCGGGAGTTGGCCTCGCCCCCGGCACCACGGGCCGAGGCATCCCCAGCGAGTTCACCGAACGCGCGCACTCCCCCGGCCGCGCGGATCGCATCATGCACCGCACGGTGGGCGGGCACCACGAAGGTGTCCGCGCCGAGGTCGTCGAAGGAGGTGGCCAGCGCGTACTGCGGGAGTTGGAGGACGACCTCGAGGACCTGCCGTTCCAGGCGGGCCACCGGGTCATCGCGGTGGGAGGCGCCGAACCCGGAGTCCGACGCGCCGTACCCACCCTGGGTGTCCTGGCCCCGCTGACCAGCCGAGTCCCGTTGCCCGTTCGAGGAGCCGCCGCCGTAGCCGTTGCGACCGCTCTGGGAGCCGCCGTACCCGTCGCGGCCGTTCTGACCGCCACGACCGCCGGCCGACCCTCCCTGGCCGCTACGCCCGCCCGCGGCGCCGTCCACCCCGGGCCGCCCCGGTGTGGACGGCGCCGGCGGAGGGTTACGGGCGGTCCTGGTGACGTCGCGACGTACCGAGGCCTCGTCCATGCCGAGCCAGCCGGCGAGCTCGCGGGCGTACTCGCCGCGCAGGGCGTGGTCGCGGATCCGGGCGACCACCGGAACGCCGGCGCGCAGCCCGGCGACGCGGCCCTCGGCGGTGTCCAGGTCGACCTGGCGCAGCACGGACCGGATCGCGAACTCGAACAGCGGCTCGCGCCCGCCGACCAGTTCCCGGACCGCCGCGTCGCCGCGCTGTTGCCGCAGGTCGCAGGGGTCCATCCCGTTCGGTTCCACGGCCACGAACGTCTGGGATGCGAACTGCTGGTCCTCGGAGAACGCCCGCAGCGCCGCCTTCTGTCCAGCGGCATCGCCGTCGAAGGTGAAGATCACCTCACCGCCACGCGCTCCGCCGGTCGCGAGCATCACGCCGGCCGCGGCGTCCGCGGTGTCCCCGAGCAGGCGACGCACGATCCGGATGTGGTCGGTGCCGAACGCAGTGCCACAGGTGGCCACGGCTGTCGGCACGCCCGCCAGGTGCATCGCCATCACGTCGGTGTAGCCCTCGACCACGACCACCTGCTTGGACTTCGCGATCTCCCGCTTCGCCAGGTCGATCCCGTACAGGACCTGGGACTTCTTGTAGATGGTGGTCTCGGGTGTGTTCAGGTACTTCGGGCCGGGGTCGTCCTCATAGAGCTTCCGGGCGCCGAACCCCACGACGTCCCCGGACAGGTCCCGGATCGGCCACATGAGGCGGCCCCGGAACCGGTCGTAGGAGCCACGGTTGCCCTGGGAGAGCAGACCCGACGCCGTCAGTTCCGCCTCGGTGAAGTGCTTGCCGCGCAGGTGCCGGGTCAGGTTGTCCCAGCCCTTGGGGGCATAGCCGACCCCGAACGTCGCCGCGGCGGTCCGGTCGAAGCCGCGCTCGGCCAGGAATGCCCGGCCGGTGTCCGCCTCCGGCGTGGCCAACTGCTCGACGAAGTACTCCGCCGCGACGCGGTGCGCCTCGATGAGTCGCTGGCGCCGACCCGGCTGTTCCCGCGGACGGTTCGCGCCGCCGTCGTCCTCGTACCGCAGTTGCAGCCCGACCCGGCCGGCCAGGTGCTCGACGGCCTCGGCGAACGTCAGGTGGTCGATCTTCTGCACGAACGAGATGACGTCCCCGCCCTCGTCGCAGCCGAAGCAGTGCCACAGCCCCAGTTGCGGGCGCACGTGGAAGGAGGGCGTGCGTTCGTCGTGGAACGGGCACAGGCCCTTCATCGATCCGACGCCCGCGCTGCGAAGCGTCACATGCTGGCCGACGATCTCCTCGATCCGGGCCCGTTCGCGGACCGCGGCGATGTCCTCGCGTCGGATCAGGCCTGCCATGGGCCGAGTGTAAGCCGGATCCGGCCGGGTACCGGCGCGGTGGCGGAGGCTCAGATCTCGGTACCCGCGTCCGGGCCACACAACTGCGCGTGCCACTGCAGGGCGGACAGGTCCGTGAGCGAGGCGACCTGGTCGATGACCACCCGCAGCCGGATGTCGTCATCGGTGGCCTCGGACCAGTCCTCGGCGAAGATCTCCGCGAGGGCGAGCTCGGCGCGGTCGTAGAGCACGGCGACCAGGTCGGTGAGGATGAGCCGCTGCCGACGGAACACCGGGTCGTCCTCGCGGGGGGCCATCACGAACGCGGCCGCGACGCCCTTGAGCACGGTGATCTCGGCGAGGACGTGATCGGGCACGATGAGGTTGCCGTCGTAGCGGATCAGCGGACCGTCGCCGTAGGTGGCCCGGGTGGCCCGGGCGGAGGAGTCGCAGAACCGGCCGATGAGCTGGCTGGTCATGTCCTTCAGCGCGGCCAGCCCGCGGCGGGTGCCGTCGTACCGGTGCACCCAGTAGTCCAGCGCGCTGAGCTCGTCCATCGCCGTGACCAGGACCTCGTCGGACAGCGCCGGGGCGTACCAGTCCCGGATCTGGGCGATGATCCGCTCGCGTGCCTCGTCCTCGGCCACCCGGCGCAGATCCACCCGGCCGGAGAACACGGCGTCCTCCACGTCGTGCACGGAGTAGGAGATGTCGTCGGCGAGGTCCATGACCTGCGACTCGATGCATCGGACCCCGTCAGGGGCGCCCTCCCGCAGCCAGGCGAAAACGGGGGCGTCGTCCACGTAGACGCCGAACTTGCCCGACGGCGTCCCGTCCGCCCTCGGTGGTGCGTCGGCCGCCGACCAGGGGTACTTCGTGGCCGCGTCCAGGCTGGCGCGGGTCAGGTTCAGACCCACGCCCACGCCGTCGGGCGTGAACACCTTCGGCTCGAGCCGGGTGAGCAGCCGCAGGGTCTGCGCGTTGCCCTCGAACCCGCCGATGCCGGCGGCGACCTGTGCCAGGGCGACCTCGCCGTTGTGCCCGAACGGCGGGTGCCCGAGGTCGTGCGCGAGGCACGCGGTGTCCACCACGTCCGGGTCGCAGCCGAGGGACTTCCCGAGCTCGCGGCCCACCTGAGCCACCTCGAGCGAGTGCGTCAGGCGGGTCCGGGCGAAGTCGTCGGTGCCAGGTCCGAGGACCTGGGTCTTGGCTCCGAGCCGGCGCAGCGCGGAGGAGTGCACCACCCGGGCGCGGTCCCGCTCGAAGGGGGTGCGGGCGGCGGATTTGCCTGGCTCGGCGAGCCAGCGGTCGGTGTCCGCGGCGTCGTAGCCTCCGATGAGGCGCTGGGGTTGGGCCGGCACGGCCTCAGACTACTTGCGAACGGCGATCGGGCCGGCAACGGCTGGGGATATCGCGCCGATTTCCCTCCGGGCGCGGCCGGGATGACAATGGCCGGATGCTGATCGAGGACACGCCCGACGTTCGTACCACCCTCATCCATCGGGCCGACTCCCCGGGCGGTCAGTGGTGGCGCAGCGCGGTGATCTACCAGGTGTATCCGCGGTCCTTCGCGGACTCGGGCGGCGACGGGATCGGCGACCTGCCCGGCATCACCGCGCGCCTCGGCCATCTCAGCCGGCTCGGCGTCGACGCCGTCTGGCTCTCGCCGTTCTACACCTCCCCCCAGCACGACGCAGGCTACGACGTCGCCGACTACCGGCAGGTGGACCCGTTGTTCGGGACCCTCGAGGACGCCGACGCACTCCTCGCTCGGGCGCGGACCCTCGGCCTGCGCGTGCTCGTGGACCTGGTGCCGAACCACACCTCGGACGAGCACGCGTGGTTCCGCGCGGCGCTTCCCGCGCCGGCAGGCTCCCCCGAGCGGGCGCGGTACATCTTCCGTGACGGCCGCGGACCGGACGGCGCCGAGGCGCCGAACAACTGGCGCAGCGTGTTCGGCGGGCCGGCCTGGACGCGGGTCGCCGATGCCGACGGCACCCCCGGCCAGTGGTACCTGCACCTGTTCGACGTCCACCAGCCCGACCTGAACTGGGAGAACGAGGAGGTCCGGGCGGAGTTCGAGGCGATCCTGCGGTTCTGGCTGGACCGCGGCGTGGACGGCTTCCGCGTCGACGTGGCGCACGGACTGGTCAAGGACCAGGGCTTCGAGGACTGGGCCGGGCACGCCGAGATGATCGCGGGTGACGATGCGGGCGAAGAGGGTGTCGGCCCGGCGCCGATGTGGGACCAGCCCGGGGTGCATGACATCTACCGGCGCTGGCACGAGGTGCTCGCCTCCTACGACGGTGACCGCGCGCTGGTGGCCGAGGCGTGGGCGGACACCGACGAGGCGATGGCCCGCTACATCCGCCCCGACGAGATGCACCAGGCATTCAACTTCGACTTCCTGTGCACCGAGTGGTCCGCGCCCGCCCTGAAGGACTCCATCACGGAGGGCCTGGCGGCCTGCGACTCGGTCGGCGCACCGACCACCTGGGTGCTCTCCAACCACGACGTCGTGCGGGCCACTTCCCGTCTCGGCCTGCCGGCCACGGGCAAGGGCCCGAACGGGATCGGCGCCGACGACCCGCAGCCGGACGCCGAGCTCGGCGCCCGTCGCGCCCGCGCCGCCGCCCTGCTGATGTTCGCTCTGCCGGGCTCGGCCTACATCTACCAGGGTGAGGAGCTCGGGCTGCCCGAGCACACCGCGTTGCCCGGTGACGTGCGCCAGGACCCGGCGTTCTGGCGGTCCGGGTACACCGAGAAGGGCCGGGACGGCTGCCGGGTGCCGCTGCCGTGGGAGGCCGACGCCCCGGCGTTCGGGTTCTCACCCACTGGCGCCTCCTGGCTGCCGCAGCCGACGGCGTGGGCCGGCTTCGCGCTCGACGCCCAGAAGGGCGTGGCCGGCTCCAGCTACGAGCTGTTCCGCAAGGCCCTGCGGCTACGCCGCGAGTTCGACCTCGGCACCGGGTCGCTGGCCTGGGTGGATGGCACATGGGGCCCCGAGCAGGGCCTGCTGGTGTTCACGAACCGCCAGGTCATCGTGGCCGTCAACCTCAGCGACGGCCCGATCCCGCTGCCGGACGGGCTCGACGTGATCCTCGCCAGCGGCGAGCTCCGCGGCGAACTGGGGCACCAGGCCCTGCCCGCCGACACCGCCGTGTGGGCCGTGCTCGAAGACTGAGGCGACCGGCCGCCGTCGGGCATCGCGTGCGGTCCCGGGCCGCGGAACTGTAACGTCGCGGCGATGAGCAGCACCCCAGCGAGCCGACAGCCGGAGCGGTGGCAGGCGATGGTCGACGACCCGGGCCGTCCCGGCAACTGGGTGGCGCTGCCGGAGAACGGACTCGGTGCGCTGATGGCGTTCGCCGCCGGGCCGGGCTATGCGCGCCCCCGCTCGGGCGTGGTGCCGCGGCCCGTTCGGGTCACACTCGAGCGCCCCGGCCGACCGCCGATCTCCTGGGAGGAGGAGCGAACGCCGGAGGACGACGCGGTCATTCTCGAGTCGATCGTCTCCTATCTCGCCGAGGCCGGCATCACCGCGGCCGCCCCCGTGACCGCGTGGGAGATCCTGCTACCCGAGGGCGTGACCGGCGCGGACCTCGAACGACGCACCGGCGCAGCCATGGCCGAGGTGCCCGTTCGGCGTGGTCCCCTGACGCAGGCTGAGGTCGACGCGGTCGTCCACGCCGTCCAGGACGTCGTCAGCCCTTGACCGACCCCGCCGTCAGCCCGCCCACGATGTAGCGCTGCAGGAACAGGAAAAGCAGCAGGACGGGCAGTGCGCTGATCACGGCGCCGGCCGCGAAGATGCCCCAGCGGGCGTCGAACTGGCCGGAGATGAACTGGTAGAGACCCACCGCGATCGTGAGCTTGTCCTGATCCTGCAGCACGATCCCGGCGATGATGTAGTCGGAGAAGGTACCAACGAAGGACAGCAGCGCCACGACCGCGAGCACCGGCGCGACCAGCCGCAGGATGATCGTGAAGAAGATCCGGGCGTGCCCGGCGCCGTCGATCTTCGCGGCCTCGTCCAACTCCTTCGGGATGGAGTTGAAGAACCCGAACATCAGGAACGTGTTCGCCCCCAGCGCTCCGCCGAGGTAGACGCAGATCAGCCCGAGCCGGGAGTTCAGCCCCAGGATCGGGATCACGTCGCGCAGGCTCAGCAGCAGCAGGAAGATCGCGACGAACGCGAGGATCTGCGGAAACATCTGCACCAGGAGCAGGAACGTGAGGCCACCGTTGCGCCCAGCGAACCGGAACCGGGAGAACGCGTAGGCCGCGGCCGACGCCATCAGCACCGTGGCGATGGCCGTCACGCCCCCGATCACGAGCGTGTTGACGATCCACTGCGGGAAGTGGGTCTGGAACAGGGCCTCGTACTGGGCCGTGGTGATGTCCGCGAAGAGTTCGTTCGAACCGGTCAGGGTGCCCCGCGGGGACAGCGACGCGGACAGGATGTACACGATCGGGAACGCCGCATACACGACGGCGGCGACGGCCACCAGGTAGCGCCAGCTGACCTCGCGCCACCAGCGGCGGCCCTTCATCTGCACGTACGCCTCGGCGGCCATGTCAGATCACCTCCTCGAGCTTGCGGGTCTGTCTGAAGCCCAGCCAGGAGATCAGTCCGACCATGACGAAGATCAGGATCGACATCGCGGAGGCGAGGCCGTACTGCTGGGTGCCCGACTCGATGGCGACGGAGTAGACCATCGAGATCAGGATGTCCGTGGCGCCGACGGCGATCGGCGAGCCGGGGAAGTTCGGGCCGCCCTCGGTGACGAAGTAGATCAGGTTGAAGTTGTTGAAGTTGAAGGCGAACGAGGCGATCAGCAGCGGCGCCACGGAGATCATCAGCAGCGGCAGGGTGATCGAGCGCATCGTGCGGAAGGCCTTCGCGCCGTCGAGTTTCGCGGCCTCGTAGACGTCGGAGGAGATGGCCTGCAGGGCGCCGGTGGCGATCAGGAACATGTACGGGAAGCCGAGCCAGAGGTTCACGCCGATCACGGACAACTTCGCCAGCCAGGGGTCGGTCAGCCACGGGATCTCCGCGCCGCCGAGCAGGACCTGGTTGATGAACCCGAATCTTCGGTTGAGCAGGCCCGCCCAGACAAGCCCGGAGAGGAATCCGGGGAACGCGTAAGGGAGGATCAGCAGCGACCTGATGATCTTGCGTCCGCGCACGGCCGGGTGGTTGAACACGATCGCGAAGAACAGGCCGAGGAAGAACGTGGTCGCCACGGACAGGAACGCGAACACGAACGTCCACACCAGCACGGACAGGAACGGCCCGCTGAGTCGGGAGTCGGTGAACATCTTCGTGAAGTTGTCGAACCCGACCGCCACCCGCCAGCCGACCACCAGGGTCGAACCGTCCTCCGCCTCGAAGGACCCCTCGCCGTTGTCGGAGTAGACGACGCCGGTGTCGGTGTTCGTGATGGCGCCGGTGGCCTCGTCATAGGTGAGGACGGAACGGTACAGGTACCCGGTGGAGCCGTCCTGGGTGCGGATGCTGCCCTCGTCGACATCGTCGAACCCGACCCGCAGGGAGGTGATCTCGTTCTGCTGCTCGAGGACCTCCCCGAAGGTGAGGACGCTGTAGCCGGGGACCTCGGTGACGTCGCCGTCGGCGACCGTGGCATCCGGCGCCGCCTCGAAGGTCTGCTCCTCGGTGCCGACCAGCACCTCGTCATCGTCGTCGATGATCGCGAAGCCGAGTTCGCCGTCCTCGCCCGTGACCACGGTGAGCGGATAGCTCGGCGAGTCCGGCACGCGGTTCTCGTTCTGAGCGAGGTTCGCGGCGATCGCGTCCTCGCGGGTGGCGTTGTGGCCGGTCCCGTAGTTCGTGAAGCTGATGTAGGCGGTGTAGCCCATCGTGAACAACTGGTAGACGAGCAGGAAGACCAGGCCCGGGAAGAGGTACTTGGCGGCGATCATCCGCTTGGAGAAGTAGACCCAGTTGGCCACGATCAGGATCGCGACCATCGAGCCGAGGATGCCCCAGTGGCTGACCTGCCAGGCGGAGAAGATCACGAACAGACCGAAGGCGTTGATCAGCGCCAGCACGGCGAGTTTGACCAGGAAGTACGGCCCCATCTCGCGGGCGTGCGACGTGGTGCCGCGTCCGGTGATCGCTACCTCGGCGGCCGTGAGGTCCTTCGAGACATCCCGCGGCGTGCTGGTGGAGTCCGCCGCGTCGCGGCCGTTCGTGCGTGCCAAGAGGAGCCTCCCGGGCGGTGGCACGCGACGTCACGTGCCTTGATCTGAACAGTAGGACCGGCAGCGCCCCGTCGCCCCTGGACCAGGAGCGACGCAGCGGAGCGAGAAGGTGGGGTGGACCGGCCGCCCGTCACGGCCGGCCCACCCGCGTCCGATCAGGCCGCGTCGATCGCGCCCTGGATGTTCTCCACCATCGTGGCCCAGGCAGCGGCCGGGTCGGTGGCGACACCGGAGACCAGGTTCGCCTCCGTGACCCCCCAGAAGGCCCAGACCGAGTTCATCTGCGGCAGCGACGGCATCGGCACACCGATCTCGCCGGCGGCGACGAAGCCGGCCGCGATCGGGTCGTCCGAGACGGCCTCCGCAGCCGCGGTCAGCGCCGGGATCCGGCCGCCGGTCTCATACATGGCGACCTGGACGTCCTCGGTGGCCGCGTAGTTGATGAGGAACTCGTTCGCGAGGATCGCGTTCTCGGAGTACGAGTTCACGTAGAAACCCTGCACGCCCACGAACGGTGCGGCGGGCTCGCCGCCTGCGCTCGGGATGGGCAGGACGGTGACGTCGATGCCGGCGTCCGTGAACGGAGCGATGTTCCACGGCCCGGTGAGGATATACGGGGACTCGCCGTTGGCGAACGCCTCACGGGCGATGTCCGCAGTGATCGCCGTGTCGAGCACGCCGGAGCCGGCCTGGCCGATCGAGGCGAGGTAGTCCGCGAACGCGGTTCCGGCGTCGCCACCGAGCGCGAGCTCGGGGATGTAGGAGCCGGTGTCGTCGGTGGCGAACACCGGGGCACCGAACGAGGTCTGCAGCGGGTACATGTGGAAGGCGTCGCCCTCCTCGCCCATCTGGATCAGCACCGGGTACTCGGCGCCGGAGGCCTCACCCTGCGCGATCAGTTCGTCGAAGGTGGCCGGGGTGTCCGACGCGAGCGCGTTGTTGCGCACCAGCGCGATGTTCTCGATGCCGTACGGGACGCCGTACACGGAGCCCTCGTAGGTGAAGGCGTTGACGGCGACCTCGGAGAAGTCGGCCGCCGCGTCGCCGAGTTCGACCGGGCTGACCAGACCGTTCGTGACGAGTTCGCCGGACCAGTCGTGGGCGCCGACGATGATGTCCGGACCCTCGCCGGTGGGCGCCTGGGCGATGAACTCGTCCTTGATGTCGTCGAAGTTCTTCTCGACGATCTCGACCGTGACGCCCTTGTCCTCCTCGAACTGGGCCACGATGTCGGTGAGGGCTGCCGCACGGAACTCGTCCGCCCAGATGGTGAGGGTGCCGGCCGAGCCGCCGTCCTCGGTGGTCTCCTCGGCGCCGGCGGTGGTCTCGTCCTCGCCACTACCCGTTCCGCCACCGCAGGCGGCCAGGGCCATGGTGAGGCCCACCGCCGCGGTGATGACAATGCTCCGTCGCATCCGACTCTCCTGAAATGTGTCCACGTATGTGGCGACGCGGGGCAGTTTGTGACCACAGCGTCGCCCGGATGACGAGACCGTAACCGCTCCGGCTTGGATCTTGCAAGTCCTTGCTGTAACTTTCAGATTGTCGTTACAGAACCGTTGTCACGGCGGCCCCCCGGCCAAGTACCCTGCGGGACGGACCGCTACCCAGGACAAGGAGGTCCAGTGCCCACGCGTACCACTCTCACCGATCTGGCCGAACAGGCCGGCGTCAGCACCGCCACCGTGTCCAGGGTGCTGAACGGCAAGGCCGGCGTCTCCGCGGACACCCGCCAGGCCGTACTCGCCGCCCTGGACGTGCTCGGCTACGAGCGGCCGGAGAAGCTGCGGCGCCGATCCGCCGGACTGATCGGGCTGGTGGTCCCGGAGCTGACGAACCCGGTGTTCCCGAACTTCGCGCAGAAGATCGAGTCCGCGCTCGCGCACGCCGGGTACACCCCGTTGCTGTGCACGCAGTCCCCCGGCGGTACCACCGAGGACGAGTACGTCCAGATGCTCCTCGACCACGGGGTGGACGGGATCATCTTCGTGTCCGGACTGCACGCCGATACCCAGGCGGCGCCGGACCGCTACCAACGACTGCGGAGCCTCGGTACCCCGTTGGTGCTCGTCAACGGCTTCGTGGCCGAACTGGACGCGCCCTCGATCTCCTCCGACGACGTCGGCAGCATGGACCTGGCGGTCCGGCACCTGATCTCCCAAGGCCACTCGAAGATCGGCCTGGCGATCGGCCCGCAGCGGTTCCTGCCGGCGACCCGGAAGATGGAGGGGTTCAGCCGCGCCCTGTCCGAGCGGCTCGGCATCACCGACGCCGCGCCGCACATCGCGACCAGCCTGTTCAGCGTGGAGGGTGGGCAGGCCGCCGCCACCGAGCTGCTCGAGAGCGGTCACACCGCGATCGTCTGCGGCTCGGACCTGATGGCGCTCGGCGCGATCCGGGCGGTGCGCTCGCGCGGCCTGTCCGTGCCGGAGGACGTCTCTGTGGTCGGGTACGACGACTCCCCGCTGATGGCGTTCACGGACCCGCCCCTGACCACGATCCGCCAGAGCGTGGACGCGATGTCCATGGCCGTGGTGAACACGATGCTCGCCGAGATCGCCGGCGCGAACCCGCCGCGGACGGAGTTGCTGTTCAGCCCGGAACTGATCGTCCGGGACTCAACGGCCGCCTGCCCGCGCCCGTCCTGACGCAGGCCTCTGCTGCCCCACTCACCCC
>NZ_CACRYJ010000061.1 GCF_902703175.1 Occultella aeris | reverse complement strand
TACGGACCTTCGACAAGTCGTATCTTCCCAGGTCAGAAGGGCATTCTCACGCCCCCACGCCACCGACAACACCTAGCCCATCGGTGGATCGAGGCTTAGGCGTCGTAGACCGAGGCGCTCGGAGAGTGATGTGGCAGCTTGCTCGCGGTGTCTACCGACCCGTCGAGTCGCAGGCGCGGGGTCGCGGCCCTGTGCAGAGACGATCTCGAACTATTGCTCCTCGGACTGTTGCACCTTCTCCTGCAGGGCGCTCTTGGTCTGTTCCTTGCTCATCGAACTTGCGCCGGGCATGCCGGCGTTCGCGGCTTGCTGGTCCAGTTCGCTCTTGCGTATGTCGCCGGGCATCTCGCCGAGATGTCCCTGCCTGCTCACAAGGAACGCTTCACCCAATTCAGCCCGGCGCGAGTCCGGGAGGTTAGACCGTATCGCGGGCAGAACCTTGGCCTCCTCCTCCTCGACATGGTGGGTGATGGCGTCGACAACCTCTTGCAGGACCGTGTCGAACTCGGGCGAGCTGGGATTGGTCTCCGCGAGGCGCGCGAGGAGCTGGTCCGCCTCGATGTGTTCCTCCTGGCTGTGCTCGACGTCGTGAGCCGCGCCCGCTTCGGATGCCGCGACGGGATAGACCTCGGCCTCCTCCGCTCGGCTGTGTGCGGTCAGCAGCGAGATCAGTACGGGCAGGTTGTTCGCCCTTGTCGCTGGCTTGCTGCGCAACTCCTCGAAGAGTCGCTCGACCTCCCGGTGGTCGTTCAAGATGAGGTCGACGACGTCCTTCGTAGGCGTAGTCATGACGGCATTTCCTTCCTCGTGAATCGTCTCCGTGTTGAATACGGAACGAGCTCAGGTCGATCCCAGGACAATGCCGACACCCAGAGGTGCACGCCACCCGTTCAGACCCGGTTTCGCCGCCTGCTCGTGAGAGAGAGGATCAGACCGATGACCAACACGGCAACGCCGATCCAGATCAGGATCTGTCCGACACCTGCGAAGCCGATGATCGCGAGGATGATGCCGAGAATGATGAGTAGCAACCAAAGTGACACGGTGAACCTCCAGGTGCTCATTCCCCCGATCTTCCGTGCTCATCAGGGTCGCACCAGTTGCAGGTAGCCGCATTCTGAAGGACAGGCGGCACGACGTGCAGGGCGATGGCATCGCCTGTGGGCATCACATGGCTGCGACGCACCGGTGACGTGGTCGGGGTCCTCCTCCGCCCGCTGACGCTGAATCATGGCTCCGAGCAGGAACCACTTGACCTGCAAAGCTTGAGCGATGTGAACTTCAAGAGAGAGGTGATCGCATGGGGAGTTCGAGGGGTTCGCACGGGCCGCGGCAACGGTTACGGCTCTCCGGCGGCACCGAGTTGTCCTTCGTCACCGCAGGCGATGCGTCCAAGCCGGCCGTCCTGCTCCTGCACGGGTTCCCGAATTCCAGTGCGATGTTCCGGGAAGTCATACCGGACCTCGCCAGGATCGCCTACGTGATCGCGCCCGATCTGCCCGGCTTCGGGGAGTCCGGTGTTCTGCCGACCGTCTCGTTCCCCGCCCTGGGTCGGGCCATCTCGGAACTGCTGGAGCGGCTTGGTGTCGGCCCGCGGTACATCTACCTCCATGACTTCGGTGCACCGGTTGGTCTCCATGTCGCGATGAGAGCACCTGAGGAGGTGCTGGGTCTGATCGTGCAGAACGCCAACGCGCATCGGACGGGGCTCGGGCCGGGCTGGGAGGCGACGATCGCCTACTGGTCCAGCCCAACCCCAGAGAACGAGGCGGCTGCGACCGCGCATCTTACGCTTGAGGGCACACGCGACCAGTACCTTGCCGCTGTCCCGCCTGACGTGACCGCGAGCATCCCGGCCGAGCGCTGGGAGGAGGACTGGCGGATCATGTGCCTGCCGGGCCGGATGGAGTTGCAACGAACGCTCATCGCGGACTACGGACGATACGTCGACCGGTTCGGAGTTATCGCCGAGTACCTCAGGGACTGGCAGCCGCCTGCGCTGTTGCTCTGGGGCAGGCACGACTCATTCTTCGATCTGTCCGAGACCGTGTCATGGATGCAGGTGCTGCCGAGAATGGAGGCCCACATCCTCGACGCGGGCCACCTCTTGCTGGAAACGCACTCCGTCGAGGCGACGCCGCTCATGCTCGACTTCATCCGGCACACCCAGGTCCAGGCGGGCCAGGGGGCGGCGCCCGATTAGCCATGGGTGAGTTCCATCTGTGTACACCCCGTGCTCGGGCGAGAAGTTCGAACTCTGCCCCGCCTGGCCGGGGCGTCTCACGCCTGGAGCGACGATCACCTCGCGGACCTGCTCTCAGCGCGCAACCGCACGGGCGACGCTTCCGTCAGGGAGCGCGTACGAACTCCAGCACGTGCGGGTCCCCGCCCAGGGCCCGGAGTCGTTCGACGATGGCGCGTTCCGCGCGTCGGTAGGGTTCGCTGGAATCGTGCAGGGTCGACTGGGCGTTGGCATGGGACAGCAGTGCCTCGAGTTCGAAGCCGAGCTGGGTGGCATCGTCCAGTCGGGGAAGCGCCCCGTCCGCGATAGCCCGTGCGATCTGGTGTTCCAGGTAGGAGCGCCAGAGATCCATCGCCTCGGTGATCGCGTCGCGCACGGCTCCAGGGTGCGCAGCGAACTCTGCCGACGCGGCGAGGAAGAAGCATCCGCCCCGGAATGTGATGTGGGTGCTGCTTCGGGTCCTGGGTCGGGTCCCGCGGCGGTTGATCTGGGACAACGAATCCGGCACCGGACGCGGCAAGCGGCAGTACGGTGCGACCCTGCCGAGTGGTTGCAGCGCGGCGGCCACTCTGATGTGACCATGGCGCTCCGCTCCCAGCACGGGACGGCTGAACGGGACCGAGCACTGACAACCCGGCTCGGCAGGTCACTGCTTCGCGGATTCGGCGTCGAGGCCGACATCGGTATCGGCAACGGATGAAGACGGATCACTGATCGAGGGGTGAAAGTGCTCACCTGTCGCGACCCTGGGAGGGGTGATCAGTGGGCAGGACTGGGCGTCTTCTTGTATCGAACGCACCTATCGTCGCCGACGCCGACAGGTCGCCCTCGGTCGACGGACCGATCGAGTCGTCATCACCACGCCGGCCGCGTGACTACAACCTGCCACCGACCGTGCCGCAGACTCGCCCGCTGACCATGGCGATCCGCAACCCGATCGCTCGTGCTGTCCGCGGCCGCGCGAGGTGGGATGGCTTCGCCGTCGCTAGTCGTGCGATGCCGCACCCGGTGCTCGGACGTGACGGACGCTACGGAGGCGGTTTGCGAAGGCTAGGCCGCCCCTGTGGAATCGGTCGAGCCGCGGATGACCAGGTGCGGAGCGACACGTTCGATGCCCGCGTGCTGGCGGCCCGCGATCGCGTCGAGGAGCCGCTCGGCGGCGATCCTGCCAACCTCGGACAGGCCGGTGTCCACGGTGGTGAGCGGGGGGCGGGCGCCGGTCGCGACGATCTCCCAGTTGTCGGTCCCGATCAGCGCGACATCGCGCGGCACGTGCCGGCCGAGCTCGCGCATGCTGTCGCCCACGCCACGGGCGACGAGGTCGCTACCGCAGTAGATCGCGTCGACATCAGGATGCGCACGCAGCAGCATCTGTCCGGCCTGCCGCCCCCACTCCTCTCCCCAGCCGCCGTAGAACGTGGGCGCGATCAGGGAGGTGCCCGCGGCGGCCAGCGCATCCTGCAACCCGCTGGCCCGCTCCCGTGCCGCGTCGAAATGCTCGGGTCCGGTCACGTGCGCGATCCGAGATCGACCCATCCGCAGGAAGTGCTCGCCCGCGATCCTCCCCGCGGCAGCGTCGTCCACGACGATCGAGCAGTCGGTCGGGTCGGCCGACGGCGTGAGCGCGTAGACGACGGGCGTCCCCGGCTCGACGGTGAGGGGCTGCCGGACGTTCGAGCTGCGGCCGGTCACGATGAAACCGTCGACCCGCCGCCCCTGCAGCACGTCGATGTAGTGCTTCTCCCGGATCGGGTCATCGCGACTGTCGCAGAGGAAGACCGAGATCCGCCCGGCACCCAGCGCGTCCTCCGCTCCGAGCATCACGGGGACGCTGAACCGCTCGAAACTGTCGGTGGTGATCATCCCTACCGTGTAACTGCGCCGCTCGAAGACGCTGCGCGCGAGCTCGTTCGGCTTGAATCCGGTCTCCGCGGCCGCGGCCAAGATGCGCTGCCGCGTCCCGGCGCTGATCTGTCCGGTCCCGTTCAGCGCCTTGGACACTGTTCCAGGAGAGACGCCTGCCCGTGCCGCGACATCGCGAATCGTCGTTCGGCGTTGCGGATCTGTCACGTCGTTCCTCTCTGTTTCCGGAAACTCTAGCGGCTCCGGTGCGCTGGCAGGCCAAGCCGCAGGGGCGAGGCGCAGGATGCATACATTTGACAGTCGTGGACCGGGGAAGTACAGCCGCGCCCACGAGCAGTCGCCGGTCGGGTCTCCATCACGGAAAATGCGGAAACATGTTGCTTGAGTTGCGGTGCTTGTGCCAGAGTGTCAGCCATAGCCCAGAGTTGGGCCGCAAGACGTCCACCGAAGCACGTACATCTCACCGGGGAGCACCGTGTCCGTTCAGTCCGACCCGACCATCACCGCAGTCGACGCCCAGAGTCTCGGGGGAGGTCCGGTGCAACCGCGGGCTGCCACGGTGCTGACGCCGCTCGGCTTCGCCGACGTCCGGCTCACGGATGGCTTCCTGAGCAGGCTCCAGCAGGAGAACGCCACGACCTCGATCGTTCGTGGGCAGCAGCACCTCGATCGCCAGCAGGCCTGGACGAACTTCGCGAATGCGGCCAGTGGCACGGTTGGTCAGCCGTACCACGGGCCGGTGTTCGAGGACGGCGAGGCATTCAAGTGGCTCGAGGCGACTGCCTGGGAACATGGTCGGTCGCAGGACCAGCAGCTGGCCGAGTGGCTCGAGCGCTATATCGAACTCGTCGCCTCGGCCCAGGCGCCCGATGGCTACCTGTCCACCTTCAACCAGATCGCCGGCAAGCGGGATCGCTACGAGTGGATCTCCTACGACCACGAGATCTTCAACATGGCGACGATGATCCAGGCGGCTGTCGCGCGCTACCGCACCTCGGGGGCGCGGGAACTGCTTGACGTAGCCCGGAAAGCTGCCGACCACCTCGACGCCACCTTCGGCTTCGACAAGCGTCGCGAGATGTGCGGCCACCCGCTCGTTGAGATGGCGCTGGTCGAGCTGTACCGGGTGACGGGGGAGCGGCGGTACCTCGACCTGGCGTCCTATTTCGTCGAGGCGCGCGGTCACGGCACGCTGACCGACCCCACCTGGCAGGGCTGGACGTCGGTCTACTTCAGCGATCGCATCCCGGTTCGCGACACGGTCTACCCGGAGGGACACGCCGTCCGTGCCGTCTACCTGGCAGCCGGTGCCACGGACGTCGCGGTCGAGACCGGAGATCATGAACTCTTCGCCGCGATGCGCCGTCAGTGGGACAACATGGTCGAGGCGAAGATGTACGTCAACGGCAGCCTGGGCTCACGCTGGGAGGGAGAGGCGTTCGGCGACCCCTACGAGCTGCCGTCCGACAGGGGCTACGGGGAGACCTGCGCGGCGATCGCCAGTATCCAGTGGACGTGGCGGCTGCTCCTGGCGACCGGAGAGGCCAAGTACGCCGATCTCGTCGAACGGCAGCTCTACAACGCGGTGCTCTCGGGGGTGACGCTCGCCGGCGACCGGTACTTCTACGTCAACACCCTCCAGGTGCGCGAAGGGGCGATCCCCTACGACGACCGCATGGGTGCGGCCGGCCGGCAGGAGTGGTTCGGCTGCTCGTGCTGCCCCACCAACCTCATGCGCACATTGGCGTCCTGGCACCACTACATGGCGACGGCGACGGATGCCGGTCTACAGGTCCACCAGTACGGCTCCGCCACGGTCTGTGGCGGCGGCCTGCAACTGAGCATGGCGTCGGACTACCCCTGGCGAGGCGACATCGAGTTCATCGTCGACGATGCCCCCGATGGCGAGCGCGAGCTCAGTCTGCGGGTGCCCGGGTGGGCCGCCGGCGCCACTCTTGAGGTCGTTGGGGATCCGGTTCCGATCGTGCCGGGTGAGTACGCCAGGGTGCGCCGCAGCTGGCGCACGGGCGACGTGGTGCGGCTCGTGCTGCCGATGACGCCGCGCACCACCCGTGGGCACCACCGCGTGGACGCGGTCCGGGGAAGCGTCACCATCGAGCGCGGCCCGCTCGTCTACGCGATCGAGCACGTCGACCAGGGCGCGGGTCTGCGCGTCGACGACGTCGCCATCGTTTCCACCGATCTGGCTCAGGAGTGGCGCGACGACCTGTTCGGCGGCATACCGGTCATCACCGCAGCTGCACGCAACCTGCCCGACGGTGACGTGGGCCGGCTCGTCGCCATCCCGTACTTCATGTGGGCCAACCGAGAGATCGGACCGATGAAGGTCTGGCTCCCGATCGACGCCTGACCCTAGACATTCACCCACCGAACGGTGGCCCACAAGGGCCGACCGGTGGACCACCGCACCCTGAAAGAGGCACCTCAGTGAGCATCACCGCGCCTGCGCCCCACTTTGACGGAGCCGGCCGTATCCGTGTCGCCGATCACTTCTATCGCGATCCCGGACCGGGCGAACTCCGGATCCGCATCGGTGCGAACGCGATCTGCGGAACCGACCGCAAGGAGTACACGCAGGGCGTCGAGATCGTGCCGGGCCACGAGGCCGCCGGCGTGGTGGAGTCGGCCGGGCCGGGCACCACCCTGCCGATCGGGACGCGTGGCGCGATCTACCTCATGGACTTCTGCGGTGAGTGCCGCTCCTGCAGCGTCGGGGCCACCAACCAGTGCTCGGCGAAGCGCCAGGACGTGGGACAGACGTCCGACGGCGGGTACGGGCCCTACGCGATCGTGCACGAGACGAACTTCTTCCCGGTGACCGAGGACGTCTCCCTCGTCGCCGCGACCATGCTGCTCGACGTCATGGGGACGAGCACGCACGCCCTGGGGCGGGCGGAGCTGGTACGCCCCGACACACAGAGCGTCCTCGTGGTGGGTGCCGGCCCGATCGGCCTGGGTCTCGCCGCGATGGCAAAGGTCCGCTACGGCCACGACTTCCCGGTGTACGTGAGCGACATCAGCGAGTTCCGGCTCGACCTCGCCGCCCGGCTGGGGGCGCGGCCCGTCGACGCACGCGACGAGGCCTCCATCCTGGCGCTGCGGCCCGACATCGCGTTCGACTCGTCCGGAAAGACCGTGGCCCGCGAGACAGCGCTGCGGTCCCTCGGCCAGCGGGGCGCGCTCATCTGCGTCGGCCATGGCGAGGGGCTCGGCATCGATGTCTCCCGCGACCTGATCGCGCCGGAGCGGGCAGTGCTCGGCAGCGAGTACTTCCGGTTCGACGAGATGCCGGAGAACCTGCAGGCGCTTCGCGACAACCTCGACTATCTGTCCTCGATCGTGACCCACACGGTCGACGTCGCCGAGCTCCCCGCTGCCTTCGAGCTGTTCCTGTCGGGGAGGACCGGCAAGGTCGTCGTCACCCAGGAGGTGACGCCATGAGCCCGGTCAAGGTTGCGGTCGTGGGTGCGGGAACGTGGGGCGCCGAGCACGCCAGGATCTTCGCCGGCCGCCCGGACACGGACCTCGTGGCTGTCGTGGGGCGCGACCCGGAACGCACCGCCCGCCGCGCGCGCGCATACGACACCCGCGCCTATACCGAGCTTGACCGCATGCTGGAGGACGAGCAACCCGATCTCGTGACGGTATGCCTGCCCAACGAGGGACACTTCCAGGTCACCCGCCACCTGCTGGAGGCGGGCGTGGACCTACTGGTCGAGAAGCCGCTCGTGTTCGACCTCGGGGAGGCGGACGCACTGCTCGATGCGGCCGAGGTGTCCGGGAGCTTCTTCGCGATCAACTTCAATCACCGGTACGCCGAGCCGGTGCAACGCGCCAGAGCTGCGATCGATGCCGGAGAGCTGGGTCGCCTGGTCTTCGTCACCTGGCGCTTCGGTGGTGAGGCCAATCACGGCGCGTCGCGGCACGCCAATCTCATCGAGACCCAGTGCCACGGCTTCGACATGATCGAGCATCTCGTGGGACCCGTGGTGTCCGTCGCGGCCCAGATGACCGACGCAACCTACGGCGACTACAGCACGATCGCGTTGGCCCTCGAACTAGCCGACGGCGTGGTCGGGACCATGCTCGGCAGCTACGACAGCTCCTACGCCTATCCGGACAGCCAGCTCGTCGAGGTCAACGGAACGGAAGGTCGCCTGGCGATCCATGACACCGTCCGTCGCCTGGAGATCTCCCGAGCCGGGAACGCTGAACGCCGGGTCTGGGAGGCGGGCTACTTCGACGACGAGGCCCGCCGCTTCCACGGCACGTTCGACCGCCACGTCGAGCACATTCTCTCGGCGCTGCGGGCCGGCGACCCGCCACCGGTTCACGCGCGCGCCGGGCGCCGCGCGCTCGAGCTCGCTCACGCCGCGATCGCGTCCTTCGAGACCGGGCGGCGCACGCCGGTCGCCCCACCGCACTGACGTCGTCAGGCAGATCCAACCTCCCGCACCGCCAACCCGCTAGGAGCCCGACAATGAAGCCGATCTTCCTCAACCGACGAGACGTGCTACGTCTCGGCGGCGTCGCCGCACTGGGAACCGCCGTCGGTGGCTCTCTCGTAGCCTGCAGTTCAGGCGGCCCCAAGATGCAGTACATGTTCTGGGGGTCGACCGCCGAGCAGGAGGCGGTCGAAGGCATGCTCTCCAGCTTCCAGGGCACCCTGCCCGAGGACGCCGACCTCACGGTCGAGCCGCTCTACACGCCGGACGACTACGACACCAAGCTCAACGCACTGATCGCGTCCAACCGGATGCCCGACATCGCCTACATCAACAACCCGATGGCCTACCGGCTCGCCGAGCAGGACAGGTTGCTCGACCTTGGCCCGTACTTCGACGACTATCCGGGCATCGGTGAGCGGCTGCCGGAGGCATACAACTACTGGAGCGAGACCCAGACCTTCGGCACACCGGCCGCACTCGAGATCATGTGCCTCTTCACCAACAAGAAGGCCTTCTCCGAAGCCGGGATCGAGCTGCCCCCGGTCACGGCCGACGGTGCCTGGACCTGGGACGCGTTCGTCGATGCGGCGTACCGGCTCACCGTGGACCAGAACGGGCGTCGACCCGACGAGGACGGATTCGACACCACCCAGGTGGCCCGGTTCGGGACGTTGGCGAACATGTGGTCGGCTGCCTGGTACGGGCTGCTGTTGAGCAACGGCGTTGACGTCGTCGACGAGTCCGGCACGACCACTCAGCTCAACAGCCCAGAGGCGGTCGAGGTGCTGCAGAACCTGGTCGACCTCATGCATGTACACCGGGTGGCGCCATCACCCACACAGCTCGGGAACAACGCGCCGTCGACCCCGTCGCAGCTCGCCTCCGACCGCCTCGGGATGGCGATCGACGGGCAGTGGGCGCTGCTGGACATCAGCGGGGCAGACTTCGAGTACGGCATCGGGGTGCTCCCGAGCTACGGAACACCCTCGACCGCGTCGATGGGTGGCGCGATCGGCATCTCCGCGGAGACCGAACACCTGGACGAGGCGCTGGAGCTGTACACCTACCAGTCCGACCCGTCGGTGGTCAGCCTGTTCTCATCCGGGCTGTGGATGCCGGTCGAGGAGAAGTACTACACCGACGACGAGCTCGTGAAGGTCTGGATCGACAACGACGCGCATCCTGAGGAGTACCGCACCGCCGTCGTCGACTACACAGTTTCGAGCTCCAAGCGGTACTTCGCCGAGAGGATGAAGAACTTCGAGGAGATCGACAAGGTGATCGTGCCCGCGATGGAGCGTATCCAGACCGGCGAGGAAGACGTCCAGACCGTGATGGATGAGGTGGCCGGCCAGCTCAACGACGGGATGCTGCAGGGCTTCTACCCGAACCCGTTGGTATGAGTACCGCAACAGCAGATGCGCCTACCGTCACGAGGACTCCCCGCGCTCGCGGGGGGCGCGGTAGCCGGATGGGACGTGCCGAGGCGCGGTGGGGGGTCCTGTTCGCGATGCCCGCGATCCTCGGCTTCGTGATCTTCACGATCGGCCCGATGGTGGCGTCGTTCATCTTCAGCCTGACCGACTGGACGGTCGGGGCCACGCCGAACTTCATCGGCTTGGGCAACTACCAGGCGATGGCCGACGACCCGTTGTTCTGGAAGTCGCTGGGCGTGACCACCTACTACACCCTCGCCGCCGTGCCGATCGCACTGGTGGTCGGGTTCGTCGTTGCCATGCTGGTCAACGCCGGCTGGCGGAGGCAGTCGATGTGGCGCACGATCTACTACCTGCCCACGCTCGTGCCCGCCGTCGCCAGTGCTGTTCTGTGGATCTGGATCTTCAACCCGGACTCCGGCCTCTTCAACTCGATCCTCCGGGCGCTCGGATTGCCGACCTCGAACTGGATCTACTCCGAATCCACCGCGATCCCCTCGCTCATCATCATGAGCACCTGGGGCTTCGGGAACGCGATGGTCATCTTCCTCGCGGGGCTCCAAGGGGTCCCACGCCACCTCTACGAGGCTGTCGCACTCGACGGCGGTGGGGCATGGGCCAAGTTCCGGCACGTCACGCTGCCGTTCATGACGCCGGTGATCTTCTACAACCTCGTCACAGGCGTGATCGGCACGTTCCAGGTCTTCAACCAGGCCTACATCATGACGAGCGGCGGCCCGAACAACTCGACGCTGTTCTACATCTACTACCTCTACACCCAAGCCTTCACGGACAGTCAGATGGGATATGCCAGCGCACTGGCGTGGGTGCTGTTCCTCATTGTCCTCATCATCACGGCGCTGCTGTTCCGCAACGCCCGGAGTTGGGTCTACTACGAAGCGGGAGGCGCCCGATGAGTTCCGCCATGCGGTCCGTGCTGAGCGTCGGGCACCGACGCCAGCGCACCGGGGACCAGGTCACGGGTGGGCGACCCTTGACGCGAGCGATGATGTTCCTCATTCTCGCGTTCGGCGCCGTGCTGATGCTGATGCCGTTCGTCTGGCTGATCCGCAGCGCCTTGATGACCGATGCCCAGATCTTCATCAACCCGCCCCAATGGATCCCGAACCCGTTCGCGTGGGAGAACTTTCCCGAGGCGCTGACCGCGCAGCCCTTCGCGCGCTACTTCCTCAACACGATGATCATCGAGGTGCTTGTCGTCACCGGGACGGTGCTGACGTGCTCGCTCACGGCCTTCAGCTTCGCGCGACTGCGCTGGCGTGGTCGCAACCTCGTTTTCGGGCTACTGCTGACCGGCGTGATGCTGCCGTATGCCGTCACACTCATTCCGACCTTCGTGGGCTGGGCGGCGCTCGGTGCGCTGGACACCTTCATCCCGCTGACGTTGCCGGCCTGGTTCGCCGGCGCCGGCGGTGGTGTCTTCAACATCTTCCTGATCCGGCAGTTCTTCCTCACCATTCCCTACGAGATGGATGAGGCCGCCTACATCGACGGCGCCAACCCTTGGCAGGTGTTCACGCGGATCGTGATGCCGTTGTCGAAGCCCGTCATCGTGGTCGTCACCATCTTCACCTTCATCGGCGTCTGGAACGACTTCCTCGGCCCGTTGCTGTACCTGACAGACAGTGACAACTTCACGCTCGCGCTGGGGCTCGCTACGTTCCAGAGCACGTACACCGCACAGTGGGGCCTGCTGATGGCCGCGTCCCTGGTGGTGATCCTCCCGATCATCGTGCTGTTCTTCGTGCTGCAGCGCTACTTCGTCGAGGGTGTGACGCTCACTGGAATCAAGGGCTGACAGGGCGATTTGCTCCGTGCTGCTGAACGCGTCCACGAACACTCCCTCAGTTCCACACGAGGCCGAGAAGTTCGAAGTCTGCCCCGCCTGATGGCGGGGCAGTTTCGTCTCCTGACCCGAGTCGTCTCGGACGTGATGGTCGTCCTCTACCTCGTCGAGCGGCCCCGGTGCTTCACCGACCTCCGCACAGCCCTTGGCGCAGTGACCGCGAAGGTGCTGACTCAGACGTTGCGAGCCATGGCCCGCGCGGACCGATCCTGCGCCACGGCTTCGCCCAGAACCCGCCACACGTCGAGTTCGAGCTCACGGCCCTGGGCCGCCCGTCGCCGACTGCGACGTGACCGGGCGGACACGGCCGGCCGAGGCTCCGTCAGGATGCGCGAACGCGGTCCAGCGCGCGCGGGTCCGCGCCGAGGGCTTGGAGGCGCTCGACGATCGCGCGTTCTGCCCGCCGGTACGGTTCCTTGCTGTCGTGCAGGGTCGACTGGGCGTTGGCATGGGACAGCAGTGCCTCGAGTTCGAAGCCGAGCTGGGTGGCATCGTCCAGTCGGGGAAGCGCCCCGTCCGCGATAGCCCGTGCGATCTGGTGCTCCAGGTAGGAGCGCCAGAGATCCATCGCCTCGGTGATCGCGTCGCGCACGGCTCCAGGGTGCGCAGCGAACTCTGCCGACGCGGCGAGGAAGAAGCATCCGCCCCGGAACGTGCGGCCTGACGAGTAGCCGATCCAGGTCCGCACGAGCGCACACAGCCGGTCGAGGCCGGCTGCCTCGGTCCGTGCGGGCTGGACGACAACCTCGACGAAGACGCGCTTGGCCTCGCTGACGACCGCGAGCTGCAGGTTCTCCTTCGAGCCGAAGAGGGCAGCGACGCCGCTCTTGCTCGAGGATGTCTCCGTCGCGAGTCGGGCGATGGAGACACCGGTCAGCCCGTCCGTGCTCGCGAGCTGGGTCGCCACGGAAAGCACGGCGTTGCGTGATCGATCCCCTCGGGCGCGACGCCCGTCGATGACAGTTGGCATATTCGGAGAATATCAGTACAGTCGTCCACATATCTATCCGAACGATCGTCCGTACTGTTTGGAGATCCCTATGTCTGGTTCAGGTCTTCCCGAGTGGCGACCGGTGCGCGCCCTCGACCGGATGTCGCCACGGCTCGCGGCGGCAGTGACCTACCCGTTCTTCACCCGGGTGGGTGCGCGCCGCCGCGTCCGCGAGTACGAACGCTCCACCCATGACGAGGCGCGACGGTCCGTCCTCGACGTGGGCCGCCGAAAGGTGGTCACCTACGAATGGGGCCAGGGGGCGCGGACGGTCCTCCTCGTGCACGGTTGGCGAGGGCGCGCCGCCCAGTTCGCCGCTCTCGTCAGGGACCTGCGCTACGAGGGATTCCGAGTCGTCTCCTTCGATGCGCCCGGGTGCGGGGACTCGCCGGGTCGGCGCACCAACATCGGCGACTATCACGCGATCGTCACGGCCCTCGCCGAGCGCGAGTCCACCCCGTTCCACGCGGTCGTGGGCCACTCGGTCGGCTCACTCGCGGCGCTCACCGCGACCGCCGAGAGCGTCGTCACCAGACACCTCGTCGCCATCGCGGCGATCACCAGGTTTCGGTACCTCAACGAGGTATTCGCCCGGAACCTTGGCCTCGGTGAGCGTGCCCGTGCCCTGCACGAGGGGTGGTACGCGAACCGCCTGCGGCACGCGGCGCCGGACGTCTACACACGCTTCGACGCCACCGTTCTCGCTCTGCCTCCCGACCTGCGGCTCACCTACATCCACGATCGCGCGGACGGCTGGGCGGACATCGGCGAGGTCCGGCAACTCGCGGCCCGTCGTGGCGGTCAGGTCCAGCTGATCGAGACAGAAGGGTTCGGCCACAGCCGCATCCTCAGTGCCGACGTCACCCTCGACACCGTGCTGGCCGTTGTCGCGAACGAGAGTCTCAGCGAACTGCGTGGCTGAGCCGGCATCGACGGCTCACCCGGAGCTCGCGTCACCGCTGGCCAGTGGCCGGGAGGCGAACAGGTTCAGCCCAAGGGCGCTGGACAGGTAGTGTGCCGCCCGCTGGCCGCGCACCGAGTTGCCGGCGGGATCCAGCGGTGGGGAGAAGGAGCCGAGAGCGCCCTTGCCCGGTGAGATCGTGACGAGCCCGCCGGACACCCCACTCTTTCCGGGCATGCCGATCTCATAGAGCCAGTCGCCCGAGCGCTCGTAGAGGCCGGACGCGGCCAGGGCCGCAAGGGTGTCGCGGCACACCGACGGCTCGACCACCCGCTGCCCCGTTCGAGGGTTGACGCCGCCATGCGCCAGGGTCGCCCCCATGACGGCCAGATCCTCGGCGGTCACCTTCACCGAGCACTGCCGGGTATACAGATCGACCGTCTCATGCGGGTCAGCGGCCAGGCTGCCGTACGAGCGCAACAGGCCGGCGATCGACCTGTTCCGGCCGTTGCTCGCGGTCTCGGAGCGGTAGACCTCCGCATCGACGTGGAGGTCCCGGCCCGCGAACGCGGACAGGCCGTCGAGGATGAAAACCCACCGCTCGTCACCGGTGCTACCAGGGACAAGTCCGGTCGTCGCGATCGCGCCCGCGTTCACCATGGCGTTCATGGGCCGGCCGGCGTTGAGCTCGATCGCCATCACCGAGTCGAACGGCAGGCCGGTGTTGTTGACGCCCACCGCCTGCCGCACCGTCTCGTGGCCCAGTTCGGAATCGACGAGCGCGAACAGGAATGCCTTGGAGATCGACTGGATGGAGAACTCGACCGTAGCGTCGCCCACCGAGTGGACGGCTCCATCCACCGCGGCCAGGCTCAGGCCGAACAGGTCGGGGTCGGCCGCCGCGAGTGCCGGGATGTAGTCGGCGACGGCGCCCCGCCGGTCCTGCTGGTATCGCTCGTGTGTCGCCGCCAAGAGGCCCTGGACGTCCGCGGGCGCGGGCAGTGAGCCCGTCGAGACCGCGGCTTCCTGCACACCCACCGGGGCGGCGTCCTCGTCATTGTGCAGCGTCTCCACCAGGCGGCTCCCGCTGGACAGAAGGGACAGGATGACGATCGTAGCGTCGGAGCACGGCCACTACGCCGCGGGCCCGAAATAGTCGGCGAACTCCGGCGGGTCGAGACCCTTGTTCTGGCACATCGAGACGACGTGGTCGGCGCCGTCGACGTCGGCGATCACGACCGGGACCGAGCGGACCCGCCCGGACCGTGGCCCGGGCACCTCGAGCACGGCGACCCTGCTGGGGGTCGCCCAGCCGTGCGCGTACAGCGCGGCGTCGAGGCGATTCCACAGGCGCATCACGCCGGTCGGGCGGGCCGCCTCCCTACAGCGGACGCCTGAGCGCCCAGGCGCGGCGTGCCACGGCCCGGCCAACGCCGGGTCCGACGGATTGCTACCGGGATGCGGCGGCGCTCGGCCGGTACGGCGCGACACTCACCTCGGGCTCGACGATGCCGACCGCCGACGTGTCCAGAGCAGCACGACGGCCACCAGCCCGGGCAGGGAGGGCAGCATCAGGAGCCACCCCATCAGCGGTGCGAGGCCGACCTCACCGGAGGTGTCCAGCGTGGTCAGGCCCACGGCAGCGACTCCTACGGCGGCGACGAGCAGCGCCACGGCGAGCCAGATGGTCCAACCCCTGCCACTGCGTGCGGCCCAGATCGTGGCGAGCCAGCCCGCCGCGCCGAGGCCGGTGACCCCGAGCAGGATCGTCACGTAGGCGGCCACGCCCGCCTGGACGTCCTGGGCGTCGAACGCTGGGTACGTGGCCCGGATGTGGTCGGCGAGCACGTGCGTCGTCGAGCCGTCGAGCAGCGCATACGCGCCGACGCCGGCCGTGAGTGCCAGCCCGATCCACAGTGCCGGCAGGGCGGCCCGCTGGCCGGGGCGTGCAAGAGGCGTGGTCGTTGCGGTCATTCGGTTCTCCTATCAGTTCGGGTACGGAACCATTCAGACAGTGACTGTCTCAACGAGAGCCACTGTGACACCCCGACGTTGAGAGAGTCAACGGTATTTAGAAAGTGACTGTCAGAACTGTTAGCATCGGTGGATGCCAGGACTCCGCGAGCAGTGGCGCCGCACGGCCATCCACACCATCACCGAGCGCGCGCTCGACCTCTTCGACGAGCGCGGGTTCGACGCCGTCACCATCGAGCAGATCGCCGCGGCGGCGGAGGTTTCGCCGTCGTCCGTGTACCGGTACTTCGGCACCAAGGAGGGACTCCTCGTCGCCGATGACTTCGACAGCCTCAGCGACGAGGACCTGGCGGCGTTGGTCGACCCGGCCGACCCGGTCGGGAGCCTGCTCGGCTCAGTGCTGGCTTACGAGGCCGCGTCCGACCGGATTCCTGCGCCGACGGAGGCCGGCGAGACGGAGCCGACCTCCAGGCGACGGGTCCGCTACTTCTTCAGCGAACCGTCGGTGCGGATGGCCGCACTCGCCACGCTCGACCGAGCAGCGAAACGGGTGGCACCGTTCCTGGCACCGGAGCGAGGCTTGAGCCCGACGCAGGCGCACGTGGTCGCGAACGCGCTCGCGTTCGGGTACTTCGCCGCCCTGGAGCGCTGGTTCACCGACGGCGGCACACACCCGATCGCCGAGTACGTCGAGGAGGGCATGCGGCCCCTGCGTGCGATCTGGGCGACTGCCGCCTGACCGCGACGCTGCGAGCCACGTCGGGCCTGCTCAGACCGTGGGTTCGTAGATCCGCTGGTCGTCGCGGACACCGCCGAACCGGAACGGTGCAGGGGTCTGCCGGGCGGTCTCGTAGTTCGAGGGGTCCCGGCGGCGGGCGGCGTCCTGCAGCGCCAGGTAGGTGGCGTCGTCCACGGGCACCCTGTCGGCGAGCCGCCGCTCGTTCTCGGCGGCACGCAACGCCGTCCGGTAGTTCGCCGGGACCGTTCCGGTGAGGAATTCCGCGACGGCTCCGGAGCCGTAGCTGGCGATCGCGACCCGCTTGCCGGCGAGGTCCTCGGCACCGTCCAGCAGCGCGAGCAGGGCCAGGTAGACCGACGCCGTGTAGCTGTTCCCGATCCGCCGGTTGTAGCCGGTCGTCGGCTCGATCCGGGCGGCGACGGCGGCCGGGTCGGCGCCGGACCCGGCGCGGTCGGCCAGGTGGCGGTGGGCCTTGACAGCCATCTTCGTGAACGGCTGGTGATAGCAGAACCAGTCGATGGCGTCGAACGGTGCGCCGCCGCGGGACAGGTAGTCGTCGAACGCCCCGGCGACGGCGTCCAGGTACGCCGTGATCGAGGTCTTGCCGTCCACGATCGCGGTCGTCGAGTGGTTCGGCCGCCAGAAGTCCATGACGTCCTCGGTGTAGACCCCGTTCGCCGGCTCGAGCTCGAGCAGCGCCGGGTTCGCCGTGACCGTGAAGGCCACCGCGCCGGCGCCCTGCGTCGGCTCCGCGGCCGTGTCCAGCTCGTAGCGCGCGATGTCGCTCGCGATCACGAGCACCTTCTCGCTGGGGTCCCGGGCGACGAGTGCCGCTGCGAACTGCATCGCCGCCGTCGCCGAGTAGCAGGCCTGCTTCAGTTCCACGACACGCACGTTCGGACCGAGGCCGAGCAGCCTGTGCACGTAGACGCCGGCCGACTTCGACTGGTCGATGCCGGTCTCGGTCGCGAACATCAGCGTGCGCACCCCGTCGGCGCCCCCGCGGGCGAGGATCTGCTGCGCCGCGGCGGCGCCCAACGTGACGACGTCCTCGTCCTCGGCCACGACGCTCATCTCGGACTGCCCGAGCCCGCGGTAGTACTTCGCCGGATCGGCGCCGAGCCGCGCGGCGAGGACCGCGAGGTCGATACGGAAGGAGCCTGTGGCGAAGGCGAGGTCATCGATGCCGATTGCGGGGGAAATGTCTCACTCCTGGTTCGAGGTGTTCAGATCTGCATTGTGGCCAGCGGAGCGCTCGATGGCCACGTGAGCTGCCATCAGTTCGCCGGGATTGGTCTGCGCCGCGAGCAGGGACAGCTCGCCACACCACACCGACGCCGCGCACAGGGCAGCGAGACGGTGTGCGTTCTCGCCCGGAGCGCGCTCCTCGCGGCACCCGAGTCGTTGCAGGTTCTCCTCGACGAACGGCAGGCCCTTGCCGTTGCCCACGGTGCCGACGATCAGGTTCGGCAGCGTGCAGGAGAAGTACAGGTCGCCGCCGTCGACCTCGGCCTGGGTGATGCCCTGCGAACCCTCGACGATGTTCGCAGCGTCCTGCCCGGTGGCCAGGTAGAAGCCCAGCAGCATGTTCGCGTAGTGGGCGTTGGCGGAGCGCAGCCCGCCGGCGAGGATCGTGCCGACCAGGTTCTTGTTCGTGTTCAGCCGGGCGATCTGTTCCGGGGTGGACCGCAACCGCTTCTCGACGATGGCGCGCGGGATGAGCGCCTCGGTCACCACATGCTTGCCGCGCCCGAGGATGCCGTTGACGGCGGTCGCCTTCTTGTCCGAGCAGTAGTTCCCGGAGATCGAGCCGTACCGTAGTTGCGGCCACGTCGCCATCAGGTGGGACATCAGCCGCTCCGCCGCGAGCGTGGCCATGTTGTGGCCCGAGGCATCGCCGGTGAGGAACTCGAAGCGCAGGAACAACAGGCGACCGGCGATCTCACTGTGGAGGTCGATGAGCTGGGCGAACCGGCTGCTCGCGGCCACGACGTCCTGGAGTTCGGCGAAGGCGCCGGTGATCTCGGCGAGGGTGCGGACGGACACACCGGCGCCGTCGGTCTCGAAGTACACCGAGCGGCTCATCCGCTCCGAGACCAGCGTGGTGGCGATCCCACCGTCGACGAGGCGGGAGATCCGCGCGCCACGGCCGACGGAGGGCCACAGCGGCGACTCGTACGTGGCGAGCGGCACCTCCTGCTCGCCGGACAGCACATTCCCGCTGATGCGGATCGGGCCGACCCAGCGCATGGGCACGGCCGCCACGGATTCGCTCATGGCCCCATTCTCTGTCATCGGGCACCCACACGCGGCTCCGGCGGGGCCACAGCGAGCGTGAGCCTGCGCACGCCGGCCCGCGCCCAGCCGTCGAGCATCGGCGTCAGATCGGTGCCGCGAGGGACCAGCACGATGCCGCAGTCGCCGCCGCCGGCACCCGAGGACTTCGCTGCGGCCCCGATGGCCTCGGCCTCGTCGCAGAGCCGCGTCAGGGCCGGTGTCTCGATCTCGACGCCGAGGCCGGTCCCGAGTCCGACGAGCAGTCGCCGCGCCGCGCGCACGGCTGCCAGGACCCGCTCGGGGTCACCATGGGCGAGCCCCGCCGTCAGGTCCGCGACGCGGGCGCGGCTCTCGGTCAGGAAGCGCTCGTAGGGCAGCGCCGGGCCCGCTGACGTGCCGGCGCCCACCGCAGCCTGCACGTCAGCAACGAGCTGCGCCGTCGACGCCGCGGCACCGGTCCAGCCGACCACGAACTCGAGCGAGTCCGGGGACGGCAATGGGGTGATCGCGAGCGGCGCCCAGGGCGCACGGAACGCGGCGAGCACTCCGTCGCGGGCGCGCAGCTCGGCCAGTGCTGCCCGGTCGGGGGAGCGGTAGGAGATCCAGCCGCCGAAACTGCTCGCCGCGACGTCGCCACCGGAGGACGTCGGCGCCACCTCGATGATCGCGAGCAGGGCCAGCCGGAACTGCTCCAGCGGGCTCAGGCGCAGTCCGTAGAACTCGTCGAGTGCCCGGATCGTGGCGACCGTGACGGCGCCGCTGGAGCCGAGGCCGTACTTGAGCCCGTCGGCGTCGTCGAGGTCGCTGGAGATCCGCAGGGAGTGGTTGCGGGGGTCGACGCCGAGGCCGATCACGAACTCATCGACGGTCCGGACGGCCGAGAGCGCGTGGTCGAGGCCGCGACCGTCGTCGGCCACCACGCCGGTGGCGTCCCGCGTCCAGGTCAGTGGCGCCCAGCCGGGCTGGTCGGAGTCGATCCTGCCGCGGTCCCGGGCCGGACCGAGGTGCACGGAGACGTGCCGGTCGACGGCCACGACGACGGCGTTCCCGCCGGGCTCGACGACGGCGTACTCGCCGGCGATGAAGAGTTTGCCGGGTGCCCGGGCCGTGATCATGCGGCCGGTCCGAGGATACGCACGCCGGGGCCGGATCCCGAGACCAACAGGTCCACATCGGCGAACGCGGCCCGGAGCCGATCGGCGACGGCGGTGGTCGCCTCCGGCCGGCAGAGCACCTTCACGTTCGGTCCCGCGTCGATGGTCGCGTACGCCTCGATGCCGTCGCGGCGGCACTGGGCCACGACGTCGAGGGCTGCCACTGTGTCCGCGTTCCAGTACCGCACCGGGGGGACCGCGCCCAGCATGGTCGCGTGCATCCGCATCGCGTTCGACTCGGCCAGCTCGCCGACGGCGCTGAGGTCGGCCCGCGCGATCGCGGCGCGCATCGCGTCCAGCTCGCCGGGCACGCTCGCGACCCAGGCGCCGAAGAACGGGGAGGTCGCCACGGTGCGCCGCATCGCCTCACGACTTCCGATCGCCTTGCGCCCGGCGGCCAGGACCGCCACCACGAGCGCGAGCTCGAGCCCGGGTGCCTCGATCGGCTCGGCGAACGATCCCTCGTCGTCACCGGCGTGCCACTGGACGAGGCCACCGAAGACCGAGCGGGCCGCCGACCCGGATCCGCGTCGGGCGAGCCGGGACAGGTCACGGGGTGAGAGGGCGAGGCCGTAGGCGGCGCTCGCGGCTGCGGCCAGCGCCGCGAAGCCCGCGGCCGAGGAGGCCAGGCCCGCGCCGGTGGGGATCTCGTTCACGGTCTCGACTACGGCTCGGGTCCGGCTGCCGGCGCGCTCGGCGACCAGGTCGAGGAACGTGCTCACCCGCTCGAGCTCCCGGCCGGTCATCGGCTCGCCGCTCCAGGACGCGACGTGCTGATCCGCACCAGGGTCCAGCGTCACGGTCGTGCGGGTCGGAGCGATGTCGAGGGTGAGCGAGAGGCTGTCGGTGGCCGGCAGCGAGAGCCGCTCGTCGGCCTTGCCCCAGTACTTGATGAGCGCGATGTTGGGGTGCGCGATGGCGGTACTGCTCACCGGCCCGCCGCCGTGACGACCCAGCCGCCGACCGCGCCGGCATCTTGCATCGCCGTCACGATCTCGGCGGCACGCTCTGGGGAGTCGGCCACCGCGATCACGCAGCCGCCGCGCCCGGCACCGGTGAGCTTGGCACCGGTCGCGCCTGCCGCCCGGGCCGCGGCGAGGAGCCGGTCGATGGCGGGGTGCCCGACGCCCAGAGCATCGAGCGCCTCCTGGGCTGCGTCCAGGCGGGCGCCGAGGTCTGCGGTCCGGCCCGCGCCGAGATCCCGGCCCGCGGCCCGGGTCAGCTCGGCGAGCCGCTCGAGCAGTTCGCTGCCGCGGTCCGGTTCGGCCTCGACGAATCTACGCACCCCGGCCACCGCGTCTCGGGTCGGGGAGCGGACGCCGGTGTCTGCGACCGCGAACGAGAACGAGCCGCCGAGGTGCAGGTCGGAGGTGACGCCGCCGGTGAACGCCACCGGCGTGCGGGCCCGGGTGGCCCGTGCGTCCAGCCCACTGGGGTTGCCGTGCGCCACCCGCTCGGCGGTCTGCACGAGCTCGAACCTGGCCTCCTCATCGAGGTCCTGACCGGCGTGCACACGCACGGCCTCGACGATGGCATGCGCGGATGCGGCGCTCGCGCCCAGCCCGGCACCCGGCGGGATGTCGCTGTCCAACTCGATCTCGAGGTCGTCGCCGGGCAGGCCGAAGTGGGCCAGTGCGGCCGTGACGGCGACGCCGACCGGCGCGAACGCCTCGGGCAGGTCCTCCACCCGGACGCGCTGGTCCCCGTGCCGGGCGCTGAGCGGGCCGGGCACGGTGCGCAGCCTCGCGATGGTGCGCAACGGAATGAGCGGCAGGGCGATGGCCGGGTGCCCGTAGACGACGGCGTGCTCACCGATCAGGATCGCCTTGGCGTGGGCGGTGCCGGTCGCGACCGGCGCGAGCCTGCCGGCATCCTCGACATCGCCGTCTCGGCCTGCGCCCACGAGCGGAGTCGACGCCACCATCACGAGGCGCTGCAGACCCTGACCCGGGGGTACCGGGCGGGACAGGTTCGGGGCATCGCAGGCTTTCGTGAGTAGTTCGACATCTCGGGCAGGCTGCCCACGGCACCGATCGCCGCAGGGCGGAACGGGCTACATCCTAGTGACTCGGCCGGCCGTGGAATGCGCGTGGGGGCCGCGGCGCCGTGGGTGCGGCGGAGGTGTCGTGGGGGAGTCGTGGCGGTCTCGCGAAGGGCCGGCGGGGTGCTGCGCGGACCGGTCGCCGGTTCAACCGGTCCGGAAGCCCCAGTCGGTCAGGTGTGGCTGAGCGAGGCCCCAGACGTCGTCGAACCAGGCCGTGAAGGGCTCGGCCGCGCGCAGCGCGGCCAGCTCCGCCCCCGTGACGAACACGACCTCGGCGATCTCCTCGGGATCGGCCGCGACGGACCCTGCGTCCACCCGGCCCGCGAAGACGTGGTTGTACTCACGCTCGTACAGTCCGGTCGCGCCGTCGTGCACGTGGTACTGCACGATGCCGAGCTCGGTCAGGTCGTCGACCGGCGTGCCCAGCTCCTCGGCGGCGCGGCGAGTGACCGCCGCCACCGGCGCCTCGCCCGGGAACGGGTGACCGCAGGCGCTGTTGGTGAGCATCAGCGGGGAGTGGTACTTGCCGGCGGCGCGACGCTGCAGGAGGAGTCGCCCCGTGCCGTCGAACGCGAACAGCGAGAACGCCCGGTGCAGGACGCCGGGTTCGCGATGCGCCTCGAGCTTCTCGGCGACTCCGGTGGCCTGTCCGTGCTCGTCGACCGTCTCGACCAGGATCTCTTCGCCACCCGGCATCTGTGACCGCCTCTCCTCGGGTGCTGCTCCAACGGTCCAGCCTAAGCGGCGATCGGCGCTACTCGGTCCCGACGTCTGCGATCCACTCGGCCCACCGGTCCTTCCACCGCTCGGCCGTAGCGGCGTCGGGCAGTTTCTCGTGCGTGAGGGTCAGCCGGACCCGTTCCGCGACCGGGTCGAGCGCGACCGCGATGATCCCGAGCGGGTCGGCGCCGTCGGCGAGGTCGAAGCGCAGGCTCCGTGCGTCCGGCTTCGAGCGCAGCGATGTGGTGAGCGGCGCGAAGAGCGTGGCTCGGGCGCCGTCGTCGAGCAGTCGGGCCCGCCAGCTGCCGGCGTCGGCATCGAGAATGCGCGACCGGGACACCGTGAAGGTGCCGTCCGCCCGCTGGCCGGGCAGCCGGATCCCGACGATCCGTTCGTATCCGACGACGACGCTCTGCGCCCACCACCCGTCGACGCCGTGCTCCTCGCGCACCCAGCGGGCCTGTTCGGTGTGGCCGGCCGCGCGGCCGGGACCCGAGTCGAGGAGGCGGACCCAGTCCTGCCAGCCGTGCCCGGTGTTCGCGCGTACGAGGTCGTCGTCGTGTACGGGTTGTGCCACCCAGTCATCGCTCATGTCCATGGCTCCCAGATCGGCCGTCATCGCTGGCTCCGACGGTACGGTGGCGAGGCCGACCGGGCAATCGACGGGGGGTCGGCGATCCGGGTGCGACGAAGGAGTGGAACGATGACCGCCGAGGCCGAACGGACCAGGACGTTGCACTACCGCGACCCGCTGCCCCAGGTGGCCCGCGCGTTCGAGCGGACCGGGCTGGAGCAGTTGCAGGCGGTGATCGACGGCGTCGTCCCGCCGCCCCCGATCGCCGCCCACGTGGGCATGGGCTTCGCCTCCGTCGCCGAGGGTGACGTGGTGCTCACCGGGATCCCGGACGACTCCCACTACAACCCGATCGGATCCGTCCACGCCGGCTTCGCCGCCACCTTGCTGGACTCGGCCTGTGGCTGCGCCGTGCACTCGACGCTGCCGGCCGGCGTCGGGTATACGACCCTGGAGATCAAGATCTCCCTGCTGCGGTCGATCTCGGCCGGGACCGGCCCGGTGACGGCGCACGGCTGGGTCACCAAACCAGGCCGCCGGGCCGCCTTCGCGGAGGCGGACCTGCGGGACGCCCGTGGCCGGGTCCTCGCCACCGCGTCGAGCTCCTGCCTGATAATCGCGCCCTGACGGAGGCGGCGTGAGAGGCTCGGGCATGCCCACCGCAGCGGACCCGGACATCGTTCACGGCGTGCATTCGGAGGTCGGCCGGTTGCGGACCGTACTGGTCTGCAGGCCCGGGCTGGCCCATCAGCGGCTCACGCCCAGCAACAGCGCCGCTCTGCTCTTCGACGACGTGATGTGGGTGGAGAACGCACAGCGCGACCACGCCGACTTCGTCACGCAGATGGTCGACCGGGGCGTGCACGTCCTCGAGCTACATGACCTCCTCGCCGAGACGATGGCGATCCCGGCAGCGCGCGCCTGGCTCCTCGACCGCAAGATCGTGCCGAACGAGGTGGGCCTCGGCGTGATCGTCGACACCCGCGGGTACCTGGACACGCTCGACGCGGCCACCCTCGCCGAGTACCTCATCGGCGGCCTCGCAACCGGGGACCTACCGGCGGAGTTCCGGTCGGCGGCACTGACGATGGCCCGGGAGTCCCGCGGCGCGCAGGAGTTCCTGATGCCCCCGCTGCCGAACACCCTCTACACCCGCGACACCACGTGCTGGCTGTACGGCGGACTCACCATGAACCCGTTGTTCTGGCCGGCCCGGCGTGGCGAGACCCTCCTGATGAAGGCGATCTACGAGTTCCATCCCTCGTTCGCGGGTTCGCAGGTGTGGTGGGGCGACCCGGAGGCGGACTGGGGCCAGGCCACGTTCGAGGGCGGTGACATCATGCCTGTGGGCAACGGGGTGGTGCTCATGGGCATGAGCGAGCGCACGTCGCGGCAGGCGATCACGCAGGTCGCGGCGAACCTGTTCGCGCAGGGCGCGGCGGAGCGCGTGGTGGTGGCCGGTCTGCCGAAGCTGCGCGCGGCCATGCACCTGGACACGGTTTTCACGTTCGCCGACCGGGACGTGGTCACCCTCTACCCGCGGATCATGGACGGGGTACACACGTTCACCCTGCTGCCCGGTGACGCGCCGGGGGGACTCGACGTCATCGACGAGGGGGAGGGCACGTTCGTCAAGGTCGTCACCGAAGCGCTCGGCCTGTCCGGGATGCGGGTCATCGAGACCGGCGGGGACACCTACGCCTCCGAGCGTCAGCAGTGGGACAGCGGCAACAACGCGGTCGCCCTCGAGCCCGGCGTGGTGATCACCTACGACCGGAACACGCTGACGAACGCGTTGCTGCGGGACGCCGGCATCGAGGTGGTCGAGATCGTCGGGGCCGAACTGGGCCGCGGGCGTGGCGGCGGGCACTGCATGACCTGCCCGATCGCCCGCGACCCCGTCGACTTCTAGGCACCGGAGCCGCTCGGGCCGCTCAGTAGCCCGGCTGGTAACCACCCGCGGGCGGCTGCTGGTAGCCCCCGGCCGGCGGCGGGCCTGGCTGCTGACCGTAGCCACCGGGCTGTCCCGGCTGCTGACCGTAACCACCGTGCTGCTGCGCGGACGCGCCACCGTAACCGGGAGCCTGTGGCTGGCCGGGGTTCGGCGCCGGGGCCGGGGCCACGTTGGCCGGGTTCTTCGCCTGTTCGACCGACTGCTTCGTGTGCCCCTGCTCGCCCTCGCCGATCGGGGTGGCGTACACGGCGGTGCCGTACGCGCAGACCTCGCTGAACGCCTGGGCGATGTCGCCGGTGTCGAACCGCATGCCGATCACGGCGTTCGCGCCGCGGCGCTGCGCCTCGACGGTCATCCGGTTCATGACCTCCTGGCGGCTCTCGTAGACGAGGCGGGTGTACTCGGTGACCTCGCCTCCGCCGATCGAGCGGAAGGAGGCGACGAAGTTCTGCCCGATGTTCGCGGAGCGGACGGTCAGACCCATCACCTCACCCATGACGGCGTCGATGCGGTAGCCGGGGATCTCATTCGTGGTCACAACGATCATTGGCACATCTTGGCACCGATCCCTGGAATGCGGCACGTACAGACCGTGCGCGAGGGTGTCGGCGCCCAGCGGAAACAGGCGGCAACAGGCGGCAACAGATAGGGCACCCAGGCTGGCCCGGCCTAGCCTCGGGGGAACGGCAGCGATGCCCCCACTCGAACGACTTCAGGAGACTCCAACGTGGTAGACAAGGTCAGACTTGGCATCATCGGGCTCGGTACCCAGGGCGGCATGTACGCCAAGATGATCGACGAGGGCCTGGTGCCCAACATGGTGATCGGTGCGATCACGGACCGTGACCCCGCCAAGCGCGAGTTCGCCCAGAGCACCTACGCGGATGTGCCGGTCTACGAGGACTACCTCGAGATGCTGGAGAGCGGCGACGTCGACGCCGTCGTCACCACCGTGCCGCACTTCCTGCACCCGGAGATGGGCATCGCCGCCCTGTCCCGCGGCATCCACGCGCTCGTGGAGAAGCCCGCCGGGGTCTACACCAAGCAGGTCAAGGAACTCAACGAGTTCGCCGCGACCAAGCCCGAGCTGACCTTCGGGATCATGTTCAACCAGCGCAACAACCCGCTCTACCAGCGCATCAAGGAGATCGTCGAGTCCGGCGAGATCGGCAAGATCCGCCGTACGAACTGGCTGATCACCACCTGGTGGCGTCCGCAGGGCTACTACGACCAGAGCGCCTGGCGCGCCACCTGGGGTGGCGAGGGCGGCGGCGTCCTGGTCAACCAGGTGCCCCACCAGCTCGACCTGTTGCAGTGGATCTGCGGGGTGCCCGAGTCGGTCTTCGCGAAGGTCGCGTACGGGTTCCGCCGCAACATCGCCGTCGAGGACGAGGTGACCGTGGTGCTCGACTACGGCGACGGCGCCACCGGGGTGCTCGTCACCGCGACCCACGACATCATCGGTACCGACCGGTTCGAGATCCTCGGCGACAAGGGCAAGATCATCGTCGACGACTCCAAGACGGCCACCGTGCACCGACTGGTCCGGGACGAGCGCGAGATCAGCGACACCATGTCCATGGAGGAGGTCAAGCAACTGTTCATGGGCAAGCAGGACACGGAGGCGCTGTACACGACCGAGACGATCGAGTACACGCGCCCCTGGGGCGCCCAGCACTCCGGGGTCCTGGAGAACTTCGCCGCGAACATCCTCGACGGGACCCCGCTCCTCGCGCCGGGCTCCGACGGCATCAACGGGGTCCGCCTGGCGAATGCGATCCACCTGTCCAGCTGGACGGGGCAGGAGGTCCCACTCGACCTCGACGAGGACCGCTACCTCGAGGAGCTGAACACGCGGATCCGCTCGGAGGGCAAGTTCCCCGAGCGCGTCTGATCCCGACCGGCTTCCTCGCCCCCGACCGGTGTCACGCCGGTCGGGGGCGAGTGCTGTGCGTCCAGCGGGATCACCAACGGGGCGGACGTGACCGGATCCTCGATCACGCGGCAGGGCAGGTCGAAGACGTCGCCGACGAGTTCCTCGGTCAAGACCGTGCGCGGCGGGCCACTGGTGACGACGGCGCCGTCCTTCATCACGATCAGGTGCGTGGCGAACCGGGCCGCCTGGTTCAGGTCATGCAGCACCGCGACGAGCGTGTACCCGCGGTCACGATTCAGTTCGCGGCACAGGCCGAGCAGGTCGTACTGGTGTGCGATGTCCAGGAATGTGGTGGGCTCGTCGAGGAGCAGCAGCGGGGTCTGCTGTGCGAGCACCATCGCGACCCAGACGCGTTGACGCTGACCGCCGGAGAGCTGGTCCACCAGCCGCCCGGACAGCTCCGTGACCCGGGTGGCGGCCATCGCTGCGATCACCGCGGCCTCGTCCTGCTCCGACCACCGCGTGAACATGCCCTGGTGCGGGTGCCTGCCGCGGGCGACCAGGTCCGCCACGGTGATGCCCTCGGGAGCGATCGAGGTCTGCGGCAGCAGACCCAGCCGGGTGGCGACGTCACGGGTGTGCAGCGTCGCGATGTCCTGGCCGTCCAACAGGACGCGACCCTGCTGCGGTGGCAGGAGTCGGGCCAGGGCCCGCAACAGGGTGGACTTGCCACACGCGTTCGGCCCGATGATCACGGTGAACGAACCGTCGGGGACCCCGACGCTCAGGTTGTCGCTGACGACGGTGCGGTCGTAGCCGACGCGGAGACCCTCCGCAGCGATCTGGGGCGGATTCGTAGATTCCTCGGTCACGGCTAGAGCCTTCCTCGGGTGCGGTACTCGCTGATCAGCAGCCATGCGAGGTAACTGCCGCCGACGGAGACGGTGATCACCCCGACCGGCAGGTCCACGCGCTGGGCGATGAGATCCGCGGCGACCAGGACCAGGGCGCCGGTCAGCGCGGCGGGCAACAGCTCCAGTCCGATGCCTCGAGTGAGCCGCCGGGCGATCTGTGGCGCCGCGAGCGCCACGAACGAGATCGGCCCGACGGCGGCGGTCACCACCGCGGTCAGGGCCACTCCCAGCACGGTCGCCAGGGCCCGGGACCGCTGAGCCCGGATGCCGAGCGCCCGTGCCGCGTCGTCGCCGATCTCGAGCTGTCGCAGCGGTGCCACGATCAGCGCGGCACCGAGGATGAGCAGCGTGCCGCTGATCGCGACCGGCCAGAGCTGGGCGTAGCCGAGGCCGTTCAGCGATCCCGCGCCCCAGACGGCGGCGAGCATCGCCTGTTCGGGGCTCACCGCGATCAGGAGCATCGAGTTGATCGATCCGAGGATCGCGCTGATGCCGATGCCGACGATGATCAGGCGGAACGCCTGGATGCCGCGCCGGTAGGCGAGCACGTACACCACGAATGCCACCACACAACCGCCGACGAGGGAACCGGCCGCGATGTTCAGGTACGTGGTCGAGCCGAGCCAGAGCATCACGACGATCGCGCCCGTGTAGGAACCGGTGGAGAAACCGATGATGTCCGGTGAGCCCAGCGGGTTCTTGGTCAAGGACTGGAAGATCGCGCCGCTCACGGCCAGCGCCGCACCGCACAGCACAGCCAGGAGGAGGCGCGGCAGGCGCCAGCCGACGACGGCCAGCCGTGCCTGCTCGTTCCCACCGGTGTCGGCCAGGGCGGCGAGAACCTCCATCGGGGACAGCGCGAGCGTGCCCACGCCGAGGCTGACCAACGCGAGTAGGAAGGTCGTCACGGCCAGGACCGTGCAGACGACCACCGCTCGTCGGCTCACCCGGGTGGACAGCCGGCGGCGCCGGAGCACCAGGGTGGGTCGGCCGAAGTCGACGCGCCCGTCCGCGCTGTCCGTGCGCACCGGCGCGGCAGCGTTCACAGGCCGCTCACCTGCTTCCGGCGCACGAGGGCGATGAGGACCGGGGCACCCAGCAGCGCGGTGACCAGGCCGACCCGCAGCTCGCCCGAGGGCAGGATGATCCGGCCGATGATATCTGAGGCGAGCAGGAGCACGGGGGCTACGACCACGGTCATGGCGATGATCCATCGTTGGTCCGGTCCCACGAACCAACGGACCACGTGTGGCACCATCAGCCCGACGAACCCGATGGGTCCCGCGACCGCCACGGCGGTGCCGGCCAGCAGGGTCACGGCGAGCACCACGACGACCCGGACGGCTCCGATCCGGACGCCGAACGCCGTGGCGAGGTCGTCGCCGAGGGCGAGGGCGTTCAGCGACCGGGCGCTCGCCGCGGCCAACAGGAGACCTGCGCCGATCAGCGGCAGGCAGTAGACGAGCGTCTCCATCGACCGTCCGCCGATCGAACCGACCCCCCAGAACCGCATCACGTCGAATGTCTGCGTGCTCTTCAGCGTCATCGCCGAGGTGAGCCCGCCGAGCACGGCGCTGAGTGCCACCCCCGCCAGGGTGAGTTTGACCGGGGTGGCACGTCCCGGACCGACGGAACCGATCAGATACACGAGCACGGTCACCGCGAGCGCCCCGGCGAGCGCGAACCAGACGAACTGGTGTGGTGCACGCAGGCCGAGGAAGGCGACGGCGAACGTGACCGCGAAGCTCGCCCCCGCGTTGACACCGAGGATGCCGGGGTCCGCGAGCGGGTTGCGAGTGAACGCCTGGATCAGGGCACCGCAGGTGCCCAGCGCCGGACCGACGACCAGCCCGACCAGGGTCCGCGGCAGGCGCAGGTCCCGGACCATCACGTGCTCGTCGGACCCGTCGAAGGCCACCAGCGCCTGCCACACGGTCGCGGGTGGGATGTCCCGGGCACCGACGGCCAGGCTCGCGACGCACGTCAGTGCGAGCACGGTGCACGCGGCGAGCAGCACCAGCGTCCGGCGTGAGTTGCTCCTGGCGAGACCGGCACCGGGCCCGCCGCCGCCGACGCAGGACGGGGCGCCGGGCACGACGGACGGGGCCGGTGCCCTCTCCGGGGCGGGTGGCGCTGACGGCGTCCGGGTGCTCACAGACCGGCCGACGCGTAGATGGCATGGACCTCGTCGATCATCTGCTCGGCGTCCAGGTCACCGTCGTAGAGGTCCTCGATCCGCTGCCGCACCCCGGCATCCAGGGACTCGTACCGCTGGGTCCACTCCTCGGCGCGATCCGTCCAGTAGCCCACCACCTTGTAACTGTCCGCGGGCAGGCCGAGGCCATGGCGCAGGTGCGTCCGGATCTCTCGGGTCGCTCGCGACTCGCCGGCCACCCAGACGTAGGTCCCGCCGTCGCAGGCCAGGGTCAACCGACGGGTCACTTCCGGCAAGTGGGTGGGTGCCACGCCGTTGCCCGAGCCGTACAGCCACGAGTAGGTGACGCCGTCCACGGCCGCCTCGAGGCGATGCTCGGGTGAGCGCACCTCGGCGACCACGTGCGTGCTCACCTCGCCGGCGGTGAGCTCGGCGACCCGCAGGGCGGCCGGCAGCGCCGGTTCGTCGGCGATGAGCACCTGGTGACGGGCGACCCGCGGCCGGTCGTAGAGCCCTCGCGGAGGATTGATGCCCACGGCCTGCCCGACCTGTGCGGCCAACGCCCAGTCGGCGGCGACGCCGCCGGGGTGGGCGACGAAGTCGATGTCCACCGCCCCTGGCCGATGGTCGCGGATCGTGTAGGTCCGCATCGCCGACGGCTCGACGCCCTCGGAGAAGTCCCAGCCCCGCTCCGTCACGAACGGCAGGCGCGGTTCCTCGTCCGGAGTGTCGGGAAAGAACACCCGCACGTACTCGTCGCCGATCCCGGTGGTGGGGTAGTCGGCCATGTCCGGTCCGCCGAGTCGGATCCGGATCATGCCCGGGCCGAGCCTGCGGACCTCCGTGACGACAGCGCGGTGGATCCGCGGAGACGGGGTCGTCACGAAACCGTGACTGCGCCGCCCGCGAGGGCGTCCGCCAGTTTGTCGACGAATCCATTGGCGAGGGCCCACTCGATCGAGAGCGGCGAGGGGCCGTTCGTGGCCATCGCGAGCGCCTCGTCCTCGAAGAAGAGGTAGTGTCCCGACGCGATCGGTGCCCACCGGGAGAACGTGGGGTGCTCGAGGGTGTAGGCGAGTTCCTCCGGCCCGGCCGACCACGCGAGGAACAGGTCAGCCTCGACCGTGTCCAGTTCCTCCAGGCTGACCCCGCCGTACCAGTTGCCGCCCTCCACCGAGTCGAGGACTGTCTGCATGGCCGGGGTGTCCACGAATCCGAGCTCGCGCAGGAGTCGGACGCGGGGGTCGTCCGGGATGTACAGCCCGAGCTCCGTGGCGCCGTCGCTGAGGGTGAGGCCGTAGACGAAACTCGCGCCGGCGAACTCCGGGTGCGCCTGCGTCGCGTCGTCGAGGAGCGTCTCGGTCTGCGCCACGAGCTCACCGGCGGCATCGGAACGGCCGAGCACCTCACCGACCATCACTGTGAGGTCCTGCCACGTGCTCGACCACGAGTTCTCGGGGTCGAGGTGGGCAACGGTCGGGGCGATCTCGGAGAGCCGGTCGTAGGAGACCTCGTCCACGCCCCAGACGGGAGCGATGATCACGTCCGGGGCGAGTGCCAGTACCTGCTCGAAGTCGAGCTCGCCGGAGTCGTCGTAGTTGAGGATCTCGGGCAGGGCGCCGCCGATCTCGTCCTCCACCTGGTCGCGGAACCACTCGCTGTAGCCCTCGTCGTCACCGCCCCAGGTCTCCGGCACACCGACCGGGACCACGCCGAGGGCCGCGACGATGTCATGGGTGCTCCAACCGAGAGTGACCACCCGCTCCGGCACCTCCTCGAGGGTGGTCTCGCCGAAGGCGTGCTCGATCGTGACCGGGAACGATCCGTCGTCCGCGGCCCCCGCCGTCGCGGCGTCGTCGTCGGACGCGGCGTCGGAGCCGCCGCCACACGCGGTGAGGGTGAGTGCCGTGGCGATCACGGTGGCCACGATCGCCGGGAGGCGCCGGCGGTGGCCGCGCACGTTGTTGGTCGTCATCTGTCGTTCTCCTCCGGGCACGCGCGTCGGTCACGCGTGATGGGTGTGGGGGCGCGCCGAGGCACCCCGGAGCAGACCGCGCGCCGAGGGGCCGCGGTGGCGTCGAGACGGTGCGGGAGCCGTGGACCACGGGCGACGCCGTCAATGTTGCTTAGCCTTGCCTAACTCACCGCAGCATACGCACGCTCGACGTCGCATGGCGGACACGCAGTATCGAGCGATGGTCACTCTCTGTCAGCAACACCGCCTCGAGCGACTCCGACCGGTGGGTGCTCAGGACGCGTGCGGGAGCTCGCCGCCCCGGCTCAGGAATTCGGACGGGGTGACGCCGACCGCCCGGCGGAACGCCGCGCTGAAGGCGCTCGTGGTCGCGTAGCCGACGCGGTGCGCGACCGCGCTCACGGGGTGCCCATCGGTGAGCAGTGCCGAGGCGGCGGACATCCGCACCACGGTGCGCCACTGCGAGAAGGACATGCCCAGTTCCTGAGCGAACGCCCGGGAGATCGTCCGCACGCTCACCGCATGCCGCCAGGCCAAGTCCTCGATCGAGGAGTCGTCGCTCGGGTCGTCGATGATCGCTGCCGCCAGCTCGCTGATCCGTGGATCCTGGGGAAGCGGCACACTCGACGGCCGCGCCGGTGCTCCGGAGAGCAGATCCGTGATCACCCGCTGGGCCCGCAGTCGCTGCATCATCGGCATCGGCGTGTCAGCGAGGTGCAGGAGCATCTCGCGCAGCGCTGTGTTCACCGCTACGGGGCGGGTGCCGGGCCAGCCCGGATCGAACCCCTGCCCGGCGAAGTAGGTGCAGCAGAACACCGCCGTCGGGTCGGCGCTGACCAGGTGCGGCGTGAGCCGCGGCACCCAGAGCCCGTCACCCGGGCGCAACTGCCAGAGCGTCTCCTCCTGCACGCGCACCGACACGGCGCCGCGGTGGGGCCAGACGAGCATGTCCTCCGGGTGCCGGTGCGGGGTCGCGCCGCCGGCGCCGGTGCCGTCCACGACCGCGGTGGTGAGCAGGTAGGGCTCCGGGATCCCGCCAGGGAGCACGGGAGACTCGGGTACGTCGACAGGCACGGGGGCTCCAGTCCGATCGGCGCGGCCGGCGGGGCGGTCGCGAAGGCAGGTTGTCCGGCGCGCGACACGAGTTGGCATGCGCACGACACCGAAGAGGTAAGGCTCACCTTAGTGTGCGAACCATGAGGAGTTCGGATTCCGTCGCCGCCCCTGCTGCCGAGGCCCGGGCCGTTCGGTCCGCGCCGTCCGCCCCGGAGCCTGTGGTGGCCCCGATGCGCCGGGCACTGACCGGGTCGGGTCGGGGCCCGCGACTCGCGCTGGCCACGCTTGCCGCGATCGGGCACGAGGCCGGCGAGGCGGGGGTGCCGATCCTGATCGGCGTGATCGTCGACCGGGCCATCGTCACCGGAGACCCCGGTCAGCTCCTCCTCTGGGTCGGCGTCCTGGCCGTCGACTTCCTGATCCTGTCCTTCACCTACCGGTGGTCAGCCCGGATGATGGTGACGATCTACGGCCATGCCGAGAACGACCTGCGCAATGTCACGCTCCAACGTGTGCTGCACCCGCGCGGGCTGCGGACGCGGCGCAGCGTCGGGGATCTGCTGTCGGTCACGACCTCGGACACCTACCGGGTGGCCGGGGTGTCCTGGTCGGTGGTCCAGCAGGCTGCCACCGCGACGGCCATCGTGGTCGCGGCGCTGGCCCTGCTGCGGATCTCGCCCGGGCTCGGACTCGCCGTACTGGGCGGGACGGCGGTGGTCCTGCTCGCGATGCACGCCGTGTCCCGGCCACTTGAGGCACGCGGGCTGGCGGAGCAGCGCGCCGCCGGCAGAGCAAGCGCCGTGGCCGCGGACCTCGTGGCTGGGTTGCGAGTGCTGCACGGCATCCGTGGTCAGGAGGCGGCGGCTCGGCGTTATCGGGTGGCCAGCGCGGACGCGCGTTCGGGGGCGGTCCGGGCGGCGCTGGCGATGCTGCGCTACACGGGCGCGAGTTCGTTGCTTGCCGCCGGATTCCTCGCGCTGCTCACCCTCGGTGCCGGCTCCCTCGCGCTGCGGGGTCGGATCACCATCGGGGAGCTGGTCACCGTGGTCGGCCTGGCCCAGTACCTGCAGGGGGCGTTGGGCCACGTGGGCACGTTCGCGGCGAACTGGATGCACAAGAGGGCCTCCGCGCGGCGCCTGCTGGAGGTGCTCGGCGACCACCACGCGGTGCCCGGACCTGAGGCCGCGTCCGAGGCGCAAGATCGCCCCGTCGCCGGTGACGAACCGACCGCGGTCGGTCGCGCCGGGGCGCCGGCGTTGCGGTTGGACTGGCCGGACGAGGGAATCGACGTCGAGGTCGGCCCGGGGGAACTCGTCGGCCTCGTACCCGCTGGCCCCGCCCACGCCCGCCGGCTCGCGGACCGGCTCGCCCTCCGGGTGCCGGGTGGCCCGGGGGAGATCCGGGTTTCCGGGGAGGACGCCCTCGATCTGGGGCCGCGTGCCTACCGTGGGAGGGTCCTGGCCGTTCCGCATGATGCCCGCCTGTTCTCCGGGACGCTTGCCGAGAACCTGTTCGGCGCCCCGCTCGCGACCCCGGCCGTGATCGCGGCGACCGCCCTCGAGGACGTGCTGGTCCATGCCGGCGGCTGGGACGGCCCGGTGGGGGAGGCCGGACGACGCCTCTCCGGAGGCCAGCGCCAGCGCCTCGCCCTGGCCCGATCACTCGCCTCGGACGCTCAGGTCATCGTCCTGGACGAGCCGGTCAGCGCCGTCGACCCGGCCACCGAGTTGCGGATCGCCACCGGGCTGCGCGAGCACCCGGCCGCCGTGCTCGTGATCACGGGCAGCCCGTTGCTGCTGTCCGGCTGCCACCGGGTGGTCCACGCGAACCGTGGCTCCGGTTCGCCGGAGGTCGACCGATGACAGGCTCACCCACCCCGCAGCGTTTCCCGGTGGCCACCACAGGGCAGACCTGGCGTGCCCTCGCGGCCCTGACTCGCGGCCGTCGGGGCCGCGGCGTGCTCGCGATCATCCTGCTGCTGGGCGGTTCCGGCTCCGCCCTGTTCGTGCCGCGGCTGCTCGGCGTGGGCGTCGACCAGGTGGCCACCGGGCGACCCTGGACCGACCTCGCCGGGACGGCGGGGCTGCTGTTCGGGGTGGGCGTGGCCACCGCCGCGCTCGGTTATCTCGGCGGCACGGTGCTGGTGCGGGTGATCCAGGACGTGATCGCCGACCTGCGCGAGGACGTCGTCGCAGTGGTCCTGGACCAGCCGGTCTCCCGGGCCGAGGCCGCGGGATCCTCTGACGTGGTCTCGCGCGTCACCCGGGACGTCGAGGCGGTGACCGAGGCCGCCGACGGCGTGCTGCCCGCGGTGGTCGGCGCGGCGTTCACGATCCTGCTCTCCGTTGCCGGGATCGCGGTGATCGACCCGCGGCTCGCGCTCGCAGCGGGGCTCGCGGTGCCGTTCCAGTGGTACGGCACCCGCCGGTTCGTGCGGGCCTCGCGCGCGGTCTACACCGCGCTGCGGGTCGCGGAGGCCGAGCGCGGTCAGGCGATCATCGAGACGGTGGCAGGGGCCGAGACGGTACGCGCCCACGGGGTCGAGCGGGAGCGCCTGGCGCAGGTGCACGAGCGCGGCCTGGTGGCGATCGACCTCGGTGTCACCGCGGCCCGGCTACGGACGCGGTTCTTCGGGTGGCTGAACCTCGCCGAGTTCGTCGGGCTCACCGGGATCATCGTGGTCGGTTTCCAGCTGGTCGATCACCGGGTGGTCACCGTCGGAGCCGCGACGGCGGCCGCCCTGTACTTCCATCGGCTGTTCGCGCCGATCGGGGAGTTGCTGACCAGCCTCGACGACCTGCAGCGAGCAGGGGTCGGCCTGGCCAGGCTGGTCGGCGTCGCGGGCCTGCGCCCGAACACGCCGAGTCCGGTGGATCCGGCCGGGATCGAAGCACCGTGCCCGCCACCACCGCACACCGAACGAGCGAGGACCGCGCCACGGCACGGCGAGGCCTTCGGCGCCGAACCGGACGGCACCGTGCGTCTGCGTGACGTGCAGTTCTCCTACGGCCCCGGGCGTCGGGCGGTCGACGGTGTCGGCCTTCAGATCGCCGACGGCGAGCTGGTCGCCCTGGTCGGGGCGAGCGGCTCCGGGAAGAGCACCCTGGCGCGGCTGATCAGCGGCGAGCTGATTCCGGACGGCGGCGAGGTCCTCGTCGGCGGCGCGCGGGCGGTGGACCGGCGCCGCTCACCCATCGTCGCCCTCGTCACCCAGGAGGTGCACGTCTTCGAGGCCAGCGTCGCGGACAACCTCCGGCTCGGCGCCCCGGACGCGAGCGAGGCGCAGTTGTGGGCTGCGCTGCGTGCCGTGCACGCCGACTTCGTGTCGGATCTGCCCGACGGGCTCGACACGTTGCTCGGCGCCCACGGCCTGGACCTGGACGCCGGCACGGCCCAGCACCTGGCGTTGGCGCGGGTGGTCCTGATGGATCCACGGGTCGTGGTGCTGGACGAAGCGACGGCGGAGGGCGGTGGGGCGGACCCCGAACTCCTGACCCGTGCAATGGCGGCCGCCACCGCCGGCCGAACCGGTGTCGTTGTCGCGCACCGGCTCTCGCAGGCGCGGTCGGCCGACCGCGTGGTGGTCCTGCGCGACGGCGCGCTCGCCGAGACCGGCAGTCATGAGGAGTTGATGGCGATGCGCGGGGAGTACGCGCGGTTGTGGGCGGCCTGGTCCTCGGCCAGACCCGGGTGCCCTCGCGCTCGCCATCCGGATGACCGCGCCGCAGGTCCGCGCGCTCGCCCACGGGTGCCCGGGTAGATTTGCCCGCATGTGCCCGTGCCCCAGCCGCCGCCAGGTCCTGCTCGCCTCCGGAGGCGGGGTGACGCTGGTGGGTCTGGCCGCGTGCAGCGCGCAGCCCGAGGTCGAGGAGCCGACGGCGGGGGAGACCCTGGTCCCGCTCGCGGATGTTCCGGTGGGCGGTTCGCTCGTCGTCACCACGGCCGACGGCGTGGAGCTGGTCGTCGCGCAGCCGACCGAGGGCGAGGTGGTCGCGTTCAGCGCGATCTGCACCCATCAGGGCTGCAGCGTGCGGGTGCGTGAGGAACTGCTGTACTGCCCGTGCCACGGGTCGGAGTTCGAGCAACTCACCGGCGAGGTCGTCTCCGGGCCGGCCGACGAGCCGCTGCCCGAGGTCGCGGTGCAGGTTCAGGAGGGCAACGTCGTCACCGCCTAGGTGGACCCGGTCCACCGGTGGGCTCACTCGGTCGGAGCCGGCTCAGTCCTGGAACGCCGACCGGGGCACCAGCAGCAGACACAGTGCGGCCACGAACGCGGTGGCTGCGCACACGGCCCACACGGTGAGGTAGCCGGACAGCGACGCGTGCCCGGCCGCGGGTCCCTCGAGGGACCCGGTCGAGGCAAGTGCGATCGCGAACACCGCGGACGCGATCGCTCCGCCCAGCGTCTTCGTCGCGTTCGTCATCCCGGTCGCGAACCCGGTGCGCTCGGGTGGTGCCGCGGCGGCCGCCGCGGCCGGGAGGGAGGCGACCAGGGCGCCGGAGCCGAGGCCGGCCACCATCATGTTCGCCATCGTCTGCCAGGTGGTGTCATGGAACGGCAGGAAGAGTGCGTAACCCGCGCCGACCAGCAGCGCCGCGACCACGAGCGATCGGCGCGGCCCGACCAACCTCGCGAGCACCGGCACGAGCAGCGCCCCGCCCGCCATGGAGATCACGTACAGCCCCACGAGTGTGGAGACGAATCCGGCGCTCGCACCCAGGCCGAACCCCGCCGTCGCCGGGTCCGTGCGGGCGAACGTGGACAGGGGGATCTGCGCCCCGAGCACGGACATCCCGAAGAGGAACGCCGTCAGCTGGACCGGCCACTGCGCCGGCTGCATCAGCACCCGGACGTCGATGAGCGGCTCGGCCCGGACGCGTTCGATCCGCACGAACGGGACCACCAGCACGAGCCCCGCGAGGATCAGCGCCCACGCCGGAAGGCTCGCGGGTCCCTGCAGCCGGATCGTGATCAGCCCGGCCATGACGAGTCCGATGACCGCGGTGATCATGCCCAGCCCGGGCCAGTCGATGCCGCCGGTGGAGGTCCCCGAGACGTTCTCGACGCCGAACCAGATCACGGCGAAGCAGGCGGTGACGGCGATGGCCGGCAGCATCAGCAGCACCGTCATCGAGGTCGCGGCGACCAGCGCCCCGGAGGTCAGCGCCCCGATGATCACCCCGATCTCCAGCCCGGCCACCAGGAAGCCGGAGGCACGCCGTGTGAGCCGGGCCTGCTGGCCGCTCGCCGCCGTGCGTCGGTGGATGATCGCGACCTCCAGCGGCAGCCACACCACGTAGGCGCCCTGCAGTGCCCAGCCGATCAGGAACGTGGAGAAGGTGGGGGAGAACGCGAGCATCCAGGACCCGAGTGCCGTGATCGCGGTCGCGAGCAGCAGCACCTTTCGGTGCCCGATCACATCGCCGAGCCGGGCCAGCAGCGGCACGCAGAGCGCCGACACGATCAGTTGCGCGGCCTCGAACCAGTTGACGTCGGCGTCCTGGATACCCAGGTGCACGGCGATGTCGGAGAAGATCGGGGTATAGAAGCCCTGGAGGATCCCGGAGGCGATCTCCACGCAGATGAGGAAGCCGACGACGGCCCACAGGCCATGCTTCAGGCTGACGCCGGCCACCGGCGACGTGGTGACCGGCCCGGCGGAGGGAGGCGGCGTCGTCGACGTGGTCCGGTCCTCCATCAGGCGACCCGTTCGATCAGGTCGGTGTAGAAGCCGATGCCGTCGAGGAAGTCGCGCACGCCGATCCGTTCGTCATAGGCATGGACCGAGGCGCGCTGCTCCTTGCTCATCCGGAACGGGGCGAAGCGGTACACCCGTGGGCAGATGGTCGTGAAGAACCGGGCGTCGGTGCCACCCATCATGACGTACGGCGTGGGGACGGCGTCCGGGTGGGAGTCGGCGATCACCGCCTCGATCAGCCGGAACGCGTCGTCGTCCCACGGTGACACCGGCGACGGTTCGTTCGCGTCGCCGACGGTGATCCGCACGCGGTCGTCCCCGATCACCCGGCGGATCCGCTCGACCGTTCCGGCCACCGTGTCACCGACCATGATGCGCAGGTTGACACCGGCGCGGGCCACCGAGGCCAGCACGTTGTGCCCGGGTGAGCCGGAGAGGGTGGTGACCACCGCCGTCGTCCGGGTCATGGCGGCCGACTCCGGGCCCGCCACCTGCAGCGCCCTGGTGATCGCCCCACCGAACCGCCCGGTGCGGGACAGGACCGGGCGCATCGCGGGCGCCGCGTGCGGCGCGAGACGGGTGAGCATCTCGATGGTGGGGGCGGGCAGCGACCCGGGGAAGGTGAAGTTGTCCAGCCGCACGATCGCCCGGGCCAGACGGGCGACGGCGTCCCCGCGAGCCGGCGTGGACGAGTGGCCGCCACGGCCGGCCACGGTGAGTTCGATGGTGGTGGTGCCCTTCTCGGCGACCCCGATGACGGCGAGCGGCTTGGCGACGCCCGGGAACGCGCGGGCCGCGACGGCGCCACCCTCGTCGAGCACGAACCAGGGCCGCACGCCGGTGGTCCGCAGGTGCTCGACGGCGGCCGACGCGGCCGCACCGGACACCTCCTCGCCGTTGCCGAAGCTGAGCCAGATGTCCTGGGCCGGCGTGACGCCGCGCGCCAACAGCCGCTCCACGGCGAGGCACAGCGCGGTCAGGGAGCCCTTGTCGTCGAGCGTGCCGCGGCCCCAGATCTCACCGTCGGCGATCTCCGCGGAGAACGCCGGGTGCCGCCACGGGTCGGCGGTCTCGACGCCGACGACGTCCAGGTGTGCCATCAGCACGACGGGTCGCTCGCTCGACGCGCCACGCCAGTGGAACAGCATCGCCGTGCCCTCGAGCAGGGTCAGGTCCAGCCGTGCGTGCATCAACGGGAAACGGCGGGCGTGCTCGGCGAGGAACTCCGTGAAGGGTGCCCCGGTGGAGGGTTCGCCGGCCACCGAGACGGTCGGGATCCGGACCAGGGCCACCAGAGCGGCCACGGCGTCGTCGTCGGTGGGGGAGGCCGGGGTGACGTCGTTGCTCACCCGCAGAGGGTACGCCGGTCAGGGCGCCTCCGACGGCGCGTTCGCCTCGAGGAACGCGTACACCTCGGCGTCGTCCACCCCCGGGAACGTCCCCGAGGGCAGCGGCGCGAGGATCTGCGCGTGCAGTGCCGCGCTCGGCCACGAGTGCTCCTGCCACCGCCGGCTCAGGTCGGTGGCCGGACGCCGGCAGCAGGACTCGTCAGGGCAGGTGGAGGCCGCCCGCCGGGTGGTCTCACGGCCACGGAACCACTTCGCGTGGTTGAACGGCACCCCCACGGTGATGGAGAACTCGCCGGCGTCGGAGCGGCCGGTCTGAGTCGAACACCAGAACGTGCCGGCCGGGGTGTCGGTGTACTGGTGGAACTCGGTGGTGCGGGTGCGTCGTTCGAACGCGGCCCGGGCCGCCCAGTGCCGGCACACGTACTGGCCCTCGATCGCGCCGTGCACGTCCGCGGGCAGGCCGGCACCGTCGTTCTCGTACCCCTTGTACAGGGCGCCGTCGTCGGAGACCCGCAGGAAGTGCAGCGGCAGGTCCAGGTGCGAGGTGGCCAGGTTGGTGAAGCGCAGCGCGGCCGCCTCATGCGTGACCCCGAACGCGTCACGGAAGTCCTCGATCGCCAGGTCCCGACTCCGCTTGCGTTCGGAGAGATAGTCGACGGCGGCGCTGCGGGGGATCAGGCAGGTGGCGGCGAAGTAGGTGATCTCCAAGCGCTGCCGGAGGAAGTCCGCATAGCTCACCGGCCGGACATGCCCGAGCACCCGGTGCGCGATCGCCTGCAGGGCAAGGGACCGCAGCCCGTGCCCGCCGGGGATGGACGCCGGCGGCAGGTAGATCCGCCCGTTCGCGAGGTCCGTCACGGTGCGGGTCGAGTGGGGCAGGTCCGGCACATGGATCAGCTCGAAGCCGAGAGTCCGGGCCATCTCCGAGACCGTGCTGTGGGTCAGCGCGCCGGAGGTGTACCCGGCCCGGCGGATCAGGTCCTCGCCCAGTTCCTCGATCTCGGGCAGGTAGTTGTCCCGGGTCCGCATGATCATGCGGATCTCGGTGTTCGCCCGGCGAGCCTCCTCCGGGGTGGCGATCGCCTCGGTGGCCCGCCTGGCCAGCTCGGTGTGCAGCGCGACCAGGGACTCGAGCACGTTCAGCGGCGTGTTCCGTCCGGGCCGGACCGGGGCGACGCCCAGCCCGGCGTACAGGGAGCTTCGCTGCGCCCGGTCGAGCGCGATCTCGAGCTCGGCCCGGCGGTCCGGTGGTGGCCCGGGTTCCAGGAGTTCCGCCACGCTGACCCCGAGCGCGGCAGCGATGGCGGTGATCAGCGACAGCCGCGGCTCCCGGTTGCCGTTCTCGACGTGGGAGAGCTGGCTCGTGGTGGAGTCCACCCGGCGCGCGAGTTCGGAGAGGGTGAGGCCCTGCCGGTTGCGGAAGTGCCGGATCCGGCGGCCGAGGGTGAGGCCGTCCGGGGCGGTCGTGGCGGCGTCGGCCACAGGATCTCCCGGGAGCGGGATCACCGGCACGGTCAGGGCCGGCCGAGGTGGCTGCTCACTCGTGTGGCGCATGAGTTGACCATAAGGCAACTTCGGCGAAAGTTGCATGAGAATGCTCCCGAGAATCGCCGACGAGTCGCGTCAGTGTGGAGTCACACCCCTCCCGGCAGCGACGAAAGGTCACCCCCGATGTTCCTCTCCGCCATCGACGAGTCCGAGGCAGACGTCCTCGACGTCCCGATCCTGCTCGGCGCCGAACGGCCGACCCGCCGGCTCTCGGCCGGTAGCACCGTGCCCGCGGCCCGACCCGGGCCGCTCGCCGAGGTGACCGCCTGGGTCGACCGGATCGCTGCGCTGACCCAGCCCGAGGACGTGCAGTGGTGTGACGGGTCCGAGGCGGAGAACGACCGGATCATCGAGACGCTGGTGCGAGCCGGCACGCTGATCAGACTCAACCCGGAGCTACGCCCGAACTCCTACCTGGCCCGGTCCGCCCCCTCCGACGTGGCGCGCGTGGAGTCCGCGACCTACATCTGTTCCGAGCGGGAGGTCGACGCCGGACCAACGAACAACTGGATGGCCCCAACGCAGATGCGTGAGGTCCTCGACGGCGTGTTCGCCGGCAGCATGCGCGGACGCACGATGTACGTGGTGCCGTTCTCCATGGGTCCGGTCGGCGGTCCGATCTCCCAGGTCGGCATCGAGATCACGGACTCGCCGTACGTCGTCGCCAGCATGCGGATCATGACGCGGGTGGGCACGGCGGCGCTGAACGAGATCGCGGCCGGGTCGTCCTGGGTGCCCGCGGTGCACTCGGTCGGCATGCCGCTGGTCGGCGCCGAGGGCGAGGCGATCCCCGACGTGCCGTGGCCGTGCAGCGACACGAAGTACATCACCCACTTCCCCGAGACCCGGGAGATCTGGTCGTTCGGCTCGGGATACGGCGGGAACGCCCTGCTCGGGAAGAAGTGCTACGCGCTGCGGATCGCGTCGGCCATCGCCCGCGACGAGGGCTGGCTCGCCGAGCACATGCTGTTGATCCGTCTCGCCGACGACTCGGGCCGTGCCTTCCATGTGGCCGCCGCATTCCCGAGCGCCTGCGGCAAGACGAACCTGGCGATGCTGCGGCCGTCCATTCCCGGCTGGACGGTGACCACCCTCGGCGACGACATCGTCTGGATGCGGCCCGGGCCGGACGGTCGGCTCCGGGCGATCAACCCGGAGGCGGGCTTCTTCGGCGTAGCCCCCGGCACCGGGATCACCACGAACCCGACGGCGATCGAGACCCTCGCCCACGACGTCATCTTCACGAACGTCGCGCTGACCGACGACGGCGACGTCTGGTGGGAGGGGCTCACGCCGGACGCGCCGGAGCACCTGATCGACTGGCAGGGCCGTGACTGGACCCCCGACGTCGGCGCGGCGCACGGGCGGCCCGCCGCGCACCCGAACTCACGGTTCACGGTGGCCGCGGACCAGTGCCCGGTGATCGACGAGCACTGGGACGATCCGGACGGCGTCCCGGTCGACGCGATCCTGTTCGGCGGGCGTCGCGCCAGCAACGTGCCGCTGGTGATGCAGTCGCAGGACTGGGCGCATGGGGTCTTCTACGGCGCCACGGTGTCCTCCGAGCAGACCGCGGCGGCCGAGGGCACCGTCGGGCAGCTGCGCCGGGACCCGTTCGCCATGCTTCCGTTCTGCGGCTACAACATGGCCGACCACTGGGGCCACTGGCTGCGGATGGGGGAGCTCCTCGGTGCGGACGCGCCGAAGATCTTCGCCGTGAACTGGTTCCGCAAGGGCGCCGACGGGACGTTCCTGTGGCCCGGGTTCTCGGAGAACTCCCGGGTCCTGGACTGGGTCCTGCGTCGCGTCGCCGGCGAGGTCTCCGGCCGGCCGAGCCAGTTGGGGAGGCTACCGGCCGAGGGCGAGCTGAACCTCGCCGGGCTCGACCTGCCCGACGGCGCACTGGCGGCACTGCTCGACGTCGACGCCCGGGCGTGGCTCGCCGAGGCGGACCTCACCGAGGACTACTTCGAGCAGTTCGGGGACCGGCTACCGCCGGCCATGTCGGCTCAGCTGGCCGCGTTGCGGGAGCGGCTCACCCGCTCGGCCGCGGGCTCCGCGCCCGCACGGGCGGCCGCGACGTCCTGAGGGACGTGACACACGCCGTCGGGCCCGCACCAGCCGACCGCCTCGAGATCCGGCAGCCCGGGGATCGCGGCGAGGCCGATCGGGCCCGCCGGCGTCACGGGACCAGGTGCCCCGCTCGGCCGGACCTCGTTCGACGAGGCCTCGCCGAACACTGCGTCACTCAACGCCGGCTCCCTCGCGGGCCTCGTCGGCGGCCACGTGCTCGAGCACCTGGGTGAACGTCTCTGGGCTCTGCGCCCCGGACACGCCGTACTTGCCGTCGATGACGAAGAAGGGCACGCCGGAGATCCCGAGGGCGAGGGCCCGGTCGAGGTCGGCCTGGACGTCGTCGGCGTAGGTCTGTGACTCGAGCGCGGCGAGCAGGTCGGCCCGGTCCAGCCCGACGTCGGCACCGAGGTCCGCCAGTTCCTCGGCGCGGCCGAGGTGGCGACCCTGCTCGAAGTACGCGGCGAACAACCGCTCCAGGAGCTCATGCTGCTTGCCGTTGGCCTTCGCGAAATGGAGGGCCTGGTGGGCGAGCAGGGTGTTGGTGTGGCGGAGCGTGTCGAAGTCGTAGCTCAGGCCGACCTCGGCGGCGATCGAGGTCACCCGGTCGAGCATCTGCTGCACCTGACCGGCAGGCATCCCCTTGTGGGTGGCGAGGAAGTCCACCTCGCTGCCCTCGAAGTCGACCGGGGTGTCCGGCGCGAGCTCGAACGAGTGGTAGCGCACCTCCACCTCGCCGTCGTAGGCGCGGCGCCCCTCCTCGAACTTCCGCTTGCCGATGTAGCACCACGGGCAGGCGATGTCGGACCAGATGTCCACGGTCAGGGTCGGCTTGGTCATATGGGTGGCAACAGGCCTGCCCCGCAGAGCATTCCCGCCGTCAGCGCTCCTGGCCGATGCCCCAGTCCCGCCCGCCCAACGGCGTCGAGGTGACGGCGGTCAGCACGAACGCGGAATCCTCCAGCGCGCGGACGCCATGACGGGCCTGGGGGATCGAGATGACGCCGCCGGCGGCCACCTCGTCCTCGGCGTCGGCGCTCCAGAGCACGATCCGCCCGGTGAGCACCTGCAGGCTCGCGGCAGGTGGAGCATTGTGCTCGGCAAGTTCGGAACCGGCGACGATCGCGACCATCGTCTGGCGCAGCGGCCCGTCGTGGACGAACAGGTGCGCGCTGCGTCCGTGTGGGGACGCAGCGGCGAGGGCAAGGTGTTCGCGGGCCAGACCGTCCAGATCCGTGACTCCTGCGCGGACCTCGTGGCTGGTCATGGTCGCTCCTTCGCGTGACGGCGGTGTGGTGCTGTCCGACCCATCCTGCCTGACGGCGTCGCCCCGCGACAGTGGATCAGCCGAGTCGCGCGTAGTGCGCGCTCAGGACAGGGAAGTACTCGGACCAGACGGGCATCGGCGCGCCGGTCCGGGACGCGACCAAGCGGTCCAGGTAGAAGTCCCAGCCGGGGCCGATACTTGTGATGTCCTGGCCCTGGTCCAGCAGCTGGGAGAACTCGAGCGTGGTGACGCCGTCGACCTCGCGCAGGTCGGCCTCGAGGTGCCAGACGCCCGCCTCGCTGGCGAACTCGACCTGGAGCCGGGTCGGTGCCTGGCACTCGAGGATCGCGACATCCTCCGGCTCGGCGCTCTCCTCGGCGGTCATCGTGAAGGAGACGGACCCACCCTCGCGGGCGTCCCCGGTCCAGGTGCCGATCCACGCGGCGGTGCCCTCGGAGGTGGTCAGCGTGGACCAGATCTCGGTGATCGGTGCCTCGAAGGTGCGCTCGAAGACGAGTTCGAGGCCGCTGCTGTCCTCCCGCAGGTAGCCGGTGGCGCTGACGTCGCTCACGGGTTCTCCTCTTCGATCGTGCCGGGGTGCTCGCTGCACCCGACGGCGGGCGATCCGTGCCTGACCGTACTGAGCGGTGGTTGCCGGGCACAAGGCCGGGCCGGCCAGGACCCTGCTGGTGACGCGGGGTCGGATCGGGAGATCGGAGGGCCGACGGGCAGGACTGCCCACCCGCCTCCCGGGGGCCGGCCGCGTTTGGGCCTAGGGTGACTGATCGTGGGCGACGGATGCCCGCGACCGACCACGCACTCCCGAGGGGTTACCAGACACATGAGCCAGTACCAGCCACCGCAGTCGCCGCAGGGTGTCCCCGGCCAGCAGTACGGCACACAGCAGAACCCGGGGGGCGAGTACGGGCAGGCGAGTCAGGCGCCGGGCTCCTACGGTCAGGCCAGCCAGGCGGCCTACGACCAGGCGGGCCAGGCGGCCTACGGCCAAGCGAGCCAGGCACCCGGCCAGGCGGATCAGTACGGCCAGGCCGGTGGCTACGGCCAGCAGCCCGGCCAGCCGCAGCAGCCGGGTCAGGCCCAGCCCGGCCCGTACGGCCAGGCCGGCTTCGGCGGCCAGTACGGCGGCGCCCCCTACCCGACGGCGCCCGGTGGCCCCGGACTCTTCGACACCGAGTTCGCGACGCCTTCGACGCTGAAGACGGCGAAGCTCGCCTACGTCGCGATCATCGTCCTCGCCGCAGTGCTCGCCGTGGGCGGTGTGTTCGCCGCCATCCGGCACTTCATCCTGGTTGCCAGCGCGTACGGCGGCGGCGCGGTGAGCCTGCTCGACGGGCTCGGCGCCCTGATCACGGGGCCGGCCCTCGGGTTCGTGGTGCTGACCGTCGGGCGCCTGTTCGTCGACTACTTCGTGCAGCAGACCAAGGCACTCGACTCCAAGGACTGAGCTCCCGGTCGACCGGCCCGGACGCGACGCGTCCGGGCCGTCGCACGCCCGGGCGCGCCTGCGAACGGTCGGCGAGCAAACGGAGCCGCCTGCAAACGGCGGGCACCGATGGCGTGCGCCCTGACCGGTCCGGCCCGCCACCTCCTCAGCGGCGCGCGGGCGCCAGCGGATCCGCCCCGCTGCTCAGGATCGCCGCCGTCAGCGCGGCCACCGGGGCGACCGGCGCTTGTGGGTTCGCGACCAACGTCAGATCGACGTCGCCCAGCGCCGGCAGCCCCGAGGCTGCCGGCGGGATCGAGAGATCCTGCGGGATCAGGCTCTGCGCCAGTGGGGTGACGCCGAGGCCGGCCCGCACCGCGGCGAGCACGCCGTTGATCTCCCGCGTGGTGCAGGTCACCCGCCAGGTGCGTCCCGCATCCTCGAGCGCGCGGACCGCGGTGAGCCGGCTCAGGCTCGGGTTCGGATAGGTGATCAGCGGCACCACGTCGCCCGGGTCGATCCTCGTGCTCGGCAGGCCCGCCCAGACCAACCGGTCCCGCCGCACCAGCTGGCCCTCGGTCTCGCCCGGGTTCTCCTTGATGAACACCAGGTCCAGGTGCCCGGCGAGCAGCCGGCGGTGGAGCAGTCCGGACTGGGCCACCGTCAGCTCGAGGCTGATCTGCGGGTGGAGCTGACGGAAGTCCCGCAGGATCCGGGGCAGCTGGGTGAGCGCCAGATCGTCCGCCGCGCCGAACCGGAGCCGCCCGCTCATCGCCGAACCTGTGAAATACGCCACGGCCTGGTCGTGGGCCGCGAGAATGGTGCGGGCAAAGCCGGCCATCGCCTCGCCGTTGTCGGTCAGGGTGACCGCCCGGGTGTCCCGCAGCACGAGCGAACGGCCCGCGGCCCGCTCCAGTCTGCCGACGTGCTGGCTCACCGTCGGCTGGGAGATGCCCAGCCGCTCGGCCGTCCGGGTGAAGCTCAACGTGTCGCTCAGTACCAGGAAGGTACGCAGCAGGGTGGGATCGAACAAAGGCCGCACCTCGTCGTCGTAACGATTCGATCATGTCGTCGCAGTCATTGCGATTGGCAATGGCACTTATAGGATGTATGGCTTCGACTTATGGGTCAAGCCTGCCTAGGCTTGGCGGTACCGCCTCACTTCCGAGGCGTCGACCCGATGCTCGCAGCACCGCCTCGATGCCCCGGTGCTCGCCTCGAGATCCGTCTCCCGGTCCGACTCCGACTCACTTACTCGCGCACTTCACTAAGGACCTCTGTGCCTTCGGCCCGCCTCACCAGGCTCCCGTCCCCGTTCGCCCTCCGACCCCTCCGCTCGCCGGCCCCCGCCGGTTCCGGCATCGTCGATGCCCTGCGCGTGCGGAACTACCGGTTCTACGTCTCCTCGCAGGTGCTCACCAGCACGTGCGGTTGGGCCGCCCGGGTCGCCCAGGACTGGCTGGTGCTGGAACTCAGCGGCTCCGCCGCACTGGTCGGCCTGACCGTCGCGCTGCAGTTCGCGCCGATGCTGGTGTTCGGTCTGTTCGGTGGCGTTATCGCGGACCGCTACAACCGCCAGCGGATCCTCACCGTCACCCAGACGCTGTTCGGCACGTTCACGCTCGTGGTCGGCATCCTGACGCTGCTCGGCGCGGTCGAGGTGTGGCACGTGCTCGCCTCGGCGCTGCTCGGCGGCATGGCGATCGTGGTGGACAACCCGGCCCGGCAGGCGTTCATCCACGAGATCGCGGGCCCGAAGCTGCTCCGCCGAGCGATCAGCCTGAACACCTCCGTGTTCCAGCTCGGTGCGCTGATCGGCCCGGCCTTCGCCGCCGCGCTGATCGCTCTGGTCGGCAACGGCTGGGCGTTCGTCGCGAACGCGATCGCCTGCTGGATCGCCGCGCTCCTGATCTTCCGGATGCGGCGATCGGAGATGCACCTCGCGCCGGTGGTGGCTCGCGCCAAGGGACAGCTGCGCGAGGGCCTGGCCCACGTGCGGAGCAAGCCGGAGATCCTCTGGGCCTGCGTGCTGGTCGGGTTCGTCGCGATCACCGGGGTGAACATGGCCACGGTTCTTGCGCAGTACGCGAACGAGGTGGTCGGTGCCGGCGCCAGCGGCTACGGCCTGCTCACCTCGACGCTCGCGGCCGGTGCGTGCACCGGTGCGATCTTTGCCGGCCGCGCCCGCACGCTGCGTCTGCGGACCCTGGTCGGCGGTGCCGCCGCGCTCGGGGTCCTGCTCCTGGTGGCCTCCGTGCTGTCCGTGTTCTGGCTGTTCCTGGTCGCGCTCTTCGGCGTCGGGCTGAGCTGCCTGCTCTACCTGACCCGCAGCAACACCCTGGTGCAGACGAGCGCCGACCCCGCGATGCGCGGCCGGGTGCTGTCCCTGTACGTGCTCATCAACATGGGCGCACAGGCCTTCTCCGGCCTGCTGATCGGCTGGGTGGCCGAGCACTACGGCGCCCACGCAGGCCTGGCGGCGTGCGCCGTCGGGCCGCTGCTCGGTGTCGCCGTGGTCGGCACCATCCTCGCCCGCCGCGGCGACCTCAAGCCGGTGCTCCGCCTGCGCGACCGGCCAGGCCGCGGCTTCGTCTACGTGGTGCCACGCACCCACGGCGCAGCGATGCCGGTCGCGACGCCGGAGGTCGCGCTCGAGGTCCTGCCACGCCGCGCGGAGGAGCCTGTCGAGGCGGTGCCTGCTCCGAGCCCGACGGCGGAACAGCAATCGGTCGTCCTCGTCGCCGAACGTGGGGCGCACGCCGAGACGAAGCAGGAATCGGACCCGTCGGCTCCGGCCGCGGCAGAGGACCTGGTGGAGCGGGCGTCGGTCCCCGATCCCGTGCCGATGCTCGGGGCCGAGGAGGAGTCGCTCGCGGACCGCTCGGTGCGTGCGGACGTCGCGGAGGCTGACCCTGCGCCGCAGTCCGGCCGTGCGCCGCAGCCAGACCCCGAGCACGTCACCGACTCGGAGCCGTATCCCGACCTGGTGCTGCTGGACGAGCCCGCGCACGTCCACGGCTCGCGACGCAAGCGGGTCCCGGCAACACTCTGAGTCGGTCCCGACCCTGCCCGGGGCACGGACAGTCGTCGCCATGAAGGTGACCGAAGTGACGTCAGCGCCGCGGGGACCGATGAGTTCGCGCGTCCAGGACTGTCCAACTGAGCATGAGCCAATTTCTGCTGTCCGTTCCGCACGACTCCGACGAAGAGCCGACCATGGAGACCATGGACCCGGCCGAGCTCGAGGCCGCACTGGCTGCCACCGGCGCGATCCTTGAGGAACTCACGTCGACTGGCGCCTTCGTCTTCGCCGGCGGGCTAATGCCGCCCTCGAGCGCGATCACCGTCGACAACACCGGCGACTCGCTGAGCACCGTCAACGGCCCCTTCGTCGAGGCTCCCGAGTATCTCGGAGGCTTCTGGGTCATCGACGTGGCCGACGAGCGCGCCGCCCTTGACTGGGCCGCGCGCGCATCGAAGGCGCTCGGCGGTCGGATCGAGGTCAGGGCCTTCCAGGTGCCGCCAGGCAACTGAGTTCACCCAGCGAAGACTCGGACTGGCCCCGTTTGGGGCTCGTCCGCTCGTCGACGATCTCTGCGTTCGTCACACCTCAACCGGCGGGCTGGGTCACCTCTGGCCAACGCCGCCGAGTGGGCCCTTGCTGTCCAGTGCCTGTTCGAAGCCGAGGTGCATCTGGGTCTGAGCCGGACGGGAAGGTTGATGCCGAGGCAGCCGACCTCGAACGTGAGCACGACAACCTCCGCGACCAACGTGAACGTGAGGGCGCCTTCGTGATCGGCGTGATGTCCGATCGAGGCGCGGCCCAAGGTCGCCCGTCTGCACAGCATGATCGAAGGCACGAGCAAAGATCTCTGCCCTGCTCGATCGGCCAGCCAACACGGACGTCACCGCAGATGGCATCGACTCACCGGAGAGTACTCCTGGCCGACACCGGGCGATCCTCCGGCTGCTCGTCGACAAGGCTGTGTGAACGAGTGACCCTCAGGCTGAGGACGCCAGTCGCTCGGAGACGTGGCGAGAGCAAGGCTGCGTACGAGGCTCGCATGGCTGAGCACGTCGCCGAGGACATGGAGGCGCGGGTGAGTATCGTGCGGCGCGGGGGGTGTCATGAGCGGTCTTCCTCAGTTCCGGCCAGTAGGGGACCGCTGTTCGGAACTAGCGAGGCAGCATCCCCGACAAGCACGGGCTTCATCGCTTCAAGAACAGCCTTGAACTGGTCCCACTCGGTCGCAGACAGCGGAAACGCGCCGCTGATCATCACTGGTGGTCGACCAGTCAGGGCGATTGGGATCGGGTAAGTCTGCACTGGCACTGCACGTGGCACCTCCTCACTTGCCGGTGGTGACGCGGACGCAGGAGCCGCCGTGCGACCGCTGAATCCTCCGAACAGGTCCCACGCTGGCGGGTTGCTCGGACCCGCGCTCGAAGGCCCGGAGTCTGTGGCATCAACGGGTCCGGAGTCAGCGGAGGCGCTTACGGCCTCATCGTCCGGCAAGTCGCTGCCTCTGTGCGCGTCGGAAGCGTCTTCCTCTCCGAGTTGCGCATAGTCCATCGTCTCGCGCCACTGGCGCACAAACTCCTTAGCACCCGTCTCCGTGAAAGCACGCTCGCGTGTCAATCGCCACAGGAGGTTCGCGTCCGAAGGGAGATGGGCGCCGTATTCGCTCCACATTTCTTGGTGAATCAAGGGCCGAAGGGCAGCCGTCTTCCTCGCCGCTTCGCGCGCGTCGCTACTCGGATGCCTCAGTAGGTCCTCCGCGAGTTGACTGACTGTGATCACCCGCTCTGCCTTGGTTCCTTCGTCGTCGACGAGCCCGAACTGCTTCAGTGCCGAGACAACCTGGCTCGCCGGACCGTTTAGTGACTTGTAGTCCCAGATGCCTGGCACCGACGCCACAGGGATGCCAAAACGCTTGTCGCGGTCGTACAACTGACCGACACGCTGGATTGCCCGCTCGAGGTTGATGGCGGGATAGGCAGGGCTACGCCCCCTAGCCCTCCGGGCCGGGGCCTGAGATCCGTCCATAATCCACCTCCTGTAGCAAGAGTACCGCCCGTGTACCAGCCGTCAAGTGCCTGCGTGTCGACACAGGAGCATGTCAAGCGGCATGTGCTATGCTCGCGAAGATACAAAAGATGCGCCCCGGCGGGAACCGGGGCGCATCTCATCCACTCGGGCCGGGTATGGTGCTAGACGAGGCTTATCATCTTCTGACTAGCGGGTTCGAATCCCGTCCGGTCCACAAACTCTATCACCGTGCTGGCTGCATGCCAGGGGGCTCCGGCCTGGCTCTCGCGTCTCGCGATGTCCTCTTGACCTCGACGACCGAGTGTCTCGGCCCAGGCGGAGACTGACCTCGGGTCACCACGAACGGACTGCCGGGTCACCACGAACGAAGCCTATCCTCGGTCTCGGACCGAGCCGCGAGCGCAGTGCGTCATTCTGGGCGGAAGTGACGTATCCGGTTCGACTGCTGTCAGACACCAGCGACGTAGGCGGTGAGGAAGTGGACGCCGTGGCGATCGAGGTTGCCTCGGGCTCGGTCATAGTGCGCGGTGGTTCTCGGGTCAGCGTGGCGGGCCAGAATCTGCGCATTTCGAAGGGGCACCCCCCGCATCCAACGCGTTGCTGATGGCGGCGTGCGCAGCGAGTGCGGACCGATGCGCCGAGGGTTCCGGGCGGTCTTCGCGATGCGTTGCACCATCCGGTAGATGTCGCGCCGGTCGATCGGCCTGCCCGAGTCTGGGCGCAGCACGAGTGGTCCGGCGGTGCGTTCGCCTCGGCAGGCCTCCAGCACTCGCAGCACCGGCACGGTGAGCGGCATGGTGGCGGGCTTGTTGCCCTTGCCGATCAGGTGCAGCACTCGATGTCCGCGCAAGAGGTCCGCGTAGTCCTCGATCCGCACGGCAGCGGCCTCCGAGGCCCGCAACGCGTTGATCCCGAGCAGGTAGGCCAATGCGCCGTGGTGGACCGTGATGGTAGGTGCAACCTGCAGGAACCGGATCAGCTCCAGGCGGTCCAAGCCTTGGGTGCGGGATTCGTCGCGGTGCACCTTCGGTAGTCGGGCATACACGGCCGGGTCGGCGGGGATGGTGCCGTCGATGTGTGCGAACCGGAAGTAGCCCCGGACGGCGTGCATCATCGTGTTCACCGAGGAGTCCATCAGCCCGTCTTCGCCGAGTTGGCGGATGTAGAGCTCGACGTGGGCACGTTGGATCCCGACCAGTCGGTCGAGGCCATTGGCGTCGCACCGTCCGAACCACCGCCGTAGTTGCGCGGCGTACAAGGCGTGCGTGGCACCGCTGTAGCGAGCGAGGAAGGAGACCGCTGATAGCTGGGCCGGGGCTCATGGAGGCCGGCTGGAACGGCAGTAGGTCCTCTGTGCGAGTAGTGGTGGACATGACCGCCTCGCACGGCGACGTCGAAGGGACCCAGCCGTGCTCGGCGCCAACGCGACGATAGGGTCAGCGGCGCAGTGATGCTGGAAGCGTGTCATTCCTTCGCGAGCTAGACGGCGAGCGGCCGCGAGCATGTCGGCGTCAGCAACGTGGATTTGCGCGAAAACCGGCTCTTCGCAGTTGAGGGTGTAGCGGCGCGGTAGCCGGGCGTGGGTTGGGGTCCCCCGATGATGGGAGTTCTCACACAGCCCACCTGGAAGACCTCGACGTGCTTGACGTTACTTTCGCTGACCCTGACCTGACGAGGTTCTGCCGGCTCGATGAGCTCGGTCTCGTGGCCGTCGGGCAGAGCCTGATCGGGCGGTGATCGAGCGCCGCGTCGTAGAGGCTGATCCGTGGTGCCGGACCTGTGGCGCAGAGGGCGAGACACGCGGCACTGTGGCTCGGCGCCTCCGCACGAGCCGGCTGGGCATCGGCCCACGACGTTGTTGGTACGGGTGTGCCGCTACCGCTGCCAGGGCTGTTGCCGGGTCTGGCGTCAGGACACTACCGCGGCCGCGCCGCTGCGGGCCAAGCTCTCACGTCGGGCGTTGAAGTGGGCGCTGGAGGCGATCGTGATCGATCATCTCACCGTGAGCAGGGTGGCGGCAGGGCTCGGGGTGTCCTGGCACGCCGCGAACAACGCGGTGCTGGCCGAAGGCCGCCGGGTGTTGATCGATGACCCGGCCCGGTTCGAGGGCGTGCGCGTGGTCGGGGTAGACGAGCAGGTGTGGCGCCACACCCGCCGCGGCGACAAGTACGTCACGGTCATTATCGATCTCACTCCGGTTCGCGACGGCCGCGGCCCGTCCGGGTTGCTGGACATGATCGAGGGCCGATCGAAGGCGGTGCTCAAGACCTGGCTTGCGCAGCGCCCACGAGCGTGGCACGACGGCGTCGAGGTGGTCGCGATGGACGGGTTCAGCGGATTCAAGACCGCGACCACCGAAGAGCTGCCGGAGGCGGTCGCGGTCATGGACCCGTTCCACGTCGTGCGGCTGGCCGGCGAGGCCGTCGATGTCTGTCGGCGCCGCATCCAGCTGCTGCTGCACGGTCACCGTGGCCGCTCTGGTGACCCGCTCTATTCCTGTCGGCGCACTCTTCACACCGGAGCGGGGCTGCTCACGGACCGCCAGGTCGAACGGGTCGAGGCGCTATTCGCCGACGACCACCACGTTGCCGTGGAAGCGACCTGGGGCATCTACCAGCGCATGATCGCCGCCTACCGCGAGCCCGACCGGGGACTGGGAAAGGAAGCGATGCAAGCCGTGATCGACACCCTGCGCACGGGCATCCCCGACGGGCTCGAGGAACTGGCCCGCCTCGGCCGGACCCTGCGGCTACGAGCCACCGACGTGCTGGCCTTCTTCGACAGACCGGGCACCAGCAACGGCCCTACCGAGGCCATCAACGGCCGTCTCGAACACCTCCGCGGCTCCGCGCTCGGGTTCCGCAACCTGGCGAACTACATCGCGCGCAGTCTGCTGGAGACCGGCGGCTTCAGACCCCGACTGCGCCCTCAATAGGGATGAGCCGGCTACCCAGACGCGCGTCCATGTGAGGGGGATCGGTGGCAGCATGTTCAGATGGTTACTCCCCGCGCTCACCTCTACGCCGGCTGGCTCGGCGTCGTCATGATCCTGAGTGGGGCGCTTCTGGTGATCGGCTCCGCCATGGTCGGGTATAGCAACTACCTCGACGGCGACATCGGCACCGCAGTGCTGTCAGCAATACTCGCCGCCTTCGGGGTCTTCGCGATGATCCGTTTCGCGACTATCCGTAGCCAAGCGATCCGCCAACATCGAGCTAGCAGTTCAGCCGAGGCCGCGGCGCCAGATGAAGAGAGAGGTTGAGCCAGCGCGGATAGTCGACGCCTACCCGTGCCGGACGATCGCGACAACATCCCGCCGTTCGTACGTCCCCCAGGCCGAACTGCTCAGGCGTCGGTGGAGACCGCGGTCTCCGACCACGCCTACACCCTGGATTGCGATGAGCCCGAAAACCTCGATCTCGGAGTCCGCGGCCAGTGTGAAAATCTGGTCCAGCCGCACCGCCAAAGGAGCATTGGGCTCAAGTCTCGGTTAAGGCGACTTGGCCTGGAGTGCTGCGACCCGCTTCATGAGTTCATCGAGGTATCCGAGTGTGTCGTTGATCGTCGGGTCGTAGTCCTCGGGGTGCGCGCACTCGTTCCGCTTATTGAGCAATCCCTGGAAGGCTTTCATCACAGTCTTGGTCATCAGACCTGCCGCCTCCAGCGCTTCAAAGAGTTGGAAGTCGACGTACGACCGGAAGTCGGCGGGACCCTTGAGGACCCACTTCGTCCGCGCAGCTTGGATCTTAGCGAGCCTAGACGGATCAGCGGCCCACTCGTGACAGAAGTCGATGACGGCCGCCCACGCTGCCACATGTGCAGAGCGGTAGAAACCCTGCTCAGCACACTGCAGCGCCTCGCGGAACATCTTGTCCTGCTTGAGGCTCAGCTTCGTGAGCTTCTCGAAGGACTCCGTCAGTGTGAGGACGCGGTGACTGGATACTTCGCGCTTCGCGAGGAGCTTGCTTAGGTCCGCCTGCGCCGATGCAGCCCAGTCCGCAACCTCACGCGGAGTTCGTGGAGCCGCCATCAAGCACCTTGATGTGCTTCGCCATCGCGGCGAAGAAGGCGTCGTAGACCTTCGGGTCGCTCGTGGCATCAACCGACAACGCGATGTTCACGTTGATAGTGACGCTTGACTGGCCACCGTGGCCACCACCACTGTCTCCACGGCTGTCGCCATCCTCCGGGCCGCCGGCCTTCTTCTTGACCTTCCCACCGCTGGACCCGCCGCCGGAGAAGTCTCCGAACTTGCAGAGCGCCTTGAAGGTGCTCACTGCAAGCCCGACCTTCGTGTCATCCAATGTCGAATGACTCTTGAAGAATGTGGCTAGCTCAGCCGCCGAGCGGTCGTGCGCGTCGTCGAAGACCTCGTAGACGTTGCTATAACCGGCTCGGATCCCATCGGCGACCAGCGCTCGACCAACGTCTCCGCCGCGAAGGCCCTTGGTATAAATGTCGCCGGGCACGCCTCCTTGCCCAAGCAGTCCAATCTTCTTCATGAGCGGAATGAACGGGCGGCTGTTTGACGATCCGAAGCCCACGGAGACGAGGTACTTCTGGTCGATCTTGGGTGGCACCGCGACGGATTGGAGCTTCTGGAGGAACTCCTCGAGCTTACCCGGCGTCGGGGTGTAAGGAAACGGGTTCTCTGCTGCCATTGCCACATCCTATGCCTCACCACCGGCAATGATGTGGCCATTTTGACGATCCTGCGTGTTTGATCAGACTTAGGCGCAGATCGACTCATGTTCGATTGCAATGGAACGACACAACGCTGCCGCGTCAATCTGGGCGGAGTGCAGGGTCTCACTCGTCTCATTGGGTGCCGGGAGGCCGTCTCACGCCAACGGTGCCCGCCTGAACGTGCGCCTCAGACTTGCGTCGCGGATTGCGACCCCGATGCTCTCGTACTGGCTACGCCGTCTCGGACCCGCTCACCGCTGACAGCCGCGGCAGGGGACCGGCGCCGTCAGCCGTCGCGGCGTACGGCGGCCGGATCGATGTCCGGTCGCCAGCCGCGCCAGCGCGGGTGACGCAGCCGACCCGTCGGCGTCCACTCACCGAACGCCACCTCGCCCACCCGGGTCGGCTCCATCCAGTGCGCGTCCCGGGCGTCCAGGGCGGGCACGTCGGCGAACGGGCTGCGGGCAAGGGCAAGCGGATCGAACTCGCGCACCCACGCCACCGTTTCCGTCGCGGAGAAGCCCGATCCGACGCGGCCCACGTACCGCAGGGTGCCGTCGTCGTCGTACACACCGGCCAGGAGTGAGCCGACCTGCCCGGTGCGGCCGCCCTGCCCGGGGCGCCAGCCTCCGATGACCACGTCCTGGGTGCGGGTGTGCTTGATCTTCACCCACCCTGACGCGCGGCGGCCGGGCAGGTAGCGTGAGTCGCGTCGCTTGGCCACGACGCCCTCGAGGTTCCAGGCCAGGGAGGCCGCGATGGCGGCGTCGAGGTCGCCGTCGAACACCGGGGGTACCTGCACGAGGCCGCCCTCCGGGGTCTCGACGAGCGTCTCGAGCGCACTGCGGCGGTCGTCGTAGCGCTGGTCCAGGAGTTCGGTGCCGTCCAATTCGAGGACGTCGAAGAGCATCAGGTGGACCGGACGACGGGCCGCCGCCGCGGCGATCTCCCTCGCGTTGGTCGCCTGCATCCGTGGCTGCAGCTCGGCGAAGTCCGGGCGGCCGCCGGCGTCCAGGGCGACGATCTCGCCGTCGAGCACCACGCGTTCCACGGCCACGGAGTCCGCCAGCACCGCCAGCTCGGGAAACGTCGCCGTGATGTCACGCCCGCTCCGGGCCCACAGCCGCACGACCGGGTCCGCGTCCCGGTCCACGACGGCGACCACCCGCATCCCGTCCCACTTCATCTCCAGGGCCCAGCCGGTCCCGTCCGGAACGTCCAGTGGCGACCCGAGGGTGGCGAGCATCGGTGTGGGTGGGGGGACGACCGGTCGGCGCGGAGCGGTGGTGTCGGCCCGTCCGGCCAGGGCAGTGGGCCGTGCCGGGGCAACCGGCTCGGGCGGGGAGACGGGCTCGGCCGGGGTGGCGCTGGCTACGCCACGAGGGGTCACAGCGGCGGTGCGATGTCGTCGCGGCGAGCGTGCGGGGGAGGCGGGCGCACTTGTGCCGGATCCAGAAGCACCGGACCCGCCGGTGCTGGACCCGCCCGTCCCGGACCCAGCAGTTCCGGGCTCGCCCGTGCCCGAGCCACCGCCGCCGGCCGGCTTCATGAGGTGGATCAGCCAGTGGTTCTCGTCGCCGTCGCGCCGGCCGGTACGGATCAGCGCGAACCGGGCGCTTTGCCCGACCGACCCGGCGAGCCCACCGCCGTCGGCCCCGGTCAGGGTGACGATGACCTCCTTGCCCTCGCGCCACTTCTCCAGCTCGTAGGTGCCGGTGTCCCAGATCGTCATCTCCCCGGCGCCGTACTCACCCTTCGGGATGGACCCGTGGAACGTCAGGTACTCCATCGGGTGGTCCTCGGTCTGCACGGCGAGGTGGTTGCCGGCCGGGTCCGTCGGCACCCCCTTCGGCAGCGCCCAGCTCACCAGGACCCCGTCGTGCGCCAGCCGCAGGTCCCAGTGCAACCGGCTCGCGTGGTGCTCCTGGATCACGAACACCGGCTCGGTGACGTCCGGCGGCGGCGCGTGCGGCACCGGCTCCGGGGTCCTCGCCGCGTCCCGCTTGGCGCGGTAGGTGGTCAGCCGGTCCGGGCCGTGCCCACCGGCGGTGTCCATGGCGTGGGCGAGGCTCTCCAGCGCAGCCATCGGGTCGCCGCGCTCGGCGACCAGTGTGGGTACCTCGGTCAGGTCCAGGTGCCGCAGCTCCGGGTCCGCGAGCTCGTCCCAGGTGCGGGGCACGGCGACGGTCGGGTGGCTGCGCCCGCGTAGGGAGTACGGAGCCACCGTGGTCTTGTTCGAATGGTTCTGGCTCCAGTCGATGAACACCTTGCCGACCCGCTTGGCCTTCGCCATCTCCGAGACCACCAGGTCCGGGTGGTCGGCCTCCAGGCTCCGGGCGAGTTCCTTGGCGAGGTCGCTGATCTGCCGGGAGGGGTGTGCGCCGGGCAGGGCCGCGTAGACGTGGATGCCTTTGGAACCACTGGTCACCGGGACCGCGTCCATGCCCATCCCGGCGAGCACCTCGCGCACGAGCACCGCCACCTGCGCTACCTGCGGCAGGTCGATGCCGGGGCCGGGGTCGAGGTCGAAGACGATCCGGTCCGGGTTGCGTGGCTGGCCGGCGGAGTCGAACCGCCACTGCGGCACGTGGATCTCGAGGGCGGCCATCTGGGCGAGCCAGACCAGGGTGGCCCGGTCGCCGACGAGCGGGTAGACGTTCGTGTGGTCGCTGTGCGCCAGCTCGGCGCGGACCACCCAGTCCGGCGTGCCCGAGTCGAGGTTCTTCGTGAAGAACACCTGGCCGGGCTCGTCCTCGGTGCCCACCCCGTTCACCCAGCGCTTGCGCGTGGCCGGTCGCCCCGAGCAGTGCGGCAGCATCACCGGGGCGATCTCGGAGTAGTAGGCGATCACCTCGGCCTTCGTGGTGCCGGTCGCGGGGTAGAGCACCTTGTCCAGGTTCGTCAGGCGCACCCGGCGGCCGTCCACCACCACGGACGTCTCGGAACTACGGGCCATCCCCACATGGTGACAGGCGGACGACGGCGGCCGCTCGCCCAGGCGGTCGATCTCGCCCCGGTCGGTGGTCGCGAAGGAGCCCTTCTGCGGCCCATGCGCCCTATGCGCCGAAGATCCGCACGCTCGGCGGGGGCTGGTGAGCGCGAGGGTGTCGTTGCTCGGCCCATGTGCCCCATGCGCCGAAGATCCGCACGCTCGCCGGGCCCTCGCCGGGGGTCCGGACGGGGGAGTGGTCGCCAGGGACGTGGCCGATCGTGGACACGGCGAGGAGGTTGCGTGGGGCTGGTGGACGGGTCCTGCGGAATCGGCGGTCCGGGCGCGCGACTGGGCCGGCGCCGCTGGCACGCTCGTGCCCGTGACCCACGGAACGCTCGCCCTGGTGGCCGCTCCCTCCAGAAGGGCGGCAGCCGCCGTCGGGCAGTTGCTGCGGTTCGGCTGGCTGCAGGTGCAGTGCTGTCTGTTCGCGGCGGCGATCTTCGCCGGCCTCGCGGTGAGTTCCGTGGTGCCGCTGCCGATCGCCCGGTACGACGCACTGCTGCTGTACGGCCTGGCCATCACGCTCGTGTTCTATCTCCTGCGCCTCGAGACCGGGCGCGAGGTGGCCGTGATCGGGGCGTTCCACCTGATCGGGCTCGCGCTCGAGCTGTACAAGGTGAATGCCGGATCGTGGTCCTACCCGGAGCAGGCGTGGGCGATGATCGGTGGCGTCCCGTTGTACTCCGGCTTCATGTATGCGGCGGTCGGGTCCTACCTGTGCCAGGCGTTCCGCCGGTTCGACCTGCGCGTGACGAACTTCCGCTGGGTCCCGGCCGTACTCCTGGCCGTGGCCGCGTACGCGAACTTCTACACCCACCACGTGCTCCCCGACGTGCGATGGCTGATCGCGGCCGGCTTCGTGGTGGCGCTGTGGCGCAGCCGGGTGTTCTACACCGTCGGCACCCGCCGGTATCCGATGCCGCTGACCGTCTCGTTCGTGCTGATCGGCTTCTTCCTGTGGGTCGCCGAGAACGCCGCGACGTTCCTCGGAGCCTGGCAGTACCCCGATCAGGCGGAGATCTGGCGGATGGTGCACGCCGGCAAGTGGGGCTCGTGGGCGCTCCTGGTCTCACTGAGTTTCGTGCTCGTCGCCGCGGTCAAGGCACGCGAGGGCCGCTTCTACGGTGAGGCCGGGGCGCAGCCACAGGTGGAGCTGGGCGGCTCAGGCCTCGTCGTCGGCGCCGACCGCCCGCAGGATCGAGTCGAGGAGGAACCCGACGACGCCGATCAGCAGCATCGTGGCGGCGAGGGCCTCGTAGTCGAGGTTGTCGCGGGCGTTGAGGATCGCATAGCCGAGCCCATTCGTGACTCCGAACATCTCCGCCGGCACGAGCACCACCCAGCCCACGCCGAGCGCGACCCGGACCGCGGTCCGCAGATGACTGACGAGGCCGGGCAGCACGACCGTGCGGATCCCCTCCCAGCGAGTGGCGCCGAGTGAGTGCACCATGTCGAGCATGCCGGGGTCGATCGCCCGCCGGCCGCTCGCGGTGCCCAGCACCACCGGCCAGGTGGTCGCCAGCGCGACGAGAGCGATAACGGCCGGCGTGCCGCTGCCGAGCAGCACGATCACGAGAGGCGCCCACGCGAGCGGTGAGGTCATCCGCAGGAACTGCACCACCGGTGCGGAGGCGTAGTCGAGCAGGGCGTTGGAGCCGAGCAGCAGGCCGAGCGGCACCGCCACGACGATCGACAGGGCGAGTCCGGCGAGGAGACGGCCGAGGGAAACGGTGATCGCGTTGAGCGTGGCGATGTCGCCCAGGCTACGGATCAGTTCCGAGATCGCCGCCCACGGGCCCATCCGGGACACGACGGCGTTGTCGGCGAAGATCACGTTCGTGGCCAGCCACCACAGGGCGAGGACGACGGCCACCACTGCGAGACGGGCCAGCACCCTTCTGGTCAGGGAGGCGCCGCGGGGCTGCGCGGGGCCGGTCCCTGTGCCATCGCTGGTGTGCTCCGGTGCGGGCGTCGCCCGGATCGGAGCCTCGGCGGTTCTCAGGTCGCTCATGGTTCGATCACCTCCACGCGGTCGGGGCCGACCCCGAACACGGTCAGTCCGCCGACGGCCTCGATCGCAGCCAGGTTCAGTTCCGTCGTGACGAGGTCCTCGTGCACGCTGGCGGTCTCGACGGCGTCCAGCCATTCGAGCGAGTCGTCCACGGTGGTCTCTCGCATCGCGTCGACCAGCTCGGCGGTGTAGCCGGGGAACGGGTACGGCTGGAAGTCGATCCGGTGGGACCCCCACTCGGGGTGCTGCACTGCTCCGGAACTCACATAGGCCGGATCCTGGTCCTCGGTGAGCGTCAGCTCGATCGCTGGCAGTGGCTGCGGGAGGTAGCCGCCCTCGGACAGAGCGACGGCGGCGCCGTGCCGGTCCTCGCGGATCCGCAGCTGGGCGGCCACGATCGCCTCCAGCGCGCGCGCCGCCACGTCGGGCCGCTCGCTCACGAGCCGCTCATGGACCACCGTCACGCAGCAGGCATGGTCCTTCCAGACGTCCCCGGTGAAGCGCAGGATCTTGCCGATGCCCTGCACCTCGGCCACCGCGCAGAACGGCTCGGCGACGATGTATCCGGACACCGTCCCGGACTCCAGCGCCGTGGGCATGTCAGCCGGCGCCAGCACCACCAGCTGGACGGTCCCGGGTCCGGGTTCGGTGTCGATGACGGGTTCCAGCCCGGCGTCGCGCAGCATCTTCTGGAACACCACGTTGTGGACGGAGTACCAGCCCGGCACGGCGAACGTGGTGCCGGCCAGGTCGGCGAGTTCGGACACCTCGTGGGCGACGGCGAGCGCCGACCCGTTGGTGTGGTTCCAGGCCAGGACCTTGACCGGCACACCGGCGCCGTAGCGCAACTGGATCGCGAGCGGCATGAGCAGGTGCACGATGTCCACCTGGCCACCCTGAAGGGCCTCGACCAGGGGCGCCCAGCCTCGGAACAAGGTGGGTTCGGGGACGTCGATGCCTCGGTCCGCGAAGTCACCGTTCGCGTGTGCGAGCAGGAGCGGCGATGCGTCCGTGATCGGCAGGTAGCCGATCCGGAGCGTGGCCCGATCGGCCGGCGCGGTGCCGGCGCCGGGGTCGGCGCCGGCTTCGGTGGAGGCCTGGTCGGTGGCATGTGCGATGCCCGCCGCGACCGCGGGCAGCGCGAGCAGGGTCGCCGCGCTGCCCACGGTGAACAGCTGGCGGCGGGAGGCGCCGGCCGGCTCCGGGTCGGCGACGAGTATCGGTTCGCCGTCCGCCGACAGGTCGGTGCTCTCGCCGCTGCTCGTGAACCGCGCCAGCAGCGCGGCGCGGGCGGTGCCGTCGGCGAGGTCGGTGCGCTCGTGGACGGGGGAGGAGAGGAACTCCAGCGGTCCCGGCGTGCCATGCAGGAGACCGACCCGGTCGCCGAGGTAGAGGGCCTCCTCGAGGTCGTGGGTGATCAGGACCGTGGCGAGCCCGAGCCGCTCGCGTACACCCCGCAACCAGTCCTGCGCGTCGGCGCGGGTGAGTGGGTCGAGTGCGCCGAACGGCTCGTCCAGGAGCAGCAGCGAGGGGTTCGCCACGACGGCGCGCGCGACCGCGACCCGTTGGGCCTGCCCGCCGGACAGCTGCGCGGGGCGCCGGTCCGCGAGGTCGGCGATGCCCAGCTCGGCCAGGGCCGTCGCGACGCGCGCGTTCGCGTCCGCGCGGCCGCGCCGTCGGTGGCCGTCGTTCGCGCGGTACTCCAGCCCGATCCGGACGTTCGCGAACACGCTGCGCCAAGGCAGCAGGTGCGGCGCCTGGAACACCATCCGGGTCGATCCGCCGTCGGACTCCGGCCGCACCACCTGCCCGGAATCCGCCTGACGCAGACCGGCGAGCACCCTCAGCAGGGTCGACTTCCCGGCCCCGGAGGGCCCGACGATCGCGAGCAGTTCGCCCGGCTCGATCCGCAGATCGACGTCGGCGAGCACCGGGTGCCCGCCGTAGGAGACCGCTACGCCTCGGAGTTCAGCGACTGCAGTTCCCACAGGAGCTGTCCCTTCGTCGGGGCCTGTACGGGCAGGAACGCGGACTCCCGCAACCGGCGCGCGACCGGATGGGTGCGCGTGTAGCCGCGGCCCCCAGCCAGGCACAGTGCCAGTTGCGCGGCGGCCTGGGCCTGCTCCATCGATTCCAGCCGGAGCCGCAGGTACCCGCCGTGGTCGGTCGCGCCCCGAGCGTCGGCAGCGAGGTCGCCGAGGAGACCGGTCAACCGCTCCTGGTCGGCGGACCGGGCCGCGACCTCGTCGGCGAATGGACCGGCCGGCACGTCGGCCACAGATGCGAGGGAACCCGCGGCGTGCCCCAGGCAGAACGCGGTCTGCAGCACCAGGAACACGCCGCGGACGCCGCCGACGAGGTCAAGGAAAGGGGTCGGCAGCACGGCGCCAGCCGGCACCCGGACGCCCTCGAAGCGCAGCGAGCCGGACGTCGTGGAGTTCAACGCGAGGAGGTCCGTGGCCTCTCGGACCGCCAGTCCGGGCTGGTCGAGGTCGATCGCAAGGATCACGTCCGTGACCCCGTCCGGATCGAGGCGGTGGGCGCCGAGGACGACGACGGCGTCATCGTGCAGGTTGGTCGCGTACGGCAGGAACCCGTCGAGGACGAGTTCGTGCCCGTCCGGGCGAGCCTGCACGCCGAGACCCGTGGGCTCGACGCCGGCCCGCACCTGGGCGAGGTGCCGGAACGAGGCGCCCATGGCCGAGACCCCGGGCCGTGTGCCGGAGACCAGGTCCGTCAGCGGCTGGAGGTGCTCGGGCCCACCGAACCGGTCCAGGTACTCGATGGTCATCCGGTGCCCCCACAGCGAGAATGCCGTGCTCATGCACCGGGTGGCGACGTCCGCGATCACCGCCGCCTGGTCGCCCACCCCATCGGCGCCGCGGTGCAGACCTCCGCCGGTGAGGATCTGGCGCACGGCGGGCCGCAGGTCGACCCGTTCGGTGTCCACCCGGGCCGCGTCGGCCGCGATCTCCTCGAGGTGCCCGCTGGGTAGCGTGGCCCCGAGCGCCGACGCGGTGGCGATACTCATCCGAAGACCTTGGTGTCCAGTTCGTGCAGGCGGTCCACGGGGGTGGAGACCACGTCGCGGGCGCGCCGGACGGCGGCCTCGTCCTCGCCGTCGTAGAAGCACAGGCACTTCACCATGTCCTCGCGCACATAGGTGCGCAGGAACTCCACGTCCGGGACCTGGTCGTACAGAGGGCTCTTCTCGGCCTTGCGGGTCAGGTAGGCATCCATGGTGATGCCGGCGGGGATGTCCCACTCGACCAGGTACTGGCCGGCCGGTCGCTTCGCCTTGATCTCGGCCAGGTCCGCCCCGACGAGGCGCACCGGCGCGGAGTCCTCGACCCCGATTCCGGCCTGCCGCAGCGCATCCTGCGCGCCCTCGCTCGTCGCATCGCCCTCGAGGTCGGCGATGACGAAGACCTTGCCGTCCGCGGTGACCTGGGCCTCGACGAAGTCTGCGCCGGCCGGCTCGAGTGCCGCTGCGATCCGGTCGAGGTAGGAGCGGGCACCCTCGTCGGTGGGGGTGGTGGATTCGATGAGCAGCAGCGACATGGTCCTCTTCCTAGGGCTCGGATGAACTGCGGGTCAGGCTAGGGCTGGGCGGACCGGCGTGGCCATGGCCTTTCCGGCTGTCCCGGATGGTGGACGCCGCGTACTCTGGCGCTCGGTCCACAGGACGTGTGTACTGGGAACCCCACAGCAGCAGGTGTCGAGGAGAGGCAGGGCCGATGCGGTCGATCTGGAAGGGCGCCATCACGTTCGGGCTCGTGAACGTGCCGGTCTCGGTCTACTCGGCCACGGAGAGCCACGACGTGAAGCTGCACCAGGTCCACGACGCCGACGGCGGCCGGATCCGGTACCAGCGCAAGTGCGAGGTGTGCGGCGAGGTCGTGCCGTACGAGCACATCGACAAGGCCTACTCCGACGGTGAGCAGACGGTGGTCCTGACCGACGAGGACCTGCAGACCCTGCCGGCCGAGCGCAGCCGGGAGATCGACGTGCTCGAGTTCGTACCGAGCGAGCAGGTCGAGCCGATCATGCTCGACTCCTCCTACTACCTCGCCCCGACGTCAGCCTCGACGAAGTCCTACGTGCTGCTGCGCCGCACCCTGGAGGAGTCGGAGCGCACCGCGATCGTGTCCTTCACACTCCGGCAGAAGACCCGGCTCGCGGCGCTGCGGGTGCGCGGTGACGTGCTGCTGCTGCAGACGCTGCTCTGGTCCGACGAGGTGCGCGAGGCGGACTTCCCGAGCCTGGCCGACGACGTGAAGGTCTCCGCGAAGGAACTCCAGATGTCCGCCGCGCTGGTGAGCAGCTACGAGTCGGACTTCGCGCCGGGGGAGTTCACGGACGACTACCAGGCGCAGATGAAGCGCCTGATCGAGGCCAAGCTCGAGAAGGGCGAGGCGTTCGAGAACGAGGCGCCCGAGGAGGCCGAGGAGGGCGGCGAGGTGCTCGACCTGATGGAGGCCCTGCGCCGCAGCGTCGAGGCATCCCGGGCGAAGCGTGACACGGCGGGCGCCGGTCCGGCCGGAGCGAGCGATGATGCCGGCGACGAGGGCGAGGCGCCGTCGAAGGCGAAGTCGACCCGCGCGAAGTCCGGCGCGAAGTCCGCCGGCTCGAAGTCGGGCTCCTCGAAATCGAGTTCCACGAAGGCAAAGACCGGGACCGACGACGCCGACGACGAGGCCGACGAGGACTCCGAAACCGCCAAGCGACCCACCCGGCGACGGGCCAAGAAGACCGCCTGACCCTGACCCCGGCACCGGCCGGGATTGCTGACGGCAGCCCACGATCGTGGTGCGTGGACCACGGGGGTGAGCTCCGCCGTCGTCGTCCACGTACCGAAATCGGCGTGGATCTGTGGCGACGATGAGAGTAGTGTTGAGGTAACCGCCGTATCTCGCGCCGACTGCGTCCGTCGGACAGCCGATGCGGAAGTCACCAACGACCTGCACCCACGGAGGTCAGAGCTCTGCCATGCCGTCACTGAAGGTTCGAACACCCCAGACGCACTCGTGAAGTCCCGCCCAGCGACCTCCTCGGCGGACACGCCGATCGTCGCCACCCTCGCCCGGCTCTATCCGTTCGTCAAGCCGGCCCTACCTCGCCTCATCGCCGGGATGGTCTGTGCCCTCGGGGCCAGCCTCTGTGCGCTCGCGATCCCGCAGGTCCTCGAGTTCGCCGTCAACGGTCCGCTGCTCGGGTCCGTCGACGCCGGAGACACCTCCGGGGTCTGGTTCGCCGTGATGCTCGTCCTCGGTCTCGGGATCCTCGAGGCCGGCCTGATCGCCGCCCGGCGGGCATTCATCCTGATCCCGGGCACCCGCGTGGAGGCGGGCCTGCGGATGTCGCTGTTCCGGCACCTGCAGGACCTGCCGGTCTCGTTCCACGACCAGTGGCCGGGCGGGCAGTTGCTGTCCCGGTCGATGAGCGACCTGTCCAGCCTGCGCCGCTGGCTCTCGTTCGGGATCGTGATGCTCGTGGTGAACTCCACCACGATCATCGTCGGGATCGTGCTGATGATCCGGATGTCCGGCCCGCTCGGGATCGCGTACCTGATCGGCGCTCTGCCGGTCGTGATCTTCTCCTACCGGTTCTCGCGCCGGTTCCGCCGCATCTCCCGGCAGAGCCAGGACCAGGCCGGCGACCTCGCCACCACCGTCGAGGAGTCCGTGCACGGCATCCGGGTGCTCAAGGCGTACGGCCGGGGCCGCGAGGCCTACAAGAACTTCTCCACCCAGGCCGACGAGTTGCGCGGCACGGAACTGCGCAAGGCCCGCGCCCTGTCCGCGTTCTCGTTCGCGATCATGACGATCTCGGAGGTCGTGCTCGGCCTGTGCGTGTTCCTCGGGATCTGGCTCGTCGTCGACGGGCAGATGACCGTCGGCGCCCTGGTGGCGTTCTTCGCCACCGCCGGGGTCGTCAACGGGCCGGTGGAGCGACTCGGTGAGCTCGTGTCCATGTCCCTGTACGCGAAGACCGCGGTGGACCGGTACTTCGAGGTCCTCGACAGCGAGAACGCCGTCACCGACCCGGCCGAGCCGGTCCGGGTGACGGCGCCCCGCGGCGAGGTGAGCTTCGACGGCGTCCACTTCCACTACGCGGATGCCCCGCCGATCGACCTCATCCCGGCCGAGACCTCGATACCGAGCGAGGCGCCGCGCGAGGAGGTCCTGTCCGGGGTGGACCTGCACGTGCGCGCCGGCGAGACGATGGCGCTGGTCGGTCTGACCGGATCCGGCAAGACCACCATGGCCGCGCTGGTGCCGCGCCTGTTCGACGTCACCGCGGGTTCGCTGCGGATCGACGGCGTGGACGTGCGCGACATGACCCGCCGGGACCTGCGCACGCTCGTCTCGATCGCGTTCGAGGACGCCACCCTGTTCTCGGCGTCCGTGCGCGAGAACGTGTTGTTCGGGGCGCCACCCGGCCAGGACGACGAGGCGGACCTGGACCGGGCGATCACGGTCGCGCAGGCCCAGTTCGTCTACGACCTGCCCGACGGCGTGGACACCCTGATCGGCGAGGAGGGGATGAGCCTGTCCGGCGGTCAGCGACAGCGCCTCGCGCTCGCCCGGGCCGTCGCCGCCCGGCCGTACGTGCTCGTCCTGGACGACCCGTTGTCCGCGCTCGACGTCACCACAGAGGAGGCGGTCACCGAGCAGCTGCGCGCCGAGCTCGAGCGCACCACCACCCTGATCGTGGCGCACCGTCCCTCGACGGTTGCGCTCGCCGACCGGGTCGCCGTGCTGCAGGACGGCCGGGTGACCGGGGTGGGCACCCACTCCGAACTGCTCGTCAGCCATGACCACTACCGGTTCGTGATCTCGAGCCTGATCGAGGAAGAGGAGAGCGAGCTCGTGGGGAAGGTGCGCTCATGAGGGGAACCACGGCGCCCACGTCCGTGCCCATCGGGGTGGCGGACGAGGAGAACAGTGTGCTCGACCGCGAGCACAGCAAGATCGTCCGACGGCGGTCGCTGCGGTTGCTCGGGTCGACGCTCGCTCCGCTGCGGGGCGTCTTCATCGTCACGGTGATCCTCGTGGTGATCGCGCAGGCCACCCGGGTGGCCGGGCCGGCGCTGATCGCGCTCGCGGTCGACACCGCGCTGCCGCAGGCGCAAGCCGGCAACTGGGGTCCGGCCATCTGGATCAGCGGCGGGTACGTGCTCGCCGCGATCGTGGCCGGCGCCACCACGGCCGCGTTCATCCGACTCGCCGCGCGGGTCAGTCAGACCGTGCTGCTGGACCTGCGCCAGCGGGTGTTCGGGCAGACGCAGCGACTCAGCCTGGAGTTCCACGAGTCCTACACCTCGGGCCGGATCATCTCGCGGCAGACCTCGGACCTGGAGGCGCTGCGCGAGCTCCTCGACTCGGGAGTGACGTCGCTGGCGTCCGGCTTCCTGTACATGGTGTTCACCGCCGTCTCGCTGTTCCTGCTGGACGTCCAGGCCGGCCTCGTGCTCCTCGTCGCGGCGGTCCCGGTGTGGCTGATCACCCGGTGGTTCCAGAAGCGCTCCCAGGTGCTCTACCGGATCTCCCGGGTGGCCTCCGCGCGGCTGATCGTGAACTTCGTCGAGAACATGACGGGGATCCGAGCGGTGCAGGCGTTCCGCCGTGAGGACGCCAACAACCAGCGTTACGGCGACCTCACCGAGGACTACCGCGCCAACACCGCCCGGACCATGGGCCTGAACGGCATCTACGACCCGGCGCTGCAGCTCACCGGGAACGTCACGGTGGCCGTGGCGCTGGCGTTCGGCGGGTTCCGGGTGCTCGACGGTTCACTCGAGGTGGGTGTGCTCATCGCGACGCTGTTGTACACGAAGCGGTTCTTCCAGCCGGTCCAGCAGATGGCGATGTTCTACAACTCGTTCCAGTCCGCGTCGGCGGCGCTCGAGAAGATCTCCGGGCTGCTCGAGGAGGTCCCGACGGTCCGTCAGGCCGCCGAGCCCGTGCCGCTGCCGCACGCCAAGGGCGCCCTGAAGTTCACGGACGTGACCTTCGGCTACGGCGCCGGCAAGGTGGTGCTGCCGGACCTGGACCTGGACATCCCGGCCGGTCAGACCATCGCACTCGTCGGGCAGACGGGTGCCGGCAAGTCGACCGTGGCCAAGCTCGTGGCCAGGTTCTACGACGTGACCGGTGGCTCGCTGACCCTCGACGGCGTCGACCTGCGGGAGCTCTCCTCGAAGGACCTGCGTCGCGCCATCGTGATGGTCACGCAGGAGGCCTACCTGTTCTCCGGGACGGTGCGTGACAACATCGCCCTGGCCAAGCCGGAGGCCTCCGATGAGGAGGTGGAGGCCGCCGCCCGCGCGGTCGGGGCGCACGAGTTCATCCTGGCGCTGCCGGACGGCTACGACACGGACGTGAACAAGCGTGGTGGCCGGGTCTCCGCCGGCCAGCGGCAGCTGATCTCGTTCGCCCGGGCGTTCCTGGCCGATCCGGCCGTGCTCATCCTCGACGAGGCGACCAGCTCCCTGGACATCCCCGGGGAGCGGCTGGTCCAGCGCGGCCTGCAGACGCTGCTCGCCGACCGGACCGCGCTGATCATCGCGCACCGGCTGTCCACGGTCGCGATCGCCGACCGGGTGCTCGTGATGAGCCAGGGCCGCGTCGTCGAGGACGGCACCCCGGAGGAGCTGATCGCCGGGGACGGCCGGTTCGCGGCGCTGCACCACGCGTGGGAGGACTCGCTGGTCTGAGGTCTCAGCCCGGAGTGCCGCGGATGCGGCGCCGGCCGGGCCTGACAAGATGGCCGCATGAGCCCACGAACAGCCCGGGACGCGAACCCACCTGAGCACGAGGGTGGGGACGCGGGACGGGCTGCCAAGCCCGGACGCGACGTCACGATCGGAACGAAGGCCGCCCTGCCCGCGTGGTTGCGGTGGCCGACCATCGTGCTGGCGGCCGTGGCCGTGCTGGTGGTGCTGTACCTGATCGGCAGCGCGGTGCTGCCGGGTTGGTGGGCGCGGCTCATCGGTGACCAGGTCGACGGCGTGAGCAGTGCCGGGATCCTGGTCGGCCTGCTCGTCGGGTTCGTGTTCACGGCCATCCCGATCGCGCTCGGCGTGTGGGCGATCCGGGCCAGGTACACGGTCCGGACCCGGCTGATCATCGGTGGGATCGCGGTCCTGCTCCTGGCGCCGAACGTGCTCACCCTCGCGGTGGCCGTCGGTGGGCTGGAGAGCACCGAGGTGGCCCGCAACCACCTGCTCATCCACGCGCCGTCGTTCCGGTTGGCGAGTCTGATCGGCGTGATCGTCGCCGTGCTGCTCGCGGTGGCGATCTGGTACCTGGTCTGGAGCTCACGGCGCCGCAAGCGCGAGCTCGAGGAACTGCGCGGCAAGGTCGCCTCCGGGGAGATCTCGAAGACGGTGCCGGGCGAGGACGCCGCGGCGGACGAGCGGGCAGGACGGACGCAGAAGGGTTCCCGGAACCAGAAGCCGGGAGCTGACGCGGAGGCCGAACGGGACGCGGCCGGAGCGGGCACGCTCGGCGCCGGGACCGCGGGCCGGCTCGATGCCACCACCTCGCCGTCCCTCGATGACGGCTCGGCCGGATCCGCGCCGCCCGCGGACCCGGCGGGTGCGGACCCGGCGGGTACGCGGGACACCCCGAGCAGCGCCTCCCGGGCTCGTTCCCTCGAGTGGCCGGTGTCGCTCGACGAGCTCGACGGGCTCGAGTCTGACACTCCTCGCGAGGGCGGGACGGCCGGCGGCTCCGGTGGGGCGACCGACACCGGGTCCGGTCCGGCCGGGTCGGGCACCGAACCGCCGCGGTGACGCCGCCTGGCGCGCCGCCGGGGGAGTGGGCCGACGCGCCCCTGCCGCGCTGGCGCGAGGAACTCGCCGGGACCGTCGACTCCGACGACCCGTTCGCGCACGTGCCCGGCTTCCTGCACCTCCTGCACGAGGCGAACGGGCCGGTGCGGCTGCTGCACCTGCGCAGCCTCGGCCGGATGATCGCGTTCAGCCGACGCGACGCGCTCCATCCCGGGTACCCGGCCGCCGTCGAGATCGCCCGCGCCGCGGGTTTCCGGCCCGTCCTGCGGCCGGTCGGCGGGGCCTTCGCGCCGCTGCACCCGGGCAGTCTCGTGGTGGAGCAGTACGGCGCCGACGCGCAGGCCCGGATCGAGACCCGGGACCGCTTCGCCGCCCACGCCGACGCGCTGGTCGCGGTGTTCGCCGGGCTCGGCATCGACGCCCGGGTGGGACCGGTGCCCGCCGAGTACTGTCCGGGTGAGTTCAGCGTGAACGCCCGCGGCGCCGTCAAGCTCAGCGGCACCGCGCAGCGGGTCTCCCGCAGTGCCTGGCAGGTCAGCTCGGTGATCCAGGTCGGCGACACCGCGCCGCTCGCCGAGGTCACGGCCGCGTGCGCGGCCGCCCTCGGCCAGGATGTCGACCCTGCGGTGACCTCGTCGGTGGCCGCCGAGACCGGGATCTCCGACCCCGCCAGGGTGGCGCACGCCGTCACGGCGACGTTCGTCGACCGCGGCCTGGTCCTCGCCGACGGCGTGCTCGGACCCGCGCAGTAGGCGGCGGGTGAGCCCAGGGTTGCCAGGTGTGGGTAGATTACGCGTAATCGATTACCGGCACTGGAGGCGGCGTGACTCGCTCTGAGGAGTTCACCGGCATACCCGGGGTGGCCCCGCGCACCGCCGCGCCCGGAACCGCCCGCACAGCGAACGACGCCCACGCAACCACCCGCGGCGGCGCCGAACCCCCCGGCACCCAACCCCCGCCGTCGGACTTCTTCGCGGTCGCCGCGGTGTCCTACGCGGCCACCGTCTCCTCGCCCAGCGACGGAGACCTCTGGCCGAGCGCGTGGGCCGACGACGGCGGCCTGTACGCCGCGTGCGGTGACGGCCTGGGATTCTCCGACGGGCCATGGTCGGACATCGTCGTCAACCGCATCGACGGCGACCCGGCCACCGGCCTGACCGGGCAGCGGCTGGCGTCCGGACGGGACGTCGCGCCGGTCTGGACCGACCCGGCCCGGTTCAACAGCAAGCCGACCGGAATGGTGGCCGTCGATGGCGACGGTGACGGGCGCGACGAGCTGTACCTGGCCGTGCAGGACCTGCGCTGCGGCGCCTCGCCGGACACGTTCAACGCGGCGCCCGCAGCCGGCATCGTCCGCTCCCGCGACTACGGTCGCACCTGGACCGCCCCCGAGCGCGCCATGTTCACCGACGAGTTCACCACGGTGATGTTCCTCGACTTCGGGCAGAGCAACACCGGCGCCGCCGTGCTGCGCGGCGCCGTCGCCCCGGGCGACGCGGACCCGGCCGGCTACGTCTACGCGTACGGCCTCGACCACAACTGGCGCACCTCGTACTCGGGCGTCGTACCGGACCCGCAGGACCTGTACCTGGCCCGGGTGCCGGCGGCCTCGGTCATGGACCGCGCCAGCTGGGAGTTCTTCAGCGGTCTCGCGCCCGACGGCGTCCCCTCCTGGTCTCCTCGTCTCGCCGATCGCGTGGCCGTCCTCACCGACACCCGTCGGGTCGGCACCGCGGCGCCGGTCCCGATGGCGCCGCCGCCCGTACCCGGGTCCGTGCTCGCGCAGGGAGGGATCGTCTACAACCCGGGACTGGCCCGGTATCTGTACACGTCCTGGACCGAGTACACGTTCGAGTTCTACGAGGCACCGGCGCCGTGGGGGCCGTGGCGGCCGTTCCTGAGCCACGACTTCGGCCCGTTCCCGTGGTCCGGCCCTCGCTCCGCCGAACCCCGGCACGGCGGCTACGCCACGACCATCCCGAGCAAGTTCCTGAGCGCGGACGGCCGGGACGCGTGGGTCCAGTCCAACTGGTTCGTGGGTGCCTCGACCTACGGCGGCTCGAGCTACCACTTCTCGTTGCGGCCGCTGCGCCTGGACCCGATGCCTGCGCCGGGCACCGCTGGACCGGCACACCTCGCGGAGCCCGCCGACGGCAACCTGGCCACCGCGCCCGGGACCCGGGCGATCGCCACCGCGTGCCGGAGCGGGCGTATCGAGGTCCTCAACGACGGCCGTACCGACCGGGCCGAGGACTCCTGGAACGGGCTGGTCAAGGACACCGAGTACTGGGGCTACACCTGGCCCGGTCCGGTCCGCCTCGAACGACTGGAGTTCACCTCCGGTCCGCACGACTACGGGTCCGGATGGTTCGACGGGCCACCGCAGGTGCAGGTCCGCCGCGGAGCGGACTGGACCGCCGTGCCGGCCACCGTGGACCCGCCCTACCCCGCGGACTGGACCGCCACGGGCACCCGGACCTACACGTTCACGGTCGCGCCACAGATCGGCACCGGGGTCCGGCTGGTCGGCCGCGCCGGAGGCTGGGCCGGGTACACGTCGGTGTCCGAACTCGCGGTGTTCGGCGCACGGCCTGGAACCGGTGACGGCGGGAGGATGGCACCGTGACTGGGCAGCAGCGAGCGGCACGGATCACGGACGTCGCCCGGGAGGCCGGGGTCTCGACGGCGACCGTGTCCCGAGTGCTGAACGGGCTCGGCACCGTCGACCCGGAGCTCGCCGTCCGGGTCCGCCGGGCCGCCGAGGTCACCCGGTACGTGCCGAACCCGAACGGCCGGGCGCTCCGGCGCCAGCGCGCGGACGTCTGGGCCGCGATCGTGTCCGACGTGCAGAACCCGTTCTTCACGTCCCTGGTGACGGCAGTCGAGCACGTCGCGGTCCGCTCCGGCATCTCCGTGATGCTCTGCAACACCGACGAGCACCTCGACCGTGAACGCTCCTACCTGTCCACGGCCGTGGCCCAGCGGATGGCGGGCGTGGTGGTCTCGGTGACCTCGGAGGCCGAGTCCGACCTGAGCGCGCTGCTGACCGCGCAGGTGCCCACCGTGGTCGTTGACCGGCGGGTCCACGACTTCACCGGGGACACGATCCTGCTGGACAACGTAGAGGCCGGCCGGCTCGCCACCGAGCACCTCCTCGCGCTCGGCCACCGCGACATCATGTGCCTCGCCGGGCCGTCCGGGGTGAGCACCACCGAGGACCGGCTCCAGGGGGTTCGGATGGCGCTCACCGACGCCGGACTGAGCCTCGACCCGGCCCGGATGGTGCGGACCGACCTCAAGATCGACGACGCCGAGACGGCCGTGCGGGCAGCGCTCGCGGGCCGGCGGAACCACCCGGACGCGATCTTCGCGATGAACGGTCCGCTGACCACCGGCGCCTACCGCGGCGTGCAGGCCAGCGGGCTGCGGATGCCGGACGAGATATCCCTCGTGGGCGTCGACGACGACCGGTGGACCCAGATGGTCAGCCCGGCCGTGACGCTCGTGGCCCAGCCCGTCGACGAGATGGGCACCCGGGCCGCCGAGCGCCTCGTGGCACGGGCCGAGGACCCGGAGATCGAACCGATCCATCTGCTCCTGCCGCCGCGCCTGCTGATCCGTGGAACCACCGCCTGACTCGCCCGACCGCCACCGACCGCTTCCGACACAGATGTGAGACCTCATGTTCAACAACGACCTCGCCGCGCTCCGAGACGTACGGACCCGCTCGATCAGTCCGGAGAACCCCGACGGCACCAAGGGCGGGGGAGGGCGGGCCACAACGGGCACCGGCGCCGAGGCAGCTCGGGACCTGGGCGTCGGCTGGAAGGTCTCCCCGAGCGTTCGCATCGAACCCGGGCAGACGTACGACCTGGCCCGGATCGCCGGTGCCGGACGGATCACCCACATCTGGCTGACCACGCACACCGACAACTGGCGCCGGTTGTTGCTGCGGGCGTACTGGGACTCCTCGACCGAGCCCGCGATCGAGGTGCCGGTCGGGGACTTCTTCGGTCAGGGCTGGGGCGCCTTCGCGCAGCTCAGCTCGGCGATGGTCGCCGTGAACCCCCATGGCGGCTTCAACTCCTACTGGCCGATGCCGTTCTCCGACGGCGCCCACCTGACCATCTCCAATCTCGGTGCCGAGCCCGTGGTCGTGTACTTCCAGGTCACCTATGAGGAGGGCGGGGACGTGGCCGGCACCGGCCGGCTGCACGCGCAGTGGCGGCGGAGCAACCCGCTGCCGGACGCGACCACGCACGTGCTGCTCGACGGCGTCCGTGGCCGCGGCCAGTACGTCGGCACCTATCTCGCCTGGGGCGTGAACTCCACCGGCTGGTGGGGTGAGGGTGAGATCAAGTTCTACCTGGACGGGGACGACTCGGCCGCCGAGCGGTACCCGACCATCTGCGGCACCGGCACCGAGGACTACTTCGGAGGGGCGTGGAACTTCGACGTGCCCGGCCAGGGCTACACGGAGTTCACGACGCCGTACCTCGGCCTGCACCAGGTGCTGCGCCCGGACGGGCTGTACGCCTCCCAGCAGCGCTTCGGCATGTACCGCTGGCACGTGCCGGACCCGATCCACTTCGAGACCGACCTCATCGTGGACATCCAGGCCCTCGGTTGGCGCAGCGGCGGCCGCTACCTCCCGTTGCACGACGACATCGCCTCGACCGCGTTCTTCTACCTGGACGCGCCGAACACCACCCGACCACCGGCCCCGGATCTGGATCGGCTCGAGATCCTCTGACCGGCCCGGACACGGCAAGACACGGCTCGGCCCGTCGAACGCGGGACTGTTGGCGCCTGATCGCCCGCGGAAGCCAACAACTTCGCGTTCGTGGGGGTGAGCGGCCGTGGCGGGACGGGCCCGGGCAGGCCGAGGTCGTGGCGGGGGACGGGCAGCGCGTGACGGTGGCGCGGAGGTGCCTGGTCGGGCGCTTCGTCGCAACCCGTTGGCCCTAGTCCGTTGACATCCGTGCCTGCCCCACCTACTCTCAAGTAATCGATTTCCAGTAATCGATTACCAGCACGCAACACTCATGCACCGACGCACTGAGAGGGGCACCGTGGCCACCCTTGCGGACGCGATCTCCGCCGCCCATGCCGCCATGCTCGTCGAGTCCCGCTCGATCGCCCGCACGGCGGACCGGGTCCAGCCCGCGCTGGCGGAGGCGATCACGCTGATCCGCGGCTCCAGCGGCCGGGTCCTGGTTTCCGGGCTCGGCAAGTCCGGCCACATCGCGCACAAGATCGCGGCCACCCTCACCAGTACCGGCACGCCGGCCCAGTTCGTGCACGCCGGTGAGGCCCTGCACGGCGACTCCGGCGCGGCCACGCCGGCGGACGTCGCGATCCTGATCTCGAACTCCGGCGAGACCGCGGAGGTGTGCCAGTTCGCGCACATGCTCACCGGGTGGGGTGTGCCGATCGTCGCGATGACCCGCAACCCGGACTCGCCGCTGGCCTTCTTCGCCCGCGTCGTGCTGGACATCTCCGTGGACGGCGAGGCCGATCCCCTCGGGCTCGCCCCGACGGCGTCGACGGCGGCGACCCTCGCGGTGGGGGACGCGCTCGCGATCGCACTGATGACACTCTCCGGCTTCACCCCGGAGCAGTTCGCCGAACGGCACCCGGGTGGGTCCCTCGGCGACCAGCTGCTCGGGACCGCGCCACGGCAGGTGTCCGCGACGCCGCGGCAGGTCACCCCATGAACGCCGCCCCGCGCACGGGCCGCGGCGGCGTCTGCGTGCTGGCCTCCTTCATGTACGACCTGGTCGCCACCGCCCCCCGACGGCCCGGCCCGGGCGAGACCCTGATCGGATCGCACTTCGCCACCTTCGTGGGCGGCAAGGGCTTCAACCAGGCCGTCGCCGCGGCCCGGGCCGGGGCCGCCACCACCGTGATCGGCCGCGTGGGCGACGACCCCTTCGCAGCGGAGTTCCGGGAGTTCCTGGCCGGCGAGGGGATCGCTGCCGCGGACGTGCGTACCGATCCCGAGCACGGCACCGGGGTGGGCCTGCCGGTGCTGGACCCGGCCGGCCAGAACTCGATCATCGTGATCCCACGGGCGAACCTCGCGGTCACGGTGGCCGACGTCGAGGCGGCGCGCGAGCGGATCGAGTCCGCGGCCGTGCTGCTCCTCCAGCTCGAGCTGCCCATGGACGCGACCGTGCACGCGGCCCGGATCGCCCGGGCCGCCGGCGTGCGCGTCCTGCTCAACCCCGCGCCCGCGGCGACGGTCCCCACGGAGCTCGCGGACGCCGTCGACGTGCTCATCCCCAACGAGGGCGAACTGCGCCAGCTCACCGGCGCCGACGCCGGCCAACCGGTCCTCGACGTGGCCCGCCGGGCCCTGACGGGCCGGACCCACGCCCTGATCGTCACCCTCGGACCGGACGGCGCCCTGGTGCTCGAGCCGGGCCGCCCGGAGGTGCACGTGCCCGGGCACCGGGTGGACGTGGTGGACACCATCGGTGCCGGGGACGCCTTCTGCGGCAGCCTCGGCGCCCGCCTGGCCGCCGGCGACGTCCTCACCGAGGCGGTGGCGTTCGCGAACGCCGCGGCCGCCGTCGCCGTCACCCGGCGTGGCGGCGCGCCGTCCGCGCCGACCCGGGCCGAGGTGCTCGAACTCGCCGGCGCGCCGGCGGGGACCTGAGCGAGGCAGACATGACCGCGGAGGAGATGGAGAGGACCGAGATGGTAACCGCCCTGGGGGGCTACGGCCCGTACGGCAGCAGCCTGCGCGACCTGCCGCGGCTGCGCACGCACCGGCGCCTGCGCGCGTCCAGCTGGGACCGGTCCGGGGGCAACGAGGACCGGCTCACGCTGCACCCCGGCGAGACCGTCGAGCTCGCCGACCTGCGCGGCGCCGGTTCGATCAACCACATCTGGATGACCGTGGCCCCTCGGGATGCGCCGAGCCCGGACAGCGCCGACCGGGACTTCCTGCGCAAGCTGGTGCTTGCCGTCTACTGGGACGACTCGCCGCACCCGTCGGTGCTCGTGCCGCTCGGGGACTTCTTCGGGGTGGGGCACGGGCGCACCGTGAACTACGCGTCGGCGCCGCTGCAGATGAGCCCGCAGGACGGCAAGGCGCTGAACTCGTTCTTCCACATGCCCTTCGCGACCCGGGCCCGGTTCGAGATCATCAGCGAGTGCGCGGACGAGGTGCTCTGGTTCTACTACTACATCGACTACGACGCCTTCGACCTCCTCGAGGACGGCCTCGGACGGTTCCACGCGTCCTGGAACCGGGAGAACCCGACGGCCGGCCTCGACGAGACAACGGCGGCGGGCCTGACGAACTCCCAGTTGCTCTTCGAGGGGCCGAACCTGACCGGGGACGGCAACTACACGATCCTGGAGACCACCGGCCGCGGGCACTACGTCGGCTGCGTCCTGAACGTGACGAACCTGCGCCACACCGCCGAGTGGAACTGGTACGGCGAGGGCGACGACATGATCTTCGTCGACGGCGAGGCGTGGCCACCGAGCCTGCACGGCACCGGCACCGAGGACTACTTCAACACGGCCTGGTGCCCGTCGGAGAGCTACAGCGCGCCGTACCACGGCATCACGTTGCCCGGCGGTGAGAACTGGTCCGGGCAGGTCTCGACGTACCGGTTCCACATCGAGGACCCGGTGCCGTTCACCACGTCGATCCGGGTCACCATCGAGCACGGGCACGCGAACCGCCGCAGCGACGACCTCTCCTCCACCGCTTACTGGTACCAGGAGTTCCCCGCCGAACACCTCACGCTGGCGCCGGTGGGCCAGCGGCTGCCGAGGCTGGGATGAGGCGGGCGAGGATGGCGACGATCTCGGCGACGGCCGCCGCGGCGGCACTGGTCGCGTGCGGCTCGACCGGAGGAGGACCCGACGTGAACACCGATCCCGACCGCCCGTTCGTGCTCGACGGCGTCACGGACGTCACCCGGATCGCCCAGCTCACCGGCCCGGACAGCACCCTCAACGACACCGCGGCGGTGGCGGTGGCCGGCACCGACCTCGGCTCGATGTTCAACGTCGGCGACACGACCTACCTCGTGTTCGGGGACACGTTCGGCACCCGCGATCCCGACGCCGTCGGCGGTCAGGGCGGCAACTGGCGCTCGAACGCGGTGGCCTACACCACAGACGACGACCCGACCGACGGCCTGGAGTTCGACGGCTGGCTGCTCGACGACATCGGGCTCGCCCTCGAGGTGGTTCCCGGCGAGCACGACGGCAACGACGCCGGGGGAGAGGTGACGAAGATCCCCACCTACGGCTTCGCCGTCGGGGAGACGCTCTACCTGCAGTACATGTCGGTGCGGCACTGGGGCGACCCGGGCCAGTGGGATGCCAACCACGCGGGCCTGGCCCGCAGCACCGACGGCGGCGCCAGCTGGGAGACCCTGCCCGCCCCGCAGTGGCCCGGCGACTCGAACTTCGTCCAGGTCTCCGTGGCCGAGGTGATCGAGGACGGGGAGGACTTCCTGTACTTCTGGTCCATCCCGTCCGGCCGGTTCGGCGGGGTGCAGCTGATGAAGGTCCCGGCCAGCACCGAGGCCGTCGAGGACCTGGCCGCGTATCGGTACTTCGCCGGTACCGAGGACGACGGGGAACCGATCTGGTCGGAGGCGATGGCGGACGCGCAGACCGTCCTCGAAGGCACCATCGGCGAACTCTCCGTCGTCTACAGCCCCACGCTGGAACGGTGGCTGATGACCTACTCCACGGACGGGGACGCGGTGCTCGCCGAGGGCATCACCCCCTGGGGTCCGTGGAGCGAACCGCACGTGCTGACCACCCAGGCGGAGACGCCCGGGCTGTACAGCCCGTACCTGAATTCCCGCTACGTCAGCGATGACGGCCTCACGATCTACTTCACGCTCTCGATCTGGGGTCCCTACAACGTGTTCTGGTACAGCGCCGACCTCGTGCCGGCGCCCGCGTGAAACCAACCGAGGCTCCCCCGGAGCCGATCATCAAGGAGGATGAGATGCGTTCGACACGCAGATTGACCGGCGGCCTCGGTGTCGTGGCCGCCACCGCTCTGGTGCTTGCGGCCTGCAGCGGAACGCCCGACGGCGGCCCTGAAGGTTCCGCGGGTGGCGAGGAGGTTCCCGAGGGGGTCACCGAGGTGACGTTCTGGCAACAGTCGTTCACCGACGAGGAGAACGAGTGGTACGAGGGCGTCGTGGACGCCTACAACGAGTCCCAGGACGAGGTGCACATCACCCTCACCGCGGTGCCCGGCGATGCCTGGGAACAGCGGATGACGGCCGCGCAGGCCGCCGGGAACGCCCCGGACATCCGCACCATGAACTACGGCGGGGTCCGCAACGCCGCGCTCACCAGCCAGATCACCCCGCTCTCGGACCTGATCAGCGCCGAGGCCTGGGACGACCTGCAGGAGAACGTGCGTGGCTCGGTCACGGTCGACGGCGAGGAGTACGCGTACCCGATGCTCGTGGAGCCGTCCGCGATCCTCTGGTACCGCACCGACCTGTTCGAGGCGGCCGGGATCGACGGGCCACCGACCACCTGGGACGAACTGGTCGCCGACGCGGAACTGCTCACGAACGACGAGGTGTTCGGGATGCGGCTGGCCCAGAACGCGCCGGACCTGTCCTGGTCCACGTGGGGCTACCAGTGGAACGTGGCCGGGCACCTGCCGATCAGTGACGACTGGTCCGAGGGCATGGCGACCGAGGACTACGCACCGCTGCTGCAGGCGTTCCAGGACCTGTTCGCCAGCGGGGCGCTGCCGCCCGCGGACGGCGTGGGCTACCCGGACGCGTCCACGTTCGGTGACGGGCAGTACGCCATGATGGCGAACGGCTCCTGGGCGGCCAGCCAGCTGCTCAACGACTACCCGGACCTGGTCCCGAACGTGGCGGTGGCCCCGATGCCTTCCTTCGACGGGCAGAGCGGCCAGACCACCGCGACCCTCGGCGGCTGGACCTGGGCCGTCGACGGCAACACCGAGGTGGCCGAGGAGGCCGCCGGCTTCATCGAGTGGGCGCTCGGCGGCGACACCGAGAACGTGGTCCCGTTCTTCGAGGCCACCCAGTTCTCCAAGGTCTCGCCGCGGGTGTCCGTGGCCGAGGCGATCAGCGCCCTACCGGACGTGGACACCGTGAACCCGTGGAACGCCGTCATCCAGGAGGAGATCGTGCCGTTCGCGCAGCCGGAGCCGGGCTACCCGTGGAACGTCAGCCTGGCGATGGGGGAGGCCATCGAGGCCGCCATGCAGGGCACCCCGGTGTCCGAGGCCCTTGCCGCGGCGAACGACAAGATCAACACCGAGATCGCGAACTCCGAACTGGCCGGTACGGGGAGCTGACGCGGGACGGGTGGGTGCGGCCCGTCGGGCCCACCCGCCCGGCCTTGGCCTCTTCCGACCGGGGAACTCTTCGAAGGTGATGAGATGACGACAATCCAGGCGCAGGCGCCACCGGCACAGGCCCGGGCGCGCCGCCGCCCCAAGCCGGCCCACCGTGACAACCGGATCGCGTTCCTGATGCTGGCCCCGGCGCTGGTCCTGCTCGGGATCTTCGTGCTGTGGCCGCTCGTCTACGCGTGGTACGTGAGCTTCTTCAACTGGAGCTTCTACACGGAGTCGGTGTTCGTGGGGCTCCGCAACTTCCGCCAGGTGCTCGCCGACCCGGTGTTCTGGGCCTCGATCGGCCGGGGCCTGCGGTTCTCGGTGATCGTGGTCCCGGCGATCCTGATCCTCGCGTTCGTGTTCGCGAACCTGGTCAAGGCGATGGGGCAGAGGATGGGAACCCTGCTCAAGGTGAGCATCTACATCCCGACGGTGATCTCGGGGGTGATCGCCTCGATCGTGTTCGTGCTCATCTACGAGTACCGGCAGGGGCTGCTCAACTGGCTCATCGGTCTGGTCGGGTTCGAGAACCAGCCGTGGCTGGGCAGTGCCAGCACCGCCCTGCTCGCGCTGACCGCGCCGGCGATCTGGCTCGGCCTGGGGCTCGCGTCACTGATCATGCTCGCCGGACTCCTGGACATCCCGGAGAGCTACTACGAGTCGGCCGAGCTGGACGGGGCGAACTGGTGGCAGCGGACCGTGTTCATCACGATCCCGCTGATGCGCAACATCGGCCTGTACCTGCTCGTCACCTGCTTCGTGGCCACGATCCAGCAGTACGAGCTGCCGCTGATCATGACCTCCGGCGGCCCGGTGCAGTCCACCCTGCTGCCGAACCTGCACATCTTCCTACGCTTCACCAACGACGACACCGTCGGCTACTCGATCGCCGCGGCACTGCTGCTGTTCGTGGTGCTGGGCGGGCTGTCCGCGGTGATCTTCAGGGTGATCAACTCCGAGAAGGCGGTGGATGCCTGATGGCTGCGTCCGCACCGATCATCGTCACAGAAGCCGACCCCGCCCTGTCGGCGGGGGCGCGCGACGCCGTGCGCCGGCACCGGCGGTCGGCTCGCGCCGGCGGCCCGGGCTGGTCCGTGCTGCGGTACGTGTACTCGGCGCTCATCTTCCTCGCCGCGCTGTTCCCACTGGCGTGGATGGCGATCTCCGGGTTCAAGGCCCGCAACGAGGTGGTCAGCTCACCGTTCCAGTTCTTCCCGGACGTCTGGCAACCGCAGAACTACGTCGACATCGCCTCCGACCCGCAGTTCCTGCGGGCGGTCGGGGTGTCCTTCGGTGGGGCGCTGCTGTTCGCGGCGCTGAGCCTCGCCGTGAACTCGATGGCGGCGTACGTCTTCGCGCGGCTGGAGTTCGCCTTCAAACGCACCATCTGGGTGGTCGTGCTGATGACCATGTTCATCCCGGGCATGGCGATCCTGCTCACCTCCTACATCGTGGTGACCCGGATGGGGATGCTGAACACGCTCGCGGTCCTGGTGGTCCCGGGGGCCGCCGCGGCGGTGCACATCTTCTTCATCCGGCAGTTCTACCTGGGCATCCCGACGTCGATCGAGGAGGCGGCCCTCATCGACGGCGCGGACCGCTGGCGGATCTTCACGGCGATCTTCCTGCCGATGTCCAAGCCGGTGTTCGTGGTGGTCGGGATCACCTCGTTCCTGGCATTCTGGAACGCGTACGTGTGGCCGATCATGACGATCACCGAACCGGACTCCGCGCTGACCCAGATCCAGCAGTACCTGGCCACGTTCCGGTCCGAGCGGCGCGTCGAGTACGGGCTGCTGCTCGCCGGGTCCACCCTGGCCGCGACGCCGGTGATCGTGCTGTTCCTGATCTTCCAGCGGTACATCATCAGCGGCATCCGGATCTCCGGGATCAAGTGACACCACGACGAACGGCACCGATGACTGACTCCCGCCCGACCACGGAGGCGACCTCCGCCGTCGCCCGCTCCATCGGCCACGCGCAGGGCCGGCACGTGGCGATGCCGCTCGGCGGCATCGGCACCGGGAACCTCGCGATCGGCGCCGACGGCGGCCTGCGGCAGTGGCAGCTGCACAACATCGGCAACCACCGCGGCGACCTGCCGTACTCCTTCTTCGCCGTCCGGATCGCGCAGTGGGAGCCGCCGTTCGACGCGGTGCGCGTGCTCCAGGCGCCCCCGGCGGACCCGGCCGCCACGCGGACCCCGATGGTCAGCGACGACGAGGTGCCGCAGTGGCAGCGGGACCTGCTCGCCGATTCCGACGGCGTCCAGGGCACGACCTTCACGGGCACCTACCCGTTCGGTCGGGTCGACTATCACGACGAGGAGCTGCCGGTCCGGATCAGCCTCGAGGCGTTCACCCCGATGGTGCCGCTGGACATCGAGCGCAGCAGCCTGCCGACGGCGATGTTCACCTTCACGATCACGAACACCGACGTCACGCCGGTGCACGGGTGGCTGGGCGGGGCGGTGCAGAACGCCGTCGGTGGGGATGGGACGCTGGCGCCCGACGGCGTGCGGGCGCCCGGGTACGGCGGCAACACCAACCGGATCCGGCGCCGGGACGGGTGGACCGACCTGATCCTGGAGAACCACACGCTTGCTCCCGAGGACCCCGGCGCCGGGCAGATGGTGCTCACCGCGGACGCCCCGTACACCTCGGCCCTGCCCCAATGGACCCACCCGCGCCAGTTCCTGGACTTCCTGCGCGCACGGCACCCGTTCGGGGCGCAGGACTGGGCGCACCTGCCGCCGACGGTGGCGGACCCGCAGCCGAGCGGGACCTGGGCCGCCTCCGGGGCGAGCCCGGTGGGCAGCACCTGGAACGGTGGTCTGGCCGCCCAGTTCTCCGTCGAGCCGGGCCAGAGTGTCACCGTGCGGTTCGCGCTGACCTGGCACTTCCCGAACCGGTACATGAACTTCATCCAGTTCGGCGGGATCCGGCCCGAGTGGGGGCCGACCCGGTTCTGGCTCGGCAACCACTACACGACCGTGTACGCCGACGCGGAGGCGGTCGCCGCCCGGGTCCGCAGCGACTGGGCGGAGCTGGAGGCCGACTCCCGGGCGTGGACCACGATGCTGCGCGGGACCGCACTGGCGAGCGACGCCGTCGAGCATCTCGCGGCGCAGGCCGCGATCGTGCGCAGCCCGACGTTCTTCCGGACGGCGGACGGGCACTTCTTCGGGTTCGAGGGGGTGCAGGGCGCCTCGACGACGATGTGGGGCGGGTCGGTCGGCGGATCCTGCCCGCTGAACTGCACCCACGTGTACAACTACGCCCAGGGGATCGCCCGGCTGTTCCCGCAGATCGAGCGGGACATGCGCGAGTGCGAGTTCGACGTGATGCAGGCGCCGGAGGGGTTCGTCCCGCACCGGGTGATCTCGCCGACGTACCTGCCACAGCTGTGGGACCGGATGATCGGAGGGCCGGAGGAACCCGCCCTGGACGGGATGCTCGGCACCGTGCTGAAGACGTACCGGGAGGTGCGCGGCGGCGCGGGGCAGGAGTGGCTGGACCGGTACTGGCCGAACGTGGAGCGCCTCGTCGAGTACGTGGCGGCGAAGTGGGACGCCGGCGGGACCGGGATGCTGCACGGGATCCAGCCGTCCACCCATGACATCGACCTCGCCGGGCTCAACCCGTTCATGGGGACACTGTGGCTGGCGGCGCTGCGGGCCGGGGAGGAACTCGCGGTGCTCGTGGGGCGGGTCGACGTCGCGCGGCGGTGGCGGGGCTGGTTCGAGCAGGGCAGCGTCGCCTACGACGCGGCGCTGTTCAATGGTGAGTACTACGTGCAGGTACTCGAGGACGGCGACCCGCGGGTGTTCCAGTGGGAGTCCGGCTGCCTGAGCGACCAGCTGATCGGGCAGTGGTGGGCGCACCTGCTCGGCCTCGGGCACATCCTGCCGGCCGAGCACGTGCGCACGGCGCTGCGGTCGGTGGTGCGCCACAACCTGCGCACCGGATTCACCGACTTCGTCAACGGCTACCGCGTGTTCGCCGACGGTGACGAGACCGGGCTGCTGATGTGTACCTGGCCCAGCGGGGGGCGGCCCGAGGTGCCCACCCGCTACTGCGACGAGGTGTGGACCGGCTCCGAGGGGCAGCTGGCGGCGCACCTGATCATGGAGGGCCTCACCACCGAGGCGGACGCCGTGCTGCGTGGGCTGCACGGCCGGTACGACGGGCGCCGCCGGAACCCGTACAACCAGGTGGAGTGCGGTGACCATTACGTGCGCGCACTCTCCGGGTGGAGCGTGCTGGACGCCGTCACCGGGCACCGCTGGGACGCGACCACCGGCACGCTCGCGCTGGACGCGCCGCCGGTCGGGGGTAGTTGGCCGGTGCTGACCGACGAGGGCTGGGGCGACCTGCGCGAGGACGACGGCGGTTACGAGTTGCGTTGTCTGGGCGGGGAACTCGTCGTGGCGGCCCTGGTGCTCGGCGGCGAGCGGATCGACGAAGGGCTACGACTGGGGGCCGGGCAGGTCCGGCAGGTCCGGCGGGTCGGCAGGTAGCCCGATCCGGCGGGTGGCCCGATCCGGCGGGTGGCCGGGTACGAGGTCCCGCCGGATGCTCAGATCCATTGCGTACAGTGGTGCTGCCCCCGGCGACCGGGGTTGTCAGTGAGTCGAGATCTGGGCGGGAGATCCCTTGCGTCATCGTTCGCGCGCGTTGTTCGCCGTTCTGGCGGCTACGCTCCTGGTCCTGGCCGGCTGCGACGGGAACGTGAACCTCGATCCCGATCCGTCGGATCCGACGACGTCCGAGGGACCACGGCCGGCGGCCGTCACCCAGGCTCCGGCCGAACCGACGACGTTGTTCGCGTCCAGCGACGCGAGTGAGCTGGCCATGATGGCCAGCCAGACGTTCTTCGAGTCCGCGCAGGTCGTCGTGGTCGCGCCCGCGGCCGACGCGCACGCCAGCGCCCGTGCGGCCTCCATCGGGGCGGCGCTCGGCGCGCCCGTGCTGCTGACCGGAGTGGACGACCTGGGCGTGGAGCAGGAGTGGATTCGCCTGGGGGTCGGCACCGTGGTCACGGTCGGCGGGGTCGTCCTCGAGTCGATCGACATCACCGGGCTGAACATCCAGCCGGCACCCGGGGACGTGGGCGACCTCGGGGAGTTGCTCGGCCTCGAGCTCACTGAGGCGGAGCTCCCGACTGCGGGCGGCGAGGTCGCCGCACTTGCCGCGCTGGCGACCGATCAGGTGTGGCCGGAGGTCGCTGCGGACGATCCGGCCGACCCGACCGAGACGTCCTCCGCCACGGATCCGGCGGCCACCGACGCGGCCGCGACGGAGCCGGCCGACGGTGCGGCGGAGCCCAGCGCCTCCGATACGGGCGAGGCCGACGCCACCTCGGCGGCAGACGCGGGCGACGGGGCCGACGCGGGCGACGCCGACTCGACCGACCCCGCGGAACCGACCGGCTCCGGCGACCCCGCCGAGCCCGACCCGAGCGACGCCGTCGACCCGGATCAGGCGCCGGATGCGGTCGGTGAGATGCCTGAGTTCGAACCCACGGAACGGCTCGAGGGGGTCGTCGCGCTCGCGGACGGTGACCCGGTCCAGGTGGCCGCCGTGGGCACCGTGCGCGCAGCCGGCGGGACCGTGCTGGCCATCCCGGGCGACCCGCGTGCCTCGGCGGAGGCGATGGCCGCACTCGCCACGGCGACATCTGTGGTCGGCATCGGAACCACCTACGGTGACCTGGCCCAGTTCACCTGGCAGAGCGAGACCGCGGCGACCGGGACGCAGCTGCCCGGTGGTGGGCAGCTCGTGTTCTCCGGCAAGCGGTATGTCGCCCTGTACGGAAGCCCGCACACCCCGTCGCTCGGCCTGCTCGGCGAGCAGGACACGCCCGCTACCGTGCAGCGGGCCGCCGATACCGCGGCCACGTACCAGCCGCTCACCACGGACACCGTGGTGCCGGCGCTCGAGATCATCGTGACGGTCGCGTCCGGCAGCGCCGGGGATGACGGGAACTACTCCAACGAGTGGGCCGCCGAGGGATTCGTGCCGCTGATCGAGGCCGCCCAGGCCGCCGGTCAGTATGTGGTGCTGGACTTCCAGCCCGGCCGGACGAGCTTCCTCGACCAGATGCAACAGTACGAGTCGCTGCTGCAGTACCCGAACGTGGGCATCGCGCTCGACCCGGAGTGGCGCCTCGAGCCGGATCAGGTGCACCTGCGTCAGATCGGGCACGTCGGGATCGACGAGGTCAACTCGGTGGTGAACTACCTCGCCGATTTCGTCCAGACGAATCGGCTGCCGCAGAAACTGATCGTGCTGCACCAGTTCAGCCTCTCGATGATCGAGGGCCGCGAGAACCTCGACACGACCCGCGCCGAGGTGGCCCTACTCATCCATGCCGACGGACAGGGCACCCAAGCAGCGAAGGCCGGAACCTGGACGGCACTCCACGTGAACGCCCCGGCCGGGGTTCACTGGGGATGGAAGAACTTCATCGACGAGGATCTCCCGATGCTGACCCCGGCCGAGACGTACGCCGTGACGCCGATGCCGGACTTCGTGAGCTACCAGTAGGCGTCACACCACGACCGATCCGGAGCCGGTCGCACCCGCTCATCGGAGCGCGCGCCGAAGGCGCCTCCGGCCATCGGTAGCCTCGGTGACTGCCAGCCGCCGGCCGGCGGCCTCGATGGGGAGAAGCAGTGGACACGAAACAGTGGGATCGTCGGAGCGTCCTTCTCCTCGGAGCAGCGAGCGGGCTAGCAACGGGACTTCTGGGCGCGGGCGCATGGTCGGCGTCGGCGCGATCGCCGTACTTCGACCTCGGCGCCGAGGCATTGCCGCTCTATACCGGCGCTTCCCTGTCCTCAGAGACCATCCAGCAGTCGTTCGCCTTCGAGCCCGACCACGGCGGGCTCTTCGTCGCCCAACTGCTTGCGGGCTCCCCGGGTAAAGCCGGCGACCTGCGGATCACCGAGATGGATCGGCGCGGGCGGATCCGCGGTTGGATGACCCTGCTCGGCTACGGGCATGCGGTCTCCTTCGGGGTGCACCGCGGCCGCCGTGGGCTCGACCTGTGGATCGAGGGCCGCGTGAACGACAACGGGTACGGCACAGTGCTCAAGCAGGTGCCCTGGCAGCACGGCGCAACCATGGATCAGGACGATCCACGCACGACTGATCACCAGCCGGTGCCGGACGCGCAGGAGTACACCTGTGCTATCGATCACCGCTGGGGCCGGATGGCCGTCTCCTACTGGAGCGGGGTCGACAAGCGGGTGGCGATCCTGCCGCTGCGCGAAGTTCTGCGCGGTCGGGTGCCGGATCCGGTCGCCGACTTCGCCCGGCCAGCGGGCCTGGGCACCTTCCAGGGCTACGCGCTCGACGGCGACTCCATGTACACAATCGACGGGAACAGCTACAGCGACACCAACCCTGTGCCCGGGAACACCCACTTGGGACGTATTGACTGGCGCACCGGAGAGCTGGTGGAGCGGGTTCACAACGTCACAGGGGCCGAGTTGGACTTCCGCGAGCCCGAAGGCCTCGCGATCGAGTACCGCCAAGGACGGCCGCGGCTCTACCTCGGTTTTGCCTCCGGTGTCATCGGCGATCGCCGCTCGAACATCTACTACTTGGAGCGGTGCTGACAGACCAGGTCGTTCAGATCGACCAGCGCGGAGCGCGCTCGTCGGCTGGGCCCGGGTGATCTGGAGCGCACGCTCGATCGTGTGCGGGGGAACTCGCCGCGACGGCGTTGGGCACTGCCGGGTCTGACGGTCGAGTAGCTGCCAGGGTTCGCCGTGTGTATCGAAGCCGCCGGGCGGGCGTACGTGCGAGTCCGCGCCCTCGTTCAGGTCCTCCTCTCGTCGCCCGTCCGGTGCAGCACGAGCGTTGCGGTCGAGGACGGGTTCCCGAGGCGACGTCGATCTCACCTGCGTGCCAGCGACGTCGCTCCTCATAGCACTCACGACCTCGGCTATCCCGGCAGCGACAGCAGGTACCGTGCGCACGCGTTTCGCTGCGAGGAGGCCACCGGTGTGATCGACATGCAGATGCCAGTCGAGATCTCCTCGGTGGGTTGGTACGCATTGACCGACCTACTCTTCCCGCTCAGGCCCTCGGCTCAGGCGGTCCTGAGCCAGATGTGACCGGCTGGAACGGGTGTTTCCGGGCCCGGCTCGGCGGCTCAAGTGTTTGGCCATGCCGTCGGCGCCCTTCGTTCGCCCGTGGTCGCCCTGGATCCTGGCGTCAGACCTAGGCATTCATCGAGGCAGTCAGTTCCAGGGGTTTCGGGTGGGGAGGATCTCGGTGCCGTCTGGTCGGTAGAAGTGCCATGTGCCGTTGCGTCGGATCATGGTGATGTTGTGGGTGTGGATCAGGTGGTGGTGGTAGCGGCAGACCAGGGCTGCGTCGTGGAGGTCGGTGTTGCCGCCGTCGGCCCAGTCTCGGGTGCCGTGGTGGGTTTCGCAGTGTTCGGGTGGGGCGGTGCAGTCGTGGTAGACGCAGTGGCGGTCGCGGGCGATGACGGCGCGGCGTTGGGCGGCGGTGAACAGGCGGTGGGCGCGGCCGTGGTTGAGGATCTCGTTGTCGGGTCCGAAGATGATCCGGTAGGTCTCGCCGGCGCAGCCGATGATCCGGTCGAGCAGGTCCCGGGGCACGGGCCCGGTGTTGTCGATGAACGTCGCCGGTCCGGCAGCGAGTAGCGCGGCCCAGTCCCGCCCGGTACTCGGCGCGGCAGTTTCGGGCAGGGCGGTGCCGTCGGAGCCGGGCAGGGCGGTGCTGTCGGTGCCGGGCAGCGCCGTCACGGCGGTGCCGGGCAGGGCTGTGCCGTCGGAGCCGGGCAGGGCGGTGCTGTCGGTGCCGGGCAGCGCCGTCACGTCGGAGCCGGGCAGGGCTGTGCTGTCGGTGCCGGGCAGGGCGGTGCCGGTGCCGTTGCTGGGCAGGCCGGTGCCGTTGGTGCCGGTGGCGGGTTGGCCCAGTGGTCCGACGGCCTGCGACTTGCAGTCCGGCAGACCTGTGGCCGCGGACGTGCTCTCCGGGGTGGGCGCTTGCGTGGAAGCGCGGGGCTCGTTCGCCGGGGCGGCTTCTTGGTCCGCTGTGGTCGACGTGCCACTGCGAGGGTTGCGCTGGGCAGGGTCGGTGGCGGCTCCCGTCAGCGTGCTCGCCGGGGTGGGTGCTTGCGCGGAAGCGCGGGGCTCGTTCGCCGGGGCGGCTTCCCGATCGGTTGCGCTGTTGCTGCGGGGGCCGCGCTCGGCAGGGTCATCGGCGGGGCCGGTGATGGTGTCCAGGCCGGGTAGCGGCTCGGTGACCGGCTCCGGGGCCGCGACCGGCGCTGGGTCGCTGGCTGAGCCACCCGGTGCGGCTGCTGGTGCTTTGTCGCCGGCTCCGTCGGTGGTCTGGTCGGCCGCTGCTTGGGTGGTGTTGATGAGGTCGAGGAATTCGGGGTAGCTGATCAGGACGCCGAGGTGGGGGCGTACGGATCCGGAGGTGCCGACCTTGCCCTGGTCCAGGGCGGTGTGGGCGAGGTCGCTGAGGGCTTGGGCGCGGCGTTGGGAGGAGGTGCGGGTCTCGTCGGCGGCGGGTTTGCCCATGATCGCTTCGAGGGCGGTTCGGACGTATTGGCCGTGTTCGAGGGTGATGAACCCGGCCACGTGGTAGCCGTCCGTGGTCCGGTCGAGGTTGAGGTATTCGCGGTCGGACGCGGCCCGGTGGGCCTTGTCGGTGGCGTCGGGGTCGGCGATCGCGACGAAGTGATCGACCAGCCTGCGCAGCTCTTCGGGCGAGCGTGTGGCGGCGTTGTCCAGGAGGAACTCCTCGACCGTCTGCACCCGACCAGCAACGCCAGTGCCAGCAGTGCCAGTAGTGCCGGTACCGCCTGCGGCATCGGCGGTGGTGCCGGCGGAGCCGTCGGTGGTGCCGTTGGCCTCGTCGGCCTCGGACGTCCCGCCGGCGGCGTCAGCACCCTCGGCGTCGCCGCTGTCCCCGGTGACGTCCGTGCCGTCCGGGCCGCCGTTGTCAGTCCCGACGGTGGCGTCGGTGGCGGCCGTGCTGTCAGTGCCGTCGGCGGTGGTGGGGGTGGCGGGGTATT